>NZ_CP097116.1 GCF_024029335.1 Fructilactobacillus myrtifloralis | reverse complement strand
GCGATGAAAAGTGAAATTTAAATAATCAACCTATGAGTGTAGATGTTCAAGTGGCGACATATTCGGACGCGGGTTCAAATCCCGCCGACTCCATTAAGTATTTTCATTTAGTGCCATACAGTCTCAAAACACTGCTATAAAGGCATTTTACATTTTCTACATTTCCATTAAGTTGCATGCTTTGATAAAAAAAGTCGGCAAAAAGTCGGCAAAAACAAAGCAAATTAAAAGGAGGATGACATTAGTCATTCTCCTTTTTCTATTTCTGCTGTTCTGTAGCATTCTCTACATTTGCGTTTCAAATTGCATTTCAAACGAAACAAAAAAAGACCCGGCCACCAATTAGGTAGTCGGGTCTTTCATAAGTAAGTAGTAGTAACGATGCCGCGTTACCGATTCAATTGTATCATTTAGTTAAATGTACCCCAAGCTGGGCCACCTTGTTCACGGCAGACGCAGAATCGATCTTGTCCGCTAGCGTTTTTGTATGCAATCCAAACAAAACCTTCATTTAGCACATAACCGTAATAGACAATCCCATCGCCTGATTCCAGTTGTCCAGTAACCGGCGCTGATGTTGTAGGTGCCATCCGGACGTTGATTGTCTGGTTAGCAATGAAGCCCCCGTTCTCTGGTGTAATTGCATAATCTGTCTGTGGTACTGGTTGTGGTTGAACAGTATCCTCAGTAGATGGAATTGGTGTGCCAGTTAGATTTCCGAAGAAGTCATAGGAACAATCTACATTAAAGAAATTGTCAGTAAATTGCCAAACGGAAGTGTTATCAACACCCGGTTGGCTAACTCCGTAATTGGCAACCCAAAGGAATTTACAGTGTAAAGCGTCGAAGTTGATTCGTCCACTCGTGAACCAACTTGCCATCGAATAAACACCTACATTACGAACGCCGGCATTGAAAACGGCATCCGTCCAAGTATTAACATCATCCGTGGCTGGATTTGGATTGTTTGAATTATCCTCTTCATCCAGGAAAGCAAAATCATTGCTCGGGTCAAAACCGAGGTCCCGGAATTCTTCCATGAAGTTATCAACTTCGGTCAGCATGTCATCGTGTCCGTATGCGTAGGAATAATGATAAGCATGGACCCGAAGTCCAACTGCTCGTGCATTGGCTACTTGTTCTGCTCGTTTAGGGTTCTTGGAATATGGATGCCCTTTTGAGCCAGCGGTTAACTGAACGATTACCGATTGGACGCCCTGGTCTTTCAAGCTTTGGAAAAAATCGACAGAACTATCTTGAAACTTAGCTACATCTACTACTAAAGGAAAATCAGCCATTAGTTTTTGCCTCCTTGTTTTTGTTCAATCTGATATTTAAATTTTGGATCCATGTTGGGTAAATTAGCAGAACCGCTCTGAACGATTCCGGTTTTCAATCCCGAATCCTGGTCAACGTTGTGGTTGTCTTGCTTGATATCAATAACGCTCCCGTTTTTCAAAAATTGGTAAGCGTATTCGATAGTAGCTGCGGTACGTTCTTTGTTCAATTTAACTTTATGATCTGCCGCCCATTGTACTAATTGTTTTTCAGCTAGCATCCGTTTCTGGTCATTATCAAGGCCCGTCTGCTTAGCTGCAAACGTGCAAGCTACTTTGGCCGCATTGAAAATGTTTGTAGCCTTTTGGTCCAGATGTTTGGCCTTAATGAACGGTGAAATAATCTTAATAATAATTCCCCCGAAAACAACCAATACGGTCGGATCCAATAAATCTGCTAAATCAATGTACTGCAAAATATTACTCATTTTTATCCTCCAAATCTTCCTGCTTTTCCTTGATGTTGTTAATCGACAGCTGATGAGCTTGCAACTGCATCTCATGATCGTGCAACTCTTGCTGAATTTCCTTGTTTTGTCGTTCATTGGTGTCTGACAATCGGTCAACTGTTGACGATAGATTGTGGATGGCATCTTTTAACGGATCCACAACAATTTTGTTGAATGCCCAGCTAAAAACGGTAGCAGCTCCACCAATGATTCCGACAATTGAGGCAAGGTCCTCAAGCGATAAACCGAAAATCTGCATGACTTCACCTCCTTTCAAAATAAAAAAGCTACTAAAATTAGTAGCTAGTATGCTTTGTAGGCCCAAAGTGCCCATCGAGCATTAGGTTTATTTTGAACGGAGCGTGCATATTCATACCACTGAAGGTCAAAGCTAATCCATTTCTGGTAAATGATTGTATCGCTCGGAATCACAATAAGAGCTCCAGTTTTGTTGATGGTGTCATAAGGTGGCAAGTTAGAAAGCGTTTCATACATGGTTTTAACGTAAATTCCAAACTTGGTTAGATCATTAGCATCTGTTTTATCTTTAACTTTTTGAACCCCAAAATTCTTGATTTTTTGAGAAATTACGTCTGCATATTGTTTGGCCGATGTTTTTGCATCATCAACGTATGCCTTGGTGGCAAAATTTGTTAAGTCACTTTTAGTCAACAGATTGGAAGCATTTCCGTTAGCATCTTTACCGGTGAATCTTTCAAGCGTTTTGTCTACGTTATCCATCCATTTTTTCAATCCAATTACTGCTTCAGGCGTTGTCTGTGGCATCACCTGGTGTTGTTGATTGGTGCCATCATCTTGACCAGACGTTAAAGCAACAATGTCAAAATTACTCATCTTCATTCATCTCGCTCATAAATTTGTCGTATGATTTCCCAGTAATGAATTTAAAATCAGCTTTAGTAATTGATCCGTCCTTAACATGAGCAGCAATTTCCTGGTCAGTGTAAAGGCCCCAATCATAGATTACTTTCAACTGATCACGTAACGTTTTAATTTCCATAACCATTATTTCTCACCTTCTTTATCGTCTTCCTGTTCAGATTGAGAACGTTGATTTTTCAATTCTGCTTTTAGGTCTTTCACTTCAGAAACCAAATTCATAACCGTTTCCATCAGAAATTTAGTCGTTCCTTGAACTTGGTCGAAATTTGTTGAAAAATCTTTATCGTTACTCTTCAAAGTTTCCAATTTTTCCTGCATAATCTTTTGCTCCAACGACAAAACATTAATTGGAAAAGCGACCGAAATTGGTTCACCGTTTTGCCACTGAAAATAACTTAAATGCTCATTATCAAAAAAAGGTGCGTATTTGTCGTTAACTTCAACGGCGGTCGACTTATCAAAAGGCGTTTTGGAAACATTGCTCATCCGCCCATAATCGTCAATTTTTACATAAAATTCCATTTAAATTTCTCCTTCTCTAAATCGTCATGATAATCGCACTAACATCCAACTTGGTTCGCTGCGAAAAGTCGTTACTTGGATCCGTGTTGTCGTTCCGGAAGAATCCGTCAAATGAAATGGTTCCCCAAAGTTCCCGGAACAAAATTTCGTTAAAAGAAAATCCCCTGCTGCTAATTGGTCCAGGAGATCTTACGATTATTTGCTGCACGTGATTGGAATTAGTCTTTAATTCCTCTGGTAAATAGAATAAAACCACTTCCGGAGTTCCCCATTTATGGAAGTTATCAGTGAACAATTCTTTATCACATTCAAATGTTCCGGAGAAAACGTAAACGGCAAAGTCCTTTAGTTTGATTACCCGGCTCGAAAAGTTTTCTACTTGGTAAACATTTTTCCCAAGTTTAGGAATTTGAGTGTTCATTTGGCCGATGTTCACGTCATCCGACGTTAGCAAATCATCAGGAATCCCCTCAATCATGTCCCAACTTGTTTTTGGCAAAATTACTTCGCCAGTTTTTTTGTTGCGAAGTTCTTTCTTTGCTGACCCCATAAAGTCCTCCTTTTTTAATCATCAAGTTCAATATCTTTAGCTTGAATTGTTTCGATTCCAACCGGCATTCCTGGATCATTTTCATCATGTCCAACATCAACAAATTCAATTTCGGAATCTGGATCGTCAATGTTTTCAATCCATAAAGTGGTTTTGTCGAACTCTGACGTCCCGACTTTAATGTCAGAAGTAACAGATGACAATTCCATCTGATTAATTCGTGTTCCCAAATCTTTATAAACGTTTCCCTCAACGTCAACTCTGGCTTTTTTAACTTCACCATCAATGGTTCGGCCGGCCACAACTTCGGTTAGTTGGTTTTCAACGGTTTCAATTTTGCTATTAACTCTCGCAACGGCTGCATTAAGCAGTGTCATTTGGCTTGCTACGCTTTCAAATCCACGTGCAATGTATTCCCGCACATCGATTCCATAAGCTCCGTGTCTAACTCCATCGACAATTGTTGCCAACGGGATCCACATGTAACTGAGATCGTTGGTATCTTCCGTTTTGATGTGGTTAAAATCATAATTCATAAAAACACCTCCTCAATTTAAATGCTATTTAAAATCTTTCATCATTTTTCTATTTAATTTGCCTAAATCTAGATAGGATTTAGACCGCAGTGAATTGTTGTAGTCAAAAATGGTCCTAGCATTATCATTAAGGGTCACCTGATTAACTTGTGAATCATCCCAGGGGTAGAACGTAAAGCTAACTGTTTCAACGTCGAGATTGATGTTATTTTCGGGAATCTGGCATCTTACAATGTCGCAGGGAACCGGTTGACGGTGATCCCTCGTAGTTACCTCAACGACTAAATTTGGATGAGGATTCAAACTGCTAATTGCGTATTGACGCATTGAATTTGGGTCCGTAAAACGATCATCGCTAATAACCGCAGCTTCGTGAGGATGACCATGCGTCCATTGCTGAATACTGTCATCTAGTGTGACCAGAAATGGTTCAAAAAAATATTCTGTCGGTGCATTGTCCGGAGCCCCATCCGGTTTATCTTTCGCCTTGCCAATGCACCAAACCTGGTTAGTAACATTCGTGCTATCAAAACTAAATTTGAATTCAGCAGCGTTGTACATGTAGCCAAGCCGATTACCATGATTTTTCGCAAATTCATCGTGCTGATAAATGACGATATGCCGGTTATCAGGATAGATAATCGCATCTGGCCACTTTTCAACAATCTTTTTCAATGCGTCCTGGCCATTAATGTTCCCCAAATTTTCAATTTGTTGACCATCAAAATTTCCTCTAACGTCCCAGGTAAATCCATTGGAATTGCCATCGAAGACAAAACTCATGATGTCGGCCGGCCGATAAGTTAACACTCCTGGTCTAACATCCCGCTTAACTAGATATTGGCATTCAGAAAAAACATGAGTGGCCACCACAGTTTTAGTGTTAAAACCGGATGAATAATCGATGGCCAGTTGTTTAATGATGAATTCTTGGCCCTGATACCAAATGCTAGCTTGGTCGGTTAGTAAGTCATAAGCAGTGGACCCATCTTCCATTGCGACGAATTGAAGTTGCCACACCCCATTCTTTTCCCACTGAATATAAAAAGAGCTGCGTTGAACGCAACTCTGTGACAGTTTGGCCTTTAAATTATTTTCTAAGTAATTTCCTTGCACAATTAATCTGGTATCAGTCATTAACTCACCTTCGTTCCTAACGATGAATTGCTAACAACGTCTGGAAAATAATCCTGTAAAACTGGTGGTTGCCCTCGATAAAGGAAACTACCGTGACGCATTTGTGTTTGACCTGCGTCACAAATTAGTTCTTGTTCATCAGACCATTTTGTCAAACCATCTACTGAACGCCGGACTACATAAGATTGGTTCCACCCTTTGCTAGGATCCGTGTGTAATTTATCCGTAAATAACAACGGCCGGTCATTTGTCATTAAAACTTGGGGGCCTTCTTCATACCCGATTTTACCGTTAAATGTTTCTGGCAAATTAGTGTTGCAGTGAGTATAAGGACCCCAATAATGATCGGATACATAAACATGGCCATGAGACATAAAACAGTAGTATTTTCCCTGGAAATATTGAATCGAAGCATCGATGTCGTTACCACAATCAATTGCAACTCGCTGCCATTGATTGGTAAACACACCCTTGTCTAAATCTAAATCGAAAATGAACACCATCCGATGCCCTTCGCCCATATCGGCATGTTTACGGGTAGCTGTTAACACAACGTGATAACCTCCAAATTTATCCTGAAATAAATCCGGAGCCCATTTAGAATCTAGATTGTTGTTGTAAAAAGGCGCAGCTAATTGCTCGAAGTGAGAAAAATCTTTAGTTCGATAAATGGCCAAAGTACCAACAATATAAAACGAATCTTTGTACCTGGTAACGCTATGATCACGTAATCCACCTAGTTGCGGTAGTTTAGCAACTGTCCGCCAATTTAAGCCATCATCGCTGATACAGATGATGCTAGTAGCTCCCCAAGAGCCTTTGCCCCATGCTGGCTCAAATCCAATGAAAGTATAGGTGGAGTTATCAATTTTTTTAGCAATATCCATAATTCCTCCTATCAAACGTAAATAAACGGAAACTTAAAACGAGCCTCAAAATGGCGACAACCCCCAACTACAATGTGGTTAAATCCTGGTTCAAGTTTCAAGCTGCCGAAATCTGTCTGCTCACTAATCTGAGCGCCATCTTGATACGTTTCACATCCGTCAATTACAATTCGACGATTATGGTCATTCTGGCCATAAAAGGCATATGAAGAAGAATTGGTTAAATTGCGTAGTGAAATTAACGGGCCGGACCAATCTAAATAGATTTTTAAATCGTGACGTTCTGCGTAAGGATCCACTGGAACGCCACCAGGATTCAATAATTGAAAGCTAAATTCATCTTGAAAATGATAATCTTCGGCTTGGATTATTGGGACATCCCAGCTCAACGGGTAATCATCCCACAGGTCATTTTGATTCAAAGAATCATACCTGGAGAACTTGTAGCCCGTCGGATTTTCCATTGGGACCGAAATTGTGCAATCGTGGCTTCCACTATCAACCGGCTGAATTGGGAAAGTCGTCGGCCGGCAGAATTGAACCAAGGCTGGTTCAGAATTGTCACGGATCCGGTAAATTCGTTTTTGATGAAAGAATTGATTAATCTGATGAGCTTTGTTCCGATAATCTGGATAGTTATCGATGTGAAAATAGAATTTCAAGTTAACCGTCCGCTTTTGAATCACGGAACTGTTAAATAGACTTCCATCTTGGCCCGTGAACTCCTGGTAGTTGTTAGCCACTACTGGATTATCAGAATCAAGGCCCATGTAATCTACAAACGGCAACTTATCCTTAACGTTGAACTCAGGTTGGCCGTCAATCATCAAATAGAGTTCTGGTTGCAAATTAAGCACCTCCTAGCAAATTCTGATAACCCTCAATGGCCCCGTTGTTGGCATCACGGATATAACGTTTCCGTGGGTCCTCAGCTGTGCTTTGAACCGCAACTGTTGTTCCTTTGGCAGCCATGATTGTCTGCTGCTGCAACTTAATCAAGTCGGCAACCATGCCTTTTAAGTCCTGGACTTGTTGTTCTAGACCATTTCCGGATCCATTACTTCCATTCCGATGTGGCGATGCCCCATCAGATGCAAACCGCGCATTAATTTCATCCATCAGCTGTTCAGCACGTGGCCGTTTGGCTGGATCCGTTGGAATGACGAATTCGCCCATGTTGCCCTCGGCCACTTCAATCAGTTGATGTTGATTAATGTAACCGCCGTTCGCATAACCATGTCCATTACCCAAGAACGATAGATCCTTACCGTATCGTTTTTTCGCATAGTTAAGGCCGGCTAGCAAGCTGTCGTAACCATTGAATGGATTGTTGTGACCAGGGAAAGCATTTGCACGGAATGTTGAGCCTGTAACTTGCATTAGTCCCTTGGCCAAGTCTCCAGTAACGTTGTTGATGTCACCAATTGCACCTTGTACAGCCTTTTCGTTACCACTGGATTCAGTCGCGATTTGGCGAAGAACCTTGTTGACCATTCCATCACTACTAGAAAGGCCGTTAGCCTTTAATGCAGCAACAACCTGATCACGCCAACGTTGTACACCGTGTCCTGATGGAGCGCCACGGCCACCGCCGCCATCGCCGGCAAAATCGGTAAAGAGCTTTTTAACCCAGTTAATCGATTCACTAGCTAATTTACCAGGGAAATGCGTAATGATTTCACTGGCCAACTTGATGTTTGATGAGAAACCACCTAAGAAATGACTCAGTGTTGATTCCATGAATTTAGCTGGGTTTTTAATGATTTTCTCGGCATCATCAACAATGTCTTTGGCACCATCCCAAAGACCACTAAAGAAACCACCAATTCCACCTTTGTAAGTAGGAATGCCCATCAGCTTAGCCATTCTGGCTGAACGTTCACCATCTAAAACAGACGTGCCGGCCGGCAGTGGAACAATCATGTTGCGCTTGTTCGGGAACATTCCGATTTGGCCATTCGGTAGCTTGTACATTTCACGGAAATTCGAACCTGGTCCATCGTTCACCATGGCCAAGCCGCCCTGGTGGGTGTCCGGTGTACCGTTGGCATAACGGACCATCGGAATTTCAAACTTACCGATTTTGTGGGCGCCAACTTTATCCAGGATCCAATTAATCCCATCTCGGATTTTGTCTAGCATTTTATTGATCGGCTTGATAACCCCGTTAGCAATGTCTGCAACAACGTGGCCAACCGTTCTCACGGCACTCTTAGCGGTATTAATTACTCCGTTCCAGGTATCACTCCAAGCTTTACCCAGGAAGTGTGTAACTGAATCCCACACGGACCGGACACCTTTTATAAATCCATCGAAAGCTCCGGAGATTCCATTCCAAATTCCTTTACCGAAATTAAAGACCGTATTCCAGGTGTTTGACCAAATGCTCGAGACAAATTTCAATGACGAATTAAAGATGTTACGGATGCCATTCCAGAAACCTCCTAGGAATGAAGTAATACCGTTCCAAATTCCTTTACCGATGTTGGCCACGGTATTCCATGAATTGGTCCAAATGCTAGAAACAAATCTTAACGATGAGTTAAAAACATTACGTATGCCATTCCAGAAACCACTTAAGAACGAAGTGATACCGTTCCAAATTCCTTTACCAACATTAGCAACCGTTGTCCAGGTGGAATGCCAAATGCTTTCAACGAAATGTAGTCCGGAACTAAACGCTTTAGATGTCCCATTCCAGAAGCTAACAAAGAATTTCCCGATGGCAGAAAAACCGCTAAAGATGAGATTCCTTGTTGTGTTAACAAAATCCCTGAATGGCTTAACCTTGTCATAAAGCATTTTTGGAATACCGACGAATGGATTAAGAATAATTAACCCAATGTCTTTCCAATTGTGCTTGAAAAAATCAACGACTGATTTAAAGACCTTTACGATGCCACGTCCCAATCCATTAATGAAGTCTCGGAACGGCTTAATTTTGTTGTAAGCAAAAACAACGGCAGTAACTAAAGCAGTGACCCCCAGGATTGCTAATCCAAATGGATTGGTAGCAAAAGCGATTGACATCCGTCCCAATGATTTAACAACTGAAACAGCCATTGATGCCATTGATTTTCCAACAGAAACAGCCGTTTGTGTAGCAGACTTCGCCATTTTTGAAAAACCACTTGCAGTGCTTCGAAAGGCAGGTCCTACCTTAGCCCATGATTTCGTGATTTTGCTGGCGTCTTCAGCAACTTTAATCCCCTTAAACCCTTTGAATAATCCATTTACTGCTGCAAATGGTCCATAAATCATTCTAAAAGTTCCAGCAATTGGCATCAAAGCTGCATTCATTATTGATGAAGCTTTGCTTGTGATGATCATACTACTTGCAAAAGCAGCGAACGCTTTAGGATGTTCACTAGCAGCTTCACCAACAATTTTAATCACTGGGGCTAAATCTTTTAATGTTTGAATAAGAACTTTAAAGGTTCCGGATCCAGTTTCCTTAAAGACTTCAAAGAACCCTTTGATGTCTTTTGCATGCGCAGCGATCGAATTACTTATGCTAGTTATTCCCTTAGCCAATCCATTAACCATGTTATCCATAGCTTTTTGACTATCCTTAACATTAAACGCCTTTGAAAATGCCTTAGTAATGGTGTTAATTCCAGCTGCTGCTGATTGACCAACTTTTTTAAATTCTGCTTCCGTTCTTGGATCGGAAACCCATCTAGAAACAGCGAGATACATTGGATTCTTAGATTCCATAATTGGTTTTTCAATAGCACCAATTAATGCTGGAACCCGAGCTCTAATGACACGTTCAGCACCCTGCATTGTTGAAAGCATGTTTTCTGCAGCCTTGCCGTACTTAACATTACCAAGTTTTTCAAAAACTTTTTCCATGTCGTCAGCAGAAATTTTACCCTGCTTGACCATTTCGTTAAGTTGTTGAACGGTAACGTTTTTGCTCTTGGCAAGTTCCTCACGGTACATCGGGAAGTATTGGGTGATTTGGTTAATTTCCCCAGCACTAGCCTTTCCACGAGAAAGGGCATTCGTCATGTCTTGCGAAACCGCGTCGATCTGTTGGCCATTCAATCCAACGGCGTCGGCCATGTTGAGCATGGCCTTAGTCATATCGTGGGCTTCGTCTTTGCTGGAATGCAAGTGGTAGAACTTTTGTTCCAGTTCGTCGGTTTGCTCTGCTGATTGACCGGTGGCCACAGACAATTTATTTACATCTTCAACCATTCCCTGTGCATCTTTACGATGACCGGTTAACGTGGTCCAAACAGCTACCATTTTCTGCTGCTGTTTGTCATATTCCATTCCGGCTCTAGTTGCTTCACCAATTGAACCGGTTAAATGAGCCCAGCCACTAATAACAGCATTGGAAACAATGTTTGCAGCAAATGCTGCTTTAAAAATAGACCGATGTTCTCGACCTTTTTCATTAGTCTCCTGAATCGCATTACTTAGACGTTTGAAAGGATTTGGATTTATTTCATTAATTTGATGGTTTAATTGTCCTATTTCAGACTTGGCCTCTGCCATGCTGGTTTTGGTCTTGTCCACTCTAGTTGATTGAACCATGTAAGCTTCGGAAGCTTTATCCAGGCTTAATTTAAGCCTGTTCAGTTGCTCTTCTTGAGCTTTGTACTCTGACGTATTTTCTCGGCCGGCCGATTTCATTTGGGAAAGCGTTGACTTTAATGAATCATACTTGGCCCGGGCTTCGTCTAGCTTATTCTTATCATTTTGCAGTTCAGCATCCTGGATTTTCAACTGTTCAGTTAAGCTAGTCAAACCCTGCTTGGTACCTTCCAGCTTAGCCTTTGTTGCATCTAAAGAACGACCCTCAGCTTCAAGCCGAGTAACGTGAGCTTCAGAGGCTTGACTAGATAAACGGTAACCTCGTTGTAGTTCCTCAAGGCCGCTTTTGTAGTAATTGTTTTTTTGCGTAGCAGCTTCTTGCTGGGCAGAATACTTTGCCAGCTGCGACTCTGATTTTTCAATCTGTGTCTGCAATTTTAGATACTGATCAGCGCCGGACTTCGTTGTTACGTCTAAGCCTTCCTGCTTGTTTCGCAAGGTCTCAATTTTGTTTTGCAAAGTGGTCATAACGTTACCGAGACCGTCAATTTTGGCCTGATTGGCACCGTAAGCATCGCCCAGGGCGTTTGCCTGTGCAATTCCATTTTTCATGGCGTTAACGTTGGTCTGCATGGCCCGATTAAAGCTTTTTAGAGAGTCTTCAGCACCAACTGTATCCAAGGCGATTTTAGTGTTCATTTGAAACGATGTTTGCATGGTTTACCTCCTTTCTTTAAAAATTAATGCCGGCGGATACATCATCCGTTTTGTCTTCGACTGAGTATCCGTAAGTCCTAAATGTCCGTTTTTCCTTTGGCTGTGCAGCTAGCGTTTCCATCAGTTCATCAAAGTCTTCATTAGCAATTTGAGATGGCACGACCCCAAAATTTTCGAACATCTGCTTGAAAAAGTAGTTTGTGTCGGCAATCTCTTTTTGTAAATCAACACTTTGCTTCACTAACCGGGCTAGCTTGCTTTTGGGTCTTGTGGCGCACCACTTTGTTCTTTCGTAGCTGTTTTAAAGTCTGCATCGCTCATCCCGGCAAATCGACTGTTAATGTAACTAACTGCCTGTGCAATTTCAAAAGTTGACGGAGCGTAGCTGTTAAATTCATCAGCTTGTTCGTCTGACAAACCTAGCGCGTCAATTAAACCTTGATTCATTTCATCAATTAATGATTCAGCTTTTTTAGCATCTTCTGGAGTCTTTTCCAACTCATTCAGTTCACGTTGAAGGTTCATCCGTTTGATTTCTTTTTTGAGCTTGACAGATTCAACTAGTGAATCAGTTTTTGCCAATTTTTCCCTTAATTCGGCAATTTTAACGTCAGTGTCATCGTCTAATTCTTTCAGCTGTTCCTGGGTCGATTCAATCTGAACATCATTCATTTTTAAAGCTAATTTGCTAAATTTTTTCCGGTTTTCCACCGTCTTTTTTAACGAAATTGTGTTTTTTAATCCGATGTTTTGAAGATTCAACTTTAAAGTGGCCATGAGTTCCTCCTAATGAAAAAAGCCGCCCGGTTACCCGAATTGTGCATTTCAGTGGCGACTGATTTTAGTTATTGTTTTTTCTGGTAAGTTACTACTGCGCTCTGATCAGAAGTGATTGTCCCATTCAAAGGAATTGTCGACTTTTGATACTCATAACCTGGAGCATCCGGACGATTAATTTCATACGAATCCCCAGGATTGCCAGTAATATGCTTGTCACTTAATCCCTCGATGGCTTCCCCATCTGTATCCTGGTAATGTACGCTAATCGTTTGACTAGCTGTTACTCGCTGTCGTAGTCCCATACTTGTTACCAGGGAAAACAACATCAAATAATTTTTTCAAGTCAAACTTAGGGTCTGCGTTCGTAGTAGTTCCCATCAATTGCTGGTTACCCTTGTCATCCAGGAATACATCCTTATCAAGTGGAGCAAGCGCTGAATAGGTGAAGGCCGGGTTAGCAGCAGTTTGATTCGTATTATCAGTTTGGTGATTGGAACCTGGTAGAATCATGTTCCCGTTTGCGAAACATTCATATTTTTTGTTCCCATCATATTTTTTGGAAACAAGAATCATCGCTACGTTCGGCTTAGTTGAACCGCTCCGAACTGTAATGCCAGTCGTTGAGTCTGTGTAGGTACCCAAGCACTTATTCATCGGCTCTTCATCCGCATCTAAAAGGGTCAATGCAACTTCAATTTCTGGACTACCATAGTTAACTCGTTTCTTAGAATCGTTAGCCCATTGTGCTTGACCTTTCTGTTCGATTCCAGTGATGTTGGCTTGCGTGGTTCCTCGTTCATTTCCATCAATGAAATAAATGCCCGTTTCACTCAAACCATTTGGTCCAGTAATTACCTGGCCTTTTTTATCTTTGATCGCTAAAATACACAGTTCAATACCGTGCGTAGCAATTGTAGTTGGTACAGCTTCGTTATCAGCCATTACTCTTCTCCTTTTCAATTAAAACGTTGCTAACAAAAAAGGCCCGGGTGATTTGATGCGATTCCGGATCCGTAACATGTGGATCCGAACGCTCAATCGTCCAGCCTTTTTTAGTTAATTTGTGTGTTAAGTCATTTTCCGCAGCCATCAAGTTAAAATTGGCTACTTTTTTGTAATAAATTTGAATTTCAACAGTGGCCAACCATGCCTTGAAGTCATCATTAGCATGACCAGTTGGAGTGTTTTGCACCTCAGAAAGAACGATGGTTGTTTTGTCCGTTCCATCAAGTGATGGGACAGTCAAACTAGAAACCACCTTGTTAACCCAAGGCAAATCAAACGACTTGATCAAGTTGGCCACTTGAACAACTGGAAGTAGCATTAATTCCCACCTCCTGTGTGTTGATATTCATCAACCATTGCCTTAAAAATATCGGCCTTTGAGTTATTTACAACTTCATCAACAAAGTGATCACCTACCAGGTGATGTGAGGTTCCGTTGTTTAAAAACATGGCTCGGACACCCCAATCGATTTTTCTGGTCTTATCGTAATTAAAACCAACGATTGAATTACCATTTTTGATGTTATCGATATCTTTTGCTTGAGAAACAACGTTGTCGGCCAAATGCTTATGCTCACCTTTTCGGTAATGCTTTTGTCTGGTCGTTTTTTCCAAATTGGACTTTAAGACCTTGGCCCCGGCTTGAGTAATCTGCGTCTTTCTCTCAGTGTCCGGAACTACTTTAGAAAGCATGTTCTGCATTTCGGCCAGCTGTGCGTCTAAATCATCCATGATTAATTCCTTTCACTGACCTGCCGGATTGTTAGAATGTCATAGCCACCAAAACTGAAAGAATCATCCGGCTGATAGCTAATGATGTTACATAGTTCGCCGTCGTAGCGAACCTGCAATTGCTCTGAAATCCGGTCATCGTGACGAACCATGATGTCAACCGTGTCTCCCAGTTTTAAATCGTTAGCCCGCCACTGCATCCCGCGGCTCCGCTTTAACGGCGCTGCTTTTGCTTTGAAAGTAGGCATGGAAATTGGCTTACTCTGGCCAGTGTTTTCATCGATGCAATCATCAACCAATTCATAAAATTGAACCGTATAACAAAAGGCAGATAACTTGGGAATTTTCATCCTTTGTCACCTGCCTTTTCGGCGTTTTCTAGTTCAATTAAATACATGCCTCGTAAACTCCCAATGTAAGATTTTCCAGTCAGATTTGATTCATATTGAGCCGAATCAGCGTAAGCAATTCGATTGGTAAAGTTAGTACCAGCAAAAGCAAAGACGGCTTGCTTGTAGAGGTCATAAGCATCGCTGCCCTTGGCATAAAAGCTTGGTAGTTCAAATCCAATTGCATTTTGCACGTAAGATTCGGCTGCTTTAAGACACATCCGGCAAATAGAGTCATCATTATCGCTTAAAATGTTCATGAAGTTTTTGAACTCTTCAAGCGTCTCATCGTTGTCTAGCTGGTAATTAAACATTACTTGCTCCCTGAGTTGTCATCCGTTGATGAAGTGTTAGTAGAAATCATTGGCACCTGATCAGCAATGTTGTTGAAGTATCCAATAGCAAAGCCATCCGGTTGCATTACCTTTGAATCGAACCGGTCAATGAATCGAATAACATTTGCGTTGTCCAGGAATGCAAGTGACGGGTCCAAATCAATTCGGCTGGCCATACGATCGTAGACAGTGCCGGAATAATCCAAGTCACCAAAGATGATTGGTTCAGCGTTTTTAGGCAACTTAGTGAAGAGAGAATTACCTTCTTTATCTTTGAACATAGAATTTTCAACGGCTTTAATTTCCTTGCCTTCGAAGCGGTAAATGCTAGGGTTAGTTACATCTGGTTGAAGCATGTATTCACCCTTATTGTTCTTTACCTTAGCCAGTTTAAGGAATCCGGAATTAGTTACGTAAATTTTAGCCTTTGAGCTAGCTGTCACCGCACCATCAAGAACGGATCCTGGCAATACCAAATCGAGCACATCATCAAGCTTAGTAATTTTGAGCATTGATTTAGGCGCTTTAATCGTGCTTCCGTTTTTGTCCACGGAATCAACAAACAATTGATTCAATGCTCTCAGACAAACTTGTGAACGACCTAATACTTGTGACAAAGCAATCCATTTCAGTACATAAGCCTGTAAATTCTCTTTCGAATCATTCAGCAGATTATTAGTCAATTTAGTGGCAGTCGCATAAGTATGAACAGCGTAAGAAATCGTTTTAAGGTTATTAACGTCTTGTAGACTGATTGTTTCTCCATCTGTTAAATCTTGTAGCGGAATTAAGTTGGTATCTGTTTGCACAACCCGACTACCAGTTAAAGTGCCAACCGATTCGTGATGAAATTCTTGCGAAAAATCAGTCCGTTGTTTCCGAATCTCGTTGATGGTAGTTTGCTGATCAACTGGGATTGTAACTGCAAGAGTATCGTCATCACTTTCGGTGGCCACATTTACAATTTGACCAAAGTTCTTTCTAGCTAAATTGTAAATATCACTCCCAAAAACAGCTTTTTGAGAATTATCTGGATTTCCAGCAGGATTCCCTTTGTCATCAACAGGAATTTTGTTTTCGTCGTCCAGTGAATTTTTAGCAGTTTCGTAATCGCTTTTCGCAATGCCGACCTTTGCCTGCAACGTTTCAACTTTCTCAGCCGCTGCTTTCAAATCGGTTACCGAAGCATCTTCACTACTCATCAATTTGTCTTTAGCTTCGTAAGCTTCGGCTAACTGATTGCTTAAATCGGTGTATTTTTTTTGCGCATCATTAATGTTTAGACCCGCTTTTTTCAAGTTATTTACCATTAGTAGTCTCCTTTAATTTCTGTGCGTTGGCGAGATAAATCTCTCGCGGCGTTTTTTTGTGATTATTGGGTTTAACCGGTTCAGGTTCTTTGCCCGGCTTCCCATTCGGTTCAGAATCCTGGAGAGCTTTAAACTTGTTGATTTGTTCCTGACTAGGAAGCTTTAAGTTAGAAGCTCTCTTTTCCATCGCTGTGATTTGGAACTCGGTTGCAAAATTAGTGATTGAATTACCAGATTTGCTAGACGGTTCATAAATCACTTTGTCGGCGAATCCCATATCAACTGCTTCGGTAGCAGAGATGTAAGTTTCTTGAGCCATCATGTTCAAAATCTTTCCTTTATCCATTCCAGTTTTCGCTGCGTAAACATCGGCCAACTGTTCGTCGGTTTGGTTTAAAACGGACGAAACATAGTCCATGTCGTCAGAGTTTCCTGAGATTTCTGCACCAGCTTTGTGAATCATGAATTTAGATAAAGGCGCCATGTTGATTTCATCCGCTGCCATGGCAATAAAAGAGGCGGCCGAAGCCGCCATCCCAGTGATATTCGCAATAATCGTGTTCTTGTTGTTTTGAGCACATTTTCGAAGCTCTGAATAGATGTCTGAAGCTGCGTTTACATCGCCTCCAGGAGAATTGATTTCCAACACAACATCATCAGCTGCAAACGTGTTATCAAGTTGATTCTTAATTGCTGAATAGCTGACAAAGCTATCTTCATCCAGTCCAATCCAGGAATAGAAAGCAGCTTGATCATTAGACAGAACCGGTCCTTTAATTTGAATCGTTGTTGCCATTGTTATCACCTCCTTTCAGTGCGGAATTCATGAATTCGTCCGGGACAAAACCGTTGGAATTAAGCATTTTCATGGCAGTCGCTGAATCGATTGCCTTTTTTTGCGTTAGGTCTGCAATTGTTTTGGCATACTTGCTGCCATCTGGATCCGTAACTGAACGCAAATCCAAATCAACCTTGGTCTGTAATTTAAATTCCAGTTCGCTGATGATCTGATTCTTAAATCGATTCAAGGCCCTGGAGTAAATGTCAGCTTCCATGTCTACCGAGCTTTGCTGGTCCCCTTTTCCACCAAATAACGAAGGTGGCACGCCGTAGACTTTGCAATACTGATCAGTGGTCCAATCGGTCTGTTTCAACAGGTTGGCCACATCCGACTTCATTTCAATCGGAGTGAAGTCTTCCAAACTGTCAACGACTACTAGCCCGGTGTCCCGCATATCTTTCGATAGCTTGCGAGCTCTTAAGGTTTTTTCCTTTTCATTTAGCAGGCCATCTTTGTTTTCCTTAACGACTCCATGAACCGAATTTCCTTGGTCCAGGGCTCGCTGAGTCAGAGCATTAGATTTTTGCTGAATTGTCATTTCTTCGCCTAATGCAAACAGTGGTGAAATTCCGGTTAGCCCGCCGTTGTTCGAAACCAATTTCAAATGAATCACGTCATTCATCGACACGTTTCGAAGCGGTCCCAATTCCGGCTCGTCGAAGGTAATGTTGTAAACAAGGCCCGAAGCATCCGATAGAACGAAAGTTGAAACCTGTGACTGCCGTAACGGAATCCACTGATAGTCCTGCTGATTGCTAGAACGTTGCCGGTATGCAAATGATTCTCCATTCGCTAACAAGTTCATAAACATCGATTGCCAAAAGGCTGATCCGGAAGTTAGCTTCGACGGATTTTGCAACAAGTTCTGGGTCTGCGGACGATTAGGCACAATGAATTTTCCGGAACACAGGTCATTGGTGATGTAACTCAAAATCGCAAACAGGCTAGAATTTTTAAGGAAATTATTAGATGCAACCGCTGCGTCATCGAATAAATCCAAATCCGGATTAAGAAACTGCTTTGGGTCTTCTTGAATGTTTGGTTGGGGAGTTGTCATGCCCTTAGCTAAATTGGAAAGGTTAAGTAATCCCATTTAAATCACCCCCTTTCATCACTTCTGATTGGGCCACCTGGAATTGACGCAGACGTTAATGATTACTCCCCATGCAATACAGATAGTTCCAGTAGTCAGAAAGCCCGCTAGACTCCCAAAATAAAAGCCTGAGAGTATAAAAAAAGCACTCCCAGTTATTAAGAGTGCTAAATCAATATTTTCAATAAATGCTTTGAGTATTCGTTTCATAGTTCCTCCTAAAAAAATCCGTTGTCTGGATCATCAATGTATTTTCTCAAGTCATCGACTGACATCTTATCGATGATTGTTTTTTTGGTTACGCCCTTTGCGTCAAAATCATCGAAAGCAAACATGGCCGAATAAAAAGCATTTACCAGGGCATCGTCCACATCAATTTTTAACGTGCCGGCGTTTTTATCTACCTGAATTCCAACTTTGTCTTCATAAATAACAGCATTGGATAGTGCCTTAATCAGTACCTCATCATTAGGCATCACAATTTGATCGTGGATAAAAGCATCCTGGATAAATTTGGTTGGGTCCTTCAAAAATTGAGTTCGCTGACTAACAGGAACTAGCGGAAACTGTACGTTATCTTCCAGCAGCTGGATCACCTTATCTACTCCCATGGCATCGTAGCCAAAGAATTCAACTTGCAGATCGTTATCCTGGATAAAATTAAGCAGCCAGCTGTAAACCTGGTCTTTGTTGATGGTCCCTTTGATGTCACTCGTAATTGTGCAAAACTCCGGAGCCAATTTTCGATACTCGATACCATCGATTTTTTCTTTGGCTTCAATACTTCCAGCCGCATGCCAGGGAATGAAACTGTGCTGCGTGATGTACCATTTTTGTTGGCCATCTTCCGTTTCAAACGGATAGACAAACGCCAGGGCAGTATTATCAGACGACAACGAAAAGTCCATTCCGATGTAAACGCGCTGGCCATGGATATCAAACGGCTTGTCACTAACTGCGCTATTGATTTCCGGTAGCTTTAAGAATGACTTGTCACTGGATTGGCTCCAGATATTCATCGACTTTGCCTGGTAGTCAGCAGCTTTGTTGTTGAACACCGCATCATCTCGTCCGGAAATTAATCCGGATAAGGCAACATCATGAACCTCTGGTAAACCGAGCAATGGATTACTTTTTTCCCAGCATCGATAACCCAAGTCCGAAACTTCTTCCGGATAAATTTCTTCCGGACTGTCCTGTTGCCACAATAAACAAAGCTGGTCGTCCAGTTCTCGTTCATCATCCTTTTCCATGACCTCAATAAGACCATCTTGTTCTGCATGGAATGGAACAGTTGGATCCTGATAGCAGGTACTAATTTCCACCAGCATGTGATCAGGAACTTTAGACTGACCGGACGTAATTTTGCTAATCCCATCAAACGTCTTCAATTCCCCAATTTCATCTGCAATGGCCAACACAAAATGGTGACTATCAAACCGACCGGATTCTTGAGAAATAGGAATGATTTTGTTGTTGAACTTGGTCTGAATAATTGTCCTGGATTGAATTTTTAGTCCAACCTCATCGGCCCACTGTTTAAATTCAGGAATCGTAATCAACTTTTGTAGCATGATTTTGACGTAGCCGAACAACTTCATCGACTGGTCAAAGTTATTGGCAGACGCCAAAATCTCCTGGTTAAATTTGTCTGCTGCGACAAAAAGGAAGTCATAACAAATTTGAATGGCCATTAGGTAAGTTTTTCCCTGGTCACGAGCAATTGAGTAAACCGTTTTGACAAAGCGCCTTGTACCGGTAGACTTACGAACCCAACCATTCATCTGTGCGAACGTAAATTTTTGCCAATTCATCAATTTCATTGGCTTTCCGGAAGTTGCTTCCGGGCATAATGCTGCAAAGTTGTTAATCCAGGTGGCCTTTTCTTTGTCGTAAGCAAACGGGAAGTCGGGGTCATCTTGCCGTTTCAAATCCTGTAAGAATCTGAAGCAAGCCAACCTAATGTGATAGCCGGCAATTTGTTTTTCATCCAGCACATCAAATGCATACTGAACAGCTGCATCGTTGTATCGTTCCCGAATATCGGAATAATCGTTGGCCCTGTATGCTCCAATGACGTCATGAGATTGAGTTAAATCAACCATCAGTGCCACTACCTTTAATCAGCGAGATGATATTAGATTTTGGCTTGTTACCATCTTCGTCATCGCTTTTGGCACTCTTCAAAATCTCTTCACGTGATTTTGGTGAAAGACCTAACTGATCGGCAATTTGCCGGAACTCCTTTGTAGCATTCCCCAACGCTGTCACAGCTGGGTTTTTATCAAAGTCAGTTTCCTTAATAATCTTTTTTACAGAGTTACCTTTGTCGATGATTGTGACTTCTGTCGTTGCTTTGACCGGCCCAAACTCTGCGATCACTGCATAGCTTTCCCGGATAATTTGATACTGCATACAGAACGATTCAAGTAATGACTGGTCCAAATTATTAAGCAGCTTATTTTCAGTCAACGGATCCCGAAGCCGGCGAAAGAGATTGTAAGCCTCTCCTTTTAAATATTTTGGCGGCTTGATTGGCAACTCATTTTCATTTTTTCGTGGTCGACCAGGACGCCGGCCAGAATTTTTGGCCATAATCATCACTCCTTCCAATGGCTAATTAATTGCCCTAATTATTTCGACAAAAAAAGCCACAATCTGTTTTCAGACCATGGCTTTTTCACGCTACTTGAATTCTCAATGAACCCCTTAACAACAAGCACTCACAAAATCAAAACAACACATAACACAGCGTTGCCAAAATCTACCAATCCGGCTCAGGACCATGTCAAAAAATTTCATCAAAACAAAATTTTGATGCGAGTTGAGCCCAATGTGAGCTTCCCACGAAACCCAAAAATAGGCCGGGGGGGTTATTTCATTTGGCTGGATTTCCTTTGGTGCAAAAGGATGGATGTTTTTTGCTTCCATTGTTTTTAGAGCTCTCAAGCGCTATTGTTACGGTGTTTTTTCAATGCCCCAACATTAATGCCTCGCATTCTTAGTGCTACTTCATTAACATCTGTAACTTCTTTGACCGGTTCGGATGCGTCCTGGCTAGCCAGTCCGTAGTAGTCCTGTTCCCACTTAGTCTTCATCGCATGGCAACGACGACAGATGACAGCAAGGTTAGCTTCGTCTAGTTGCTTTGCTCTGTTAACCTTTCGAGGCACGATGTGATCAACAGTCTTCTGATTGATTGTGTTAATGCCAAGTGCTTTGCAATACTGACAAATGTAATGCTGCTTGCTTCGGACTATCGATGCTAACTGTAACCATTGCTTTGATGAGTAGAAGTTGTAGAACTGCTTCTGCTTTGGATCGTGATTGCGATACTGGTTGTAACGTTGATATCTATCCTGCTTGTTGCGTCCATTAAGCCAACGAGAACGGTTAGCTTCCCAGGTTGCTTCCTCTGATTGATGAAGCTTGCAGAAGTGATAAGGCATCAATGCTAAGTGATGGCATCGAGGATGATGACACATTCTTGCTTTAGGCATGTAGCATCCTCCTAATCATTAAACTTGCTTGATAGGTAACCAATGTCCACCGCAACATTGGTTGGGTCCGACATAATCCATTGGCCCACGATGTCTAACTGATCCCCAGGAGTTACCTGGTACTGTCTGACCTGCTCCATTATGTCGCCGATTAAGTTTAAACAGTTCTTATTTGGATTAGTCCGGTACAGCTGGGTTATCCAATCTTTAGCTTCTTTTGGCATTTAGTCATCCCCTATCTTGGAAATCCTGGAAGCAACATAGTCAATGGTCCAAACGCATCAGCGTCATGAATGATTGTTCTTTTTATTCTGGTAATACAGTTAAGTAGTTTATCCTCTGGAGCTTTCATCAAAGTTCCAGATGTAATGATAAATGACGAGAAGTCCATCCCATCAGGAAACGCCGACATAATGCTTAGGAAGTAATAAGTATATTTAATTGGATGGCTAGCCAGATTGGAAACAAATGAAATTGTGTCGTTACTTAAAGACACATCATTTAATTCGGACCTGCCAACAGGGTTGACTTTCAATAAAGCCATGTACAGTTCTTTAGCAAGGCTTTGAGCAGCATTCTTGTTTTGAGTAACGATTAATCCTTTTAGTTCTTCCACTGCAATCACTCCCAACTAAATTTATACACAAAAAAAGCAACCACCTGAGTGATTGCATAACTTCCGGCCACGTCCCTTGAAGTCCATTATTTTTACGTGGCTTTCGGTTTCGTGACACGAGTGTCTGGGTACGATACACCCAAATCCGTCTCCTGGAGTCGAACCAGAATAAGAACCGTCGACGGATGATGATTAAATTTGAAAAGCCCATCATCATATAAACAAGATGGTAAGAGAAGCGCTCCACACTTTTCTTACAATACTAATTATTGCATGAGTGAATATTAATGAACTCTAACTTTAATCTAATAAAACTATGATTTTTCCACTAACAAATCAAAGCCATAAACAGTAGCAGCATCTGCAAAGTCAACTAAAGCTTCATTTTTCAATTGATAATACCTAGGTAAGCTATAACCAATCTCCTGGGCAATTTTCCAATTTTGTATGTTACTGATGTAGGCTTCTCTGAGAATAGTTTTCTTTTTCGTCTCGAGCGAATCCATGCAGCGAATGATGTTCTTAACTTGCGTTTGGGAATCAAGCATCCGCACGACTAACTCTTCATTGGAATTCCCAACTGGTGCCGATGAGGGCATGTCAGTGATTTCAGGAGAACGAAGTGAAATTGCTGATAAACCTGACTGGAGGACTATTCTTGGCCACACCTTTTTGAAAAAACGTTTTGTTGCTTTGATAGTTGCTTCACGATCAATTTCGGGGATTAAATCCATTCAAAGCCCTCCTTAACGACAATGACGATATGATATACTTTAGTAGTCTAATACAAACGTATGTGCGTATCGCCTGCCATTCTTGGTGGGCTTTTTTTATACATAATTAAAAAGTAACGTTAGGTAATTTTTTTATCATTCCACTATCCATAACTGTCGCTTCCATCAAGTTAACGTGAAAATTAGGCTTAGCATTTCTTTTGCCCCATTCTTCCCTATATAAACGTTCTAATACATCAGGATCATTAAACATCGATGGATTATCGCTTATCCAGCAATAACTATCATTATCAATTTGAAAATAACCTAATGTTTCACCTTGCGTATTTACAAACTCGATGTAATACATTTTTCGCAATGCAACTGCCATTTAATCATCCTTCCAATCTAAACTTATCATCATTTTGTTAGTTAAGAATCATGTGCCACTTTACGTAATCGAAGAACGTTTTTCCAAAAGTGTCGATGAATGACTGCTCAAGACTCGGAGACATTAGGAACCAAAATCTCAGTCCAATCACTCCAACTATTACGATTACCATGATAATGATTTTTAGTTGGATGTGTTACCAAGTGTGGATTACGAATCCAAATACCAAAACTAGCAAAAACAACGAAAATAATAATACGTTAAGCCCTACCCAAATTACTGCCATCTAAATCATCCCTCCTGGTTAAACTAACGAACCAGTTAGCTCCATAACCTTTTCTCTACAAACATTGTTAATTAGTGATAGCAACGCCTGGCATCCATCAGACGTTGTTGGCAGCTTGGCATCAAAATAATCAGTAAACACTGCTTTGATGTTGGCCACCGCTTCTGCAACCGGTGCTTCTTCCGGTTTAGAATGAATAATCTTAATTAGCTGCTTTCCAAATCCTTCCAAGTTATCGAAGTTCAAGTAAATTTGAAGCTTTGAAGAATAGCCATTTATGATTCTGGCCATTCGGTCATTGTGTTGTTTAATCGTCTCCAAAGTCATCACATCCTTTTAACAGTAAGAAATTCAGTTCTTATTTTTGATAATTCTACTAACTACATAAATTGCTGCCACGATTATCATGATTGGAAACCATAGCCACGAATAGGCCATGATGTAGCCAAATAAAATAAATAGGAAAATTATTCCTAAGCATCCGCTACATCCGTTATCAAAGAAATACGACAACACTAATGCTAGTGCCAGCAAACACAATCCAATGATCATTATCCAATCGCCTTTCTTCATGGCTTTCTCCATACCTTAATCTGAACAACAAAAGTTTTAGACCTCTCGCCTGCTATCAATGTAGGTCTAAACCCAACTTTCTCAGATTCCGACCGCTCAACAGACTTTAAAGCCACCTTTTGAATTGTGTATCCATCTTTTTTGAATCGCATAATCGTTTCGTTGAGATAATTCTGAGCATCCTCAAACTCTTGAAAATCAACTGAATAACTAATTTGCTTAAATGTCATTGACGGGCATTTCTCCATGTCCATTTGTATCATCCTCACTTTCCTGAGCATTATCCGGCTTGTTTTTCAACAAAGTTAATTGGGACTTGAGTTCTCGATTTTCTTGCTTCTTTTCGTTCAGTTCCGATTCAAGCGAAACGATTTTTAAAATTTGGTCTGAAATAATTTGACTCAAAGCACTAATGGTCCCACCAACAACCATGCCTGTTACTGGCGTTCCGTCTCCAAAAAAGTTATTACGCATTTTCGTCCTCCAAGATTTTGCGGTCTTTTGCAAGTTCAAGTGAAATTGCTTCATTCTTAGTCTTTTCATAACTGTCGAGGTAAATAGCATTCTTATCGCCATTGAACGTTACTTCAAACAGCCATTTGTTCGAACCCGGAACTCCCAAAACAGCTTTGAAATTCTGCAACGCCTTGCAGCTCCAAATAACAAATGGACGCCCAGTTGCAAGCCCTGATTCTTTGTTCTTAAATGTGCAATAATGCTTCCAAATCTCGTTACTTGCCAGTTGTAAAAAGAAATCCATATCCATGATTAATTCTCCTTTATTTTGTTGAACTTTCATCGATTCAGCTAATTTATCGTAATCTGATGGTTCAATTATTTCTTCCTTTTTAGTCATGGTGTTCATCCCCCGTTAGATGATTTTTAAGTACAAAACCATTTTCCTTAAGGAATTTGACAATATCGCTATAAGCTTTATCCAAAGCTTTTTTGCAAGCTTCAAAAATTTTTTCGTCATCACACTTTTCAAAATTTTCCAATTGTTCATTCATACTCATCTTGTCTTCTTCATCACCGCCAGAGACCAATTCCAGTGATTTATTATAAAAATTAACAATGAATTCTATTTTTGATTTTTCTTTTTCAGTTAGTTTCATCGGTTTCATCCTCTTTCACTAATATCGTGACGGCTTGTCTACATCATCATTCTTTAAGTAGCCATGAATGCTAGAAACGCCAGCATAAGCATGATGCCGCTTTGCCTCATATATCGTTACGCTTGAAGAAAGAACAACATAGTCACCTTTTTCCAAATGTTCCCCCAGAATGATGCATGGCTCTTCTAATTTAGCCAAAACACAATGATGACGTTCTAGCCATTGACGATTAGTTTCGTGTTTTTTTGCCATTGTCATCTAAACTCCTTCCACACATCGGGCAGTAATTGATTCTAACTAAATAGCTTCTTCCATCTTCGCGATCCCATACTTTGAGATTATCTGATTCTCCTTTAAGTATTGGGGCCACTTGAAACATACCGTCATCAGTTACGCCTGAGCCGATAATGTCTATATGAGACAGTTCTATATGAGGAAGTTCTATATGAGGATCGTTGCAGTAAGGACAATCTTTTTGTTCTTTAGTCATTATTTTCATCATCCTTCCTAATTACCGTGGTGATGAGTTTGTCGATATCATCCGCATAGAAAAAGCCACAATAGTCATACCCGTTAAATACCAAGTAATCACCCTTGTGAAGAACCATTCCATGCTCCTTTCTTTCAGGAATAACCAGTGCTCCACCAATAGCTTTGGGCTTATATTCGTCCTTATCAGGATCCCAGTCATTTTCCAACTTAACCAAAGTCAAACCTAATTTTTCAATGTGCTCTCGATTAGTCATTGTCATCTAAACTCCTTCCGCAAATCGGACAGTAGTAAATCCTAGCAGCATCTGGACAAATCATACTTCCCTCGCAAAATGCATAAATGCTGTAACCAAAGATGTCGGTTTCTTTAACGATGTTCATGTTACTTAGGTCGCTAAATGGTTGGAATGGCGAATGGCAGAATCTACACATGCGTTCATTTCCTGATAGCTCTTCATCTGAATAATCGTTAAAGAACCATTCCATAGATTTATGGCCTAAATCAGCAATTGCTTTTAACTCTAACGTTGTAGGTAAAGCATCATGTTCCTCCCATAAGCTAACAATAAACGAAGATGTGCTTTCCCTATTGAACTTATCGCCAATCAGTTTGCCAAATTCCAATTGGGTGAGTCCTAAGCGATTACGAACCGATCTAATTTTGGCACCCGATATTCGTTTCTTAGTCATTACACACTCCTATTTATTTTTGTAATAATCCTCTAAATCTTGACCACTTTTAAACGTCTGTACAAAGCCAATAATCATTCCACTTTTTCTATCTCGTTTGAATAGACCAATATGACAAGCTAGCCCATGATTAGAAGCTTCTTTAACTAATTCATTAGCGTGCTTTTGAGCCTCATCATAACTACGACAAATAAATGTGGAGTCATCGAGTGGCATAATCTTCTTGTCAGAATCGCCGAAAACCATAGCCATTAAAACTAAAACAAGAGCAAAAATGATTGACCAAATAGCAAAGCTAACTAAACATGCAATTAAAATCCAAACGTGGTTACTGACCAAAAAATTTTTAACGATAATTGCAATTGGATGCGCAATGTTTAGCAAGAATCCACAAGCTAGTACAAATACAACATTTTTTATAATTTGCATTCGTCTTCCACTTCCTTGATTCAGTTTGGCTAATCGTTCTTTAGTCATTGTTTTGCTCTCCTTTTAAAAAAATTACCCAACGAGTTTTGCTCCGTCGGTCACCAAATTTAGGTTGTTCTGGAAATAGATTTAAAACGTCTCTCATTGGAATTTGGTGAGTGCTCCATTTGAACACTAGCACCCCCCCCATTTTCTAAAACTCGCCAACATTCGTTGAACCCGGCTGTCAAATCATCCTTCCATGTATCTTTGTTTAGAACCCCGTATTTCTTGGCTAACCAGCTATTTTTGCCAGCTTGTAACAAATGTGGTGGGTCAAAGACCACTAACTTGAATGACTTGTCAGGAAACGGCATGTTGCGAAAATCAGCTACGATGTCCGGACTAACATCGACAATCCGACCTGAATCCAGTACATCATGATAATTACGGATATCCATGTATAATGTGTCCGGATCATGTTTGTTGAACCAAAACATACGGTTTCCGCAGCAAGCGTCTAAAATTGACTTGGTCATTGAGTGTTGACCTCTTTTCCTCGGTTCAGCCTAGCCAACCGCTCTTTAATCATCTGCCGTGCTTCTTTTGACGGCTTTTTCGTACTTCTTTGGTCGTCTGATTGTTTGGCCCACGTAGGCAACGTCTCACGGACGCTCGGCTTGCCACGTTTATGCCATGGCTTGCTTTTGCTAGCTTGACGTTTAGCAGTGACCGGCTTTGACGGATGCTGTTTTTCGTTGTGCTTGGCTGTGTCTGTCATGGCTTCGTCAACAGTTTTAATGCCCTTTTGCTTGTAATTCTGGAACGCCTTATCTAACCAGTAATACAATCCTCCGGCACTTACCTGGCGTTTAGCAGCAGATTCCATCGTGTAAAGCACTAACTCTAATCCAAAGTTGGCCACCCATGATGTAATGGCCTGCTTCATTGGCAGGTTGGGCTTCCGTTCAAAAAATGCTTCGTAGTTGTTTAATGCTTCGTCAACTCCGACTGGGCTTAGTTCCTTATTCCGGGCTTCAGGTTCTGATTCTGGGTCTTGATTTTGAGGTTCAGCATTTTCGGTTGGATTTTGTTGGTCACTAACTAACCCACCAACTAACTTTGTATTGTCTTTAGTTTGTAGTGTTCGATTATCCAACATAGGAAAATCGAACATAGGTGACTCCTGTGTTCGATTTTCAAACATAGGTACATCGGATAATTCCCAATACGACCCCTTGAAGTGGCCGCCGTCATTTCGCTGCCGTTTACGTCTCAGGTAACCGAATTTTTCCAGTTCATTTAGTCCGCTACGGAGAGATGCACGGCCGTCTGAGGCGTGCTTAGCAACTTCTATTTCGTAATACTGCCAATCGTCTGGTTGGGACCACAAGTAGCCAAAAAGGCCGCGAGCTTTCCAGCTCAAACGGTCGTCTTGGACTAATTGATTACTGATCATTGAGTAGCCTTGTTTATACTTCTTAATTCTTGTCATAGTTAATCACCTAAACTAATTTTTTAATTACATGGCTTTCCAAATCTGAATTAGTTCTACCGGCCTTGTTAGATTGCCAGGAGCTTTTTAAGGTAGTAGAATTAAAAGCGTTAAAAGAGCTTAGCCAAAGCTTAGATTCGAGATCGTTCACGCTGCTACGTGAGCGGTCTTTTTTTATACGAGTAAATAACTTAATCATCTTCATCCTCCAAATAAATGCGATCACTCAGACTATCCATTCCGTTCAACTGGTCGTTGGACTTGATGTCTTTCTCCGTGAACACTTCGGCCTTGTCACGATCCAGGGTGTAATTAATTCTGCCGTGGTGTTCATCAATTTTTTGAATGTATACATACGAGCCACCAGGTAGCTGCAGGATGAATTTCTTTGTGTCATCCGCCTTTTCCAGTTCTTCTGGTAAAACTTCCCGGCCTAGTGAAAAGTGAACTGCTTCTGTCATTTGTCTTCTCCTTTTTGCTGTGCTTTCTTAATGATTTTGTCTGCTTCGTTGACTGCTTTGTGTTTGTTGGCTACTTCTTTTACACGATTCTTATCATTTTTGTAGTCTTCATCCGTAATTCCTAATACATCGACTAGAAGTGCAATTACACCCGGCCGAACGTCTCCATACTTAGAAATCTGGGAAATTAAATTAGAAGTCAAATCCAGTGAAAACTCCAATTCTTGCTTATTGCCAATTTCGACACGAGCATAAGATTTTGTCCTATTCTCACCTGGATATGCTTTGACTTCCAAAAATGGTTTTGCTGTTTCATCACTCATTGCTGTGTTCCTCCGTCATCCTCGATAGCGATCACTGACCACACACCGTTCATTTGCTTAAAAATATGAATCTGTTTCACGTTGGAAATAGTGTGAAACATCAATCTTGCTTGCGTATCAGCAGCTTCGAAATTGTCGTAAAGCTTGCTGTAATGCGCTCTTTTTTTACACAAAGTGGCTACCTCTCTATTCGAAAAAGTCTTTGGGCCGTTTAATGAAATGGATAATTCCGGGCCCACCAATGACTCCGATGATTAATCCAAATACAAAGAAAAATGCCTGTCCAACTGTGATTACTGCCATGGTTGTTCCCCCTTTCGTTAATCGCTAATTTTTTCAGCTAGTGTCAAGAAACAATTGCTCTGTGCAAAACGTGGTATATCAATATGATCATTAAGAGCCATTTGTTCAAACAAATCTGCTAGCCACTGTTTTTCTTTTTCGTTGATAGATAATTCCATGTTCATTTCCTCCTAGTGCATTGTGATAAGTGCGATTGCCAGTCCGAATGCAAACCCCATAAAAAATGTGAGTACATAATCTGGAAAGTGGTACGTCATCCGCTTACGTTCTTTCTCATCCATCGTGCTCACCCCCTTTCAGTTGCTTGCGTCGTTGTTTCTCGACGAAGTAAAAAGCATCGATTGAGGCTTGTGGTCATTTGATTAGATCAACGTCCGGTCGCCATTTATTTAGTTGTTTGATTTTGTCCTTAGTGGATAGCAACTTTTCGACTCACCTTATATCCGGACATGAATTTATCTAGGTCGAATTTTTTAAATCGTTCGCCAAACGGCGTTTCGTAAACTTCAACATAATCAACTACCTTATTAGCAAAGGTTGTGTAGCTTTTAATGCCTAGATAAGCCATGGCCTCTTTACGGTTAAAATATCTAGGTTGTAGAAGCAGCTTTAATTGCTGATGCATAAGTTCCGGGATAGTTCCCACAGTAGTTAGCAATCTAATCACCCCGTTTCAAATTTCCTTTGACGTTTAAATAACCACGATCATCGTTGTAGTAGTTATCCAAGCTTCGAACGACTTCGATAGCTTCTGACTTGGTCAGTTGCTGTCGTGCTAAGTAATTGATGATGTGATTTCGGCACATCTGAATGTCATCCGCCGGCCGAGCTGAATCATGAATTTCGTAATCTTTTTTCACTTTACTCACCTCATTCCTATGGTTTCTTCTCGTATAATTCCCAGTCATTAGCTAGGACGTCTTCCGGGGTCGGATGCCAATCTTCCGAACCGTCGTCCTTGAATGGCTCAAGTAGTGTGAATTGGAAGCTTCTATCCGTAGGGTAAATACATGCAAAAACCTGTCCTTTGTATGGTCGAGTAATCCCACACTTCTTTTCCTGAGCTTGCTTTGTTGCTTCGATGATTGTCATTTCTATTACTCCTTAGTGCATTAAACGCAAAAACAGCACTGCCAAAAACATAAAGAAAATACTTACAACTGCATTGGCATATAGTTTCAGTACCCTAGATGAATCCAATTCTTGGATTATCCAATGAGCATTTTTGAACGCCCTTAACAAATCTCGGTTATCTAGCAAAACATTCATTGTTCCAACAAATAGCGCTGCCCAGCACGAGGCTTTTGCTAGCATGTAAATCCATTGATCCATAATTATTTCTCCTTTCTACATTGACGTTTTGTCAATGATTAGGGCAAAAATTAAGAAAACAAGTCCTCAATCGACATTCCCAATTTCTTGGCAATTATGGGTAATTCGTTCACTTTAAAATTTCTTTCGCCCTTTTCACCTCGTGAATACTGTGAAAAGTAGATTCCTAGTGCCCTAGCCATTTCTCTTTGAGAAATCCCTTTGCTTAATCGTTTGTCTTTAAGCAGCTGAATATTGAGCTTTTTTGTATGTGTGATTTTAAAAATCTCCTTTCATCATTGCTAAAACAGCAACGTTTAATATAAAATGATTATATATTGATATTTTAGCAATGTCAATAAATTTAATTGATATTTTAGCAACTTTATCATTGATGATTAGGCAATCATGTTAATATAAATTGTGATAATCGCAATTTATAGGAGACATGAAATGAATCAGAGTAAAACAATAAATATAATTACTAATCTTCTAGAAATAGAAAACATGAGTCAGGCAGAATTAGCGCGCCGTTTAAAAATGGATCCGAGTGTTCTGAACAGAGTGATGAAAGGGAAACGCAAATTAACTGCTGATGAATTAGAGAAACTTGCCGACATTTTCGATGTAACTACCGACTATCTTTTGGGACGAAAAGTCGACTTAGGTGATACGCCAGTTGCTGCTCATATGTTGGATGGACTGACGGATGAGCAAAAGAAAGAAATCAACGATTACATTGAATTCAAAAAAGCGCAGTATAAACGTGATCATCAATAACAAGTAGGTGTTAAGCCATGACAAACATCGAAATTTTAATTTCTCGGCATCCGGAATTAGTTTTTAAATTTGAACGGATGCCAAAAGGCCTATATGGATTGAACATAGGAAATAAAATAATTATCAATAAATCATTAAGTCCGCAGGAACAGTTGCAATGGCTTTATGAAGAGATTGAGCACCATCGGCTATCAGTCGGAGATATTTCTGACTATCAAGACACTAGAAATTTGCATCAAGAATACGTAGCTAGAAAATCTGCCATGCAAAAATGCATACCAAAAAAACTAATTAATCGGGTTCTTAAAATTAGACCTGAGAATGATTTTGAGGTGGCGGATGAACTTGGAATTTCAATTGATTACTTGCACGAAGTAGCCAAGATTTATGGGTTCAGATTTAAATAATTACGTCCAAATCTGATTGACGTTAAAAGCTGTCTGGAGGTTTTTATGTTTTTGAAAATTGTTCTTATTGTTGTCACTTTGCTGGCCCTATTCTTATCAGTTGGAGGATATTTAAACTACAAAGACAATAAATCAAGTAAGCCAAAAGAAGCTAAACAATATAAATGGCTAACAATTATTGCAGCAATAATCGGAGCTATATCCTTAATTTCATTCGTTGCATCATTAGGAAGTTCATCGAACGATAATAAGCCCAAAACTGAAAAAACAACTAAAAAATCAAACTCTAAGGCCAAGGAAGATAAGGAAAAGGAAGAAGCTAAAAAGCTAAAGCTAGAAAGCGATAAGAAAGAGCAGGCAGAAAAACAAGAACAAGCAAAGAAAAAGAAAGCTGAAGACAAAAAATACAAAGAGGAAATGGACAAAAAGGAAGCTGCTGAGGTTAAAAAAGCAAAAGCCAAAAATGATGAAAATAATCTAACTGAGTATGCAAATGCTTTGGGTCAACTTCCTGAAAAGAGTAATGGAGCAATTTCGGATGCTTACGTAGATCCAGAATCTAATCAAACAGTAATTGTTCTTAGCGATGAAGCGCTGGGATTGAATGACAATGAACTGAAAGATGTTTCAAAAGCAGCTTGGGAATTGGCTCAAAATTTAATCGATAACTATAAGTTACGTAATAACAAAAAAGTAAACGCACAAACGGACGTCCTAATCAAAGATACATCTGGAAATGTGATCGCAAAATCAAGTTTCTTTGGCGGATTTAAGTATGTGGCTAACAAGTAATATCAAGTACCCTACTCGGTAGCGATGAGCCGGTTCAACTCCGGCATAGGGCTTTGCTTTGTTCATTCAAAGCATGCAACTGTGAAAGGAGGCAACTTTGGCTACTATTCATCAGTATGAAAAAAATGGAAAAAAGCTCTATGGTTTCAAGGGATTTTTAGGAGTAGAAAAATCAACTGGCAAGAAGCGCAGCATTAGTCGTAATGGTTTCAAAACAAAAAAAGAAGCCAAGTTAGTCTTTGCAAGAATCAAACTACAATTTGACAAAGACAACTTAGCTCCTGTGGATCGAAACGATAAAATAACTTTTGGCGAAGTTTATAATCAATGGTTTCCAATTTATTCTAGCACAGTGCGAATAAGCACATCTTCAAGAGTTGAAGGAATGTTTAAAAACCATATTTTGCCTGAATTTGGCAGCATGTTCATAAAAAACATTACTATCGACCAAATTCAAGCAGCCGTAAATCAATGGTTTGAAATAGCTCCGAAGAGAAATTATAAAAAATGGTATCAGTTAACATCGAGGATTTTCCAGTTCGCAATCAAGCGTCGATACATTGATGCTTTTAATCCTGCTAGTGCCGTTACGTTGCCAAAGGTAAAAATCAATCCAGGAGTTAAGAAACAAAATTTTTGGGACAAGTATCAGTTGCGGAAATTTTTCCAAATTCTGGAGCAAGATGATTCCAAATTTGAACAATATGTATTATTTAGATTACTTGCCTATTCTGGAATAAGACGTGGTGAATGCTTGGCATTAAGTTGGTCTGACATTGATTTTGACAAACAAAGCGTAAATATTAACAAAACCTTGACACAAGGCGAAAAAGGAAAAACGATTGTAGAACCGCCAAAAACTCAGGCTGGCTATCGAGAGATTCCTTTGGACTCAGAAACGCTAAAAATTTTGCAAAACTGGAAAGCAATTTTGAGAAAATCATTGTTTATGAACGGAGTGCCTCTGGATGGAAATACAACTGTTTTCCCAGGTAAATATTTAAAAAAGTACAAATCATTAAATACGCCTGGTAAATGGTTAACAGAAATCATTAGTCATAGCGACTTACCTAAAATCACTGTACACGGATTCCGGAAAAGTTACTGTACTGCCCTTTTCGCTGCTGGTGTCCCAGTTAAGGAAGCGCAACGGCGAATGGGACACGATGACGTAAGAACTACGCTAGATGTCTACACTTACGTAACGAAAGAAACTGTCAATAAGTCGTCCCAGCAGTTTGATAAATACATGCAAAATTAATTTTGAAAAAGTCGGCAAAAAGTCGGCAAAAATAAGTGGCCACTTCTAGAAAAGCCTTATCCATAGGGTTTTATGTATCTATAATTCGAATCCCGCCGACTCCATTAAGTATTTTCATTTAGTGCCATACAGTCTCAAAACACTGCTATAAAGGCATTTTACATTTTCTACATTTCCATTAAATTGCATGCTTTGATAAAAAAAGTCGGTGAAAAGTCGGTAAAAACAAAGCAAATTAAAAGGAGGATGGCATTAGTCATTCTCCTTTTTTGCGTTCTATTATTTTAAAGTTTCTAAATTAATAGCTCTAATTGATTTTTTATCTATATTAAATTGTGTACTAAGTGATTCTTTTATTGATTCACGTAATTCATCTTCTTTATCACTTCCGTCATCACTTTCATCTACATAGTAATAATATCGTACTTTTTTTATCCTCCCAACAGCTTGAGAAATAAATGAATTTATATCAATATCAGAATTAAAATCATGTCCAATAATTGTAATAATACTCTCTGAATCATCAATATTTAAATTCTGAATATAATTAAAATATTTTTTTAATGCCTCTAAAGCTTTTACATGTCCAAAGCCTCTTAAATAATTGATATAGCGATAAATAGAATCATCACTATTTTCATCTTTTTGGAAAGGATTTCTCATTTCCAAAAAATCCCCTAACTGTATAGTATAGTAAGCATAACTTGATTCTGGAGTTTCATTAGAGATGTCTCTCAAAAAAATTGAAACCAAATCATTTTTTGGTATTTTAGAATAGTTTTCATTTCTCCTTGTCCATAAAATAAATCTTTGTATTTCTTTTATTGAAGATAGCAATAATTTATTCAACTCTAATGAATGATCACCGTTTCTTTGAGTATCTAAATTAACGACTTTATTAACATCATTTTCATATAATTTATCCATGTTTTTGCCAAAAATTTTAGCTTTTTTTGCTGAAGAATACCCAAAGACAAAGTCTTCATCTATTGATCCATGAAAATAATTAATTTTACCATATGAAACTCCATATAACGTTTCTAGAGTTTTAGTATAATTAAAGGTTAATATTGAATCTGAATTATTTAAAATATCATTGATTTTATAAAATTCTTTTACTTTAATTTTGTTCTCTTCATTTTTTAAATATTTTCTAAGATTAATTTTCCATCTTTTAATCACAGCATTAAAATTAATAAAGTATTTATATTTATCTAAATTATAATATTCAAAAAACATTGAATCTCTGAGAATTGTTTCCAAATCAAACCAATTGATTCCCAAATTAATTCCATCAATATATTTTTTTGTATCAGCAGTATTTTCATAAATTCGTGAGGTAATTGCTTCTCTTTTCATTCGCTCTAGGATATACCAATCAAAATAGGTAAATTCCTTATCAACAAAATCACTAAAAGATGTTTTCATTCCATGAAATAAATCAAATCCATTTCCAATAATCAATAAATTATTCTCTTTTCCCATCAAATATCCACCTTAAAATATCAAAAAAAGTAATTATATAAATTTAATCATCTAATATGTAATCGGACGGTCATGAACATAATCCCAATCAGGGGTTCCAACAGATTTCTTCTGAATCGTTTCTCCAGTCTTTTTATTTTTTACAATCACTGTATTTTCATCGTCTCCAGAAGTTACCTCATAGTTGTCGTCATCCGTTACATTTCCATCTGAATTATTCTGAGGTTCATTATTAGCACTATCATCGTTACTTTGGTTCGTCATTTCCTTAGAATCATAAACTGGAACGACATCACCATCTGGTCCCATATCCCACAACGTGGTCATCGTCCCCGCTTGTTCCGCTTGAGCTTTTGTAACGTAACTTCTGGTGCCATCCGGGTTTGTTACCAACGCATGGGTTGCGTTCTGAGCATCAATGGCCCGTTTCCGAAATTTTTCCCGATTATATTCGGCTTGTTGCGCGAGCTTTTCTTGATCCGTTGAACGATCGTCATTGGTAGCATCTGATTGCGTCCCAGTAGCAAAATTAGAAGGTTGTGGACTAGCTGGTTCCGTAACCTTCTGCTTTTTAGCTGGTTGAACCGAAGTTTTCTTGCCACTAGCTCTTGTATGCTTCCGCGGTTGCTCGGTAGTTATTTTATGCTCTGAGCGTGCTAACGCATAGCTTCCCAAGATAACTAACAAAATCAATCCCAGCACACCAATGATTATGATTTTGCCTTTCTTTCCCTTGTGATATAAATTAACCCGTTTTTCCATTCCTTAAGTTGCCTCCATCATCAGTTTTAATGTTCGTCGCTTGAATTTGAATTTTCCGGTTGATTCATTTGGTTAATTTTTTCATTTGCCCGCTTTAAATAATCCCGTTGCTCTTCCTGATTCTGCATAAATTCATTTTTTTCGGCTTCAGTTGCTTCCTGACCAGTAGAAACATCAACGATTTTTCCGGTTTCTGGATCAGTCTGGTAACGATTAACAACCGCACATCCAGCTCCAGGTCCACTCAAGGGGTCAGTCGTTTCCCCGTCGTTATTAGTTCCCGTATCCTGATTAACCGTTTGCTGACGAGTTTGGGCGTGCGTCGTTGGGTTCCTAGCATTACCATTCCCACTGTTCTGCCCTTGTTGTCCCCTCGTTGTCGGAGCTCCTTCACTAGTTTCCGAATCACGGGATTCACCCTTATCCCAAACGTGCTGCTTAGATTGCTTGCTGGGCGTTGGTTTTACCGGTTTACTATCATTATGATAACCTGCTTGCGCAATCTCATAGCCCACTAAAAAAGCAACTGGAATAACCAGTAACAATCCTAATAGAAATTTTTTTACGTTTTTTCGGTGCTGTTTTTTTACCCTAGTTTCCATCCTTGAACTCCTTATTTGTTTGCTATGCTCATTCTATCATTGCACACCCGCTTTCCCAATTCGGGCTTAGAAATTAACGTCTGGATCATTTAGTCAATCCAACTACTAGAGTTTAAATTAAACAAGTCTTTAGCCAACGTCATTTTTCACAAAAAGAAAGCCCCACTAACTAACGTCAGTGGGGCTTTCCCAGTTGGTAACAATTCATTCCTGAGTGGCTCAGAAATAGCTTGAGTGCTTCGGATAATGTGAGTGTAAGTGTTCCGATAATTTGAGTACTTCAGATAATGAAAGTTACCATCTAGAATTTTACCATAATTAATGAAAATTCAATAATTATTACATTTAACATTAAATTATAGGATTGGAGTAGCCTTTGTGAATGTATCCATTATCTGTTTGAACTTCTCACCACTAGCATCCTTTCCGTGGCCATAAAAAAACGACTAATCCCAATGATTAATCGTCTTCTTTACGTTTAAATTACTCTAAATTAGCGTGCCGTTTGCGCATCTCTGCTTCAGAAATACCCGCAAAATCCATGTAGGCCAGCGTTAACGCATCCCCAAATAACCACACCGATTGTTCAAATAAACTCCCCATCGGTTGAATTGAGGCTTGCTCTGATCCCACTCGATCCTTGCTCTTACCCGGTAAAATGGTCACTACGTCCGCCAGTTTTGCGAGGGGCGAATCGTTCGTGGTTGACAATAACCACAACTGAGCTCCCACTTGGTGGGCCGTAGTTGCAATGTTGACGGTCCCGGTCGTAGTTCCAGAGGCCGAGGCTACTAGTAACAAGTCCCCCGCTTGAATCGCTGGGGTCGTCGTTTCTCCCACTACATAGGCCGTTTTACCGAGCTGCATTAATCGCATCGCCAGCCCGCGTAACGCCAGTCCGGAGCGGCCACCACCGTAAACAAAGATCCGAGGTGCCTGGTTTAATAAGGTTAATTCGGTCGCTTCAATTGGAACGTCTTGCTGTGCTAATTCGGAAAGAATCGTGTGCCACATACGTGTTCGCCTACTTTAATTTTTCCTTGAATTCAGCAGCTACTTTAGCTGGGTCATCGGTCGTTGCGATTCCCCCACCCACAATCAATAGATCCGGGTTAGCAGCTTTGACTTCATCAACGTTGTCTAACTTAATCCCACCGGCAATGGCTGTCTTGGTCTTCGTTACGTTTTCCTTGATCTTAGCAAACGTAGCAAATGGAGTTTCACCCTTAGCTTGTAGATCATAACCAGTGTGCGTACCGATGTAATCAGCGCCCATTGCGTCAATTTCACGGGCCCGTTTGGCAACGTCAGTTACCCCGATCATGTCGACTAAGATTTCCTTACCGGCATCGTGAGCAGCCTTAACGGCATCCTTGATGGATTGATCCTCAGCTACCCCTAAAATCGTGGTAATGTCAGCACCGTACTTAAAGGCTTGGTCAACTTCGTAGGAAGCCACATCCATAATCTTTAGGTCGGCTAATAAGGTAATGTCTGGAAATTGCTTTCTAATCTTAGCTAAACCTTCCAGACCAAAGTTAATTACCAATGGAGTTCCGTATTCAAAAATATCAATACTGTCCTTGGTTTCATCGATTAACTTAATGGCTCCGTCTACATCTTCTAAATCAATTGCGAGTTGAATTTTCATGAGTTATTCTCCCTTTACTTATTTTTTGTACGTAGACTAACTGTATCATATTATCTGAAATCTTGAAAAATAAAAGCCCACAATTATTGAAATTAAACAGAATTAAGTCCAAAAACATCTCACCAACCGATTAGTTAATGAGATGTTTTATAGATTTCACCTATTTATTTTTAATTCTGGTTTAAGAACAAATTGATTGATCAAAACAGCTACCAATACACCTACAAATGGAGCAAGAAGGTACAACCATATTGATTGTAGTGCTAGTCCGCCAGCAAAAATTGCTGGGAAAAATGACCGAATCGGATTCATTGAAGCCCCAGTTAAGTTCCCACCGACAATTACTAATACAAAAATGGTTAAACCAACGGCGATTGGGGATTGAATTGCATACATATTAGTGCGTGAATGATTTAAAACTAAAATCACTAATAGCAACACGGTTGTCAATAAAACCTCAGTTAAAAAAGCACCAACTGGAGAAAGATTAGGAAAAACTGTTCCTCCTAAATTATTCTTAACTACCATTGTTTGCCAACTTTGTCCCTTATGTTGCAGCAATGATCCATAAGTAACGACAACCGCTAATTCACCTAACAACCCGCCTAGTAATTGTGAGCCAACAAAGATTAAAGCTTCTTTTCCAGACATTCGCTTCGTTAAGTACATCGTCAGTGTTACCACCGGATTAAGATGAGCACCTGAAAGAGGACCGATTACATAAACCAAAACTGCTAAGGTAAACCCCCAGCCAATTGCTGGGCCAAGCAAATCAGGAAATGGCGTTCCAAAAATTAGTAATCCCGTTCCAAAATAAATTAGAAGGCCGGTACCAATCGTCTCACCAAAAATTTTCAGTTTCATCAAATTACTCCTTTTCGACAGCTAAGGCATCATCGATAATCCGCAAAAAATTATCTGCTACTAGCGATGAACGTCCAATTAATAAACCATCAATATTTGGCAATGCAAAGATGGCTTTTGCATTTTCCGGAGTAACTGCTCCCCCATATTGAATTCTAATTTGATTAGCAGCCGCAGATCCAAAAATTACTGTTAATGATTGTCGAATCACCTTTGCAGCATGTTCAATCTCTTTTAAAGTTGGTGTTCGGTCAGAACCAATTGCCCACGCTGGCTCATAGGCAACCACAATTTTACTCGCCCATTTTTTATCAATTCCGGCAAAAGAAATTGCAATTTCAGTCAGTGGCGACATCTCAATGTCGGTAGGATCATAGGTAGAGGTGTCTTCCGAAATAGCCACTAATGGTAACAACCCATTTTTTAAACTAGCAGCTACTTTTAACCCTACCGAACCATTACTTTCTTTAAATAATTTTCTTCGTTCGTAGTGACCAATAATTGAACCTTTAACACCAATATCAACAAGAGCTGCTGGAGAAGTTTCCCCAGTGTAAGAACCTTGATTAACATAAAATAAGTTTTCAGAAAAAATGTCCAAAGGCAGTTGATGATGATTAACGTAATCAACCATTTTTTCTAGATAAACACTTTGCGCCGCCACTCCTACTTGAAGTAAATTTGTCAACGGTAATTTACCCGTGATTGCTTGCAAGAATTCATGAATCTCGCTACGATTTTTATTCATTTTCCAATTAGCTAAAATTAGCGGTAACCGATTACTCATCATTTTGGTTCTCCTTTAATTGCCGTAATTGAATCATGTCACGAATTCGGTAGTATTCAGAGCGCATTACTTGTTCTGTATCAGCATCCCAACCAAGTTGGCGACTCATTTCAGTAATTATCGCCTCCTGAATTTGTTTCGTTCGCGTTGTTGCAAATAACAAATAATTAGTACGGCGTAATAAAAAATCAATTGGTCGTACTACCATTTCATGGTCTAATGAATAACTCAAGACACTGGTTTCCGCCAACGTTAACCCGGGTGCTCGCCAACCGGTTTTGACATAATCAGCAATTTTAAGTGCATTTGAACCAAATAAGGAAGCAATCTTACTAGCATCTTTAGAATTAAGTCCCGTTGTCTCTAAGGTTTTAGCAAAGCGCTCCAAGGTTGATTCAACTTGAGTAGGATCAAAATGTCCTCCAGAAATTTGATACTCTGTGGAGTCAACCAACTTAATTGAATAATTCCAGTGCGCTTGAAAGTATTTCTTCACATGTTCCATTGCCACTTGCGCCATTAGCCGATAATCAGTTAATTTACCTCCTGAAACATTAATCAAACCATCATCAAGTTTAATTTGAAATCCTCGAGAAACTTGGGAAGCACTTTTATCAGGAGATAACATTGATGCTAAATATTGATCTAATTGTTCAATTGAAACTTTATGTTCAAAATACGCTTTAATTTTTTCACTTAATTTCTTAATTTGTGTATCATTAATTTTTTTATTTTGCGTATTACCGTTATAATCTCCGTTCCCAATTAACGGCCTGATGCCAACCCAACTACTTTCTACATCATCTAAGGTAACGTTAGTATCCGGAAAATGTTGGTTAACTGCACTTAGAAGATAATCAACATCAGCTGGTTCCACTTCTGGATTACGATAATCCCCCCGATAATCTGTATCGGTAGTCCCAAAATAAGTTTTTCCAAACCTTGGAATTACAAAAATCATCCGTCCATCATGATGACCTGAATCAAAGTAAACTGTCTCTGGTACGTTTAAGACCTCCTCATCAACAACTAAATGAATCCCTTTGGTTCCCCTAATTTTAGGTTGATGTTGCTGATCCACTAACCGGGCTACTTGATCGAACCACGGTCCTGCGGCATTAATTACCATCTTACTATGAATTTGAACCGAATTTTGGGAAATACCGTCTATTGCAGTTACAATTTTCATATCTCCATCATCTTCAATTTTAGTTGCTTGTAAATGACTAACTGCAATTGCTCCATCATCAAACGCTTGTTTCAGATTATCAATTGTCAATCGCGCATCATTATTTTTATAGTCAAGATAAACTGCCAATGCGGCTAGTTTATCTTGTTTAATTTGAGGCAGGTATTCCTTCGCTCCCTGTGCATTTAAAAGGCGGTGTGCATATGGACTGTTCACAGAAATTCCGGATAATTGATCGTAAATCTCCATTGCCACTTGGGCACTTAAGGGTGTAAAAGTTGCATCATCATCTTTATAAATCGGCATTAACATCTTAGCTGCTCTAGGGATGTGAGGTGCAATCCGTTGCACCCGAGCTCGCTCTTGGACAGTATCCCTAACCACATCGACATCAAAGGTCCTTAAATAACGAATCCCCCCATGCACTAATTTTGTAGATCGACTACTAGTTCCTTCAGCAAAATCTTGCATTTCAATTAAAGCCGTTTTCAAACCAGATCCAGCTGATTGAACTGCAATCCCTGCTCCTGTAATTCCACCACCAATGATAACTACATCAAAATCATTTTGATTTAATTTGGTCACTAAATCATTCCGCCGCTTGAAAGAAAAATTAACCATTTTGGACCTCCGCACTAAAGAATTCTGTTGCCTTAATTGCTTTTTGCCATCCTCGGTATAATCGATTTGCTTCATCTGAGCTTAATTTTGGAGCAAAGTTTTTCGGTTTTCCCTGTAGCTCTTTTAAATCGGCAACATCATTCCAAACCCCAGTTGCTAATCCTGCTAAGTAAGCTGCTCCAATGGAAGTTGTCTCAACGTCATTTGAACGAACCACCTTCTTTTGCAATAAATCAGCTTGAAATTGCATCAAATAATTGTTTAGTGATGCTCCCCCATCAACATGCAACTTGGTTAATGGAATACCGGTATCACTGACCATTGCATCAACCACGTCACGGCTCTGATATGCCAATGATTGTAATGTTGCTTTAACAAAATCAGCTCGGGTAGTTCCTCGTGATAATCCAAAAACTGCGCCGCGCGCTTGTGGATTCCAATACGGAGCCCCAAGCCCCGTAAATGCTGGTACCACATAAACTTCGTCATCACTATTTGATTGTTCGGCCAATGTTTCACTTTCTGAACTTTTATTTACTAGTTTCATTTGATCACGAAGCCATTGAATTGCGGATCCAGATACAAATACCGATCCTTCAAGTGCATATGTAATCTGACCGTTAATTGCATATCCAATTGTGGTTAACAAACCATTCTTACTTTTGTTCTTTTTTTTACCAGTGTTCATCACAATAAAAGATCCCGTTCCATATGTATTTTTAACTGCACCAGGAACCAGTGCCAATTGACCAAATAATGCTCCTTGCTGATCGCCGATTATGCCCGCGATTGGAATTGCAGCACCAAAGAAATGTTCTGGAATTGTTTTACCAAAAACACCGGATGAATCCTTAACTTCAGGTAACATAATACTGGGAATTTGTAAAAGTTCTAGTAACTCCTGACTCCATCGTAATTTATTAATATCAAAAAGCATTGTTCTCGATGCATTGGTATAATCAGTAGCATGAACCAATCCTCCCGTTAATTTCCATAAAAGCCAGCTATCAATTGTCCCAAATAGTAGATCACCAACTTCGGCACGTTGCTGTGCTCCAGAAACTTGATCAAGAATATAGCGTATCTTAGTTGCCGAAAAATAAGCATCAACGATCAACCCAGTTTTTTCCTGAATTAAATCTGTATATCCATCTTGAATCAGTTTTTCAGAAAGCGGCGCCGTCTGCCGCGATTGCCAAACCACAGCGTGATAAATGGGCAAGCCACTATTTCGATCCCAAATAACCGTTGTTTCTCTTTGATTAGTAATTCCAATACCAGAAATTTGCTCTGGATTCAATTTTGCTTTAATTAAAGCGGTTGCCATCACGGCTTGTACTGTCAACCAAATTTCATTTGCATCCTGTTCAACCCAACCTGGTTGTGGATAATACATTGTGATTTCTCTTTGATCGCTAGCAACCGGTTTCCCAGCTTGATCATAAATGATCGCGCGTGCACTAGTTGTTCCTTCATCAATCACTAAAACATATTTTTTCATTGCCACTATCCTTTCTTTTCACAATAATTCCGTTAAAAGGTTAAATTAAACGAAAAATTCACAAAATAAAACAGCTAAACTAGACAAGAAATAACGCGGTTTAAAAGTGTTTGTAAGCATTTCCTTATCTGAGGACTACTATACTAAAATACAGCGTTTTTCACAAGCAATGTATATTTTTCCTAATATAATTAAATATTCACAATGTCTGTCGCGTATAATCATATGATTTCATTTAATTTATAAAGAAAACTCATCCTACAAAAAATAATCATTACCAATCATCTCCGGAACCATTAACTTAAATAGAATACCCACTATCATTGGCTAATTTATCCCATTGAAAAAGCACCTTCGAGTTTAACTAGTTCCATCCAAAACTATTCTCGAAGATGCTTTCATTTAACTATTTAATTATAGATCCCATTTAATAACAAAAATTTTCAATGCCAATTTTTCTTTACTGATGTTAATCCAATTCCAGGATTAAAAGTGTTCGTGGGATCATTTTCTTTGTAGTGCTTTACTAAACTAGCTGGTGCGTGATATAAATGACCAACATTATGTTCTGCTGGATAAATTGCTCCTCGTTCATCAAAAAGCTTTAAAATGGCTTTTTTTAATTCATGACTATCAACCCCTGGTTGTAAAATATAATCCTGATGCATCACATGATCTAAAAAATGGCCATAATACAACTTATATTTAATTTTGTCATCAATTGATTTTGGTAATGTTTCAAACCAATGCTCCTCATTTCGTGGAAGAGCCACGTCCAATGGCAAAATTGCGTTTTTTTCCTTTTGATGAGTTTCTTGATATCTAATTGGTACAGAAGCAGCTACATAGCGATGAATAGCAGCAAGTTTTGCTTCTTTTGTCGTACATTCAAAATATTCCATTTCATTAGCTTTAACAAATTCATTTAAATATTCTTTTGCTTCAAATATTCCAGCATCGGCTACTTTCAATTGTAGATAATGATAATACTTACTTCTAAAATCCTCCATTCTCTTCGGGAGTTGGTTTGGAAATAGAGCACTAGAACGTTGCAACACTCTATCCACAAAATCAGGTTTGAAAGTTGGAATATGATGTAACATTCTTTCTGTAGCAGCACGAAAATTAAATAAGAAAGGTAAAGGTGTCGTTCCCAGATAATCAATTACCATCAAAGAATCTTTACCATATTTCTTAGCCAAATCATAGGCCTCGCGATGCATGTATTCTCCAGAAATTGGCAAATTTTTAAACTTCGTTAAAATATGTCTTCTTAATTTTTCCAACACATCTGGATCATTGGTTCCGATATAAAATACCTGTTCTTTTTGGGGTTTTGGATATGTATCTAAACGAACGGCAAATGCTACTAATTTTCCAGCTGAACCTGAAACTTCATAAAGTTCTTTTGGATCAGCATTGTATCGAGTTGGTTGATCTGAGGCAACGTTTCTAACCCGCTCTTCGTAATCACGATTATGACCAACTCGTTCATCGTTGAACGTAATCTCATGCTCTGAATAATTATGTTTCTCTAAATTAGTTAAAACTTCTTCTGGAGAATGACCTAAATTGATGCCTAAATGATTAACTAATTGTAACTTTCCGTCTTTAGTAATCTGCGCATATAGTGACAATTCGGTATATGCTGGGCCCCGTTGAATCAAGGCTCCACCAGAATTATTATTAATTCCCCCAATTACAGTGGCTCCAATATTTGAAGAACCAATTACCGAATGTGGTTCTCGGTCAACCTTATTTAACCTTGTTTCTAGCTCGTGTAAAGTTGTACCAGGAAACGCAATTACTTGGTGGTTATTATCAATTAATTGCATTCCCTTAATCCGCATAACATTAATTACAATTACATCACGGTCATAATCTACTTGACTAGGTACAGAACCTTCAGTTAATCCCGTATTCGCGGCTTGCATAATGACAATCAGACTATTATCCTGAACAACCTTCAATACCCGCCATAATTCTACCAATGAACCTGGTCTCACTACAGCTAAGGCATTCCCACGACCCGAGCGATATCCTTCCCGATATTTCAATGATTTTCCTTCCGAAGTAATCACATGATGATTCCCAACAACAGTTTTTAAGTCACTTATTACAGTCATTATCTTAATACCCTCCTCTCAATTTAAATTCAGTATAAAGCAAAAATTTAAGAACTGCTATTAACAAAACCTTTAACACTTTAATATTTATCATAATTTGATAAATACATAATTACTATCAAGCAGCATCCCAGCTTACCGTTATCGTAAACCATCCATATTTAAACCATCACAAACAAAAAACCGACCACTACCTCGTGATCGGTTCTAACCTAGTTCAAATATTGGGCGAATAATTTCTCATAAATTTCAATGAAATCAAACCACATTTGCACCGAAGCGGATTCGTTTGTTTGGTGCATTTTGAGCGGGTTACCGGGACCAAACACGGCGTAGTTAGCGCCCTGCAACTCATCGCGTAACAACTCTGAGGCATCCGTTCCGCCCGCCGCACTCAACACTTCCAATTGATCAGTTGAAAATGGATTAAAGCCCTGCTTAGCAAGCATTTCAGCACCTTGTTGCTGTTCTTCCGCCGAATAATGCATCTGCTGCATGTAGGGCGTGGCAATCTTGACAATCTCGTGAATCAACCGTGAATCGGGGTTGGCAACCACCGGCGGAATGTTCATCAACAAATTGACTTGAATTTCCCCTTCGTGATGCGCATTAAAGTCGGCTAACACCGCCTTAAAATCGGCAATTACCGCCTCGTTATCGTACTCCGGTACAATCCGAGTATTGATCTGGGCTTCCGCCTTGGATGGAATCGCGTTGATTTGAATCCCCCCGCGAAATAGGTCAACCGTAAAGGTCGTTTTCCCTAAGACCGAATCAGGGTTGGCAGCGGACGTCTGCTCAATCTTCGTCTTAACGGCTTCTAAAAAGTCCATTAGATTTTGAATGGCGTTAATTCCAAAGTTGGGGCGGGAACTGTGGGCCGCCTTCCCAAGCGAAGTCACCACAAAATCAACTTCCCCCTTGTTAGCGTACACGGTTCGGTACCCCGTCGGTTCAGCAATTAGTAGCGCTGAAGAATCGCGCATCGAACCGTCAGCGTGGAGCTTGCGTGAACCATGCATATCGGCTTCTTCACCGGCCGTTAACACTAGGCGTAGTGTCCCTTGTAAGGGAACCTGATGATCATGAAGGTCAATCATGGCAATCACTAGGGCAGCCACGCCCCCTTTCATATCGGTCACACCACTGCCATAGAACTGGCCATCCTTTTGGACCAGCTCAAACGGGTCGGTGTCCCACTCCGCTTCATCAACCGCAACGGTGTCTAAGTGTCCGCTCACCGTGAACACCGGTTGCTGACCCGTTCCAATTTCGGCAATTAAATTCGCCTGGTGGTTTCCCAGTTCCTGAAGTTCACTGGTAATTCCATGTTCAGCTAATAAGGACTGGAGGTACTGCGCAGCTGCCAATTCATTGCCACCAGTTGTTTTAAACCCGACTAACCGTTCCAGGATTGCTAATTTTGCCTGTCGTTCCATTTCATCCACCTAACCTTGCAACTTATTTTAATTTTTTGACGAGGACCAAATCGGTTTGCGGATCATCCCCCAATTCAAAGGTGTGGGTCGTCGTTTGCCGAAAGCCAATTTCATGATAAAAGGCTTTCGCTTTTTCGTTCTCACTCCAAACTCCCAGCCACATGTAGTCAGCTGCATGAGCCCGTGCTTTTTGCTCCGCAAATTCCAGCAGTTGGGTTCCCAGTCCCTGACGTTTAAAGTCTGGCAGTACGTAAAGCTTTTCTACTTCCATCGACTTGCCATCGTAATCCTCGGTTTGGGCCTCCCCAAAATTAAGTTTCATGTAACCACCAATTTTACCATCGACCACAATAAAGTAAAAGGCACAATTAGATTCCGTTAATTGCTCCTTAATCCGCGCTGGCGAATACTCCTGGTCCAAATAAGCGGCGATGTTAGCATCAGCACTCGATCCACGGTAAGTATCCCAAAACGTATTGACAATTAAATCGTGTAGTTCCGTTACCGTTTGTGAATCGTTAGTTAGGTGTTTAATTTCAGTCGTCATGTGAACTCCAATATTCAACGTAGTCTGTTTGTCAGTAATTTTTGTTAGTATAGCTCATTTTGAATGGAAGTCAAATTAAATTTGGTAGAAAAAAAGCTAAATCCAAACATAATGTTCGGATTTAGCTTGTAAAAATTACCGTTGTGCTTTGCAGTAGCTTATTCTAATTGACTGTTAGCACAGCGCATGACAAACAACGAGAGATCGCCCAGTGACTGCTGTAACTGCTGGGTTTGTTGCGTAATCGTCTGGTGTTGGGTCCCAGTGGGCTGCTCGTCCCCGACTTGTTGTAACTGCGTTGCTAACTGTTGCCATTGCGTCAAAATCGTGTGGTGACGCTGTTGAAACTGGGTTACCAACTGCTCATCGTGGCTCCGATCAGAGGAAACTTCGAGGAGGTTAAAATAGTCCTCATTAAAAGTTAACGTTTTATTGAGATCGTCGTTATAACTTTCAAGTTCGTGTTCCCGTGTCAGTGGTAGCGTCGGAATCTTCCGTCCCACCGTGATTAACTCCCGAGAAATCTCGGAATAACCCTTATACTTTTCTAACCCAAGCGAGGCATCGAAACTGTTACGGCGTTCTGCGCGTAGTTGTGTCCGCAAGTTAGCGACTGACCACAATCCCGTAAAAATAATTCCGGAAAACCCAATTAACGAACTAACAAAGGCTAACCGGTCGCTACTTTGATCGCGTTCCGCATACAGATGAATTCCCCACGTAAAAAAGCTGAGGAATAACAGAATCCAGATCACGGTGGCCACGCGAAGCCCCCAGTTGGTAAGTGCGCGGTGTTGTTGCTTACTCTGTTTGATGGTGAACGGCCCCTTTCTATCGTCCTAATCTCTAACTACGCCTGGAGATTAGTTAATAACTGGTCGGCAACTGCCTGTGGTGACGCCGGATTTTGGCCCGTAATTAACTGACCATCCTGCACCGCGAAACTCTTAAACGGTCGTTCCTTGACAAACTGGGCCCCGTGACTAGTTGCTACTTTTTCGTTTAAAAACGGCACTCGTTTTGAATTCCCGCTCAGTAATTCTTCACTGGTCGTAAAGCCCGTAACCTTTTTTCCGGCAATTAGGTAGTTACCATCCGCTAGCTTAACGTTCAAAAGACCGGCAATCCCGTGGCAAACCGTGCAAAGGTAGCCACCATTGCCATAAACCGTTTTCACCAGTGCCTGTAATTCCAGATTATTAGGAAAATCAAACATCACCCCGTGACCACCGGTAAAGTACAGCGCCACATAATCATCCGGATTAACCTGGTTGGTCTTTAAAGTATTGGCCAACGCTCGCGTTTGATAATCATGCGTTAAGTACGTCCGTAACGTATTGTCATCAACGTAATTGGGCTTCATGCTCCGCGGATCCAACGGTACGTAACCCCCGTTAGGACTAACATAATCGACTGCTAGCCCCGCGGCTTGTACCGTGGCAACAAATTCTGCTGACTCGCCTAACCATAACCCAGTTAGATGATTCGTCCCGGCAAAATTAGCCACGTTTGTTTCAACCACCAAAATCTTTTTTGTCATTCTCCTTGCTCCCTTCCGCTTATCCACCCCCATTCTAACCAATTTAGCCGCTAACAACCAGATTGATTTTAATTAATCGCAACTAAATTGACTTTTCGATGGTTTCGGTTATCCTAGTAGAAAAAGAAAGGACGACTACCATGAACCCAACCGAAAAAATTCAACTGCTGGCGGACTTAGTTGCCATTCAATCCGTCAACGATCACGAAGCGGAGGTCGCCGACTACCTCAGCCAGGTGTTTGCCAAGCACGACATCGCGACCCACCAAATTGAATATGCACCTGGGCGTGCCAATCTGGTGGCGGAAATTGGTCAGGGAAACCCGGTCACCGTTTTTAGTGGCCATGCCGACGTGGTTGCCGCGGGCGGCGACTGGGATACCGATCCATTCGTCCTTACCGAAAAGAATGGCAAACTGTATGGCCGAGGCGCTTGCGATATGAAAAGCAGTCTGGCTGCCATGGTAATCGCCATGATTGACCTTAAAGAGAGTCAGACTCCCCTTCCCGGAACCGTGCGGTTTCTCCTAACGGTTGGTGAAGAAGTCGGTGAATACGGTGCCGAACAGCTCACCAACCAGGGATATATGGACGATGCCACGGCTCTAATCATTGGTGAACCAACTGGCTACCAAATTTGCTATGCGCACAAGGGCTCGCTTGATGTCCAGATTGAAGCCAAGGGCAAGGTGGCTCACAGTTCAATGCCGCAGCTTGGCAATAATGCCGTCCAGAACTTGTTGGAGCTCCTCACAATTATTAACCAACGAATGAGCCAGGTCCACGCCACTGATCCCGCTACTGGCGACTTTTTATTTAATTTTACGGTGTTAAGCGGTGGTGACCAGGTTAATTCCATTCCAGGAACGGCAACGGTCGCTTTAAACGCCCGCACCATCGATGAATTTGATAATGCTGCCGTCCTCGACACCATTCAAAGCGCTGTAAACCAGTTGCAGCACCAAGCTTCGAAGTATCAATTTGACGTACGGGTACTCATGAACTTGCCCCCTGTCGATGGTCAAGCTGAAAATCAACTGGTAAAACGTGGTCAGCAAGTCGGAGAACAGGTTTCGGGACACCCGATTTCAACCTTTGGCGGAACCTATACGACAGATGCCGCCAAATTCTTAGTTAATCAAGCGGCGGACTTCCCCTTTATGATCTTTGGACCCGGCAATCAATCCTTACACAGTGCAAATGAGTACATCGATAAACAAATGTACTTCAACTTCATCGACATTTACCGACAGCTGATGCTTAACAATGGCGTTACCACTAACCACTAAAAAAAGACCCCGTGAAAATCACGAGGTCTTTTTTGCTGCCTAATCAACTGAACTAGCGTTTGCGATGTTTTCTTCTAAGTTGTCTTCCTAGATGAGCTAGGAGTAGCAAGCCCGTGGCACCCGCTGCTCCAAAGCTAACGGCGTGCTCACTTAGGCCACTTTTACGCGCATGCGCTGCCTGCTGATGCTGGTTAGTTGCAGTTGGCTGCTTAGTCTTCGTTGACCGTTGCTGCGTGGTCCCGTTGGTAGCTGGAGTCGACTGCGAACTTTCCAGACTAGCAACGTTCTCCGTCCCACCAGGATGAGCAAGACCGGTAATGGTTTGGGCAACCGGATGATCACTGGCCTGCAAAATCCCATTATCATTATTTTCCCCTGCTTGTGGTTGTGATGCTACTTCGTAATGGCTATTTACAACTCCGGGACGGGATTGTCCACTGGTGGCATCAGTTGGCGTTCCTGGTTGCTGCCGGAGTTGCCCAGCGTTGTTAACTCCAACCGGGTTTACTGACCCACCATCACTTGCAGCAGTTGGTGAGGTGGTTGTGGTACTCGTTTCTGTGGTTTGCTCGGAAGTGGTGCTACTTGTAGACGACGTCCTCTCCGATACAGACCGTGAAGTCGAGGCCGCTGACGAATTAGAGTGAGAAATCGAAGCAGACTTAACTTCTGAATTAAATGCTGATTCACTTAGCGAAATTGACTCATTACCGGATTCGAAAAGTGAAGTTGACGCACTCTCAGATTCGGAAAGCGAAGAATAGTTAGATTCGGAACTCGAATAAGAAGCTGATGTGCTCTCTGAATCCGCTTTCGATTCCGAGTCACTTAACGAATTTGAAATACTCCCCGATTTTGAAAGCGAAGCAGATCTAATCTCAGAATTGGATTCTGAAATTGATGTGCTTTCGGAATCTGCTTTTGATATCGAACCACTTAACGATACTGAAATACTTTCAGACTCTGAAATCGAGGCAGACGTAACTTCGGAGTTGAATTCCGATGATGATGTGCTTTCGGAATCTGCTGTGGATACAGAATCACTTAGCGAAATCGACTCACTAACCGATTCGGAGAATGAAGTTGATTTAACCTCTGAACTAGATTCTGAAGTTGAAACACTCTCGGAACTTTGTTTCGATGCAGAAGTACTTTCTGATTCGAATTTCGACATCGAGTTACTTAACGAAGTTGACGTGCTTCCAGATTCTAAGAGTGAAACAGACTTAACATCCGAATTTGATTCTGAAACTGAAGCACTCTGCGAACTTTGTTTTGATCCCAAGGTGCTTTCGGAATCTGCTTTTGATACAGAGTCACTTAGTGAAGTTAACGTACTTTCTGATTCGGAAAGCAATGTTGACTTAACTTCGGAATTGGATTCTGAAGTTGAAGCACTCTCAGAACTTTGCTTCGATGCTGATATAATTTCTGATTCGGATTTTGAAGTCGATTCACTTAGCGAAGTTGACGTACTACCTGATTCAGAAAGTGAAGTGGATTTAAACTCGGAATTAGATTCTGAAGTTGAACTGCTTTCAGAACTTTGTTTGGAGTCTGAAGTACTTTCTGATTCTGCTTTCGATACTGAATCGCTTAGCGAAGTTGACGTACTTTCAGATTCGGATAGTGAAGTCGATTCAACCTCTGAATTAGAATCTGAAATTGAGACGCTCTCGGAATCTTGTTTAGATGATGAAGTACTTTCTGAGTCCGCTTTGGATACTGAGTCATTTAGCGAAGTTGACGTACTATCTGATTCTGAAAGTGAGGCAGACTTAACTGCCGAATTGGCCTCTGATGTTGAAATACTACCCGATTCTGAAGTACTTTCTGAATCTAATTTAGATATAGAATTGCTTAGCGAAATTGACCCACTAACAGATTCGGAAAGTGATGTTGATGTAACTTCGGAATTAGATTCCGAGGTTGAATTGCTTTCTGAACTTTGTTTGGAGTCAGAAGTACTTTCTGATTCTGCTTTCGATACTGAATCGCTCAAAGATACAGAACTACTATCGGACTCGGAAAGAGAAGTTGAAACACTCTCGGAACTTTGCTTCGATTCTGAGGTGCTTTCTGAATCTGCTGTAGATGTAGATTCACTTAGCGAAGTTGACATACTATCCGATTCTGAAAGTGAGGCAGACTTAACCTCCGAATTGGATTCTGATGTTGAGACGCTCTCGGAACTCTGTTTCGAAGCTGAAATGCTTTCTGATTCTGCTATTGATACAGAATTACTTAACGAAATTGACGTACTTCCAGATTCGGAAAGTGATGTTGATTTAACCTCTGAATTGGATTCTGATGTTGAACTGTTTTCAGAATCTTGTTTCGATGCCGAAGTACTTTCTGATTCGGATTTTGATACAGAATTACTTAATGAAGTTGAAGTACTATCAGACTTGGAAAGTGAAGCAGACTTAACCTCCGAATTAGATTCTGATATTGAGGCGCTCTCGGAACTTTGCTTAGATTCCGAAGTACTTTCGGAATCTGCTTTTGATATTGAATCACTCAAAGATATTGAGGTACTGCCGGATTCGGAAATTGAAACAGACTTAACCTCTGAATTAAATTCTGAGGTCGAGGCACTCGCAGAACTTTGTTTGGAGTCTGAGGTGCTCTCTGAATCTGCTGTAGATGTAGAGTTGCTTAGCGAAGTTGACGTACTCCCCGATTCTGAAAGCGAAGTCGATGTAATTTCGGAATCGGACTCTGAGGTTGAGGTACTCTCAGAATGTTGCTTAGATTCCGAAGTACTTTCGGAATCTGCTTTTGATATTGAAGAACTCAGAGATCCGAATATACTACCAGATTCGGATAGTGAAGTCGATGTAACTTCGGAATTAGATTCTGATGTTGAAATACTACCCGATTCTGAATCACTTTCTGAATTTACTTTAGATACAGAATTGCTTAGCGAAATCGACCCACTAACAGATTCGGAAAGTGATGTTGATGTAACTTCGGAATTGGATTCCGAGGTCCAGGCACTCTCCGAACCTTGTTCAGATGCTGGAGTGCTTGCTGAGCTCTCTTTTGATGCTGAATTACTCAACGATACCGAAGTACTTTCAGACTCGGAAAATGAAACAGACTTAACCTCGGAATTAGATTCTGAAGTTGAATTGCTTTCAGAACTTTGTTTCGACGCTGAAGTACTTTCGAAATCTGATGTAGATGTCGAACCACTTAGTGAAGTTGAATTACTCTCTGATTCTGAAAATGAGGCAGACTCAACATCCGAATTGGATTCTGATGTTGAGACGCTCTCGGAACTTTGTTTTGATCCCGAAGTACTTTCGGAATCTGCTTTTGATATTGAATCGCTTAGAAATACCGAATTACTATCAGATTCGGAGAGTGAAGTCGATTTAATCTCTGAATTAGACTCTGAAATTGAGGTACTCTCGGAACTCTGTTTCGATCCTGAAGTACTTTCAGATTCGGCTTTTGATATTGAATCACTTAGAGATACCGAATTACTATCAGATTCGGAAAGCGAAGTCGATTTAACTTCGGAATTAGATTCTGAAATTGAGGCGCTCTCGGAACTCTGTTTCGAAGCTGAAATGCTTTCTGATTCTGCTATTGATATAGAATTGCTTAGCGAAATTGACGTACTACCCGATTCAGAAAGTGAAGTCGATTTAACCTCGGAATTGGATTCCGAATTTGAAACACTCTCGGAACCCTGTTTCGATGCCGAACTACTTTCTGATTCGGCTTTTGATACAGAATTACTTAGCGAAATTGACGTACTTCCTGATTCAGATAGCGAAGTAGATTTAACTTCGGAATTAGATTCTGAGGTTGAAGCACTCGCAGAACTTTGCTTAGATACTGAGGTGATTTCGGAATCTGCTTTCGATACTGAATCACTCAAAGATACCGAGGTACTACCAGACCCAGATAGCGAAGTAGACTTAACTTCGGAATTAGATTCTGAGGTTGAAGCACTCGCAGAACTTTGCTTAGATACTGAGGTGATTTCGGAATCTGCTTTTGATACTGAGTCATTTAGCGAAGTTGAAGTACTTTCTGATTTAGAAAGTGAAGCAGACTTAACCTCGGAATTGGATTCTGAGGTTGAACTGCTTTCAGAATCTTGTTTCGATGCCGAAGTACTTTCTGATTCTGCTTTCGATACTGAATCACTTAATGAAGTTGAAGTACTATCAGACTTGGAAAGTGAAGCAGACTTAACCTCCGAATTAGATTCTGATGTTGAAGCGCTCTCTGAACTTTGTTTCGATGCCGATGAACTTTCCGAGTCCGCTTTTGATGCAGAATTGCTTAGTGAAGTTGACGTACTATCTGATTCAGAAAGTGAAATAGATTTAACTTCGGAATTGGACTCTGAAGTTGAAACACTCTCAGATCTTTGTTTTGATCCTGAAGTACTTTCAGATTCGGCCTTTGATACCGAGTCACTTAGTGAAACTGAGATACTACCCGATATGGAAAGCGAAGTTGATGTTCTCTCAGAATGTTGCTTCAATTCCGAGGTACTTTCGGAATCTGCTTCTGACGTCGAATCACTTAGCGAAATTGACGTACTTTCTGATTCTACTTTTGATATAGAATTGCTTAGAGAAGTTGAAGTACTTCCGGATTCGGAAAGTGATGTTGATGTAACTTTGGAATTGGATTCTAAGGTTGAGGCACTTTCAGAACTTTGTTTCGATTCTGAAGTGCTTTCAGAATCTGCCTTTGATATTGAATCGCTTAGAGATACCGAATTACTATCAGACTCTGAAAGTGAAGTTGATTTAACCTCTGAATTAGATTCTGAAGTTGAACTGCTTTCAGATTCGGAGAGTGAAGTAGACTTAACATCCGAATTGGATTCTGAAGTAGAAGTGCTTTCCGAATTTTGCTTAGATTCCGAAGTTCTTTCTGAATCTGCCGTGGATATCGAATCACTTAGCGAAGTTGAATTACTCTCTGATTCTGAAAATGAGGCAGATTTAACATCCGAATTAGATTCTGATGTTGAGGCGCTCTCGGAACTCTGTTTCGAAGCTGAAGTACTTTCTGATTCTGATCTTGACGCAGAATTACTTAACGAAGTTGATGTACTACCAGACTCGAAAAGTGAAGCAGACTTAACCTCTGAATTGGATTCTGAGGTCGAAGCACTCTCTGAATCCTGTTTCGATGCCGAAGTACTTTCGGATTCTGATCTTGATATTGAATCGCTCAGAGACACCGAATTACTATCAGACTCGGAAAGTGATGTTGATTTAACCTCTGAATTAGATTCTGAAGTTGAAAAACTCTCGGATCCTTGTTTTGATCCTGAAGTACTTTCAGATTCGGCCTTTGATACCGAATCACTTAGTGAAGCTGAGGTACTATCCGATACGGAAAGCGAAGTTGATGTGCTCTCAGAATGTTGCTTCGATTTCGAGGTACTCTCGGAATCTGCTTCTGACGTCGAGTCACTCAGCGAAGTTGACGTACTACCTAATTCGGAAAGCGAAGCAGACTCAACCTCGGAATTGGATTCTGAGGTCGAAATGCTTTCAGAACTTTGTTTCGATGCTGAATTACTTTCAGAATTTGCTTTTGATATTGAATTACTCAACGATACCGAAGTACTTTCAGAATCGGAAAGTGAAGCAGATTTAACATCAGAATTAGATTCTGATGTTGATGTGCTTTCAGAACTTTGCTTCGAAGTTGATGTACTTTCTGATTCGGATTTTGAAGTCAATTCACTTAGAGAAGTTGATGTACTTCCAGATTTGGATAGTGAAGTTGACTTAACCTCTGAATTGGATTCTGAGGTTGAGGAACTCTCGGAACTTTGCTTAGATCCTAAAGTACTTTCTGATTCGGATTTTGATACAGAATCGCTTAGCGAAGCTGACTTACTACCTGATTCAGAAAGTGAAGTCGATTCAACTTCGGAATTGGATTCTGATGTTGAGGTGCTTTCAGAACTTTGTTTGGAGTCAGAAGTACTTTCTGATTCTGCTTTCGATACTGAATCACTCAAAGATACTGAGGTACTAACAGATCCAGATAGCGAAGTAGATTTAACTTCGGAATTAGATTCAGAGGTTGAAGCACTCGCAGAACTTTGTTTCGATGTCGAAGTAATTTCTGATTCGGCTTTTGATACTGAATCGCTTAGCGAAGTTGACGTACTCCCTGATTCAGATAGCGAAGTAGATTTAACTTTGGAATTAGATTCTGAGGTTGAACTGCTCTCGGAACTTTGTTTGGAGTTAGAAGTGCTTTCTGATTCTGCTTTCGATACTGAATCGCTTAGCGAAGTTGACGTACTTCCTGATTCAGAATGCGATGTGGACTTAACTTCGGAATTGGATTCTGAGGTCGAAGCACTCTCGGAACTCTGTTTCGATGCCGAAGTACTTTCTGATTCTGCTTTTGATACAGAATTGCTTAGCGAAATTGAGGTACTTCTAGATTCGGAAAGTGATGTTAATGTAACTTCAGAATTTGATTCTGATGTTGAGGTACTCTCAGAACTTTGTTTCGATCCTGAAGTACTTTCTGATTCTGATTTTGATACAGAATTGCTTAGCGAAATTGAAGTACTTCCAGATTCGGATAGTGAAGTAGATTTAACCTCTGAATTAGATTCTGATGTTGAAGTACTATCGGAACTTTGTTGCGATTCTGAAGTACTTTCTGAGCTCTCTTTTGATGCTGAATTACTCAACGATACCGAATTACTGCCAGACTTGGAAAGTGAAGTCGATTCAGCTTCTGAGTTAGATTCTGAAGTTGAAACGCTCTCTGAACTCTGTTTCGATTCCGAAGCACTTTCGGATTCTGCTTTTGATACAGAATTGCTTAGCGAAATTGACGTACTTTCAGATTCAGAAAGTGAAGCAGACTTAACCTCCGAATTAGATTCTGATGTTGAGGCGCTCTCTGAACTTTGTTTTGATCCTGAAGTACTTTCGGATTCAGCTTTTGATACAGAATCACTTAGCGAAGTTGAAGTACTCTCCGATTCAGAAAGTGAGGCAGATTTAACCTCTGAATTGGATTCTGAGATAGATGCGCTCTCTGAACTTTGCTTAGATGATGAAGTGCTTTCAGAATCTGTTTTTGATATTGAATCGCTCAAAGATACCGAATTACTGCCAGACTTGGAAAGTGAAGTCGATTCAGCTTCTGAGTTAGATTCTGAAGTAGAGGTGCTCTCTGACCCTTGTCTCGATGCCGAAGCACTTTCTGATTCTGCTTTTGATCCAGAATCACTTAGCGAAGTTGAAGTACTTCCTGATTCAGAAAGTGAAGTCGATTCAACTTCAGAATTGGATTCTGAGGTTGAGGCATTTTCAGAACTTTGTTTCGATGCTGAAGTACTTTCTGAGTCTGCTTTTGATATGGAATTGCTTAGTGAAATTGAGGTACTTCTAGATTCGGAAAGTGATGTTGATGTAACTTTGGAATTGTATTCTGAAGTTGAGGCACTTTCAGAACTTTGTTTTGATCCTGAAGCACTTTCTGAGTCAGCTTTTGATCCAGAATTGCTTTGCGAAATTGAAGTACTTCCTAATCCAGAAAGTGAAGTCGATTTAACATCTGAATTGTATTCTGAAGTTGAAACGCTCTCTGAACTCTGTTTCGATTCCGAAGCACTTTCTGATTCTGCTTTTGATCCAGAATTGCTTAGCGAAATTGACGTACTTTCAGATTCAGAAAGTGAAGTCGATTCAACTTCGGAATTGGACTCTGAAATTGAGACGCTCTCAGAGCTCTGTTTCGATGCCGAAGTGCTTTCTGACCGTTCTTTTGATATCGAGTCACTTAAGGAAGTAGAAGCACTTTCAAAATTAGATTGCGAAACTGAAGCACGGTTAGAAGTGCTTAACGAATCCGAATGCGAGTTACTTTGCGAAGCTGAAGTTGACAGTGAGTCTAACTTACTATGCGAGGCTGATTGGGACTGAGCCGAACTAGTTGCCAACGAATTAGAAAGCACCTTGTTTGCAATCGAAACTGACCGACTAGCCGATCGCCAACTTTGCTGCTGCGCACTCAAACTAAATGAAGCTGAGGCTCCCCCGCTTTGACTCATCCGTCTTGAGGTTGAAAATGAATTAATCCTGCTTTGTTCTAACGAGGAACTTCGCGATTCTGATCCCCGACTATCCGTATTCTCCGATTGTGCATTCATCGAATCCGCTGCAGAAGCAGAAGTACTCATTTGCACCGCTTGACTGGTTGCCAACGACATCGAAAGGCTCGCATTCACTGACCGTCGTGCGGACGTACTCATTGCGTCCATCTGGTTCTGACTACTTAATGACGTTGCTGCCGACAGAGAGGCACTGGTAGCTGCCGCTTGACTAGTCCAATCCGAGGTTGAAGCACTGTCAGAGGCTACTGCCGAATCATAGCTAGATTCACCGGCCCTTGCTGCTAAGACGGATTGGGACTGGCTCTGGTTCGCAGATTGACTACTTGAAGTTGAAGCCGCTGCTGAAGCGCGCATCTCATTGGTACTTGCTTGTGCTGATGCACTAGCCACGTCAGATGCTTCACGACTATCCGAAATGCTTAGCGAAGCGTAGTACAATGCTAAACTTGCGATCAACGATTGATTATAAGCCGTCGAAGCCACCTGTGAAATTGAGGTGGCTACCGAAGCTGGCGTTGAGATCGAGGTACTAGTTGAAGCACTGCTAGATTCCATCAAAGATTGACTAGTTGACGCTGACAATTGTGCACTGCCCCGCAAGGACTGCGAAAGCGAAGTTGCAATCGACTGGGACGTCCGCTTCGACTGTGGGGCCTGATTCCGCGAGTTCACAATCGAATACTCGGTTGAATAGGCATCTGACATGGACATTGAATCAGAAGCCCGACCCCATACCCAAAATGGTAATACATCGTGCTCACTCCGTGATTTAGACACACTATAGCTCGTGGAATTATACGCACTAACCGCCCCACTTGCATCTACGATTGACTGCGACGTGGATTGGGAATGCTGGACCGAAGTTTGAAATGCCTGACTCGTTGCTGTACTAGTTGAATAAAAGGCTGAGTTGGCTTGTAGGTCAAGCGAATCACTGGCCGACGTTAGTTGCGAATCCAATTGGGCTTGTAACGCTTGGGCAGCTTGTAAGCTACTTTGATAACTAGTGCTGGCTTCCTCAGAATACTTCACACTTAGCGATGAACTGATTTCCAGCTGATTATCCCCAAGAAAACTTGAGGTATAGGAGTGTAACCGTGACGTTTGGATGCTCATTGAATTAACAATGGATGCCGACGTCATCAAACTTGGAATATCTAACGATGTATAGGAAATGCTGAAATCAATCGCATGCGAAAGACTCCGTAAGTTACTGAGACTCTCCTGAATCGAATCAGCTTGCGATCCACTCAAAGAAGCCAACTGCGACGGGGTTAACCTTTGCGACTCTGATCCCCAGCTCGTTGACATACTTTCTGATAAAGACGTTGCCAATGAATCATGCAAGCTGCCCGAAGCAGAGGCCGACAGCGACGGGAAATTCAGCACCACTGGTAAGCCCAATACTTTCGAATAAGACTCACTGTTGGCAATGCCGACAACGGCATTATAAGCATTAACCGCATCCTCGAGCGACCGTCTAAACACCCGGTCAATCAAATTATTGCCAAATTGACTGATAATGTAATCGGCAACTCGATTAGCTAAATCCCGACTTTGTACGCCCGCTTGAAAATACATTTCATCCCCCGGGTTAAGCCCATAGTCGGCAGGGTTAATTTGAACCGTAACGTCCTGATTATAATCGGTGGTTGTATAGGCACCCACCAGTTCCCAAGCGCCAGCACCCCCGTTTGCAGTCGGATTCCAAATGTAAAGATTGGAAGTCTGGTTGCCAAAGATGTTAAACCAACCCCGACTGGTTCTAATTTGAATTGAGCCGGAATTACCGTCATAGATGTAATCATTACCACTCAAAACGTTATCAACGTTGGCCGAAATCCCCAGTTCAGCCAAGCTCGAGTTAACTAGCTTTAACGCGTGATCAATTGCATCCATAAAAATATTTACTTGCTTGTTTTCCCCCGCTGGACCAGTCGGAAAATCACTCCGGTTCTCCACAGTTGACGAGTTCGTAACTGCCAATGCTTGTCCATGAAGTTCAGAAGCACTGGTTGAAGCAGCTAGTGAATCAGCTGTTACCAGACTCATGGATTGGTTTTCAGATAACGAGTGCTCAATTTGGGCGTCATTCTGCTCACTCGCAGAAGCTTGCGAAGTTGCACTGCTATCAAATGAACCATCCCGGCTATTCGCTTCTGAATCACTGTGATTAGTAGTATTTGAGACTTCAGAATCACTCACCGACTGCTCAGCAGTTGTACCTGTTGTGGACACTGAATTACTAGTTGCTGGTGCTTCCGACTGTGAACGAGCTGGCTCACTCGTCGAGTTAGTAACGGTCTGATCACTCCTACTTGGCTGCGTGGCTGTCCCTGTGACTTGACTGGTTACTTCCTGACTTGGTTGGTCTGCCAGTTGATTACTTTGGGCTGGTGAAGTTTGGGACTCGCTTGGTTGCTGATCCCCTACTGAAGTTGCTGCACTTTGCGAATCGACCGTTTTTTCAGCAGTCTCCGTTGCAGTCTGGGTACTAACCGAACTAGTTGGGAGGGATGAGCTCGTTGTAGTTGACGAAGCCTCCGATTCTGTTTCTGAATGGGCCGGAATCGTTAAAGAAGTTTCATTAACCAGGACTTGATCTTTATCGGTTAGTTCGCGATTAACGGTCGGAGTAACTTCGGCCATTATGACCGGAGTCCCCAACCAAATCGTGGCGGCAGCTCCGCTAAGCGTAGCTGTGCCTGCAATTAACCAGCGTTTTCCCGATTTATACATCCGATACCGCACTTTTTGATTGTTCGCGAATAATTCATCAAATCGTTGTTGGTTGAAGTTCTTCATAATCCCGCACCCCTTTCTAATTAGCTTTCTGATAATTACCTTAGATTTACTCATTATACGCTATTTTTCGGATAATACAATTATTAAATAAGGATTATCAATCAGCACTAATTATAACAAAAAGAGCCTAGTGAATTAATCACTAGGCTCTTTTGCCTTAAATTAAGTTTTCCCAATCAGATCGGAGATTAGTTTCGAGAATTATCGTCATTATCCTTGTTCCGTTTGAAGAGCAAGAACAACAACAATCCAAGAATTCCGAACCCTGCCAAGGCAAAGGCGATTGGTTCTGCATAATTAGTGTTCTTGTGTTGCTTTTGGTTCATTCTTTGCTTGTTAGCAAAGTCCTTAACCTTCGTCTTCGACGAATGCTTCTTGTGCTTAGTCTTCCGACTCGCATTTTGATTATTTGCATTCGCGTTCGCCGCATTAGCATTGGCTTGTGCGTTAGCATTTGCGTTCGCAGCGTTGGCATTGCCAGCATTATTCTGGTTATTACCACCGTTGTTATTCGTAGCCAACTGTTGCACAGCTGCACCAACCAAGCCTGGAATAATGGCATTTCCATTAACGGCTGCGAGACCTGCTAAGGCTCCGTTCCCAATTACCGGTGCAAATCCGTTACCACCAGCAACGTTGCCGTTGTTTGATTGCGTTGGATTCATATTACCGTTAGTTCCGGTATTTCCGTTATTCCCAGCATTTCCATTGTTAGCAGCATTGTTGTCGTTAACAATTGAACTACTAATTGAACCGGAAATACTTGCAGAGGTTGAAGCACTTGTACTCCGAGAAGCAGCACTAGTTGAACCTGAAGCACTCACACTTGCGTCTGAGATGCTAGTCGATTTGGCTGCTGAATCAGACGTACTAATGATAGCTGATTCACTCATCGACTTACTGCTTGCGTCAGAGTCAATCATCGAGGTACTCATCGAAGCACTCTTCGAAGTAGCGCTAGTTGAAGCACTATCATCACTAGCAGACTTCGAAACAAAGCTAAGTGAAGCTGACCGACTCATACTCATGGAAGTGTATTGAGAAAGACTCGTCGATCTTGAAGCGCTGTAACTTTGTTGTGAAGCAGAGGCACTCGTTGAATCACTTTGTGATCCAGGGTTTGAAGCGTACGTTGAACGGCTTGTCAAATGACTAGTAGAAGCACTAGCAGACAACGATGATGATGTCGAAGCAGAGGTGCTTGCCGAGTTGATGGTAGAAGCACTGACACTCGTCGACGTCTTATCAGACAGACTCGTGGAAGCACTAGCCGATCCACTCATGGAGTTGACCTTGCTTTCTAGTGAACCAGAAGTACTTGCAGAAGTACTCATGGATTTCACAGCCGACATACTTGCTGAAGCGCTGTTTGCTGCTGACATGCTAGTTGAAGCCGAATTAGTACCAGAACCATGAAATGAAACAGAAGCTGATAAGCTCTTGGCCTGTGAGGTGCTCATAGAACTAGAACGACTAGCCCGCTTACTGTTACTGTTAGCAGCACTAGCAGATTCAGAAGCACTCACAGATTCCATGCTACTTGACGTTGAAGCACTCTTCGAGGCAGCCGACGTACTTGCTGAAGCACTATCACTTTGACTAACAATGTCGCGACTCAAGGACCGCATTGCTGAGTCAGACGTGCTGTCAATTACGGAACGACTAACCGACTTACTAGTTGAAGTCGATTCACTCATCGATGCGCTCTTCGAACCACTTACGGAAGTAGCACTCTTCCAAGCACTAAAGTCACTTTCAGACTTCTTGACTTCACTAACTGCAGCGGAAGTACTTGTACTCATAGAAGCTTGTTTTGACAAGAACGTTGAAGTTGAAGCACTTTCACTTTGGTAAGAAATAGAAGCACTTGAAGAATCACTTTGTGAACCTGAGTTTGAAGTGTACTTACCAAAGCTGGCACTTTGACTTGCCGAAGCACTGGCAGACAACGATGACGATGTTGAAGCAGAGTCACTTGCAGATCTAAAGATCGAAATGCTCTTACTCAACGAATCTTGATCAGACAAGATCGTCGAAGCGCTGGCTGAGGTGCTCAAGGAGTCAGCGTTACTTTCCATCGAAGCCGAAGCACTAGCAGAAAGACTCGTTGAAGCAGTAGCGGAACTACTCAAGGAAGCACTGTGAGCTGCTGACATGCTTACTGAAGCGGAGTTCATTCCAGATCCACTAAATGAAACTGAGTTAGACAAGCTCTTAACTGTCGAAGTACTCATCGAAGTTGAGCGACTTGCTTCCTTACTGTTGTTAATTGCCATGCTGTCAGATGCAGATTCGCTATCAACCTTCATACTTGTTGACATTGAAGCGCTCTTGGAAGCAGCCGAGGTACTCAAGGAAGCACTGTCACTTTGACTAACAATCTTGTTACTCAAGGACCGCATTGCTGAAGCAGAAATGCTATTCTCGATCGATTGACTAACTGATTGACTCGTGGAAGTGGAGTTCAGCATGGACGTACTCTTCGAGTTGCTTTGAACTTTAGCTGCATTTGATGCACTAACGTCGCTTTCTGACTTCCAAACATCACTAGCAGAAGCACTCTTACTTTGACTCAGTGAAGTTGAATCAGACAAGCTCGTTGATGCTGAAGCACTCTTCGAAGCTTCCTTCATTGAAGTACTTACAGACATACTTTGTGAGCCTGGCTGTGAATCGTACTTTGAAATGCTTTCACTGTAACTCTTCGAAGCGCTAGCTGATTCACTCGCACTCTTCGAAGCAGAAGCACTAGCAGAGTTAACAGTTGAAGCACTGACACTCATGGAGGTTTCGTCAGATTGACTCGTGGAAGCACTTGCAGAAGCACTCTTTGAGTTTACTTGACTGTCCATTGAGGCCGAAACACTAGCAGAAAGACTGGTTGAAGTCGTTGCTGAACCACTGAGAGAAGCACTCTTCATAGCTGAAGTACTTGCTGATTCAGAATTAGTTCCAGAGCCGCTCTTCGATGCGGAAATCGATTGACTCTTAGCAACTGAAGCGCTCATAGAAGTCGATTGACTAGCATTAACACTTTCGCTAACTGCCTTGTCATTAGAAGTTGATTCACTATCTAATTTCGAACTAATTGATGCTGAAGCACTGTCACTCTGAGCAGAAGTACTTGCTGAAGCTTGGGTACTTTCACTAGCAACGGAGTTGCTCATCGACTTCATAGCAGAATCAGAAGAACTATCCATTGCAGATTGACTTGCTGACTTGCTTGCCGAAGCGCTGGCACTCATCGAAGCACTCATGGAAGCACTGTTAGAAGCGTTACTCATTGATACGCTAGCATCACTAGCGGACTTCGAGTTGGCACTTGCTGAAGCTGACTTGCTAGTACTCATTGACGTTGTGTCTGAGAAGCTCGTTGACTTCGAAGCACTATCAGAAGCGTTGCTCATCGAAGTACTTACAGACATGCTTTGTGAGCCTGGCTGTGAATCGTACTTCGAAATGCTTTCACTGTAACTCATGGAAGCACTTGCTGATTCACTGGCACTCTTCGAAGCAGAAGTACTTGCGGAGTTAACCGTTGAAGTACTGATGCTCATCGATGTTTCGTCAGATTGACTAGCTGAAGCACTTGCAGAAGTACTCTTCGAGTCAGCATCGCTTTGCATTGAAGCAGAAGTACTTGCTGAATCACTAGCAGAAATTGCTGCCGAAGTACTCATTGAGGCACTTTGTGCCGCTGATGTACTTGCTGAGGCTGAGTTGTTACCAGAGCCACTCATTGAAACTGAGTCGGAAAGACTCTTAACAGTTGAAGTACTCATCGAAGCTGATTCGCTAGCTTGCTTACTGTTGCTTGCCAAGTCACTCATGGACTTCGAAGCACTGTCAGAAGCGTTACTCATCGACATTGAAGCACTATCACTCTTAGCAGAAGTACTTGCCGAAGCTTGGGTACTTTCACTAGCAACGGAGTTGCTCATCGACTTCATAGCAGAATCAGAAGAACTGTCCATTGCGGATTGACTTGCTGACTTGCTTGCGGAAGCGCTGGCACTCATCGAAGCACTCATGGAAGCACTGTTAGAAGCGTTACTCATTGATACGCTAGCATCACTAGCGGACTTCGAGTTGGCACTTGCTGAAGCTGACTTGCTGGTGCTCATTGACGTAGCGTCTGAGAAGCTCGTGGACTTCGAAGCACTATCAGAAGCATTGCTCATCGAAGCACTTACAGACATGCTTTGTGAGCCTGGCTGTGAATCGTACTTCGAAATGCTTTCACTGTAACTCATGGAAGCACTTGCTGATTCACTGGCACTCTTCGAAGCAGAAGTACTTGCGGAGTTAACCGTTGAAGTACTGATGCTCATCGATGTTTCGTCAGATTGACTAGCTGAAGCACTTGCAGAAGTACTCTTCGAGTCAGCATCGCTTTGCATTGAAGCAGAAGTACTTGCTGAATCACTAGCAGAAATTGCTGCCGAAGTACTCATTGAGGCACTTTGTGCCGCTGATGTACTTGCTGAGGCTGAGTTGTTACCAGAGCCACTCATTGAAACTGAGTCGGAAAGACTCTTAACAGTTGAAGTACTCATGGAAGCTGATTCGCTAGCTTGCTTACTGTTGCTTGCCAAGTCACTCATGGACTTCGAAGCACTGTCAGAAGCGTTACTCATCGACATTGAAGCACTATCACTCTTAGCAGAAGTACTTGCCGAAGCTTGGGTACTTTCACTAGCAACGGAGTTGCTCATCGACTTCATAGCAGAATCAGAAGAACTGTCCATTGCGGATTGACTTGCTGACTTGCTTGCGGAAGCGCTGGCACTCATCGAAGCACTCATGGAAGCACTGTTAGAAGCGTTACTCATTGATACGCTAGCATCACTAGCGGACTTCGAGTTGGCACTTGCTGAAGCTGACTTGCTGGTGCTCATTGACGTAGCGTCTGAGAAGCTCGTGGACTTCGAAGCACTATCAGAAGCATTGCTCATCGAAGCACTTACTGAATCACTAGCTGATCCTGGAGTTGAGTTGGAAGCATTGCTTTCACTTTGACTCTTCGAAGCGCTAGCTGATGCTGAAGCACTCGTGGAAGCAGAAGTACTTGCGGAGTTAACCGTTGAAGTACTGATGCTCATCGAAGTTTCGTCAGATTGACTAGCTGAAGCACTTGCAGAAGTACTCTTCGAGTCAGCATCGCTTTGCATTGAAGCAGAAGTACTTGCTGAATCACTAGCAGAAATTGCTGCCGAAGTACTCATTGAGGCACTTTGTGCCGCTGATGTACTTGCTGAGGCTGAGTTGTTACCAGAGCCACTCATTGAAACTGAGTCGGAAAGACTCTTAACAGTTGAAGTACTCATCGAAGCTGATTCGCTAGCTTGCTTACTGTTGCTTGCCAAGTCACTCATGGACTTCGAAGCACTGTCAGAAGCGTTACTCATCGACATTGAAGCACTATCACTCTTAGCAGAAGTACTTGCCGAAGCTTGGGTACTTTCACTAGCAACGGAGTTGCTCATCGACTTCATAGCAGAATCAGAAGAACTGTCCATTGCGGATTGACTTGCTGACTTGCTTGCGGAAGCGCTGGCACTCATCGAAGCACTCATGGAAGCACTGTTAGAAGCGTTACTCATTGATACGCTAGCATCACTAGCGGACTTCGAGTTGGCACTTGCTGAAGCTGACTTGCTGGTGCTCATTGACGTAGCGTCTGAGAAGCTCGTGGACTTCGAAGCACTATCAGAAGCATTGCTCATCGAAGCACTTACAGACATGCTTTGTGAGCCTGGCTGTGAATCGTACTTCGAAATGCTTTCACTGTAACTCATGGAAGCACTTGCTGATTCACTGGCACTCTTCGAAGCAGAAGTACTTGCGGAGTTAACCGTTGAAGTACTGATGCTCATCGATGTTTCGTCAGATTGACTAGCTGAAGCACTTGCAGAAGTACTCTTCGAGTCAGCATCGCTTTGCATTGAAGCAGAAGTACTTGCTGAATCACTAGCAGAAATTGCTGCCGAAGTACTCATTGAGGCACTTTGTGCCGCTGATGTACTTGCTGAGGCTGAGTTGTTACCAGAGCCACTCATTGAAACTGAGTCGGAAAGACTCTTAACAGTTGAAGTACTCATGGAAGCTGATTCGCTAGCTTGCTTACTGTTGCTTGCCAAGTCACTCATGGACTTCGAAGCACTGTCAGAAGCGTTACTCATCGACATTGAAGCACTATCACTCTTAGCAGAAGTACTTGCCGAAGCTTGGGTACTTTCACTAGCAACGGAGTTGCTCATCGACTTCATAGCAGAATCAGAAGAACTGTCCATTGCGGATTGACTTGCTGACTTGCTTGCGGAAGCGCTGGCACTCATCGAAGCACTCATGGAAGCACTGTTAGAAGCGTTACTCATTGATACGCTAGCATCACTAGCGGACTTCGAGTTGGCACTTGCTGAAGCTGACTTGCTGGTGCTCATTGACGTAGCGTCTGAGAAGCTCGTGGACTTCGAAGCACTATCAGAAGCATTGCTCATCGAAGCACTTACTGAATCACTAGCTGATCCTGGAGTTGAGTTGGAAGCATTGCTTTCACTTTGACTCTTCGAAGCGCTAGCTGATGCTGAAGCACTCGTGGAAGCAGAAGTACTTGCGGAGTTAACCGTTGAAGTACTGATGCTCATCGAAGTTTCGTCAGATTGACTAGCTGAAGCACTTGCAGAAGTACTCTTCGAGTCAGCATCGCTTTGCATTGAAGCAGAAGTACTTGCTGAATCACTAGCAGAAATTGCTGCCGAAGTACTCATTGAGGCACTTTGTGCCGCTGATGTACTTGCTGAGGCTGAGTTGTTACCAGAGCCACTCATTGAAACTGAGTCGGAAAGACTCTTAACAGTTGAAGTACTCATCGAAGCTGATTCGCTAGCTTGCTTACTGTTGCTTGCCAAGTCACTCATGGACTTCGAAGCACTGTCAGAAGCGTTACTCATCGACATTGAAGCACTATCACTCTTAGCAGAAGTACTTGCCGAAGCTTGGGTACTTTCACTAGCAACGGAGTTGCTCATCGACTTCATAGCAGAATCAGAAGAACTGTCCATTGCGGATTGACTTGCTGACTTGCTTGCGGAAGCGCTGGCACTCATCGAAGCACTCATGGAAGCACTGTTAGAAGCGTTACTCATTGATACGCTAGCATCACTAGCGGACTTCGAGTTGGCACTTGCTGAAGCTGACTTGCTGGTGCTCATTGATGAGGAGTCCGAGGAACTCGTGGACTTCGAAGCACTATCAGAAGCATTGCTCATCGAAGCACTCACTGAATCACTAGCTGATCCTGGAGTTGAGTTGGAAGCATTGCTTTCACTTTGACTCTTCGAAGCGCTAGCTGATGCTGAAGCACTCGTGGAAGCAGAAGTACTTGCGGAGTTAACCGTTGAAGTACTGATGCTCATCGAAGTTTCGTCAGATTGACTAGCTGAAGCACTTGCAGAAGTACTCTTCGAGTCAGCATCGCTTTGCATTGAAGCAGAAGTACTTGCTGAATCACTAGCAGAAATTGCTGCCGAAGTACTCATTGAGGCACTTTGTGCCGCTGATGTACTTGCTGAGGCTGAGTTGTTACCAGAGCCACTCATTGAAACTGAGTCGGAAAGACTCTTAACAGTTGAAGTACTCATCGAAGCTGATTCGCTAGCTTGCTTACTGTTGCTTGCCAAGTCACTCATGGACTTCGAAGCACTGTCAGAAGCGTTACTCATCGACATTGAAGCACTATCACTCTTAGCAGAAGTACTTGCCGAAGCTTGGGTACTTTCACTAGCAACGGAGTTGCTCATCGACTTCATAGCAGAATCAGAAGAACTGTCCATTGCGGATTGACTTGCTGACTTGCTTGCGGAAGCGCTGGCACTCATCGAAGCACTCATGGAAGCACTGTTAGAAGCGTTACTCATTGATACGCTAGCATCACTAGCGGACTTCGAGTTGGCACTTGCTGAAGCTGACTTGCTGGTGCTCATTGATGAGGAGTCCGAGGAACTCGTGGACTTCGAAGCACTATCAGAAGCATTGCTCATCGAAGCACTCACTGAATCACTAGCTGATCCTGGAGTTGAGTTGGAAGCATTGCTTTCACTTTGACTCTTCGAAGCGCTAGCTGATGCTGAAGCACTCGTGGAAGCAGAAGTACTTGCGGAGTTCGCAGTTGAAGTACTGATGCTCATCGAAGTTTCGTCAGATTGACTAGCTGAGGCACTCGTAGACGTGCTCATTGAGTCTGCATCGCTTTGCATTGAAGCTGATTTGCTTGCGGAATCACTGGCAGAAATTGCTGCCGAAGTACTCATTGAAGCACTTTGCTCTGCTGAGTTGCTTGCTGAGGCTGAATCAGTTCCAGATCCACTCGTTGAAACTGAGTCAGAAAGACTCTTAGCTTCAGAATTGCTCGTGGAAGTTGATTCACTAGCTTGCTTACTGTTGCTTGCGAAGTCGCTCGCGGACTTCGAGGCACTATCAGAAGCATTGCTCATTGATGTTGAAGCACTGTCGCTCTTAGCGGAAGTACTTGCGGAAGCACTCGTACTATCACTAGCAACGGAGTTGCTCATTGATTTAGCAGCGGAGTCAGACGTACTGTCCATTGCGGATTGACTGGCTGACTTGCTTGCGGAAGCACTCGTGCTCGTTGAAGTACTCATCGAAGCACTCTTTGAAACTGCACTATCAGAAGCACTAGCATCACTAGTGGATTTCGAGTTCGCACTTGCGGAAGCCGACTTGCTGGCACTCATTGATGAGGAGTCCGAGGAACTCGTGGACTTCGAAGCACTATCAGAAGCATTGCTCATCGAAGCACTCACTGAATCACTAGCTGATCCTGGAGTTGAGTTGGAAGCATTGCTTTCACTTTGACTCTTCGAAGCGCTAGCTGATGCTGAAGCACTCGTGGAAGCAGAAGTACTTGCAGAGTTAACCGTTGAAGTACTGATGCTCATCGAAGTTTCGTCAGATTGACTAGCTGAGGCACTCGTAGACGTGCTCATCGAGTCTGCATCGCTTTGCATTGAAGCTGATTTGCTTGCTGAATCACTGGCAGAAATTGCTGCCGAAGTACTCATTGAAGCACTTTGCTCTGCTGAGTTGCTTGCAGATTCTGAATCAGTTCCAGATCCACTCGTTGAAACTGAGTCAGAAAGACTCTTAGCTTCAGAATTGCTCGTGGAAGTTGATTCACTTGCTTGCTTACTATTGCTTGCGAAGTCGCTCGCGGACTTCGAAGCACTGTCAGAAGCATTGCTCATTGATGTTGAAGCACTGTCGCTCTTAGCGGAAGTACTTGCGGAAGCACTCGTACTGTCACTAGCAACGGAGTTGCTCATTGATTTAGCAGCAGAGTCAGACGTACTGTCCATTGCGGATTGACTTGCTGACTTGCTTGCGGAAGCACTCGTGCTCGTTGAAGTACTCATCGAAGCACTCTTTGAAACTGCACTATCAGAAGCACTAGCATCACTAGTGGATTTCGAGTTCGCACTTGCGGAAGCCGACTTGCTGGCACTCATTGATGAGGAGTCCGAGAAACTCATGGACTTCGAAGCACTATCAGAAGCATTGCTCATCGAAACACTTACTGAATCACTAGCTGATCCTGGAGTTGAGTTGGAAGCATTGCTTTCACTTTGACTCTTCGAAGCGCTAGCTGATGCTGAAGCACTCGTGGAAGCAGAAGTACTTGCGGAGTTCGCAGTTGAGGTACTGATGCTCATCGAAGTTTCGTCAGATTGACTAGCTGAGGAACTCGCAGACGTGCTCATCGAATCTGCATCGCTTTGCATTGAAGCTGATTTGCTGGCAGAGATACTTGCTGAGTCAGCTGCTGAGGTACTCATCGAAGCACTTTGCTCTGCTGATTTGCTTGCTGAGGCTGAATCAGTTCCAGATCCACTCGTTGAAACTGAGTCGGAAAGACTCTTAGCTTCAGAATTGCTCATGGAAGTTGATTCACTAGCTTGCTTACTGTTGCTTGCGAAGTCGCTCGCGGACTTCGAGGCACTATCAGAAGCATTGCTCATTGATGTTGAAGCACTGTCGCTCTTAGCGGAAGTACTTGCGGAAGCACTCGTACTATCACTAGCAACGGAGTTGCTCATTGATTTAGCAGCGGAGTCAGACGTACTGTCCATTGCGGATTGACTTGCTGACTTACTTGCAGATGAACTGGTGCTCATCGACATGCTAGTTGAAGTACTCTTCGAAGCAATACTGTTAGAAGCACTGGCATCACTGGTTGACTTCGAGTTCGCACTTGCGGAAGCCGACTTGCTGGCACTCATTGATGAGGAGTCCGAGGAACTCGTGGACTTCGAAGCACTGTCAGAAGCTTCGCTCATCGACGTACTTACTGAGGTACTCCGAGAACCTGGAGTTGAGTCAGCATTAGAAATGCTTACACTTTGACTCTTCGAAGCACTGGCGGATTCGCTAGCACTCTTAGAAGCGGAAGTACTTGCGGAGTTAGCAGTAGAAGTACTGTTACTCATCGAAGTTTCATCAGACTTACTCGTGGAAGCACTCTTAGACGTGCTCGTCGAGTCAGCTTTACTTTGCATTGAAGCAGAAGTGCTGATGGAATCACTCGTTGACTTCGCAGCTGAAGTACTAGTTGAGGTACTTTGGCTAGCAGAGTTGCTTGCTGATTGTGAGTCCATTCCAGAACCACTCTTCGATACAGATTCTGAAACACTCTTCATTACTGAATCGCTTTCAGAAGTTGAAGCACTCGCAGAAGTGCTTTCGCTAACTGCCTTACTTGTCGAAGCTGAGGCACTAGCGGATTCGGAACTAGTTGAAGCTGAGGCACTATCACTAGCTTCAGAGGTACTCTTCGAAGCACTCATACTGTCACTAGCAATGGAATCACTCATTGATTTAGCTTCTGAATCAGAGATACTGTCCATCCCTGATTGACTAATCGACTTCGAGTTAGAAGCAGATTCAGACAACGATTGACTCGTTGACTTGCTGGCACTATCACTAACCGCTGCGTTGCTCATTGAATCAGCAGCAGAAGCTGACGTGCTCTTGTTTGCTGACTGGCTAGCAGAGTTACTACTTTCAGCCGACATGCTCTTCGAAGCACTGGCTGAGGCACTGGCAGAACTAGCACTCGTAGAAGCACTGGCATCACTCATCGACTTTTCAGCCATGCTTGTAGATGCCGATTGACTTTGACTAGTAGATGCTACCGCCGAATCACTAGCACTTACTGAGGCACTTGCACTAGCAGAATCATTTGTAGGTCCCGTCTTAGAACCACTTAGTGAAGCCGAAACAGATTCATTAGCCGAATCAGAACTAGAGTTAGCAGCGGAAATGCTGAGTTGTGCACTGTTTGAATCGCTGGCACTCGTGGAAGCACTAGCCGCTGTGCTGTCATCAACGTGTTTAACTGAAGATGAATCACTAACGCTGGCACTCATAGAAGAACTGTCAGCAGCCGTTGTGCTGGTTTCAGCACTCGTGGAAGCACTTGTAGAAGCAGAGGCAGAGTTCGTACCAGAACCAACTTCCTTCATGCTGTCACTGATTGAGTTCAATTGACTCAAACTAATGGAAGCAGAAGTTGAGGCTTGCTTGCTTTGACTTTGCGAATCGTTTGCAATTGAAGTTGAAGTCGACTGAGAAGCATTGGTTGAAGCGCTCGCAGAAGCAGATTCGTTAGCAACTCCAGAAGCACTCAGAGAACCAGAAACACTGGCACTAATACTGTTAGCTCCAACGGCACTTAAGGAAGAACTCGTGGAAGCACTGGCTGAGGCCGAACCACTCACGGAAATGCTATCTGAATTGGAGTTTGCAGCCGATGTTGATGCACTCGTTGCTGAGGCTGAAGCCGATTCTTGGTCAGTAAGTGATTGTTGTTCACTATTTGCAAGTGATAACGACCGACTTGCTGAAGCTGAAGTAATGCTTGCCGATTCAACAGAAAGACTCTTTTGACTCAAGCTAATTGACTTCGAGTTTGAAGTTGAAACATTAGAATCACTAGCACTCTTCAAGGAAGCACTTTGTGAAACTGAAGCCTTTTCGGAGTTAATCAACTCTTTGCTCTTAGAAGTACTGTCACTCAAGTACTCAGAAGTTGCGGACGGCATTGAAGTCGAGTATTTAGAAGCGGACGTCGACAGACTATTATCCATGCTTGCGCGTGAGTCAGTAGCACTCGTAGAAATGTAGTTACTGAAAACGTTGCTTGCATTAATACTATTACTGTCACTCAGGGAGTAGCCCAAGCTAAAGTAAGTAGACTTCGAAGCAGAGTTAGATTGTTCAGAAATCGACATACTCTGCCGCTTGCTGTAGGACTGGAAGAATGAATCCGCTTGTGAACGGGAATCTGAAGCGCTCTTAGAATCACTAACGCTCGCATCGTCACTTACTTGACTCCGCGAAAGTGACTGTTCCATTGAGTGTTCAGCGGAAAGACTGCCACTGTTAACTGCTTCACGACTAGTTGAATCAGACGTGTTGGCGCTCACCGAAGCAGAAGTGCTGAGTGAATCACTAACAGAACCAACGCCGGTGGTGCTAGCAGAAGTTGCTGAAGCTGATCGACTAGCGGAAGTTGATTGTTCGTTCAGATCTGACGTGCTCAAACTGCTACTAGTAGAAGCACTCCGTGATTGACTGGAAACTTCGTCCATGTCAGAAACAGACTGACTTGCAGAGGTTGATTGACTCAAGCTAACCGAGTTCGATTGTGAACCCATCCGAGAAGCCCGGGCACTTGCATCACTTTCAACGACGCTATTGTAATTGTGAATAACCTCGCTTTCGGAAAGCGTCAGGCTCTTAGTAATGCTGTAATTTTTCGATTCGTTCATCGAGTTACTCTTTAGGTATGAAGAGTAAGACGAAAAACTGTTACTTGCTGAAGTGGACAGAACGGAAGCCGATTGACTAGCGGATCCACTCATTGATTCTAGAACACCAGCTTCCAGGCTTTGGGAGCGGAGTTTACTAATGTATTCCGAAGTACTAGTTAGCTGACTGTTAGAACCTTCGATACTCGTGGAGTAATCGTTACTCAACTGCCGACTAGTCGATTGACTGGCACTCACACTCTTATCGTAATTCATGCTGGCTTGCGCAGAATCACGTTGGTAGTTAGAAATGCTCTTGTTAACGTTGCTATCAGAAGCGGAAGCGCTAGAAGCTAGGTTGTCAAAATTCGACGTTGAATTTGAAGCACTAACTGATGCAGACTTGCTTGCAGACCGACTAACAGAATCCTGAACGATAATATGGCTATCGTTAATGCTAGTCAACGCACTATTTTCAACGGATGAAAGGTTACTAGCTTGAATGCTAAGAAAATCTTGTTCTGATTTAAATGATCTTTGTTCACTTACGGGAGCACCACCGTTCGGGTACTTAATTTCAAATGAGTTAGCTCCCCGTGAGAGGGCATCCGAAACGAAAGACCATTGGGAATCGTACGAAGTACTGTTAGCATGCGAAGCGGAAGCGCTATCAAGCCACGTTGAGTTTGATTGACTCATACTGTCAAAGCCAAGCTTGCTCCGGCTAGCGGAAGCAGAAGCAGATTTTGATAATGATCCATCTACGCGACTATTAGATTCTGAATAAGAACGGTCCCGATTAGAAACACTGGCGTTATATTGCGAATCCTTAACCTGGCTAGCGCTGGTTGACTTGCTGGCACTAGCAGCTACAGACGCATCATTTAGTTGTGAACCTGAAACAAGCGAAAGTGACTCACTAGCTGATGCCGATTGAGAATCGTAGTCATCGCTAATTGAGTTACTAATGGAATCGATTTCAGAAGTGGTATACGTTGACTTCGACTGACTGTCATTACTTGCGGCGGCCAGTTGGATGTTCATGGACCCATCCACAACTGAAGTTGAAGCAGACCCTACTTCACTAACTTGAGAAGCATCCTGGGTTTCAGCAGCAGTGGTACTTTCGGACTGACTAGCAGTCGTAGAAGTACTTTCCGCACTGTCACTCTTGCTCTCGCTAGTGCTGGAAGTTGACGTCGAGCTGTTAGAAGTTGAATCAGTCGATTCACTCACTGAACTAGTTGATTCGGACGTCGTTGATTCACTGACTGAGCTCGTGCTGTCACTACTAGTATCACTATTAGAAGTTGAAGTCGACGGAATGGTGGCCTTTTGATTACTAATCAACAGGTCACTATTTTCGTCAACTTGTTTGGAGACTTGTTGGGCGGCATCGGCGAACGTCGAGGGCACACCTAAAAACAAACTAGCCGCAAGTCCAGTAACGGTTGCAGTTCCGGCAACCAGCCACCTTCTCCCGGCTTTATACATCCGATAGCGGACTTTTTTATTGTTATCAAAAATAGCCTCGCGACGTTTTTGATTAAATCTACTCATATTTGGGCTCCTTTAATCATTTTGAGTTACTGTAAATTATTAAAAGACATACCTTCTTTATCTTTATAAAACTTGTAACAAAAAAGTTATGTGCAATTATTTAGATATTTACATTATCTGTAATTATCGTAACTTTTTCAAGTGGTAGGTCCTGTTTTTCTAAAATTTTATAATCGTCGGCGGACACTTGCACGGTCTGGATGGTTTTAATTCGATCCGTCAGGATGTCAACCAGGTTGCCACGGACGTGTCCTTGATCATCAAGCGGACTTTCGGCTAACCGTAAAATGTTGTGAGACTTGGTATTGGCAAGTGCAAGCAATTCCACACCCATGTAGTCAATCGTAACCGTATCATCCGCAGTGACAATGCTCTGCAGTTGATCATTGTAAAAGGCATCCAACGAATCATACCGCTTTAAGACCTCATGCGTTTCTGGATCTTCCACCGTCACTAGGTTAATAACCTTTTGATAGAGGTAGTATCGAACCACCGGACGTTGTTGTTGATCATAAAAGACCATTTCTAACATTTCATCTTCCGCATAAAACAGGTTACTGAAGATCGTCCCGTCGTAGGCATACTCTTCAATGTAATCCATCGTGCCATCTGGGTTGGTGTAACGTACATCCTGCGCCGCTCTTCTGGTGTTTGGATAGAGATATTCCTTGCCAATCTCTGAACCATGATCATAGATGGAAATACTCCCATCCTTGTTCACAAACACCTTGTCCCAATAAGGCACCGGCACGTCGTTGAAGAATCGGTATTGACCGGGGTGATACTTCCGGTGGGTTAACCGATCCAAAACGTTAATGCCATTTACGCCGGGTTCCCCAAAATACTTGCCTAACTTCGGCGCCGAAACTAACGAAATCACATTTGGATGCTTGGGATCCGACGCTTGCGCTTTAATTTGTTGCCACTGATTATCGGCGACCACGTTATTTACTAGTACGTAATCCATTGATTAAATCCCTCCATTTATCCGCGGTGATGTGATCTTGAAATTCTGCGACCGATTTACTGGTTGCTGCCTGTAACTTGGAGTAGTTATTCCCCTTCAGTAATTTTTGCAGGGCACCTTGAATTTGTTCAACGTTATAATCATCATCGTCCCGCTTGAGATCGACCAGGTAACCGTTCACCCCATCATGCACTAACTCTTGGGCCCCAAACCGCGCATTGAATGTCACCACTGGCAACCCAGCGTTTAACGCTTCGATGTAAGTGAGCCCAAATCCTTCTGAAAATGAGGTTGAAATGAACGCATCATACTTCGGATAGACATGTTCCAAGTCGTGGGAAAGACCCTTCATGTGAATGTAATCCTCAGCATGGCAGTATTTGATGGTTTGTTCGAGCTTCTTTTGCTCTTCTCCCTGACCGTAAATGTCGAACTGAATTGCCTTCCCCTGGTCGTGCAATTTTGCAACCGCCTTAATCGCCACGTCCACGTGTTTTTCAGCCGCAAGCCGGGAAGCCGTGATGAGTCGGAACGGCTTGTGCGCTTTACGTCCCTGCTGTTTCGTTACCCCGTCACGAACTCCTCCCACTGGGATGGCCGTTACGATGTCCTTGGCACTTGGTTCGTCGACCAACAGATCATCTCGTTGTAATTTAGTCGCCGTTACGACCCGGTCCACCTCATGGATGTGTTCCAACATGTATTCGTAGTGGTCATTCCACAATGGATACTTGGGATCATCCCGATTGGATAACTGGTCGGCGTGCACAATGTAAATGATTTTTGAGTCTGGAATTCGGTCTTCCATGAGAACGTCATCGGCAAATTCACCCCGGTCGATAATGAAATTACTCTTACCGTGGTAAGCCCGGTCAACGTTTTCAAAGAAGTAGCGATGCAGATCGTATAGGTTGCGGAAGAACAAGTGATGACCGTGTTCATTAAACAAATGAATGTTAATCACGTTGGGTCCACGGTGCACATCGTTTTCAATGTGGTACATCACCTTTCGTTCCCCGGTTTTCACCGAATAGAGTTCCACCCGTGAAACGCCAACCTGTAAAATTTGATTGTCCGGGTGTTGCTTATCTGGTCCCTTAAAGAAGTGTTGCACCACGCATATCCCTGAATCGGTGATTAGTTCTTGTTTCCGGTTGGTATTGGTCCCATCAATTACCATGGTCCCTTTGTGCGCTTTGATCCGTTTTTTCAGTCCCGTTTTCAGGTACTCATCACCGAGCACTAGGTATTCCCACAGATTTAACACTTCGTGATCCTTGAGACCCCACCGATCCATGGCCTGGTGTAATTCGGGAACTAGGTTTAAAAATAAAAAGCGAAATGGTAACTTGGCTTGTCTAAACCGGGCAGCGCGGTAAAATTCGGCGTGTTCCACACCTGAATTTCCCATACCCATCGCTTGGTTAATGAAAAAATTCATAGCAATTCCTACTTTCTTTTAATTATCGGACCGTTCCACATCCACTAACAGTTTTTGGGAAATGAGATCCCCACCAATGAGCTGAACTGAGCGTAAGTGAAACTCGGTTTTAAAATCGGTTAACTTCTGCGCTAAATCAGTGGCATCCCAATCGGCGGTGATCCAAATGATGCGATGCGGTTCGAGAGCCTCGTATCCGGATAACGGGGTCGCATCAACAACGCGATTAAAGCTCCGCACAATTACCGTACCCGTCGTGGCCACTGCATCCGTTCGCTTTGGAACGAGGTCGATCGCCGCCATGTCAAACCGCGGTTGAATGGTAAAGGTCTTCCAGATCTGATCTGGAATAATAAACAAGGCCCGAAACTCCAGGTGCTCGTTGTTAAACTTTACCAGCGAAATCTCATAATCAACTTCTTCATCCGTCAACTCAAAGGTTAACTGCTTCGATAGGGACATGGTCTCATTCACCAGTTGATGATGCTGATCATACGTCAACAACATGATCCCCACCGATTCGTCCGGCGTAATCGTTCCGTCTAACAGCAGATGGAATTTTTCCTGGCGGGGCAACTGGGGCAACACTTTACTCCCATAGTGTGGCCCTTGGGCGTCACCAGCTGGAATTTTGGTTTCCCACCAGTGGATTTTCTTGCCTGCCGGTTGCAGTTCATTTTGGTACCGAACGAAGCCGGCCCGATTATAAGCAATTTGGGATCCATATGTATCGGTATTTGGATCAGACGAATCCCAGGTTAACCCATAAATGGTTTCCATATTATGCACCCTTTTTCTGCTTCATGCCTGCCTGTTTCACTTTTTGCGGCTTCTTGCGCCCAAACTGGGACAACAAATACCAGTACTGCCGTTGAAACCACGTCACAATTGGAAGGGTCTGGTCATTGTGCCGCCCTTCAAACCCCTTTGCTAGCAATTTTCCCGTCGGGTTTAGCTGCACAAAGCGCTGGCGAATCCCTTGATAGGCATCCCGGTTATAGTCATCTTGAAACATGTAAGCAATCGCCAACGTGGTGTTTTGCAAGTGACCGTTTTCCAAATTTTTCCAAAAGCGTTGGTCTAGGTCATGACTGGAAGTGTCCGATAAATCTGGTTCAAAGTACAGTTGCATGTCTTCACTCGTGCGAAAGTCATTCGGGCGTTTCACCCGACCGTTCTGCGCAATCGTGCCCAGTTCAGCAAGGGGCTTCCCGAGCACAATCCCAGCTGGATTCAAACGAGCACCATAGTACAACGCACCAAACGTTCCCATTGACATTCCGGCTAGAATTAAATCAGACGGTTTAAAATCAAGGGCGTGCAATTTTTCCTGGATGATCGACACAATTTGGGCTTCAAACTCCTCATCGCCGAGGTAGAAAGCCCCTCCTTCCAACCGCCAGTCAGAAATTAATAAGAAGGGCGCCCCAAAGTTTTCCATCATGCGCCGGCCTTCGTAACCTTCCTTGGTCCGATAACCGGCAAAGTAAACGTTCAACGGTGGTTTTAAGTCCCCTGCATCAAAATAAATTCCTACATTACCATGTAATGCTTGATCTTGCAACACCACATCGTTGGGCATCATTTCTCCATAGGGACCACGGGAACGCCGGACGTGTAAATCACCGACTTGGACGTGTCCCTGCCCCTTTCCGTACAGCAGAGCCTGGAAGAACGATGGGACTTCATTTCCAATCACGTCCAGGCTGTGTTCTAATTGATCGCCAGTCAGAAAAATGGTTTTGATGACCTGCTTCGTTTGTGCATTCGTTTGCGTCAGTTTTAGCCCTAGTTCAGCGCCGTCCTCTATCTGATAATCCAACGACACCTTATCGGCCATTTTAGCGGGTAAGAAAAAGGAATCGTGGGGAGCCGTAATTAATTGCCACGTGTCCGTCGGTTTTAACTCTAAATCGTGATAGACATTGCCCCGCAGTTGAATTGAATTAAGGGCTTCCCAGTTAAAGTGCCAAGCTCGCGGATCAAACCGATACCCATCTGGATCAAAGTAAAAGAAGTGTTGAATCTCCTTCATGAGCTCCTCAGGGGTCTGGCGGTCAGTCACAAACGCGCCCTTCAACGCTAAAATGGAACTGGCGGCTGGACTGAGTTCAAGTTGCTCAGTTAGTAAAATTTGGTTAGCGGGAAGCTGGCTTAAAACGGCTGGATCATCTAACCAGGGGAACCCGGCGTCCAGAATAAACACGGCATTCCGGTACTTCGGATTTAACTTCCCGTTCTCTTTCAGCAACGGCTGATCGGGAAGTGGGGTTTGGTCTGGAGCAACGCTATCACTATGATAATACTGATAGTCATCCGTTAAATATTGGGCAGCTGCCGTGTAATCGGCATTCCCAATGTGAATGACCGCGGTCACAAATTTAGGCCTTGCCATGCTTTAAAACCCCCTTCCAGCGCTCTAAAAGCTGTTCTTGTTCGTATTCTTCCATTAGGTCCACGCTCGCCACAACGGCTTGATTCCAATGATGCAGGTCCTGTAAAAAGTAGTTAAGTTGGTCGGGCAAGTCGGCCAGTTCTTGATTATAAAAACCATTTTCCCCGGTCCGGACTAAATCCGTCGGAGTGGTACTGATAATCGGAACCCCCGCTGAAATGGCCTGAATTTGTTTCTTCAAATCGGCATGGACTCCCATGTCCACAAACAGACGCACCTTTTGAAATAGTTCGGCACTGCTCTGTTCCTGCTCTTTGATAAATTGAATCTGAGTTTGAAATAAACTGGCCCGATAAAAGCGATGGAGATCAGCTTCCGTTAGTTCAACATCATCCTGGATTACTTCATTATCGATGTAATCCAGCCACTCGGACTCCGTTTGAAAGTTCTGGGGTTGGGCCGCATCCGTGTACATAGTGAATTCGTCGCCATTCACATCTACTCCGAGGTGTTGCTGAATCCAGAGGCGTTGGTAGGCTTGCATCAACTGTCGGGAAGCATCATCCCCCGCCACCAGCAGCACAATGTTCTCATCCTGTTGTAATTCGGGTAAGACCCCCTCAACTAGTTGGGAAATCCGGGCTTCCGTCTGGTTGCGTAACTGGAGATAGACAAACTGGGCTTCAAACTCGTTACTTAGGCCGGGGTCAAAACTCGTGGGGTAGGGTTCAATCGCCACCACTTGCTCTAGATCGTCATCATACTCATCCTGAAAGCGTTGGGCGAGTTTTTGACTAGGAAACACCCACTGCGCCTTTGGAAACTGGCGTTTGAGTTGCGCGACTTTGTCCAAATGAACTTCTGGTTCAAGGAGCGCAATCATGTGCTGAGCCGGTAACGATAAATGAAACTGGTCTTCCGCGGCTACACCTGAACGGTAGGCCGCAACCACATGCTCTGGAGTGTGAAAATGCCGTTCGTAGCGTTCCTTAATGATGCTTTGCAAGCTCGGATAGGTCGACAACGAAAACTCGCTTTGAAACGCTGGATCAATCTGAAATTGTTGCGCTTCGTCCATCCAAAAGACCACTTGGTGCAACGGCGTATACCATTCCTGGCGAATAATCTGGTCGGTCACATTCAGCCATACGGTTGTACTCAAGAAACCGGCATCCGAATAGTAATTAATCCGCCGGACGCCATCTGGTTCAAAGTAAACGACCCGCTCCACCTCCAACTGATTGTGAACGGTAATTTCCACCGCCAGTGTGTTGTCCTTGTACAAACAAACTTGATTGTTACTAGGGTTAAAGAAGGGTTCATAGCCAGCTGGAGCCGGAAAGTCGAACACGTTTAACGGCAAGCCTTCGATCGACTCCACGTGCTGTAAGTCGGCAAACACATCCCAGTATGGGATGTCTTGCAACCCAAGTTGTTGGAGATCCCGCTTTAACGTCAGTGATGATTGCACAAAAGCCAGCTCCACTGGTTCTTCAGCCTGCTGTAACATCTTGGCCAGTCCCACTTCCGGTAAATCAGCCAACGGTCGCCCGTGGGCATCCTGAAAGTTCGGAATAATTAATGTCATTAGCGCACCCCCTTAGTTAAAAACTCGATAGCTGTATTTACTGTATAGGGCGTTAATTTGTTCCCACATTCCTTGAATGATGGTAACTAAAATTGCGACGCTCCCAATGTAGACCGTATAGTTAGCGATTCCATGCCACTTGAGTCCGATAATCAACGGAATGATCGCAATGACAACTAAACACAGTCCTCCCCACGTTGCCATGATTAAAAACCACTTCACGAGGTATTCCGTGGTAGCCGTACCAGGGAAAACGTTTAAAATGTATTCGCCGTTCTCTTTCATCTGTTTTGAAAGTCGCAAGGGTTGAACCGTAATGAAACCAAAGATATACGTTAACAGCATGATAATGACCCCGTAGTTAATGATCCCCCACACCGTCTGTTGATCGGTAATCGTGTGGACAAAATCAGAAAAACCACTTGAACGCAACATGCCGTTAGATTCGATCAACTCGTTTGGAATCAAAAACAACGTCGAGGAAAACATAAAGGGCATCGCGCCGGCAACTAAGAGTTTAAAGGGTAAGTACGATTTACTTCCCGTTCCTTCAATGAGCGGTCGTTGCAGTGGGATTCGGAGTTCGATTTGCAAAAGCATCACAAGAATGATAATTACGATGACAGTTACCACCCCAGCTGTAATCAGGTGCGGGATGGTTAAAGGATAGTTCAAATCTTGCCAACCAGCTTGTAACGCTCGTGGTAACCCAATTAAAACTCCAGGGAGAATCAGAACAGAAATCCCACCGAACCCTTTTTCGGTATTAATATTCCCCAGAAAAACCGTTAACATTGCCCCAGCCACTAAAATTAATACAATTCCCAGTTGCGAAACGTCCATGGATAAGGTGTGATTCATGATTACGAGCGGCACTAAAGCCGGTTTGATAAAAATCATTAACTGAATGGCCTGCAAAATGGCCAAAATTAACGTGATGGTTTTTTGAATGTACCCGGTTTGACTCACCGTGAGGCGGTTTACCCAGTCAAAATCAAGGGCGGACACCGCCTGCCAAATAATCAAGCCCATCATGTAGGGACCTAATCCGAGCGAGAGTAACGTGGGGATTTTAAGTTCTCCACCGATGGTTACCCCCAGCATTTGTAAGAAGGTCTGCTTGGACAAGGAAGCCTCGGCTACCGCCGGGTCAATTCCGGGAACAATAATATCTTGTCCAATAATTGAAATAACCAAAATAGACAAGGTACAAATAATGCGGCTAGTCAAAAGATGTTTGCGTAAAAATTTCATTGGTAGTAATCGCTTTCTGTGGTTTAAGGAAATTCAACGTCTACGGTTCCGTCTGGCTGGGGAATCACATCTGAATTAGTTAAATTTCTGACAACTTGCAACTTAATGTGCTCACGCATCGTTTGATAAGCTTTTTGGGCCTCTTTTTGGTATTCAAAAATGGGGTTAACCTGCGCGATGGACCGGCTTTTGGTAACCTGCATTAACATGTCCAACTGGTCAACTTGTTCGACCCAACCCTGATCAACGGCCCGCAAAACGGCGAGCCGTTCAAAGTAAATCCATTGATCTTGATGCGGTAACTGCTGGTGCATGACCTGGAGCCGGTCCTGCATCACCTGCAGTAACACTTTGACCTGTTCCTCATTCGAAAGACCCGACAGATCACGGGACGATTGATAATCCGGATCAACATTTTGATAGATAAACTCGAGTAACGTCTGGGAGTCATCGACCCAATCAGCCCGTTTACTGCCAAAGCCCTGGGCCACGGCTTCAAAGCACATGGTCACCAAGGGATCCAATTGGGTCGCCTGCATGATCCAGTTCCGGGTCTGGTAAATACTTTCCCGTTGAATCCGGGACACTTCCCCGTACTGAAGGGTTTCAAACCGAGCATTGCGTTCTTGGTTGGTTAAAATTTGTTGCGACCGGTTAATGGCATTCCGGAACCGGCCATGGTTACTCAGAGTCTGTTGCTGATCATGTGCATGGCGATGAGCAAAGCGTCGAATTGACTTCGGGGCGTTTTCCGTTACGACCTTATCCTCAAGGGAAACGTAGAAGACACTCTCTCCCGGAGCTCCTTGCCGTCCAGCGCGCCCCCGGAGTTGGTTATCAATCCGCCGGTTTTGCATCCGTTCAGTTCCAAGCACCAAGAGTCCACCTAACTCCTCAACTTCCTTACTGATGTTGATGTCCGTTCCTCGACCGGCCATGGAGGTGGCAACGGTAATGGCGCCCTTTTCACCAGCATGGCGAATAATCTCGGCTTCCTTTACTTCACTGCGCGCGTTCAACAAACTATGGGGAATCCGTTCCTTTAACAATAAGTTTGAATACAGCTCTGAGAGCTCTAAGGAACCCGTTTCAACTAGTACCGGTTGCCCCTTTTGATAGGCCGCTTTCACCACGTCAACCGTCGCTAACAACTTCGCCCGGTTACTGATAAACAGGTGATCGGGAAAGTCCTTGCGAATGTTCGGACGGTTCGTCGGAACTTTGAAAACGGACAGGTTATAGACCTCTAAAAATTCCTTTTTATCGGTGGCCGCGGTCCCGGTCATTCCCGCTAGCTGCTTAAACATCCGGAAGAGGTCTTGATAGGTAATGGTGGCCATCGTCCGTTGCTCGGGAGTAATTTCCACCTGTTCCTTCGCTTCTAACGCTTGGTGCATCCCAGCTTGCATCTTCATGCCGGGGAGTTCCCGCCCATTTTCAGCATCAATTAACACCACTTCGTTGTCTTTAACCACGTAATTCCGTTCCCGTTTTTGAATGTAGTTAGCACGTAACGCTAACACCAGGTGCCGGTATAGATCCGTCCACTCCTGCGTTAGGAGGTTATCAACATCCAGGTATTGTTCCATTTTAACGATTCCCTGGGGGGTAAACCATGCGTTTTTCAGATCATCACTAATTTCATAGTCGTCCTGTTCCTGTAATAACTTAACGACCTGGTCAGCACTTTGGTAGTAATTCGACTGCACCCGGGGAACCCCAGAGATTACCAACGGCGTTTGGGCTGTATCCAATAAGACCGCATCGGCTTCATCAATCAAGGCAAAGTTCAGGGAACGCAAATGTTGTTCTTGTGGTGATTTGGCAAGATTATCAAACAAGTAGTCAAAACCGAGGGTACTATTCGTGGTATAGACAATGTCTGCTTGATAAATGGTGTCCAGATCCCGATCTTCGGGCTTTTGACCTAGTTCGGGAACAGCACTCGCTACCGTTAAGCCGAGCCACCGGTAGAGCTTACCCATGTCATGAGCATCTCGAGCAGCGAGATATTCATTGGCCGTAATTAAGAAGTTCCCACTTCCCATTAGTCCATGAAGGTACATGGGCATCGTGGCCGTGAGCGTCTTTCCTTCCCCCGTTTTCATTTCGGCAATGTTACCATCTTCCATGGCAACGGCTCCTAAGACCTGCACCGGATAGGGGCGCAAACCGAGGACCCGCTCTGCCGCTTCACAAACAACGGCATACGCAGCAGGCAACACCGCTTTTAACCGTTTCTGATCACCGTTAACCTGGTCTTTCAAAATTTGGGTTTGCTGCTGCAGCTCTTCATCTGACATTTGTTGATAGGACTCTGCCAGCATGAGGACTTGCCGCACCGTTTTTTGATAATGCCGTTTTTGCAATACTGCCATTGTGCCCGAGCCTCTTTCATGAATTCATTTAAATTAATTGCGTATCGTTTTTAATAATTATATAATTTAGCTATTATGAAAAACAATGAAAAGTTACTTAACCAAGATTTGAAAAAAAGATTTAAGCACCTCGAGGAAAATCAGCCCGAACCGCAGAAACCGAGTTTGAAAAAAATTCTGCTTAAGGTCCTGATTGGAGCCTTTGCGCTCTGTTTTGTCGCCCTCATTGTCGGCTCGATGTTGAACTTCTAGCCAGCTGGTTATGCCCGCTTTATGGGCGCTTAATCAGATAATTTTACACTGGTTGTTTGTTTATTATTTTAGCACTTCTGTAAATTGGGCTCAATTAAGTCACCATTCCACCGATTATGCTTGACTCCTATGTAAAAGTCAGCACCAGGAAACTCCTGGTGCTGACTTTTTTTAGTTCAATTCCATTTATTCGTCGTCTGCTTGAGCTTGCGCTGCTTGACCTAAAATGTTCAAGTAGTTAAACGGCCGGTCAAACTGTGGTTGGAACAACATATCAACCATTGCTAAATCGTCAATCGTGTTCCGGTTTTGAATCGCAACTGATAGTACGTTTGCTGATTGCGAAACATCGTACATACTTGTTAACGAACCTCCGAGAATCCGCCGAGAGTCGGGATCGTATACTAAAGACATCAAGACTGATTCGGTGGTTAACATAAATTCAGGCCGATAGTTATCTTCGACCAAGACCTGACGAGCTTTAATCCCCTGGGCTTTAGCCGCTGCCATCGTGAGTCCTGTCGAAACGTAAGTCCGGTCATAGAGCTTCAATCCTGAGGATGATTGCGTCCCCATGTACTTGACCTTATCTTCCGTGAGGTTTTCACCCACTAGCAGTCCCTGCCGCACCGCATTCGTTGCTAACGGGATGTAAGCATTTTGGCCGGTGGGATTGTAGTGAACCGCTGCACTGTCTCCGGCGGCAAAAATGTCGCGATTCGAAGCATGCATGTATTCATCCGTGATAATCGCTCCGTTGTCCATCATTTCAACTTTGCCCTTTAAGAGCCCCGTATTCGGTCGGAAGCCAATGCAAAGGATGGCAATGTCAGAGTGAACCCGTTCACCCTTCGCCGTTGTTACCGTAATCCCGTCTTGTTCTTCAACGAACGAGGTCACCTTCGAACCAAGCACGAGGTTTACCCCGTGCTTTTCGTAATCGGCAGCCAGGATATCAGTAAACTTAGCGTCAAAATACTTGTAAAGCACCCGGGTTGCCCCATCAATCAGGTTAACCTGGTAACCTTGTTTAGAATAAGCCTCTGCTAGTTCAGCCCCAATGTACCCAGACCCGATGATGGTAATGGATTTAGCTTTGGGTGCTTCATCAAAGAGCTTCTTGGCGTCGTTCCAGTTCTTACATAAGTAGACCTTGTCGCTTTGGATCCCATCAATAGGTGGAACCACTGGCAGGGACCCCGTGGTCATAATTAGTTTGTCATAAGCAGTTTCGCTGACCTCACCCGTTACGAGGTCCTTGACCGTAACCACTTTTTGGTCAGGATCAATCTCCGTGACCTCATGCTTCATTTGCACGTCGGCCCCCAGGTTTTCTAATTCTTCTGGGCTGGAGTAAAAGAGCCCCTTTGGATCATTATTCTTGATTTCTTTTCCGAGATATAACGCAATTCCACAAGAAAGGAACGAAATGTTATCGTTCTTTTCAAAGACCGTTACTTCGGCGTTGGGATGGGTTGCTAACGTTTGCTTAATGGCGAATGTTCCTGCGTGAGTACAACCAACTACAACTACTTTCATGGATAATCCCTCTTTCAACTTAATTTTTTAACATTGTTTAGCTACCAATATACCATGTTGTGAAAAAAGGTACAATGAAAACGCTTTACTTTTTGGAAAAACTTAATTAATTTAAGTAACTTTCCCACCTCAATCGGGCACTGAGGGCGTTTTCACCTACCGCAACACATCTTGAAGGGTTTTAGTAGTATGTGTAAATGGTTCACAACCAGTGACCGTCACCCGGACACAATCTTCAATCCGGACGCCAGCGACCCCCGGGATATAAATGCCCGGTTCCAGGGAAAAGCACATGTTTTCAGCCAGCTGCAAATCGTTGCCTTCCATGATGGAGGGAAACTCGTGTTCACTCATCCCAATCCCATGCCCTAAGCGGTGAATGAAGTACTGACCGTATCCCGCTTGGTCAATCACATCCCGGGCCACCTGGTCGAGTTCGGCCGCGGTAATTCCGGGACGCACGGCAGCTTGCGCTGCTAATTGGGCGTCTAGACAAACCTGATAAATCGTGCGCAGTTGGTCATCTAGGGTCCCAACCGCCACCGTTCGACTAGCATCACTAATGTAGCCATTGTGTACCGTTCCAAGGTCCAGTAACACCAATTCATGCTCTTGAATCTTAGTCATGCCGGTATCACCATGGGGTTGGGAGGCATGCTTACCGGCTTGAACCAGCGTCGCAAAGCTCATTTCCATCACACCCCGTTGCTTTAACTGATATTCAATTTCCGCGGCAACGGCAGCTTCCGTTTTCCCGGGGGCAATTGTTTTAAACGCCACCTCGAAGGCAAAGTCGGCCTCGCGTCCCGCTGCTCGTAACTGATCAATTTCGTCAGGCGTCTTAATTAAGCGCATCCGTTCAATCGTGGGGGTTAGATCGACACTAAAGTCAGCCTGAGGAAACTGGTCCTGTAAGGCCCGGAGCCGCGCAACCGTCAGCTGTTGTTGCTGGATCCCCCACCGGTTCGGATTCGCAATCCGAGCTCGGATGTGACCAGCCAGCAACTCAAACGGAGCTTCGTGGTCCAAATACCCATAAACGGGAAATTGCCAGCCCGAAGTTTGAATGTCTTCGACTTCAAGCGCGGGGGCAAATATAAACGGTTCCTGATCGGGAAAGACCACGAGGGCCAACACTCGTTCGACCGGATCACTTCCAAAACCGGTGAGGTATTGAATCGTTTCGGGATCGCTAAGATAGGCCACCTCCACGTTTTGTTGTTGCAACTGGGCTTGTAACTGCGCTAATTTTTCCATGGTAGATCCCTCCTATTTGCTCGTATCTTACCACATCTAACCTAAAAAACCATCTTGGATTATGAGGTCCAAGATGGTTTTTTACTTATTCAATTAGACGACCGGTGACAATCAAGCGGTCCGTTTCGCCCGGATTCCCAGAGGCACAGGTAACCAAGGTCAGTAACTTCTGGTTCGGAACGTCGTTTAGTACTGAAACGTCCGTTTCTGGAACGACCTTCGTTTTGATAATCCGATACCGATACGTGTGCTTCCCGTCCGTAATTTTAACTACCTGCCCCCGTTTGGCCTTTGATAACGGTGAAAACAGTACGTTGGGATCCTGCATGTGGTGGCCAGCAAGGGCATAATTACCCGTTCCCAATTTCTGGTTCGGCTTCATCGTCCCCGCCCCAATCGTAAGGTTTTCAGAATTTAGCCCCTTAAAAATCGGTAGGTTAATCTTGACGGACGGAATTTGAATCGAACCAATCGCATTGGTTTTGCGGGCCTTTTCACTCTCTAAAATGGCATTTTCAGAGACCGCCTGCACGTTTTTATAGTCGTAATTTCCCTTCTGTTGCTCGCCCTTACGCACTTCTTGCGGGGAAATCTTAGTCACCTTTTGCTGACTTTGCCACCGAATCCAATAACTTTCCAGTTGGGAGTTAAAAATCAAGGCCAGGCCGACTAACAGTAATAAAACAATTAAAATTCGTTCCGCCCATTTGACCCAGCGACGGGACCGCTTTGGTTGTGCCATTTGGTTGTCCTTTCATACAAAAACAGTCATTGTTACCAATGACTGTAACTTAATTAAGTTAATTTTAGCACATCTGCTCGGTTAGTTAGCATCGTTTGGTTGCGTGGACCGAATCAGAGTCGCAATCACAAACCCCACGATGGCCACCCCAAAGAAGGTCCAGTAAACGGCGTGGAACCCTAGCTGGTTAGCAGCGTGCAAGCCCGCTCCGTGTTCAATCGCGTGACCCGTGAGGTTTACCAAGATCAACGTGGCTACCGCTACTCCGGTTGACCCAAGCACCTGGCGCACCGTTGTGATAACAGCTGTCCCGTGGGACACTAACTGGTTTGGCAGCGAGTTCGCACCTAGGGTAACAGCCGGCATCATTACAAAGGCATTCCCACCTTCGATTAACATGGCGATGCCAATCATTCCCCAGATGTTAAAGATTGGCACCATGGCGAGGATTCCCCAGCCCACAACGATCATGGTCATTCCGACCAACATGGTTGGCTTAAAACCAATCTTATCCGCTAACGTTCCCGTCAAGGGGTTCAGTAAACTTAACAAGGCGGCCCCAGGCACTAAGGCCATCCCCGAAACAAAGGGACTGGCCCCTAAGACTTGTTGGTAGTACAGCGGAAAAATGATGGTAACAACGATTAGCGAAATATACGAAAAGCCGGTCAAAAGCACGGATAAATCGTAGTTAAAACTCTTCATGACCCATAAATCCAACATCGGATTTGCAACGGTTAACTGGCGCCGAACAAAGAAAACTAATAGCAGGATCGAAAGCGCCAAAATTACTAATAAGACCGGCCATTCCGCTCCGGGTTGTCCAGCTTTGGTAATCACGTACAAGAGCCCGATTAACCCGAGCGAGTAAAAGACGGAAACCCAATCCAGTTTCGATGGAACCCGGGGCATCACGTCCCGCATGACAAACAACGAGATCAGCAGGACGAGCGTAATTACCACCATGAAGAAAATGAATAACCCCCGCCAGCTCGTGTAACGGAGCACGATTCCAGAGATAATCGGCCCACAGGCTAACGCCGAACCCATTACCAGTCCGGCCACCCCCATGATGGTCCCCCGCTTTTGTTCCGGGGTGATCTCTAGTAACACGGTCTGATACGAAGGAAACAGGACTCCCACGGCAGCGGCTTCCATAATCCGGCCGAGCATTACCATGTAAAAGTTCGGCCCCCAGAAAATAATGAGGGTCCCTAAATCAAACAGGAGTAAGGCTCCCATAAACAGTTGCTTGAAACTAATGTTGTTTAACAACCACGGGCTAATCGGCATGGTAATGCACATTACGATCATGAATCCCGTGGTAAGCCACTGCACCGTATCGGCTGAGATCAAGAAATACTTCATCAGGGTCGGATAGGCCGTCGATAACGAGGACTGGCTGATCGACATGGTGAAGGTTCCAACTAACATCGTGGCAATAAAGAGCCAGCGCGTTAGTGGTTTCATTTGCGTTGCTGCTTTCACTGTGAACACCCTTTCAAAATTAATGGTTTGCTAATAATCATTATAAACCACCGCGTGGCATAAAAAAAGAACGCATTGACGTTCTTTCCTTTAGAAATTAATGTTTCCTTGAACCCGTGGATAAGGAATTACGTCGCGGATGTTATCCATCCCCGTAACGTACATTAACAGGCGTTCAAACCCAATTCCAAACCCGGAATGCTTGGTCCCACCATACTTACGTAGTTCCAAATACCAATCGTATTCTGCTTCCGGTAACTTAAATTCCTGCATTTTAGCTCTTAAAACGGCCTCGCGTTCTTCTCGCTGACTCCCTCCGACCAGTTCACCAATCCGAGGTACCAGTAAATCAACGGCCGCAACCGTCTTTTCATCTGGATTGTCCCGCATGTAAAAGGCTTTGATTGCGCGGGGATAATCGGTTACAAAGACCGGCCGGTGAAAGACTTGCTCGGCCAAGTACTGTTCGTGTTCGGCCTTTAAATCAACACCCCATTCCACTGGGTATTGAAAGTCAACGTCTGCTTCCTGCAGCAATTCAATTGCCTTAGAATAGGTAATCCGGGCAAACGGTTCCGCAACCGTTTGTTGCAGACGTTCCAAGAGCTGGTGATCAACATGGTCGTTTAAAAATTGTAAGTCGGCTTGGGCATGGTCTAACAGGTACTGCACTACAAACTGGAGTAACCCTTCAATTTCCGTAACCGTTTCCGGTAGCCCCGCAAAGGCCATTTCGGGTTCAATCATCCAAAATTCTGCTGCGTGCCGCTTGGTGTGGGAATCTTCCGCCCGGAAGGTCGGGCCAAACGTGTAAACGTTTCGAAAGGCCAGGGCAAAGGGCTCCACTTGGAGTTGACCACTAACCGTCAAGTTCGTTTCCTGCCCAAAGAAATCTTGGCTAAAGTCCGTGTGACCGTCCTCAGTCTGGGCCGGGTGGTCAGGATTAAGCGTTGTCACTCGAAACATCTCCCCTGCCCCTTCAGTATCACTACTGGTGATGATGGGCGTGTTCACGTACACAAAGTCGTGATGTTGCAGGTATTCATGAATGGCAAAGGCAGCTAGCGACCGAATCTGAAACACCGCGTAGAAGGTGTTAGTCCGAGGCCGTAAGTGCGCAATCGTCCGCAAGTACTCGAGTGAGTGTTTCTTCTTCTGCAGCGGATAATCGGGTGCGGCCACGCCTTCGATGGCAACACTATCGGCGTGAAGTTCAAACGGTTGTTGGGCATCTGGAGTTTCCACTAGTTTCCCGGTAACTTTCACCGTGGAACTAATTGGTAACTTGACCACGTCTTCAAAATTCGCTAACTGATCTCGCTTGGCAATTACCTGCAGGTTCTTAATGTACGAACCATCGTTCACCTCAATAAACGCAATTTTTTTTGAATCCCGAATCGTCCGAATCCAGCCGGAAATGGTTAATGACTGGTCGGTGTGTTCACTGGGACTGGCATATAAGTCTTTAACTAAAACATCCATCGTAATTCCTCCATTACTAGGCGTCTGGTACGCCATTCTAATTCCAAACAAAAAGACCTCATCACTAGGGACGAGGTCTTCGCGGTACCACCCAAATTGTTTTCTCAATTCCTTGAAAAAACCAACTCACTTCGCAATAACGGGCGAAGGCCGGGTCTGGTGCGGTTAGAGCTTACTTCCTTCCGCGCGTAGGTGTTCCCCACAGGGAGTTACGTCGAGCTTCCACCATCCTCGATTCGCTAGGTAACATCCTTTGTAGTTGGCCTACCTCAGACATTTGTTGCTTTTAATATACATTAAGTATCCGATTGGCGCAATTGCTGAAACCAGCACTGTGCGATTCCGATTTATTGTGGTTTTCGGGGCGCCACACAAGTTCCTTCTGGAACCGTAAAGTCCTTTTGGACTAAGGTTAACTTACCAGTCTCTGCATCCCGATGGAACAAGGACGCATTGTCACTGTTTTGGTTAGCCACAATCAAGAACTCTTCGGTTTGGTTAAAGTTGAAGTCCCGTGGGAATTCTCCTTCTGTAGAAACCCGTTGGACTTGCTGTAATTTTCCATCTGGTTGAATTGCAAAGACCACAATGCTGTCATTCCCCCGGTTGGAAACGTACACAAACCGGTGGTCACTAGACAGGTGAATGGCAGCAGCTCCGTTGTGGGCGGTCCAATCGGCTGGAATCGTTGACACGATTTGTTCAATTTCAAACTGAGCCGTTTCTTCGTTGTAGTTCAAGACGGCCACTTCACTACTTAATTCGCCGACGAGATAGGCCTTCCCCATCTCCTCAATGTAGGTGATGTGCCGGGGACCAAAGCCAGGAGCTAAGGTTAAGCCACTAACGAGTTGCAATTTTCCTTCGGGCGTTAAGTCATACAAGAAGATTTGATCCAGCCCTAAATCACAAACCACTAACCGCCCATCAAACGAGATGTCCACGTAGTGGGGGTGAGCCCCGTCGGCTTGTTCGGGTTTGGGGCCAACTTGACCGTGGTCATGCACCCGGTCCGTCGCGGACAGTAACCCCTGTGGCGTAATGGTGAAAATCGTTACGTCCCCGGTGTGGTAATTAGCGGTGTAGACATTTTGCCGTTTTTCATCAACCGTGATGTAGGCGGGACTACTCCCCGCTTCCACGATCTTTTCAATTTCCTTGGCCGGTAAGGTCGTCCCGTCTAAATCAAGGACGCCACCGTGAAGTTCGTCATCTTCCATGACCCGTTCCACCGCATAAATCCGGTGGGCTTTTGATTCAGCCACGTAGGTTGGCGAGCCGGCTTTGGCAACCAACTGTAAGTTTTGTAACGCTGGTTTTTCCGTATCCAATTCAATTTGATAAATTCCCTGACTTTGATTCTTGGTATACGTTCCAATCAGAAATTTTTCGATCATGTCCCTGCCTCCATTTGCTTTTCGTTTATTATCGCACAATCTAAAATGGTGGTAAAGGTAGGAACGCCAATCTACCCGATGTGATTTTCCTTTAAGATTAACTCTACTTCTCGCTCCATTTCGGGAGTCCGCTGCCATTCCTCAAATTCCTGAAAATCTTCGGCTGGCATCGTAAAGTGCTGGTTAATGTAATTTTCATAGTTAATGACGTGCACGGAGTGGGGAATGTTGAGTTGGAGAATCCGAACCCGTTGTAACAGGTGGCGTTCGACCGCTAGTTCCGCACGGCCATTTTGCACCATGTTACTAATCTCTAAGTACTTACTGCCGTCAAGCCGGGTAATCTCTTCAATTAAATCTAACGTTTCATGGCTTTGTTGTGTCATCGTTTGCTCCTCTGGTTACCAATGGCGTTTGTGGACCGTCCGGACACCGCGCCGATCCGCACTCAACTTATTTTGCTGCTCCTTAAACTTTTGCCACGTCGTTTCCTTGCGATCGTGTTTCGTTTGTTTCGTTCGTTTCGTATACTTCATGGTTTCACCTTCTTTAACCCGAGAAAAAAAGAATTGTCTGCACAATTCTTTTTTAATCATCTCATTTATTATTCTACTGTAACACTCTTAGCCAGGTTCCGGGGTAAATCAACGTTCAAGCCCTTATTCAAACTCGTGTAGTAAGCCAAGAGTTGGGCGGGAATGACACTCAATAACGGCGCCAACAGTTCGTCCACGTCTGGAATAACGAACGTATCGTCCGGACGAGCAAGACCCTGACGCACAATTGAGAGGGTCTTAGCGCCCCGTGCGGCCGTTTCTTCGAGGTTACTCCGGGTCAACCCGGCCGTTCCGGCTTGGGTAATAATCCCAATCACAGGAGTTCCCGGTTCAATCAAAGCAATCGTCCCGTGCTTCAGTTCCCCTGATGCGAACCCTTCGGCGTGTACGTACGAAATTTCTTTCAACTTCAAGGCGGCTTCTAGTGAGACCGTGTAGTCAATCCCACGACCAATGTAAAACGCCTGGTTCGCTTGCACAAAGTAATCCTGAGCAATTTGATCAATTTCGTTCTTTTCGTCCACGATACTTTGCATTCCCTGGGCCACTACGGCAAGTTGTCCCTTAAGATCAAAGGTTTGAGCCGCCGCAACTCCTTTGGCTTCCCCAACTGCCTTGGCCAAAATGGCTTCTAGGGCAATTTGGGCAGTGTAGGCCTTGGTGGAGGCCACTGAGATTTCTGGACCGGCCTCTAACAACAAGGTAAAGTCGGATTCTCGAGACAGAGTGGAATTTGCCACGTTGGTAATCGTCAAACTCGGCAGGTTTTGCCGGTTCACGTTCACAAGGACCTGGCGACTGTCAGCCGTTTCTCCACTTTGCGATAAGAAAATGAAGAAGGGTTTTTCGGACAACAAGGGGGTTTCGTAGGCAAATTCAGATGCCACGTGAACTTCCGTTGGAATGCCCGTTAGTTTTTCTAACTGCGCTTTGCCAACTAATCCAGCGTGATAACTCGTTCCAGCCCCCACGATGTAAATCCGGTCGGAATCACGTAGTTTTTCTACCAGTGCCGGCGTAATTACGGGTTGACCAACTTGATCAAGGTACTTCGCTGACAACTTCCGCATTACGTTTGGTTGTTCATCAATTTCTTTTAACATGTAGTATGGGTAAGTTCCCTTGTCAGAAGCAGTTGGATCAACGCTTACTTCAAAGGTTTCACGTTCTACTTCTGCCCCGGTTGGGTCATTAACGATTACCTCGTTTGGTCGAACCACACAAACATCCCCGTCTTGAATTTCCAAGAACGTGTGCGTAACGTCCAGCATCGCAATCGAGTCTGAGCACACCACGTTGCAGCCATCGCCGAGTCCAATCAACATCGGACTCTTGTTTTTAGCCACGTAAATCGTTTCTGGGTCTTCACGATCCATTAACATGAACGCGTACGATGAGTTTTCTAACAGTCCCAACGTTTTATTGAAGGCGTCTTTAGTACTCATCCCATCTTTAACAAACTTATCAATTAACTGGACCACCACTTCGGTATCAGTTTGGCTGTGGAAGTGAACTCCTTGAAGGTATTCATCCTTCAATTCCTGAAAGTTTTCAATCACTCCATTGTGGACCAGGTAAAAACGTTCGTCACTTGAAAACTGCGGGTGCGCATTCTCAATCGTCACGCCCCCGTGCGTTGCCCAGCGGGTATGACCGATGCCGGCCGTCCCCTGAACTTCGGGTCCAATTTTCTTCCGTAAATCAGCAATACTCCCGGTTGTCTTCACTAGGTAGTTTGTTCCATCCGGCTGATCCACAAAAATTCCAGCCGAATCATAGCCCCGGTACTGTAATTTTTCCAGTCCACTTACTAAGATTTCGGTTGCATTTGGATTTCCGGTTACTCCAACCACTCCACACATAATCATTTCCTCATTTCAAATTGGTATAGATGTTTCATTTTTAGTTTAATTTAAGTTACAGGCTATATTTTAGCTTTTTAATTAACCATTGTCAATTAATAACTGGAATTGGTCTACGTCCGAATCTAAAAAAAGAGTGGCCCGTCTGGACCACTCTTTTTTTAGGCTTGATTAGCTTGTTCAACAACCTTCGCAATCCGTTCTGCGTAGGCTTGACTTTCTGCTTCAGTTGGTGCTTCGACCATTACCCGGAGCAATGGTTCCGTCCCACTGGGGCGAACTAAAATCCGACCATTACCGTTCATTTCTGCTTCAACCTTTTCGATCTCTGCTTGAACAGCCGGAGCATCCATCGCATGCTCCTTATCAGCAACGTGGACATTCACGAGGCTTTGGGGATATTTTTGCACCTCCGCTGCTAACTCAGATAGCGGTTTTTGGGTAGCTTGCATGATTGCCATCAACTGCAAGCTGGTTAACATTCCGTCCCCCGTCGTATTAAAGTCTAAAAAGACGATGTGACCGGATTGTTCCCCCCCAAGGTTATAACCGTTCCGGTTCATCTCTTCAACGACGTACCGATCTCCAACCTTGGTCTTAACGCTGTGCATCCCGTGCGCTTCCATGGCCTTGTACATCCCCAGGTTGCTCATTACGGTCGTCACAATCGTATCCTGCTTCAACCGGCCGTGATCATCCATGTACTTACCACAAATGTACATGATTTTATCACCGTCCACGAGGTTCCCCTGTTCGTCGACCGCAATACACCGGTCACCGTCACCATCAAAGGCAATTCCCAGTTGGGCACCCTCGTCAACCACTAACCGTTGCAGTTGTTCTGGATGGGTCGAGCCCACTTGATCATTAATGTTAATCCCGTTGGGCGTGGTGGCCATCGTGGTGAAGTCTAACCCTAGGTCCGCATACAACCGGGGCACTAAGGAACTGGTGGCTCCATTGGCAGCATCCACCACCACCTTCATTCCCGTTAGATTCTCTGGAATCGTTTGGGCTAAAAAGTGGAGGTATTTTTGCCCAGCCTCCGTATAGTTATCGGCGGTTCCTAACCCCGCTGCTGCTGGCCGGGGAAGGTCATCAACCGGATTTTCGAGCATGGCTTCAATGTCTGCTTCGATGTCATCCGAGAGCTTGTAACCATCGCCGCCAAAGAATTTAATCCCGTTGTATTCAGCTGGGTTATGGGAGGCCGTAATCATGACCCCAGCATCAGCCCCTTGGTCTCGCACTAAATAGGCCACTCCCGGGGTAGTCACTACTCCTAACCGTAGAACTTCAATTCCAACTGAGAGTAACCCGGCGACCAACGCCGATTCCAGCATTTGTCCGGAAATCCGGGTATCTCGTGAGACTAAGACCCGCGGTTGGTGCTGTTCTCCACTCCGCTTGGTGAGGGCATAACCCCCCGCGCGGCCCGCGCGAAAGGCTAATTCGGGGGTTAATTCCTGATTGGCAATTCCTCTAATTCCATCCGTTCCAAAATACTTCATCGTTTCTCCTTTAATTATTCAGCTTTATTCTCTAGTTCATTGTTTTTTTCCACCACTAATTTCACTTCAGTGGTCGAGGGTGAGATGATCACGTTCACGGTTTTCCCCTGCGCGTCCACCGCATCAATCACGGTCGTCTGCTTGGTGGATTTCCGGAGTTCCTTTGTCAGGTTGACCTTTGCGAGCACCTTCTCAATGCGCTGCATCTCATCAGCGGGACCGGTGACGCTCACCTTCTGCAGATCCTGGTCGACCCGGGTCACTTTATAGCCAGTGGCAATTTGATTTTTATCGTACTCGACTTCCACCGGAAAAACCTTGGTTTCCCGTTTCTGGATGTTCACGTTAATTTTAGCGGGTTTAATGGTAGCTTTCAAATCCGAGTTCAATCCGGTTTGTTGTAAACGAACCTGGTGCTTCCCCGGTCCTAACTCGCTCAAATCAGCCATGACCTTAAAATTACGGGTGTTAGCGGTCGTTGTAACTAAAGCGGCCGGCCCCTTCAACTGCACTTTAACCTTTTCCGGATAGCCGACCACAAAGTACTTGCTGGAATTAACGTTCAGTTGCAACGGGACTTCAATCTGTTTCGTCGTCGTGGAGGTAAGTTGCTGATTGGCCTGATTATCCCGCGCGTTGGGATTACCCAGTTTCGCCTGGTTAACCACGAAGAACAAGCCCACAGCAATCACAAAGGAAATTAGCAGTGCAAACGCCTTGCTATCAAAAAAACGGTGCATTACTTGCCACCCCCCATGACCTTGCTGAAGAAATCATGCACTTCACCGTGCCACGTTTTCTTCGTGTTCGGTGTTAATAGCTGACTACGCAAGTACTTTAAATAGTCTTCTTGACTCATCCCACGGAGTAATTCGTTGTTTTGGGTCAGAGAAACTTCCCCGGTTTCTTCGGATACCACGATGGTAATGGCATCAGTGACTTCAGACAACCCCACTGCCGCCCGGTGTCTAGTCCCCAGTTCTCGCGGAATCAGGTTACTATCAGAAGGCGGTAGGTAGGCATTGGCCGCCGCAATGCGGTCATCCTTAATGATTACCGCCCCATCGTGGAGCGGCGTGTTGGGAATGAAGATGTTAATCAGGAGCTCACTCGATACATCGGCATCCAGTTGAATCCCCTTTTCAATCCACTCTTCTAACCCCGTTTTCATTTGGAGCGCAATCAAGGCTCCAATCCGCCGCTTTGACAGGTATTGAATTGCCCCATCTAAGGATTGGATTAACTTTTCCGTTCGGGCGTTTGCCTGTTGGGACTGTTTAAACACCGACCGCTGGCCCAGCTTTTCTAGGCCCCGGCGAATCTCTGGTTGAAAAATCACGATACAACCAATGACTCCCCAGTTAATGATTTGATCCAAAATCCACGATGTCATCGTCAGACCGAGGTACCAACTCAAGACCTTGGCAATCACAAGAATCACAATTCCACGCAGTAATTGAATCGACCGGGTGCCCTTTAACAGCATAAACAGTTCGTAAATTAAAATCCACACCACTAAAATATCTAGGACGTTACTCAAATTGTGTAACGTTAGTAGATTACTCCAATTAATTCCCATTCGTTCGCGTTCCTTCCTGCGTCTTTGTAACAATTATAGCACTCCGCTCCCGGTCTTTAATAGGGGGATGAGGAGGGAGCTTAAACATTTTGTTAGTTTTTTTTCGTAAATTGCGGTTTAATGAAAGGAGACTAACTTGAGGTGATTTTATATGACAAACAGTAAAAAATGGCAGGTCCGCTTGTTTTTCGTCGTGTGGCTGGTCTTTATCAAACTCTTCATCAAAGACTCCCTCTTTGGTTTTCTATTATTAAACACGTTCTTAGGGTACCTACCGATTGAAATTAGCTTTCACATTGGTAAACCCCACCAAAACGTCCTCATTTTCTGGGGGCTCACGTTACTGTGGTTACTGTTTTATCCGAATGCCCCTTACATTTTAACAGACTTGTTGCATTTGTCATGGCTCCATCCGAATGATATCAACGGCATGTTGAAGCTCGATGGACACATCTGGTTTCTGTACACCTGTCTGTTAATTAGTGCCCTGACATGCGCGTTTCTTGGGTTTTGGGGCCTCATCCACGTTGCTAAGGCCATCACGGCTAAAATTCACGTCCAAATGGCCTTTACCAACTTCCTAGTAACTACCGGATTGATCTGTTTAAGTTCAATTGGGCTCTACATTGGCCGCTTTTTGCGGGTCCACACCGTGTATTTGATTACCAAACCCAAGTTTTACCTTCACATGTTTGCCAACATGTGGAATCGCGAAATGATTATCTTTGTCGTTCTCATGACCATCATTCAACTCGTCATTTACTGGATTTACACCATCATCCAGGATCCACAATCTTAACCAACCAAAAAGCCCGCGGGTGCACCAAAATGCACCCACGGGCTTTTGTTATTGAGCCCCAATAATTCGGACCTCTGGTTCTAATTTAATTCCAGTCTGAGCAGCTACAGTGGCCTGGACGTGGTGAATGACGTGTAAGTAATCAGTGGCTGTCGCGTGGTCGACGTTGACAATAAAGCCGGCGTGTTTCTTCGAGACCTCGGCCCCCCCAGCGCGGTAACCTTGGAGTCCAGCTTCGTGGATCAATTTCCCGGCGAAATGACCACGAGGTCGCTTAAAGACACTGCCACACGATGGGTATTCCAAGGGTTGTTTAGATTTACGTAGGTAGTTTAAATGATCCATTTCCTGTTGAATCAATGCTTTGACCCCAGGCCGGAGCTGAAAGGTCGCTGCGAGGACAATTGCGTGCTGATCTTGAATCGCGCTGTGCCGGTAGCCAAAGTCCAACTGGTCGTGGGACCACACTTCAATCGTTCCGGCCTGAGTTAAAACGGTGGCAGCGGCTAACACGTAGGCGGTCTCACCACCATACGCGCCGGCGTTCATAAACACCCCGCCCCCAATGCTGCCGGGAATCCCAGCGGCAAACTCCAAGCCGGTGAGTCCCGCTTGTTGGGCGACCTGCGTGGTGGCAATGTAGGCTGCCCCGGCCTGTGCGTTAACTTGCGTGCCGTCGACCGTAATCTGGTTCATGGCCGTTAAAATAATGGTCAACCCACGAATCCCCCCGTCTCTGACAATCAGATTACTGGCATTGCCAAGGACCGTCACGGGTAAATCTTGCTCCTGGGCAATCTGGACCAGGGCCTCCACTTGGGCATTCGTTTCTGGAAAAGCCAAAAAATCAGCTGGTCCGCCCGTTTTCGTCCACGAATAGTGGGCGAGAGGTTCATTTTTCAAAATTTTAAAATCTGTAAATTTAGTGGTTAAATCAACTGTCATTACGCGTTTTCCTTTCAGTCGTCTGCCTTCATTTTACCACGCCCCTGCGGTTAAAACTATCCAAAAAATGATATACTAGGACCATTACTGCTTACGACTAGCGCAATTGGAGGAGGCCCATTCATGAACTTTGTTGCCATTGATTTTGAAACCGCCACAAGTAAACGGGCCAGTGCCTGTTCAGTGGCACTGACGGTGGTCCGTGATGATCAAGTTGTGGACGAATTTTACTCCCTCATTAATCCGGAAACGAGCTTTAACTGGCGCAACGTGCAGGTGCACGGAATTCACCAGCGTGATGTGGCAAAGGCACCCACCTTCCCTGAGGTGTGGGAAATCATCAAACCCTTTTTCCGACCCCACCGGCTCGTGATTGCCCACAATAATCGCTTTGACAATAGTGTGTTAAAAAAGAGCATCGAACGCTATGAACTCCCGGTCCCGCACTACCAAACTTTAGATACCGTTAAAACTTCCCGGAAATTCTACCCGGAATTTCCAAATCACAAACTAAACACCGTTAGTGAACAACTCGGGATTGACTTACAACACCATCACAACGCCCTAGCGGATAGCCAGGCCTGCGCCCAGATTCTCCTGACGGAGGCGCGCCAGTTTGGCGTTCCAGCGCTACAACCCTTCATCACCAACGTCTAATTACGAGCACAACGAAAAAACGACCACTCGCTGACCGATTATCCAGTTAGCGAGTGGTCGTTTTTAGTTAGGTTTAATGTTCCATGGTTAGCAGATCGTGGTCCGTTTGGGTAACGTGAAACCCCTGCCGGTGGTACAACCGGACTGCTCGTTGGTTGTGAACGTTCACGGTCAGCCACAGGTGGTTTAGGTGACTTTGCGTCTGCAACCACTCCACCGCCACGTCCATTAAAGCGGTCCCTAACCCGAGCCCTTGATACGCGGACAGGACCGCAATCCCGAGTTCGCCCCGCTGTGGATCGGTTTCAGTGATTGTCACAAGTCCCACGAGCTTCTCTGCAACCGTCGCCACAACAATCAGGTTGGTACCCGAACTGTTCAGTTGGGTAATCGCCTCAGCTTCCTCCGCTACGGTGGGCGGGTGGCCGTTCGCGTCAATCACCACAAACGCTGATTCGTCCTGCAACTGCGCTCCTAACTGCAACAACGCAGCGGCATCCGTGGCTACTGCTGCCCGTAATCCAACCTCGAAATCTTCAGTCATGGGTTAACTCCCAACCGGGTAAGCCCGTGGTAAACCGGTCTCCTTGGGGAATGAACGTCACCGTCCGGTCGTCTGGACCGACATCATCATGGCGCTGAAACTGAATCCGGAGATAGTCCGTGGGTAATTCATCAGCCGCAAACTGGGACCATTCGACAACGCTGACTCCTGAACCCGCAAAGTATTCGTCGAGCCCTAAGTCAGCGGCACCCCCGGTTTCAAGCCGGTACACGTCCATGTGATACAGGGGCAGGCGTCCGGATTGGTACTCCCGAATAATCGGAAAGCTCGGACTTTTCACGGTTTGCCGAATCCCGAGACCCCGGGCAATTCCCTTCGTAAAGGTGGTTTTCCCCGCTCCAAGATCGCCATCAAGCAGTAACACATCTCCAGCTTGCAGGTGCGAAGCAAGCTGGGCCCCCAGCTGTTCGGTTTGCGCTGCGGACGTAACTTCAATTGTTTCTGCCATTCCGCTCGCCTACTCTATAACGCCTGCGTCGCAGTGATCAGGGCCACTTTATATACATCAGCGGCGCTGCAACCCCGCGAGAGGTCTGAAACCGGTTTATTCAATCCCTGGAGGATTGGTCCAATGGCTTCAAAGTCCCCTAGACGTTGAGCAATCTTGTAACCAATGTTTCCGGATTGTAAATCAGGGAAGACAAAGACCGTCGCAGAGCCAGCAACCTCAGAATCCGGTGCCTTTGCTTTCGCAACGGCTGGAACTAAAGCGGCATCAAACTGTAATTCTCCGTCTAACGGTAACTCCGGAGCTTGTTGGTGGGCTAATTCGGTAGCTTGCTGAACCTTTTCTACCGCATCTCCCTTGGCCGAGCCCTTGGTGGAGAAGCTCAGCATGGCAACCCGTGGGTCAATATCAAACAAATTAGCGGTTTTCGCACTTTCGGTTGCGATTTCGGCAAGTTGTTCGGCCGTTGGCGCAATGTTAATCGCACAATCGGCAAAGATAAACCGGGCATCGTGTTTTTGCATAATGAAAGAACTACTAATTAAATTAACGTCTGGTTTTGTTTTAATAATTTGTAGGGCCGGACGAATCGTGTCCCCCGTTGGATGAATTGCTCCAGAAACCATCCCATCAGCTTGCCCCATGTAGACCATGGTGGTTCCAAAGTAGTTAGGATCCTTGAGCCATTCTAAGGCTTCCATTGCGGAAGTTTTCCCACCACGCCGGTCCACAATGGCTTGCACCATTGCTTCGGTTTGGTCACTATCAATGTTTTGGTAGTCCAAAATTTTGATGCCATCGAGCTTGGCATTGACCTTTTGCGCCGTTTGGGCGATTTCAGCTTCTTGACCCAGCAAGATGGGTTTGGCAACCTCATCCTCTAGTAATTGATGTGCTGCCAGGATGATCCGTTCGTCATTTCCCTCGGGAAAAACGAGTTGGATGTCTTGGCCTTTAACCTTTGTCTTTAAACTTTCAAATAAATCCATGGTTACCTCCTAGTTGGCCATCGTGACCTGTGCTGGTAATTGCCAATCAATGGGCGTTTCACCCATTGCTGTGAGTGCCGCATTCGTCTTCAAAAACGGCCGGGAGCCAAAGAACCCCCGATTCGCTGACAGGGGACTGGGATGCGCGGATTGAATGACCACGTTCGTCGTTTGATCAATCAACTTAATTTTATTGCGAGCTGACCGGCCCCATAGGATAAACACCACGGGTTCCGGTCGTTCGGACAACTTCGCGATTGCATAATCGGTCAGTTGTTCCCAACCATGCCCCTGGTGTGAGTAGGCCTGGCCGTCTCTGACCGTTAAGACAGAATTTAAGAGTAACACGCCCTGGTCAGCCCAGTGTTTTAAATAACCGTGCTGAACTGGTTTAATGCCCAGGTCGTTCTCAAGTTCCTTATAGATGTTTCGCAACGACGGGGGCACCGCCACGTTTGGTTCCACCGCAAAACTCAATCCAATCGCCTGGTGCGGGCCATGATACGGATCTTGTCCCAGAATGACCACCTTGGTGGCCGAAAACGGCGTCCATTCGAATGCCTGAAAGATCCGTTGCATCGCCGGATAGACGGTGTGCGTTTGGTATTCAGACACTAAAAAGCGCCGTAACTCCTGGTAGTACGGTTTTTCAAACTCTGGTTTTAAAATGGGCCACCAATCATTATCAATGAACCGTTTCATTTCCAAGCCTCCCTTCAGCGCTCACCCCCATTATAACAAAAAAAGAACGGTTCCCCGTCCTTTAATAATGTTTCATTACCCGTTCAATTTGCCGTTGCTGATCGCGCCGTTTAATGGTTTCCCGTTTATCGTACGTGTGTTTACCTTTAGCAACTCCAATTAAGACCTTGGCAAAGTTATGCTTTAAATAAACCTTTAACGGTACAATCGTCACCCCTTTGGTCTGAACGGCCGCACTCAACTGCTTAATTTCACGCTTGTGCAGTAATAACTTGCGGGTCCGCAACGGATCGTGATTAAACTGGTTTCCTTCCGTGTACTCATTAATGTGCACGTTCATGAGGAGGGCTTCCCCGTTGCGAACCGAAACAAATCCGTCCTTGAGGTTAATGCGCCGTTCCCGAACCGATTTAATCTCCGTTCCCGTCAGGGCGAGCCCCGCTTCATAGGTTTGCTCAATAAAATAATCATGACGAGCCTTCCGATTCGTGGCCATCACGTTATCGTGATTGGGCTTTTGTTTCGTATGCGCCATTCTCATTCCATCCTTAGTTTATTTCCGTTTTTGAATTGTAAATTGATGCTTGTGATCCTTAGCATTAGCGCCTTTATTAGCAGACTTCGGCGCATGTGATCCCCGGGCCGACTGCTTTTTAAAGTTCTTGCGGTGCGTCCGTTTGGGGAGCAATTCGCTCGTTGGGGTTGCTTCTGGATTAACGATTTCAAAATCAACCGTACTCTGATCGACGTCAACCCCGACACACTTGACCCGCACGTCCTGGCCAATCTTAAAGGTCCGCTTCGTATTGCGCCCCACGAGGGCCATGTACTTTTCCACGTACTCATAGTAATCATCGGTCATTCGACTAATGTGGACCAAGCCCTCAACCGTATTCGGGAGCTCAATAAAGGCGCCAAACTTCAGCACGGAACTAACCACTCCGTCGAATTCTTCCCCGATCTTATTACTCATGTACTCGGCCTTCATCATGGCGTCTACGTCCCGTTCGGTATCAACCGCCCGGCGTTCCGTTTCCGATGAGTGAATGGCCACGTCACTAACCACGTTCGCATAAGTTTGCTTCGTAACGTTATTGATCCCATTGTCTTCATAGTAATGAATCAAGCGGTGAATGAACATGTCCGGATACCGCCGGATGGGTGAGGTGAAGTGGGTGTAGTAATCGGCCCCTAATCCAAAGTGGCCAACGCACTTCTCGTTATACTTCGCCTGTTGCATACTCCGTAGCAACATCACAGAAACCACTGCTTCTTCCGGAGTTCCTTCCACCTTCGACAGGATATTTTGCAACGTCTTTGGTTGCAAATGGTCAGGATCGGCTTTGACGTTAATCCCAAAGGCGGTCAGGAACTCAAAGAAGTCCTTGATCCGAGTCGGATCTGGATTCTCATGGATTCGGTAGATGAACGGCACCTTCGCCTTGTGATAGGTTTCTGCCACCGTTTCGTTGGCCGCCAACATAAATGATTCAATCATGCGTTCAGCCGTCCCTCGCGTCCGGACTTGAATGTCAATGGGATGGCCGGCTTCATCGACAATAATCTTAGCCTCATCATCCGCAAAGTCAATGGCTCCCCGCTGGCGCCGGGCTTTATACAGGATCTGGTGCAATTCGTTCATGGTTTCAAACATGGGAACCAAGCCCGCGTAGTGGGCCCGGGTCTCTGGATCGTGATTTTCCAAGATTTCGTTCACAGCATTGTAAGTCATCCGGGCGGTCGACCGCATCACACTCGGATGAATCCGTGATTTAATCACCTTACCTTGGGGCGTGATTTCCATGTCACAACTCATACAGAGTCGCAGTTCACCCTCGTTTAAAGAACAAATCCCGTTGGACAACCGCCGTGGGAGCATCGGAATCACCCGGTCCGTCAAATAAACCGACGTTCCACGCGTGTAGGCTTCTTGGTCTAACAGACTGCCCTGCTTAACGTAGTGACTAACGTCCGCAATGTGGACCCCTAAGTGGTAATTCCCGTTAGGTAACTTCCATGCCGTAACCGCGTCATCCAAATCCTTGGATTCTTCGGCATCAATCGTCACCAAGTCTTGGTCCGTAATGTCTTCGCGTCCCACCGTTTCTTCTGGGAGGACGTGGTCTGGAATCGCATCAGCCGCTTCTAAGACATCCTCTGGGAATTGTGATGGGACGTCGTTGGCGTACACAATTTGGAGGATGTCAATTCCAGGATCGTCCACACTTCCGATAACCTGTTTGGCTACCCCTACCATGTAATCAGGATGCTTAGCATTGGGATACTCCGTGATGTCGGCTGTCACCACTTCTCCAGGAGTCGGATGGAGTCCCGCATCGGTCACGTAAAATTTCATCCCGGTTAACTTCTTGTCACGGAGTTTAACCTGACCTAAATACCCCTGGTCATCAGCAGTCGTGAAAAATTCTCCAACCACGTGGTCGTAGTGGTGCTCTAAAATATCTACCACTTTCCCTTGGGGTCCCCGATCCGAATTTTTCTGGGCTGGACGGGTGATTTGCATTGCGACCCGGTCAAGGTTCATCGCATTAATCGTGTCATCGGGTGCGATAAAGGCATCTGAAAGTTGTTCGTCGTACGCCACGAACCCAAATCCCTTGGGATTCGAGTGAAAAACCCCCTCGTGGGTAAGTTCACTCGGGTTAATTTTAAAGTTCCCGTCGTTCGTAACCACCACGACCCGATTTCGTTCCAATTCTGCTAGTTCTTGGACAATCAGCTTAAACGCTGCTGAACCATGGTACTTTAATTCATCCGCAATTTTTTCTACGTCAAAGCTGACGTTCGGATGATTGCGGAGCACATCCGCAATTTCTTGTTTTAGTTTATTATCTTGCACGGTAATTTCCTCTTTTTTCTAGTTCAATTTCCCACGCCACGGGAGAATCCCCGTTCGTTTAATATAAAAAAAGCCCCTGTGTAGGCACAGGAGTTTTTAATTAATGTTGAGCCATCCACATTAAAATTAGGGCAATGGCAAAAAATAAAATCCCTAATACGACAGTTACCTTTTGGATAAAAGATTCAAATCCACGTGATTTTGATTCTGAGAACAAATCACTGGCACCGCCGGTAAATGAGGCCATTGCATCATTATTTTTCGATGGTTGCATTAAAACGGCGCCGATAATGAGCACGCTCACAATCCATAGAATAATCATTAAAAAATTAGCCACAAAAATTCCTCCTAGACAGCTATTCACGGTCTAATCATCATATACGTCATTATAACACATTGGCAAGCACTATTCTAACCACAGAGAAGCATTCTCACCAGAAAAAAAGCCGTTAGCACGAATACCAACGACTTTTCTTAGTGATAATTATTTGTTAATGATGTTTTCCCGGGCCGTGTGGTCAAGGTTGTAGAATGAATTGATTCCCTTGTATTGGGCAACGGAACCTAATTGATCTTCGATTCTCATCAATTGGTTGTACTTCGCAATCCGTTCACCACGACTCATGGAACCAGTCTTGATTTGGCCGGCGTTGAGGGCCACTACCAAGTCAGAGATGGTCGTGTCTTCCGTTTCACCAGACCGGTGAGAAATGATGGCCGTGTAACTAGCTTCTTTAGCCATGTTAACCGCGTTCACCGTTTCCGTAAGCGTTCCAATTTGGTTCAACTTGATCAAGATGGAGTTTGCAACGTGCATCTTAATTCCCTTTTCAAGGTATTCAGTGTTCGTTACAAACAAGTCATCACCAACGATTTGAACTTTCTTACCAAGTTCAGCAGTGGCAACCTTCCAGTCTTCCCATTCGTTTTCGTCCAGTGGGTCTTCGATCGAAATGATTGGGTACTTGTCAACTAATGAGTCAAGTAAGGCTACGAATTCAGCAGCTGTGTAGGACTTGCCGTCTCCAACCAAGTCGTACTTCTTCGTTTCCGTGTTGTAGAATTCAGAAGCAGCACAGTCAAAGGCAATGCAGATATCCTTACCTGGTTTGTAGCCAGCTCGTTCGATGGCTTCTACCAAGATTTCAAATGGTTCTTCATTGTTCTTCAAGTCGGGAGCGAATCCACCTTCATCACCAACAGCCGTGGAGTAACCACGTTCGTTGAGGATGGCCTTCAAGTTATGGAAAGTTTCTGAACCCATCCGAACGGCTTCCCGTAAAGTTGGGGCCCCAACTGGCATAATCATGAATTCTTGGAAGTCCACCTTGTTGTTAGCGTGTTTTCCACCGTTAATCACGTTCATCATTGGAGTTGGGAGAACGTGGGCATCAAAACCACCCAAGTAGTTGTACAAAGGAGTTCCCAGTTCGTCGGCAGCAGCACGAGCTACAGCAATTGAAACTGCCAAGATCGCGTTGGCCCCTAACTTAGCTTTGTTAGGAGTACCGTCTAACTTGATCATTGCTTGATCAATGCCTAATTGGTCAGTCACATCGTAACCGATGATTTCTTTCGCAATCTTGTCGTTAACGTTGGCAACGGCTTTCGTTACCCCTTTACCCATGTAACGACTCTTGTCGCCATCGCGTAATTCAACGGCTTCGTGTTCACCAGTTGAGGCTCCAGAAGGAACGATTCCCCGTCCCATGGCACCGTCTTCTGTGTAAACCTCGGCTTCCACCGTTGGATTTCCACGAGAGTCAAGGACTTCGCGTGCGTATACATCAGAAATAATTGACATAATAAATCTCCTTAGTAGTTAGTAAACTATTCTCTATCCACCTAAATTTTACAGTTTTAAAAATCACTTTGCAATCAATTTCACCAATTTAATTGGTGTGGTTGAAATTGGCTAATTGCACGAATTCTTGCGGTGAGAGGCTTGCTTTGCCCGCGAGCACCCCATCGATATCCGGTTGTTTCATCAGTTCGTGAATGTTTTCAGCATTGACACTACCACCGTAAAGAATCCGAACCTGGTTTGCGATTTCATCCGAATAAATGTCCGCAATCGTTTGCCGAATTAGGTAACAACCCTCTTCCGCTGCGTCGGCGGGAGCGGTGTGCCCCGTGCCAATCGCCCAACTAGGTTCGTAGGCGACCACCGCATGCCGCATGTCAGTGGCTGCAACCTGCTGAATGGCGGCCGTCACCTGATTTACCATCCAGGAGATGTGATCACCATTTTCGTAGCGACCCATCGTTTCGTCACAACAAATAATCGGATACATGTGGTTCCGAAACACCGCCTGAACCTTTTTATTGATTAAATCGTTGGTTTCATGAAAGTACTTCCGCCGTTCGGAATGGCCAACGATCACGTATTTAATTCCCATCTCACTAAGCGCCTTCGGACTAACTTCACCCGTAAAGGCCCCTTCGTCTTCATAGTAACAATTTTCCGCGGCCACCTGTAAGGGACTTTCGTTATGCTCCAGCATCGTCTGTAAAAACAACGGGGAAGCTGCTAATACCGTTTCAACCTCGCTCGCCGGGGGAATCTGGTTGTTAATGGTTTCCACAAATTCGGTGGCTGCTTGTAACGATAAGTTCATTTTCCAATTTCCGCCAATAAAGGGAGTTCTCATGTTTTCTTTCTCCTCTCGTTTCCTTAGTTCAATTTTAGCGGAAAACCGGCGAAATAACTAGCAATCACCCCAAAGAAAAAAGACTAACTCGAAATTCGAGTTAGTCTTTGCAAAGTTAATCTTTGTTCGAAACACAAGCAATCCCTGGAAGGGTCTTGCCTTCGAGGTATTCCAAGGAAGCTCCCCCACCAGTTGAGATGTGGGTTAGCTTGTCAGCAACCCCTAACTGCTTTACAGCGGCCGTGGAGTCACCACCACCAACGATGGTCGTAGCATCCTTCAAAGTTCCGAGGAAGCGACCAATGGCCAACGTCCCTTCGGCAAACTTCGGCATTTCAAAGACACCCATTGGGCCGTTCCAAACGACCGTCTTGGCACCTTTAAGCACGTCTTCAAAGAGTTTAATCGACTTTGGACCAATGTCTAAGGCCATCATGCCATCCGGAATCGAGCCATCGACAACTTCCGTTTTAGCGTCATTAGAAAACTTGTCCGCACAAACGGAGTCAACAGGGAGCACAATCTTGTCGCCACCCTTTTTCAAGATTTCCTTGGCAACGTCAATCTTGTCTTTTTCTACCAACGAGTTTCCTACGCCAATTCCCTTAGCAGCGTAGAAGGTGTAGGTCATTCCCCCACCAATAATGATCTTGTCGGCTTTATCTAAGAGGTGATCAATCACACCAATCTTGTCAGAAACTTTGGCTCCCCCAAGAATGGCAACAAAGGGATGTTTTGGATTGTCAACGGCATTCCCGAGGAACTTAATTTCTTTTTCGAGCAAGAAACCAGCGGCAACGGGTTTGCCGGCTTTTTCCATGGCCGTTGCAATTCCAACGTTTGAAGCGTGGCTCCGGTGGGCAGTCCCAAAGGCATCGTTTACAAACACATCGCCAAGTGAAGCCCAGTATTCACCTAAACTAGGATCGTTTTTCGATTCCCGGTTGACTTGCTTACCGTCGATTACATCTTGGTACCGAGTGTTTTCAGCCAGTAAAACTTGGCCATCTTTCATGTTATCAATGGCTTCTTCCAGTTGTGGTCCTTCGTTAACGGGCACAAAGGTTACTGGTTTGCCTAATAACTGGGATAATTTTTCAGCTACCGGACGTAGTGACAGACCCGGCTTGTCATCCTCTGATTTAATCCGACCTAAGTGAGAGAACAAGATGGCTTTGCCACCATGATCAATCACCCATTCGATGGATGGTAAAGCGGCCACAATCCGGTTGTCATCGCCAACCACTCCGTCCTTAATCGGAACGTTAAAGTCGACCCGCATTAATACCTTTTTCCCTTTTAAATCTAAATCATCAATGATTAATTTACTCATGCTATTTCCTCCTTCTTACTTCAGATTAAAGAAAAAGGCGGGGGAGGTTTCCCCTCCTCCGCCTTTTCTCAGCAACATTAAGTTGAGCGACTTATCGTTAAATTACATTGTAGCGAATTTAAGTAAAGTCCGAACCATGTTACAAGTGAAGCCCCATTCGTTATCGTACCAAGCGACCGTCTTAACTAATTGTAAACCATCGTTTTCAACGATTTCAGTTTGGTTAGGATCGAAAATGGAACCGTGGTCATCATCAATGATGTCTGAAGAAACGATAAAGTCATCGTTGTAACCGTAAGCTTCGTTTTCGTGGCTCTTCATGGCATCGTTAACTTCGTCAACCGTAACGTTCTTGTCCAGAACAGATACTAATTCAGTCAAAGAACCGTCAATCGTAGCAACCCGTTGTGCGTGACCCTTCAAAGCACCATCTAATTCTGGGATAACCAAACCAATGGCCTTAGCAGCACCAGAACTGTGAGGAATGGTGTTAACGGCAGCAGAACGGTTGTTAGCAAACTTAGCGCTCCGTGGACCATCTTGCAATGCTTGAGTAGCAGTGTAAGCGTGGACAGTCGTCATGGTACCAACTTTAACACCGAAGTCTTTGTTCAACCAGTAAGCCATTGGTGCTAAACAACTAGTAGTACATGAACCAGCAGAAACGATCTTGTCGTCTTGGCTCAAGACGTCCAAGTTAACCCCTGGAACAACCGTAGTAATGTCACCAGCAGGAGCTGAAATCAAGACCCGCTTAGCACCGGCGTCCAAGTGTGCTTGTGATTTTTCTTTGGAAGTGTAGAATCCAGTACATTCAAGTACGAAGTCAACACCATCGTTCTTAACCCAAGGAATGTTCTTTGCATCACGTTCTGCGTAAACCGGAATGCTCTTACCATCAACGATGATTGAGTCTTCAGTTGATTCCACTTTACCAGGGAAACGACCGTGAACAGAATCATACTTCAATAAGTAAGCTAACATTGAAGGGGTTGTTAAATCATTGATTGCTGCAACTTCGATCCCTTCTGCACCAAGTTCATGAATCCGACGAAATGCAAGACGACCAATTCGTCCGAAACCATTAATACCAATTTTTACAGTCATAATCGGCTTCCTCCTTCAGGAATATCTAAATTTTAATACATAATTATAGTACCACTTTTGTCAGGAAATGTCAGTGATTCCCTTCCCAACCAGGATAGCTTGCTATAACCCGTGTATTAGTAGCCGGTCGCTTGCCAACTACGATTTTTAGTATAGCAAATCGCCTTTTGAATGCAACTAAAACACTTTTAATTTAAGGGTTGATTATTTTGGTGATTTCCGTTAATATAATAAGAGTGTTCTGACGCGCCACTAGTGTAATGGATAGCACGTAAGATTCCGGTTCTTGAGATGGGGGTTCGATTCCCTCGTGGCGCATTGTAAAGCAGGTGACGACGGTCACCTGCTTTTTTATTCATATCTAAGCTTATATAATATCTAATTTTCAAATAAAAGGTATTAGTTTATGCTAAAATAAATCTAACTTTCATCTACTTAATTTAATATATTTTTTAATGAAATTAGTACATATGAAGGGGAGTGATTAATATTATAGAAATAGTTAGTATTAATAAATTAATGAATGCCGGAGTTACAAAACCTGTCTTAGCTTCAGCAAACAACAAAAAATTGTATATTTTAAAAACATTTAATAACTATACTGAAACATATAAATTTGCATTCAATGAGTTAATTTCTAGTAGAATTGCAAAAAAATTAGGACTTCCCATATTAAATTTCGATATAGCCAACCTTTCAAATGAAGCGATTAAGAGTTGCAATGATGAAAAAATAAGTGATTTGAATATATGTAGTGGTCCCTGCTTTGCGGTTGAATATACTAAGGGTATTACTAATATTAATCCACTTCTAATTAGTTCTTCTTCTAATAAAGATGATATCCCCGGTATCTTATTATTTGACGAGTTAATGTTAAATGAGGACAGATATAGTAATCCGGGTAATTTAATATACAATAAAAAAAATAAAAAAATATATATGATAGACCATACACATATAATTAGAAACGGTTTATGGACTAACAGCGAATTAATTCAGGATTCAATAACACCACCCCTTTTAATAGAATTAGAAGGACAAAAATATTTTAGTTACTTAAACCAATATATTCATGGAAATAGTCCATTTGATGGAATATGCCAAAAAATCAATAAATTAAAAGATAATGATTTTGAAAATTTTTTTATTAACATTCCTTCGGAATGGAGTATTCCTCAAAATGAAATAGATCAATGCAAAAAATTTGTTAAATTTAGATTTGCTAATTATAATGGAATCTTAAATCAAATTAGATATGAATTACCAGGATGGAAAGGAGGAGAAAACAATGAAACATAAACTTTATTATTCAATTTTAAAATATACCCCAGATATAATTAGAGATGAATCTCTTAATGTTGGCATTGTTTTTCATTGTCCAGATATCCCTATAAGCAAATTTAAAAAGACTAATAATAAACAAAGAATATATTATTTTGATGATGAATATGATCCCGATTATATAGATATAGTATTTAAATCTTTAAGTTATGAATTTGATAGTGATAATTTAAATTTAGATAATGATGATCGTTTTGAATTTATTAAAAATGACAATTACTTGGAAGAAAAAACAAAACCATATGTTAATGAATTTTGGTTTAGTAAAGTATTTCAAATTGAGATAAGTGAACCTTTAAAAGAAGAGATCAACGATTTAACAAAAACATATTTATATTATGATTCACCTAAAAACCAAAGAATTACTGTTGATAAAGTCAATGCTTTATTAAAAAAGCAGATAAAAAACACTGACGCTCATTTAACTAATGTATATTGTAAAATTTTTTCTAAAAACAATAAAAAACCTGTTTTTACTATAGAAACAAAAAATTCAGTAGTTGCCCCTTTTACTTTTGATTACAAAAAAGATAGTTCTTTAGATAATGCTTTAGAAAAACTTTCCTTTCAAGTAACACATGTAAAAAATAAATTGAAAAATAAGAATATTCAGATAGTTATAAATAATATAGACCTTGATGATTCTAAATATAAGGAAAAAATGAATTTATTAAAGGATGTCTTATCTGAAGACACTGGAATGGAAGTTAAAATTGATACATTAGCTGATTTTTCTGAAAAAATCAAAGAATAAACACATATATTCATTATATTACTACAATTAGAATTTAATTTCTCTCAAGCTCTTTGTTTGACCTTGGTTGACCATCATTGTAAGATGAACTTACGAATTAAAAAATTCCAATTAAACTTAAATAAGAAAGAGAGGATTCAACTATGCCATTAGTTCCAACTGTCGTTGAAAACTCACCTCAAGGTGAACGCGCATATGACATCTACTCACGATTACTAAAAGATCGCATTATCATGCTTTCCGGAGAAATTGAAGACAACATGGCCAACGCCGTGATTGCGCAACTTCTCTTCTTGGATGCCCAAGATTCCGATAAGGACATTTACCTTTACATCAACTCACCCGGTGGTGTGATTACCGCTGGGATGGCCATCTACGATACCATGAACTTCATCAAAGCTGACGTGCAAACGATCGTCATGGGGATGGCTGCTTCCATGGCTAGTGTCCTAGCCACGGCTGGGACCAAGGGGAAACGGTTTGCCCTCCCCCACTCCCAAATCATGATTCACCAACCATCTGGTGGGGCCCAAGGGCAACAAACTGAAATTGAAATTGCTGCCAAGGAAATTCTGCGAGCACGGAAAATGATTAACAAGCTCTTAGCAGAACACTCCGGCCAGCCACTAGAAAAAATCGATCGCGATACGGAACGGGATAATTACCTGACCGCTTCTGAAGCCGTTGATTACGGTTTGATTGATGGCATCATGAAAAACAGTGATGACAAAAAATAACGCGAACTAAAAAACCACGAGCATTAAATGCTCGTGGTTTTTTTATGCTTCCGTACGTAATTTTTCTGCCACCTCGTTCAACTTATGTAACCGGTGGTTAATCCCTGATTTGGAAATTGGGCCATTAGCCACGAGGTTCCCCAGTTCTTTCAGGCTGACCTCCTGGTGTTTTAAGCGGGTTTCTGCCACATCACGGAGTTTGGGCGGTAAGGATTCTAAGCCCACCCGGTCCTGAATCAAATGGATGTTTTCGATTTGCTGGGTCGAAGCGTTGGCCACCTTATTCATATTAGCATTCTCACAGTTAACCAACCGATTGACCGAGTTCCGCATGTCGCGCACGATCCGGATGTCCTCAAACTTCAACATTGCATTCGTGGCCCCAATTAGCTGGAGGAAATCGGCAATCTTTTCGGCTTCCTTCAAATACACGATGTAGCCACTGCGTCGCTTCGTTTGCTTGGCCCCCAAGTGGTACTGATTCATCATCTCGGTCAACATCTCACTGTGATCGGCATAGACCGAGTAAATTTCTAAGTGATAACGCGATGTTTGTGGATTATTCACGGAACCACCGGCTAAAAACGCGCCCCGAAGGTACGAACGCACCTGCAAATCATCTTCTAAAAGTTCAACCGGCACCCGTTCCCGGATTTGGTAGTGATCAAGAATCCCCAGGTCGTCCAGTAACTCCTCCACCTGGTGGCGAACCCGGACGACGTAGAGGTTGTTCTTTTTGAGCTTCATCTTTTTACGCACCACCACGTTCGCCCGAATGTGATAAAACTGCATCAGTAAGCGGTAGATCCGTTGTGCAATCGCCGAGTTTTCCGATTGCACTTCCAGGGATAACTGCTTATTGGAGAGCTTTAAAGTCCCGTTCATGCGAATCAGGGCCATTAGTTCTGCTTTGGCGTTGTTGCGATGAACTTCCAGGCGGGTTAACTCTTTTTTAACGTCACTTGCATACGACATTCGCTTTTCTCCTAGTGGTTAAATTTCGGTTGCCCGAGGAGCCGAATTAGCTCGTCAGAAACTAATTGACCGTTGTGAAAGGCTCCGTGATGCTTTAGTTCCAAGAAATCAGACGAAATCACCCGACACCCAAGGTCCTTAAGCCCCTGGTAATCGTGACGCACCGGTTGGGATTCATCCCCCCAGCGTTGGTGGTCAATGTAGCTCGCGGGGACCGGTTGGTTATTGACTAACACGGTGTCGACAAACTGCTGACCTAACTGGCGGTCTAGCACCCGGACGTGGTCGGCATCCGTAAAGTGATCCGTTTCGCCCTTTTGGGTCATGATGTTACAAATATAAACCACCTCTGCGGGCGTCGCCATGACCGCCTTGCCGACGTTACTAACCATTAAATTAGGCAAGATACTGGTGTACAAACTCCCGGGCCCTAAGACGATTTGATCGGCATTCATAATGGCATCAATTACCGCGGGAACGGCCTGCGGGGTGTGATCATTGGTTGACGCTTCCACCCACACCCGTTTAATCAGCTTTTTAGCTGCCGTAATCTCGGCTTCTCCGGCTAACGTACTACCATCGCTAAACTCGGCGTGCAACACGAGTTCCTCATCACACACCGGATAGACATGCCCGTCCACCCGCATCATCTGGGTTAGCACCTGGACGGCCTCAAAGAAGCCCCCTTCCATTTCTGAAAGCGCGGTGATAATTAGGTTTCCAATCGCGTGTCCCGATAAAAACTTGTCGGAGGATTTAAACCGGTACTGAAAGATATCTAATTCCAATTGCGGTAACGTCGATAACGCCACCAACACGTTCCGGATGTCTCCCGGTGGTAACACGTTAATGTAATTCCGTAAAATCCCGGAGGAGCCGCCATCATCGGCCACCGTTACCACGGCGGTAATGTCAACGTCCCGCTTCTTTAAGTTGCGCAAAATGACGGGCAAGCCCGTTCCCCCACCAATCACAACCATTCGGGGTCGATCAATTCGTTTTGCCACCTTATCTACCATTACGATGCTCCTTTATGCCGTTGAATGTCACGATGCGTTACGTTTACAACGTAGCCGAGTTCCCGTAACTGGTGAGCTAGGCGTTCGGTCATGGCCACCGAGCGGTGTTGTCCCCCGGTACATCCAATCGCGATTGTTTCACTAGCCTTTGAACTTTGTCTAATCTGGGGTAACTCAAACTCCAGCAACGATAAGACCTTGTTAAAGTATTCGTCGGCACTGGGTTGTTGCATCACGTAGTCATAAACCGCCCGATCCTGTCCCGTTTGCTCGCGTAGTTCCGGCAGATAATAGGGATTCGTAAGGAAGCGGACGTCAAAGACCATGTCAGCATCCAGTGGCAAGCCGTGCTTAAACCCAAATGACATTAATTCCACGTGGAATTGTTCAAACTGATGGTGTTCAAAGCGCTGGATAATCTGCGCCCGTAAATCCTGGGGCTTGAGGTTCGTAGTATCAATCACCCAGTTTGCGTGCTTGCGCACCCCTGCTAGCAGCTCCCGTTCCTTTTCGATTCCATCCACAACCCGACCGTTCCGGGCGAGGGGATGGTCCCGGCGACTTTCTTCGTAGCGGGACACTAATTTTTCGGTCGCTGCATCTAAAAAGAGCACCGTCTCGTGGTCGTTTTGACTTTGCGCCATTTTTAATAACGTCTGAACCACTTCTTGACTGGTCTTGGCCGAACGGAGGTCCAACACCACGGCCACCTGGTTAATTTCACTGGACGTCCGCAGTAATTCCGTAAATTTACCCATCAACGCCGTTGGCAGGTTGTCCACGCAAAAATACCCCAAATCTTCAAAGGTTTGTAATGCTTTGGTCTTCCCGGCCCCACTCATTCCAGTTATGACAACTAACTGATCATCTTTTCGCATCGTCCTAGCCTCCAAACTTTGCTTCAGTATAACATACCGGGTGTTTCATCCCTAATTAAAAAGAACCGTCACTGACGATTCTTAGTAAGTTATTTTGCCTGTGCCTGCGTGCGTTTCGTATCACGCGCTAAAATTGGTTTTAAGTATTGCCCCGTATAGCTGGCGGCAACCTGCACAATTTCTTCTGGCGTACCGGTGGCCACAACTTGCCCACCAGCGGCGCCCCCTTCTGGACCCAGGTCGATTACGTGGTCGGCCTGCTTAATCACATCCATGTTATGTTCAATGATTAACACCGTATTGCCTTCGTCAACCAGTGCCTGCAGGACTTGTAGGAGCCGCTTGACGTCGTCGGTATGCAAACCGGTCGTCGGTTCATCCAAAATGTAGAAGTTCTTTCCCGAGGAGCGCTTGTGTAGTTCTGAGGCTAACTTCATCCGCTGGGCTTCTCCTCCCGAGAGGGTCGTCGCCGCTTGACCAAGTTTAACGTAGCCTAAGCCCACGTCCGCGATCGTTTGCAATTTCCGCGTAATCTTCGGAATCGCGGTAAAGAAATCGAGAGCTTCTTGCACCGTCAAATCAAGCACCTCAGCAATGTTTTTGCCTTTGTACTCAACTTGTAACGTTTCAGCGTTATACCGTTTGCCATGGCAAACTTCACAGGGAACGTACACATCCGGTAGGAAATCCATCCCAATCTTAAGGATTCCATCCCCACGACAGGTTTCACACCGGCCCCCCTTGATGTTAAAGCTGAACCGGCCCTTCTGATAGCCCCGGAGCTGCGCTTCGTTGGTTTTAGCGAACAGGTCGCGAATGTCATCAAACACGCCCGTATAGGTCGCCGGGTTACTGCGCGGGGTCCGCCCAATCGGACTTTGATCGATGCTAACTAACTTTTCAATCTGTTGGTAACCGGTAATTGATTTGTACCGGCCTGGTTTGGCCGCGTTGTGGTTTAATTTCTGGGCCAACGCTCGTTTTAAAATGTCGTTTACGAGCGTCGACTTTCCGGAGCCAGAGACCCCCGTCACCACGTTGAACTCTCCAAGTGGAAATTGCACCGTGATGTTTTGGAGGTTATTGGCCCGTGCGCCCTTAATCGTAACCGCTTTTCCAGTTCCCGACCGCCGCCTAAGTGGCACCGGAATAAACTTCTGGCCGGATAAATACTGCCCGGTTAACGAGTTGGGGTTCTGCGCAACTTCCGCCGGCGTACCAGTCGCCATGATGCGCCCCCCGTTTTCTCCGGCTCCGGGACCAACGTCAACCAGGTAATCCGCAGCCAGCATCGTCTCGTGATCGTGTTCCACCACCACGAGGGTGTTGCCCAGGTCCCGCATCTGTTTTAGTGATTTAATTAACCGATCGTTATCGCGCTGGTGCAAGCCAATCGAAGGTTCATCTAGAACGTATAAAATTCCTGATAAATTCGAACCAATCTGGGTGGCAAGCCGAATCCGTTGGGCTTCACCCCCGGACAGTGTGCGTGCGGCCCGGGAAAGCGTCAAATAACTCAAGCCCACGTTCAACAGGAAGTCCAACCGGTCACTAATTTCCTTAATCACCGGTTTGGCAATCGTGGTGGCTTGTTCGCCGAGGGTCACTTGCTGGAAGAAGTTAAATTCATCCGTCAGGTTTTGCTCACAAACTTCCGCAATGCTAAGCCCGTCAACTTTCACTGCCAGAGCCTTCGGATTTAACCGCAAGCCGTGACAAGCCTGACAAGTTAGTTCCCGCATGTACTTGCGCATTTGATCGCGGGTAAAGTCACTACTGGTTTCACGGTACCGGCGCGCAATGTTGGTCATGACTCCTTCAAACGGAACGTCGGCATCCCGGACGCCCCCAAAATCATTTTCATAATGAAAGTGGAACTGTTTGCCGTTGGAACCGTGCAATAACAATTCGCGTTGGGCAGCGGGTAACTTGGCAAACGGGGTATCCAGATCAATCTTAAAGGCCGCCGCCGCTTGTTCTAGTAACGTCGGATAGTATTTCGAACTAATCGGATTCCACGGTTCAATCACCCCTTCCCGGAGGGTTTTAGTTGGATCGGGAATCACGAGGTCCTCATCAACTTCGAGTTTCACCCCGAGGCCATCACACTCAGGACAAGCTCCTAACGGCGAATTAAAGGAAAAGAGCCGCGGTTCTAACTGCCCGACCGTAAAGCCACAGAGCGGACACGAATAGTGTTCGGAAAAGAGCATTGGTTCCCGTTGACCCAAAAAGTCGAGGGTGGCGTACCCATCGCTTAACCGCAGGGCTGTTTCTAATGAATCAGATAACCGAGCGTTAATGCCCGGTTTGACCACGATTCGGTCAATCACAATGCTAATGTCGTGACGCTGATTTTTACTTAATTCCAGTTCGTCATTCACATCGTGTTGTTCTCCATCCACGATGATCCGGACAAACCCTTCCTTTTTGATGCGTTGCAACACCTTTTTGTGCTGACCCCGTTTGGACCGCACAATCGGCGATAAAATCTGGAGCTTGGTGCGTTCCGGCAACTCCATGATTCGATCAATCATCTGATCGACCGATTGACTTTGAATTACGGTCCCATCGTTCGGGCAAACCGGCGTTCCCACTCGGGCCCACAGGAGCCGTAAATAATCATTAATTTCGGTGACGGTTCCCACCGTCGAACGGGGGTTTTTCGACGTCGTCTTTTGGTCAATCGAAATTGCCGGACTCAAGCCGGTAATGGAATCCACGTCTGGTTTATTCATCTGGCCTAAAAACTGGCGCGCATAGGAAGACAAGCTTTCCACGTAGCGCCGTTGGCCTTCCGCATACAACGTATCAAAGGCTAACGAACTCTTTCCCGAACCAGAAAGCCCCGTCATCACGACGAGTTTTTCCTTGGGAATATCAACGTTAACGTCCTTGAGATTATGTTCCCGTGCGCCCCGAATTTTGATCACATCATTAGCCATGGCAGGCACCTCACTTCTTTTTAATCCAGTTCTTTTTTCAGTTTTTTAATGGTATCCCGCAGGTTAGCGGCTTGTTCAAAGTCCAACTGGCGCGCCGCGGTTTCCATCTCATCACTTAGATTTTGCAAGACCGCCCGTTGTTCCTTGGTGGTCATTTGCTCAAAGTCGGATTCCACAAACGGCTTTTCCTTATTATAGTGATCATCTTCCGTTTGCTTATAAGCAGAAATCACCTTTTCAATTGGCTTAATGATTGTATGCGGCGTCTGGTGGTGTTCCTGATTGTACGCAATCTGCTTCGTCCGCCGCCGTTTGGTTTCATCCATCGCCGCCTGCATCGAGTCAGTGATGTGATCGGCGTACATAATTACGTGTCCGTCTTCGTTCCGGGCGGCCCGCCCAATCGTTTGAATTAAAGACCGTTCGTTTCGTAGGAAGCCTTCCTTATCGGCATCCAGAATTGCTACCAGTGAAACCTCTGGAACGTCAATTCCCTCTCGCAACAGGTTAATCCCAATTAAGACATCAAACTTCCCTAACCGTAAGTCCCGTAAAATTCGGGTCCGTTCGAGGGTTTTAATGTCACTGTGCAGGTATTTAACCTTAACCCCCAAATCCTTCAAATAATCGGTCAGGTCTTCCGCCATTTTCTTGGTCAAGGTCGTCACAAAGGTGCGTTGGTTCTTTTTCACCCGGGCATTGATTTCCCCGAGTAAATCATCCATTTGGTCCTTCGTCGGCCGCACTTCCACCGTCGGATCCAGTAAGCCGGTTGGTCGAATAATCTGTTCCACGACCTGGGTACTGTGTTCTAACTCATAGTCACCCGGAGTGGCCGACATGTAAATCACCTGGTGAATGTGGCGTTCAAACTCAGCAAAGTTCAACGGCCGGTTGTCATAGGCACTCGGGAGCCGGAACCCGTAATCGATGAGTTGCTTTTTGCGGGCCCGGTCCCCCTTGAGCATCCCCCGAATTTGCGGCACCGTTTGGTGGGATTCATCAATAAACATCAAGAAGTCCTTGGGAAAGAAGTCCAGGAGTGTGTACGGTGGTTCTCCCGGTTTCCGGCGATCCATGTAACGCGAGTAATTTTCAATCCCGGACGTATAGCCCATTTCACGCATCATTTCTAAGTCATAGGTGGTCCGTTGTTTCAGGCGTTGGGCTTCGAGTAACTTCCCGCCTTGTTCAAGTTTCTTAACCTGGGTTTCCATGTCGGTTTTGATCTCTGGAAGCGCCACTTGCATAATTTCATCGTTCGTTAAAAAGTGGGTTGCCGGGAACAGCGTTACGGTTTCTGGTTCCCCAATCACTTCTCCCGTAAGGGTATTAACTTCGGTAATCTTGTCAATTTCATCACCAAAGAATTCAATCCGGTAGGCATTCTGGGTTCCAGAGGCTGGGAACACCTCGACCGTATCCCCGTGCACCCGAAACCGACCCCGGTCAAAATCAATGTCGTTACGCTGAAACTGGATGTTAACGAGCTTGCGCAACAAAACATCGCGCTCCATTTCGTCACCGACCCGCAAAGAAACGGTATGATTTTGGTACTCTTCTGGATTCCCTAGTCCAAAAATGGAGGAAACGGACGCCACCACAATCACGTCATTTCGTGACAACAGGGCACTTGTGGCCGCGTGGCGTAACTGATCAATCTCGTCGTTAATGGAAGCATCCTTTTCAATGTACGTATCACTCGACGGCACGTATGCTTCCGGTTGATAAAAATCATAGTAACTAACAAAGTATTCAACCGCGTTATGCGGGAAAAACTTTTTCAACTCGTTATAGAGCTGGCCAGCTAACGTTTTGTTGTGCGCCAACACGAGCGTGGGCTTGTTTTGATCCCGAATGATGTTCGCCATGGTGAACGTTTTCCCGGTTCCCGTGGCCCCTAAGAGGGTTTGTTCCTTATCGCCGGCCGCCACGCCGGCATCAATTTTTTTAATGGCGGTCGGTTGGTCTCCAGTTGGTTGGTAGCTGGACACCAAGTCAAATTTTTTCTGTGTTTTTGTAACCATGTTTGTCCTCTTTTACCTGGTTTTAATTCAGAATGGAAAGCGTCCCCACCGAGCTCCAATAGCCGGTGACAGCGCGCTTCAGTCTGTTCCATCTTAGCACACGAACATACTTTCGCCAAATAAAAAAAGAAGCACCGCAAAGTCCTTCTTTTCTTAGATTATTTACTTTTAACGGATTCCACGTAGTCAAAGACCGCTTGTCCAGCGACGCCTCCATCACCAACGGCTGTGGTAATTTGACGCAGGTGCTTTTTCCGAACGTCTCCGACCGCGAAGATTCCTGGGACGGCAGTTTCCATCTGATCGTTGGTCACAATCCAGCCCTGCTCGTCCGTAATTCCAAGGTGGCTAAAGGCTCCGGTAATCGGTAAAATCCCGACGTAGATAAAGATCCCCGCCGTTGGAAATTCACTGGTTTCCCCAGTTTGGTTATTCTTGAGGGCCACGCCGGAGACCTTTTGGTCGTTACCCAGAATCTCAGTCACATTCGTATTCCAAATAAAGTCAATGTTATCGCGCGCAAAGGCCCGTTCTTGGAGGATTTTTTGGGCCCGGAGTGTATCCCGGCGGTGAATTACCGTCACTTTTTTGGCTAGGTTAGCCAGGTAGGTCGCTTCTTCAATGGCAGAGTCACCACCACCGACAACGACGACGTCTTCGTTCTTAAAGAAAGCCCCGTCACAAACGGCACAGTAAGAAACCCCCCGGCCACCGTATTGCTCTTCACCAGGAACCCCTAGCTTCCGGTATTCGGAACCAGACCCAATGATGACTGCTGGAGCTTCAAATTCATCATCGGCGGTTTTAACCAGTTTCCGGTCTCCATCCACCTGTACGTCCTGAACTTCACCATAGGCGTATTCCACCCCAAATTGGGTGCTACTTTCGTACATTTTTTCCGATAGATCCGGTCCTAAGATTGATTTAAAACCGGGGTAGTTTTCGATTTCGGCCGTATTATTCATCTGGCCACCGTAGACACCCCGATCGAGCATCAGAACTGATAGTTCCGCCCGAGAAGCGTAGAGAGCCGCTGTCATCCCGGCTGGACCGGCTCCAATTACAATTACATCATATTTTTTGGTCATTTTTTCCACCTCGTTTATGGTTCATCATTTGCTAGGCTTAGCATAACATACTTACTTAAAGTTAGTAATAATTTTGCTCACGAACCCAATTAACCGTTTTCGGCTTGTCCTTCACGGGTCATGAGGTGGTGAATGGCAGTTTCCACCGTTTCTTCTTGTTCTAACACCGCATGAATTGCTTCGGTAATCGGCATCGAAATCCCAGTGGTTTGTGCTAACTCATAGGCCGATTGACTGGTGGCAATCCCTTCAATCACCATGCCCATGTTCGCAACCACGTCCGCTAGGGGCACTCCTTGGCCCAGTTGGTAGCCGGCCCGATAGTTCCGCGAATTCGTACTGGTAGCCGTAACAATCACATCCCCCATCCCGGATAACCCCGCGAAAGTCAGCGGATTGGCGCCAAAACTAACTCCCAACCGGGAGATTTCAGCCACGCCCCGGGTCATTAACGCTGCCCGGGCGTTGTCACCATATCCGAGGCCAGCCAAGGCTCCAGAAGCGAGCGCAATGATGTTTTTCAAAGCACCCCCAAATTCAACCCCAATCACATCGGCGTTGGTATAGACCCGAAAGTAGTCATTCATAAAGAGGTGTTGGAACCGTTGCGCCGCATCAAAATCATCGCTAGCAACCGTAACCAAGGTCGGATCGTGCTTAACCACCCCTTCGGCATGGCTTGGACCCGAAATCACAGAGATGCTAGTCCGGTGCTCGGGACTAATCGTCTCCGCCAAGATTTGGGAGACCCGCAGGTGCGTTGTAGTTTCTAACCCCTTGCTCCCGTGAATCAGCGCTGGTCGCTGACCTAGCTTGGCTAAAATCCGATCAACCTCCGTGGCCACAGCCCGCGTCGCCTGGGCAGGAACAATGAACAGGATCTCGGTGGCCCCCGTTAGGACGGTCTCTAGATCAGTCGAAGCGCGGAGGTTTTCTGGAAAGGTGTAATTTTGAATGTAGGCACGATTCGTGTGCTTTTGATTTAACTCATCGGCTTGGGCCGCACTGCGCGTCCATAGTTGCACTTCGTGTCCATTTTCATTCAAGATCGCCGCTAACATGCTTCCCCATGAACCGGCGCCTAACACGGCAATTTTTTCTGTCATTTAACTATCTCCTTTAGCGTTAACTACGTCGTACCACGGTAAGTTTGCATCATGGCGCCGCCGATAAATGATCGTGAGCATGGCCCCCACGCAGAGGAGGACTGACAGAACCTGTGAAATCCGCCAGGGACCTAACATCAGGCTGTCCGTCCGCATCCCTTCGGTGAAAAATCGGCCGTAGGAATACCACATTACGTAAGTTAGAAAAAGCTCGCCCCGTTTAAAACAACGCGGAGCGTGGCGCATGGTCATTAATAAGGCAAAGCCCACTAAATCCCACACGGATTCATACAAAAAAGTGGGTTGCCGGTACGCGCCCCCGATCAACATTTGTTGCATCATCCAGGTGGGCAGATGCAGTTGCGCCAGGAAGTGGTGCGTGGTTACTGCCCCGTATGCTTCCTGATTCATAAAGTTCCCCCACCGCCCAATTCCTTGGGCCATGATTACTGTAGGGGCGGCAATATCAAAGACCTGCCAGAGGGATAACCCATGGCGCCGGCAGAACCACCAAATAAAGAGCCCTGCTCCTAACAAGGCTCCGTAGATGGCAATCCCGCCATCCCAAATTGCGATGATTTCGCCCGGATGCTTGGCGTAGTAATCCCAACGGAAAACGACGTAATACAACCGTGCCGACACAATGGCCACCGGAATGGCCCCTAAGATGAGATTATAAACTACGTCTTCATTGAGCCCCTGGCGACGAACCTCCCGCATCGCTAGTCCGACTGCAATTAACACCGCGCTAGCGATGATGAGCCCATACCAGCGGACGGTCAACGGTCCGAACTGCAGGGCGATGGGATTTAAAGCACCAATTACAAACATGTTACTTCGTCCTCCCTACTGGCCTTCGTCGTGTTGTTGTGGTGACTGGGGCTGGCTGTGATCTTTGATCAGACCATTCAGTTCGTCGTCAAACATTTTGGTGGCGTTGTATCCCATGGAGTTTGCCCGGAAGTTCATGGCGGCCGTTTCAATGATGATCGCCAAGTTCCGACCAGGCTTAACCGGAATGTCTAACTGTTTAACTTCCACATCAAAAATTTGTTGGTGGGCATTCCCAGTTCCTAAGCGATCATACTTCTTCCCCTTTTCCCAGACATCAAGGTGAATGATGAGATCAATCCGGGTTTCCGACCGAACCGCTCCCGTTCCAAAGAGGGTCATCACGTCAATGATCCCGATTCCCCGAATCTCTAGGAGATGGCTCAGAATCTGGGGCGCTTGCCCGATTAATTCCTGTTCGTCTTGCTGGTGCACTTCCACTCGGTCATCGGCAATCAGCCGGTGCCCACGTTTGACCAGTTCGAGCGCCGTTTCGCTCTTCCCGATGCCAGAGTCGCCGGTAATCAATACCCCGACCCCGTAGACCTCGACCAACACCCCGTGAATTGATTGCCGGGGCGCCAGTTTTTCTTCGAGGTAGTCGGTCATGTTACTTAAGACCCGCGAGGTATTCAGCTTGGACTCCAAAATCGGAATGTGGGCGGCCTTCGCTGCCTTCACCAGTTCGATTGGGGGTTCAATGTCAGTGGAAACCACAAAGGCTGGCGTGTCTGGTTGACACATTTTCGTCATGTACTCCTGTAGTTCGGCCTCCTCGAGGTGCTTAGCAAAGGAGGTTTCCGTAATTCCCAGTAACTGAATTCGTTCCGACGGATAGTACGCAAAGTACCCGGTTAGTTCCAACCCCGGTCGTGAAATGTCACTCGTGGTAATCGGTCGATCTAAATCATCTGCCCCCGAAAATACACTTAAATGCGTGTTATCAACTAGTTCTTTGACACTCACACTTCTCATGGAAATCCTCCTCGGCTACACGTTTGGCGTAATAAAGTAGTTACAAATTGACATTAACAACGAAATGACCAATACCATTCCAAATGACGAAAAACTCATCATTGGGCCGACTAAAAAGGCGGTTAATTCCAAGATTAACGCATTTAAAACCAGGTTAAATAACCCGAAGGTCAAAATGTTAATCGGTAAAAATAACAGCGACAATAGCGGCTTAATCAAAACCTGTAACAACGTTAAAACCGCAGCGGCCCCGAGGGCAACTTCCCAGCTACTAATGTAAAACGAAGCCGAAAAAATGGTTGAAAACGCCACTAATAAAATGAAGTTGATGATCCAACGACTAAGTACTCTCATTAATTTCCTCCTGTTTCTGAACTGGGAAAGGTTACAATCCCAATTTCGTGGGGCGTGCCCGCGTAGATGGCCGAATCTTTGAGTTCTAACTGCCCGGCCTGATTCTTTACTTTCAAATGGCAAAACGTGGGACTACTTTGCAGGGCTTGATACAGTTGCGTTTCGTTGCGAACTGGCTGTCCATTCACTTCCAAAATCAAGTCCCCGGCTTGCAGGTGCATTTTGCTAGCGGGGGTGTTGGGTTTCACGGCTAGAATACGAATTCCATCAACCGCCTGTTCAACTTGCTGGTTGGAAGCACGCTTGTCGACCCGGTGGTAGTGATACAACACCAATCCGTAAGCCAAGAGAATTACAACAATCGCCACAACCTCAAACCAAAGGTTCTTCCAGAGGAAGGCATCAATAGTTAACCCTAAACTTAACCAGGCTAACCAACCCGTGGCATTCGCCATTCGTTTTAAGATCGTGGCCGACATGTCACTGCTGAATTTGAACCGGTAACCAATTAAGAATGGCACCACTAGGATCGTCACCTTGCTCCCAAATAACCGAAAGACCGGCCAGAAGGGACTATTAGCAACAAATAATTGCCCGGGAACCAAGAAAACCAAGGGAAACACGGTGAACTTACTAAACAGATACGATGCAACCCGATTTCCCCGGATGTTTTTCTTTAGAACCGGAGAGGTTACCGAGTTCCGGTTAAACTTCAAGAAGAGGTACTGGAGCACCAGCATCACCGTTAACAGTTCCAAGAAGTTCATCCCAACCGGCATGGTGTTTTGCAGGGTTAACCGAAAGTCCCCGTCTAACACGTGCGTATAAAAATTGTTCCCAAAGAGCAGGATCAACAGCATCGAAACGCCCATTCCGGCAAACGGAACCATGAATCCGGGAATAATCAGCATGAGCGCGATCAACACTTCGTATACAAAGATCCACGCGTAGGAAACTTCAATCCCAAAGGCAAACGAGAGCAAAGACCCCACGATTCCCAGACCCAGGGTTGCTATCAAAAAAGTTCGAAGCTCACTGTGTTTGGGGTTGATGGCGGTATCATACAAGTTGCGTTCCCGTTTGACCCGCACGTGGTGATCGATCAGCGTGCGCACGATTCCCAGCCAAAAGGCCGGCATGATGAAGAAAAATAAAATGTTAAATTCTAACTGTTGCATAATTGCCATCCTTATTCGTTATTCTGTTGCAACTTCCACTGCAAGTAATCACTAATAAATGGATTCAAATCACCATCCATTACGGCCTTCCCGTTCGCGGTTTCGTGGCCCGTCCGGTGATCCTTAACCATTGTATACGGATGAAAAACGTAAGAGCGAATCTGCGATCCCCAGCCAATCTCTAACTGGGTGCCCGCCAGTTTAGCTTTTTCTTCCGCCTTCTTTTGTTCTTCGCGTTCGTACAACTTTGATTTTAACATATTCAACGCCGTAACTCGGTTCTGAAGTTGAGATCGTTGCGCCTGACTGGCCGTGACAATGCCAGTTGGCAAGTGGGTGATTCGGACCGCAGAGGACGTCTTATTAATGTGCTGTCCCCCGGCCCCACTAGAACGAAAGACATCAACCCGGAGGTCATCCGGATTAATGTTAACTTCCACGCTGTCATCTAGTTCTGGCATCACGTCCACCGACGCAAACGACGTGTGGCGCCGACCGGCCGAGTCAAACGGGGATAATCGAACTAACCGGTGAATCCCCTTTTCCGCTTGTAAGTAACCGTAGGCATTTTCCCCGCGCACCGTCAACGTCACACTACTGAGCCCAGCCACTTCACCCGGTTGATAGTCGTCCACCTCCACCTGAAAGTGGTTTTGTTCCGCCCAGCGGTTATACATCCGCAGGAGCATCTCCGCCCAGTCCTCGGCTTCGGTGCCCCCGGCTCCGGGATGGATTTCCACAATCGCGTTATTGTGGTCGTATTTCCCGTTTAAGAGCAGGTTTAACTGGTAGCTTTCCAGGTCTTGTTCCGTCTGGGCCAGGTCCTGTTCAAAGGCTTGGTGTAACTCCGGATCATCTGCTTCCGTCAACAACTCCAAACTCACCGCTAGATTCTCCGCTGCTTCCTGTAGGTCGTGAAAGCGATCGTACTTTTGTTTCAAGTGGTTGGTCGTTTCAATCACCGCTTTAGCCGCCGATTGGTCATCCCAAAAACCCGGTTGAGCCATCTTTGCCTCGTTAATACTAATGTCTTCGTTCAACTGGTCGAGGTCAAAGAGACCTCCCAAAGTTACTAATGGCGTCGTTGATTTTCGCCACTTTGGCTTTTGCTGTACTTAATTCCATCTGCATCTACTCCTTGTTTGCATCGTCTTTGATTCGAAAAAACGAAGAACCGCAGTCCTTCGTTTTTTGGTTATCTTTGAATGTTTTGGCGAATTTCTGCTTTCATAAAGAGTCGGGTCACGTCATAGTCAATGTCCGCAACCATTTCTTCAAACATCCGGAACCCTTCCCGTTGGTATTCAACGAGCGGGTTTAATTGACCGTAACCACGGAGCCCAATCGCTTCTCGTAGTTGGTCCATGGCGTCAATGTGATTCGTCCAGTGGTCATCGACCACCCGTAAAATAACCACCTTTTCAAATTCCAGTAACTGACTCGGATCTGGGAATTGTTGGGCCTTTTCATCGTAGGCATTGCGGGCCAACTGGGTCAAGTAATCCTTGATTTCCGTTGCGCTCTTACCTTCTAAGTCGTCAATGCTAATTTCATTGGGACTTACCAGACAACTAGCGGCAAAATCAACAATCGTATCCAAATGCCAATCCTTAGGGTCCCCCTGGGTATGCAGGGAAACAATCCGGTCAATCGTGCGTTCGACCATTGGCATAATTACCCAACGTAGGGACTGATTTTCTTCAATTACCCGGTTTCGTTCGCCGTAAATCACGTCCCGTTGTTCTGACATCACGTTGTCATACTTCAACACGTTCTTTCGCGAATCATAGTTATTTCCTTCAACCCGCTTTTGGGCAGATTCGACCTGTTTGGTAATCATCCGACTTCTGATTACGGCATCGTCGTCTTCCACTTTAAGGGTGTTTAGGACGTTCTTGATTCGTTCCGAACCAAACCGCCGCATCAAATCATCTTCCAGTGACAGATAGAATTGGGAATAACCGGGGTCACCTTGCCGCCCGGCCCGGCCCCGGAGTTGGTTATCAATTCGCCGCGATTCATGCCGTTCGGTCCCAATTACGGCCAGTCCACCAACGCCAACGACCCCGGGTCCGAGTTTAATATCGGTTCCCCGCCCGGCCATGTTAGTGGCAATCGTAACGGCACCCTTTTGCCCGGCATTCGCCACGATGTCTGCTTCCTTAGCGTGGTTTTTGGCATTCAAAACCACGTGGGGAACGTGTTCTTGGTCTAACCGGTTGGAGAGGTATTCAGACGTTTCCACTGCCACAGTCCCCAACAGGATTGGTTGTCCCCGTTTGTGGAGGGCTTTAACCTTCGCAATCACCGCATCAAACTTGGATTGAAGGGTGGGATATAACACATCTGGTTCGTCAACCCGAACCACCGGCTTGTTGGTCGGAATGCTGACCACGTTCATGTTATAAATTTCCCGGAATTCTTCTTGTTCGGTCTTGGCCGTTCCCGTCATCCCGGCTAACTTACTGTACCGCCGGAAAAGGTTTTGGTACGTGATGTTGGCCATCGTCTTACTTTCCTCTTGGATGGTCACGCCTTCCTTCGCTTCTAAGGCCTGGTGCAGACCGTCCGAGAACCGCCGACCTTCCATGATCCGCCCGGTAAAGGAGTCCACGATGAGCACTTCGTCATCCTTCACCACGTAATCCTTATCCCGTTCCATGACGTAGTTAGCCCGTAAGGCCTGGTCAATGTGGTGGGTCAAAGCCGTGTTATCAGTGTCATAAATGTTCTTTAAGTTGAAGAACTGATCGGCCTTTTGGATCCCCTGTTCGGTTAACGAAACCGTCTTGGTTTCCAAATCGACCTTGAAATCATCCTTCGCCGTCAGGGTCTTGGCAAAGCGATCGGCCTGCCGGTACAGTTCGTTAGCTCCCTGAGCTTGCCCAGAGATAATCAACGGTGTCCGCGCCTCATCGATTAAAATTGAATCTACTTCATCAACTAACGCAAAGTTTAAGGGGCGTTGCACCCGGTCTTCTTTGTAAACCACCATGTTATCGCGCAGGTAGTCAAACCCAATTTCACTGTTAGTGGAGTACGTAATGTCAGCGTTGTAGGCCGCCCGCTTTTCCTCGGGATTCTTTTCGGCAGTATTTACCCCCACCGAAAGTCCTAACCAGTTGTACAGTTCTCCCATCTGTTCAGCATCCCGGGCTGATAGGTATTCGTTAACCGTAACCACGTGAACCCCTTTGCCTGATAAAGCATTCAGGTAAACCGGCATCGTGGCCGTCAGGGTTTTCCCTTCCCCGGTTTTCATTTCAGCAATGTTTCCTTCATGGAGCACAATTCCCCCCATGATTTGTACCCGGAACGGGGTCATTCCTAAGACCCGGCGGGCTCCCTCACGGACGACCGCAAAGGCTTCGGGCAGTAAGTCATCTAAACTAGCCCCTTGTTGGTAGCGTTCTTTGAATTCTGGGGTTTTAGCCTGTAAGTCGGCATCACTCAGGTTGCGATATTCTTCTGAATAAGCGCTCACTTGGTCGGCAAGCTGGCCCAGTTGTTTGATGCGCCGCTTATCGCTTTCGACCCATTTTTTTAATACGTTCGTTGCCATGCTTTAAATCTCCTCATTGTTTCCATTTGAATTTCTTGTAAACGGTTGTCTAGATACTTTTAATTTTAACATTTTCCCACTTTAATTAAAATCAGTTTAATTACGCTTAGAAAAGGAAAGCTCCCAAAAATAAGTTTTTGAGAGCTCTTCGACTACCAAGCATTAACTTTCCGTCGTAATCTGACCGTAGTGAACATCGTTACGCCGGTAAATGATGTTAATCGTTTCGTTATTAATGTCTTTGTATACGTAAAAATCATGATTCAGTAAGTTCATTTGCAAAATCGCGGTTTCTGAATCCATTTGCTTTAACGGAATCCGTTTTTTTCGGACCACATCAAGGGTGACCGCCGGAGTCTCCTCCGGTTTGAACAGGGGCTTGTGGCCGACCTGTTCGGCGTGGTGGTTAACGTTCGTGCGGTACCGCTTAATTTGGTCCATGATTTGAGCCACCGCATTTGCAACGCTCGTCTTGAGTTGGTTGCTCGTTGCTTCTCCGCGGAGTAATAAAAATGGAAAGATAATCGTAATTTCAGCCTTAATCAGTTGATCCGGATACCCAACTAAATTAACGTGTGCTACCGCATCGACGCCCTCTGCTAGTTCCGCATTAAGCTGTTCGACCTGCTGCTCAATTGTTTGCCGTACCTCAGGGGTAACATCGACGTCATCGCCACGAACATTAAATGATAACATAATCCGGATCTCCTTTTTTGCCTACCACTATTTCACACTCAACCTTTATTATAGTTAATATGCACTCAAATAACAATTAATTACCGGGCTACCGTCACACTCCGAACTTGTCGCACCCCGACTGCCAAAAGTAACCGTTGAGCCTGGTGGAGGGTTTGTCCCGTTGTATACACGTCATCGACCAAGCAGACGCGGGCCCCCGAGAGTTGCGCTTTAGTGTTTGGATTAAGGGCAAAGGGTTGCCAGTCCGCTAATCGTTGGCGGCGGGTTTGTTGGTGTTGACTCACCAGTTTCGGCTTGGCCGTGAGCGCGGGGACGAAAGCGACGTCCGTTAACCACCCAGTTACCTGATTAAACTTCCGCAGCGCTAGCTGCTTAGGGGCCAGTGGGACCGGCACGATTAACTCCTGCTCGCGTTGACACGCCTGGACGAGCGCTGCTTTCACAAGCGAACGCAGGGCATAATCGCCCTGAAATTTATACCGCTCTAAGTAGGTTTGCATTAGGCCGTGATACGGATACAGCGCCTGGTTTACTAACGGGACTGCCTCCCTGCGGTTCCATTCCTGACAATCCCGACACCGACTCGTCGTGGCTTGAAACCGACCACATTGCGGGCACTGGGGACCGGTCGGGCGGGCGAAAAGGCGCTCGCACTTCGCACATAATTCTGGAGCCTGATACGGTCTGAAACTAAGCAAAAACGAGATTGGTAACTGCTGCCGTAGGGGTTGTGCACACCACAAACACTGCTCACGCATGGGAGTGAGCTCTCCGATTCATCTGGGCAATTTGGTGTCTCGCTTGAATAACATTGGTGGTATAGGCTGCCACGATGCAATCCACGGTCCCCGTCGGCCGGGTCGCTTTCCGCCCAACCCGACCGGCCATTTGCACGAGCGAGGCCACCGAAAAGACCCGGTCGTCGCCTCCTAAAATAATCACATCAATCCCGGGAAAGGTTACGCCCCGTTCCAAAATGGTCGTGGTCACTAAAAACAAAACCTCCCGCTGTCGCATTTTATTCACCTTCGCAATCCGTGCTTCATCACCCGCGTAGACAGTTTCCCACTGCACCCGATTTTCAAACCACTTAGCTAGGTAGCCATCAATCACCGCCAGGTCCCGAATCCGGGGCACAAACAGCAAAAAGGGTTGCTGGGCCTGCACTTTCTGCTGGACCAACCGCTTTAAAATCCTTGGTAAGCGGCCGCGGTCTAGCTGGTGACGCCAGCGGTAGGCCAACCGCCACCGCAATTGGGGTAACGGAAACCCATGGAACCGACGCGGTAAGTAGGCAATGCGCCCGCGATACTCCCGTTGCAACTGGCGACTAGGCGTTGCCGTCATCAACAATAACGCGCCCTGTGGTTTCACCGCTCGCTGGGTGGCCATCGCCAAAGTGGGATTACCGGCATAGGGAAACGCATCTACTTCGTCTAGGATTAACACATCGAACGCGGCCTGAAAGCGCAACAACTGATGAGTCGTACAGATGGTTAGTTGCCGATACGAGTATGGTGTTTGTTGTTGCCCATGCAAGAGCACCATCGGAATGGTGGGAAATGCCGCCTGGTAGCGCGGAAAGAGTTCTAAACAAACATCGACCCGGGGCGAGGCAATCGCCACTCGTAAACCCTGCTCCAGCGCCCAGGCAATCCCGACAAACGAAATCTCGGTTTTACCAGCCCCCGTCACCGCCCATAGTAACTGGGATTGGTGGGTTTGAAAGCCCTGGCGAATTTGGGCTGCACAGCTTTGTTGGTCGGGCGTTAACTTGCCAACCCAGGCTAACACCGGAGTCGCTGCAACTTGAAACGCATTCGGTTCCGCCCTGGTGGCGAGCGCCATGGAACTGTCAAGCCGACCGAGGTTAATACAGTTGCGACAGTAATAGTCGCCAGTCGGCAGCTGGCTGACTTCCTTTTCACAATCATTGTGGCATCGGTTACAATGAATAACAGTAGATAATACCTGCAACGCGGGGGTTAGTTGGATCCCAGGCTCATTCGCCCATCCCCGCTGCTGCTCGGCAGTCACGGGTACTAAGCGACCCGCCAAATCAAGTTCGTTCATACCTTCACCTCTACCAGAGATACGGAAAGGAGCCTTCTCATGGCACAACCATTTTTAACCATTACCAAAGCGGGCACCCATACCCTAGAAATTAAAAAGTCTAAGTTTATTGCTAACGTTGCCCGCGTTCAGAGCGAGGCAGAGGCCACGGACTTTCTAACCCGCATCCAAACGGAGCACAAAAAAGCCACCCACAACTGCTTTGCTTACCTGCTTGGAGCAGACGACCACGTGCAACGGGAAAGTGATAACGGGGAACCCAGCGGGACGGCAGGTGTTCCCATTTTAGAGGTGCTTAAGCAGGAACACCTCCACGACGTTGCCGTCGTCGTGACCCGTTACTTTGGCGGCATTAAGCTCGGCGCGGGCGGACTAATCCGGGCTTACAGTAACGCCACTTCAAAAGTCATTGCGGCCGTTGGAACCGTCGCCATCGTCCAGCACGAAGGCCTGCAAATTACCGTGAGCTACAAAAACTATGATCAATTAACCTATTTTTTAACTACCCACCACCTTGAAGTTCAAAACGTTGATTTTCAAACGGAGGTGACCGTCACTACCTCTGTGGCCCAGGATCAATTGGAACCTCTCAAAACAGCTTTAACTAATCACCTGGCCGGCAACGTTACCATTCAAAGTGCGGGGCCGCAATTCGTCGAACAACCAGTGAAACGCCCCCAAGCCTGATTGCGTTTCACGGGGGCTCTGGTATAATGGTAGTGAAATAAATCACAATTGAAGGGAGTTTTTTCATGTCATCTAAAGATTCACAACCAGCGGCCCCCATTTTAGTGCAAATGGGAATTTATGCCGTGATTTTATTTGTTTCCTACTTAATTTCAGCTCTATTTCCCGCAAATTTCCCGGTTCCAGCACCGGTCATCGGGTTAATCCTGCTGTATCTCCTACTCACTTTCCGCCTGATCAAACCAGTTCACGTGGAAAAGGTCGGTAACTTCTTGATTAGCATCTTGGCCTTTCTCTTTGTTCCCTCTGGAATTCAACTGGCCGCCGACCTGAACATCATGAAGCATTCGGGACTCCAAATGATCGTCATGATTATCATCTCAACGGTGGTCATGTTAGTCTCGGTGGCTCTCGTAGCCACGGCCCTCATCTGGCTGCGCCAGCGCCTCTTTCCCGGAAAGGAGTAGTTACATATGCAAGCTGAATTATTAAAATTCTTGGGGACGCCGATGTTTGGAATCGCCCTCTCGCTCGTCGTCTATCTAATCGGTACGGTGCTGTTTAAAAAGACCAAGGGGTTTTTCCTCTTCCAACCGCTCTTTGTCAGCATGGTGCTCGGGGTGTTCTTGCTCTGGTTACTAGCCAAAGTAACTAATCTCGACGTCGTCTGGGTTTACAAAAACCTCTACAAGCCTGGTGGTGACATCATCTTCTGGTTCCTGTATCCCGCTACGATTGCCTTTGCCATTCCCCTGTTCAAACGCAATGATATTGTGAAGAAGTACTGGATAGAAATCATCCTGGCTCTGGTGATTGGGCTGACCATTTCGGTCATTATCATGTACTTTGTCTCAAAGCTCCTCGGGCTTAACAACGCCGGAATTGCCTCAATGTTACCGCAGGCAGCTACCACGGCCGTTGCAATGCCAATTGCCGCTGGGATTCACGGTATTCCAGCCGTAACCGCGATGGCCTGCATTTTGAACGCCGTCATCATTTACGCCATTGGGGACTGGTTAATTAAAATTTTCCACCTCAAGAATCCAATCGGCGTGGGGCTCGGACTGGGAACCGCCGGGCACACGTTAGGATCAGCGAAAGCGCTCCAACTGGGTGAAGTGCAGGGTTCCATGGCTGCTATCTCAGTGGTCATTATCTCAATCGTGGTGGACATTGTCGTGCCCATCTTTGCTAATCTGGTTCATTTATAAATTAATCATATAAAAAACCGTTCGGTTCTCCGAACGGTTTTTTTGTGGATAAATTTAATTACTTAAATGATAGTTATAGGTTGAGACAATGATGTTTTGCCGCGAATTAAGCGCTGCTCTAAGCCGCAGTCCCGTTTGGTTATGCAGGACTTGTTGCCAGTGGTGCCGAGGCACAAACTGCGGAACAAGCACGGTCGTGGAGTAGTTAATCTCATCGTCCTTGCGGGCAATTACATCACAGAACCGGAGCACCGGATCGTTGAGGGAGCGGTATGAAGTGTGAATGTTAACAAACCGAATGTCTGGATATTCATGCTTAAACTGGTCCTCAATCTTCTTTTCACTCTCCGGATCAGAATTAAAGGAGACGTGGACGGCAACCACCTGGTTCGCAATCGAAGTGGCATAGCTGATTGCCTGGCGGGTAACTTGCGTCACGTTTCCGACCAACACAATCACCGTTGACCCATCGTACTTGCGAATTTGGGCGGCGGCATCCTTGTTATCAATCCGTAACTGACGCGCCACTTGCTCGTAGTGATTGTGAATCCGATAAAACATGTACAAAATCAACGGCATGATGATCAGGTACGGCCAAACGTCCCTAAAGCGGAGGGAAAACAGGATGACTACCAGCATCAAAGACATTCCAGCTCCAACTAGGTTAATGAACATCTTTCCCGGCCAGAAACCTTCCTTATGATGGAACCAGTGCACAATCATCCCGGACTGTGACAGGGTAAATGGCACAAACACCCCGACGGCATAAAGTGGAATCAACAGATTGGTCTTCCCGTTGAAAACCAAAATCAACGTGATGGCTCCAATCGCCAGTGAAATAATTCCGTTGGAATAACCGAGACGATCCCCCTTATCCAGGTAGGCGTGCGGCAAATACTTATCCTTCGCCATGTTGTAGGCCAGGATTGGAAAGGCCGAGAATCCCGTGTTAGCAGCAACCGCTAGAATTAGCGCGGTCGCAAGTTGCAACATGTAATAGAAGAACCCGTGGCCAAAGACTCCGCTCCCGATTTGGGACAACACGGTATCCTTAACGTTGGGAATAATGCCCATGTAGTAACTCAAGCAGGTGATGGAACCAAAGAAAAGCGCCAAAATAATGGCCATTAATGCCAACGTATTCGCCGCATTCTTCCGACTAGGCTGCTTAAAATTAGGAACGGCATTACTGATGGCTTCCACTCCAGTCAGGGAGGCTGACCCTGCCGAAAGGGCTTTGAAGAAGAGCAGCAACGTCATGCCCTTCACCGAAGCGTTCAGCGGCGCAGCCGCGTGGTACGCGATTTTCCCCGTCAGAATGTTATAGCCACCGATGATGATCATCAAAATAATCATTAAGATAAAGAAGTACACCGGGATGACCAGAAACGCGGCCGAATCGCGCATTCCCCGTAAGTTCAATACCATGATAAACAGCACGATTAGCACCGCGATGGGCACCTGGTAGTGATAAAGACTCGGAATGGCAGAGGTGATGGCTTCCGTTCCAGAGGTGGTCGAAACCGCCACGGTTAACATGTAATCAACCAGTAGGGAGCCCCCGGCAACCAGGCCGGCGCCTTCCCCCCAGTTGGTGCGTGCAACCACGTACGCTCCCCCACCAGAGGGGTAAGCATAGATGATTTGACGATACGACAGGGTAATGGCTGCTAGTAACACTAACACTAGCAACCCGATCCACATTTGATACATGAGGGCGGCGGTCGATAACGTAATCAAGACTACCGTAATTTGTTCCGTTCCGTAGGCCACTGAGGATAAGGCATCAGATGACAAGAGCGCCAAGCCCTTAAATTTCGTCAGGGATTGCCCGGATTCATCAGTACTTTTCAGTGGTCGGCCAATAATTAAACGCTTTAAATATCGCCACATGAAACTTTACTCCTATATCTTGAATTTGCTTCCTAGCATTTTAATACACCTGCTACTATACTCCGACTCCCAGCTCGCGACAACAGCAAAAGGGAAGTTTACTTCCGTAAACTTCCCTTTTAATAATTAACCTAATTCAGATTAATGTTTGCAACATAATCTTCACCATCACTAGTTTTACCAGTGAATGTGAAATCATTTTCGTCTGTGAATAACAAAGAATTATCATCAAGACCTAAATAATTTTGCAATTCAACAGGGAAAGTAATTTGCTTTTGATCTTCACTTTCACCAATACCTTTTGGTATTGAAACCATTGAAAATTCGAAATCATTGCCATCAATAGTAACAACTCCGTCGTTCCCATTTGATGATTCAAAAAAGATTTCCTTCATAATAATATCACTTCTTTTCATTAATCCAAAAGGCTACATCATTCCAGGCATTCCTTGTGGCATTCCTGGGTTGTCGTTACTGTCTTCTTTTGGTTCTTCAGCAACTACGGCTTCCGTCGTAAGTAACAATGAAGAAACTGAGGCAGCATTTTGTAAAGCTGACCGACTAACCTTGGTTGGGTCGACAACTCCGGCGGCAATCATGTCTTCATACTTGCCATCCGCAGCGTTGTATCCAACTCCTGGTTTTTCTTGCTTCAAGTGGTCAACGATTACAGCACCATCCACTCCGGCGTTTTCAGCAATTTGCTTAACTGGAGCTTCAAGAGCCCGACGTACAATGTCAACTCCCGTTTGTTCGTCACCATCGGCATCAACGGCAGCTACATCAGCGAGGATGTTGATGAAGGAAGTTCCTCCACCAGGAACGAAGCCTTCTTCAACGGCAGCCCGGGTAGCATTCAAAGCATCTTCAATCCGGTACTTGCGTTCCTTTAATTCCGTTTCGGTTGCAGCTCCGACTTTGATTACGGCTACTCCACCAGCTAACTTAGCTAACCGTTCTTGTAACTTATCCTTATCAAATTCAGAGTTGGTCGTCGAAATTTGACCCTTAATTTCAGCAACTCGCTTAGCAATGGCTTCTTTGTCACCCTTGCCTTCTACGATGGTTGTCTTATCCTTCGTAACGTTTACTTTATTAGCTTGACCAAGTTGATCGACGGTCGTGTCTTTCAAGTCAAAGCCTAAGTCATCACTAATGACAGTTGCACCAGTCAACGTGGCGATGTCTTGTAATTGGGCTTTCCGCCGGTCACCAAAACCAGGGGCCTTAACGGCAACCACGTTAAACGTTCCCCGCATCTTGTTCAAGACCAAGGTTGGCAATACTTCGCCACCAATGTCATCGGCAATGATTAACAGTGCCCGACCTTGTTCAACGACTGATTGTAAGAGGGGCATGATGTCTTGCATGTTGCTAATCTTTTTGTCAGTAATTAAGATGTATGGATTATCGAGATCGGCTTCCATCTTTTCTTGATCAGTAACCATGTATTGGGACATGTAACCACGATCAAATTCCATTCCTTCAACCACGTCCAAGCTGGTTTCCACTCCCTTGGAGTCTTCGATGGTAATTACCCCATCGTTACCAACCTTTTCCATGGCTTCCGCAATCAAACTTCCAACTTCTTTGCTAGCGGAAGAAATGGAAGCAATTTGTGCGATGTCGTCTTTGTTTTCAACTTTGTGACTCATCTTCCGCAAACTGTCTACAGCGGCTTGGGTTGCTTTTTCAATTCCCCGACGTACACCAACCGGGTTAGCACCGGCCGTGACGTTCTTCATACCTTCTTTGACAATTGCTTGGGTCAAAACAGTTGCAGTAGTGGTTCCGTCCCCAGCAACATCGTTCGTCTTGGAAGCTACTTCAGAAACTAACTTAGCCCCCATGTTTTCAAAGTGGTCCGGTAAACTAATTGCCTTAGCAATCGTGACCCCATCGTTAGTAATGGTTGGATCGCCAGCTGTTTCTTCTAAAACAACGTTACGACCCTTTGGACCCATTGTCGTTTTAACTGTATCAGCTAATTTATCAACACCCTTGAGCATTGCGCTCCGTGCGTCATCTGAAAATTTAAGCTCTTTAGCCATTTTAATCACCTCATGTTGATTTTATTTGTGTTCCATTGTTACGCTTATTTTACGATTGCTAAGAGGTCGTTTTCGTGCATTACCAAGTATTCTTGATCTGCATAGTTAACCTTGGTGCCGGCGTATTTATCAAACATCACGTTGTCGCCTTCCTGAACTACTGGAGCGACCCGTTCGCCACTGTCAAGCACCCGTCCGGCTCCAACAGCAACGACCTTGCCTTGGGTTGGTTTTTCCTTCGCGTTGTCTGCGAGGACAATGCCACCCACTGTTTCTTCTGGTTGATCTTCTACTTCGATAATAACCCGATCTCCAATTGGTTGTAACATCTTAATCCCTCCAATAAAGTAACGTTTTAGCACTCAAACTCATCAAGTGCTAATTACATTATTAATATAATCCCCCAGCTGGGAAAATGCAAGAATTTAGTTTCAAAAAAAGAGTTACTGTAGCAGTAACTCCTATTCCTCGGTTGTTTCATCATAATGATCAATAAAGTAAATGAGGGTTTGCAATTCGTTGGTCAAATCCACGTTGTGCACCCGAATGTCATCAGGAACATCCAAGCGCCGGGACGTAAAGTTTAAAATCCCCTTTACCCCGGCTTCCGAAACTTGATCTGCAACGTCTTGGGCGACCTTCGCCGGAACGGTTAGAATGGCCACGCTGATTTGTTGGTCCCGGAGCTGGTTAATCATTTGATCCATCGGGTAAATGGGGACGCCTCCCTGAATCGTGTTGACGTTCTTTGGATTCACATCGAACGCCGCGGAAATCCGAATGTTGCTATCCTGATGGAAATTAAAGTTCAACAGGGCGTGACCAAGATTTCCAACCCCCACTAGGGCCAAGTTGGTCAAACGGTCCTGATGTAGGATGTTCTTGAAAAATTCTAACAAGTTATCAACATCATACCCGTAACCTCGTTTCCCGAGGGCCCCAAAGTAGGAGAAGTCCCGACGAATGGTCGCTGAATCCACGTGAATGGCATCAGCTAGCTCAGTCGATGAGACCCGTGTTTTGCCCCCGTCATGTAAAATGTTTAAATAGCGATAATAGAGCGGCAGGCGCTTTGCAGTTGCACGGGGAATTTTAACTTCTGCCATTGGCTAGTTTCCTCCTTAAAATTAGTCGTACCTTCACTTTTACCATTCTACCACAAACTAAAAGTTTGTGAATTTTTTGGTTAGCGCTAGCCCCGCTCCGCCAATTCCAATCGGGGGTCTCAACTGTCCCCGTCCACCTTGCATTTTTCAGACTAGCCGGCCTAATCACAACGGTAAATATGATAAGATGACGACAGGAGGAATCACCATGATTATCTTACAGGCACAACACCTGACCAAACGATTTAATGGCGTGGCGATCTTTGAAGATCTTAATTTAACCATTAATGACCACAGTCACCTCGGGTTAGTCGGCCAAAACGGCGCGGGAAAATCAACCCTGTTAAAAATGCTGGTTGATCCCCAAACGATTAGCTCTGGAACCGTGACCACTAAACAAAACTTATCGATCGGTTACCTACCCCAAAATACCGGACTCCATTCCGATCGGACAATTCAAGCCGAGTTAGAGCTCCCGTTTAAGGGCTTACAGGAAATGGAAACTAGGCTTCATCAACTTGAAGACCAGATGAGTCAGCCGGAGATTAATCAGGATCCGGACCAACTAGCCGCCGTTTCAAAAACTTACGACCAGTTGCAAGCCGATTTTACACGAAACAACGGCTACGGCTACCACGCGGAGATTCGGACCATTATGAGTGCGTTTGGCTTTAGCCCCGCTGACCAGGCTCGCCCCATCAGTGAACTATCGGGTGGCCAACAAACCCGCGTAGCGTTAGCTAAACTACTGCTTGAAAAGCCCGACCTGCTCTTACTGGATGAACCGACTAATCACATTGACATGGAAACGACCGCCTGGTTAGAAAACTTTTTAAAATCCTACGCCGGGGCGTTTTTAATCATTTCTCACGATCGTTATTTTCTCGATCAGACGGTAACGGGCATCTATGAGTTAGACCACGGCCACTTAAACTACTACGCCGGAAATTACAGTTTCTTTGTAACCGAAAAGGAACACCAGTTGACTCTGGCTGCTAAGAAATACGAAAAGCAGCAGCACCAAATTAAAAAAGATGAAGAATTCATCCAGAAAAACCTGGTGCGCGCTTCCACTACCAAACGAGCCCAGTCCCGGCAAAAACAACTTGCCAAGCTCGAACGGGTGGAAAAACCCAGTCAGCAACACGCCACCGCTCGCTTTCACTTTCAACCCGCTCGTAAAAGTGGAGAGGTCGTCTTAGACGTTGAGAACCTCGGCATTGGCTACCACCAAGAACTGAGTTACCCCATCAACCTGCACTTAAGGCGGCAACAACGCGTTGCCATCTTTGGTCCCAACGGGGTGGGGAAATCAACCTTATTAAAAACGATTGTAGGGGAACTGCCCCCGCTTCAGGGTACGATTCGCTTTGGGACCGGGGTCCAGATCGGCTATTACGACCAGCAACAGGCCCGCCTGCATCCCGAAAAGGACGTGCTGCACGAGCTCTGGGATGATTACCCGACCACTCCGGAAGGTGACATCCGCTCCATCCTCGGGAGCTTCCTCTTCAGCGGTGCCGCGGTGGAAAAACAGGTTGCCAATCTCTCGGGAGGCGAACGGGCCCGCCTGTTACTAACCAAATTATCCATGGAACGGGATAACTTTTTAGTCCTAGACGAACCAACTAACCATCTAGACGTCGATAGCATTAACGTCTTGGAAAAAGCCCTCCTGGCCTTTCAAGGCACGATTTTGTTTGTTTCTCACGATCGGTATTTCATCAACAAGTTGGCTACCCACATCGTTGAGCTGAGCGCCGCGGGCTCAACCACCTACATGGGTAACTATGATTATTACCGGGCTAAAAAAGCGGAGGAAGCAGAAATTGCGGCGCATGAACAGCCAGAGCAACCCGTTGTAACTGCCCCTGCTTCCGACCAAAAGCAACAATTTCAACGCCAGAAGGACATCCAACGGCAACAACGGAAGTTAGCACGAACCATCCAGGATTTAGAAACCCAACTTGGTCACCTCGAAACGCAAATCCAAAGCGTCCAAACGGCCATGACCAAACCAGAAAATTATCAGGATGCTAACAAGAGCAGTGAACTGCAGACCCAGTTAAACGAACTGCAAGCTACCCAACAAACGGTTGAATCCCAGTGGGAAACTGCAAGCTTAGACCTCGAAACCTTAGATGAACCATAAAAAAATCCCGTTCCAGCACGATCGTGTTGGAACGGGATTTTTAGTTACCATTATTTTAGTTACTACTAAATTAAAGCATCCTGGTTGTCAGAGACTAAATTGGCTTTCACTTAGTGAGGAACCGCTGCTTGCCACTCAAATTCCAGGCCGGGCTCGGCATTCAAACTCATGTCCGCATGCGCCCCATGGCGTTGCAGCATGGCCCCGGCCGCTCCAATCATCGCAGCGTTATCGCCACACAGCTTCCGCGGTGCCATCACAAAGGGTATTCCTTTGGCGGTCACCGCCTTCTGAAGTGCCGAACGCAACCCCTGGTTCGCGGCTACCCCACCGGCTAAGATGAATTCCTGGGCCGGATACTGTGCTAATGCTTCCGTGGTCTTTGTGACCAACACGTCGATCACTGCGGCTTGAAAACTGGCGGCCAAATCCTGTTTATTCAACGAGGTGCCGACCTGGTCCGCGTGGTGAACCGTGTTAATAAACGCACTTTTTAGCCCACTAAAACTAAAGTCCAGGTTATCTTCCTTAATCATGGCCCGGGGAAACTGGAAGGTTTCGTGACCGGCGTGGGCCCACTGATCCACGGTCGGGCCGGCGGGGTAATTAATCCCCAACACGCGCCCAATTTTATCGTAAGTCTCTCCAGCGGCATCATCACGGGTTTCCCCAATGATTTTAAACTCACCCTCGGCTGGCATCCAAACCAATTCCGTATGCCCACCAGACACGACCAGCGCGACCGCGGGAAAGTGCACCGGTTGCACAAAGTTAGTGGCGTAAATGTGACCCGCAAGGTGGTTCACCGGAATGAGGGGGAGCTGGTGCGCCCAAGCAACGGCCTTTGCCGCCGTAATGCCGACTAATAATGAACCAACCAGCCCGGGTCCGTATGTAATTGCTACTCCGGTTAGGTCCGCGTACGTAACGTGGGCTTCAGCCAAAGCCTGTTGCAAACAAATCGTAATTTGTTCAATGTGATGCCGACTGGCCACTTCGGGAACGACCCCGCCAAACCGTTGGTGGCTCTTAATCTGGGTTGCCACCACGTTACTTAAAATCTCGTTGCCATCCTTAATCACTGCCACACTAGTTTCGTCACAACTAGTTTCAAAGGCCAGGATTAAACTCGGTTGTGCTTTCATGTTTTCACCGCTTCTGTCGTTCTGATTTACCGTCCAAAATTGTTGGCCGCTAAGTAGTTTCGTTTATCTAAATGCAATCGGTAGTCAACGGCGGCTTCGCCATCGTCAAAGTAATCCGGTTTCTCATCCACCTTGACAAACCCAAGGTCTTGGACCAAACTCTGGGATTTTTCGTTACTTTTTCGGCACGTAAAAATCACACAGTGCAGGCCCATTTCTCGTGCTCGTTCAATGATGGTCGTCGTCAAAAAGTAGCCTAATCCCCGCTTTTGAAACTGCGGTAAAATGGCCAGGTTTTCAATGTGACAACAGGTTTGCTGGCGCGAAATCATAATGCAGATGAAGCCGACTAACTCATCTTCGTGCCGCAAAATCAGATAAAACCGATTATCCCGGTTCTTTAACCCCGCCTGAAATCGTTTGGGACTCCACTTAACCTTTTTCCCGTAAGCTGCTCGGTCAACCTTGATGAGGTCCGGCAAGTCGGTCATTGACCCCTTCCCGAGAAAATACTTCATACCACAAATTTCCACAATCCGATTTTTAAAATCAAGGGCCTCGTCAATCCGATTCGCCTGTTTGTCATTAATGTTTTTGCGATACCATTCTTTAAACTTGTTCAACATAGCCTGTCGATCCCTCTCCTGGGTGCTTGTGCTGCCATTCTGCCTCTGCCTGGGTCATCCGTAGGTAGTTTGGAACCACCTGGTCGACGTCTGCAACGGGCGGTTGTTGTTCTCCAAACATAGCCAATTGACTGGCCTGGGGCAAATTGTTAATGCCCGCCACCGTCCGTACTGGTACGTTCAGGTGCTCCTGAAACTGGGCCACAAACTTCGGAACGTCTGAGCCCACTAGGGTCAGCGGTTCAGTAAACTGCTGGAGTTGCTGGAGCCAATCAGCTAACGCTACGTGCTGCTCTGGTACAACTAGTTTTGGTCCCGTCGGACTCGTCCGGTAGACGGCCGTGAACAAAATCTCGTTTCGGGCATCAAACAGGGGCACGACCAGGTGCTGTTCCGCCGTGACGTTGAGCGCCAGGGTTTGTAGACTGGACACGGTCACCAATTCAATTCCGAGGGTGGTCGCAAGCACCTTGCCAATCGTCACTGCTACCCGTAAGCCCGTATAGGATCCCGGTCCGTTGGCAATCACCACCCGCTCTAAATCCGCCGGAGTTAACTTAGCTAGTTTAACCAGGCGCTCCACAATTTCCATTGCATAGGCCGCGTGTTTGCGTTGGGTTGTAATGGTCGTAGTTGCAAGCACCCGGTCACCGTCAACGACCGCAACGGTTAACGGTTGATTCGAAGTGTCAATTGCTAAAGTCTTCATTCCGACGCCTTCTTTGGTGTAATCTTTGTCCATTTAATCTGAGCGGTGGCACTAACCCGGTCACCCACGGCAATCTGGTGGATAGTGACTGGATTCGGGTCCGTCGTTAACAACTGGGCCTGACTCGTAACCTGATCGCCGTACCGGACCTCATCAGCATACTTAATGCTAAATTCGGTTGGAAGGTAATCCCGCAAAAATTCAAAGGGCAATGTGTTCGTCATCCAGCCCACGTAGTGCGTGTTACTAACGTGCCCGTTAAAATCAATGTCACTAAATAACACCGGATACGTCATTTTCCACTCTGCCGGACCACTTAGTTCGGGAATTTTAGTCAACCGTGGTAACCGTTTCACGTGTTCACTACCAAACGGTTTCGTCATGGCTTCGTTAATTTTAACCATTTTTCGGGTCTTTAAATCCATCATGACCCACAGGCTATTAACATCTACTAATAAATGCTCTGCTTGGTCGTAAACGCGGTACACCCGTTTGGCAAAGTAATTTGTGTGGGCCGCCGCTTGGGTTTCAATGCGAACCTGTTCGTTTGCTGCCGGTAAGCGATTAATGTGCAGATCTTGTTGCACGACAATCCACGTCACCCCTGTCTCCTGGACGTCGTCAATTCCGACGGATAACCCGACGGATTCATCCTCTGAAACCTGAATAAAGCTATCAATTAAAAATTGCAGGGTCACTTTCCCGTGAATTTCCGTTTGAAAGTTCGCAATCTTGTAGTTCTCTGAAAAAATGGAAGCTGGCATGTTACTTTCTCCTATTTATCAAGCTGATGAAAGCGATTATAGACATCCTGACGAACCAAATGATTGGTTTTAGCCACCTGTTTAATCGCTTGGTTGGGTTTCATTCCCGTCTGCACCAGTTGTTGCACCTGGGCTTCAATCGGGAGTGTCGGCGCAACCACCGGGGCAGTTGAAGTCGGCTCCGGATTCCCGGCCACTAAGATCACGAATTCACCCCGCACGGGTTCCTCCGTGGCCCACTTCACTAGTTCACTCAGGGTTCCGCGGACGTATTCTTCATGCTTCTTAGTGAGTTCCCGCCCTAAAGCCGCTGGCCGGTCTCCCAGCACTTCGGCTAGGTTGGTTAACGTTTTCTTTAACCGGTGGGGAGCCTCGTAGAAAATTAACGTGGCGGTCTCATTCTGTAACCGTTGGAGTTCGCGTCGCTGCTCAGCTGGTTTCCGTTGCAAAAAACCGTAAAACAAAAACGGCTGCGGACTTAGCCCGGATGCAATCAAACTGGTTAAGCCAGCGGTCGACCCGGGTAAACTGACCACGGGGAGCTGGTGCTCAATGCAGGCTTGCACTAACTCATGTCCAGGATCACTCACGGAGGGCATCCCAGCATCGCTCACCTGAGCAATTGCCTCTCCAGCCTCAAGCCGGTCAATTAGCTCTGGAATCCGCCGGGCGGTATTGTGCTCATGAAAACTAATTTGTTTGGTACCTATTTCAAAGTGATTAAGTAACTTTTGCGTGTTCCGGGTGTCTTCGGCGGCAATTACATCAACCGTCCGTAACGTGTTGAGCGCCCGCAACGTGATGTCGTCCAAGTTCCCAATCGGCGTGGGCACGAGGTATAAAGTTCCCGTTGCCCGGGCAGCAAAGCTACTCTGAGCGTAGATGGTCATGATTAACGTTCTCCGTAAATAATGTCAGTACAAAAAATACAGCTTTCGTTTTCAGCCCGCCGCTTTCCATAGTACTGATTACAAATGTGATAGCCTTCGTTGTACAGTTTTTCGAGGTTCTTTTTGGACTGGGACAATTCCCGGACGCCGTGATGTTGTTTTTCAGCAGACCCCAGTAACTCCCGCAGGTGTTCATTTTCAATTCGCAGCTCCGAATTCTCTTCTAAAATTGCGGCAACCTTGGTCCGTAACGTTGTAATTTTGGTTAGCATTTGTTCGAACTGGGCAGACAGATCATCCATGCCCTCGTCCACATTTTTTGCCAAACACCATCATCCCTCTCATTTGCTAATTTATGGTGGCTAAACACTGCAGGGTGATGACCTCTAAAATACTCTGAAAGCCAACGTTCACCTGCTGTTGTTGTGCGGTTGTCAATATGTCATTAATCATACTGACAATTTGCTCATCTGACAATTGGTCCGCCGCGGATTTAAGTAAATCATAAACATCTCCAAACGCTAACTTCGGAGCGGGCAGCGCCCGAAATTTCACGTCAAATAAATCCTGAAAAAGCAGACAAATCATCGTAATTGTCACGTTTTGACTAAAACGATCCTTTACAAGGGGTAAGACATTCGTTTGAATAAAGGGAAACGCCTGGGCGTCGCCCTGTTTAAGCCACGTAAACCACGTTTCTAGTTGCTGTTTCATTTTACTTAACCAGTGGTCCGTTACCAACTGGTCCAGTTCATCGGTATCATTCGTGATTTTTAACGCGAGGGTAATGTCCGTCGCACTCACCTGCTGCGCCTGTAAATAGCGAATCAGTTCGGCTGCCTGGATGGGCGGAAATTCCACCAACTGGGTGCGGGACCGAATCGTAGGCAACATGTGATGATAATCTGTGGTTAGCAGGATGGCGGTCACCGTTGCCGTGGGTTCTTCGATGACCTTGAGCAGACTATTAGCTGCGGCCACCGTCATGGTATCGGCCGCGTCGATAATAAAGACCTTCTGCTTGCCCTCGACCGCACTCTTGGAGAACTCCCGTTTTAACTGCCGCACTTGGTCAATCTTAATTGATTGACCGTCGGGTTTTAAGGTTAAGACATCGGGATGTTCCCCGTTTGCAATCCGATCACATTCATTACAATGCCCACAGGCTAATCCCGCGGGGTCAGGGTGCGCACAAAATAAACTCATCGCCACTAGTTGACTAACGGCCAGCTTTCCTCGCCCCGTGGCCCCTGAAAATAAATACGCATGGCTTAACTCCCCGGCCTGAACCACCGCACCAAAATGCCGAGCTAGCTCTGGTTGCTTTTGTAGCGCTGTTTCAATAATCCTAGGGGCTGTCTTCGTTTCCATCCTTTAGAACCGGAAAAATGATTCAATCGGCAGTACCATTACCGTGGCCCCACCGACCTGGACTTCAACCGGATAGGCCGTGTCGTTAATGCTCCCCACGAGGTTAATCGGTGGGGTCACATACTGGTCGCGAGCCTGGCAGGAGTGCTTAATGATGTCCAGTAGTTCGGGAACCCGTTCGTCATCAATTCCAACCAGGTAGGTTACGTTTTTAGCCTTTAAAAAGCCCCCCTTGGTGGGTAGCTGCGTGGCAATGATCTTGTGGTCATTGAGTTGTTCTTGTAACTGTGCGGCATCTTTTTCCTGAATAATTGCTAAAACTAATTTCATGATTCAGTCCCTCCTGCGCTCAAGTTCTGATGAAGGTGTTTTCCAATAATGGTTACCACCTGTTGCGTCACGGTCGCCACCGGTTGGGTAGCATCGACCCGGACAATGCGATCTGGATGTTCCGTCGCTAACCGTTCGTAGGCATCGTGGACCCGCACGTAAAAATCACGGTGTTGCTGGTCAAGTCGATTCGTGGCGGCTGCGGTGCGCTGCTGGATCCGTTGTAACCCGACGGAGACTGGGACGGCAAAGTAGATGGTCAGGTTCGGGAGCAGGCCCTCGGTCGCAAACTGATTCATCTGAAACACGGCTGCTTCTCCTAACTTCCGTCCCGCTCCCTGGTAGGCAATTGAACTGTCTACGTAGCGATCACACAGCACGATTTGGTGTTGGCGCAGTGCTGGTAGGACGGTTTTTACGAGATGCTGGCGGCGCGCCGCTGCAAACAACAGTGCTTCCGTGCGCGCATCCATGTCCTGGTTGGCTTCATCGACAATCACTGACCGTAACTGTTCGGCGATTGGATCGCCACCCGGTTCCCGGGTGACCACTAGTTGCGAACCTAACTGGGGCTGCAACGCAGTGACGACCTGGTTGAGCACCGTCGTTTTCCCCGCTCCGTCGTTTCCTTCAAACGTTATAAATTGACCACTCATCGGACACCATTCCCCTTATTTTCTCCCTCGATTGTACTGTAAATTAACCCACTTGTCTATTTGCGAACCAGCACCTTTCACCTCGTCCCGCCTACTAAAAAAGACCGCGAACGCGGTCTTTTTTGCTTATTCAGCACTTAAACTGACAATTGGATCAACCTTGGCGGCCTTTCGTGCCGGTAACAAGGCGGCCAGTAAACAAATAATGACAGAAATCGCTAAGCCAAAGATGGCGTTGCCCACAGAAATTTGCATAATGTGGTAGTGAATTCCGCTTTGCGATAATGAGTCTACGCCCCATTCTACGAGGTAGGCTAACACGATGGCAAACAGGGCCGAGAAAAAGCCCAGGAAGACAGCTTCAAAGATAAATAGCTTCCGAATGTTCCCCTTGGAAAAACCAAGCGCCCGTAAAATTCCAATTTCCTTCGTCCGCTCGGAAACACTGATGTACAGCACCACGATAATCATGATTGCTGACACCAAGAGCGAGATGGCCGCGATGGAAGTCAAGACGGCCACAGCGAGGTTCACGTAGGTATTCAGAATGGAAACAATCGACCCGGCTCCCGTAATCTGGTAGGCCTGCTTGTGCTTGCTATTGTCCAGCGCCTTAATCTTATTCTGAACTGGTTGGACGTTTTGGACTCCCCCCGTAATATCAACGGCCAGATAATTAGGCCCAAACGGTACGTTGGCGGCTTGGTGCATGGCCTTTAGGGTGCCATAACTAACGGCATCTGGGAGGTTGTTGCTATCCGCAACTCCACTAATGGTAACCTCTTGTTGCAGCACTTGTGGTGCCTGCGTCTGATCGTTGGCAATGTTCAAGTACAAGGTCACCTTCTGCCCCACCACCTGGTTAGGATGGTTTTTATTCAGTTGCTTGGCTTCCTTCTTACTAATCAGGATTTCATTCTGCTTGGGCGCATGGCCGGCCTTAATGCTCGATTTTCGCAACGTGTTATCAAAGGTTTGCAGCAAGCTCAAGGTTACCGTTTGTTGGCCACTCTTCAGTTGACCCCCACCAGTGGCAAAGTAGCCGGGCGCCACGTGTTTTACCCCGGCAATGTTCGCTAAGCGCTTTTGATCGTGAGTCGTTAAGCGCGTCTCCTTAGGCGTGGGGTTGTCTGCATTGACGTTTTTAGCCACTTGAATGGTGTTCGGATTAATCTGCGAATAAATTTCGTGGTTAATGTAGCCCTTCGTTCCGTTCCCTAATCCGAGCATTAAAATCACACTAAAGATTCCGATGGCGGCCCCAAACATAATTAAGAGGTTGCGTTTTAAATTGTAGCGAAAATGGTGCCAGGCCATCGTGGCCATCGACCGGCTACTAGCCACTTTATCCCGAAACGGTTTTTGCGTGTTTTCCACCGGATAAGCTGGTTTTAACACCCGGTCGTCGTCGATTAATCCGTTCGCCAGGTGCACAATCCGCGTTCCGTAGTTCGCCACAACCTGGGAGTGGGTCACTGCGATAACCAGTTTGCCATCCTTGGCAATCTGATTCAGTAACTGCAAGATTTCATCGGTATTCTCGGCATCAAGCGCTCCGGTTGGTTCATCGGCAATGATGATGTCTGGATCGGAGGCTAACGCCCGTGCGATCGAAACCCGTTGCTTCTGCCCCCCTGAAAGTTGGTTCGGGTACTTATTCTTGTGATCGGAAAGTCCAACTTGATCTAACAGGTGGTCGGCCCGCTGTAGTTGTTCGTGGTGCGATAGGTTGGTCATTTCCAACGACACCAGCACGTTATCCCGAATCGTCAGGTGACTAATTAGGTTAAAGCTTTGAAAGACAAACCCAATCGTACTGCGGCGGTATTGATCCAGTTCCTTCGCGGTGTCTCGTTTCAACGATTTCCCGTTTAACAACACATCTCCCGTGTACTGACTGTCCAGCCCCGCAATGATGTTCATCAGGGTGGTTTTCCCGCCCCCTGATTCCCCGAGAATGGAGACAAACTCGCCGCGTTCAAAGGCCAAGTTAATTCCGTTTAAAACGTGGAATTCCTGATGGTCAACTTGATACGACTTGTGAATATCTTGTAACTGTAAATAGGCCATTAAGTTCTCCTTTGGACTAATAATTATTATTAGTTAGTTTGATTGATATTATACACTATATAGTATGAGTTGCAATCCCTAATCAGGCCTACCAATCAAAAAGCAGCGCTCGCTCATCGCGAACGCTGCTTGTCATTATGAATCATACACACTCGATTGAATGTGATCATTTTTAATGTCCCGGAACCGGGCCTGGCGGTACATAAACTCAAACTTCTGCTTGGCAAGTTTGGTTTGCGCCTGGACCTGTGAATCAACGTCGGCCACCGCGGCTTCCGTCTGCTGCGCCTGATCCCAGTCTTCCTTTAATAGGTTCAAGGACTGCAGTAATGCTTCATCGTACAGCTTTTCAAAGTTTTTCTGCCGCCAAAAATTAAACATCCTAACCTCACATTTCTGTTCGTCCTTCGACCGCCCGAAAGAGGGTCATTTCATCGGCGTATTCAATATCGCTTCCGACCGATAAGCCCCGCGCGAGGCGCGTTACTTTCAACCCAGCGGGCTTGAGCAACCGGGCGAGGTACATGGCCGTTGCGTCTCCTTCGGGGGTTGCATTCGTCGCAATGATGACCTCTTTAATTTTTTCGTTTTGCTGTAACCGTTTAATCAGCGAACTGATATTGATATCATCGGGACCCTTCCCCTCCATTGGGGACAACACCCCATGGAGGACGTGGTACAAGCCGTGATAATCCTTCATTTTTTCCATCGTCGCGATGTCTTTTGGTTGTTCCACCACCAAGACCTGGGACTGATCTCTCATTGGGTCACTACAAATTTCACAGGGATCCGTTTCGGTAATGTTGCCACAAATCGAGCACACCGTGAGTTTGTCCTTGGTATCCAGCAGTGCTTGGGCAAATTGTTGCACCTCATCCTTGGGCATATCAATGGTATAAAACGCTAACCGAGTGGCCGTTTTCTCCCCAATCCCAGGGAGGTGCATGTAGCCATCAATCAGCTTTGCAACTGGTTCTGGGTATTGCATCTAAACCCCTTCTTTACAATTAAAGTCCTGGAATGTTCATTCCTTGGGTAAACTGACCCATTTTACTCTTCGTTGTTTCATCAATTTGCCCGAGGGCATCGTTGACAGCGCTAATCACTAAGTCTGATAGCATGTCTGGATCATCTGGATCAATTGCTTCTGGCTTAATTTGAAGATCCTTCATTTGCCGCGCTCCCGTGAAGGTGGCCGTTACTAATCCGTCTGGGGCCGTGCCCGTAAAGTCTTGTTTTTCAATCTCACTTTGTTGGGCACTCATCTTTCGTTGCATTTCCTGGGCTTGTTGCATCAGTTTTCCCATGTTCATTCCGTTCATTGCCATTTTGCTAACTCCTTACTTTTTAATCATCTTTAACATCAACTAATTCATCACCAAACAGTTCCTTAGCCTTGCGCACGTTGCGCGGTTCCGGCTCCGCTTCCGTTTGTTGCTCCGGTTTAGTCGGGGTCGCCGCTGGTTCCGGCTTACGGGGGTGTTGTTGCAAGTATTCCTGGCGCAGGTTCGGCCAGGATTCCTTTGGCACAAACAGAACCGTCGGCGTCTTTCCCAGTAATTGTTCAAGTCCCCGGTTCAGGTCCGCCAGTAACTGGTCATCGCTCCCCGCTCTTTGGTACAAGAATCCGTAGTCAAACGCAATTACGACCCCATCTTCGCTAGCAGCGACGGGACGCGCCACGTGCAAGACCGCCCGTTGGGTGACACTTAACAATTGTAACAAAGCATCCCACTGACTGCGATACTGTTCTAGGGCCGGTTTCGTGGCCGCATCAAGCACCGCAAAAATCCCTTGGACGTCGAGCTCGGGCGTGCCCTGCTGATTAGGTACCGTGCGTTTCGGTGCTGACTGCGTCTGCGTAGCAGTTGCCGGAGCGGGACGTGCCTCTGAGCGTTGTTGTAACTCCTGGAGTTGTTGCTTCAGTTCGGTGACTTGCTGGTTTAACTGCTGGTAGGCTAGATCGACGGTTGAATCCGCTGCCGGGGTCGCCGGTGATTGTTCCGCGCCCGTTTCATCCGCCAACCGAACGGTTAAAATATCCAAATACAGTTCGGGATGATAGGTAAAGCGTAACTGTTGTTGCACTTCATTAATAATTTCGACGTAGCGATAAAGTCGACGTTGTGGGACCGTGGTGGCAATCTTTGCAAAGTGATCGCCGAGCAGACCTAATTCATCCTCGGAAACGAGCGCTTGATCTTGTTGGTACAACAACAGGTTTTGACAGTAATCAATCAAATCCTCCAGAAACTGACTGGAATCCTTGCCTGCCGCAAGGAGCTCGGCTACCACTTTCAGCCCGGCCCCGACTTCACCGGCTAGGACCGCTTCAAAGTAACTTTGTAATTCGTCCCGAGCCACGCTCCCCGTTACCTGGAGCGCACTCTCATACGTCAGTTCGTCTGCATCGTATGAGAGGGCCTGGTCAAGGATACTCAGGGCATCCCGCATCCCCCCCTCGGCACTGCGCGCAATCATTTTCACCGCACGGTCATCATATTTGACCTGCTTTTCCTGTAAAATCTTTTCCATCTGCGCCCGAATGTCTGCGGCGTTAATCCGTTTAAAGTCGAACCGTTGTAGCCGTGATAAGATGGTCGCCGGAATTTTATGCGGTTCCGTCGTCGCTAAAATGAAGATTACGTGACTAGGTGGTTCCTCTAAGGTTTTCAGGAGGGCATTAAAGGCCCCCGTCGACAGCATGTGCACTTCATCAATGATGTACACCTTATAGGTGGCCTCCGTGGGTGCATACTTGGCCTTATCCCGGATGTTACGGATCTCTTCAACCCCATTATTAGAGGCCGCATCAATCTCAATCACATCGTTCAGCGCGCCCTGGTTAATGGCCACACAGGTCTCACATTCGTTACAAGGCTCGCCATCTTCTAGATGTTGACAGTTGACGGCCTTCGCTAAAATCTTAGCCGTTGACGTCTTCCCGGTTCCACGGGGTCCACTAAATAGATAAGCATGGCTAATCTGGTCGGTTAGCAAGGCGTTTTTCAACGTTTTTGTAATCACTGGTTGCCCGACAATTTCATCGAATCGTTGGGGGCGCCACACCCGATATAAAGCTTGATAGCTCATGCTCATCTTCCTTTCTTCATCAGTCATTTCACCCTAATTATAGCGAGAACGAGTGGTGATTACCAACTTCCCTACTTCAAACTAACCACCGTTTCGTGCGCCCTTAAATGGTAAAAAAAATCTCCTAGTCAACTTGACTAGGAGCTTATTTGCTAACAACAAGAAGCACAAGGCAAAAAATACTTAGTGCTGCTTCCTTCCGGACCTGACACGGTTCGTAAGTCCACCTTTGCTTCCAGGCCTTACGGCAGTTACTATCATAGCGCAGCTGTCCTTAATTGTCCAGTGGTTGCCGCGGTTTTTTCCGGTGCTTTTTCCGTTTCGAACGAAAAAATTGTTGCATAATCTGGGCCGCTTCGCTAGCCCGACATCCCGTTTGTAACTCCACCTGGTGATTCTGCCGTTCATCCGTTAGGACCTGGTATAAACTCTCTCCAGCGCCCGCCTTCGGGTTGGCCGCTCCATACACCACCCGGGGAATCCGGGCGTTCAGGATGGCGCCCGCACACATTAAGCAGGGTTCAATCGTCACATAGAGGGTACAGTCCGTTAGCCGCCAACTGTGCTGGGTTAAACACGCCGCCTCAATCGCCATTAGCTCGGCATGTTGGGTCGTTAGTTGGGTGTGCTCGCGCAGGTTATGCCCCGTTCCAATCACCTGGTGATCATGCACAATTACGGCCCCGATTGGAATCTCACCAATTTGGGCGGCAAAGCGAGCTTCGGCTAGCGCTCGTCCCATGTATTTCTCATCCGCTGTTTTCATGATTGTTTAGTACTTTCTAATACGTAGTAACCCTTGTCGCGTTTGAGCACCCGCACGTTACCAAAGGTCTGCTGCATCAATCGTTCCGCCGAGGGCGCCCCCTGCTTTTTTTGCAACACCACGCTTAACCGACCGGCCGGCACGAGGTGGGCGGCTGCTTCCGTAATCATCGCGGACACCACTGCTTTCCCCGCTCGAACCGGTGGGTTGGTTACAATGGCGGCATACTGGCTCTGCGCCACCCCTGCGTATACGTCGGAAGTTGCCACCGTCACGTTAGTCAACCCATTATCAGCAGCATTGCGCGTCGCAAGCTCCAGGGCCCGCTGATTTACGTCCACCAGCTCAAACTCCCGGTCGGGGTGGGTCTCGGCTAAAAATAATCCGATTGGTCCGTAACCGCACCCCAGGTCTAAAACGGCGCCTGCCGGTAAGTCCTGAAAATCAACGTTTTGAATGAGGACCCGCGAACCGTAATCAACCGTCCGCTTAGAAAACACGCCGTTATCTGAATGGAAACGGAGCGTGGTATTTCCAAGGGTAAATTCCCATTCTGTTTCAGCATGTTCAACTTCGGGATTCGGTGTATAATAATAATCACTCACAGTAACACGTCCTTTAAATTTAATATTTTGTTTCACATACCACATGTAGTGTGTTCCCCAACCAGGAACCACTACATGTGGTGTTTTTGTGGTTGAAAGAATCCAATTTAAGAGTAGAATCAAAGCATAGTTAAACGAAAGAAGGAGTCGAATCATGAAACAAATTACCGTCTACACCAAGGATAATTGCATTCAATGCAAAATGACCAAGCGGTTTTTGACCGAACACAACGTGGATTTCACGGAACAGAATACCAGTGAAAATCCCGACCTAATTCCCTACTTAAAAGCGCAGGGCTTTCAAGCGGTTCCAGTGGTTGAATCCGAAATAATTGATTCATTTGGTGGGTTTCGTCCCGATCAACTACAAAAATTAGTTGACGCACTTTTAACCGCCTAATTCATTACTTTCATTATACACATTAAAAAATATTAATTAATTACAAATAATAAGGGGAATCAGCACATGTCATTAAAAGACCACACGGATGCCAGTTATTTTCGGTTAAATAACGAAATTAACATTCCAACGAAGGATGGTAAAATCCGGCTGGATAAGGACCAAGAAGCACTAGACGCCTTTTTAAAGGAAAATGTCGCTCCTAATACCGTTCACTTTAAGTCCCTCAGCGACCGGTTTGACTACCTCATTAACCACGATTACGTGGAAGCCGAATTTCTGCAACTGTATCCGAGTGAGTTTATCGAAAAGCTGTACTCCTACTTAAACAGCCAGAATTTTCACTTTCATTCCTTTATGGCTGCTTACAAATTTTATGCGCAGTATGCGCTTAAAACTAACGATGGCAATCAATACCTCGAAAGCTACATCGACCGGACGGCCATGAACGCCCTGTACCTCGCCCATGGCGATCAAGACCTGGCTATGAGCCTGGCGGACGAACTAATTCATCAACGGTTCCAACCGGCCACGCCGACCTTTTTAAACGCCGGTAAAAAACGCCGGGGAGAGTTTGTTTCCTGTTTCTTAATTCAGTCAACCGATGATATGAATAGCATTGGCCGGACGATTAATTCCGCCCTCCAACTTTCTAAAATTGGTGGCGGAGTTGGGATTAACCTTAATAACCTACGGGCCGCCGGCGATCCCATCAAGCACATTGACGGAGCTGCCAGCGGAGTAATGCCGGTTATGAAGTTGTTGGAAGACAGCTTTAGCTATTCTAACCAACTGGGGCAACGGCAGGGAGCCGGAGTAGTTTATCTGAGTGTCTTTCACCCAGATATTAGTGATTTCTTAGCCGTTAAAAAGGAAAATGCCGACGAAAAAATTCGGATTAACACCCTCTCGTTAGGAGTGACGGTTCCCGATAAATTCTATGAATTAGCAGCAGCAGATGCTGACATGGCCCTCTTTAGTCCTTATGACGTAGAACAGGTCTACGGGGTTCCCTTCTCCTACGTTGACATTACGCAGGAGTACGACAACTTAGTTAACAACGACCAGATTCACAAGAAATTCATCAAGGCCCGCGACCTTGAAACGGAGATTGGTAAGTTACAACAGGAATCTGGTTATCCCTACATCATCAACATTGATACGGCCAACCGGGACAATCCCATTGACGGAAAAATTGTGATGAGTAACCTGTGTTCAGAAATTATGCAGGTGCAAACCCCGTCCATCATTAACGATGAACAACAATACGAAAAACTGGGAACGGACGTGTCCTGTAACCTTGGTTCCACGAACGTTGTGAACTTGATGCAATCGCCCGACTTTGGAAAATCAGTTGAATCCATGGTCCGGGCCCTGACCTTTGTGACTGACATCAGTCAAATTAACACGGTTCCCTCGATTCGCCACGGCAATGACTTGAGTCATTCCATCGGCCTTGGAGCCATGGGGTTGCACTCGTACTTTGCTTTGCACCACATGTACTATGGGTCGGAAGAATCAATTGAATTCACGAGCGTTTACTTCATGCTCCTTAACTACTGGAGCTTAGTTGCTTCAAACAAGTTAGCGAAGGAACGGAATCAAACTTTCCATAACTTTGAAAATAGCAAGTACGCCGACGGTAGTTACTTTGATCAGTACGTAGACCGGGACTGGGGTCCCACTTCCGACCGGGTCAAGGAACTGTTTGCAGAGACCTTCATCCCGAGCCCTGAAGACTGGGCTAACCTTAAAGAAGCGGTCATGCAAGACGGGCTGTACCACCAAAACCGGTTAGCTGTTGCTCCCAACGGCTCCACCTCTTACATCGGTGATGCCACAGCTAGTCTCGCTCCGATCGTGAGTCGGATTGAAGAACGGCAGGAAGCCAAAATCGGGACCATTTTCTACCCCGCTCCCTACCTTTCCAACGACACCCTCAAGTACTATGAATCGGCCTATGACGTTGACATGCGTAAGGAAATTGATATCTATGCCGCTGCCCAAAAACACGTGGATCAGAGCTTGAGTATGACGATGTTCATGCGCTCAACGATTCCCGCCGGGATGTACGAGTGGAAGGACGGGCGTTCTGACAAAATGTCAACCCGGGACTTAACCATTCTCAGAAACTACGCTCATTTCAAGGGCATCAAATCCATTTACTACGTGCGGACGTTTACCGATAATAACGATACAGTGGGCGCCAACGAATGTGAAAGCTGCGTCATTTAGAAGGAGAACAGGTCATGGATCTTAACAAAGTATTAACCGGAAAATGGGATGGGAACTACGAAGCGATTAACTGGAATGAGGTCTCAGATGAGATTGATAAGGCCACGTGGCACAAGCTCACGGAACAATTTTGGCTCGATACGCGGGTCCCGGTTTCTAATGATTTAAAGGACTGGCGTGAACTTGACGATGACCACAAATGGTTAGTGGGCCACGTGTTTGGGGGACTGACCCTGTTAGATACCCTTCAGTCCCAGGACGGGATGGCAGCCTTACGGGTAAACGCCAAAACACAACACGAGATCGCCGTATTAAACAACATCCAATTCATGGAATCGGTGCACGCTAAAAGTTATTCCACGATTTTTTCCACGTTGAATACGCCAAAGGAAATTAGTGAAATTTTTGCCTGGAGTGATTCAGAAGAATTCCTGCAGAATAAAACCAAGCGCATTTACACCCTCTACCACGATGATGAGAGTCCCCTTAAAAAGAAAATTTCCAGTGTTTTCCTGGAAACCTTCCTCTTTTACTCCGGATTCTTCACGCCCCTCTGGTACCTTGGTCATAACCAACTCACCAACGTTGCTGAAATCATCAAGTTGATTATTCGGGATGAATCGGTTCACGGAACCTACATTGGCTACAAGTTCCAAGCCGAATTTAACCAACTAAGTACTAATGAGCAGCAAGCGCTCAAGGACTGGATGTACAGCTTCTTATACGATCTCTATGAGAATGAAGAAAAGTACACCCACCTGCTCTATGACCAAGTGGGCTGGACTGATAAGGTCCTAACCTTCATTCGGTACAATGCTAACAAAGCCCTGATGAATCTCGGACAAGATCCAATGTTCCCTGACACCGCGGAAGACGTAAACCCCGTGGTAATGAACGGCATTTCCACCTCCACCGTAAACCATGACTTCTTTTCAGAAGTCGGCAATGGCTACCGGCTCGGAAACGTGGAAGCAATGACCGACGAAGATTACAAGATTGATTCGTGGGAACACCATCATAATAAATAAAAGTAGGAATTATAATTTGGAAAATACTAATCTTAAAAAAAATAGAAAAGAATTTATAAAGAAAGCTTTCAAAGATAATTTAAACAGTGTTGAAGATATTGATGCAGGTCATTGGAATGATATAAATTTCTTAATTAAACTAAAGAAAATAAACATTAATGAATTCAATAATTTTAAAATTTCAGTTGGCCAACCATATGGAGATCCGGTGGAACAAATCGATTGCGATTTTAATGATTTTTTTAATGATATAGACAATAAATCTAGTGAAATAATAAAAAATAGAATATACCATCCAGATTATATTAAACAAGAAAATTTAAATAATATAAAAGTGTTTGTTTTTATTCAGAAAATAAATGGATCTTATTGTTTATATGCTAGTTTCCAATAAAGTTCAACTTATAAATAAAAAATGCGATTCAAAAATAAAATTTTCGAATCGCATTTTTGTATACTTATTAATATTTTAAAATCTTTAATCACCTAATTTTGATACTTTTCGTAGTTAGTTCTAATGAAGTCTGCCGACTTTTGGAGCTTAGCTAATTCTTCCTCGGTCAAATGGAGCGGCACGTCCGCAATCACTCCGTCCCGTCCCACGATTACCGGATGAGACAAATAAACATCGTACTGGTCCCGGTAGTTAGAAACCGGCAGCACCGCTTTGGCATCTGAATAAATCACGTTAATGAGCCGACTCGCTGACGTGGCAATCCCAAAGTTCGTGTAGCCCTTACCATTGAAAATCGCATAACCACCGTGCCGGGCTTCATGATCTAAGGCCGTCAAATCCAAGTTCCGGGTATGCGCCAGTTCGGTCAGCGGTTGATCCAAAGCCCGCACCGTTGACCAAGCGGTAAACTGCGAGTTCCCATGTTCACCCAGGTTATAGCCGGTGACCGCCCGTGAATCAATGCCGAGCTTGTCCGCCACCGCCCGCTTCATCCGAGCCGAATCAAGCATCGTTCCAGTCCCCAGCACGTGTTTCCGCGGTAGGCCCGTGATTTGTTGGTTCATTTGGGTGATGGCATCCACTGGATTGGAAATAACCACCAAAATCCCGTTGAACCCGGAATCTCGAATCCGAGGTGCCACAGCCTTAACCTGTTGACTGTTAAAGTCTAATTCAGAAAACCGATCTTCCTTATCGCCATCGTTCAGGCTAATCTTCCCTAATGCCGAAACCACGATGTCTGCATCCCCGAGCGCGGCGTAGTCATTAACCGTGATTGCCGTGTGAAACGGCAAATTCGGTAGCGCTTCGCGCAGGTCAATTGCATCGGCCGTGACCTTCGCCTCATTTTAATCAATCAACACCAATTCATCGGCGAACCCGTTGGCAACAATAATATGCGCCAGGGTTGCCCCGACGTGCCCGCTTCCAATAATTCCAATTTTGCGTGTCATCACAATCCCTCCAGTCGTTGTTGCATATTTTAGCACAATGGTCTGTTTTTGCCATTACTTTTTTAATAAGGTAGTAATTTGTGCAATATCGGCTGGTGTGGTGCGACAACACCCGCCAATAATAGTGGCTCCCGCCGCTAACCAACTCGGGACCACCTCCGCAAACGTTAAGGCGTGCGGAACCGGGGTCCACGTTTTGGTATGGGGATCGTAGTGATCCCCCGGATTGGGATAAACTACGATCGGTTTCTCGGACTGAGCACGAATGGTTTGAATGGCTGGTAAAATTTGGGCAAAATCCGTACAGTTTACCCCAATTCCACTCACCACGTCCTGAGCATCCAGCCACTGGACTACGGTTGTTAACGGGGTTCCATCGCTCAGCGTTTGCGGATCCCGGATGCTCAAACTAATCCAGGTCGGAACCAAGTTAGGCTGCTGCGCTAAAAGCTGAGTCAGCACCTGAATTTCAAAGAAATTAGGCATCGTATCGACCGACAGTAGGTCAACGCCCGCTGATAGTAAGGTTTGCACTTTTTCCGTATGAAACGCTGCGTACTCAGCTGCACTTAGTTGATAATCCCCCGTGTATTCGGCACCGTTGGCTAAGTAGGCGCCGTAGGGACCGACACAGCCGGCCACGAACCCCCGGGGATTCACATCCGCACGAGCCTGTTGGGCGAGCTGCACTCCCCGCCGGATTAGCTGGAGTGCCTGGGAATGTGAAATGCCCACCCGGGCAAACGCCGCCACGTTAGCCTGATAGGTATCGGTAATTGCGATATCCGCTCCGGCTTGAAAATACCGGGCATGCACTTGATAAATGGCTTCCGGGTCCGTCAATAAGGCATTGGCTGACCACAGGGCATCATTAGTTTTAACCCCATACTGCTCTAATTCTGTGCCCATTGCTCCATCGAGCACCAGGGGCGTGTGTAAACTCGCTGTAATTGGATTAGTGGTTGGCATGTTGTTTCCTCCTCTGCTGGATTGCGGTCGTCAAGGCGTGCCCTCCATAACAAAGGGCAACAAATGGTACCGTGATTTCTAAAGCTAACCGTTGGTTCGGATCAAACCAAATCAGGCAACAGGATCCAAAACACAGGCCAAAGGCTAACCAAGAAAGCCACGGATACCAGGGAGTTTTAAAGGCTAACTGGTCGGCACGCTTACCACTTTTCAGTAACTGCTGCCGAAACCGGATTTGCGATAACGCAATTGCCATCCACACAAAGACGACGGCCAGTCCTGAAATCGAAACTAGCACTAAATAGACTGAACCAGCGGCATAGACTGCTGACAATAACGCGAGGATCCCACCGACCATGCTTGCTAACAGGGCATACAGCGGAATTGCGCGTTTCGTGGTCCGTTGGAAAACGGCCGGAATAACTCCCTGATTTGCCAGTGACCACAACATTCGCGTGGCGGCGTAGAGTCCCGAATTGGCAGCGGAAATAATGGCCGTCAGCACCACAAAGTTCATGACATCCCCAGCACCGGGGATCCCGATGGCCGTAAAGATGGTGACAAAGGGACTCTCGCGCACGCCCGCATGCTGGTACGGTACCAGGGCACTCATGACCACGATGCTCCCCACGAAGAAGAGCACTAACCGGCCCAGCGTGGTGCGAATCGCCCGGGGAATTGCTTGCGCGGGATGCTGTGCTTCGCCGGCCGTAATTCCAATTAATTCGGTCCCAGAAAAGGCAAAGTTAACGGTCAGCATGGTGGTAAACACGCCCCCAAAGCCGTTCGGAAACCACCCATTCCGGGTTAAATTAGTTAACCCTACGAACTGACGGTGACCGTGATACGGAAGCAGGCCCAAGATCACCCCGGATCCCAGGACGATAAAGGCCACAATCGCAATCACCTTAATGCTGGCTAACCAGACCTCTGCCGTGGCAAACCACCGGACGGAGCAGGCATTCATTACAAAAATTAGCACCATTAGCAATCCACTCCACACAAAGACGGGAATCCCCGGAAACCAGTGCCACATGATTAACCCCGCCGCGGTGAATTCCGATCCAAGTGCAATCGTCCAGGTTAACCAGTATAACAAGGCCACCACAAACCCCGTACTCCGCCCTAAATAACGCTGGGCGTAGACGTGAAACGAACCAGTTTCTGGCATGGCCACGGCCAGTTCCCCCAAACAGAGCATGACCAGATATACAATCACCGCACCCAATAAATACGCCAAAATCGTGCCCAGTGGTCCTGCTTCGTGGATGGTATATCCAGAACTAAGAAATAGTCCCGTTCCAATGACGCCCCCTAGTGAAATCATCAAAATTTGTCCCGCAGAGATTTTTCGGGCTAAATGCTGCTTATCCAAGTGACCCCTTCTTTCTAACTGTAATCAAAAAAACACCCGTCCTCAAAAAGGACGGGTGTTCCCGTGGTGCCACCTTTGTTCACTCAATTCTCACAAACCAAGTCTCCGTCAGTTACCCACCATTCAACAACAGGGATAACCGAGTGCTGGTATCGGTCACTACCCCGCATCCGGCTTACCATTCACCAGACAACCACCATTGCACAGTCCATCTTCAGCTGGCTTATTTCATCCTTTCACACCACCCAAGGACTCGCTGGGAACCGCACCAACCTACTCAACTGCATTCGGCTTAATTATTATTACAAGTTAGTTTAAGCGTCAAATTACGAACTGTCAACCACAACTTTAATAATTAATTTAGCATTCAATGCTGAAATGGCGTCATTTAAAAAAATAATTCGTGATTTCAAAGTATGGCTGATTGGCCGTGGCATGCGGATTTTACCTCCATTGCCAGTGGCTAATCACCCGGTAACTGGTAACTTGTGGTTTGACAACGAACACGCTTTTCGGAATAATCAGCCCTAACTTACCAATTATGACAGGAGGATGATTATGACAACTACCTATGACTTAGCCATCGTGGGAACGGGATCAGTCGGAGCCGCCGCTGGTTACTATGCCAGTCAGGCTGGGCTCAATGTTTTGGAGTTAGACGCGCACGTCCCGCCCCATGACGCCGGCTCACACCACGGCCAAACCCGCTTGATTCGGCATGCCTATGGCGAGGGCGACCAGTACGTTCCCCTGGTGCTCGAATCCCAAAGACTCTGGAATGAATTGGCAATTAACAGTGGCCAACCAATCTTTCACCAAACCGGAATTCTAACCGTGGCGCAGCCAACCACTCCCTTTTTCACGACCCTCGTGCACAGTGCCCACGAGTTTCAACTCCCGTTAGAAACCCTCACCGCCCCAGCACTCCAAGCGCGTTACCCGAATTGGCACTTTAGCGACCAGTATCAGGCCCTGTTCGAACCAACCGGGGGCTACTTAGAATCGGAAACCGCCATTTCCGCCTACCTGCAACTGGCCCGGCACGCGGGCGTCCGTCAGGAGTTTAACCAACCAGTAACTGGGTTCCAACGCTTGGCCAATGGCACTGTTGAAATTAGGACCACGCAGGGGACATACCAAGCGCGGCAGGTTGCCATTACGGCCGGAACCTGGGTTAAGGAACTCTTACCGGACCTCCCCGTCCAACCAGTTCGTAAGGTCTTTAGCTGGTTTCACACTACCGATCAACGCTTAACGGAAGCAGCTGGCTTTCCCGGCTTTACGGTTGAATTAGCCACTGGCAATACCTACTACGGCTTTCCTGGTACCGATGGAACCATTAAAATCGGGAAACACAATGGTGGCCAGCCCATTCGTAATCCCCACGAACGGACGCCGTTTGGCACTTACGAAGCTGATGATCATGAAATTGATGAGCTGCTGGCAACTCATCTCACCGGCACCGCCGGACTTGATCACGGGGGAGCCTGCAGTTATGATCTAACTCCTGATGAGAACTTCATCATTGACTACCTGCCGGGCACCGACAACATCCAACTGGTGACCGGTTTGAGTGGACATGGCTTTAAATTTGCTAGCGTCCTTGGGCAGATTGTCGCAGACCGCGCGGCTCACCAACCGGAACCCTTCGACTTAACTCCCTTTCGACTGCAACGGTTTCACCACTAAAAAAAGCATGATGCCGGGCTTAGGCCCCCATCATGCTTTTTGTTTAACTTTGTTTTGGCCGGGCATTTACGACTGCTAAGAGTTGCAGCATGGTAAAGACCAGTGAATTATTCTTCCGGTAAACAAAGTATTTCGATTCCCACTTATCCACGTACTTTTGCTTGTAGGAGCGCAAGCCCTGGAAACTGTAGAAGGAATCACCGTATTCATAGATTAAATGTGCAATTTTTTCGTTAATAAAACTAAACCGGGAATTTCCCACGTTCGCTAACGGTGCCATCCCCAGGTTAAACCATTGATAGCCTTCATCCTTGGAGTATTGGAAGAGGTTGATGAAGATCCCATCCATCACGCCGGACGGAGCGTCATTACTCGACCGCATCAGATCAATCGAGGTCATTTTATGATCCCCGGTCGGCATGATGTTCGCAAAGGCCACAATCTTTTGTTCATGGTCGCGAAAGACTGCGATCGGTGCCTGGTTCAGGTAGTACTTATCAAAGAACCCGAGTGAGAACCCTTTTTCTTCCCGACCATTCAACCACTCATCAGAGATTTCCTTTAATTGATCTAAGAGTTGATCACTAAACGGCGGTTGTAAAATTTCAAACCGGTAGCCATCGCGCTCAAACTTATGCATCAACGCCCGTTCGCCCCGATGCCGTTTTCCGGCCAGCGTGAAGTTCAGCAGGTCAACCTGCCCTTCTTCCCCGGCCTTGATGAAGTCAAACCCTTTATCATGCAACAACATCGTTAGGGATTCGCCAACTTCATAAAAGACCAGGGTTAAGTCAGCATTATCAGCGTCTAACATAAACTGATCAATCGCAGCGTCTAACTTCGCCTGATTCCCAAACGGAGCCCCCATGATGATCAATTTATTGGCCTTTTGCTTGTACATAAACACCATTTGGTCTTCGCCCTGTTCCGTATAAAAATAAATCTTTTTATCGCGTAAAAAGGCCAAGTGACTAACTTCATTGCCGCCGTACTGGTTAATTACGTGCTTAATCCGTTGTCCATCAAAGGGTTGTTCCAACCAGGCAAGGTTTGCGTAGGTTAGAAAGCGATACAGGCCATACAGGATACAGATCGCAATCACGAACCCAATCAGACCAACCACCCACATTTGTTGCGAGGGCAGCAGGTAAGCATTGGTCATCTGGAAGCGGTGATGATGGTTGCCGACAATGTAGCCGACCAAACAGTACACAACAAATGAACCCACAAACAGACCCGCATCCGTAATCAACGCTCCCCACGAATAGGTTAACCGCTTCCGGTACAAGCCCTTGCGTGCCAACCAGAGACACAGCAGGATGAAGCAGAGAAACAGCGCCAGGGGAATCGGGAAGTCCTCCTTCCACAGGGTGTTCCCAATTGCAAACACCAGTAAAATAACCGTTGGCCAGAAGGCCTTTTTCACCCGCGAGCCCACGCCCCGGGCGAGTCCAATCAGGAGACACCCGACAATCACGTTGGAGAGTTGACCCAAAAAGTAGAGCGTAAACGGAGCTAACGATAGGTACAACGGATTAACGAGCACCACGTTTGGCACCGTAGCCAACAGGATCATCATGATTCCGGAGAAATACATGAAGAAGGTCACGATTAACTGGGAGGAGCGCTGCACGATGTTCGCTGGAATATCATCCAAAAAGCGATTGAGCCGGTGCAGCAATTCCTGGGCAAAGAGGATTACCCCGATCCCAAACGGAATAAAGTAATAAAAGACCCGGTACAGTAAGACCCAAACGGTGGCTAGAGTCGGCGAAACGCCCAACATTCCTAGTCCACCAATCATGGTCACATCAAAGGTTCCCAATCCGCCGGGTAGCATCGAAATAACCCCAATCACATTGGCTGCGATGAACAGCGGAAACACACTGGCAAAGTCAATGTGCAGGTGTAAAAACATCCCGATAATGATGAATAAGGCGGCACAACTCCCCCATTCGAGGCAGGAGCCAACGATTAACTTAATTTCTCGTTTGATCGTTAAATCAGCAAAGAATTCCGAATTGTTGAGCCGGGTAATCATAAAGACCACCGGGAAGTAAATTCCCCCTCCCAGTAAGAACGGCCAGTAACCGTGATCCTGCTTTCCGATTCCAAATCCAAAGACTAAGACTAATGACACCAAACAATACGTCGACAGCCCCGCCAGTAAAAAGAGCGCAATCTTGGAAATGGCATACAACACTTGTTTTTTCGTGGCGTGCTCACTGTAAAAACTCGCCCGTAAGCTCGCTCCTAAAAAGCCCCCAAAGCCGGCGATGTTCGTAAAGGTGTTGGTAATCCAGCCACTTTTAATGATGTAACTGGTTTTAAATTTACTCGGCAAAAATTCTACCATGGTAAAGTCATACGTTAACATCGGTGTCACAGCTAGCAGGCCTAACGCGGTTAAAATCAAGAGTTGGGTCGGTGATTGGGAGGCTAAACTCGCCCGCATCTGCTTGCCGTTAATTTCTTGCAGAATACTGTGGCCCTCGTAGATTACAAACGCAATCATAACCAACAGAAACACAATCTTAATGATCGTTGAATACCGGTTAAACCAAGCTGATACTCGTTTAATAAAATTTTTCACAGGTTTCCTCCAAAACATTCTGGTCGCCTGAGGTTGCACTCAGTCAAAACATTCCTAGTAAAAAAGGATGTGTGAAAAACACACATCCTTGTTTACGAAGACTGAGCCTACTTAAGAGTAACCGTAGCACCTTGAGCTTCAAGTTTTTCTTTAATATCGTTAGCTTCGTCTTCTGAAAGACCTTCTTTAACGATTGATGGAGCGTCATCAACCATGGCCTTGGATTCTTTCAAACCAAGTCCAGTGATGGTCTTAAGTTCCTTGATAACTTTGATCTTACCAGCACCACCAGAAGTTAATTCAACATCAAAGGTTGACTTAGCAGCACCGTCACCACCAGCAGCACCGGCAGCGGCAACTGGAGCAGCAGCTGAAACATCAAATTCTTCTTCGATTGCTTTTACCAAATCGTTTAAGTCAGAAATGGAAGCATCTTTTAATTGTGAAATAATTGCATCTTTATCAAAAGCCATTTTTTATTCCTCCTAATAGGACAATAGTAGTTTATTATGCAGCGTCATCGTCGTCTGCTTTGCTGTCAGCAACTGCTTTAACAGCGTAAGCAACGTTCCGGATTGGTGCTTGTAACATACTTGCAAGGGTTGCAAGCAATTCTTCGCGACTTGGTAACGTAGCAAATTCGTTAATCTTATCAAGGGAAGCAACTTCACCTTCGATGATTCCACCCTTAATTTCAAGGGCGTCATGTTCTTCAGCAAAATTCTTCAAAATCTTAGCAGGGGCAATTGGATCCTCGTGTGAGAAAGCAACGGCACTTGGTCCGTTAAAGATTTCCTTTAAGTCAGCGTGACCACTTTCATCGGCAGCCCGTTCCAAGATCTTGTTCTTGATTACCATTAACTTAACGCCGTTGTCACGTAACTCTTTTCGTAATTCTGTATCTTGAGCAACCGTTAACCCACGTGAGTTAACCACGATTGCAGAAACAGCTTCCTTAAAGTCGTCAGCAACTTCGGTAACCTTCTTTGCTTTTGCGTCAATAACTTCTTTCTTTGGCATAATTTCACCTCCCGTTTTTGATTGGGACCTAATAAAAAATCCCTATGCTCGCCAAAACATAAGGAAAAGTCGTTAAACTTAAACTCCTCGGCAGGCGGTGATTAAGACCTTACGGTCACCTGAGTCTTAGGCGATTCATATTCAATTAACAATTTACCATAACCAGCATGGTTCGTCAATCTGGGATTTTTTAGTTACCTAGTGCACCTAGAATGATTCAGGAGCAACCTTCACTCCTGGGCCAAACGTTGATGACACAGAAATGTTTTGGATGTAAGTTCCCTTCACTGAGGAAGGCCGGTTCTTAACCAAGACATCTTGCACCGTCTTAAAGTTTTCAACTAACTTTTCTGGGGCAAATGATGCTTTTCCGATTGCAACGGCAATGTTTCCGTCCCGGTCCGTCCGGTAAGTTACCTTCCCGGCTTTGGCATCACTAACGGCCTTCGTTACGTCCATAGTTACCGTTCCCGTTTTCGGGTTTGGCATTAAACCTTTTGGTCCTAAGACCCGACCTAACCGACCAACTTGGGCCATCATGTCAGGAGTTGAAACGGCAACATCAAAGTCTAACCATCCGTCCATGATTCTTTGGGCTAAGTCATCGTCACCAACCACGTCAGCACCGGCTGCTTCGGCTTCTTTAGCCTTGTCACCCTTTGCAAACACAATTACTTTTTGGTCCTTACCAGTTCCGTTAGGTAGCACAACGGCTCCCCGTAATTGTTGGTCAGCTTGTTTAGTATCAACGTTTAATTTGATTACTGCTTCGATGGAATCATCAAAGTTGGCAGTATCTAATTTTTGTACGAGTTGCACTGCTTCATCGACGGAGTAAGCCTTACTCTTATCGATTTGTTCTGCAGCTGCTCTGTATTTTTTTCCTCTTGTTCGAGCCATGTCATTTCCTCCTTGCAAATGTGGTGATGACGGAAAGAATATCCTCCCACGCTCACACGTTATCTTTTGATAACGTAGCGACTACAACGTAATCAGTGGTGCTTAGCCTTCAACGGTGAAGCCCATACTACGTGCAGTACCTTCAATCATACGCATTGCTGCATCAACGTCAGCAGCGTTTAGATCTTGCATTTTGGTTTCGGCAATTTCCTTCACTTGATCCTTGGTTACGCTAGCAACCTTCTTCGTGTTGGGTTCACCAGAACCGGATTCCACGCCAGCAGCTTTCTTTAAGAGCACTGCGGCAGGTGGAGTCTTAGTAACGAATTCAAATGAATGATCTTCGTACACCGTAATTACAACTGGAATCAACATTCCTGCTTGATCAGCAGTCCGAGCGTTGAAATCCTTTGTAAATTCCATGATGTTTACCCCAGCTTGACCCAATGCAGGTCCAACTGGAGGAGCAGGTGTTGCTTTACCCGCTGCAATTTGTAACTTGACGATATCAGCTACTTTTTTAGCCACGAGACATACCTCCTTAAGTCCGTGTGTGGTCACTGAAGAATGTAATTCTTCTCCCACGTTGATTATGCATAAATACACTTGATTAGTTTAACATACCCGCGCTTGATTAACAAGGTAGTTATTCCAGCGTCAGGGGTTTGACCTGGTGAAAGTCTAATTCGGTACTAGTTTCTCGTCCGAACATGTCAATGTTAACTTTCAACTTACCCTTTTCGTTATCAATACTCGTAATCTTGCCAGACAAGCCCTTAAAGGCCCCTTCGACAATCGTCACCGTATCCCCAACTTGGCTATCGAGTGGTTGCACCGTTGCTTGCATCCCGAGACTTGCCATTACCCGATCCACTTCTTCTGGTAAGAGCGGATTGGGCTTTGATCCCTGCCCGTGTGACCCAATAAATCCAGTTACGCCGGGGGTATTTCTAACCACGTACCAAGCCCGATCGGTCATTACCATTTGGACCAAAACGTATCCAGGGAAGGTTTTATCCATGACGACCTTTTCTTTCCCGTTTTTCACTTCGTGGGTCTCGGTTTCTGGAACCACCACGTCAAAAATGTAATCCTGCATGCCCATGGAATCGCGCCGTGACTCCAAGTTTTCCTTCACTTTATTTTCGTATCCAGAGTACGTATGCAATACATACCACTGTTTTTCGACCGATTCTACCATCGTAATCTCTCCTTTAATTCATTCCTGCTACCGTCTGACTAATGCGCGCGTCCTGCGGTGCAAGACGGCAAAATAAAAAAACCTCGTACCCACGAAGTTTTTCATCTTAAACTATACCAAATATTCACCAGTCAAGCCAGCTTAACCGGCATTCAGTAAAATGGTTTCTAACGCCCAGTCAATTAAACCGAGGAAAACGGTAAAAAACAGAGTCGTCCCAATTACCGTGGTGGTATCCACCCGGGTTTGGTGGGCATTCGGCCACGTAATCAGTTTTAATTCAACAATAACACTCTTTAAAAAGTTCCATAATCGCTTCATGTGATCTTCTCCTAGCGGGTTACTTGGTGCAAGGTTTGCTTTCCACAATGCCGACAATATTTCTTTAAGGTTAAACGGTGTGACAACTTTCCGCCCGCCACCTGGTAGTTGCGGGCGCCACACACAGAGCACGCTAATGCAATTTTAGTTTGGGTCATTAACGACTCCTCCTATCGAGTCCTTACTTTAGCACCAAAATGCGGTTCCGTCAATTTTTCAGTTGGTGGTACTTGCGTTTACACCGGACGAGGGCGTTTTGAACCTGTTGTTCGTCGACACTAAAGCGGCGGGCAATCTGGGCAACCGTTTGTTGCCGGAGGGAAGCACTTAGGACCTGCCGTTCAAATGCCGAACAAGTTGCGCCCACCTGCTGCAAGCGTTCCGTCAGTTCACAACACTTTAGGGGGTTTGGAGCCGCTTCGTCTTGAATGGTTTCTGCATAGTAGTCGGGACACGCGCTAAACGAAGCTTGCAAGCGCTCTGGGATTCGTTTTTGCGCGTTCTTTTTGCGTAACAGATCAAACAAATGATTGCGCAAGTTGGTTTTATAAAAGGAGCCAAAGGTCACCCGTTTGGTGACGTCATACCGGTGCAGGGTCCTAATGAACACCACCGCGGCTTCTTGACTCCAATCGTTTAAATCCATATCCCGGAGGTAAAAATCATGCCACAGCTTTAGGTAAACCGGGGCAAACTGGTGAAATAACTGGACAAAGTGTTCCTCATTCGTTTTAGCTGCTTGTAACGTTGCACTATCAAACTGATAACTTAACTTGGATCCCATTCTCATCGCACTCCTCGTTTTGGGTTGCTCTTAAATTACAAAAGCACGTCCCAACCGACAAGCGAACGATTGTTCCAAGCCTCTGCCATCCGCCTAGACCAATCTCTGGCTAGTGAAAATCCACTCATTTTTGAGTGAAAAATAAATCAGGATTAGTGCAAAAACACTAATCCTGATTTAAGCGTCGATATAAATCCCGTAATTTTTGGGCCTCGGTTTCATTAAAATTAATCCGATTCCCCAGGGACTGATCGTGATAGGTTTTGGTTTCCTGTTTGATTTCAACTTTAGACCGCCGGACTTCACGGAGCAGTTCCCGGGCCGAAATCCGTAAGGCACCGGCACTAAAGATCGTCCACTGCTCCGCATGATCACTAGTAGCCACTTCAACCTGGGTAAACAACGATTGTTCCCGCGTTGCCAGGGCCTCAATGTACGAATCCGCCGTCTCGTTTTTACTGGTCCAGACGACCTGAACGTTGCGGACCTGAACCGTACGGGCGTTTCCAGGCACGTACATAGCATCAAACACCACGATTACTTCTTTACCACTGTACTTTTGGTACTCGGAAAGATCCCATAGCAGTTGGTCCCGCGCCTCAGCCAACTGGTCCTTGCGTTGGAGCTGATTTAATTCGGGCCAGTCCCCAATCACGTTGTAACCGTCCACAATCAGCAGTTCTTTTTTCATTATTTTCTCCTCGGCCAGCGCCATTATTGAAGCGGATGGCGCGAGTTAAATCCTTGATACATTAACAACCCTGCCGCTACAGAGGCGTTTAAGCTTTGAATTTCTCCAATCATCGGGATGGTTAGTAACTCATCCATATTTTGCTTTAACAGGGGGGCAATTCCCTTGCCCTCACTTCCGATGACGAGGGTCACGGGACCGTGAGCATCCCAACGCCGGTAATCGGTCCCATGCATCTCGGTGCCAAACACCCACATCCCACGGTCCTTTAATTCCCGGACCGTGTTAACCAGGTTCGTGACCCGAGCGACTGGCACCCGCTCCATTGCCCCGGCCGCAGTTTTGGCCACCGTTGCCGTTAAACCGACCGAGCGTCGTTTGGGGATGATGACCCCGTGTACGCCGGCAGCATCAGCGGTTCGTAAAATCGACCCTAAGTTATGCGGGTCGGCTACGTTATCGAGCATCACTAAAAACGGCGGTTCCTCATGTTGGTCAGCATTGGCAAACAAGTCATCAATGCTCGCGTACTGAAAGGCCGCACACGCCACCACGACCCCCTGGTGATTCTGATGATCTGCCATTAAATCCAACTTGGCCTTTGGGGCATTGGCCAGCACCAACTGGCGCCCCTTCGCTAGCCGCACGATTGTTTGAATCGTCTGGTCGTTACGGTTAATTCCCGTCTGTAAAAAAACCTTGTTAATCGTTTGGGCTGGATTCCGGAGGGCCGCCACGGCTGGATGGCGTCCAATAATAAAATCACTTGTTTCCTTACTTGGCATATCGTACTCTCCCCGCCTCGACTTGTGTAATGCACCACTGGGTTAGCTCAGTGATCCGTGCTGTTTGTTCGGTTAAAGCCAAAAACCCAAAGAGGGCTTCAAACCCGGTGGACACCCGGTAGGTAATCACGCTGGTGTTTTTGGCATGGGTATAACTCTTGGCGTTTCGACCGCGCTTATAAAAATCCCATTCTTCACTAGTTAAGCAGTCATCGGCTTCCATTAACGCAATTAACCCCGCTTGCGCCTTGGCAGAAACATATCGAGTTGCCCGGTGTTGTAACCGGTTTGGCTTAGTTAGTCCCGCTTCAATCAAGTGCCGACGAATGCCGACTTCGTAAATGGCATCTCCCATGTAGGCTAATGTAATTCCGTTTAACTGGCGCACGTCCACGTTGTGTTCTGCATCCTTCATTAATTCTAACTTTCCCTTCTAAACCGCGTTCCCTGGGGCGTATCTTCTAACACAATCCCCTGGTCGCGGAGCTGGTCTCTAATGGCATCACTGCGGGCAAAATCCTTGTCAGCTCGGGCTTGTTCCCGTTCCGCAATCAGCGCTTCCACGTCCGCATCAGCTAGTTCTTCGGTAGCGAGCTTAATCCCAAAAATGGCCGCTAACTCCGCTAGCCGCTGCTGCATTAAGGTCAACGTGGCTTGAAAGACGACCGGTCGTTGGGCATACACGTTGCTCAACTTCGCAAGCTCATACACACTGGCAATCCCATTTTGAACGTTAAAATCCGCGTTCATCGCATCTTGAAAGTCCGCTTGCACCTGCCGGACCTCTTGTTCCAGCTTAAAATCACTCCCGGGTTCTGCATCTTGTAACCGATAACTCAGGTTTTGGTAAGCGGTCTGGAGCTTTTTCAGATTGGTCTGCGCTTCAGCAAGCCCGGCCTCACTAAAGCGGATGGGCCGCCGGTACTGCGTGGTTGCCATTAACAACCGAAGGACTTGGGGATCCACGGTTTTCAATAACTCATGCACGGTCACAAAGTTTCCCTGCGACTTACTCATTTTTTCATCCGCTGCTCCCACGGTCACAAAACCGTTATGCAACCAATACTTAACAAAGGTTTGCCCGGTTTTGGCCTCACTTTGTGCCCGTTCGTTTTCGTGGTGGGGAAATTCGAGGTCGATGCCTCCACCGTGAATGTCAATCGTGTTTCCGAGGTACTTAGTAGCCATCACGGAGCACTCAATGTGCCAACCGGGCCGGCCTGCTCCCCACGGTGAGTCCCACGCAATTTCTCCGGGTTTAGCCGCCTTCCAGAGGGCAAAGTCAATCGGGTCCTCCTTTTTGGCGAGCTCGGCACTCGCAACGTGTTCACTTGCGCCGTGTTCTAAGGTATCAAGGTCCTCATGTCCGAGTTCCCCGTAACTAGCAAACCGACGAGCCCGGTAGTAAACGTCCCCGTCGACTTGGTAGGCATACCCCTTTTCAATTAGATCCTGGACAAATGCAATGATCTCCGCGATGTTATCCGTCGCGCGGGGGTTCACCGTTGCTGGTTGCACGTTTAAAGCCTGCGTGTCTTCGTAGTAAGCTTGAATGTAGCGATCGGCCAGTTCTGGAACCGTTACGTGCTCAGCTTGGGCTGCTTTAATCAACTTGTCATCCACGTCCGTAAAGTTGGAAACGTAGGTCACCTCGTACCCCAGGTATTCTAAATAACGCCGAATGGTATCAAATGCGACCACACTCCGAGCATTTCCAATGTGAATATAGTTGTAAACGGTCGGTCCACAGACATACATCTTCACTTTCCCCGGTTCTAAGGGGGTAAAAGTTTCGAGCTGGTTGTGCAGTGAATTGTAGACTTGTAATTTCATCGTGGAGACCCCTTTTCGTTTATTTAGTCTCAATCATACCATAATCATTCGTTCTGCTGACACAACAAAAGGCCTAGCGTGAACTAGACCAATTGCAGAAAAAATATTTTAGTTTGCATCGAGTTGGGCCAAGGTTTGGTCCACATGTTGCAGGGCTTTTTCCCGGCCAATCAATTCGATTGATTCGGGTAGTTCTGGTCCTTCCATTTCGTGGGTAACGGCAATGCGAATCGGCATCCAGAGCTTCCGCCCCTTAATCCCCGTTTCCTTTTGCACTTCCTTGATGGTCCGCAAAATGGCAACCTTGTCAAAGAGGGGCAGTTCCCGTAACTTCGCCGCAAATTCGCGCAGAACCACCGGAGCAGTGTCATTGTTTAACTCGGCAAGGGCTTCGCCGTCGACCTGGTCTGGTTCCGTAAAGAAAACCGCAGCCATCTCATTAATCTGGGCCATGTAGCTCATTTGCCGCCGGTACACGTCAATCAACTTCCGCGCCCATTCAATCGTTTTGGCGTCCGGATTATCTGGCAGGTTTCCGGCCTTAATCAGTTGTTGGAGGGCCAAGTCAACCACAACGTCTTCGTCACTATCCTTCACGTAGCGGTTATTAATCCATTCCAACTTTTTGTTATCAAAGGTAGCGGGGGACTTACTCAACCGCTTTTCATCGTACATTTTGATGAACTGCTTTTCAGAATAAATCTCATCTTCTCCGACCGGTGACCACCCAAGGAGCACGATAAAGTTGAACAATGCATCTGGAAGGTAACCCAGGTTCCGATACTGTTCAATAAACTGCAACACCGTTTCATCGCGCTTACTGAGTTTCTTACCCGTGTCGGCACTAATGATTAAGCTCATGTGACCGAACTTAGGCGCCTCCCAACCGAAGGCTTCGTAAATCATTAGCTGTTTGGGGGTGTTAGCCACGTGGTCGTCCCCACGGAAAATGTGACTAATGGCCATGTTGTGATCATCAGCTACAACCGCAAAGTTATAGGTCGGCATTCCGTCCCGTTTTACGATGACGAAGTCGCCCCCGATGGTATCTGAGTCAAAGGAAACGTGCCCCTTCACCATGTCATCCCATTCGTAGGTTTGGTGTTTCGGGACCCGGAACCGGATCACTGGCTTTAAGCCCTTGGCTTCGGCCGCGTCCATCGCTGCTTGCTGTTCTTCCGGTGTCATCCCCGCGTATTCATATTCATAGTGCGGCATTACCCCACGGGCCCGCTGTTCTTCCCGTTCTGCTTCGAGTTCTTCCTCTGTTTTGTAGGAATAGTAGGCTTTGCCTTCATCCAACAATTGCTGAATTAACGGATCGTAGGTTGCCTTTCGTTCTGATTGGCGGTAGGGACCATAGTCGCCCCCCACGTCTGGACCTTCATCCCAGTCAATTCCGAGCCACTTTAGGTTATCTAACTGGCTTTTCTCACCGTCTTGCACGTTGCGTTTCGTATCGGTATCTTCAATTCGAATGATGAATTTACCTTTATAGTGCCGAGCAAATAAATAGTTGAAAATTGCAGTTCGCGCGTTTCCAATGTGTAAGTGCCCGGTTGGGCTGGGTGCGTAGCGAACCCGAATCTTATCGTTAGCCAATGTTATTCTCTCTTTTCTATATATAGTTTTATCCTTAGTTTACAATTTATGGCGCCAAAAATAAACCCACGCTCCCTCCGGCTACTTGGGAAGGGCCAGTTGCAACGCCTCTTTGAGGGTGGTAACTCCGACCACTTCAATTCCGGTCGGCACGGTGAGCCCTTCCAGGCTATGCTTCGGCACCAAAATCCGGGCAAAGCCCAGTTTGGCGGCTTCGCGAATCCGTTGTTCGATCCGGTCAACCCGGCGGACTTCTCCGGTCAACCCCAGTTCACCAACGTAACACTCACGCGGGTTCGTACTGATATTTTCATAACTGGAAGCAATGCTGACGGCCATGGCTAGGTCGAGTGCGGGTTCATTTAACTTCACCCCGCCCGCTGCCTTAACGTAGGCATCCTGATTTTGAAGGAGTAATCCAGCCCGTTTTTCTAACACGGCCATGATCAACGACACCCGGTTGCGATCCACACCGGTCGCCGTTCGTTGGGCGTTCCCAAAGACTGACGGCGTGATGAGGGCCTGGAGTTCAACCAAAATGGGCCGAGTTCCTTCCATGGCCACCACAATGGCCGAACCGGTTGCATTTTTCAACCGTTCCTCCAGAAAAATTTCTGAGGGGTTTTGCACCTCTTGCAATCCCTGATCGGCCATTTCAAAAATGCCGAGTTCGTTGGTTGACCCAAACCGGTTCTTAACCGCCCGCAACAGACGGTACGAATGGTGCTTATCGCCTTCAAAATAGAGCACCGTATCTACCATGTGTTCCAGGGTTTTTGGCCCCGCGAGCGCACCGCCTTTGGTGACGTGCCCCACGATAAAGACGGTGATGTTATTGGTCTTTGCAATCCCCATCAAGTCAGTGGTGACCCCCCGAACCTGTGAGACCGACCCAATCGCTGAGTCAACGTCGCCCTCCTGCATGGTTTGGACCGAATCCACGATGACAACGTCCGGCTTTAAATCAGCAATGGCATCCCGAACCGCCGTCATGTCGGTTTCTGGAAAGACATATACCCGCTCGTTCGTGGTGATGTGCAAGCGGTCAGCACGCATTTTCACCTGGTCCGCACTTTCTTCTCCAGTCACGTACAACACCCGTTTGCCGAGCATCGCTAACTGACCAGACACTTGCAGGAGTAAGGTCGACTTGCCAATGCCGGGATCGCCCCCAATTAAAACAAGGGAACCCGGCACAATTCCACCCCCGAGAACCCGGTTTAGCTCTGCGGATTGAATCTGATAGCGGGGCGCATCCTGGGCATCTACCTCGGTAATCAGTTGTGGCGTCACCCGGTTGCCGTGCAGAGAAACCCGGGTCTTTGCTCCACTAGCTGGGTCGGACTTGGCCTTTGTTTCTTCTGTAAACGTATTCCACTCCCCACAGTTAGGACAACGACCTAAGTAACTGGGAGAAATGTACCCACAGTTTGTACACACAAATTGAGTGGTGGTTTTACTCATAACTTGTTTCCTTTCTAATCCCCAGACGAACCAAAGCCTCCGGTTCTAGTGGCCGTTGGTGCGGCCTCCTGGTCAGCCAGTAAGTAGGGCATGAAAATTCCCTGGGCAATCCGATCGCCCTTGTGAATCGTTCGGTCACCAATTCCCCAGTTGATTAGTTGCACGAAGATTTCGCCTTCGTTGTTAGCATTATTATAGTAGTCAGCGTCAATCACTCCAATTCCATTGGGAAGAATCAGGTTCCGTTTCAACGGATTACTGGACCGGTTGGCAATGATTAGGACTTCGTTTGGCTGCATATAAGCCTTTATTCCGGTTGGAACCAGGTAGGGCTGTAGATCCGCGCTCGCTGCCGCACTCTCCGCCGTGGTTAGCTGTCGTCCCTTCCGGATCAGCTTGAGCGCCCGCAATAACCCCAATTTCCACACGGACGGTAACACGACCGTTTGGGAACTAGCCAGGTCATACCCCGCCGCTTGCTTGGTGGCACGTTGCGGTAATTTTAAGCCGGCTTGGGCTGCGCTTGTGACAAATTCAAACCCTCGTTTCATTGACAAAACTCCTCACCTTTTCATAATTGGATACTACCATTCTAACAGTATTTAGCGCATTTCAACATTACTTGACAAATGGAAAAAAGCAATGGAAAATTAAAGACTGAATTGTAAATTATATGGTTGATTAAGGGGACAGTCAATGGATAGCGAAGCAATTAAACACCAAAAAGCACAAGTTGGCCAAGAAGCGGTCCAATACATTGAAGATGGGATGGTCATCGGAATCGGAAGTGGCTCCACCATGTGGTACATGGTCGAAGCCCTCGGCAAACGAGTTCAAACCGGGTTAAACATTATTGGCGTACCAACTTCCCACGCCACCCGTAAGCACGCTGCACAATTAGGAATTCCGTTAAAAACCGTTGATGAAGTCGATCACATCGACCTTACGATTGACGGCGCAGATCAAATTGATGTCCAGTACCAAGGGATTAAGGGTGGCGGTGCTTCCCATTTAATGGAAAAGATTGTCGCTACCAACTCTACCAAAAACATGTGGATCGTTGACGAAAGCAAAATGGTCGAAGCCTTTAACTATCCGGTGCCCGTCGAGGTCATCCCTTACGGCAGCAGACAACTCGAACGGCGCTTAGCACAGATGGATCTGCATCCCCGCCTCCGCAAAAATCCGGCGGGTGAATTTGTGACCACCGATTCTAACAACTATATTATCGATTTGTACCTAGATCCCCTCACCGACCCCATTCGATTAGCTAACCAACTAAATCCCCTGGTTGGGATCATTGAACACGGCCTCTTCTTGAACATGGTGAACACCATTATTGTGCAGCACGAACAAGGTCCGGAGGTCATTAACGTCCGCTAATGCTTGCAAATGAGTTATACTAATCGCAACTATGTAATGGAGGTTACACAATGGACAAAGCAATTGAACCACAAAACATTGAAAGATATCAAAACAACTTAAACAACCACCCCGACGCAGACGTCTTAAGCCGGGCCGTCACCCACAACGGCATCCTTTCATCCGCCGCTGATTACGAAGCAAACGACCAGTTGGATCCCATCTTTTCTGTGGATGTTTCTAATCAAGCCGTTTCCGACCAAAAACGCAGTGGCCGGTGCTGGCTTTTCGCCGCTCTAAACACGCTCCGGTCGAAGGTCGAAGGCAACTTTAACGTACCGAAGGACTTTGAACTTTCCCAGGTTTACCTCTTCTTTTGGGATAAGTTTGAAAAAGCGAACTACTTCTTAAATAACGTTTTAAAGACAGCGGACCAACCATTAACTGATCGGAAGGTCAACTTTCTGTTGCAAACTCCCCAACAAGACGGGGGCCAGTGGGATATGATTGCCGCCCTGATTGCTAAGTATGGGGTGGTGCCAAAGGCTGCCATGGCCGAAACCGCTAGCAGTGATAATTCGAGTGAACTTAACGCTGCTTTAAACACCCAACTCCGCCACGATGCCATCGCCTTACGCAAGTTGGTTCAGTCTGGACAAAGTGCTGAAATCATTAACGCGAAAAAAGATGACATGTTAAACGAAATTTACCGGATGTTGGTGTACGCCTTTGGTAAGCCAGTAACTGACTTTACCTTTGAGTATCGCGATGCTGATAATCACTATCACATTGAACAACACCTCACTCCCCTGACCTTCTTCCAAAAATACGTAAACATCAACCTTGATGACTACGTCTCCATCATCAACTCCCCCACGGACGATAAACCATTTCACGAAACTTACACGGTGGAAATGCTGGGGAACGTGGTTGGTGGCCAACCAATCAAACACTATAACCTGCCAATCGAACGCTTAAAGGAACTCACGATTAAACAACTCCAAGCCGGCGAAACGGTTTGGTTTGGAAGTGACGTCGGTCAAGCAAGTGACCGGAAAAACGGTTTAATGGATCCAAACCTGTACCACGTGGATGAACTGATGCAAACTGACATGAGCATGAGTAAGGCCGAACGACTAGATTACGGAGAAAGCGTCATGGATCACGCCATGGTGATCACCGGAGTTGACCTCGTGGACGGCCAACCAACCAAGTGGAAGGTTGAAAATAGTTGGGGCAACAAGGTTGGAACCAAGGGATACTTCGTCATGAGTGACACCTGGTTCAGTGAATTTGTTTACCAAGTTGTCATCAACAAGAAATACCTAACTGATCAAGAACGGCAAGAACAAGCCCAAACGCCAACGGTCCTTGCTCCATGGGATCCAATGGGAACATTGGCCTAGGTAGTCATTTAAAAAGCACGAACCTGCAAATTGCAGATCCGTGCTTTTTTTATGCCAAAATTTGTTTCTGCTGAATGTGCAGGTGCTCATCTAAGGTGTAAACAATCGGTTCGGCGTTGGGCACTTCTACCCCATCAATTGCATCATCGGACAGTTGCTCGAGATACTTGATGAGGGCCCGCAGCGAACTACCGTGCGCGACTACCAGTTGATTTTGGTGCTGTAACAGCCGCGGGGCCAACTGATCCTGCCAGTATGGTATCAAGCGCTCGTAGGCCATTTGGAGGCTCTCAGCCCGCGGTTCGCGGACCCCAATGCGAGCGTAGCGCCGCTTGGGTGTGACCCAGTCTAATCGCGGGGGCACAGCGGTAAAACTCCGGCGCCACTGCATGAACTGGTCCTCCCCGACTTCTTCTCGGACCACTGGTTTCTTCCGGCCCCGTAACGCACCGTAGTGACGTTCGTTTAGCCGCCACGTTTTATACTGGGGAATCCACAGTTGATCTAGTTCGTCTAACACGATATTGGCCGATTGAATGGCCCGTTTTAAATAGGAGGTGTGCACCGCTCCAAACGCAAGGTGTAACTGGTTAAGTTTGGCCCCCGCTGCAACTGCTTCCCGTTGCCCCTGCTCCGTCAACGCCACGTCATTCCACCCCGTAAAAACGTGTTGTTGGTTAGCAATACTCTCGCCATGGCGAATCAAAACTAACTTGGTCATCTGCGGTTCCCTCCCCGATAAAAACTGATTTCTTTCCATCTTAACATACCCCCATAAACCCCTATTAACGATTTAATTGTAAAAAATTCCTTAAATTATTTAATTATCCGTCGGCGCTTCCATGAATAGTTTATAATGTTAACCAGACTGATATAAAAACGAGGGTTAACATGACAAACAACGGAAAGCAACAACCAACCGGAAGAGCTGGTCGCAACCACTTTATGAACCAATCCGAACCACCAAAACCACCAAAGTCCGGACCAAAACCGGATCCAAACGCGGTCGAATGGCATCCGCGCGCGTGGAAATGGATGGCCGGCTTACTCGGAGCCGCCCTACTCCTTTTGGGATTCGCCTTTCTGCAGTACCAGCGGGTGTCCTCGACGTTAGACTCTACGTATTCGAGCGCCAAAAACTCCCGCGACGTCTCTAAAATCATTAAACAGCGGAAACCCTTTACGGTGTTACTGATGGGAACGGATACCGGGGAGTTAGGTCGGAAGGATAAGGGCCGGACGGATTCCATGATTCTCGCCACAGTTAATCCGAACACCAAGAAAACCACCTTTACAAGTATCCCTAGAGATACCAAGGTCGTGGTCCCTGGAGATTCACAGCCGTATGAAAAGATTAATGCGGCTTATACCATTGGGGGAGCAGATTCCGCTACAGAAGTCGTCCACAAACTGTTTAACGTTCCCGTAGACTTCTACGCTGTTGTCAACATGAAAGGGATCAAGCAAATGGTGAACGCGGTGGGTGGAGTTGACATCACTCCGAACCTCACATTTGACTACGAAGGCATTAGCGTGAAAAAGGGTAAGACCGAGCACATGAACGGCCAAACCGCCTTACAATACACCCGGATGCGCTATCAAGATCCCCTCGGTGATTACGGGCGCCAAATTCGGCAACGTCAAGTTCTCAACGCCGTCCTCCAAAAGGGACTCTCGATTGGAAACGTTTCGCGGTACGGTGAAATTTTAAACAGTTTGAAGGGCAATCTCCAAACCGATTTAACTTTCAATGACATGATTACGATTGCCGGTAGTTATCGAGATGCGGCTAAGAATTTGAAGCAAACGGCTTTGCAATGTGATGACGCAATGGTCGATGGGATTAGTTACCAAGTTGCTCCCGATCGAGAATTACTGAAGGTCTCTAATCAAATTCGGGAATCACTTGATTTACCACCTGAAGATGAGTTAACGCCAACACAACAAAAAATTAATTCTAACGAAGAAGTCGGCCAAGACGGATCGTTCTTTACTAACCACGAATCCGTGAACCATAACCAAGAACTTCCGAAGAACTAGGTAAAACAGGGTAACCAATTCACGGTTATCCTGTTTTTTACTTCATTTTTTCCAACCAAAAAGACGCTGGTGAACTAACATTCACCAGCGTCTTTTTTAAGTGCGGCCAAGAAGATTCGAACTTCCACCGGGAAAACTCCCGACAAGATCCTTAATCTTGCGCGTCTGCCAATTCCGCCATGGCCGCGAATTAACAATAACTATCATAGCAAGAATTAGGCAGAGATGCAAGTCCTTTTTACGAATCGGCCTGCTTAACTAGGCGTAACGGATGCCGGCACTGACTACAAACATAGCGGTTCACGTTTAAACGACGTTGGCGATTATATTTTTGCCCACAGTGCGTACACTGATACAGATACCGCGTGTTTTGTGATAACCGGGGAGCATAGCGACTCCCGCCCACGCGTTGCAATAACTGCTTAAAGGCGGGCGTATTATGCTTCCCAGAGGCCCCCTGTTGGTGCAGGTGGTAGTGGACCAACTCGTGTTTAATCACTCCCACCAAAACCTCCTGATCCTGGGCCATCTTTGGATTAATGTCAATATTATGAGAACGTAAATGATACCGGCCCCCAGTCGTTTGTAAGCGACGATTAAAGTAAGCTTGATGGCGAAACGGCTGGTGAAAAAAGCGTTGGGAAAGCTCTTCTACCAGGTGTTGGAGCTGTTGGTCTGTCATAAATTACCTCTCCTTTTGTGGATCAAGCATCGATAACTGAATTCGCCCCCGCTGTTCATCCACGCCAATGACCCACACGGTCACAATGTCACCGATTGCAACCACGCTGGCTGGATCTGCCACAAAGCCGGCTTTCATGTGCGAAATATGCACTAAGCCATCTTGTTTCACCCCAATGTCAACGAACGCCCCGAAGTCAGTCACGTTGCGAACGGTGCCCTGCAGTTGCATCCCCACCCGTAAATCAGTCAACTTGACGACGGCATCCCGGAGCAACGGCGCGGGCATCTGGTCCCGTAAATCCCGACCGGGATGCTGCAACCCGTCTAAAACGCTCCGAATCTGTGTCTCCGATTGGTTCAGCTGGTGGGCTAATTCGGAAACCTTTCCCTGGGCGAGACGGGTTTGACTGGCTTGCGTAGTTAAATCTGCCTTGGCAATTCCGAGGGTGTTCAAAATGGCTCCGGCTAGCGGATAACTTTCGGGATGTAAATCAGTATTATCGAATGGGTTGTGACCTCCTATAATACGTAAAAACCCCACGGATTGTTCAAAAGCTTTCGGACCTAATCGCTTCACCTGTTGTAACTGATTGCGCTCCGTAAACTTTCCGTGCTGGTTACGATAGCTCACGATCTGGTTTGCCACCGCGGGCGTTAGCCCGGAGATCCTGGCTAAGAGCTGGGGACTAGCCGTATTCACATTGACCCCGACTTGATTAACCACGGTTTCCACAACACGTTGCAACTGCTCATCCAGCTGGGTTTCGGCCACGTCGTGCTGATACTGGCCGACTCCGACCGCCTTGGGATCAATTTTAATTAATTCGGCCAGGGGATCTTGGAGCCGGCGACCAATGCTAATCGCCGACCGCTCCTCCACGGGTAGCTCTGGAAATTCCGCCCGGGCCACTGCACTCGCAGAATAAACAGACGCCCCGGCTTCATTCACAATCACGTAGTGCACGGGGGTGGGGAACTGGGCAACCACTGCCGCCACAAATTGCTCAGCTTCCCGTGAGGCCGTTCCGTTCCCAATCGCAATTACTGCAACGTGATACTTCGTGAGCAAGTGTTGAAGCGTTGCAGCTGCTTGTTGGCGTTGCTCCGCGGTCGCTGGTGGCGTCGCTGCCAGAATTGCTTTGGCTAGCAATCGCCCCTGGGAATCCAGAATTGCTAACTTACAGCCCGTCCGGTAGGCCGGATCAAACCCCATCACCACCTTCCCCTTAAGGGGTGGTTGCATCAATAAGTGATACAAATTATTGCCAAACACTTGAATCGCATGGGTTTGGGCCCGTTCGGTCAGTCGTTGGCGGAGTTCGCGTTCGAGCGCCGGCCGTAGATAGCGCCGATAAGCCACTGTCAGTGCTTGTTCAACGACGTGCACACTCGGGCCTGCATGCTGACCAATGACGTGAAACCGGAGGTAGTTTTGAATGGAATTCTCTACATCCGTAATTTTGACCCGTAGTACCGCTTCCCGTTCGCCCCGGTTAATTGCAAGCACTCGGTAAGCAGGCACTTTCGCCAAGTCCTCCGTGAAATCATAGTAGTTAGCATACACCTGACGCTCATCCTGCTGCCCGCCCGTCGCTTTCTTGGTCGTCGTCAGTTGACCCTGCTTCCACGTAAAAGTTCTGATCCACTCCCGAAAGGAAGGCCGGTCGGAAACGCTTTGACTAATGATGGCTTGTGCCCCGGCCAAAGCCGTGTCCGAATCTAAAACCCCCTTCGTCGGGTCGACAAAGGGACGGGCGAGCGTAGCAACTGGTTGGGCAGGAAACTGGAGGAGCTGAGCAGCTAACGGTGCGAGGCCCTGTTCCTTGGCAACTTCCGCCTTGGTCCGGCGTTTAGGCTTGTACGGTAAGTACAAATCCTCCAGCTGTTGTAAGGTGGTGGACTGGTCTAACTGCTGGAGTAACCGCTTTGTCAGGTGCCCCTGCGCGGTCAATTTCGTTACCACTTCCTGCCTGCGTGTCGCTAATTTCTCCTGCCGTTGGTACCGATCCTGCAGGTGCCTGATTTGCACCTCATCCAGATTGCCAGTTTGTTCCTTGCGATAACGGGCAATAAAGGGCACGGTATTGCCCTGCTCCAACAACCGTAACGTTCGTTGCGCCGCGGGCAATGCCAGGTCAGGAAAGGTTGCCACTACTTGTTTAACTAACTTTTGATCCATCATCATTCCCCTTGTGGGCGCAAATGAAAAACTTCGCTATTCCTAACGAAGTTTTTGTAAGGCATCCACTGTTTACTTTTTCCAAAACTGATCGTACACGGTGATGGGAGTGTGGCGCTTGTGCGCTGTCTTAGCATACCAGTCTTCAATCACAGCAGCAGCGTGTTCACTCACATCCTGGCCTTCCAAGAAGGCGTCAATCTCTAGGTAGGTCACCCCGAGGGCTTGTTCATCTGGCAACGCTGGCCGGTCATCCTCTAGATCAGCCGTCGGCGTCTTATCCAGAAGTTTAGCGGGAGCCCCTAGATAAGCTAGTAACGCTTTCCCCTGCCGTTTATCCAGGCGCCAGAGGGGCGTAATGTCTGCGGCCCCATCGCCAAACTTAGTGTAAAATCCGGTTACGGCTTCGGCCGCATGGTCAGTTCCAACCACTACTCCCTGGTGGGCGCCCGCAATTGCAAACTGGGCAATCATCCGTTCGCGCGCCTTCACGTTCCCCTTGTTAAAGTCGGTTAACGTTTCATCATTAGCCTGCACGGCACTCACCATCGCATCCGTTGCCACCTGAATGTTGACCCGTTCGGTGCGATCGGGGGCAATAAAGGCAATGGCCTCCATGGCATCGGCTTCATCCGCTTGTTCTCCGTACGGTAGCCGCACCGCGATAAATTGATAGTTGGAATCTCCCGTTTCCTGCCGGAGTTCTTGGACTGCTTGTTGACTCAGTTTTCCAGCTAAGGTGGAATCTTGTCCCCCCGAAATCCCTAATACCAACGTGTGTAGACCGTCGTGCTGGCGGAGATAGTCCTTCATAAAGTCCACGCTCCGGCGAACTTCCGTAGCCGGGTAAATCGTTGGTTGAACCCGCAGGGCCGCAATAATTTCGGCCTGCTTGTGACGCTGTTCTGCATTCATTAGTCCGTGCTCCCCTCTGGGTTTGTTTGTAGTCGTGCTTCTTGTCCCTGTTGAATTTGCTTGATTAAGTTCATCTTATTTTCCCAAGCTGCCGTTGACAGATCAACCGGATACTCCTGCGGATTTAACATCCGCTTATATTCCGGCCAGAGTGATTCTTTGACCTGGTTAGCGTGTTTCTTGATCTCTACTAAGCTCGGTTGCTGGTAGACTAACTTTCCATCCCGGAAAATATCTTGCAGAAGTGGTTCGGCAACGAAGTCCGTAATCGTTTTATTGATATACGTATATTGGGGGTGAAACATGTAGAGTTCCGTTTCACGCCGCGGATCTTCTGTTGCCAAGGCCACGTAATCACCCTCAGATTTCCCGTCTTGCTGTTCGGTAATCCGCCAAACCTGCTTTTTCCCGGGCGTCGAAACTTTCTCCGCGTTATTGGAGAGTTTGATGGTATCAATCATCTTACCCTGCTCATTTTCCACGGACACTAGTTTATAAACTGCTCCTAGAGCGGGTTGGTCAAAGGCCGTAATCACTTTGGTCCCAATCCCCCAGATGTCGATCTTCGCGTGTTGCATCTTCAAGCTACTGATGGTGTGCTCATCCAGGTCGTTGGAAGCATAAATTTTAGCGGTTGGAAAGCCCGCTTGGTCAAGCATTTTCCGTACTTTTTTAGAGATGTAGGCCATGTCTCCCGAGTCAATTCGGACTCCCTGAAAATTAATGCGATCCCCCATTTCCTTGGCAACCTGTAAGGCCGCTGGAACTCCACTTTTAAGGGTATCGAACGTATCAACTAAAAAGACACAGTCATGGTGAGTTTCTGCATAGGCCTTAAAGGCATCGTAATCATTCCCAAACGATTCTACCAGTGAGTGCGCATGGGTCCCAGAAATCGGCAAGCCAAACTTGCGGCCAGCCAGTACGTTTGACGTAGCATCAAAGCCGCCAATGTAGGCAGCTCGGGTTCCCCAAATGGCGGCAGAAACCTCCTGCGCCCGTCGACTCCCAAACTCAAGCAATGGATCACTCCCGGCAACGCTCCGAATCCGAGCAGCCTTGGTGGCAATCAACGTTTGGTAGTTAACGATGTTTAACAGCGCCGTTTCAATCAGTTGACACTCCGGTAGCGTCCCCTCGACTTGAACGATTGGCTCATTGTTAAACACCACATCGCCTTCTTGCGCGGACCGCAACGTGCCGTGAAATTGAAACTGCTTTAAATAATCTAAAAAGGCCTCTGAATAATCACCCCGAGCGCGTAAATAATCAATGTCAGCGTCCGTAAAGTGAATGTTTTGCAAATAATCAATTAAATGGGCGAGGCCGGCAAAGACTGCATACCCGTTTGCAAACGGCATTTTGCGGAAATAAACCTCAAATACCGCGTGCCGATCGGCCATTCCTTTTTCAAAGTAAGTTGCCATCATGTTAATTTCGTAATCATCAGTATGCAGCGTTAAGTTGTCGGAAACATCAACCATTGTCATGTCTGTTCCTCCCCAAAATTGTGAATAATCTCATTACCGCTATTTTACCATTTTTTTCGCGCACCAGAAAAAATCGAAACTCTCACGAGTAACTTCCTTTTTACTGTTTCAGATAAAATTCAAACCGTTCGGCCGCATACTGTGTTTCCACAAATTCAAATGGCTGCTGGTTTTCAAAATAAGACAGCTGCTTTAACTTTAAAATCGGAGCTCCAGGTTGAATCTGCAGTAACTCAGCGGTCTGTGGTTGCGCTAAAATCGCTGAGATGTATTGCTGAGCATTAACCGGGACTAAGCCCCACCGCGCTGAAATAGCCTGGTACAACGATTCAGTGACTTCCGCTTGACTCATATCCCGCACCCAGTGCGCAGCCACCGTCGTGGTTTCCAAACAAATTGGTTCCTCGTCTCCATAGCGGAGCCGTTCCATTCGCAGGACCCGTTCCGTGGGGGTTAGTGCCAATTGCTCTGCTTCCTTAAAGGTGGGTTCGACAATCCGATAGGAGAGTGTTTCACTGCGCGGTTGCTTGCCCTGGGAGCGCATCGTTTCCGTAAAGCTGGAAATGCCTGACATGTGCTCTTGAATTTTTTGGTTCGTCACAAAGGTTCCAGAGCCCGCCTTCCGTTTTAACAAGCCCTCTTCAATCAAACTCCCCACGGCTTGCCGAAGGGTCATCCGACTGACCTGGTAGTGCTCAGCCAGTTTCCGTTCCGAGGGGAGTCTGGTCCCGACCGGCCACGTCCCATTTTCAATCTGTGCTTTAAGGTCATCATGAATTTGCATGTACACTGGAAGTCCCATAATTCCTCCTGGTTCTAAAAAAAATACGACTGACAACAAGTCAGTCGTATCAATTAGTTGGGCTAGCTGGGTTCGAACCAGCGCATGCCAGGATCAAAACCTGGTGCCTTACCACTTGGCTATAGCCCAATAATAAAATGGAGGGGAGTGGATTCGAACCACCGAACCCGAAGGAGCGGATTTACAGTCCGCCGCGTTTAGCCAGACTTCGCTACCCCTCCGACATCTCTAGGTGACTCACATCACCCAATCAACATATATTATATTAACGAAAATCATGGTCAGCGTCAAGCAAAAATCAAAAAAAGTCCTAAAAAATTTAGGACTTTTTTGTCATCATTATCGTACTCCATCCATGAGTTTTTCAACGGGATTTACGAAGAACAGCAGAATAATACTTGCCAGTACTGCCACTGCTCCCACCACCGCAAAGTATCCAATTTCGTTCCCTGGAGTATAGAAACGAGCAATTTGCGAGTTCACAGCCTGCCCCGCGGCATCAGCCAGGAACCACAAACTAAGCATCTGGGAGGCAAAGGCCTTCGGTGCTAACCGGGTCGTTACCGATAACCCAATCGGAGAAATTAACATTTCCCCAATTTCGATGATGGCCCAACTGCCGACCAACCAGAGGGGGTTGATCTTGGCGTGGGTGCCAAACAAAAGCAACGGAATTACCATGAAAAGGAAGGAAGCTCCGGCAAAGAAGAGACCGTACGCAAACTTCTTCGGTGTACTAGGTTGCCGGGTCCCTAGTTTGGTCCATAACCAGACAAACAAGGGCGTGTACAGCATGATGAAGAGTGGGTTTAACGATTGGTACCAACTCGGGTCAATTTTCAACCATCCAAGGTTATTGTTCGTTTGCTGTAAGGCAAAACTAGCTAAGATACTCGAGCCTGACTCTTCAATGGCCCAAAAGATTAACGCCCCGATAAAGAGCGGGATGTAGGCCCACACCCGTGAGCGTTCCACCTTCGTGATTTTGGTGCTCCGTAACATCACTACGAAGTATACAACCGGCGTTACCAGCGCAATGATACTAAGAACACTCACAAAACTATCTAGGGTTAAGGCGTGCAAGACGTGCATTACGATTAAAACAATCACAAATGCCCCTAAGCCCAATCCGACCCAGGTCAAAATCCGGTTTAATTCCGTCCGCTGAATTGGATCGGTTGGCAACAATCCATCGTTGCCAAGGTACTTCTTGCCACCGTAGTAGTAGAAGATTAATCCAATTAACATTCCTACCGCTGCAAACGAAAAGCCTAAGTGGTAGCTAAACGAATTGGCTCCCCAACCACACACAAACGGAGCAATAAAGGCCCCAAAGTTAATGGCAAAGGTAAAAATCGTAAAGGCACTTTCCCGCCGCGGATCAGTTTCTGAATAGAGGTTCCCCACCATATCAGAGATGTTCGGCTTTAAAAATCCAGTTCCCGTGGTAATGAGGGCAATTGAAGTAAACAGCCCAACGATTCCAATTGGGAGCGCCAGAGCGATGTGCCCAAGCATGATGAGCACTCCACCCCAGAAAACCGTTTTCCGACTCCCTAACAGGCGGTCACTAATGTAACCACCCGAGACCGAGGCCAGATATACCAGCGCCCCGTAGATCGACATGATGGATAAACCCGTGGTTTGCGATAAGCCTAACCCACCGTGGGTCGCGGCAGAAACCATGTAGTACAAGAGAATGGCTCGCATCCCGTAGTAACTAAATCTTTCCCAAAATTCAGTTCCCGCTAGATACTGCAATCCCTTTGGTTGACCAAAGAATGCATGGTCAACGTCACGTTGCTTTTCCAAATTGATAACCTCCTCATTAGTAACTTATTGTAAGTGCTAATTAAGAGAAAATTATACGCTAACCCAATTTAATTTTCAACGAGCAGTTTACAACATGTCTAAGTAACGGTTCCGTTCCCACTGCGATACATTTTGACTGTAAGCCGACCATTCCATGTTCTTAGCATCTAAGAAGTTTTGGTAGATGTGGGGACCCATGGCGTCTTTCATCAGGTCATCGGCAGCGTAACTTTGCAAGGCATCGTGCAAGGTAGAAGGAAGCTTCTGAATGTGATCCAGCTTCAATTCTTCCCCATCCATACTGTAGATGTTGCGATCAATCGGATCGTCTGGCGTGATCTTGTTTTTAATTCCGTCTAAGCCGGCAGCTAGAATGGCCGCAATTGCTAGGTACGGGTTAGCTGACGGGTCAACGCTTCGTAACTCCAACCGCGTCCCTTTGCCTCGAGCAATTGGAACCCGGACCATTGGGGACCGGTTTGCTCCAGACCATGCAATGTATACGGGGGCTTCAAACCCAGGAACAAGTCGTTTGTAAGAGTTAACCGTTGGATCACAAACGGCGGTGAGGGCCTTCGCGTGCTTCAATAGCCCCCCTAAGAAGTAGTAAGCCGTTTGGGATAGTTGTTCCGGACCATTTTCGTCAAAGAAGGCGTTCTTTCCGTCTTGATCAAAGAGCGACATGTTCATGTGCATCCCCGATCCATTAACTCCATTCAACGGTTTTGGCATGAAAGTAGCGTATAAGCCGTACCGCCGTGCTACTGTTTTTACCACCATTTTGAAGGTTTGAATGTGATCGGCAGCCCGAATGGCGTCATCGTATTCAAAGTCAATTTCATGTTGACCAGGTGCAACTTCGTGGTGGGAAGCTTCGACGTTAAAGCCCATTTTTTCTAACTCAAGTACCATGTCCCGCCGCACGTTAGCCGCTAAGTCCATGGGAGCAAGGTCAAAGTAACTCCCGTGGTCATTCAGTTTTTTCGTTGGTTGGCCGTTTTCGTCCATTTCAAACAAGAAGAATTCTGGTTCCGGTCCAATGTTAAAGTCGCTAAATCCGAGTTCTTTCATTTCGTCTAAGACCCGCATTAAATTGTTCCGGGGATCACCAGCAAACTGTTCACCATCAGCGGTGTGCACACTACAAGTTAGGCGTGCGACTTTACCGTGCTCATCTCCCCAGGGAAAGACCATCCACGTAGATAAATCAGGTTGAAGGTACATATCACTCTCTTCAATTCGCACGAATCCATCGATTGAAGAGCCATCAAACATTAACTTACCGGCAAGGAGTTGGTCTAACTGACTAATCGGCACTTCAACATTCTTGACCGTTCCTAATAAATCGGTAAACATCAACCGTAAAAAGCGGACGTCTTCGTCCTTAACCATTTTGCGAATGTCATCCGGGGTGTATTCTGTTGTCTTATCCATACCTTACTCCTTCTTATAATTGTCCTGGTCTAAATTGTGAATCGCTGTTTGAATCTAAGCCACCAGCTTTTAAAATGTCTTTGCGCAAATACTGTCGAACCTTTTGGTCGCTGACACTTTGCTGCTTGGCCGCCCTCTTTTTCAATGACCGTTGGCGTTGCTTCTCGTAGACTCGTTTCACCTGTTCAAGGTTCATCCCTTCATCTAGGTAATCTTTAACCTCTAGAATCCGGTCAATATCATTTAACGAGTATAGCCGGCGATTACTTTCCGTCCGCTGCGAGTTAACTAAGCCACTGTCATCATAATAGCGAATCTGACGAGCCGTGAGCGAAGTCAGCTTCATAACCGTTCCCATCGGTAGGACCGCTAAAGATCGTCTTAATTCCTTTTCACTCATATCCAACAGCTCCTCATTGTCTGTTATCTTAAGCGTTAATTCCAACCTGGTCAACGACTGATGTTACATTTCGTAACACAAAGTAAAAAAGCAGCCTAACAATAACTGTTAGACTGCTTTTTAGAAAAATGCCGACTAGAGGATTCGAACCTCCGACCTCCGGTTTACGATGCCGATGCTCTACCAACTGAGCTAAGTCGGCGCAATTAAAATTGCTCATTTAATTATAATAGCACTAACCAACTGGTTAGTCCTAATAACTCCGACAGGCGGGCTCGAACCGTCGACAACCTGATTAACAGTCAGGTGCTCTACCAACTGAGCTATGTCGGAATAATTGGCGTGGCAACGTCCTATCCTCGCAGGGGGCGATCCCCCAACTACTTTTGGCGTGCTAAAGCTTAACTGCTGTGTTCGGCATGGGAACAGGTGTATCCTTTAGGCTATCGCCACCACACTTCTGAGTGAACTTCGTTCCCTCAAAACTAGCTAATATTATTTTCTGCTGAGTCACCATTGTTCTTCCTTGGTTAAGTCCTCGACTGATTAGTATTAGTCCGCTTCACGTATCACTACGCTTCCACTTCTAACCTATCGACCTGATCATCTTTCAGGAGTCTTACTTCCATATAGGAATGGGAAATCTCATCTTGAGGCGAGTTTCACACTTAGATGCTTTCAGCGTTTATCTCATCCATACATAGCTACTCAGCAATGCGCCTGGCGGCGCAACTGATACACCAGCGGTATGTCCATCCCGGTCCTCTCGTACTAGGGACAGCTCCTCTCAAATTTCCTGCGCCCGCGACGGATAGGGACCGAACTGTCTCACGACGTTCTGAACCCAGCTCGCGTACCGCTTTAATGGGCGAACAGCCCAACCCTTGGGACCAACTACAGCCCCAGGATGCGATGAGCCGACATCGAGGTGCCAAACCTCCCCGTCGATGTGAACTCTTGGGGGAGATAAGCCTGTTATCCCCAGGGTAGCTTTTATCCGTTGAGCGATGGCCCTTCCATACGGTACCACCGGATCACTAAGTCCGACTTTCGTCCCTGCTCGACTAGTCAGTCTCGCAGTCAAGCTTGCTTCTGCCTTTACACTTACAGAATGATTTCCAACCATTCTAAGCAAACCTTTGAGCGCCTCCGTTACTATTTAGGAGGCGACCGCCCCAGTCAAACTGCCAACCAGACACTGTCTCCGAGCACGCTAAGTGCTCAGGGTTAGAGTGTTCACATAGCAAGGGTAGTATCCCACGGGTGCCTCCACCGAGACTAGCGTCCCGGTTTCAATGGCTCCTACCTATCCTGTACAAGCTATGTAAACACCCAATATCAAGCTACAGTAAAGCTCCATGGGGTCTTTCCGTCCTGTCGCGGGTAACCTGCTTCTTCACAGGTATCTTAATTTCACCGAGTCTCTCGTTGAGACAGTACTCAAATCGTTACGCCTTTCGTGCGGGTCGGAACTTACCCGACAAGGAATTTCGCTACCTTAGGACCGTTATAGTTACGGCCGCCGTTTACTGGGGCTTCATTTCGAGGCGTCGCCGAAGCTAACCTTTCCACTTAACCTTCCAGCACCGGGCAGGCGTCAGCCCATATACTTCATCTTACGATTTTGCATAAACCTGTGTTTTTGATAAACAGTCGTTTGAGTCTCTTCACTGCGGCTGACCTGACGGTCAGCACCCCTTCTTCCGAAGTTACGGGGTCATTTTGCCGAGTTCCTTAACGAGAGTTCTCTCGCTCACCTGAGGATACTCTCCTCGACTACCTGTGTCGGTTTGCGGTACGGGTAGTTAATTACTAACTAGAAGCTTTTCTCGGCAGCGTGACATCGGTTCCTTCTCTACTTTAATTTCGATCCTCATCATCGCTTGTCAACCCGGTGAGAAGCATTTCACTCCTTACCTGACTTACGATTTGAACATACTTTTCCAATCGTATGCTAAACCTAGCCTTCTGCGTCCCTCCATCGTTCAAACATAATTAACTAGTACAGGAATCTCAACCTGTTATCCATCGCCTACGCTTCTCAGCCTCGGCTTAGGTCCCGACTAACCCTGGGAGGACGAGCCTTCCCCAGGAAACCTTAGTCATTCGGTGGATCAGATTCTCACTGATCTTTCGCTACTCATACCGGCATTCTCACTTCTAAGCGCTCCAACAGTCCTTCCGGTCTGCCTTCATTGCCCTTAGAACGCTCTCCTATCACGCAACGTAGTTGCGTCCGCAGTCTCGGTAATATGCTTAGCCCCGGTAAATTTTCGGCGCAGAATCACTCGACTAGTGAGCTATTACGCACTCTTTAAATGGTGGCTGCTTCTGAGCCAACATCCTAGTTGTCTAAGCAACTCCACTTCCTTTTCCACTTAGCATATATTTAGGGACCTTAACTGGCGGTCTGGGCTGTTCCCCTTTCGACGATGGATCTTATCACTCATCGTCTGACTCCCGGACATAAATCAATGGTATTCGGAGTTTATCTGAACTCAGTAATCCAAGACGGACCCCTCGCTCAAACAGTGGCTCTACCTCCATGATTCTAATTCCGAGGCTAGCCCTAAAGCTATTTCGGAGAGAACCAGCTATCTCCAAGTTCGTTTGGAATTTCACCGCTATCCACACCTCATCCCAGCACTTTTCAACGTACACGGGTTCGGACCTCCGGTGCGTATTACCGCACTTTCATCCTGGACATGGATAGATCACCTGGTTTCGGGTCTACGGCAACATACTAATTCGCCCTCTTAAGACTCGCTTTCGCTACGGCTCCGCTTCTTCGGCTTAACCTTGCATGCAACTGTAACTCGCCGGTTCATTCTACAAGAGGCACGCTATCACCCCTTAACGGGCTCTAACTGCTTGTAGGCACATGGTTGCAGGAACTATTTCACTCCCCTTCCGGGGTGCTTTTCACCTTTCCCTCACGGTACTGGTTCACTATCGGTCACTAGGGAGTATTTAGCCTTGGGAGATGGTCCTCCCGGATTCCGACGCCGTTTCACGTGTGGCGCCGTACTCAGGATCCTGAACTGAGGGAATTCAATTTCGCTTACGAGACTATCACTCTCTTTGGTGCAGCTTCCCAACTGCTTCAGCTATCAAATTCTTTTGTAACTCAAATGTTCAGTCCTACAACCCCGAACCACGAAGGTTCGGTTTGGGCTATTCCCAGTTCGCTCGCCGCTACTATGGGAATCGAAATTTCTTTATCTTCCTGTGGGTACTTAGATGTTTCAGTTCCCCACGTCTACCTCTCCGCAGCTATGAATTCACTACGCAGTGATTAGTCATGACACTAATCGAGTTTCCTCATTCGGAAATCTCCGGATCAAAGCTTACTTACAGCTCCCCGAAGCATATCGGTGTTAGTTCCGTCCTTCATCGGCTCCTAGTACCAAGGCATTCACCATGCGCCCTTCTTAACTTAACCTATAATCCTGCGGATTATAAATCATTGAGTTTAGCGATCAAACTATTAAAAAACTCAAATTACACAATGGTTGTTCTCGGTTGAAATTATATTAACAATATAATTCTTACAGAAAATAATATTATCTAGTTTTCAAAGAACGAAAGTTGAGAGTAATCCTCTCAAAACTAAACAAGACTTTGATCGGTGTAAGGTTCCGTATTATTCCTTAGAAAGGAGGTGATCCAGCCGCAGGTTCTCCTACGGCTACCTTGTTACGACTTCACCCTAATCATCTGTCCCACCTTAGGCGGCGGACTCCTAACGGTTATCCAACCGACTTTGGGTGTTACAAACTCTCATGGTGTGACGGGCGGTGTGTACAAGACCCGGGAACGTATTCACCGTGGCATGCTGATCCACGATTACTAGCGATTCCAACTTCATGCAGGCGAGTTGCAGCCTGCAATCCGAACTGAGAACGGCTTTAAGAGATTAGCTTGACCTCGCGGTTTCGCGACTCGTTGTACCGTCCATTGTAGCACGTGTGTAGCCCAGGTCATAAGGGGCATGATGATTTGACGTCATCCCCACCTTCCTCCGGTTTATCACCGGCAGTCTCTCTAGAGTGCCCAACTGAATGCTGGCAACTAAAGACAAGGGTTGCGCTCGTTGCGGGACTTAACCCAACATCTCACGACACGAGCTGACGACAACCATGCACCACCTGTCATTCTGCCCCCGAAGGGGACACCTAATCTCTTAGGCTAACAGAAGATGTCAAGACCTGGTAAGGTTCTTCGCGTAGCATCGAATTAAACCACATGCTCCACCGCTTGTGCGGGTCCCCGTCAATTCCTTTGAGTTTCAACCTTGCGGTCGTACTCCCCAGGCGGAATGCTTAATGCGTTAGCTCCGGCACTGAGAGGCGGAAACCTCCCAACACCTAGCATTCATCGTTTACGGCATGGACTACCAGGGTATCTAATCCTGTTTGCTACCCATGCTTTCGAGCCTCAGCGTCAGATGCAGACTAGACAGCCGCCTTCGCCACTGGTGTTCCTTCATATATCTACGCATTTCACCGCTACACATGAAGTTCCACTGTCCTCTTCTGCACTCAAGTTTCCCAGTTTCCGATGCACTTCTTCGGTTAAGCCGAAGGCTTTCACATCAGACTTAAAAAACCGCCTGCGCTCGCTTTACGCCCAATAAATCCGGACAACGTTTGCCACCTACGTATTACCGCGGCTGCTGGCACGTAGTTAGCCGTGACTTTCTGGTTAGATACCGTCACGCCGTGAGCAGTTACTCTCACAGTCGTTCTTCTCTAACAACAGAGTTTTACGAGCCGAAACCCTTCTTCACTCACGCGGCGTTGCTCCATCAGACTTTCGTCCATTGTGGAAGATTCCCTACTGCTGCCTCCCGTAGGAGTATGGGCCGTGTCTCAGTCCCATTGTGGCAGATTACCCTCTCAGGTCTGCTACGTATCATCGCCTTGGTGAGCTATTATCTCACCAACTAGCTAATACGCCGCGGGTCCATCCAAAAGCACTAGCACCAAGGCCAGCTTTCAAACTAAAACCATGTGGTTTTAGTTGTTATACGGTATTAGCATCTGTTTCCAGGTGTTATCCCCTACTTCTGGGCAGGTTACCCACGTGTTACTCACCAGTTCGCCACTCGGTCCGATCTAAAATCCAACCCGTGCAAGCACGGTTTTTCAATTAGGAGACCGCGTTCGACTTGCATGTATTAGGCACGCCGCCAACGTTCGTCCTGAGCCAGGATCAAACTCTCATTTTAAATGAGAACTTTACTAGCTCTACTTGATTTGTTTCTTTAAGCGAATTGACTTCGCAATTGTTTAATTTTTAAACTTACGTTTAAAAATTCCTTACACTTTTGTAATCAAAATCTTGTTCAGTTTTCAAAGAACTACTTTCGCACTGCTCTTCAGCGCATTTACTATAATAAGACCTTTCCCCAAAATTGTCAACGGATTAAATCATTTTTTTCAATTTTAGTGGAAGTGCGCCGGTGAAGCCATTTAACTAGCTACCAATTGATTTTTAAAGAACCACCGGTAAGCACCGTACAAACCGTTGAACAGTTTAATCACTTCGAGGGCCAGCATCGAAGCTGACGCCGGACTCAGCACTTGAAACTGCCGATACCAGATCACTAAACTAACCACGTCCCAAGTAATCCACACGATCCATTGGGACCGGTAACCCCCGAGCATTAATAACATTCCGATGATACTGAGAGGAAGGAGCGTGGCATCCAAGTAAACTTGGGTCCCATGAAAATGCTGGCTAAACCGTAAGACAATCAGATACAAAAGACCTAAGCCAACCACCACGGCGACCAATTGCCACTTTTTTAATTTCCGGGGTTGGAGGACCGCTTGCTGGGACTGGTCCTGTAACTCCCGATTCCACCAAAAAATTCCTGCGGTCTGCGTTACTAAATAGTATAGATTCGTGGCAATGTCTCCAATTAATCGATTTTGCCAATCGATGATTAAAAACAATAATGACTCAAAAATTCCCCAACTGTAATTCGTAATTTTACCCTCATCACAAAGCATCAGGTTTATAACGCTAAAGATGCTGGCCGTTACCGAAAGCCACCCAATCAAACTGGTGAACTCCCGACTAATCGCAAACACCGTGATGATGACAACTAGATTAATAGTTAACAACGTCTTGGTCGCTGGTTGTAACGCCCGTAAATCCGTAACGTTTGCCCGCCAGCCAAAGGTTTTTTGCACTGCCTGCCACATCCCTGATTCCTCCCGATTCTTGCCAAAATAAAAAAGCCCTTTAAGTGTACCTTAAAGTGGCTTTCTTGCCTAACGATGTAACTTATTCTGGATCTTCTTCTGGGCGCATCGTCGGGAACAACAACACATCACGAATCGATGGTGCATCAGTCAATAACATGACGAGCCGATCAATTCCGATTCCAAGTCCTCCCGTTGGAGGCATCCCGTATTCAAGCGCTTTGACGTAGTCTTCGTCAATCCCCTGTGCTTCGTCATTCCCATTTTCGCGTTCCTTGACCTGAGCTTCAAATCGTTGCCGCTGGTCAATTGGATCGTTTAGTTCAGAAAAGGCATTAGCATACTCATTCCCTAAAATGTATAACTCAAAGCGGTCCGTAAACCGGGGATCGTCAGCATTTTTCTTTGCTAGGGGTGAAATCTCAATCGGGTGTCCATACACAAAGGTTGGATCCGTAATCGTTGGTTCCACAAAGGTTTCAAAGAAGGCGTTAATGATGTGACCAACCTTCCAGTAGGATTCGTACTTCACGTGATGCTCATCCGCCAACTGCTTCGCTGCTTCGTCCGTCATTTCGGGCCAAAAATCAACGCCAGTGGCTTCTTTAATCGCATCCACCATGTGAATCCGCTTAAACGGTTTATTAAGATCAACCGCCTGCCCTTGGTATTCAATTTGTCCGTTATCACTTACCACCTGAGCAGCATGCCGGAAGATGCCTTCCGTTTCATCCATCACGTCATGAAAGTCAAAATAAGCTGCGTAACTTTCTAGTTCCGTGAATTCCGGATTGTGTTCCTTGTCCATTCCTTCGTTTCGAAAGACCCGACCAATTTCATATACCCGGCCCATGCCACCGACAATCAACCGCTTCAGGTGCAGTTCCAGCGCAATGCGCAGGTATAAATCAATGTCTAAGGCGTTGTGGTGGGTAATAAACGGGCGCGCCGAAGCACCACCAGCGGATTGGTGTAAGACAGGAGTTTCGACTTCCGTAAAGTCGAGGTCATTATCCAGGTAATTCCGAATCGCTTTAATAATCTGGGCCCGCTTTTGGAACCGGTCAAAACTATCGCGGTTTGAAATTAAATCCAAGTAGCGTTGCCGGTACTTTTGTTCCTTATTTTGTAACCCATGGTACTTATCGGGAAGCGGGCGAAGCGCTTTGGATAAAAAGGTAACACTGGTTGGTTTCACAGTTAACTGACCCATGTCAGTCTTGATTAGTTCTCCACTAAAGCCTAAAAAATCACCAATGTCAGCTCGTTTAAATAACTGATACTGTTCATCACCCACGACGTCTTTACGTACGTACACCTGGATGCGGCCAGTGCGGTCTAAAATATCTGCAAAACCGACTTTTCCGCTACCTCGTTTGGCCACCATGCGGCCAGCAATCGTCACTTGCACGTCCTTAGCTTCTAATTCAGCCTTCGAATATTGATCGTACTGATCGGTCAGGGGCTGTGCTAACGCAGTTACTTTAAACCCATGTCCGAACGGATCAATCCCGGCCTCGCGCAGTTCGTTCATTTTTTCGCGACGAACCCGCATTTGGTCGTTCATTTGTCGTTCTTGTTTTCTTTTTTGCTTTGGATCTTGAGCCACACTAATTCCTCCAAACTAAATAATTAGCCTCATTTTACCATATAACTAATTGGCCTTATATAGCGGCTTGGTGTTTTTTCTGGCGGGCTTCCGTTTTAGCAACAAAGTCATCCATGATGCGAATCATTTCCGCTTCATTTTCCGCACTCGTCAACGCCACTTTCGTCCGTGCCGAATGTGAGAGTCCCTTTAGATAATACGGAGCATGCCCCCGGAATTGGTGGGAGCCCACGTATTCACCCTTTAAATCCACTAGGCGGCGTAGGTGTTCTTTGGCGACCTGCATCTGATCTGCCACACTCGGTTGTGGGAGGATTTCACCGGTTTCCAAGTAGTGATTAATCTGGGTTAAAATCCACGGATTCCCTTCGACGGCCCGGGCCATCATCACTGCAGTGGCCCCCACTTCATCCAACATTTGTTTGGCCATTTCCGGCGTTGTCACGTCCCCGTTTCCAATGAACGGAATTGTCAGTGCATCGGAAACTTCTTTCAAAATTTCCCAGTTGGCGTGCCCACGATACATCTGTTCGCGGGTCCGACCGTGCATTGCAACGGCCGCTGCCCCAGCTTTTTCAGCAGCCAACGCGTTTTGGACGGCATAGATGTGGTCATCATCCCAACCAGTCCGCATCTTAACGGTGACCGGCTTTTCAACGGCCGCCGTAACGGCGGATACCATTTCATAGACTTTATCAGGATTCAACAACCACCGGGCGCCAGCTTCACACTTGACCACCTTGTTAACGGGGCAGCCCATGTTGATATCAATGATATCAGCCGCCGTTTTTTGATCAATGAACTGGGCCGCTGCAACTAACGTTTCCTGCGTGCCCCCAAAAATCTGAATGCTCATCGGATGCTCTTCCGCTTCGACATTCGTCATGTCTAACGTCTTTTGATTGTTAAACATGATTCCCTTATCAGAAATCATTTCACAAACCACTAGCCCCGCACCGAATTTTTTACAAATCACCCGAAAGGCGGAGTTAGTTACTCCCGCCATTGGAGCCACTACCAGCGGATTATCAATGGTAACGTTCCCAATTTTCCAACTCCGGTCCTTACTCATCGTTTTCATCATCCTTTGCTTGGTCGTTTAGAATTTGCACGAGGTCTGCTTCCGAAAAGTCATACTTCTGACCACAGAAATTGCAAACCACTTCTGCACCATGGTCTTCATCAATCAACTGTTGCAAGTCTTTGCGCCCAATGCCAGCTAGGCTGTGCGCAAACTTTTCCTTGGAACAATCACAGTAAAATGAAACCGGCAGGTGGTCTAAAATCTTGACGTGCTCGGCCCCAAAAATGGTGTTAATCAGCTGAGCCGGATCCGGATTTTCCTGCAGGCTAGTTGCAATGCTTGGCAAGGTTTGTAACCGTTTTTCTAACTCCGTGATAGCAGTTTCGTCCGCACCAGGGAGCGTTTGAATCAAGTAACCGCCAGCAACCGCAACGTGATCGTCAGTCGTAAAGGCCACGGAAACCCCTAAGGCTGACGGAATTTGTTCCGATTTTGCTAGGTAGTAGGTAAAGTCATCTCCGATTTTACCACTCACTAACGGAACACTACTGGCATAGGGTTGGGCTCCACCCTGATTTTTCAAAACCTCTAAAAAACCATCAGTGCCCACGGCCGTGGCCACGTCCTCTTCCTGCTTATCAGTCTGGGGCAAGTCGACGTCTGGATGCTGCACGTACCCCTTCACGTGGCCCGCTGCATCAGCATCAACAATCATGCCTCCCAAGGGTCCTTGTCCGTTTAAACGGACCGTCAGGCCCTCTTTTCCCTTTAGCGTTGAGTTTGCTAATAACAAGCTCGCAACTAAGGTCCGTCCGAGGGCTGCGGTGGCCGTCCGATGCAGGTCGTGATTCTGCTGGGCGGTTTGGACCACGCCCGTCGCGTTGACCGCTAACACCCGAAAATTATTGTCGGTGGTCAGGGCTTTAACTAATTGATCATTTGTCTTTGTCATTGTGACTCCCTTCCAGTTCAATCGCTTCATTCGAAAAGAGCGTAAGCATTTCTGCTCACGTTCTCTTGACTGTTATTCATCGTCATCACTATCGTCACCAGCTGTGACGTCCTTGTGATCTTTAATTTCAGTTTCCAGATGTTCAGCAGTTTCGTTTTCCTGCTTCGTCGCCTTTTGTTCGGCTTCAGAAAAACTTTCGTGCTCGTTCTCATCGGAAGCTGACTCATCTTCAGCGGGCATCTTCCCCGTTTTGTAAAGACTCAAAATTTGCTTTTCGTCTAACGTTTCATATTGCAACAGCGCATCCGCAATTGCCTTGTGTTGCTCTCTGTGTTCCGCAATAATCTGCTTAGCCATCCGGTGACCTTCATCGGTAAAGTGCTTAACTTCTTCATCAATGGCGTTTGCCGTTGCTTGTGAGTACTTCGGAGCAGCGTATGGATCCGCGTTTGGATCTTCTAAGGCAACCGTTCCCAATTTATCGGTCATTCCGTATTGGGTAACCATTGCCCGGGCAATTTGCGTGGCTTGCTGGAAGTCGTTTGAAGCTCCGGAGGATTGCGAATCAAAAATAATTTCTTCGGCACTCCGGCCCCCCATCATTCCAGCAATTTGTTCCATGGCGTCTTTCTTCGAGAGCAGTTGTTGATCTTCCTTCGGTAACATGATGGCGTATCCGCCCGCACGCCCCCGGGGAACAATCGTAACCTTGTGCACAACCCGTGCGTCATTTAGAACCAGTCCCACGATCGTATGTCCCGCTTCGTGGTTCGCAACCACTTCACGTTCGTGCTGACTAATTACCCGATTCCGCTTAGCGGGACCAGCAATTACCCGGTCCTCCGCCTCATCTAAATCGGCTGCAGTAATTACCTTGCTATCTCGACGGGCTGCCAATAACGCCGCTTCGTTTAAGAGGTTGGCTAAGTCCGCCCCCACAAAGCCAGGGGTTTGCTTAGCAATTTCCTTTAAATCAACGTCTGGACCCATTGGTTTGTCCTTGGAATGGACTTTCAAAATGGCTTCTCGACCCCGGACGTCTGGTTGACCAACCAAAATTTTCCGGTCAAATCGACCCGGACGCGTTAACGCCGGATCCAGCACGTCAGCCCGGTTGGTAGCGGCCATCACGATGACCCCTTCGTTACCAGAGAAACCATCCATTTCAACCAGCAACTGGTTCAAAGTTTGTTCTCGTTCGTCGTGGCCACCGCCCATGCCAGCACCCCGACGCCGTCCAACGGCATCAATTTCATCAATAAAGATAATTGCTGGTGCCGACTTCTTTGCTTCTGAGAAGAGGTCTCGTACCCGACTAGCTCCAACTCCGACAAACATTTCCACGAAGTCAGATCCAGATAGAGAATAGAACGGTACGCCGGCTTCTCCAGCAACGGCTTTTGCTAGTAAGGTTTTCCCAGTTCCGGGAGGTCCCTCAAGTAAGACCCCTTTGGGAATGGTCGCCCCGAGGCTCGTAAATTTCTGCGGATCCTTTAAAAACTCAACGACTTCGACCAGTTCTTGCTTTTCTTCGTCTTCACCGGCCACGTCTTTAAACCGAACGTTACTTTCAACTGGTTTGGCTTTGCTCTTTCCAACCTTCATGACCCCACCAGGGCCACCAGCTCCACCACCAGCTTGCTTCATCATCATGTAAAACAAGTAGATGAAGATCAGGAGCGGTAGGACGGAAACTAAAAGGTTAATCCAAAAGCCGTTGGATTGGGTTGGCTTCGCGTTGACCTTAACATTGTGTTGTTGAGCCGCTTCATTAACCTGTTTAACCGTGGTGTCACTCTTCACCAACGTGGTTGTGAAGCTCTTGACCTTCGTATTAGCGCTGCCGGATTTTTCGAGTCCCTTTTTCGTTAAGGTAAAGGATGGCAAGTTGGTTTGCTGCTGTCCCTTGACCTTCTGTGGGGTCCGGTATTGTCCGGTAATCTTATAAACTCCCTCGGCCGATTCAATGCTAAAGTCCTTGACGCGGTTAGCATTTAAATCCTTCATAAACTGGCTCGATTGAATTTTTTGGGATTTGGTTCCATTACTGTTGCTGCCACCGGTAGCAAACAGGACAATTCCCATCGCTAACACAAAAGCAATGATATAAAATAGACTACTTTTAAAAAGTCCATTTTTATTATTTTTCATTTGTGTCCTCCAATTTGATTAAATTAACATACAAGATTTTATCACTTTTAGCCCGTTGAAACGACTGATTAACCTTGATAGATTTCGGGCTTTAAGATTCCTACGTATGGAAGATTCCGATACTTACCTTGGTAGTCTAACCCATAACCCACCAAAAATTCATTGGGAACGTTAAAGCCAACGTAATCAGCCTGCATTTCGGCCATCTGCCGGGCCTCTGGTTTATCCATCAACATGCAGACCCGTACGGAGGACGCCCCCCGGTCTTGAAACAGATCCTTCAGGTAGGCCAACGTGCGTCCGGTATCAACAATATCATCTACGAGCAGAATCTCGCGACCACTGACGTCTTGATCGACGTCCTTCACTAATTCAATTGCGCCGGTCGATTGGGTCCCACCGTGATAACTAGAAACGTCAATAAAATCGATATCCATATAAATATCCATTTGCTTAATCAAATCAGCCATAAAGGGAACGGCCCCCTTCAACACACAGATTACCAGCGGATTTTTCCCGCGATAAACCTGAGTTAGTTGCTTGCCTAGTCGTTCACAAGCGGCTTGGATGGTTGCTTCGCTATACAGTACTGTTTGGATATCGTCGTTCATCGTTCTTCCTTTCGTTTTTGACCGCTAACATATATGGTTGCCGCCCCGCTTGCGCTGGTTGCACGCTTTCTTTTAACCCCAGTAAGGCTAACGTCTCGCCCGTCGCCGTTTGTAACGTGTAATACTGGGCCCGCTTTTCGCTTGGAACCTTGTGATTAATTAAGATTCGGCGCGCCCGTTGGTGCTGGTTTTCCTGCAACCGCAGCCGGTCCGTTGCCTGCCAAGGTCGGGCACGTAATGGGAACGCTGCGGTCGGTAACCATAAACGGTGAAACCGGGTGACTGGTCCGACAGGGTAATCCGGCGTGAACACCCCAAACATAAGGTGGTGCGATAACCGATACCAGTGATTTAATACTACCATAAACGGCCGCGGGAGCTGTGAACTTTCTTTGGGATTCGCCGCTTTTTTTTGCCAACGAATCAGTTGATACCGTTTCACGAACTGCCAGCCCTGGCCGACATCAATTTCTCCCTGAGGCCTGTGGTGGTTTTGCATGAGGTGCACAATCTGAGCCAGTTGCCCGGTGGTTAAGGGTTCAGGAACGGCCCCTCGCTCTGCTAGGACCCGAATCAGGGGTTCTAAAACCGCCTGGTCAGCTGGGCTGAGTTGGTACTCCAGCCAGTTGGGTCCCGTAGTTAAACGACGTTCGTCAATTAAGCGGGTGGCTAAGGTGTGGTACTGGGCGAAGAAGTGCTGCAGGTTTTTGGCAAAGTTTGCGAGATGCGGGACCGCTTGGGAATTTTCGCGTTCCAGCTGGGGGATGACCGCATGGCGAATCCGGTTTCTTGTGACATCATCAAGTTGGTTCGTCTGGTCTTCACACCACTGTAACTGATGCTGGTCCGCATAAGCTCGTAGCGTCGCCTTAGAAACCGACAGGAGCGGGCGGAGCAGCCGGCCACCCGCAAAGGGTCGATCCGGTTGAATTCCGGTGGCAGCCCCCACGTCTTCAGAGCGCGCCAGGCGCATTAAAACCGTTTCCGCCTGGTCATTTTGGTGATGCGCTGTTATAAGGACCGCTGCGTGGTACTGTTGCATTAGTTCCGCAAAAAAATGGTAGCGAAACGTGCGGGCCTGGGCTTCCATCCCATGGGTTAACTGTGGATGTTCCCAGCGCCGGATGACCAAGCGCAACTGGTGCTGGTCACAATACCGCTGTAAAAACTGGGCTTCTGCCTGACTAGCGGTTCGCAGTTGGTGGTTAACGTGGGCGACCACCAGGGTACGTGGTGCAACCACCTGTTGCAAAAGATCCAGCAGCACCATTGAATCAACGCCGGTTGATACCGCCACAATGATTGGTGCTGATGTTGGAAGCTGCGCTCGTTGTAAGGCTTGTGCGACCGTTTCGCGAAGTTGCACCAGTTATCCCCCCCTTAAATTAAAAAAGCCGAGCCCCAGAGCTCTGCTTTGCCTTTTTAACTGCGCCGACCGCCACGGCCACCGCGTTTTCCTTCGGTATTTTTGCGAATTGATGACAGCCGACTTTCACTTTCCTTTAAAAAGCTCGATAATAGGTCATCAAACTTGTCACTCCGTGCGCCGGTATGCGGATTCGACCGGTGCTTAGACTGCGCCCGGGGATGCGGGTTGGCTGCCTGGTGGGACGATGACGCTTGCTCCTGTGGCTGTGCTGCTTGCGCCGTAGCCTTGCGAATGGATAACCCAATTTTGCCATCCGAACCAATCTTTGTCACTTTTACCTGCACCTGATCACCAACGGCTAGCTGGTCGTGAATGTCCTTCACATAGCCATCCGCTACTTCACTAATATGGACCAGGCCCGTTTGGTGATTACCTAAATCAACAAAGGCCCCAAATCCAGTAATTCCGGAAACTTTGCCCGTGAGAATCTCTCCAACTTCAAACGCCAAAAACTCGTTCCTCCTCGGTTAAATTAGTCTTATTATAGCATATAATTGCCCAGACGAAAAAAGCGGCAACTCCAAGGAGTTACCGCCATTCGTTATTTCTTTACAAAGTGATAGTTAGTTTCACCCGGTTTCGCATAGTCGTACTTAGAGTGCGCGAGTGCCTTCACGTAATCGGGATTATTCAAGAGTTTTTCCCGGTGCTTGAGCTGCTTTTGCTCCTGTTCCCGTTTTTGTAACCGGGCTTGTTCTTGCTGCGTATCGGCATGCATGGAGCGCACCTGCGCGTTGGTTGTCACCAGTTGAAGCCCCAAAAATACTAGAATGACTCCAAACACCCCCAGTAACACGGCCGCTCTGCGTTGCCGGCGTTTTGACAGCAAGCGATTCCGGCGGGGCTTTTGGGGTTGCGACCCAATTGCAGCATGCAACTGTGCGACATTACTTCTTTCTTTCTCCACCAACTATCACCTCTGCGTTCAATCGTTATCCTTGTTAGTCATGATACAACAAGAAATTGTACTTTACAATAACTCATCGGCTTCTTTTTGGTAATCCCGTTGGTATTCTTCGCTGACCATTTCGTACATCGAACTAGCATCCGCCTTCTTGGTGGTTTGCAAAACCTGCCGAACCCGAACGGTCAACGTCTTGTTCCCAAACTTAATCGTCAGCTCATCGCCAACCCCAACCTGACTTGAAGACTTTGCGGGTTTGCCGTTAATGAGGACCCGCCCCTGGTCGGTAATCTGTTTGGCAACCGAACGTCGTTTAATAATTCGGGCTAACTTTAAAAATTTATCAATTCGCATTCATCTCATCCTTTCGAGTTGCTGCTTCTGGTTGATCCTGAGTCACTAAGGCCTGCACAAACTGGTTAAGTTCCGCCAGCCACTCTTCTTCCGTCATCGTTGGTTGAATGACGAGGTTAACTTGAAACCGGCCGTTAACCTGTTTAATTGTCGACCGAAACTTGGTGGTGGCCAGTGCTCGTAAAATCGTCTGACTCTCCGACGCGTCTGAAACCTGGCGGCTAAAGGTCACGGTCAGGGTCTGCCCCGTCCGCTTAATTTGTTCAATAAACGCTTCATCCGCCAAGGACTTGATTAAATCAATCGTAAGTAAGCGGGCTACGGCCACCGGATACTCACCGAACCGGTCAATTAAATCACTCTGTAATTCGGTAAACTGGTCGCGATTTTCCAACTGGCGCATCCGCTTGTAAATTTCAATTTTTTGTTGTTGGTCTGGAATATACGTATCAGGAAGATAGGCTTCAACGCCCAAATCAACACTCGCATCTGGATGAGTTGGTTGGGTCGCCTTCCCCTGTTTGCGAGCCACCGCATCATTTAACATCTTGGTATACATATCATAACCAACCGAATCAATGAAGCCGTGCTGGGCCCGGCCTAACACGTTTCCAGCGCCACGGATGGACAGATCCCGCATGGCAACCTTAAAGCCGGATCCTAACTCCGTAAAGTCCTTAATGGCCTCTAACCGGTTTTCACCCGCTTCGGTCAACACCTTGTCGGGTTGATACATGAAGTACGCCTGGCCGACCCGATTGCTACGCCCAATCCGACCCCGAATTTGGTACAACTGGGCAAGCCCCATCCGATCGGCATCTTCAACGAATAACGTGTTGACGTTCGGCATATCGATCCCCGTTTCAATAATGGTGGTCGTTACCAATACGTCATACTGACCGTTCATAAAGTCGTACAAAATCTGTTCCATCTGCCGTTCGGTCATTTGCCCGTGAATGTAACCAATTCGCGCATCCGGCAGTAATGTTTGTAACTTGTCCACCTTTTGCTCGATGTCTTTCACCCGATTGTGCAGGTAAAAAACCTGGCCGTCGCGTTGGAGTTCACGCCGAATTCCATCGACGATTGCCGCATCATTTTGTTCCATCACGTAGGTTTGAATCGGATACCGGTTCGCAGGCGGTGTTTCAATCACGGATAAATCCCGCACCCCCATCATCGACATGTTTAAAGTCCGTGGAATGGGGGTGGCAGTGAGCGTTAGGACGTCGACATTTTGCTTTAGTTCTTTTAGTTTTTCCTTGTGCTTGACCCCAAACCGTTGCTCTTCATCCACAATTAACAGCCCTAAATCATGGTACTGCACATCATTGGATAATAAGCGGTGGGTTCCCACTAAAATATCGAGGCGTCCGGACTTTAAATCCGCCAGGGTTTGTTTGGTTTGTTGCGCACTGTTAAACCGTGATAAAACACCAATCTCAACCGGAAAATCCTCAAACCGACTGGTCAAGGTTTCATAATGTTGCTGCGCTAACACGGTCGTTGGGACCAAGAAGGCCACCTGTTTTCCCGCTTCCACGGCTTTAAACGCCGCCCGCATGGCCACTTCCGTTTTCCCGTAACCCACGTCGCCGACTAACAACCGATCCATCGGATGGGGTTGTTCCATGTCATGTTTAATTTCAGCGGTACTTCGAATTTGATCGGGGGTCGGTTGATAGGGAAACGCCGCCTCAAATTCGGCCTGGTAAGCATCATCATCGGGAAAGGCAAATCCAGGCGTCTGGGATCGTTGGGCGTATAAGTCAACGAGTTCATCCGCCATATCATCAACTTTTTCCGCTACCCGACTTTTGGTTTTGGCCCATTCGTTCCCGCCGAGCTTATTCAACCGGGGAGCTTGGCCTTCCGCCGCCACGTACTTTTGAATTAAATTCAGTTGGGTCACGGGAATAAAAATTTGGGCGTTTTTTTGGTAAGTGATGGTGAGATAATCCTGGTGTTTCCCATCCACTTCCATGGTTTGCATGCCATCGTAACGCCCAATTCCGTGGTTAACGTGTACGACATAGTCCCCGGGCTTTAAGTCCGTGTAACTTTTAATCCGTTCCGCATTAGTAAAACGTTGGTGCCGGATTCTGTGGGGTTTAGCGCGTTCTGTAACCCGCTGAAACAGTTCGTGTTCCGTCAACACCGCAAAGTTCGCGGCTGGCAGTTCAAACCCCTCCGGCAGCGTTCCCGTTACAATTTGGATACGACTCGGCACCAACTTGGAAATGGTGGTGGCTACTGCTTCGATCCCAAAATCCTGGAGCGTTTGTTGCACCTTTGCTAGGCGGTCCTGACTGCCTACCATAATCACAACGGTCGTCTGTTCGGACTGATAGCGCTCCATTTCGGTTTTAAGCATGGGCATCTGCCCGAAAAACCGTTGCATGGGGCGGACCTTAATCTCACTGATGTAATCTAAGCGCATCCGCCCCAGCCCCTTTTGAAATAGGGACAAGAGTAACCACGGTTGCTGGCTTGCTTTTAAAACCGTGGTGAGGTTTAAACTCACCTTTTGGTCCGCTAACCCAGGATGATTTACAGAAACCGAGGTCCGCCAGTTTGTTTCATCACGTTCTAGCTGCTGATTGGCATCCCGAATTCGTTGATAATCATCGAAGGCAACCACGCCCGTAGCTGGTAAGTACGCTAAAATTGACGTTTCTTTGCGAAACAATAACGAGGCATAGGCCTGCCAAGCGGGATCCGTAACCTTTGTCGTCACTTCCTGGGCGAGTTGGGCTAATTCGGTCCGCGCTTGCTCATTAGTAAGCGTGGCTAACTGCTTGTGAATCGCATGGTTAGCGTGTTCCCGGTCAGCAGCCGTGGGCAAGAAATCCGTCGCCGGGAGAATCGTAACTGTCGTTAAATTTTCAATGCTCCGTTGGGTCGCTGCGTCAAAACTACGCAGGGAATCGACCTCCGTATCAAAAAAATCTAAGCGGACCGGATTGGAGGCATTTAACGGATAAATATCGACAATGGAACCACGAATCGCAAATTCCCCGGGGACTGCGACTAGATTCTTGCGCACGTATCCCATTTCCACCAACTGGTTTTGGAGGGCCTCGCGTTCCCAGTCAGCGCCGAGTTTCACGGTCAAGGCCGCTGCCTGAAAATCAGCGGGTTCTGGTAAATAACGTTTCAAACCCGCCGTGGTCGCAACCACGACCACCGGCTTACCAGCTACCAGGGCCTGCATCGCCTGCACCCGTTCCGCTCGAAACTCTGGAGAACTGGTGGCTACTTCAGCGGCCACTAACTCCTCGGCTGGAAAGAGTAGTACGGGCACGTCCGTCAGACCGGTACTAAAGGTTTTAACGGCCTGCTCAGCGTGTTCTAACGTATCGGTTACGTAGAGGAGTGGTTGCTGGCGCTGTTGGACCATGGTTTGTAACAGTAATTTCTGTGCGCTACCACCGGTCCCAGTTACCAATTGCCGTGATCCCGGCTGAAGCTGATCCATGATCGTTTGGTACTGGGGGAGCGCTTCAAAAACTTCGGTTAATTTCACGATAATCCTTTCTGGTCGTTAGCGACTAGTTAAATTCATTTTCTAACTTAGGAAAATCAGTACCGGCCACCCATTCGTCGAGCGCCTGGGTCGTGTGGTCAAGCGCTTCTGCAAGGGGGCCTTGTTGTTCTAAACTAAACCGGCTTAACACGTACTTCACCACGCTTTCGCGCTTAGGATGATCCGTTCCGACCTTAATCCGGTTAAATTGATCCGTCCCTAAGTGGGCAATCAGACTCTTAATTCCGTTGTGACCACCTGCCGAACCATGCGTGCGCAACCGAATCCGCCCGACGTGCAGGTCCATATCATCATACACGACCACCAAATCAGCAAGGCTGAGCTTATAAAAAGCCAGCAGTGGTTGAACCGCTCGACCGGATTCGTTCATGTAGGTAACTGGTTTTACCAGCAAAACCTTTTCGCCGTCAATTACCCCAGAGCCGACTAAGGCCCCCAGTTTTTGCTGGGTAATTGCAATTTGGTGCTCACTTGCAAACTGATCGACCGCCATAAACCCAGTATTATGCCGTGTTCCCGCGTACTTTTCTCCCACGTTTCCTAACCCAACAATCATTTTCATCTGTTCCATCCTTCTTTCCGTTAAGTTAATGCAAAAAAGAGACTGGTTGCCCACCCTCTGGTTTTCATATGTAGTCTAACGACTAATCAATCCCCACGCTCAAGGCGAGTGCCTGATCAACCCGGGCCATGATGCCATCAGGGAGGTGGGTAACTTGATCCCGTAGTCGTTGCTTATCAATCGTTCTAATTTGTTCTAGTAAAATAACCGAATCCCGTTCAATTCCGGTTTGACGTGCCGCAATGGCAATGTGAGTTGGCATCCGTGGTTTACTAATTTTAGCCGTAATCGCCGCCACAATTACCGTGGGACTGTAATGGTTTCCAATGTCGTTTTGAATGATCAAAACGGGGCGTAACCCCCCTTGTTCCGAACCAACTACTGGCGATAAATCGGCAAAAAAAACGTCGCCACGCTTGATCGGTGTTTCACTCATTAAATCTAACCTTTCATTCTAAAAGTTCGTGGTTACAGCTTTTCATCGTAATATTTTAGGAGGTTAAAAATCGCTTCGTACTGACAAGCAGAATATTCATCCACAATTTGTTGGTTTAAGCCCGCCATTAATTGGTAGCCGTACGCCAGCTGATTTTGAACGGCACTCCCAGCAAATTGCTCCCCACTAGGTTGCACCTTAGTGGTTGCTAAAGCAGGTGCCAGTGGTTGGCGAATTCGCGTTGCCTGTTGAAGTTGATAGTGTAACATGTCAAATCACCTCAAACCCTTTGTCTGGGCATCCCCTGCGTAATAAAGCCGGGGGACGCGGGTTGAAAATCCACACGCTAATTCATAGTGAATCGTGTGACAATACTCGGCCATCTCCTGAAGGGAAATGGTTTGCTCCTGATCTGATCCAATGATTGTCACTTTAGTTCCAACCGGAAGGTGCTTTGGTAGTTTTACCATCAACTGGTCCATGCAAACGCGCCCCACGATTGGACACCGTTGGCCGTTAATTAGAACAAAAAAACCCTGCAAATCGCGCCGCAGTCCATCGGCATACCCCATCGGCACCGTTCCAATCCACTGGGGAGTGTCAACTTGATAGGTCGCCCCGTAGCCAATGGAACGGCCGGACTGTACCTGTTTTACATAGACCAACTCCGAGGTTAAACTGAGCGCTGGAACCAGCGGAAATGGCGGGGTCAGGGCAGTTCCCGCGGGATTTAACCCGTACATCGCCACCCCATATCGGACTAAATTAGCCTCTGGAATGGAGTGCCATAAATCGGTGGCAGAGTTAGCTACGGAAACATAGCGCGGTCGGTGCGGAAACTGGGCCAATAATTCTCGAAAATTAGCCACTTGAAAGTCGAAGTACTCTTGATCAGGACTGTCGGCCGTTGCAAAGTGGGTATACACCCCCTGCCACTCAAAATCAGGATGTAGCGTGGCGTAATCCCGGACAAAGGTGTCTACCTCGGCTGGTGTCTGCAGCCCAATCCGCCCCATTCCACTGTCTAAAGCGAGGAAAAACTTGATGGGGGTGGTAAGCCCCAGCGCCTGTTTCACCCGTTGCGCGTCGTGCAGCCACGCAACGTCCGCCACCGTCACCGTAATTTGGTACTTCGCAATCAACGCGAGTTGCGCTACATCGGTCAATCCGAGCACTAAAATTGGTTCCGTGACGAACCCAGCCTCACGTAACTGAATGGCTTCGTCTAAAATGGCCACGCAAAAGCCAGTGGCCCCGGCTTGTTTCGCGAGCCGGGCCGCAACCACCGCACCATGTCCGTAGCCATCCGCCTTCACGACCGCAAACAGTTCCGTTCCGCGTGGTAAGCGGTCCACGGCCTGCTGGACGTTGTGGCGAATCGCAGTTTCATTGATGAGAATTTGTCCGTTTCGATTTTTTCCAATTACCATCATGTTCTCCCCGTGCGTGAATTGTTCTCATTATATCATTTTAGCCCAATTCTAAAAATCCGACCGGTTCGAAGCTTCCCCACCGCTTTTTGCCTCTAATCGTTTGGAAAAAGCCAGTAAAAAAGTCCTTTAGTCAGATGACTAAAAGACTTGGGTAATTGTTTAGTGTTTATCTTTAATAACAAAGTTGTTCTTGCGGGAACGCTTACGATCGCCACCCCGGTCGTGATGATCAGTGCGCCGATTCCCACGGTAGTTACTCCCACCGTTGCGACGGTTCCCGCGGTAATTACCGCGCCGGCCGTTTCCATGACCGCCCCGATTTTTCAGGGGGCGTTCTGGGGTAATGTGAACCTGCACCTGATCTCCCGATAGCTCGTTTAAGAACGCCGCCACGATGTCAACACTATCGTACTGGGCCAATAAATCGTTGGCTACGTCTGCAAACCGACTAGTGTCCGTCTTTTTCACCAGTTTAGCCACATCCGCCTCGGCAAATTGTAATTGTCCGGCCAATGCTTCATCAGCTGTAGGTGGCTTCAATGGTAACATCCGCACCTTCGTTAGTTTTTCGATGCCGCGCAGGTAGCTCATTTCACTCGGCGTTACGAACGTAACTGACACCCCGTGGTGTCCGGCCCGGCCAGTCCGGCCAATCCGGTGCACGTAGCTCTCTGGATCCTGAGGCACGTCAAAGTTATAAACGTGGGTAACTCCTGATACATCAATTCCCCGGGCTGCTACATCGGTTGCAACGAGGTAATTAATCTGGTCACGTTTAAACTCATTCATAATCTGCGTCCGCCGGTTCTGGGTTAAATCCCCATGCAACCCGGCTGCTTGATAACCCCGGGCTACTAACCCCTTTGCAACTTCATCAACCCGGCGCTTGGTCCGACAGAAAATGATGGTGACCTTGGGCTGGTTAACGTCAAATAACCGCGTCATGGTATCGAACTTCTCGTTATCCCGAACCTTCACGTAGTATTGATCAACTAAGTCAGTCGTTAACTCTTTCGCCTTCACCTTCACCTGTTTGGGATCGGTCATAAACTGAACTCCCACCCGTTTAATCGGATCGGGCATCGTTGCTGAGAACAGCATCGTTTGGCGATCGGATGGCGTTTGCTTAATGATTTTTTCGATGTCTTCCAAAAAGCCCATGTTCAGCATTTCGTCAGCTTCATCTAAGACCAAAAAGCGGACGTGGTCTAATTTCAACGTCCGGCGTTGGATGTGATCCAACAGCCGTCCCGGAGTTCCCACGATAATCTGGGGTTTCTTCTTCAAATCATAAATTTGTTTCCGAATGTCCGAACCCCCGTAAACAACCTGAGCCCGGGCGCCCTCAGCTTTCCCGAGCTTCTGGATCTCGCGTTGCGTTTGGATCGCTAATTCCCGCGTCGGCGAAATGACTAAGGCCTGCACGTTCGGATCGTTTACGTCAATTCCCTGTAAAATGGGGAGGGCAAAGGCGGCGGTTTTTCCCGTTCCCGTTTGGGCCTGACCCAAGACATCGTCCCCGTTTAAAGTTAACGGGATGGTTTGGGCCTGGATGGCAGTTGGTTCTGTATAACCATTGGCTGCCACTGCTGCTAACAGACTATCTGATAGTCCTAAATCTTGAAAATTCAAATGTGTTCCTCCTAATTGAAACATCATCATAAACTCAATCCCAGGCTTGAAAAAAATCCGTTTTTCGTGTTGCGCCCGTAATCTGGCTTATGAATTACTAGTTTGGTGCGTTCGCTAATGTCGTACTTTGTGAAAAAAACAACTTCTCCATCGTACAACAAAAGTCAGAATTAATCAATCGTGGTAGTTGGGGGCGTAGTCAATGCGTGCAGTACTTTTTCTAAGTGCATGCCGTGGCTTCCCTTTAGTAACACTTCGTCACCGGGGGCAATGTGCTGCTGTAACGTCGTAATTAACTCCGGCAGTTGCGTGGAAGTATAGTGAAAGAGCGTTGTTTCTGGTTGATACCGGTCCATTAACGCAGTGAAAAGGTGCGCCATGTTCGTGCCCACCAAAAAGACCATCGCGATCTGCTCGGGATCAAAATCAGCCGCTAATTCTGCGTGCATCGCGGGAGCATCCTTCCCTAATTCCAGCATGTCGCCTAACACTACGATCCGCTTTCCGCTTGTCTTGGTGGTTTCAAACGCCTTTAACACCGCGGTGACCGCCGTCGGGTTCGAGTTGTACACATCACTAAGAATGCGTTCCCCTTGGGTTCCCTCGTACCATTCGGCCCGGTTGGAAGTTAACGCTGGATTGGCTAAGCCTTCCCGCATTTTGGCCGGGGTAATCTTTAATAGTTCTCCGACACTTAACGCTGCGAGGGCATTATTGACGTTGTAACTGCCAATCAACGGGAGCACAAACTCAAAATCTTGCCAGCGATTCGTTTCAAAGCGCGTTGATTCGTCGCCCTCCGTAATCGTGGTGGGATAAATATCGTTAGTGCCCTGGCGCCCAAAGGTAAATCGTTGGGGATTTGTGGCTAACTGTTGGTTCGCTAAGAGTGGTTCATCGCCATCGTAAACAAAGAACCCGTCGTCTTGAAGCCCGTCGGTAATTTCCAACTTAGCCTCGGCAATTTTGGCCCGCGTGCCAAAAAACTCAATGTGCGCCTCCCCAATCATCGTAATCACCGCAATGTCTGGGGTTACCAGTTCACTTAGCCGGTGTAATTGGCCGGGACGATCCATTCCCATCTCAATCACTAGGACCTCGGTGTTCGAGTTCATCGCTAGAATGGTAATTGGAACCCCAATTTCATTATTAAAATTATCCTGGGTCTTTGTCACGTTAAAACTCGTTTTAACAATCGAGGCAATTAAATCCTTGGTAGTGGTCTTCCCGTTACTCCCCGTGACCGCAACGACCTTCGGGTTAATCTTTGCCAGGTAATACTGCGCTAACTGCTGTAACGCGGTCAACGGATCGGCAACTAGGATGACTGGAAAATCAGCGGGGGCGCTTTGCGCCCGCGTCGTTGCCCACAAAGCAGCCACTGCCCCGTGGTCAATTGCGCTTGGCAAGTAATCATGTCCGTCGCGATCGCCCTGGAGGGGAACAAAGAGCGCCCCAGCACTTAGCTTTCGACTATCAAAAGCCACCGAGGTAACTTCAAGGGTCGCTGCCGTGGCCGGTTGGAGCGTTCCATCCACCGCCCGGGCGATTTCATCCAGTTTCATTCTCATAAATTAATACTCCTATTTGGTGCAAGTGTTCTGCACAAAATGCAATCTGTTTCATTATAACATGAATCTCGAACTGCCGAATTGGCTAGACAAAATCATTCAGATCGGTGGCTTCACGCACCTGGTCCACGCCGATGGTCCACTTGTTGCTAATCGTATTATAGGTCAGTGTGCCGACTTGATCCGTTTCGGCTTGGAGTTGTTCGGCACTCCCCCAGACGACCTTATCTTGTTCCGTTTTCTTACTTAACAACGGGATTTCAAAATGCCGATGCTGTTCCTTGGTAAGCTCAAAGGCCAAGATAATCCCCCGGCGGCTTAATTGGACCAGTTGAGTTAGAATCGGTTGTTCCAAATCTTTAATGGGCAAGGGCCGGGCAAATAGGCGTTTCGCATTCCGAAATTCCCGGAGATGGCGCTTGATGCTCAACGCTAAAATGTGATCCTGATCGGTTAAGTTTAAAAAGTAGACCCGTTTAAACCCATTGTTGCCACCCACGTATACGATTTCATTGCGTAACTTCCCTAAAAAGGGCGTGCGCCGGTAGGTCGGGATTCCCATGTGACCGAGGTACAACAGGTCCGCAATCTCACCATCCGTTAGGGAGTCAATTCCATCTTCCGTTTGGTAGTTCAGCCACTGGTTACGAATTCCCTGAGGTTGGTCACCCAGAATGTACTCTCGAACCTGGCTCCGGCCCACGACCAACGGAAACTTAGCATGTGAATTGTAACGATTGGAACGTTCAAAATCATCGTTTAACAGCAGGATACTGTGCGGAATTTCTCGAATCCCGTTAATGAAGTCCGCAGCGTTAATTCCCCACGCAATGCCAAATTGTTCCGTCAGACTCACACGCAGATAAATGAGATTGTGTAACATGGTTTCACCCCTTTAATTAGATTCAATCGTTACCAATTATACGCCCTCGCAGTAATTAAAAAACAATAAATTGGTAAGTTTCCCTAATAAATTAGGCCTTAATCAAATCAATGCCGTTTTTCCCCTGAATTTGCTATGATAGATGATACTAAGTTATTTTTTAGATTGGAGTGAATTAATTTGCAACCAACGAACGTCTTATTCGTCTGTTTGGGTAACATTTGCCGTTCCCCAATGGCAGAAGCCATGTTTACCCAGCTGGTTGCCGACCACGACCTCAGTGATGATTACGTTATCACCTCGGCCGCCACGAGCACCGAGGAGGTTGGTAATCCACCTCATCCGGGCGCCCTGGCCGCGTTACGACACCATCACTTAGATGCTAGTGACCACCGGGCGCACCAGATTACGCAGCCGGATTGTCAAAACGCTGATTACATCATTACCATGGATACCGCTAACCTGGCTGCCGTCCAACGGTTACTGCCCGCTAGTGAGCGTAGTAAGGTTCACCTGTGTATGGACATTGTGCCGGGAAAACAAGGGGTTAGCATTGCCGATCCCTGGTATACGCACAAGTTTGAAACCACCTACGAGATGCTAAATACGGCCCTGCCACTGTGGTTAACCACCATGCAACAATCACGACAGGAGGCATCTGTATGAGTGAAGCTGAATCAGAACCAGCTGAACAACCCGCCTTTACGGTGCCCAAGAAGATTTGGCACCAAAACCTAATCGCCCTGTGGGTCGGTTTATTTCTAACCAGTATGGGGTTTAGTGAGTTGATGCCCTTTCTTTCCTTATACATTGAAACTTTGGGAAACTACACGCACAGTGAACTAAGCATTTACAGTGGCCTGGCCTTTTCGGCCTCCTTTATCATGGCAGCCATCGTCTCCCCGCTCTGGGGCAGTCTCGCTGATCGCTATGGGCGGCGCGTAATGCTCCTAAGAGCATCGTTAGGGATGGCGATTTGTGTCTTATTAATGGGACTCGCCACCAACGTGTGGATGATCATTGGCCTTCGTTTCATTCAGGGGATTTTTTCCGGTTACATGCCGAACTCAAACGCCCTCCTGGCCATTCAGGTCCCCAAAAAGGAAAGTGGAAAGGCCCTCGGAATTTTAGCTACGGGAGGGGTGTCTGGCGCCCTCTTTGGTCCCTTTCTAGGGGGAATTTTAGCCTCCATCTTCAGCTACCGGGTTACCTTTTTCATCACTGGTACCCTGATGTTAGTCGTTTTCTTCGTGACCCTCTTTTTTGTTAAGGAAAAATTCCAGCCGGTAGCGAAGGAAGATAATTTACACACCAAGGAAGTGATTCACGTTCTGCCCTATCCCAAGTTGATTTTTGGGATGTTCATTACCACTATGATCATTCAGGCCTCCAACAATTCGATCTCGCCGATTCTCTCCCTCTACGTTAAGCAAATTATGCATGGGAGCCCGGCGGTCACGTTCTTTAGTGGGATTGTTGCCGCGGTGCCCGGGATTTCAACACTCGTCGCGGCGCCCCGCTTGGGTGGCATTGGTGATCGCATTGGGTCGGAAAAAATCATGATCTTTGGCTTTATCCTAGCGATTTTACTCTACATTCCCATGGCCTTTGTGACGAACGTCTGGGAACTAATGGCTCTGCGGTTTTTGCTCGGGGTTTCAAATGCTTGTATGCTCCCCGCCGTGCAGGCCATCATCGCTAAAAACACCCCGGCCCAAGTAACCGGACGGATCTTCAGCTGGAACCAATCATTTCAAGCCGTCGGTAACTTTACCGGCCCCATGATTGGCTCGCTCGTGTCGTCCCTCTTTGGTTACTCCGGTGTATTTCTATCCACGGCCCTCTTGGTCTTTATCAATTTGTGCCTCGTCTTAAACGAAACCAAGACGTTACGGCAAACTAACCAAGCTTAACCAACAAAAAAAGCTTCTTCCGGCTGGAAGAAGCTTTTTTTGTTGAGCATGATCATTAGTTGGCAAAGCCATACTTTTTGTTGAAACGGTCCACAGCCCCATCGGCTTGAGCAGTCTTTTGCTTCCCAGTGTAGAAGGGGTGCGAATCAGATGAAATTTCAACCCGGATCAATGGGTACGTCTTTCCATCTTCCATTTCGATCGTTTGGTCTGAAGTAGCAGTTGACCCCGTGATGAACTTAAAGCCCGTCCCGGAATCTTGGAAAACTACTTCATGAAAATCTGGATGAATTCCTTTTTTCATAATAATTTCGCTCCTTTGCCCTGAATTTATAAAACCCAGAGATTGATTTTGCATAATTCAACTGTTGTAGTGTATCACTAATCTAACTGACGTGCAACCTTCGCTAGTCTGAACTCGGTAGTACCTCCACGTCGGCATGTAAGTCGGTTAACTTCCGGGCAATGTTATCGTAACCCCGTAAAATGTTATCCGTTTCTTCAATGACGGTCTCGCCGTCAGCCATTAATCCGGCAATCATAAGTGCGGCACCCGCCCGAATCTCGCCGGCCGCCACCACGGCCCCGTGTAAGTGCGGCGTGGGATCAATAACAATTTGGCTCTGCTCGTTCACCCGAATCTGCGCTCCCATTTTTTGTAATTGCCCCACGTGTTTTTGCCGTTGCGGATAAATCGTATCAGTAATGACACTTTCACTCTGTGCGGTCAGTAACAGGGGCGTAATTGGTTGCTGCCAATCGGTGGCAAACGCTGGAAACGGCGCCGTTTTAATCTGTACGCCCCGTAACTGATGGGGCTTTTTGACGTAAATGTCATGGTCGTTGATGGTCAAATCAACCCCCATTTCCTGGAGCTTTTGGGTAAACGGTTCCAAGTGCTGCGGAATCACATTTTTAATCAGAATGCCATCTCCCGCGGCGGCAGCCAGGGATAGGTAGGTCCCGGCCTCAATCCGGTCCGGAATCACCATGTGGGTTTGCTTAGCTTCTAAATGATCTACCCCTTCAATCCGAATCACGTCCGTCCCAGCTCCCGTTATGTGGGCCCCCATTTCGTTTAAAAAGGCTACAATGTCCACAATTTCTGGTTCACGAGCTACATTATGAATCGTAGTGATCCCCCGGGCCCGGGTTGCTGCCAAAATGGCATTAATCGTAGCGCCGACAGAAACCATCTCAAAGAAAATCGGCGCACCAATTAACCCGTTTTCGGTGGCGTCAATGTAGACGGTGTCCCCGCTCTCAGTGACGTGCGCCCCGAGGGCTTCAAAGGCCCGAATGTGTTGGTCAATTGGTCGAGGTCCAATGTTATCACCCCCGGGGAAACTAATCACCGCGCGGTGAAACTTTCCTAACAGGGCCCCCATGAAGTAGTAGGAGGCACGCAGTTTTTTAATGGCCTTGCTTGGTAAGTGGCCGGTTTGAATTTTAGTTGGATCGATTTGTAATACGCCATCCGCAAAGTAGGATGATACATTCATTGATTGGAGAATTAACATCAAATTATGAACATCTAAAATGTCGGGAACCATATCAAATTTTACTGGGCTGTCAGCTAGAACGGCGGCTGGAATTAACGCAACCACACTGTTCTTTGCACCACCAATGGTCACTTCTCCGTGAAGCGAGCGGCCCCCGTGGATTTTCATAATACTCATTTTTTCTAATCCTCGCTATCTTACTTAATTATCACGACTTCAATCATAAGTAAAAAACAGCCAGATTACAATACATTACCTAGATTGAGCTTGAAAATCTATGCGGTGGTAGCGGCTTGATGGTGGCGAGCAGCGGCAGCAATAAAGGCTTTAAACAGGCCTTCTGGACGGTTCGGTCGCGACAGAAATTCTGGATGGTACTGCGCAGCTACAAAAAATTGTTTGTTGGGCACTTCCACCACTTCTACCAACCGGTCGTCAGGAGAGGTCCCCGCAATGACTAAGCCGGCGTCTTCCAACTCCTGTCGGAATTTGTTATTAAATTCATACCGGTGGCGGTGCCGTTCGGAAATTTCCGGTTGATTATCGTAGGCCGCCGCCGTTTGGGTCCCTGGTTTTAGCTTAGCTGGGTAGGCCCCGAGTCGTTGGGTTCCCCCCATTCCGGACACGTCGTTTTGGTCAGCCATGAGGTCAATCACATTGTGCTTCGTATCATGGTCAAATTCCGTTGAGTTCGCGTCCTGATAACCTAACACGTCTCTAGCGTATTCAATCGTCGTAACCTGCATCCCCAGGCAGACCCCCAGGAACGGAATGTCGTTTTCCCGCACGTAGCGAATCGCAGTAATCATTCCTTCGATGCCCCGACTACCAAAGCCCCCGGGCACAATCACCCCGTCAAAGCCAGCTAATACGTCGGCTACGTTCTCATCCGTGATTTTTTCGGCGTCAATGTTCGTAATCTTAACATCGACGTCGGCCGCATATCCAGCGTGCCGCAGGGCTTCATCCACTGAGATGTACGCATCCTTCAGTTTCACGTATTTTCCGACTAACGCAATGTTTACCGTTCCGCTGAGGTGGCGAATGTGGTTCTCAAGCTTTTTCCAGTCTTCCATGTCAGCTTCGGGAGCCTTAATTTTAAAGTGGTCGAGGATTTGATCATCCATCCCCTGACTTTGGAAGCTTAATGGCAACTGGTAGAGGTTCGGCGCATTAATTGATTCGATAATGCTCTTTTCGTTAACGTCACAGAACATGGCAATCTTTTTCTTCATACTTTCTGGGATTTCCTTTTCCGACCGTAACACTAACATATCGGGTTGAATCCCTACGCTCCGTAGTTCCTTCACGCTGTGTTGGGTTGGCTTAGACTTCATTTCCCCCGCTGCTTCTAGGTAAGGAACCAAGGTCGTGTGAATGTAGTAACTACTATCAAAGCCCACTTCGTTACGCATTTCCCGAATGGCTTCTAGGAACGGCAGTGATTCAATGTCACCAACCGTCCCCCCAATTTCGGTGATCACGATGTCAGCATCCGTTGTCGTAGCGGCCCGCATGATCTTTTCTTTAATCATTCCGGTAATGTGAGGAATCACCTGTACGGTGGCCCCTAGATAGTCTCCGTGCCGTTCTTTATCGAGAACTTCTTGGTAAATTTTTCCCGTCGTGACGTTGGAATACTTGTTCAAGTTGTTATCAATAAACCGTTCGTAGTGGCCCAAATCAAGGTCCGTTTCGGTCCCATCTTCCGTCACAAACACCTCACCGTGTTGGTACGGATTCATCGTTCCTGGATCCACGTTAATGTAAGGATCAAACTTTTGCACCGTCACACTCAAGCCCCGGTTTTTCAATAACCGTCCGAGTGAAGCAGACACAATTCCCTTTCCTAGTGAGGATACCACGCCACCAGTTACAAAAATGTACTTTGTCATGTTTTTCGACTCCCATCTAAATTAACTTGTTCCAACCATAAAAAAAGCTCCCCATTCTCAAACAGAAAGGGGAGCCTTGGATTCGTATGCTTTACAATTTGTAAAGTGCCCAAGAACGATACTAATAAAAATCAAGCACTCCGTCAAGTTTAATCTTCTAAATCATCATCATCGTGGTCGTCTTGATCATCATCGTCATCAACTTCGACATCGTCAATTTCATCATGGAAGTCTTCGTCTTCCGGATCATCGTGATCATAATCAATGTCTGTGTCGTCATCGGTGGTATCATCATCGTAGTCAACCACGTCATCTTCGTCTTCAGGGTCATCATTTTCGTAGTCAATCACGTCGTCTTCGTCAGAAGCATCTGCCAAAAAGGCGTTAATTTTGTGCCGTTTTTTGGTTTTCGGTTGGTCGTCACCTTCACTCGCCGTTGCTTCATCAACGGATTCAAAGGGATACCAGGTCCGCAAGCCCCACACGTTGTTACCGAGGGAGATGAAACTTCCGTCTACGTTCAGATCGGAATAAAATTGGACTAACTTGTCCTTAATTTCTTTGTCACTAAAACCCGTGTATGCTTGAATGGCATTCACTAGATCTGGAAACTGCATCGTTTTCCCGTGATCAGCCAAAATCGCATGAGCAACTTCAATCATTGATAATTCATTTTTGTTTGCTTCATCAAGCTTTTTAAGTTCCAAATTAGACACACGCCTTTCTAGTTTACCGTTATACTTCATGATACTAATTTATGGGTAAAAATGCAATCGAATCTGGTGGTTCCCCACTTCCGTACCATCCGTAAAGATTTGGTAATCAGCCGCGATGCTCCCGGTCCGTTGTTCCAGGTCGATTGCTAGTTGGAGCGACGTTGTTTCGGCCGCTAACTCTAATTTGCCGTACGGCGTTACGTCCACATTATTCGTCCGCCGTCCCGGCTCGAGGTGCAGCGTCAGGTGACTCTCGCCTCGGCGACTAATCCGTAAGGACTCGTCACCGTCAATTTTATAGGTCACTGGAACCGCCGGGCTTTCATTTTGTTCGTTAAAGCGCAGGTAAATGGTCTCTCCCAGTTGCACAAGTTGTCCGGTGCCTGTGAAGTTGTATTCCTCCTGCTCTCCCGCTTGATGGAGGATGGTGTGCCCCTCGATGTGAACCGGGTGACCTGGTTGTGATTGTGCCATTAATAATCTTCCTTTCTAATTAATTGCTTAGTGCGTCTTCGTCATTCTTCCTCCGCCCCCCTAGAGCGTCTGACGAATTGGGTTTAGTACGGTATAATGGTAAAGAAACGGAGGTGGAGCGATGAACTCCCAAACAGAAAAACTAAAGCAGGAAAAGGTGATTCGGGATCCGGTGCATAGTCATATTTACATCCAGGATCAGATTATCATGGATTTGATTAACACCGCCGAATTTCAGCGGCTCCGCCGAATTCATCAATTGGGGACTACGTCGCTGACCTTCCCTGGTGCCGAGCATACCCGCTTTGCCCATTCCCTAGGCGTTTATGAAATTGTCCGCCGCATCTGTAACCATTTTCAACGAAATTATCCCACCCAGGCGCCCAATGATGGCCTGTGGGACGATCACGAACGACTCGTCGCAGAGTGTGCCGGCTTGTTACATGACATCGGTCATGGAACCTACTCGCATACCTTTGAACACATCTTTAAAACTAACCACGAAGCCATTACGCAAGCCATTATCACCTCTGAACAGACGGAGGTCAATCAAGTCCTCCGCAAACTGGGGCCGAACTTTCCGAACCAGGTGGCCAGCGTAATTAATAAGACCTATCCCAACCAACAGGTGGTCCAGATGATCTCCAGTCAGTGTGATGCAGACCGGATGGACTACCTGCTGCGGGATTCGTACTTTACGGGAGCCCAGTACGGTAACTTTGACCTCGACCGCATCTTACAGGTCATGCGTCCTTATCACAATGGGATTTGTTTTAAAAAGAGTGGGCTCCACGCCATCGAATACTACATTGTTTCCCGGTACCAAATGTACCTGCAGGTCTACTTTCATCCGACCTCTCGTTCCATGGAAGTGATTCTCGCTCACCTGTTAAAACGGGCCCAGTTAATTGCGCAGGATCCGGCCGCCCCCGCTGATTTTCAGCCCGGACTGTTACGACCGTTTTTAACCGGGACCTTTGACATTCAACGCGATTTAACCCAGTATCTGCGCCTTGACGACGGCGTGTTAACCACCTACTTCGCTACCTGGCAGGACTTTCCCGATCGGATTCTGGCCGATCTAGCGACCCGCTTTTTAGACCGGAAACCGTTTAAATCCGCTAAGTTCACGCAGCAGACGGAACCCCTGCTTCCTCGCTTGCAACGGCTGGTTGCCGACGTGGGCTTTGACCCCGCCTATTACACGGCGACTGATAATAGTTATAACCAACCTTACGACGTCTATGATCCGTCTGATCCCCATCCCAACGCGCAAATTGAGCTCATGGAGCGGGACGGCAGTTTGATCGAACTGTCTCAGGCCAGTTTGCTGGTTCAAACCATTACCGGTCGTGACATGGGTGACAGCCGGTTCTTCTTTCCCAAGGAACTGTTTCAACCGGAAGCCGCGGGCTTGTTTGCAGACACGGCAACCCAGTTTCAAAGTTACATTCACAATGATCAGATTATCAATCCAAAGGAGTCGACTAATGACTGAAATTAAACTGATTGCCATCGATATTGACGGCACCCTCTTAAACGAACAAAATGAACTAGCTCCGGCCACGATTAAGGCGATTAAGGCCGCGCATGCCCAGGGCGTTAAGATTGTGCTCTGCTCAGGCCGCCCGTTAGCCGGAATTCGTCCCTACCTCAAACCACTCGGGTTAAGTGGGGAACACGAATACGCCATCGCCTTTAACGGAGCCATTGCTGAGGATCTCACCGGCCAGATTATCTTTGCCACCAACGTCCACTACCAAGACTACTTGGAAGTGGAAATGATGGCTCGCGAAATGGGCGTTCACTTTCAAATTGAAACGAACGACGGCATTTATACTACCAACCGTGACATCAGCAAGTACAGTGTCTATGAAAGCCAGTTGGTTAACCTGTCCATTCACTACCGCACTCCCGAAGAAATTACCCCGGACTTCAAGATTGCTAAGTTGATGTTTATCGACGAACCCGACCAAATTGACCTAGCCAACCATAACCTGCCCGACTCGCTTAAACAGCGAATGAGCGTGGTTAAGAGTACGCCGGTCTTTCTGGAATTCATGAACGCAAAAGCTGGGAAGGGACCAGCGGTCAAACAGCTCGCGGAAAAATTAGGCCTAACGGCTGCCAACGTGATGGCGATTGGCGATCAAGAAAACGACCTTAGTATGATTAAGTACGCGCACACGGGCGTGGCCATGGGAAATGCCATCGCCGACGTGAAGGAGCAGGCGCAGTTTGTTACAAAACCCAATAGTCAGGATGGGGTTGCCTACGCGATTAACCAGTTCGTTTTAAATGCCAACTAATTAGAGGTTAAAAAGAGTGGTTTAGCATAATGCTAAACCACTCTTTTTTTAGTTGTGTTTCATTTCATCGGTTTCATAGTTAAACCGGGAATTAAACAAGGGACTAACTGGTCGATTCTGGTCAATCCGCAGGATGGCATCACCCACCAGCGGGGCCACCGAAATCTGCTTAATCTTAGCAATTTTCTTTGCTTCTGGGAGTTGAATCGAATCCGTGACCACCACTTGCTTAATTGGTGCAGCGGCTAACCGCTCCGTAGCGGGCCCGGACAAGACCGGATGCGTACAGCACACGTACACTTCGCGCGCTCCGGCATCAATTAGCGCTTGCGCGCCTTGTGTGATTGTTCCTCCGGTATCAATCATGTCATCAATCATGATTGCCCGTTTGCCCTGCACATCACCAATGATGTTCATAATCTTTGCAACGTTCGCTTTGGGCCGGCGTTTATCAATAATTGCGATTGGAGCGCCCAGGAATTCCGCTAGGGCCCGGGCCCGTGAAACGCCCCCGTGATCGGGTGACACGACAACCGCATCCTCAGCCAGCTGATTTTGAATGAAGTAGTCCGCTAGTAACGGAGCTCCCATCAGGTGATCGACCGGAACATCGAAAAATCCTTGAATCTGGGCCGCATGTAAATCTAAGGCCACCACCCGGGTAATCCCGGCCGTTTGCAACATGTCAGCCACTAATTTAGCCGTAATTGGTTCCCGTGACCGGGCCTTGCGATCCTGGCGGGCATAGCCGTAGTACGGGATTACCACGTTAATCGTGGCCGCGCTAGCCCGGCGTAAAGCATCAACCATGATCAGGAGTTCCATTAGGTTATCGTTCACCGGATCAGACGTTGATTGAATGATGTAGACGTCATCCCCACGGACACTTTCATCAATTGTGATTTTAATCTCACCATCACTAAAATGGGAGACTGATGCCTTTCCAAGCTGGATCCCAATGTGAGCAGCCACCTTTTCGGCGAGCGGCCGATTGGAATCAAGCGCAAAAATTTTCATATTGGATTCAGTTGTTTTGGTGTCCATAAGTAGCCCCCGTTTGTAGTTTATCATCTCAACTAAATTATATTATGCTTCGCTTGTTTCGGCAAACTTAGTCGGCTCCGTTAAACGGTAAGCGTTGGTAATAATCAGGCTTATTCGTTTGCCGGTTCCGGGCAATTGCCATGTCGTACTGGTCAATGTCATCCGTAATCGTTGATCCCGCTGCGATAAAACTGTGATCCGCAATCGTAAGGGGAGCAATTAAGTTTGCATTGCTACCAATGAAGACGTCGTCCCCCACCGTGGTTTCGTGCTTGTGCTTGCCATCGTAGTTTGCAAAAATCACTCCACAACCAATGTTGATGTTTTTCCCTAACTTAGCGTTGCCAACGTACGTCAGGTGCCCCAACTTCGTGCCGGCGCCAATCTCTGCCTGTTTAACCTCACAAAAGTTTCCGATGTGCACGTGTTCGCCAATGTGAGCCCCCGGCCGGAGATGACTGTTCGGACCAATGTCTGAATGGGAGCGCATTTCGGCCCCTTCAAGGGTGGACGAAGTGATCGTTACGTCATCATGAATTACGGAATTAACTAGTTTCGAGTGGGCCCCAATCACGCAATCGCGCCCAATTTTCGTTCCCTTTTTTAACTGTACTCCCGGTTCAATAATGGTATCAGGACCAATTTCGATGTCTGCATCAATGTAGGTAGAAGCTGGGTCAATAATCGTCACCCCGTTACGCATGTGAGCTTCGTTAATGCGTTGTTGCATGACTTTGGTGGCTGCGGCCTGGGCAACGCGGTTGTTAACCCCCATTGATTCGGAAAAATCAGCCATCTTGTAGGCAGCAATCGTATCGCCCTGCTGTTTGAGCACTTCAATCGCGTCCGTCAGGTAGTATTCCCCTTGAGCATTATCATTATTCGTGCGGTGCAGCGCTTCAAATAACTTCTGGTTATCAAAAACGTACACCCCGGTGTTGATTTCACGAATCGCCTTTTCTTCCACGTCCGCGTCTTTTTCTTCCACAATCTTTTCAACGATGCCCAAGTCATTGCGCACAATCCGACCGTAGCCAGTTGGATCCGGTGCCATTGAGGTTAAAATCGTGGCCGTCGCCTTTTTATCTTCGTGATAAGCAAACAGGTTCTTCAGGGTCGTAGCCGTAAAGAGGGGCGTGTCCCCACTGATTACGAGGGTGGTTCCCTCGGCGTTCTTTAGTAACGGTTCCGCCCGTAATACGGCGTCCCCCGTCCCTAGTTGTTGATCTTGCACGACGTATTCCGTCCGCTTACCGAGTTCTGCTTCAACGGCTTCGGCGCCAAAGCCAACAACCGTCACAATCTGATCCATATCCAACTGACTTACTTGGGTTAAGACGTGATCAACCATCGACTTCCCACAGATTTGGTGTAACACCTTGTATAATTTTGATTTCATTCTAGTTCCCTTACCGGCTGCTAGAATGATTGTATTTCTCGTCGCCATGCGTTTGTACTCCTACTTATTTCCAAAAATTTTTTCGTCATAATTACCCTTGGTAATGCGCATCTCACCGTCAGCCTCATTTTCCATTTTAACCAACGACGTATAGTTTCCGACCGTTTGGGTTCCACTCTTGGAGGCCCCTTCGGCAAAGAAGGTACTCCCCACTAGATTACAGTCAAATTCTTCGATTAGGGAAGTAAGCCCGTTAATCGTGCCCCCACCGTGAATGAAGTCGTCTACGATCAACACGTTCGCACCCTCATCTAAACTCCGTTTGGAAATCGTCATCCGTTTGATTTTCTTACTGGAGCCCGAAACGTAGTTAACGCTGACGGTGGAGCCTTCCGTAATATTCGTATCGTGTCTAGCAATTACTAAGGGCACGTTTAAATAAGACGAGGCGGCTTGGGCAATCGGAATCCCCCGGGTGGCAACGGTTAAAACCGCGTCCACACGCTGGTTCAGATACTGCGTAGCAATCATCCGGCCTAGGTACCGCAGCTTCTCGGGATCGCCCAGAATATCTGACATATAAACGTAGCCACCGGGCAGTAACCGGTGGGAATTATTCAAAATGGCAATCACGTCATCCATAAAGTGGTCGGCGGCTTCCTTTAAAATGTAAGGAATGTACTTGGCCCCACCGGCTGCGCCTGGAACGGTTTCCACTAATCCAATCCCCCGGGCTTGAAACGTCCGTTTTAAAATGGTCAGGTCTTCACTAATGGAGGACTTGGCTGAGTCATAGCGCTGTGCAAAAAACGTTAACGGAATTAACGCGTGCGGGCGATTTAACAGGTAATCAGTCATGTCTACCAATCGTTCACTTCGCTTAATTTTCATAATTTCACCTCATTGTAGTTTGGCCATACTGAAATTTTAGCATAATTGTTCGGTTTTTACGTTAAAATCCCGAAATTCTTAAAATAAAATCAACTAAACATCGAAATTGCTAACGTTCGTCAAAAACTCGAACCGGAATTAAGTTTGGGTCCAGTCAGGCTCCGTGTTACGATAGAACAAACGGTCACAAGGTGGTGAAGTTACAATGAAACTCTGGAAAGCGACCCTCGTTTTGGAAATTCTCAGCTTCTTGGTGTTAGCAACGGCCCTGTTCATGCGCCACAAAGACGGAGCGGGCGTGGTCCAAACCCTGTCCGCGCGCCTCATTGCGCTGGCCGTCCTCATTATTTTTTATCTACTCATCTTCGGACTTCAAGCCTGCTGGTACGCCTGGTTACACAAAAAAACACACTAAAAAGCACAAAAGAGCTCCATTAGCTAATCGCTAATGGAGCTCTTTTTACCGTTCTCGTAGATAATTATACCCAAGCGCCGTAAAGTACAGGCCACACTCGATGGTGGCAATGAAAAAGCTGACCGGCAGGTTCGTAACGTAGCCGAGGTATAAACCACCCCACACTCCGATTAACCCGCACAAAATCGCCACCACGATCATCCCACTTACCGAGTGGGCAAAGTACTTCGCGCTGGCCGCTGGTAACGTTAACAGGATAAAGATCAATAACGATCCCACAATCTGGGCGGCCACCGAAACACTAAGCGCTAACAGCAGTAAAAAGACAACTGAAATTAATCCACTCTTCACGTGCTGGGCCTTCGCCCCGACCGGATCAAACGAATCAAACTTTAAACTCCGATAGATTAAAAACAAAATGATTAAGACAATGACGGCTAAGACCACCATCTGGTACACGTCCGCTTGACTGATGCCCACGACGCTCCCAAATAAAATGTTGGTGGCATAGCTAGCACTCTTATTGGACAGAGCTAAAAACAAAACCCCTAGTCCAATAAACAACCCAGAAATTGCACTAATCGAATCTTCCCGTCGGGCTGCCTTCGTACTCATCCTTCCGACCAGCACGGAACTAACCATGGTAAAGAGCAACATTCCGTTTAACGGCGTTAGCCCCACAAACATTCCAAAGGCCGCGCCCGCAAACCCGATTTCTGACAAAGTATGGGTCAAAAACGACATGTTCCGGGCAACCACAAAGACCCCGATAAAGCCACACACAATTGCAATCATCGTACTAGCAAGGTAAGCATTCCGCATGAAATCAAAACTAAACATGGTGTTCTCCTCCCTGGTATTCACTGACCTGCAGTTGGTCAATTGGGCCAAATTGGTACCCATCGGGCTGCAACAAGAGGTAGTCATCTGAAAACTGCTTGGCTAACGGCACATCATGGGTCACGGAGATCACCGTGATTCCCGTGGTCTGATTCAGGTGCCGAACGAGGCGGAGAAGTTGTTCCTTCGCAATTGGATCCAAACTCGCCGTGGATTCATCCAAAATTAACAGGTCCGGCTTGATTACGAGGGCCTGCGCTAGATACGTTCGTTGCTTTTCGCCCCCGGACGTCCGCCCGAGAGGTTCATTTTTAATGTCTAACAACTTGGTTTCTTGCAACACCGCCGTTAACCGGGCTCGTTCCGCAGCGGTTAGCCACGGCCAGTGGTGTTGCGTAAAGTTCAAAGCGACAAAGTTTTTGACCGCTAACGGATATTCATCATCAATGTTACGAAACTGGGGCACATAGCCAATCTTCACGGCCTTGCGATTCGGATAGAACGTCACACTACCGTGGGTCGGTTTTAACTGCCCAAGGATAATCCGGAGGAGCGTAGTCTTCCCCACTCCATTTTCACCAACGATGCTTAAAAACCGCCCCCGTCGGAGTTGAAACGTCAGGTTATTTAAAACGCGTTTTTCGGTAAATTGTTCTTGCAAATCTTTCGTTGCCAAAATTAGATCGTCCATACATCCTCCATGGCCAAATCAGTGCACTCAACGTCAATTCATTATAAGCTACCTAAAAATGAAAATAAAAAAAAGACCCTTGCAGTCCTTTAATTGGTTATTTACATAAATGTAACTTGAATATCCTTAGTTAAGATCTTGGTGTAGGTAAATGAAGCGTGTGCAGGTTGCTCACTTGAATCAAGATCAACAATAAATACGGCAGGAAAGACCTCTACGAGGACGCCATCGTATTCGTTCGTACGTTTTCGCCCAGCTTGTTCAACAACTTTAATGTCACTGCCAAGGTGGTCTTGAATCCAACTTCTGATATCCGGCAAATTCATTTGCATTACAAATCACCTCACAAAGGTAATTTTAGCACAAAAACGCCGAAATGTAAAGCTTCAAGCCTACTGAAGCAGTCCGACTTTGTGAAATTCATTGGTCAGCGTGATGAATTGCTCCACCCCTAACGCCTGGGGACGCACGCTGGGGGCAATCCCCACCGTTGCTAGGACCTGCTGCATGGTAGTCTTCGTCGCTGGTTGCTTGTCAAAGATGGACTGTAAGTTATTCCAAAGGGTCTTGCGACGGTGCATGAAGCAACCATGCACAAACGAGAAGAAGGCCGTCTGACTGTACGCCGCTTCCGGACGCTCACCCTGTGGTGTTAATTTAACCACCGCGGAATCCACCTTAGGCGCAGGAATAAAGGAGTGCTTGTTCACCTCTAAGGCAATTTCCACTCGATAAAGATACTGCGTCATCACGCTGAGGGCTCCATAGTCGTGGGAGTTCGGTTGCGCCACCAGTCGGTTTGCGACCTCCTTTTGCATCATCAAAACGATCGTTTCAAACCGCACCGCCCCCTTTAAAAAATTCATCAAAATTGGTTTGGTGATGTAGTAAGGGAGATTGGCAACGGCTTTTAACTGGTGCTGGCCGTCTAACTCGTGCTGTAAGATCGCTGGCACGTTCGCCTGTAAAAAGTCCTGGTTGATGATCGTCACGTTCTGATAATCAGCGAGGGTCTCGGCCAACACCGGGATCAGATTTTGGTCAATCTCAAACGCGAGGACCTGGTGGGCCCGTTGGGCAAGCTGTTCGGTCAGAGCCCCGATTCCTGGCCCGATTTCGACCACATCGTCCTGGTCCGTCACGTCCGCAGCGTTAACAATCCCCTCTAAGACTTGGAGATCATCCAAAAAGTTTTGTCCCAGGCTTTTTTTGGCACTCAAGTGATACTGATTTAAAATCCCGAGCGTTCGAGTTCTAGTTCCGATGGCTGGTTGCTGCATGTGTTGTTCCTCCTTCTAGGTGGTTCAGCGCTTCGTGAAACTGCTCCTTGGTGATCCCAAACATTCGCAACCGCCGCTGAAGCTGCTTCGCATTCACGTACCCTAAATGCAGATATTCACCCAGTTCTAAGCGCCGTTGTTTGGCCGCGTGATTGCCCATTAAATTCGCAGCCATTAGTTCCTCCCGAGTAATGACCTCGGGGTTACTCTCACTTTCCGTGTATACCTGCGCCAGCGCCTGGCGAATCGCCGCTGGGGAAGCGTGCTCAACTCCTAACGAACCATGCGCTTTCTCGGGAGCGGCAGCCCGCTTAGCCAAAAACGCATGCTTAGCTTCGGGGATTTCGTCAGCGATGATCCGCCGAATCTTTTCGCCCGAAAAATCCGGATCAGTAAACACAATCACACCCCGGGTTTGCGCCAACCGATCAATTAAGGCGAGGGTTTCGTCACTGAGGGCCGAGCCCCGGGTTTCAATCGTATCGGCATCCACGGCCTGTTGAATCCGTTCGGTATCTGATTTTCCCTCGACAATCAACACTTCTTTAATTCGTTTCATTTAACCTTCCAATCCAAAAATCCGGTTCGTGTTGGCATAGGTTGCTTGCGCAATCTGATCCGGGTCCACGTCTTTGTACCGAGCCACTGCTTCTAACGTATAGAGGGTATAGCCTGGTTCGTTTTCATGGCCCCGCAGTGGTTCGGGCGCTAAGTACGGCGCATCCGTTTCGACTAACAACCGGTCCAGCGGCGTCTGCCGCACCGCTTCGTGGACCTCCTTCGTCTTCTTAAAACTTGCCACCCCACTGTATGACAACATCATTCCCAGGTCTAAAAAGCGTTGCATCCACTCCACGTCCCCATTAAAGCTGTGGATGATGCCGCCGATCCTTTCGACGTGTTCTTCGCGCAAAATTTGATAGGTATCCGCAAAGGCGTCCCGGTTGTGGACCGAGATTGGCAGTCCCAGGTCCTGCGCCAATCGAATTTGCTGGCGAAAGACGGCCTGCTGGGTCTTACGATCCACCCGGGTCTGGTGGTAGTCTAAGCCAATTTCTCCCAGCGCGACGACCTGCTCATCCTGCAGTTGCGCGCGTAACGTCGCCGCTGCGGCTTCATCGTAGCCATCCGCATCCTCTGGGTGCCAACCGACAATCGCTACTAGGCCTGGATACTGGTGGGCCAATTCCAGCGCCCGCTGGTTTAAGGCCGCATTCGAGCCCACGTTTGCCATTCGGACAACTCCTAGTCGCTGGGCATGCTCAATTAGAGCGGCTTCCCGCCCCGCAAAGGCCGGATCGTTTAAATGAGTATGAGAATCAAAAATTTGCATTGCCAACCTCCTGTGCATCATGATTTGCTGAAACGCAAAAAAGTTTCACGCATTCGTGAAACTAATCGCAATTTATGCCAATGTACTTCCATTTGGCAGGGAATCATCAACCGTTACCAGTTGGACGTTCCCATCCGCTTTTTCCACAGATAACAGCATGCCCTGGCTCAATTCTCCCCGCAGTTTAATTGGTTTTAAGTTGGCCACGATGATGACCTTTTTCCCAACGAGAGACGTAAAATCGGGATACCATTTCGCAATTCCCGACACGATCTGGCGGTCACCGTCGTCACCGGCAGCGAGTTGAAATTGGAGTAGCTTGTCTGCCTTAGGAACCTTGTTAACCGCTTTGATCTCTGCCACCCGCAGTTCGACTGCATCAAACTGGTCGATGGAAATTTGTTCCTTAATCTGTTTGAGCGTAGTTACGCCAGCCGGTTGGTCGGCCGTGCGTTGTTTCATCGCGGACCGGCCCTTGGTCTTCTCACTGGCCGTCATCTGGTCCTTGATGTAGGCAATTTCTTCATCGCGATCTACCCGCGGAAAAATTGGTTCACCACTCGCAATGACCTTTTTACCCTGTGGCAGGGCACTTAATTGGGCGGTCTGTAAGTCAAACACCCCGTCATTTTCTAAGCCCAGTTGGTTTTGAATCAGGTTCGCTGCATTGGGCATGGCTGGACTAATCAGTAACGAAATCAAGCGTAAACTAGCGGCTAAGTGCGCCATCACGTTGGCTAATTGGGCTTTAGCAGCGTCATCATCGGCCTTGGCTAGCACCCATGGTTCCGTTTGATCAATGTACTTGTTGGTTTGACTGATTAACTTCCAAACCGCAGACAGCGCATCGGAGAGGTGCACGGTCTGCATTAACTCGTGATATTCCGTAGTAACGGCTTGCGCAGTGTCCTGCAGTTCTTGACTCGGCGCATCGTCCGTCGCGTGATAATCCGGCGTAACCCCGTCTTCGTACTTGTTAATCATAGCCACGGTCCGGTTTAAGAGGTTCCCGAGGTCGTTGGCAAGGTCATAGTTTACCCGATCCACGAAGTCTTCTGGAGTAAAGACCCCGTCTCCCGCAAACGGTACCGCCTTCAGCAGGTAGTAGCGGGTCGCATCCAGCCCGTACCGGTCAATCAAGTCCTCTGGATAAATGGCGTTCCCCTTCGACTTCGACATCTTGCCGTCTTTCATCGTAATCCAGCCGTGACCATAGATTTCTTTGGGTAATGGTAAGCCTAATGCGTGCAGAATAATCGGCCAGTAGATGCAGTGGAACCGAACGATTTCTTTTCCAATCATTTGCAGGTTGGCGGGCCAGAACTTCTTAAATAGTGCATCCTGATCGGTCCCATAACCCAACGCCGTGATGTAGTTGGTCAACGCATCAATCCACACGTACACCACGTGCTTCGGATTAGCCGTTACTGGAATTCCCCAGGAGAAGGTCGTTCTGGAAACGGCCAAGTCTTCAAGTCCCGGTTCCAAGAAGTTTTTTACCATTTCGTGCATCCGCGAGCTGGGTTGAATGAAGTCGGGATGATCCTGGTAGTACTGCATTAACCAGTCAGCGTACTTACTCATCTTAAAGAAGTACGATTCTTCGTTAACGAGTTGCACTTCGTTGCCAGTCGGTGCCTTACCACCGATCACGTTGCCATCTGCATCCCGATAAACCTCGGCGAGTTGTGATTCCGTAAAGTATTCTTCGTCAGAAACTGAGTACCAACCGGTGTATTGGCCGAGGTAAATGTCGCCCTGATCAAGCAGGAGTTGGAAAATCCGTTGCACCGCTTGCACGTGCCGGTCGTCGGTGGTGCGGATAAAATCGTCGTTTGAAACGTCAAGATTCATCCAGAGGTCCTTAATCTGTTGGGCCATCTTATCAACGTACGCCTGCGGTTCTAACCCGAGTTTCTCCGCCTTCTGTTCAATTTTTAGCCCGTGTTCGTCGGTTCCCGTGAGGTAAAACACGTCTTCTCCCAAAGACCGGTGGTACCGGGCTACCATGTCAGCCGCTACCGTCGTGTAGGAGTTCCCGATGTGCAGCCGTCCCGACGGATAGTAAATCGGCGTCGTTACGTAAAATGTCCCTTGTTGGTCAGCCATGAAAATTCTCCTTTATCGTGTTGTTTACACTTATTATACATATCCTCGTTAAAATAAATCTAGTTGTTGCGCCGGTAACTCGGTCCCCGGCTGGTGAAGCATGCGCTGTAAGCTTAGGGCATTGGGCGCTGCATCGTGACCCGTATTGTTATTAAAAATTACTACGACGGTCTGGGCCTGATCCGCTAACGTCATCGCCGTCTCAGCAAAGCGCGCTAGTTCAGCGTCTGAATACTGATACCGGTAGCGTTCCCGGGTTCCTTTCGCCCATTCCGTGGCATTTTGTCCGTGCAAGCGCAAAAACGCCAGCTGCGGATTGGTAACCACCGGTTGAAAGGGAATCCCGTTGGCAGTCGCGTGGGGTTCATCTACCACCACTTCACTCATCTGCAAGCTCTGTAAAAAGGCGGCGGTGTCGCGACTCAGTTCTGCCCCGTCCAGCCACGAACGGTTGCGAAATTCCACTGCAAGGGGAAGCTTGCCCATGTGCTGGCGAACCGCACGGAGATATTGCAAACTATCTGGATTACACCGAAAGGACGGCGGAAATTGAAAGAGGATCGTTGCCAATTTATGGGCCGTAAGCAGTGGTTTCACCGCCACGCGCAGTTCATTAAAGCGGGCCGCGCGCGCCTCTGCCGTGACCGGTCCCAACTGGGGCATGGGCGTTTTCGTCATCATGTAGTTTGCTTTCACCACAAATTGAAAGTTCGCAGGCGTCTCTCGCACCCATTTTTCCACCCACTCCACCTTCGGGATACTGTAAAAAGTACTATCTACCTCTACAATCGGAAAATTGGCCACGTAGTCTGGTAAGGTCGCTTGTTTTTTCCCATTACTCAAATCCGGGTGATCGGTCCAGGTCGTTAAGCCGACTTTAATCATGACTAGCCCCCACCTGTAAGCGGTCAAAGACTTCAGTAGCATCCAGTTCGTACTGGGCTGTGACCCCCGGCAACTCCAGGCGTTCCTGGTTAATAACCACAACGGGAACGTGCGGCTGGCGATAATCTAACAACCCGGCAAAGGGATACACCCGCATCGAAGTTCCGACAATCAAAATTAGGTCAGCAGTGTGGACCGCGTTGACGCTCGCCTGCGCCACCGCCGGGTCAATGCCTTCGCCGTACAAAACGACATCGGGCCGTAAAATCCCCCCGTCGGGTTCGTGGTACATGCTGTGGGCGTAGGTGGAATAATCAACCACGGCCCCACATTTTTGACAGTAAATCCGGTAGAGGTTCCCGTGAAATTCGTGCAGGTGCCGCGCGCCCGCTTGTTCGTACAAATTATCGATGTTTTGGGTTACAATTGCCGCCCGATCTGCCTGCGTGAAGGCAGCTTGCTTGGTCTGAATAACGTTTGGCTGCGCCGCCGGGTAGTACAGATTCTTCATTACAAACTGGTAAAACACCGCTGGCTCATTAACCAGACAGTCATGACTAAGATAGTACTCCGTGGGACGCTTGGTCTGCCCGGTGGTGTATAAACCCGTTTTCGACCGATAGTCCGGGATCCCAGAGGGGGTTGACACCCCCGCACCGGTTAAAAAGACCATCCGCTGGGCCTGGTCAACCTGAGCTTGTAACGCTGCAAAATTTGGCACGTTTACTTCCTCCTCGCCTACCGTTCCAAGTATGGAATGTGGAGTTCGTTAAATAGTTCCTGAACCGTTTTTTGGTAAAGTTCTTGAATGTAATCGGCACTCACTTTTTCGCCGACCGGTCCATCCAGTACTACCGAGTTTTGGTCATCACTAATGGTAAAACCAACGTAAGCGCGCTGGCCGGTTTCTCGGTTGCGCAGTTCTGAATAGTAAAGTTTAAAGACCTGTTTGACCTGTAATCCTAATTGGCGCTTCGAAAAGACCGAGGTCAGCATTGCAAAGTCGTTGAGGTGCAAAGCCGGTAATTTCCAGTCTTCCAATTGGCGATCAAAGGCCCGAAACAGCTTCACCACGTTTCGCCGTAGTGCAAACGGACTGTTCGTTGGTTTGGCCGTCAGCAACTGGTAAAGCTGGTCAGCGGCCTGCGTTGCCAGTGGAAAATCGTGCTCAAACAGGTAGCGATAATGATCAAAGTGGTCGCCCAAAAAGACCCGAGCGTCTAGCACCGTCACTAACCGGGTAATCATCTCTGGATCCACCTGGCCCTGTTCGGGGGCAATGGTCTGCCGAACTCCCTTCACGACTTCCGCTTCTACCGTTTCGTCAATTAAGCCGTGTTTGCGTTGTTCTGGGTACACCACGAAGTGACTCACCGTATCAAAGAGATCGGTCCCCACGTACCGGAGTTGTTCGTCGAGCTGGTCGTCACCGGTCGTCAGGGGAAAGTAAACCTGGGGAAAGCCCCGCAGGGTCATCAGAATGTGCACTAATTCGTGACTGGCCAAAAAGTCCGGGTCGGTCACGTCACTTAACTGCACAAACAGATGCTGACCATCTTGCATGGTTTGCACCTGATCGTGCCGTAGGTACCCCGACTTTAAATCCCCAATGATTTGCACCTGAACGTCCCCGTCAAAAAACCGGGCCACCGTGTTTAACAGGTCCTGAACCGCGGGCTTTAATTCCACGTCATTCGCCATCGGTGTCATCCTCCTTCATGTTAGCCACCAACTGGTGGGCGTGCGCTAAATCTTGTTCATGCTTGGGTAACCGCTGCAGGGCGTCAACCACCTGATTCACCTGAGCGGGCGTTGCTCCGGCGGTCAAAGCCAGTGACTTCAGCTGCAAGCGCATGTGACCCTGTTGAATCCCATCGGTCACCAAGGCCTTTAGAGCGGCTAGGTTTTGTGCTAACCCAACTCCGGCAAGCACGTTCATCATCTCTAAGGCGGACTGAATTCCTAAAATCTGGTAGTTAACCTTACTCATCTCGAGCACGTGGGTCGCTCCGCCCACAATCCCCGTGGGAATTGGAAGTCGAATCCGACCCTCCAGGCCGGCATCCGTCACGCGCCACTTGCTCAAGCCCTTGTAGGTGCCCTTGCGAGCTGCAAATGAGTGTGCCGCACTTTCCACGGCCCGCCAGTCGTTGCCAGTTGCCACCACGACGGCGTCAATGCCGTTCATGATGCCCTTGTTATGGGTGGCAGCTCGCTTCGGGTAGATGTTAGCCACGTCTGCGGCTTCCGCAATGCGGGCGGCCACGGTTTCTCCTGACAATTCGCCCCGTTGTAAGGCCGCAAACGGAACCATTCCGGTCGCAATAACCACGTTATGGTCCCCAAAGTTTGACAAAATGCTCATCAGCACCTGTTGGCCCAGTTCCGATTCAATTTGCTCGGCCACTGCTTCTAACATCGAGTTCAACGTGTTAGCTCCCATGGCATCGCCCACGTCCACGAAGAGCTCTAACGACACGTGGGCTTCGTCAATGATGTTAAACTCCACGTCTTGAACACCGCCGTACTTGGTAATGCTTGGATGCGCCTGTAAGGCCGTTTCCATGATGGCGGCTTTCTGGTTGGTAAACCAGTCCTGAATGGCTAACACGTTGTCAGCTTTAATAATTACTTCCCCAGTCAGCACCCGGCTCTCCGCGTGCGCAGTAATTCCGCCCCCGCGTTTTAACATGGCGGCACCGTTACTGGCTGCGGCAATCACGGAAGGCTCCTCAACGACCATTGGCACTAAATACTCCCGGCCGTTGACCACCAGGTTCGTAGCAATCCCCTCTGGTAGCCCGTAATCCGTGAGGTAGTTTTCAATTAAATCCCCACTCACTGCATTATAGTGGCGGTTGATCACGTCAAGTGCTGCTGATGATAACGGGACCACCTCCGTTAAGGTCGCCAGCCGGTCAGCATATGATTTGCGGTGAAAGCCGTGCATTTTCTCCATCGCGCGTTCCTCCTCTCCTTTAAACTTTGGTTCGTTGTTCTAAGTATTCGTTAATTACCCCTTCGCGGACTCCACCGTCTGAAAAGATGACCCGTTTGGAATCAATGAAATCCATAACGGCCGTTAGGTTAAGTAATCCTCCAATGATCACATCCGCCCGGTCACTCTCGAGGCCGTTAATCAGTTGGCGCTTGGCAAGGGGTTTGCTCAGGAGTTCGCGCATGGTTTGATCCACCTGTTTCCGCGTTAATTGGTAGTTTTGAATTTCATCGACCCGTCGAAAGTGCTGGCGTCGCCGGTTAATCCGTGCTAGGGTCCGAGCTGCCCCGCCAATTAAGACAATCGGGTAGTGCGCTGGATGCCCTAGCCACCCAATCTTACTGAACTGTTCAATAATGTGTTGTTGCGCCGCAAATAAGTCTGCCGCTTGCACCTGATTTTGCAGGTGAAATTGTTCCGTAAGTTTAACGGCTCCGGTCGGGATGCTCACGTAGTTGATTGCCTGGCGGTTCCGCACGTGGACAATTTCCACGCTAGCGCCACCGATGTCCATCAACACAAAGTCACGAGCCTTAATCCGGTTAACAACGCCTTGGTAATCGAAATAAGCCTCTTGTTTCCCGGTTAAAACCCGCACGTCGATTCCGAGCTCCGCTTTAATGCTCTGCAAAAAATCAGTTTGGTTTTGTGCCTGACGCACGGCCGCGGTGGCAATGGCACGGACCACCACGTTCGGTAGTTTTTCGTATTCACTTTGAAACCGGCGCAGGGCTGCAATCGTCCGTTTCATTGCCGAAAATTGGAGAATATTGTGTGGTCCCATTCCCTCTGACAGCCGGGCAGCGCTTTTCATGCGTTTGATTTCTTGGTAATGACCCGCCTCGTCAATGGCGTAAATGGCCATCCGGACCGAATTGGACCCAATATCAATAATTACAAAGTTTTCCATGGGACGCTCCTTTGTCACCTGGACCTGTTAGGCAAAATAGTTAATCCCCATGGCATTGCGAACCTCATCCAGAGTTTGTTCTGCCACTTGGTTAGCTTTCTGACTCCCCGCTTGTAAGATCGCTGCGACCTGAGCTGGATCCTGAGCATACTGTTCCCGACGGGTCCGAATTGGCTCTAAAACCGCTTGGAGGACTTCATTTAAGTATCGCTTAATTTTAACATCTCCCAAACCACCGTGGGCATATTGTTCCTTTAATTCAGCGACGTGTTGTTGATCAGGAGCAAAGATATCTAGGTAGGTAAAGACCGGATTTCCCTCAACCTGACCCGGATCCTCAACGTGAACGTGGTTGGGATCCGTGTACATAGACATCACCTTTTTTTGAATCTCATCGGCGCTGTCCGAGAGGTAAATCGCATTATTGAGCGACTTACTCATCTTGGCGTTCCCATCTAAGCCTGGAATCCGTCCCTCACCTTTGGGGGGGAAATACCCTTCCGGCTCTACTAAGACGTCAGTGTGGTAGGCCCGGTTAAAGCTGCGCACAATTTCTCGGGTTTGTTCCAACATTGGTTCCTGATCGTCACCAACCGGGACCACCGTTGCCTTAAAGGCCGTAATGTCTGCCGCTTGACTCACCGGATACGTTAAAAAGCCCACGGGCACGCTCTCCTTGAAGCTCTTTTGCTGAATCTCATGCTTTACGGTTGGGTTACGTTCCAAGCGGGCTACGCTCACGAGGTTCATGTAAATCATGGTCAGTTCGTTTAAAGCGGGGATTTGGGACTGCACAAAGATCGTTGATTTCTTCGGGTCTATGCCCACGGCTAGGTAGTCCAAAGCAACCTGAAAGAGGCTCTGGCGAATCTTTTCGGGATCTCTAGCGTTATCAGTCAACGCCTGCATGTCAGCAATCATAATGTAGGGATCATACTTCCCCGTGTTCTGTAGTTTAACCCGGTTCTCCAATGACCCAACGTAATGGCCGATATGGAGCTTTCCCGTCGGGCGATCACCCGTTAAAATAATTGGTTTGGTCATGTTAATCTTCCTTTCTAAAAAAGCGCCTATTGATTCAAAATCAATAGGACGCCTCAACGTGGTACCACCTATATTGCAACTTAATGCCACTCAGATTATCAAAAATTAGAATTTCCAGTTCGTGTTGTCCGGTTAGTTTCAGCTAGTCTAACCTCTCTGTTTTAGTGACACCACTACTCAACTTCACTGTTATTTTAGGGTTTTTTGGCCCCCATGTCAAAGGCACAGAAATTGACACGGTCGGGTTTTCCCCTTAGAATGATGAGCGATTGTTAAACGAAGGAGCATCAACCATGAATCCACAAGAAGAGCAGGCCGAACGGCGCCGGGTTACCCACGTGACGGACCTCCTTCACCACAAAATTAAACAGAGTCAAGCAGAGGTGGAAAAGGCCCGGGCGGAATCCGAACGGGTCCAAAAAAACTACGGCATCAACACGTCCGTTAACTACCTAGAAGCCGATGACCGCATTGAAACGAAGGCCGACTTGCAACAGCAACGAAACCTCGTGAACCGGACGGTCGAAAACGAAGCCATTGTTAAAAAACAACTGGCCACCTACCAGCAGCTGGCCCATTCGCCCTACTTCGGACGCATCGACGTTCAGGATCCGGGTGAATCAAGTTCTGAACCGCTCTACATCGGCACGGCCTCCTTCATGGACGACCAAGGGGAGTTTTTAATTCACGACTGGCGGGCTCCAATTTCCAGTGTGTATTACAACGGAACCCTAGGAACGGTGCACTACCAAACGCCCAACGGCGAGCGCACCACCACGTTAACCCACAAGCGCCAGTTTAAAATTAAAGATGGCCAGATTTTGCATATGTTTGATACCAACGAAACCGTGGGTGACGAAATGTTGCAGGAAACGCTGGGAGGCAAAAGTTCCGAGCAACTGCAAAACATCGTGGCCACGATTCAGCGTGAACAAAATGACATTATCCGAGACGTCCGTAGTGATCTGTTGGTCGTTCAAGGGGTTGCCGGCTCGGGAAAAACCTCAGCCCTGCTCCAGCGCATCGCCTTTTTGCTGTACCATAGTCGCGATGACCTAAACGCCAACCAAATCCTGCTCTTTTCTCCCAACCTGTTATTTTCAAACTACATTAAGGACGTTCTCCCGAGCCTTGGGGAACGTAACATGCGCCAAGTTACCTTACAGACTTTCTTTGCCCAACGACTAGAGGGGTTGCAGGTGCAGACACGGTTTGAACGTTATGAACACGACCGCCGCTTTTCCCCTGTAGCTGCCTTTAAAGCAAGTCAACCGTTTATGGATGCAATTAGTAGTTACCTCAAGCAACTCACGCCCGACCAACTGCAGGTGGCGCCGTTGTACTTTCAAGGTGAGATTTTCTTTGAACCGAGTGAAATCCGGGCCATCTATGGCCACCAAAATCCCCGGCTTCCGCTGGCTGATAAATTTCTGCGGACCAAGAATACCCTCATCAAACGGCTCAAGGCCCGCATTAAGGATGAACTGGGCGAAGAGTGGGTATTAGATGCGCTGGACGAACTATCCGAAGAGCAGTACCAGGCTTATCTCGGTGACACGGATCCCAGTGAATTTGCAGACTTTGAAGCAGAACAAACCTATGTCGCCCAAAAACTGGTCAAGGACCGTCTCCGAGTGGTGTATGATGCCATTTATAACGATCAATTTTGGGATGCCACGGCCCAGTACCTGGACTTTTTGCAACAGGTCGACCTCCCACCGGAAGTTACTGCCACTGACTGGACCCAGACCGTTCAGACCTTTCAAAACAACTTAGAGTATCACCGCCTGCAACTGGTGGATGCGGCCCCCTTGCTCTTTTTACGGGATCAATTTACCGGGGAAAATCACAACCACCGGATTAAATACCTTTTTGTTGATGAGGTTCAGGACTACTCCGTTGCAGAACTGATGTATCTAAAGCTCACTTTCACGCGGGCCAAGTTCAACTTGATTGGGGATAGCGAGCAAGCACTGTTTAAGGACGTTGAAACGGCGGACGCCTTGTTAAAACGACTCCAAGCAGCGCTCCCGGTGCGCCATCCCCGGTTAATCAACTTAAACCGGTCCTATCGGTCTACCTATCCAATTACGACCCTGGCTAGTTGCATCCTTCCGGCGGGAGACCACATCGAGGCCTTTAACCGGGCGGGTGACCTGCCAACCTACACGGAGGCTCCAGATGAACAACACCTGTTAGCGACGGCTCAGCATATCATTACCAGGGAGTTGCACCAGCATGAAACGGTCGCCATCATTACCAAAACCCAGGCAGAGGCCGAACACGTCTACCAAGCTCTGCGGCATCAGTTTGACTGTTTGCTAGTTACTGACAAGGCCCGAACACTCAATAAAGCAGTGGTAATTGTGCCGGTCTACCTGGCTAAGGGGTTAGAATTTGACTCCGTCATCGCCTGGGACGTCTCCAACCATAACTTTCCGAATTCCCACGACCTCGGAATTTTATACACTATGATGACCCGGGCCATGCACCATTTGGCGTTATTGAGCATAGGTACTATCACGAACTTGATTCCGGACTCGGCCTTTGCGCAATCATTATTAACAAAAAAAAGCACTTCATAATGAAGTGCTTTTTTAATCAATTGTGCTAGACCGCAGACAGTGGACAAAGGTCACCAGCATTGGGGTTGAATTGAACTTTCCAATCCCGTAACTGAGTCGTATCCGCTTCAAAAATGTTGGTAAATGATGTCGCTGGTTCTGCTGCAAAATAACTTGTACGGATTATAAAACTAAAAAAGTGGCCGGACTCATGCAAACTGAATCCGGCCACTTTTTGCTTATTTAGGATTTTTTGTTTCTGTATCAGTCGGACTAGACTGACCTTGTTCCTGTTTCAATAGGGTTACAATCTCTGCCAAATACTGTTCGCTCTTGGGCGTTGGCTTCTTTTGATCCTGCCGTAAGCGCATTTTCCCTAAGATTTTCACAATCATGAAAACCACAAAGGCAATGATAAAGAAGTTAATGACCGCATTTAAGAACACTCCGTAACGAAAGGTCGCGCCTCCAACTTTAAACGAGAGGGAGGACAAATCGATGTTACCGATGAACAACCCAATTAAAGGATTCAGAATGTTTTTAACTAACGAACTGACGATTCCCGTAAAAGCCGAGCCGATGATAACCCCGACGGCCATGTCAATCACGTTCCCCTTAGAAATGAAGGCTTTGAATTCCTTTAGCATGGTCATGTGCTCCTTTCAACTAATTATAAGCCGCATCCGGGATTCGAACCCGGAGTCTTTTCCTTACCATGGAAGTGCTCTACCTATTGAGCTAAAGCGGCATTCATATTTTAACATATTCAGTACTGAATGCGATTTTAGATTGCAATTAACGCCATTAATGCTTAAAATGATACCAAACCGATAAAGGAGTGATAACCATGGCTGATTTTGACAAATTAAAACAAAGTGCTTCCGAAGCTTTTAGCAAAGTAAAAGATGGCGCTAAAGATGTTGTTGATGACACAAAGAAGGCTTCGAAAGAAGCAGTCGATAAAGTAAAAGACAAAATCGACAAATAAGTACCACCAATGAGGATCTGTATGTACAGATCCTCTTTTTTGTTTAAAAAAAAGGCGCCTTCGAATTGCTTCGAAAGCGTCTTTTAGTTAGCGTGGCAACGTCCTATCCTCGCAGGGGGCGATCCCCCAACTACTTTTGGCGTGCTAAAGCTTAACTTCTGTGTTCGGCATGGGAACAGGTGTATCCTTTAGGCTATCGCCACCACACTTCTGAGTGAACTTCGTTCCCTCAAAACTAGCTAATATTATTTTCTGCTGAGTCACCATTGTTCTTCCTTGGTTAAGTCCTCGACTGATTAGTATTAGTCCGCTTCACGTATCACTACGCTTCCACTTCTAACCTATCGACCTGATCATCTTTCAGGAGTCTTACTTCCATATAGGAATGGGAAATCTCATCTTGAGGCGAGTTTCACACTTAGATGCTTTCAGCGTTTATCTCATCCATACATAGCTACTCAGCAATGCGCCTGGCGGCGCAACTGATACACCAGCGGTATGTCCATCCCGGTCCTCTCGTACTAGGGACAGCTCCTCTCAAATTTCCTGCGCCCGCGACGGATAGGGACCGAACTGTCTCACGACGTTCTGAACCCAGCTCGCGTACCGCTTTAATGGGCGAACAGCCCAACCCTTGGGACCAACTACAGCCCCAGGATGCGATGAGCCGACATCGAGGTGCCAAACCTCCCCGTCGATGTGAACTCTTGGGGGAGATAAGCCTGTTATCCCCAGGGTAGCTTTTATCCGTTGAGCGATGGCCCTTCCATACGGTACCACCGGATCACTAAGTCCGACTTTCGTCCCTGCTCGACTAGTCAGTCTCGCAGTCAAGCTTGCTTCTGCCTTTACACTTACAGAATGATTTCCAACCATTCTAAGCAAACCTTTGAGCGCCTCCGTTACTATTTAGGAGGCGACCGCCCCAGTCAAACTGCCAACCAGACACTGTCTCCGAGCACGCTAAGTGCTCAGGGTTAGAGTGTTCACATAGCAAGGGTAGTATCCCACGGGTGCCTCCACCGAGACTAGCGTCCCGGTTTCAATGGCTCCTACCTATCCTGTACAAGCTATGTAAACACCCAATATCAAGCTACAGTAAAGCTCCATGGGGTCTTTCCGTCCTGTCGCGGGTAACCTGCTTCTTCACAGGTATCTTAATTTCACCGAGTCTCTCGTTGAGACAGTACTCAAATCGTTACGCCTTTCGTGCGGGTCGGAACTTACCCGACAAGGAATTTCGCTACCTTAGGACCGTTATAGTTACGGCCGCCGTTTACTGGGGCTTCATTTCGAGGCGTCGCCGAAGCTAACCTTTCCACTTAACCTTCCAGCACCGGGCAGGCGTCAGCCCATATACTTCATCTTACGATTTTGCATAAACCTGTGTTTTTGATAAACAGTCGTTTGAGTCTCTTCACTGCGGCTGACCTGACGGTCAGCACCCCTTCTTCCGAAGTTACGGGGTCATTTTGCCGAGTTCCTTAACGAGAGTTCTCTCGCTCACCTGAGGATACTCTCCTCGACTACCTGTGTCGGTTTGCGGTACGGGTAGTTAATTACTAACTAGAAGCTTTTCTCGGCAGCGTGACATCGGTTCCTTCTCTACTTTAATTTCGATCCTCATCATCGCTTGTCAACCCGGTGAGAAGCATTTCACTCCTTACCTGACTTACGATTTGAACATACTTTTCCAATCGTATGCTAAACCTAGCCTTCTGCGTCCCTCCATCGTTCAAACATAATTAACTAGTACAGGAATCTCAACCTGTTATCCATCGCCTACGCTTCTCAGCCTCGGCTTAGGTCCCGACTAACCCTGGGAGGACGAGCCTTCCCCAGGAAACCTTAGTCATTCGGTGGATCAGATTCTCACTGATCTTTCGCTACTCATACCGGCATTCTCACTTCTAAGCGCTCCAACAGTCCTTCCGGTCTGCCTTCATTGCCCTTAGAACGCTCTCCTATCACGCAACGTAGTTGCGTCCGCAGTCTCGGTAATATGCTTAGCCCCGGTAAATTTTCGGCGCAGAATCACTCGACTAGTGAGCTATTACGCACTCTTTAAATGGTGGCTGCTTCTGAGCCAACATCCTAGTTGTCTAAGCAACTCCACTTCCTTTTCCACTTAGCATATATTTAGGGACCTTAACTGGCGGTCTGGGCTGTTCCCCTTTCGACGATGGATCTTATCACTCATCGTCTGACTCCCGGACATAAATCAATGGTATTCGGAGTTTATCTGAACTCAGTAATCCAAGACGGACCCCTCGCTCAAACAGTGGCTCTACCTCCATGATTCTAATTCCGAGGCTAGCCCTAAAGCTATTTCGGAGAGAACCAGCTATCTCCAAGTTCGTTTGGAATTTCACCGCTATCCACACCTCATCCCAGCACTTTTCAACGTACACGGGTTCGGACCTCCGGTGCGTATTACCGCACTTTCATCCTGGACATGGATAGATCACCTGGTTTCGGGTCTACGGCAACATACTAATTCGCCCTCTTAAGACTCGCTTTCGCTACGGCTCCGCTTCTTCGGCTTAACCTTGCATGCAACTGTAACTCGCCGGTTCATTCTACAAGAGGCACGCTATCACCCCTTAACGGGCTCTAACTGCTTGTAGGCACATGGTTGCAGGAACTATTTCACTCCCCTTCCGGGGTGCTTTTCACCTTTCCCTCACGGTACTGGTTCACTATCGGTCACTAGGGAGTATTTAGCCTTGGGAGATGGTCCTCCCGGATTCCGACGCCGTTTCACGTGTGGCGCCGTACTCAGGATCCTGAACTGAGGGAATTCAATTTCGCTTACGAGACTATCACTCTCTTTGGTGCAGCTTCCCAACTGCTTCAGCTATCAAATTCTTTTGTAACTCAAATGTTCAGTCCTACAACCCCGAACCACGAAGGTTCGGTTTGGGCTATTCCCAGTTCGCTCGCCGCTACTATGGGAATCGAAATTTCTTTATCTTCCTGTGGGTACTTAGATGTTTCAGTTCCCCACGTCTACCTCTCCGCAGCTATGAATTCACTACGCAGTGATTAGTCATGACACTAATCGAGTTTCCTCATTCGGAAATCTCCGGATCAAAGCTTACTTACAGCTCCCCGAAGCATATCGGTGTTAGTTCCGTCCTTCATCGGCTCCTAGTACCAAGGCATTCACCATGCGCCCTTCTTAACTTAACCTATAATCCTGCGGATTATAAATCATTGAGTTTAGCGATCAAACTATTAAAAAACTCAAATTACACAATGGTTGTTCTCGGTTGAAATTATATTAACAATATAATTCTTACAGAAAATAATATTATCTAGTTTTCAAAGAACAAAAGTTGAGAGTAATCCTCTCAAAACTAAACAAGACTTTGATCGGTGTAAGGTTCCGTATTATTCCTTAGAAAGGAGGTGATCCAGCCGCAGGTTCTCCTACGGCTACCTTGTTACGACTTCACCCTAATCATCTGTCCCACCTTAGGCGGCGGACTCCTAACGGTTATCCAACCGACTTTGGGTGTTACAAACTCTCATGGTGTGACGGGCGGTGTGTACAAGACCCGGGAACGTATTCACCGTGGCATGCTGATCCACGATTACTAGCGATTCCAACTTCATGCAGGCGAGTTGCAGCCTGCAATCCGAACTGAGAACGGCTTTAAGAGATTAGCTTGACCTCGCGGTTTCGCGACTCGTTGTACCGTCCATTGTAGCACGTGTGTAGCCCAGGTCATAAGGGGCATGATGATTTGACGTCATCCCCACCTTCCTCCGGTTTATCACCGGCAGTCTCTCTAGAGTGCCCAACTGAATGCTGGCAACTAAAGACAAGGGTTGCGCTCGTTGCGGGACTTAACCCAACATCTCACGACACGAGCTGACGACAACCATGCACCACCTGTCATTCTGCCCCCGAAGGGGACACCTAATCTCTTAGGCTAACAGAAGATGTCAAGACCTGGTAAGGTTCTTCGCGTAGCATCGAATTAAACCACATGCTCCACCGCTTGTGCGGGTCCCCGTCAATTCCTTTGAGTTTCAACCTTGCGGTCGTACTCCCCAGGCGGAATGCTTAATGCGTTAGCTCCGGCACTGAGAGGCGGAAACCTCCCAACACCTAGCATTCATCGTTTACGGCATGGACTACCAGGGTATCTAATCCTGTTTGCTACCCATGCTTTCGAGCCTCAGCGTCAGATGCAGACTAGACAGCCGCCTTCGCCACTGGTGTTCCTTCATATATCTACGCATTTCACCGCTACACATGAAGTTCCACTGTCCTCTTCTGCACTCAAGTTTCCCAGTTTCCGATGCACTTCTTCGGTTAAGCCGAAGGCTTTCACATCAGACTTAAAAAACCGCCTGCGCTCGCTTTACGCCCAATAAATCCGGACAACGTTTGCCACCTACGTATTACCGCGGCTGCTGGCACGTAGTTAGCCGTGACTTTCTGGTTAGATACCGTCACGCCGTGAGCAGTTACTCTCACAGTCGTTCTTCTCTAACAACAGAGTTTTACGAGCCGAAACCCTTCTTCACTCACGCGGCGTTGCTCCATCAGACTTTCGTCCATTGTGGAAGATTCCCTACTGCTGCCTCCCGTAGGAGTATGGGCCGTGTCTCAGTCCCATTGTGGCAGATTACCCTCTCAGGTCTGCTACGTATCATCGCCTTGGTGAGCTGTTATCTCACCAACTAGCTAATACGCCGCGGGTCCATCCAAAAGCACTAGCGCAAAGGCCAGCTTTCAAACTAAAACCATGTGGTTTTAGTTGTTATACGGTATTAGCATCTGTTTCCAGGTGTTATCCCCTACTTCTGGGCAGGTTACCCACGTGTTACTCACCAGTTCGCCACTCGGTCCGATCTAAAATCCAACCCGTGCAAGCACGGTTTTTCAATTAGGAGACCGCGTTCGACTTGCATGTATTAGGCACGCCGCCAACGTTCGTCCTGAGCCAGGATCAAACTCTCATTTTAAATGAGAACTTTACTAGCTCTACTTGATTTGTTTCTTAAAGCGAATTGACTTCGCAATTGTTTAATTTTTAAACTTCCGTCTAAAAATTCCTTACACTTTTGTAATCAAAATCTTGTTCAGTTTTCAAAGAACTACTTTCGCACTGCTCTTGAGTGCATAAATAATCATACCTCGATCTAAGCCCAAAGTCAACCATAATTTTGAATTTTACTAATGAAATTTACCGCCTAAGTTCCCCCAAACAAAAAAGCCCTCAATCGCTTGAGAGCTTTTGTCAGTTATTTTAAATGCATGGATTGTGCAACCTGTTCAGCCAGTTGCCGTTGGGCCTTCTGTTTTAACTGTTGCTTAAATTCAGTCTGCCACTTCTTCATTAATTGTTGGCGTTGCTGGTCTGAAAGCTGCGGGTGTTTTTGCAACTCAGCTGCTAATTTACCCTGCACATACTGTTGCGCTTGTTGTTGAACTGCCATTTGCGCAGCGGGGTTTTGTTGTTGCTTTTGTAAGCCAGCGGCTGCCTGTTGCATCCGCTTGCCAAATTCTTTCGCCTGGTTGGGCGTCATCACAAGGTAATCTTGTGCCACGTAAAAGGTATTGGTCCGATTAATAAAGGTTTCCTTTTGCGCTAACCCAAATAACATCCGGTAAAAATTATTCTTATATACCCACTCTTGCTTTTGGGTTACTAATCGATTCTTGGTACCTTCATGATGAATCACGTTGTGCGTCTGCACCGCGGGAGTGGTCGTCGGTTTCTTTTGACTAGCAGTCCGCTTGTAAATCACAACCTGTTCGTTCCCCTGCTTACCGAGCTTTTGGTATAACACCATGTTAAGTTGCCGGTTAATAGAGGTAAACGATTGGGTCGTTTCAACCGTCGCTTTTTTCATTCCCCAGTGGTAATGAAAATTCCCAATGATACTCAAAACGGTCACAATTACTAAGAAACCAGCTACACAACCCGTCACGTTGGCAACCTTATGATTCGGAATTAAATTAAAACACAGGAAAAACGCAAGAACCGTTCCAATTAAAATCACAAAAATCATTCTTCGTCTCCCCCTTTCGTTACCGGACCCTTTTTCAACGCAAAGGCCACGATGAAGGCAATCACAGAAATCAGAAAGGCAATTCCAAAGGCGGCCGTATACCCCTTCAAGGTTGCCGAAATGGCTAAATCACGAAAATGAATCGGATCATTTACCTTTAAGGTTCCACTAGGCATGTTGTTTTTGGTGACGTTCGATAAGATCGAAACCATGACCGCCGTCGCAATTGAACCACAAATTTGCCGAATTGTGTTGTTAACGGCCGTTCCGTGCCCCATCTTCTGGACTGGCAAAGCGTTCATTCCAGAAGTTGTGACCGGCATCATCACCATGGCAATCCCAAACATTCGAACTCCATAAAGAACCATGATGTAAGCATTGGAAGTGTCTTCCGTTAAAAACATAAACGGAAAAGTTCCCACGGAAAGTAAGAACAGCCCACAAATGGCTAAGCGCCGGGCTCCAAATTTATCAAATAACATTCCCGTAATGGGACTCATTATCCCCATCATCAGGGCTCCTCCTAACAGAGTTAGTCCGGAATGGAAGGCCGTCATCCCCTTAACAATCTGCAAGTAGAGGGGCAGCACCATTTCGACCCCGATCATCGCCATGAAGGCAATGGAGGCCAGGGAGGTTGAGACACTAAATTCAAATGATTTTAAAACCCGTAAATCCAAGAACGGATTCTTCAGGTGTAGTTGCCGCCAAATGAAGATGGCAATGAAAAAGGCTCCAATCAATAGCGACCAAATTACCGTGGCGCTTCCCCAACCATCGTTCCCAACGCTGGAGAACCCGTACAGGGCGGAACCAAATCCAATGGTCGAGAGAATTAACGAAATGTAATCCAACTTTGATTTGTGCGTTGGTAAAACGGGTTTAATGAAGAATAATCCTGCAATCAACACAAACGCTGCAATTGGAATTAATAATTCAAAAATCAGCCGCCAGGAGTAATTATCAATGATCCAACCGGACAAGGTGGGACCAATCGCCGGAGCTAATCCAATGACAATTCCACCCATTCCAAGCGCCGCTCCCCGTTCGTTAGCAGGGAAAATGGAGAGTAGGATCGTTTGCATCAACGGCATAATGACCCCCACTCCCACGGCTTGAATAAGGCGGGCAATGAATAACACGCTAAAGGTTGGTGCAAAGGCCGCTAAAATGGTCCCAATTTCAAAAATTAGCATCGCACCTAAATACAACCACTTGGTGTTCATTCTTCCAGTCAGCCACGCACTCACTGGAATTAAAATTCCGTTTACCATCATAAATCCGGTGGTTAACCATTGAACGGTCGAAGTGCTAACGTGAAACGCCTGCATCAACGTTGGAAATGCCGTCCCCAAAATAGTTTGGTTTAAAACGGCGACAAACGCACCCACCAATAAGATGAGCACAAAGATTGTTCGATTATACGGGCGTCCGTTCGCATCAACGGTTTGTTTTTCGCTCATTGAAATACCTCCAGTTTTTTAAAGTCTACCAGTTACTATACGAGCATCAATTTTGCTTGTCAAGTAATCTAACAATTAATCTGGCCACAAAAAAAGATCGCTAAGTCCACTAGCGATCTTTTACAATTTCAAAAGGTAAGAATGCTTTATTCTCCTAATTTTTGCTTGCTAACCACGTTCAAGTTGGAATCAATGTCATACACAATTGGTTCCCCAGTAGCAATTTCAACATCCATAATGTCTGCATCAGAGATGTTTTCAATGTACTTAGTTAAAGCCCGGAGTGAGTTCCCGTGCGCTGCAATAATTACGTTTTTGTTATCTAATAACTTCGGTGCAATGTGATCCTGCCAGAAGGGAATTACCCGTTCCAAGGTCGTCTTCAAGTTTTCCCCAGCAGGAATGGACCGTGGATCCAAATCAGCGTAGCGACGATCTTTTGTGGCAGAACCTTCGTCATCAGCACTTAACAGGGGTGGCAAGACGTCGTAAGACCGGCGCCAGATGTGAACTTGTTCGTCCCCATACTTTTCCGCTGCCTTAGCCTTATTTTTACCCTGTAAATCACCGTAGTGCCGTTCGTTTAAGCGCCAGGTTTTCATTTCTGGAATCCAGAGTTGGTCGCTTTCATCTAAGGCGTAGTGTAAGGTCTTAATGGCCCGCTTCAAAACAGAAGTATATGCTTGGTCAAATTCTAACCCAGCTGCTGCAATCAACTTCCCGGCGTTTTGCGCTTGCTTGACTCCCTCTTCACTTAGGTCAACGTCTACCCAACCAGTAAACTTGTTTGCTAAGTTCCATTCACTTTGTCCGTGTCGAATTAAACATAATTTAGCCATTAGCTTAAACCTCTTTCATTAATTAGTTCGCTTTCATCATACATCACTTTGTTGCGTTTTTTAAGTTCTTTTTCTTTGGCTTTGGCTTCCGCAACCGGGGTCGATCGACCTTTTGCACTCCAAACACATCTAAGAAGAAGGTAAAGACCGGTACCGCTACGATTAATCCCCAAGTTCCCCAGAAGTGTTCACCAATTAACAAGACCACAAAGGTATAGAAAATCGGCAGTTCGGTCTTTGATGACATAAACTTCGGGTTCAGGACATAGGCTTCCAGCATGTGCACCACCACGACGATGATGATAACGTAAATCACGTACCGGATTCCGCCGACCGTATAGGCCGAAATCGACAGCGGGATTAACGATAAAATAACCCCCGCCACCGGGACCAAACTTAATAGGAAAATCATGATGGCAAAAATCACCAGTTGCGGCATGCCCAAGATGGCCAGACAGATGGTCGTTAGCACCGTATTACAGATGGCGATGAAGAACTGGGCTTCCAATACCACCCCAAAGGTTTTAACAAAGATGTTCCCAAAGTAGGCCACGTCTTGGAAAAACCAGCCGAAGGTGCTACTCAAAAACTTCTCGGAAAATTCCTTGGTCTGCTTGAGTTCGAGGGTAAAGAAGAAGCTCAGCAGTAAGGAGATAAACATCGAAAACCCAATGTTACCCGCACTCGTCACGTAATCTAAGATGACACCCATACTATCTTTCAACTGTTTGGGAACATTCACCGTCTTGATTAAATTAACGACCGCATCACGCACTTGCGGATTTTCAATTGTATGTGGGCGCTGGTAAAACTTGTACAGCACCTTTGAATACTCGATGCCCTGCTCCACAATCGTAGGCAGATACAAGACCGCAATCACAACAATCGAACCAACAATTAACAGATACAGTCCAATCACAAGTAGCGGCGTGGGAATCTGAACGCGTTTTCGGACCCATAACACCGCTTTGGTGACCAGTAACGTAAAAATGAAGGTTAACAAAATGGTGGTGATCATTTCCCGGCAAACGTAAATCAATCCAATTAACAGCATTAAGACGACGGCGCGCCGTAGCTGCACGTTCTTTAAAAAATTTTGCCAATGAGTCTCCATCTTAATTTATCTCCATCTGTTTAATTAGTTAAACCGGTTGGCGTATTCACCGGGGTTCGTGTAAACGTTGTACGGATCGTTGTTAGCCGTGTAATTGTTAGGGTCAGTTGCCCCAGCATTGTTAGCATTACCAGCATTTCCAGCATTTCCAGTGTTGTTCGAGTTATCTCCAGCCGTCGCATTCGAACTATTGCTGGTATTCATGTTTTGACCCGTCGTTGGATCTACAAACCGGTTGGCGTATTCACCAGGGTTTTCGTACACGTTAAAGTTGCTCGTGTTTGCAGTTGGGTTCGCTTTCTTCGTTGCGGCAGCTGCGGAGTTGGAGCTTTGGGCGTTGGCTTTCACTGCTGCTTGGGTTGAACCAACTTCATTAACAGCGTTGGTAACGCTCGCGCTCTGGTTGGCATCCATTGCTGAAGCTTGTTTAGCCTTCGTTGACATCTTCTTCAGTTCTTTGTCGTTTGACTTCTTCAGGTCCGTAGCTTTGCGCTTGATGTCACTGTAGTAAGATTGGTTGATTACCCGAGCTGTCAAAATGCCCTGTAGGGTTTGGTTCGAAGCATCGTACTTCTTATCATTGTGTTGCCGCACCGCTTCTTTGTAAATTTGTTTGAACAATCCATCATTTTTAATGACTTCGTTTACGGTTTTAACCTTACTGTTCGCCCGTTTCACCATTAGATCAGAACCGTTTTTTTCGTTCTTAACGGCCACGTAAGACTTCTTGGCGCTAGTAAATTCCTTATCCTTCATCTGGGTGTTTCCATCGATAAAGTGTTGGGTCTGGTTCAAGAGCGCGTTGGCTTCCTTAGAACCCGGTTTTTTATCAACCGCCGTTTGAAAGTCATTCTTTGCTTCCGTGTAGCTAGCGTCTTTTAGGGCTGTTTTCCCATTGCTAACGCTACTTGCGTATGCTTGGGTACTGTTCGTGTGAGCTGCATAATACCAGCCCCCACCAACGGCAATAATCACAACCGCGATAAGCGCCCAAATCCATTTCTTCATGCTAATTACCTCCATAAACTTCCTTTAGATTCGAGGTTCATTATATCATAGATACGAATTTGATTTCCGATTGCCACATTGGTTACGGAAAAAAAGAAAAAAGCATATAATGGGAATGTATTTCACACGGAAAAGCGAGGTTAAACCATGTTAGAGAAAATGTTTTACAACGAATTTTTGAAACGCAGTTTTGCCGAACCAATTGAAGTTACTTTTTGGGACGGTAAAACAAAGAAGTACGGGAATGGGACCCCCAAAGCTCACATTACGATTAATAAGCCCATTCCCATCCGCGAGCTAAAAAAGAATGCATCGATTGCGCTCGGTGAAGCTTACATGAACGGAACGGTAGACGTCGATGGGAACCTAGAGGATCTCATTACCTCGGCCTATGAAGCTGCCGATAGCTTTTTCCGCAATAAAAAGTTTATCAAGTTCTTGCCCCATGCTTCCCACTCTGAATCGGAAAGTAAGAAGGACGTCCAGGATCACTATGACATCGGAAACGACTTCTACCGACTCTGGCTAGATAAGACGATGACTTACTCCTGTGCCTACTTTGAAAAACCGACCGATTCACTGTACCAAGCCCAGGAAAACAAGATTCACCACATTATCCAAAAGCTGAACCCTCAACCGGGTCACACCCTCCTAGACATTGGCTGTGGCTGGGGAACCTTGATGCTAACGGCTGCTAAGCAATACAACCTACGGGTAACTGGGGTAACGTTAAGTCAGGAACAATATGACTACGTCCAGGCTCAAATCAAAAAATACGGCTTGGAAAACCTTGCCGACGTCCGGCTTCAGGATTACCGTGAACTGCCAAAGGATGAACAGTTCGACTACATCACTTCCGTTGGGATGTTTGAACACGTTGGAAAGGAAAATCTCGATGAGTACTTCAAAACGGTTAGCACCCACCTTAAAGACAACGGGAGCGCTCTGATCCATGGAATTACGCGGCAACAAGGTGGCGCGGTCAACGGGTGGATTAACAAGTGGATCTTCCCTGGTGGCTACGTTCCTGGTTTAACCGAAAACATCCAACACATTGTCGACAACCGGATGCAGGTTTATGACTTAGAATCGTTGCGGAGACACTACCAACGGACTTTGGAAGAATGGGATAAGAACTTTAACCGCGTTCGCTCTGAAGTAACCGAAATGTTTGACGAACAATTTGTTCGCATGTGGGATCTCTACCTGCAAGCCTGTGCCGCTTCCTTTAAATCTGGCAACATCGATGTCATGCAGTACCTCATCACGAAGGGACCATCCGGAGCATCGCTCCCAATGACTCGTGATTACATGGCTGACCACCACGACAACTAAACCAAATTAAAAAGAGCTGAATGACATTCAGCTCTTTTTTTATTTGCTTTATTTTGCTAATTACTGATCTAGAGCGCAAACGTTAACGCAAAGACCAGTCCCAACCCGATAATTACCGAGAGGGCCATCGACCGGGTCCAAAACGCCACCGCGATAACCACAACGCTTGCAATCAGCTCTGGTAACGAACCGGCCACGGAAAAGGTATAGTTCTTGGTAATAAAGAGGTCCTTCACAACTAACGAGGTAAACAAACAGATTGGCACAAACTCCATCCACTCGTTAAACCACTTGGGAATTTGCCGTTTTCGAAAGAAAAATAAAGGGACAAACCGCGGGACTAATGCCACAAAGAAACATAGTATCACTAACAGAAAGTGTTGCATTCCGTTCCATTCCATAATCTTCGTCCTTCCGCTTACTCTTTAGGGGTTCCGGCTGGGTTCTTAAACATTTTAACCAGCCGACTCTTCTTCTGTTGCTTCGTGAGGTAATTGTCTGCTAAAAAGCCGACGAATGAAGCCACCAGCGTCGCAAATACTAGTCCTAACGTGGACTTCGTTGTCACAAGGAAGAAGATTGCCAATACGGCTGCTAAGCCCGCAATGATAATCTTCAAAAAGCTTTTTATCTGCATCACAATCATGAAGAGGAAGAGTGCCGTGAGGGCAAAGTGGACCACGGTCAAATCAATCGTGATCGCTGTCCCCACCAAACTACCGATTAAATTGCTGACGGTCCAAAAGAGTAAGGACCAGTGCTCAATTTGCAGGGCATCCCGCTGGGTAAAGTGCTTATCGGTCGAAAACTTTAGGTAGTTCACCGCATAGTTTTCATCATTCATTGACCCGGCAAACAAAAGCAGGAACCATGTATTTTGCCCCCGCAGGTACTTTGATAAACTAGATCCGAGTAATGCATACCGCAATTCCAGGAAAAAGAGCATCAGCACAATGGTTAATAAGGGGGAATTGATGGTCAACATGGAGGCAATCAAAAATTGGGCGCCCCCAGAAAAAACCAACAACGAGACTAGAATTGTGTTAAAAGTGTTAAAGCCCGCGGCATGCAATAAAATCCCGCAGGCAATTCCGATTGGAATATAACTAATGTCTAATGGAAACGATGTGCGAAAATTTTTCCGCCAAGCTGGTTCATTTGGATTTGGTACCACTTTAGTCAATTGAAATCCTCCAATAATGATTTCATGAAATCCTCGGTTTGTTGCACCGTACACTTAATTATATTGGATTTAGAATGAATAAAAAACCATTTTCGCTCAATTTTTTAAATTAGTTGTGAGAGATTAAGTAGCAAAAAAACCAGTTAGGGAGCTAACTGGTTTTTTTGCTGGGTTGAATTGGTAACGTCACCGTAAACGTCGTCCACTGATTGTTAGAATCAACCGTCACCTGGCCACCCTGCCGACTGACAATCTCGCGGACAATCGCCAAGCCAAGTCCACTTCCACCCGTTTCCAGGTTTCTAGAACTTTCTTCGCGGTAAAAGCGATTAAAAATCTTGCGCAGCACCTTTTTCGGAATGGCTTTCCCATCGTTTGCGACCTGAAACGTCACCGTCTCCGCCGAGTCTTTACGAGCCGTAAGTACGATTTGCGTCCCATCGTTACCGTACTTCAAAGCGTTCGTAATCAAGTTATTAAAAACCCGCCCTAACAATTCGGCGTTCGCCACCATCGTGATGTCCGGATTCAGGGGGTGAACCTTGATCTGCATCCCCTGCTTTTGCGCCTCTAACGCAAATGACGTCTCTAACTGCGTCAGCAACTGGTTGACATCAATCTGATTCAGTTCTACCTGCTGGTCGCCTAGGTTGTTGGCCTGGGTGTACTCAAACAACCGGTCAACCAACTTCTTCATCTGTTGGGCCTTTTCGTAGGCAATGTGACAATACTTCCGTAGCTCGGCTTCAGTTTGATACTGATGGGCTTCAATTAACCCCAGATAGCCGATGATGGACGTGAGCGGCGTCCGTAAATCATGACTCACACTCGTCACCAGATCATCCTTTGATTTTTCGATTCGGCGTTCGTCTTCTAACGACTGAATCACATTCTCCACCAGCGTGTTAACACTATTTACCACCCGTTCGTTATCCCCCGTCAGGTGAAAGGGGATTTGGTGATCAAAGTGGCCGTTCGAAATGTAGTGCAGTTCGTCAATAATCCGACTAATTTGAATCCGGCGGTAAACTCGAATAATCCGCCACCAGACAATCACCGTATCTAAAAACAACATCAGAATCCAAAAGAGACCTTCCCAACTAAGAAAGTGTTGGTGCAGTGGCCCAAAGGTGATCGATTGTTTAATGATGAAAATCCCGTCGTTGACCCCTTGGTTCGTGCGAATGAAGTTCGTTAAAATGTTGCCGACTGCAATGTTAGCTAATAACAACAACACAATCGTCATGATGGTTTCAAACCACAGTTCGTTCTTTTCCCGATTAGTCAGTTTGAAATTCTCATTTGCCATTGCTTTAACCTTCAACCTTGTATCCAACTCCCCAAACCGTCTTAATTACATCCTGGCCATTCGTAGCCGCCTCAATCTTGTCCCGTAGGTGACTCATGTGCACCATCACGGTTTTCGCTGAAATCACGCTTTCCTGCTTCCACACCCGTTCAAAGATTTCATCGGCTGAAAAAACGCGGTTGGGATGACTGGCAAGCAGATATAAAATTCCAAACTCAATCGCCGTTAGTTGAATCTTGGTTCCATCTTCCGTGACCACTTCGTGTGAATCACGATTAATCGTCAACATGTCAGCATGAATTTCTTCGGGCTCAGCGTTCTTCATCGCATTTTCACTTCGGCGTAACAACGAGTGAACCCGTGCCATGACCTCTAACGGATTGAAGGGTTTGGTGACGTAGTCGTCCGCACCGGTGGTTAGACCCTGGATCTTATCGAGGTCTTCCGTTTTAGCGGACAACACGATGATCGGAATCTGGGAATCCTTGCGAACCTGGTTGATCACTTCCATCCCGTTAATGCCCGGCATCATGATGTCCAAGATGACTAACCCAATGTCTGATTCAGTATGCAACTTGGAGAGGGCTTCTTCACCGTCGTAAGCGGCTACGGGCTCGAACCCTTCGTTTTTAATGTAAATTTCTAATAACTGGGCAATTTCTTGATCGTCATCAACTACTAATATTTTCATCTGTTGAACCCCTTTTTCGTTGTTTTTGTTTAGTTTACCAAATCCAACTCCAAAAGAAAGAAATTTGGCTAAAGATAAGAAAAACTTAGCAAACAAAAAACGGTCTTCGCAAGAAAACCGTTCTCATAATTTAGCGACGACCCGCAAAGATTCCACTCGTGATTTTGAAACGGGAGCGCATGTATAAAATTGCTACAACCCCAATTACGCCAATTACGATGTTAACAATCGGGTTCACAACGGGGTTGATGATCCGGGGGAGGAGATTGGAGCCATAAAAGACCAACATCCATACCAAAAACATCAACGCCATCATTCCTGCTCGAACCAGCCAATTATGCTTGTGCTGAACGTCCGGAGCAAAGAGTTGGGTTACAAACGGCATTCCCAATCCCGCTACGATTGATGAAAGCACAATACACGTAATTCCGGCTGCGCCCGCTTGATTAGCGGAATCCGGAGCCATAAATGCCATTGCCCCATACATAAAATTAAAGAGAATCAGGAACCAGAGGAAGTTATACGTAGCATCCGTCAGGTACCGTTCCTTTGTCATTGGTCCAGCTGGTTCCTTAGGCGGATTCAACGTTACCTTCAACTTTTCTGTGACCGTCCCATACAGATTTTTGGCAGTGGTACCCCGTTTTTGGGCTGCTAAAATTTCCTGCATCATGGTCTGAATCAACTCAGTTCGTTGTTCTGCCGGATAGTTAGTGTCAGCTAACGCTGCACTAAATTTCACCATGTATTCTTCATTGCGTTTGGTTAAACCCTGGTTTGCAAATTCCGCGTACCGTTCCTTCTGACTCGAAGGGCGTTGTTGTACGTGGGCATTCCGTTTTTCCTTTTCAGTCGCCATAGTTCCTCCTACACGTTAAAGCGGAAGTTTACGATATCGCCATCCTGCATTACGTAGTCTTTTCCTTCAATTCTCAGTTTCCCGGCTTCCTTCACAGCTGCTTCACTTTCGTACTGGTCCAGATCGGCAAAGGACATGACCTCGGCCCGAATGAACCCGCGTTCAAAGTCGGAGTGGATGATTCCCGCGGCTTGGGGAGCTTTGGTGCCCCGTAAAAAGGTCCACGCCTTGGTTTCCTTGCCTCCAGCAGTAAAGAAGGTTTCTAAGTCCAGTAGTTGATAAGCTGCCCGAATTAACTTGTCGAGCCCCGGTTCTGTTACCCCGGCGGCGGCTAAAAACTCCGCTTTGTCATCGTCATCAAGTTCTGCAATTTCCTCTTCACTTTCAGCAGCAATCCCAATTGCTTCGGCCCCATGTGCTGAAGCGTACTGCTCCACTGCTTGAAAGTACGGATCCTGTTCGGGATGAGCCATCGATGCTTCACTCACGTTCGCCACGTATAGCACTGGTTTCGACGTTAACAAGAACAGCCCCTTTACAATCTTGGCCTCTTCTTCATCAAAATCAAGGTCCCGCGCGGCGCCCCCGTTTTCTAACACCGGTTTTAGCTTGTTGAGCACGTCCAGCTCTGCCTGGGCTTCTGCACTCCCCTTGGCAGCTCTCGTTACCTTGCCAATCCGTTTGTTAACGGCTTCTAGGTCAGCCAGGGTTAATTCCAAGTTGATGGTTTCAATGTCTGCAACGGGATCAACCTTGTCAGAAACGTGGGTAATGTTGTCGTCATCAAATGCCCGGACCACGTGCACAATTGCGTCCACCTGCCGAATGTTTTCCAAGAATTTATTTCCGAGGCCTTCTCCCCGGCTCGCACCTTTAACAATCCCGGCAATATCGGTAAATTCAAAGGTAGTTGGCACTACTTTTTTTGCTGGGATCAGTTCCTGAATCCGATCCAACCGGTGGTCTGGTACTTCTACCATTCCGACGTTCGGATCAATGGTGGCAAACGGGTAGTTCGCCATCTCCGCCCCGGCTTTGGTAATGGCGTTAAACAGGGTTGACTTGCCGACATTCGGCAACCCCACAATTCCCGCTGTTAATGACATCTCGATTCCTTCTTTCCTACTCTTCAGTGTGTTTACTTAAAACTTTTTTCATCCGCTTTTCGAACTGTCTGCGTGGCATCATCACGATGTGACCACATCCCTGGCATTCCAGTTTAATGTCAGCCCCAACCCGAATGATTTCCCACCGGTTGGCACCACATGGATGGGCTTTTTTCATTTCAACCACATCATGTAAGTCATACATCCCAATTCCTCCTAATCTAGATGAACATCTAATAGGTCTAAAATCCGGTTTAAGTCGTCGTTGGACAGATAATCAATTTCAATCTTGCCTCGGCCTGATTTCGGCCGGCTTTCACTAATTGCCACCCGGGTTCCAAACTTATCCTGGAGCTGTTCTTCACCCGCGCGCAGGTAGGGCGACTTCCGGTTCCGCTTCGTTGCTTTTGGTTGCTGAGGATTCTTTTGGTTTAAACGTTCAATTTCTTTTTCGAGTTGCCGGACCGTAAGCGTTTTGGCAACGGCCTGTTGTGCTAACTGCACAAGTTCCTGCTTATTTTTCACGGCAAGCAAGGTCCGGGCTTGGCCCATCGATAGCTGCCCCTTTTGTAACATTTCTTTTACAGGCAGCGGAAGGTTTAAAAGCCGTAAGTAGTTCGCGATGTACGGACGACTCTTCCCTAACCGTTTTGAAACCTGGGCCTGGGTGATATCTAGATTCGTCATCAGCATCTCGTAGGCCTTGGCTTCATCTAACGGGTTCAAATCTTCCCGTTGTAAGTTTTCCATGACTGCGATTTCCATCATCTGGGCATCGGTCGCATCCCGAATAATCGCTGGAATGGTTGTCTTCCCGGCTGCCTTTGAAGCCCGGAATCGCCGTTCTCCTGCGACAATTTCGTAACTCGCCACGTGGGGATTTGGTTGCCGGACAATGATTGGTTGAAAGACCCCTGAAACCTTAATGGAATTGGTTAAATCCTGCAAGGCCTTCTCATTAAACTTCTTCCGTGGTTGGTAGGGATTCGGTTGCAACTGTTGTAAATCTAGTTGTTGCACCGCTTCATCGTTCACGCTAATGTCGTTGCCATCAAAAAGGGCATCCAACCCCCGGCCGAGGCCCTTGCTGTTTTTACTTATCATTGGCCGCCAATACCTCCTTGGTTAGTTCCAGATAAACCTGTGCACCCTTTGAACTTGGATCATAGTCAATAATCGGCAGCCCATGACTTGGCGCTTCCGACAGGCGAACGTTTCTGGGAATGACCGTTGCATATACCTTATCCTTAAAGAATTTTCGGACTTCTTCATTCACCTGCGCGCCGAGCTTCGTGCGGGCATCGTACATCGTAAGTAACACACCCTCAATGTACAGATTGGGATTAAAGTGCTTTTGAACCAGTTGAACGGTATTCAAAAGCTGACTCAGCCCTTCTAGGGCGTAGTATTCGCTTTGCACGGGGATTAAGATTGAATCACTCGCCGTAAAGGCGTTAATGGTAATCAACCCCAGCGATGGCGGACAATCAATCAGCACAAAGTCGTACTGGTCGTCAACTGCGCCAAGGGCATTTTTCAGTCGGGTTTCCCGCGCCATTTGGGGGGTTAATTCAATTTCTGCCCCGGACAACTGAATCGTCGCAGGGACAATATCCAAACCGGGGTGTTGACTGTGCATGATGACGGACGTCAACGGTTCCTCATTAACCAAAACATCATACACATCGTGTTGGATGTCTTGCTTACTAATTCCAACCCCACTCGTGGCATTGCCCTGGGCATCGGAATCAATGATTAGAACACGTTGTCCTTCACTTGCTAAATCTGCTCCCAAATTAACGGCCGTGGTTGTTTTTCCAACCCCACCCTTTTGGTTTGCTAACGCAATAATGTGTGCCATCTGGTAACCTCCTTGTTGGTTATTGAATCGGTTCCTTATTAGGTGTTCCAGCTTTGCGGGGATACTTGCTCGGAGTCTGCTTTACTTTTTCAATGACAATAATGTGGCGTTCTTCGTGGCTCGCTGGCAACGTAAACGAATTGTCTTCAGTGACCTTCCCACCTAAAACGTGGATTGCTTTGGTGGCCGCTGTTAATTCTGCTTCTGCCTTCGCCGCTTTCAGGGCAATTAGTGCGCCCCCGACTTTAACGAGTGGCAGACACAGTTCACTCATCACATGCAACCGGGCAAGCGCACGGGCAGTCGCATAATCAAACTGCCCGCGATCATGCGACCGGCGTCCGCCAAACTCTTCTGCGCGAGCGTGGACAAGCCGAACGTCAGTCAGACCGAGTCGCTCGACTAACTGCTGTAAAAAGACAATTCGCTTATTCAATGAATCAACGATGGTCACTCGTAACGCCGGATTCAAAATTTTCAAGGGAATTGAAGGAAACCCTGCTCCTGCGCCGACGTCGACCAGCGTAGCATCAGTACGCAACCCCGACACGTAGAACGCGGGGGTCAGTGAGTCATAAAAATGTTTCAAATAAACGTCTGCTTCCGCCGTAATCGTCGTTAAGTTAACCCGTTGGTTATACGCAACGAGTAATTGGAAGTATTCGCGAAACTGTTCCAGTTGGTGGTCGCTCAATTTAATTCCCTGCTCGGCCACGGCCTGTTGAAACTCTTCTGGCGTCATTAATAACTCCTAACTACCACGCGGACGGGTAACCTGCTCCCGCCACCATTCAGCACTTGTGTAACTCTTATCATACTATACATTATAACGAAAATTTACCCGTTTCGTTACAAAGAATAAAATTTTGCCAAAGAAACCGGGGATCTGTTGTGCAGGATTCAATCCCAAAAATAGTCATCAACTAGCTTTACGAACCCACCCCATGAGCTTAGCTTTAGCCAACGTTTATTATTTAAATGTGATTCATCATGATCCATTTTGGGGCAATTTCAATTCCTTGTAACTTACGTTCTCTAATTTTTTGCGTTCTACTTCCGGATGATAGTTATAAATTTCAATAATTAAATTAGAATCCGTTATCACATCAAATGATGTTAAGGATAAGGCCCAAAAAGTAGCTTGTTTTTCTCTAATTTTGGTAATTAGAGCACCCTCAAAATTCACAAAAAAAAAGGAAAAATGCAAAACGCAATATTATTATCAGACCATATTAAAGGAGTTGATAATAATGAACGAAAATAACATTTGTTTACTTAGTTCGATAATTTCGATGTTAATATCTATTGCAATATTTAAGAGCAAAAATAGAATGTTGATAACATTAGCTCACTATTTAGGATTCATTAATCTAAAAAATATTGTGAAGCTATTAATATATTTAATTCTATCGATGATTTAACCCATAAATTTTGGTATGGTAACTAATTAAATGAACAGTACCACAATCTTTAATTTGTACAGAATAAACATTTAACTAAACCAAAAGAACCCTTAAATTGTAATTTCCAATTTAAGGGTTCTTTAAAATTCAATTATAACTAATCCATCACCACAGATTACTTCATCCCGCGCACTTGCGCAATGAACCACTGGTTAAAGGCGGCTGCATCAATGGCAGTGCCGACGAGGGCATTGGTCTGACCTTGATGATAAGCCCCACGCACATCCGCAACCGTTTCCCCAATCGCTGGCCCGGTCGTCTGAATGTCAATCCAGTACGGCACCGTGGTCACTGCTTCCGGATGCCGCAGGTAAAAGATCGTATTCACATCGTGCATGGCCACTCCGGCTGTACTCTGATCCCCATCGCTACTGATGATATCATGGAGCATTTCTCCCGCGCGGTTAAGGTTCTTGATCGTTGCCAACGTTTCCGGCGTCAACAAGGCCTGAAGGGTCACATCTAAGCCAATCATTACAATGGGAATGCCTGCTTGATACATGATTTTCGCCGCATCCGGATCGGTAAACACGTTAAATTCAGCAGCGCTGGTCATGTTTCCCTTGCCCAGGGTGCCACCCATCGCCACAATCTTTTTAATTTTAGGTTTAACCGCTGGATACTGGGCCAGTAACAAGCCAATGTTCGTATACGAACCCGTGGGCACGAGGGTAATTGGTTCGGGACTAGCCATGATCGTATCATAGAGAGCCGTGACCGCTGTCTTAGCAATGGGCGCCGTCTTCGGGGTAGGAAAATCATAGCCCCGCATCCCAGATTCTCCATGAATCCGGGCGGCATCCTCAAACGGCTTAATCAGTGGTTGGGTAGCCCCCGCGGCAACCGGAATATTCCCGGCCTTGCCAAAAAAATCCAAGATCTTCAAGGCGTTTTGGGTCGTTTTATCCACCGTGACGTTCCCAGCCACCGTGGTCACCAACTGCACGTCTAACTCTGGATGGTTAATGGCAACCGCCAGGGCCGCTGCATCATCAATTCCGGGATCCGCATCAATGATAATTTTTTCCATTACGATAGTTCCCCGTTAAGAAATTGTTGCTTTCCGTTTCCGAAACTAAAGTCTTCCGCGTGGTTCGTGGCAAACACAATCATAACGTCTGCTGGATCCATGCCCAGTTCCTCGTGAAAAGTCTGTGCCATGTCCTGGCAGTATTGCTTCTTTTGCCCCATGGTCCGTGGCGTTGACAAAATATCAAATAACAAAATGTCATCACTCCGTTTGATGCCTAAGCCAGCATCCATCAGTTTCATTTCGTATGCTTCGTGTTGCGTTACCACTTGGAACCGGTCATCTTCCGGCACTCCGAGGTCTTTACGCGTTAGGTCATACGATAACTGCATCACCCGTTTAATTTCGTCCGGTGTCCGCCGGCCCTTTACCATGTCAATTCGCATTAATGGCATTTCATTCACATCCAATCTCTTAGTTTGCCTCCATTTTAGCATAGCTAGCCAATTTTACCGGTTCAAACGCGTTGACCAATAAAAAAACGCCCTTTCTTTCGAAAGCGACGTTTGAATTTATTCTATAAGTGTAAGGATTGCTTACCAAACAAAGAGACCCACAATTCCAGCGGACATCAATGAAACTAAGATTCCAGACAGGAAGAGGTACACAATGTTTTTGGAAATAAAGTCGTTCTTTTCCCGACTCACAATTCCCTTCAAGCAACCAACAATCATTCCCACCGTACTGAAGTTCGCAAAGGAAGTTAAGAAGACCGTGAGTTGAGCTTGGTAGTGGGGACTAAAGAAGTGGTGGTTGTTAATGTGGGGAGCAATCTCACCCATTACCACGAATTCGTTCGTCACTAACTTTGTTCCCATGTATTGAGCAAACTGGAAGGCATGGTTGACATCTAATCCCATTAGCCATGCAAACGGGAACATGATGGTTCCCAGGATGTGTTCGAGTGACAACCAGGGATTGATTAAGCCTAATAGTTTACTAATCAAGGCTGCCAGCGCTACGAACGCAATTACGTTGGCTACGATGATTAAGATCAACTTTCCCGCTCCCAAGATGGAATCCCCTAAGAACGAGAAGAACGGTTCCTTGTGGGGTTTTTCTGGACGATCATCGACGGTCTCTTCTGCAATTTGTTCGTCCGCAGTCGAGCTTCCACCAAACTGATAAATAACGTCTTCATCGGGAGTAACCTGAACCGGGTTTAACAGGTTTGTAATGATGATAGCATTCAAAATGTTCAAAGGAATGGCCGTCAAGACATACTGACCGGGAACCATTTGGGCGTAAGCACCCACCATGGCCGCCGTAATACATGACATGGACATCATGGAAATCGTTAGGACCCGTTTCGCTGAGATGTTCTTTAACTGTAAACTGGAAACCGCCATGGCTTCTGTATTACCTAAAAACATCATTTCAACGGCATAGAACGATTCAAACTTCGGTTGGCCAGTCACAAAGGCCATCCCCCGCCCAATCCATTTGATACAGAAGGGCATGATCCCAAAGTACGTCAGGATATCAAACAAGGGCACAATCATTAAGATTGGCATCAGAGCCGCGGTAAAGAAGTTCATTTGCTTTACGTGAACCCAATCAGGAAACGCAAAGGCAATCCCGGTGTAAGAAACGTTTACTAACCACTGGAATCCTTCGGCCACGCTCTTAACTAAGTCTCGACCCAAACTAAAGTTGGTCAGCAGGTAGGCCACCACTAAGTTTAGTACCAAGACGATTAAAACCGAACGCCAGTTGACGTGCTTGTGATCCTTCGAAAACAAGAAGGCAATTCCTAAAAAGACTAAAACCCCAATAATATTAACAAGTAGATACATGTTAAAATCCTTTCATTGTACGGCAGCAGCTAATCGACTATTACTTCTGAGTTGGGTAACAAGTTATGTTTGGGCGAGATTACATCCTGTTGCAGGCCAAGGGCCGCCAAAACGGTCCCCCCGACTTCACATACAAACGGTTTATCCAAGAGATGTTCCGCTTTCAGGTTCTGATTGTAGAGCATAAACGGCAGGATTTTGTAAGTCGAAAACCCGTCTTTAGAACGGTTATCCCCCACGCGACTAGAAACGACCATCAACAAGTCATCGTCATGTAATTGCTCCATCACCTGGTTTAAGTACTGATCCACATCGTTTAAGGCATCCGTAAAGTCCTCAAACTCATTTTCCTGGGCGTACGTTTGTAGACTCGGCACCTGGAGGTAAAAGAACCCGGCTTGGTTCTTTTCTAACTGGTGCTTTAAAACCGCAAAGGCATCCTGGTCGTTGCCGACTTGAATGTGGCGACTGTGTTCCTGCGAGAACAGGTAGCTCACAAACCGAGAAATTGTAATGGAATTAGTCCGTTTGCCGACCTCTTCAAAAACACTAGAAACCCGGTAACTCAAGGCACAATCAAACATCTCACGCAGACCGGAGCACGCCTTATTTACGATCGAGCGGGTTCTGGTTAGGCCGTACGTCGCAATCGGCGGATTATCGGATTCCTCATCGCTATCAAAATAAACGTTAAACAACCCTAACTTATGAAAGGTTGGTAACGCCGATTCCGCGGATTGGTTTAAGACGTGAGTCAACAACGTATCATTATCTGAATTATGTTGAGCAGACTCATTGTCAGACCGCAATCCCAAGGCTGCCAAATCAACTAATATAACTCGTTTATAACTCACTTGTTTGACCTCCATAGAGTAATCATCTTACGCTTAATAATAACTTAATCTTTCTCTCCTAGCAATAAGGAAAACTTCGGATTATGTTAAGATAAACAAAAACACAGGAGGGCCTTATGACTACTACCAAGCACTTAATCATGTTAGGTGATTCCATCACAAATGGGTTTGATGGAACGCGGGATCTGACCCACAACCTTTCATACTACTTACACCAATTACTCCCTAACTGGGAAATCACCAATGCCGGCGTAAATGCGGGCGCCATCATCGGCACCACCGAACGCGACCTGACCTTTCAGGTTGAAACGCATTCCTTTCAGGACTATCAGTTAGCCACCCTGTTCTTTGGCACGAACGACTTTGCCCATTCGGAAGCCCCGCTTTCCCAAGTTACCCAGACATTAACAACGAACATCACCCGGATTAAGGAAGAGAATCCGAACATTACCGTAGTCGGAATTTTGCCCCTTAAACGGTTCGATGGCGGGGTCGACAATCAAACCATCACGGGCCTTGGTCAGTACACCCTAGATGAACTAGACGATGCCCTCACCACCGTTTATCACCACTTTAACATTCCCGTGCTCGACTGGCGGACCGTTGCCCCGGAACTATTAACCATTGACAACTACCAAACCACTCTAGCCGATCAGCGGTTACATCCTACTGCAACCACCTATCACGAGATGGCGGTCATTCTTGCAGACTTTCTGCACCAACACCACCTCAGCTAACTAAAAAAAGCATTCGCAACCGCGAATGCTTTTTTTACTGCACAATTTGATTAGTTTGAATTTCTAATGGTTGCCCTGCGCCAGCAGCCACCCGGGCCTGATAACGATTATCGAGGGTTCCCGTCGTGTCGTTAACCTTCACGTCACTTTGAACGCGGTACGTTACGAGACTCGCATTGTCATTCAGGGGTTGGACCTTTTCAATTTGTAAGTGAATGGTGCCAAACTGTAAATGACTCTGTTGGTTTTGCTTCACCACGTCGTTCAGCGCTTGGTAATCAGGATTATTCGTACCGTCCTGAAAACTTCCCGCCACGTTCTGATCATCCAAACTCCGGTTTAAATTGGTGGCGTTCCCAATTCCCGTCCATAAATTTTGGAACAACTGGAAACTATCGTCTTTACTTACCACGCTCGGAAAGGTGTAACTAAGCAACTTGCCGTTATCCCGTTTCGTTAACGTGCGATTCTCGCTTCTAACCGTTTGACCATCTACGTTAACTTGTAACCAGGTCGTGTTCTGCTGGTTCATCGGGACATCCGTGACGGCCCCAGTCCCATCATTTGCAATCGTGCCCCGCCGTTGATCGTTCACGTAGATTTCAGCTCCCGCTGGTCCCTTCACTCGAAACGATAACATCGCTAACGGAACGGTTACCTTTTGGTGTTCGTTGGCAAAGAAACTAGTCTGTTTAAAGGCTGACAGGTGCTGTCCGTCAACCTCAGCGGTCACCTTGACACTATGAAACCCAGGAATAAGGGCGGGAGCCTGGAGTTGCTGCTCTGCGTCCGTTTGCCCGATTGAGTGGCCGTCAACCTTAATTGTGGCACCCGGTGCGTTCGTCTGAATAATTGGTCGAATGGGCGTAATGGCGAGCCGGTAGTGTGGGAAAATCCCAAAGTAGGTGCCCTTTTTCACCAAGCGGAACCCATTCGGAGCGGCGTTATTTTGCTCTAGCTGATCTTTTAATACCGCTAATTCATGAGGATGTTGCTGGTAGTAGTTCACCACTGGTTTCATGGTATCAGAGGTGACGGTCCCCGTTCGCCCGGTGATTTGTACATTATCCGCAAACGTCTTTTCCTGTTCGTTTAAAATACCACTGGTAATCCGATCGACCTGCTGATCCTTCGCATAGTAGCGGTAGCCGATAAACAATAGTCCCGCTGCTACTACAACGAGGATGAGGATTAGCAAAATCCGTTTCCAGGGCCGGGGGCGCGTTGGTTGCTCGTGTTTCGGTTTTGTCATTCGTTAACTCCACTTTCAGTTCAATTCGGTTGTCACGTTGCTGATTCTATCATACTCTCCCTAATTAGTAGGTCATGACGCTACGAAAAAAAGCATCTGATTCATGCAGACGCTTCTCTGAGTTCTATGCACAACTAATTATCACTTGAAGTCGTTGGGTTCGCGTTTGGAGAACTCGCCGCGTTCCCCACCGTTGGCTTATTAACGACCGCCGGCGTGTTAACCGGTTGGACCTGATTCGTAGGCGCCTGATTAAGCGGGGACTCCGGTAACTTCGCCTGCACTGGCGTAGCCGCCTTTAATTCAACCTGCTTAGTTTGGGGTTGGTACGGATCACCCGTTACCGTCACCGGATCACCGAGCGTGGCCTCATTGGGATCAGCCTTTTCCGTTGGCGCCGTTGTAGACGCTCCGTGGGGATCAAAGGCCACCACTTGAGGATTGCGGTCGCGATCGTCACCAGTGTAATTGGCCACCGCGGTACTGTTATCAACGTTTGGTGTCGGTGTAAAATCAGTCGGAGCGCCCTTGGAGTACGGATCGTTGCCATTTTGACCGTTCGGAGTCGAATTAGTGCTCGCTCCTGAACCAACCGGTCCCTTGTAATCATCCGGAGCATTGAACGCTTCCTGATCCACCCGCTCCAAATGGTTTTGTTGAATACACATAATCAGAGTTTGGGCGTAATCGGGAGCCGTCGCATAACCAGCTTCATGCAAAGCGTTCGCTACCGAAACGTAGTCCCGCACGCCGATTAATTTGGCATACCGACTATTGCTATGTAAAAAATCTCCGTAATCTTGAATACTCGTGGACCAGTCCGGGTACGCCCGAAAGGCATCGGTAATGGTAACGTACCCGCCCCCACTAAATTCTTGGGTTGGCAAAAAGACCGCCTGCCCGTTCCAGGCTCCTTTAATCCCAAACAGATTGTGGCTTTGCGCGGCAAGGCCTGACGTTCCCCACGCACTTTCGATAATTGCTTGGGCAATGGCGACGGACGGTAAGACCCCATATTGTTTCCACGCCATTATGGCACCCGGGCGCACCTGATTAATAAAATTGCGTTGCTGCGGGGCTAAATCTGCAAAGTCATTAGCTTGCGCTTGCGGTGCCGTTGGCTGGGGATCAGCGTGGACTGTTTGGTGATTCAAACCACTTCCCGCCAGTAATAACGATGAGAATAGAACCATGTGTAGTTTTAAAAATTTCATTAGCATGATCTCCTCTATCCAGAGCTGGACAGCACTTAACAATGTTTCTAGACACGTTTAAATACGACAAAATCGCATGATTTCGTCGTAACAAGCAAAAATTCATAATCTAATTATAGCACAACTAAATCGAAACCTTTTTAAATCGTATCAAATTTGCATAAAAAAAGAACAATTCCTAAGAATTGTTCTTTTCCCCGTGCTTACTGCTGTTCGCCGGTCTCGCCCAGCTCCACAACTTTGCCAGTGTCACTGTAAATCAGGTACTCGGCGAGGTTCACAATGTGATCACCAATCCGCTCTAGTAACCGAATCACCATCAGATAACTAGACGCCGCCACTGCCGTTTCGGGATTAGCCAGAATCCCTTCCGTAATCGCCGTCCGTGTGTTCTGGTAGTACTCATCGATGCGCCGGTCCTCCTGCACAATTACCGGGGCAATCTGAGCGTCAAAGGTGGTATAGGCGTCCAGGATTTCCTCGAGCATTTTACGGATGTGCTTTGTGATCTTAGCAATCACGATTTCAACGTCTGGAATCCGGGGATTTCCCTTCGCCTGTAAGGTTTCGCGCGCGATGTTAACCGCATTATCCCCGATCCGTTCGAGGTCCGTACTCGATTTCAAGTAACTAATGATAATCCGAAAGTCGCGGGCCACCGGCTGTTGCAACGCAATCAGGTTCATGGCATCCTTTTCCAACTTCGTTTCGTTTCCATTAACTTCGTTATCGCCATCGATCACCTGGTTTGCAAGGTCAACATCATGGTCAATGTAGGACTTCGTGGACTGGTAAATCTGCTCACTAACGTCCACGCCCATGTCCGTGAAACTCTGCCGTAACTTTGCTAACCGATCGTCAAACGTATTCACCATGTTACTTCCTCCTCTGGTCCTTAACCAAACTTCCCGTTCAGGTAGTCACTCGTCTCCTGTTTTTCCGGATTCAAAAAGATGTGCTTTGTCGCCCCCACTTCGACCAAGTCCCCGTTGAGCATAAATGCCGTCCGGTCAGAAATCCGTGAGGCCTGTTGCATACTGTGGGTCACAATGATGATGGTGTACTGATCCTTGATTTTTAACAGGGTTTCTTCAATTTTGGCGCTGGAAATCGGATCCAGGGCACTCGTTGGTTCGTCGAGCAAAATCACTTCGGGGCGCACCGCTAACAAGCGGGCAATGCAAATCCGTTGCTGCTGACCACCGGAAAAAGCCAGGGCGTTTTTATGTAAATCGTCCTTGACTTCATCCCAGACCGCAGCTTGGCGCAGACTCGCTTCCACCCGCTCGTCTAGGACGTGCTGATCCTTGATGCCCTGCACCCGGAGTCCATACGCCACGTTATCGTAAACCGAGAAGGGAAAGGGGTTCGGCTGTTGAAACACCATGCCGACCCGTTTGCGGAGCGCAACCACGTCCTGTTTTGGACTATAAATGTCTTGTCCGTCTAACCGAAAACTCCCGGTAATCGATACTCCGTCCACCAGGTCGTTCATCCGGTTGAGACACCGTAGGTAGGTTGATTTTCCGCATCCCGAAGGACCAATTAAAGCGGTAATTTCGTGTTGATCAAAATCAAGGTTAATCCCGTGTAACGCCTCGTGTTCTCCATAGTACAGGCGCACATCATTCGTCGTTAAGAGCGGTGTTTGGGTGCTTGTCATGCGTTCCTCCTTAACCAAAGTGCCCGGAAATGTAAGCTTCCGTCGCTTGCATGCGCGGGTTGGTAAACAATTCTGTGGTTTTATTAAACTCAATCACATGACCGAGGTGAAAGAAGGCCGTGAGATCACTGGCCCGGGCCGCCTGCTGCATGTTATGCGTCACAATGATAATCGTATAGTGGGCTTTGAGCGTTTGCATCATGGTCTCAATTTTTCGACTCGAGATGGGGTCTAGGGCACTGGTGGGTTCGTCCATCAGTAAAATATCGGGCTTCACGGCAATCGCGCGGGCGATGCATAATCGCTGTTGCTGCCCTCCCGACAGGGATAGTGCGCTCTGGTGTAGCTTATCCTTAACCTCGTCCCACAGTGCTGCGTCCTTGAGGCTGGTTTCCACCTGTTCATCCAGATTATCCGTCATCCCGTTCTCGCGCAACGCAAAGGCAATGTTTTCGTAAATGGACTTTGCAAACGGATTCGGGTGCTGAAAGACCATTCCGATGTTTTTGCGCACTTCGTAAACGTTAATCTGGGGTTGGTTGATGTCTAAACCCTGGTATTCGATCGCTCCTTGAACGGTGGCGACGTTATCATTTAACCGGTTCAAGCTGCGTAAAAAGGTTGATTTCCCCGACCCAGAGGCCCCGATGAGGGCGGTAATCTTATTCTTCGGAAACTGCAGGTTGGCATCAAAGGTGGCCTGCTTGGCGCCATAAAAGACATCCAAATGTTTGGTTGCAAGGGCCACGGGGCCGTGCACCGGCAGTAAGTAGTGCTCATCTAAATTATAAGTTGCCACAAGCGTTCCTTTCTCCTACTTGGTTCCACTTAGTTTCCGGTAACAGTAGTTGCCGAGGTACCGGGATAACAAGATAATCAACAGAATGACAATGATTAATACGGCCGAGGCCCCACTAGAAATCTGGTCGGCATCCGGCGTAATCCCATCCGTATTGAGCTTCCAAATGTGGACCGCCAGGGTTTCAGCCGGACGCATCGGGTTTAAGAAACTCGTCGGACTAAGGGGATTCCAATCACTGTAACTCACCACTGGGGTACTCTGACCAGCAGTAAAGATGAGGGCTGCGGCTTCTCCAAAGATCCGGCCGGCACTTAAAATAACTCCCGTTACTAACCCGGGCACGGCGGCCGGTAAAATAATCTTGGTAATCGTGCGCCACTGGGACAATCCGAGGGCCCAACCGGCCTCCCGCTGGGCGTGGGGCACGGCGGTGAGGGCTTCTTCCGTATTCCGCGTGAGTAAGGGAATGTTGACAAACATTAACGCAAAGGCCCCGGAAATAATCGAGAAATCAAGCTGAAACTTGATCACCAGGACCAGGTACCCAAATAACCCGACGACAATCGATGGCAGCGAACTTAACACCTCGATCAGCGTGCGGACCGTCCGCGTTAACCACGACGGTTTGGCAAATTCGGATAGATAAATTCCCGCGCCCAGCGCTAACGGACAGGAAATCACGAGGGTGAGGAGCAAAATATAAATCGAATTAAACAGCTCGTTTGCAATTCCCCCACCGGCCCCAAATTCCTTAGAAGCGGAGGTTAAAAAGTGCCAGGACACGTGGGGTAGGCCCGTAATCAGGATGTAGCCTAACAGGGCAATCAGGATTAACACCACGATTGCGACCATGCCCTTAATTCCTAACAGGGCTAACCGGTTGTTGCGGTTGGCTCTGGTCGTCGTTGTTTCGTTCATTTTTTCAGCTCCCCTCGACTTCCGATGAATTTCACTAGGACATTAAAGATGACAGACATAAGTAACAGCACCAGGGCTAAGGACCACAAGGCGTTGTTGGGTAAGGTTCCCATGATGGTGTCCCCCATTTGGGACGTTAATTGACTAGTTAAGGTCGACGTTGGTGAAACCAGGTTCGTGGGTGTGATGGCCGCGTTTCCAATTACCATCTGCACGGCTAAGGCTTCACCAAAGGCCCGTGCCATCCCAAAGACCACGGCCGTCATAATCCCCGGCAGGGCCGCCCGTAAAATCACCTTATAGATGGTCTGCCATTTAGTGGCGCCAAGCGCTAGCGACGCATCCCGGTAGTACCCAGGAACTTGCTTCAAACTGTCAATCGTCAGTGACGTGATCGTTGGTAGAATCATGACGAAGAGGACGATGGCTCCGGCTAACACTCCAAATCCGGTTCCGCCAAAGACGGACCGAATGGCGGGCACTACCACGACTAAGCCGATAAACCCATAGACAACCGACGGAATTCCAACTAACAACTCAATGACGGGTTGTAACATCCGTGCCCCCCGTTTGGGAGCTAACTCCGTCATATAAACCGCAACGGCTACCGCAAACGGCGTGGCAAACAACGCAGCCAGCAACGTCACCGCGAAGGACGCCACGATCATAGCTAGTGCGCCAACTTCCGGCTTGCCGTTTGGTCCCATTTGGCCAGGATTCCAATCACTCTTGGTAAGAAAGTCCCACACGGAAATGTGATTCTCAGTAAAGGTGGCTAGCCCGTGAATGGCGATAAAGCCAATGATGGCAACCGTTAAAACCATGATAAAGCTCACGCAGATAAAACTGATGAGGCGCCCCCGGCGGTCCTGATGGGTCGCCGCACTCGGCTGCACTAATTTCTTTTGAATATTATTCATCTGTTCCTCCTTTATTGGTTCCCAGGAAGTACCCGATCATCGGGAGTCATGTGCACCTTCATGTCGTGGATACTGACGTACCCAGCTTCCTTGACCAATTTAGCCTGGACCGGTTTCGACATGAGGTACGCTAGAAACGCTTGGGTTGGTTTGCTAGGTTGTTTGGAGGTATACATGTGTTCATACGACCAAATTTTCCACTTATTCGTCGTAATGTTGCGCGGGGTGGGAGCGACCCCATCCACCTTGACCGTTTGCAGTTCGCGGTTTAAGTAGGGTAACGATAGATAACTAATCGTGCCCGGTGTGTTTTGGACAATCTTTTTAACCGTCCCGTTTGAGTCCTGTTCCTGACTCTTGACCGGTTGTTGTCCCTTTAAAACCTTAGCTTCAAAGGTTTTCCGGGTTCCGCTCCCCTGGGCTCGGTTAATCACGATGATGGGGAGGTCTTTGCCCCCCACTTCCTTCCAGTTTTTAATCTTGCCCGTAAAGATGGCCGCTAGTTGACGTTGCGTCAGGTTGTTGACCCCGTTGTGTTCGTTACTAACGGGTGCGATGCCCACGACAGCGACCCGGTGGTCCTGAAGGCGGTCAGCGTGAATCCCGTCCTTTTGCTCCGCAAAGATATCCGAATTCCCAATGTTAACCGCGCCGGTTTCCGCCTGGCTCAGTCCAGTTCCGGAACCGCCCCCCTGGACGGTCACCGTATACTGTTGATTCTGCTGTTGAAAATCACTCCCAGCCTTTTGCACCAACGGCTGCATGGCCGTTGATCCCACGGCGGTCACGGCGTGCTCTTTATTCTTGGTTCCGCATCCGCTTAACAACAAACAGCTCGTCGCCACTAACCCAATGGCCAGTCCCTTTCCCAATCGCATACGCGCCTCCATCTCATTTCTGCATTTCGTTACAAAACCAAGTATAATATCATTATGTAAAGGTGCTGTGTGCTTTATGTAAAGATTATGTAAATAATTGAGGTGAGCGTGTGCAACACATAACGTTAGTAACCAACCAACTCCGATTAGCCATTGAGCTGAGCCAGGCCTTTAACGACCAACAATACTTTGTTGATACCATTGACGATCCAACCCAGGTGGAGACGTTAATGCAGCGCAAACAAAGCGTTGGTTTACTGTGGGATTTAACCGCCTTTCCCTTTGCCGAATATCAGTCCGTTCTCAGCGACGTGCGGCACCACTACCAAGTGCCCATCCTCAGTTTGGCCAATTCAACAGAAGCTGCCACCGCCATTTTTCAAACCGGTTTAGACGACTATGTCCCCGCTCCCTGGCCGGCCGCGGAGCTTATCGCCCGGTTTGAACAAAAGCACCGGCTCTACCAGCGCTTGAAAGAATCACAAGCTCCCCAGTCCCCAACCAAAGACCGCCTGCAGTTTGCCGACGTGGTGATTGACCGGCAAAAATACAAGGCCTTTCGCAACGACCAGGACTTAGGGCTAACTCCCAAGGAATTAAAACTGCTCCTCTATTTAATTGAGCACGCTCCGCAGGTCCTCAGTCGGACGCAGTTACTTGCGGGGGTGTGGGGTGATCGTTACGACATTTCCGAAACGTCACGGATGGTCGACATCCACATCAGTCACCTCCGCGATAAAATTGAAGCTGATCCTAAGCATCCCGACTACATTCAAACGGTCCGGGGCTTTGGTTATCACTTTGTTACTGATGATCCCCAGCCGAAAGATTGAGCGCATTACCTCGAACGGTGGTTCACGTAGTCGCAAACGGCCTGGGCCATCTTCTCGGATTGCTGGTTAAAAAACGGGGGCAACGCGGTTAAGGGAAAATACCGCACGGCGCTGGTTTCTGTGGTCTGCTGGCGCAGTAGGTGCCCTCCGGTCTGCCGGACTAAGTAAAAGTGTGTAATGCACTGAACTTCGTCACCATTGGGATATTTAAAACAATCGCCATCAAAAATGTGCAACAACCGCACCGGGGCAACCGCAAGACCGGCATCTTCTTTAAATTCTCGTTTTAGGGTCGCCACGATTCGTTCACCATATTCCATGTAACCACCCGGAAAACACCAATCGTTGTACCCCGTTCGTTCCTGCAGTAAGACTTCCTGCTGCGCGTTTAATAAGGCACCCGCCGCGGTGGTCAAAATCAACGGTCGGTGCCCCACCAACTGCCGAAGCTCGTGAATGTAATCTGCCATTGAAATCCTCCTCTCATTAATCACTAACGTTTTTTAATTAAAATAGCACTAAAATCACTAATTAACGAATAATTACGTATTTTTATCATTTAAACGTTGCAAAAGCCGAAATAAATTGTTAAACTAGGAAAAACCTTCTTGCTGTGTAGTTCAGTTGGTAGAAACACCTGACTGTTAATCAGGATGTCGCTGGTTCGAGCCCAGCCACAGCAGTTTGTAACAAAAAAGACCGCGCCCATAAGGCGCGGTCTTTTATTTTTAACGACGTTGGCGTAACTGACCGTCTAGCAATTCATAGAGATGATCGGCGTAGGGGTACATCCGGTCGTCGTGGGTCACGATGACCACGGTTTTCCCCTGCTCCCGGGCAGCGGCGGCCAGCAACTCACACACTTTCGTGACCCGAGCTTCATCAAGGGACGCCGTCGGTTCATCCGCGAGGATTAACTCTGGTTGCGTATACAGTCCCCGGGCAATGGCCACCCGTTGGCTCTGGCCCCCGGACAGTTCAGCAGGATAGTGCGTTTTCAAGTCGGCGATGTCCAAGGTTTCCAGAAGCTCCTGTTGGTGAGCGGGCGTTAAATTCCCGGTTGGTTTGACCTGATCAACTAACCGAAATTGGTCGTGAACCGTCAAAAACGGCACTAGGGTGTGGGCCTGTAAAATAAACCCAATTTTTTCTAGGCGGAAGTGATCCTGGTCCCGCTGGCTGAGCTGGTTCACCTGGGTGCCGGAAAGCCACACTTCTCCCGCATCGGGATTCCGGAGCGCCCCCATAATTGTCAGTAACGTACTTTTGCCGGAACCAGACGGACCAGTAATAATGGTGACTTCCCCGGCGTTACTAACAAAGTTGACGTGGTCTAAGACGAGTTCCGAACTGGTCGCCGTTCCAAACCCCTTCGTAATGTTGTTTAGTTCAATCGTTGCCATCGTTATCCTCCAATCGCATCCGCGGGATCAATTTGCACAATTAATAAGGCTGGTAAGCAGGCACCTAACATCGAAGTGCCCAGTAATCCAACCACCGTTGCGAGCATGATGGGCCAACTAATGGCCACGGGCACCGCTGCTGGTAGCACGAAGAGCGTTACTAAGGTCAGCAAGAGGCCGGCCCCCATCCCACTGACAACGAGGATTACCGTTTGTGCGATCGTGGCGTTAACCAACTTCCGGGCCGGAATGCCTTGCGCCCGGAGCACCGCATAGTTCGGCAGTTTCTGCATCGTTAAGATGTATAGAAACACGGCGATGATAATTAACGAAATTATCATTAAAAACCCAATCATCAGGGTAAAGGTCAACGTCTGCGCGGTATACCCGGGCAGGTTATTAATCACCGTTTGCGGTTTATAGCTATGTAGTTGCGAACTGGGAATCTGGAAGTGCGCGCGTTGACTGAGCACCGCACTCCCCGCAAACCGGCCGTCCAAGTTGCGTAAGGTGTGCCAGGTTGACAGCGAGCCGTAGACCACCGGGGCAATGTTATACTTCGCGTTTTTCACAAACCCCACGATTTGATACCGGTTGGAACCGCCGTTAAATTGCAGGTGATCGCCAAGCTGATAGCCCGTCTGTTTGAATTTCTGGTCTACTACCACCTGCTGAGCGTTCCGGGCCGCATGCCCACTGGTTAACTGGAGCTGCTTGGCCACGTACTGGTGCGGATAAAGTCCCATGAACTGGGACGATACCTTGGCATGTTTGCCGGTGGCCACCACCGGGGCGTTGCCGACGACCGCTTCTGTCCGCGGATTGAAGTGGGCCTTGTCAAGATCGCTTTGCAATAACAGGGACTGTCCGATGTTGACGTTGGCGTTCTTGTTCAAAACAATGCTCTTCGGTTGCCAACTCTTAAGGGCTTGGGTATTTTGCGACGCTAATCCCACCGCTAGGCTGGTCAAAATAAAAATTAAGTAGCTGATCAAAAGGATCATCGTCATGATTAAACCGTATCGAAGCTTTGCATATTTAATTTCTCGGAGTGCTAAAAACATTGTAAGCCTCCTTAACTAAACAACTGGGTTAAAGTCCGCTCTAAGCGAGCGAGGTAATCGGCCTGGCGCTCCGGATTCAGCAAGATTTCCTTAATGCTTTGGTGAATCAGGACCGAGCTCGCCCACTCCCGTTCGGTGGGGGTGCGCGGTGAAATATCGGTTGGCAGTAGATACTGGTTGCGTTGGTAATACAGGCGCATGAAGCTTCGGTACTCACTGTGCGTGCTTTCCGTGACAAACTGCGCAACCATCCGGACCATTTCGGAAACGTCCACGGTTGAAGCGCCCCGTTTAAAGGGGGCGTGTAGTTCCGACATGACCTGCTGAAACTCGTGGCGGTAGGCATCAGAAATATCATTAAAGTATTTATAGAACGATCCCCGGGAAATCTCGGCATCCGCTACAATTCGAGCGACCTGAGCTTCTGCGAGGGAATAGGCCGAAAACTCCGTTAACAGGGCCGCGTTAATCCGGGCTTGTTTCTCGGCTGGTAATTTTTCAAAAGTGCTAGTTGGCATGGTCTGTTCTCCTTTTACTAACTTGGTTTACCTGTAATTTACCATTACGGTGACACGGTGTCAACATTTTAACCAATAAAAATGACACTCCGTCACAATAATTCCTAAAAAAACAGCCCCCGCATCACGAAGGCTGTTGTGGGTTGCTAATTTAACTAAGACGACGGGCGCTAGTAAAAAGTGGGGTGGTCATAGCGATCAGAACCCGGTTCATAAATCCCAATCGAAGCACGTTGGTAATCAGTGGCTCCGGCTTGCACTAACTGGGTTATGAAGTTAGCCACGGCTGAGCGACTAATCTGCACCCCGGCCTGGGGTTCCCCTGGTTGGGTAATCACATAGTCGGTCTTTTGTGGATCATTATATAACCAAGTCATCCGCACATAGGTGTAGTCCAGGTCACTATTTTCAAGGGCATGGAAGCCTTGAATAAAGGGAGCAATTAAGCCCCCACTCATCTTGCGGTTCCATTCGCCAAATTTACCAGGAACTTCATCTTCGACACCAATGGCCCCCGCAACAATTATCCGGCGCACGCCCGCCGTGTCCATGGCATTAATCACACTATCAGCCACGTCCTGATCGGGCGTCACTGCTAGAATCACCAGGTCTTGACCGTGCAAGACGGCGGCTAGCTGACTAGTTTCCAAAAGGTCTAAATCCACGAGGGTCACCCGCGGATCAGTAAAGTTCGCCAAGCGGGCCGGCGCGTCACGGGCCACCAAGGTTAATTCATCAGTCGTGTCGTTCAATAAGTCGGCGGTGACCAGTTCTCCAATTTGTCCTGCCGCAGCTAAAATCGTTACTTTCATCGGTTCAACTTCCTTTCCAATCCTCTGCTTTTAATCTGCTTCCTTCATCATACTCGTTTACTGGGCAATCAGCCGTTCTGGATCATTCAATTCTTTAAATTGGGTGGGCGTGAGTGCAACTGTTCCACTGCCCAGCACCGGAATTCCACTAATTTTGGCCAGCCGGTAGTTGGAATAGACCACCACGGTTAATTTCAGGTTGTGCTGGCGCTGGTGAATTACGTAGCGGTAATTGACCTGAGCATCCTTTGGAACCGCCTGATGGCGAAACGCTTGGTACTTGTGATTCGTAATGGCGTCTAGTTGGCGCACGTGGGTGGCCTGGCGTACGAGCTGGTGGTTTGCATCATACACTTTCACAGAATCGTGCCCCTGGTCCGTGACGGAAAAGTTTTGACACCCGGCTAGGGTGAGGAGTACGAGACAGCCCATGATTAGCAGTAGTCCCATTCTAGTTCGTCGCATCGTAACCCTCCTTAACAGCTCTAATTACCTTAATTATAGTAGTTTCCGGTCCGCTAGCAAAGGATTGTAAAATTGGTATGCTTAGTTCGGTATCTATGCTATTGTAGTAACAACTTAATTAAATTTGTAAAGGAGTAGTTATGACGATCTTTTCCAACGCATCCCATTACGAAAAAGTAAAACCGGGGCTGGTGCAGCGAGACGGCCACAAGCACCTGATTGCGTTTAAACTAAGTGGTTTTACCTTTTTCTTTGATAAAGACACCAATCAGGTCATCGAAGAGGTGATGAGTGGGCTCCAATATGATGGCTACGAAATTTTAGACACCGATATTACCTATCAAAATGCCTATAAATGCATCATGACGATTACTTACCAATAACATCCGGCGATCCTGAGCATTTTAATAAAAAAACAGTCCTCTCGGGACTGTTTTTTTATTTATCCGTATTTAAATCAATTTTGGGGGCCGCTTGCGCGTTCGCATCCGCCTTAAACGTTGGGTACGGCTTCAAGCCCTTAAAGTGGGCAATCAGGTCCCCCGGAAACACCGAAATCTGCGTGTTGTATTCGGTAACATCCTGGTTATAGGTCCGGCGCGCCTGACTCACACGGTTTTCACTGCCTTCAATCTGGGTCATTAGCTCAGAAACTTGATTCGAGCTCGCCAGGTTAGGGTAATTCTCCTGCACCGCATTTAACAGGACGTTGGTTTGCTTGTCCATGTTCTGCACCGCTTGGTTTTTATCCTGCAACGTCTTCGCATTCGCATACTGGTTTCTGGAGGCCGCAATGTCACCAAAAATCTTTTGTTCGTTTTTCATGGAACCCTTTAAGGTGCTGACTAACTGGGGCGTTAAATCCGCCCGGCGCTTGAGTTGCACCTCAAGGTTCCCCTGATCCTGGTTAATCTGTTGCTGGCCGCGCACAAACCCATTACTTGTCCCAATCAACCACCCACCTAGGACCACGATGATTAGGGCGATGACCCCCGTAATGATGTAGCCTTTTTTCAGTTTCATGGTTTCTTCCTTTCTACGTCCGGTCGTGTTGCTTGGTTCTTATTATACTGGCTTTTAAAGCTGGTTACCAGCCACTGGAGTCGCCACCGCCACCGTCAAATCCGCCGGTGTCGCCCCCAAAGCTGTCACCAAACGAACCACCGTCAAAGAAGCCGCCAGAGCCGCCATCACCACCAAAGAACGAACCGGGACCGTCGTCAAAGTGGTCATGGTGATCGGCATTCGCCCCCCATGAACCTAACAGAGCAGCTAGGGCTGATAGTAAGAGGACGCTCCGAATGTTACCACCGTTATAAATGCGCTCCACACGCCGCCGACTCAACCGGTTCACGTAGTCGGCATACGGTCCCATGAAACCCTCGCGCTGTAGCTGGCGTTGGGTGTCTGGGTCAGTTTGCATGAAATTAAGCACCATGTGCCGGCGAAATTGGTCGGCAATCGTGGCAGTAACCGCCGCATAATTCGTCCCCGTTGCAATGTACTGTTGCACGGCGGGGGTTCCCAAGAGGTTCACCAGAAACACCGCCGGATCATCGGGATAACCCTGCTCGCGGAGATAGTTGGTGGCCGCCGTTTTGACCGTTTGCGTGCGGGTCGCTTTTTTCTGCTCGTATTCCGCTAACCGTTGCCGGTAGGCGGGCACGCTCAGGGGCCCCTGCTTCAACTCAGGGAAAGCCTCGACATGCTGAATTCCCTGCTGCTTTAAGTTTTCTTCGTTAAAGGCCTGCCATAGCGCGGCGGGCGTGGGTTTAACCTGTTTAGCCGTGAGATTGTCCACCATCCGGTTTAAGAGGACTTCATTCTTCACCGGTAACTGTTGGTGCTGTAAGAAGGCCAAGACCTTTTGATCGTAGGACTTGCGGCTTCGATGCCAGTGTCCCTTTAACGAAAAGACAAGGCTCCCAAGCCCCACTAACAGCAGTAATAAGATTACAAACAGTAAATTCTGGTGGCCCACGTGGTGATCCGCCCGGGTCGTCTGCCGTGATTGCGTCTGACTTGGCGGGTCAATCTCTTGCTGATGCTCGCGCAGACGCCGTGCCACTAACGTACTAATCGTTTGCACCGCTCGATCGTAATCCTGCTGGCGGAGCGCATTGTGCACCGCGGGGGTGGCAAAGATTTGGGCAACGGCACCATCTGGCAGCGCCCCTTGCAACCCGGTTCCCACTTCTAAGCGCGCGACGTGGTGGCCCGGTTGCACGTTGACTACCAATAAGATTCCATTGTGCCAGCCCGGCCGGCCAATTTTTAACTTCCGGGCCGTATCAATCGCATAGTCATCGATGTTGGTATCTCGGGGAAGCCCATTCTTAGTGATCACGGCGTACTGCGGCTTCCCCTTCACATGACTGAGCTGGTACTGATTGACATTATCCACGGCCTGAAACGTGGACGGGGATAATACGCCCGCCTCATCTTGGACAAACCGACTTGACTGGCCGGCCGCGTGGGCCACAGCGCCCAGTCCCCATAAACTCACCATTAGGGTGAGCAGCAAGCCGAGCCATCGGGTAATTTTCATGCGTACCTCCACCTCATTTCTCGTCGTTATGGTTACATAGCGCTATTTTCTTATAGTCCTTAAAAACTGTCAATTCACCGCACCGAGTGCTTTTTAACGCCCGGCCGGCTACCATTCAGTATAATGAACATACTATCAACGAAAGTGAGAAACGCGCATGTCCCAATCATTTTTCCTCGCCTGGGCCTGGCAAACCGGTAAGTTAGCTGGCTTTTTAAGCATCATTTTAATTGGATGGCCGTTACTAGTCGGCTGGCTAACCGCCCACTTTGCCCGCCGGGTCCAACGAACGCTCGTCACGACCTTTAGCGAGCGGGCGCAGTACTGGGTTGGCGGTCTCGGCGTGATCATCCACGAACTGGGACACCTACTCTTTGCGCTCGTCTTCCTGCATCACATTAGTTCTTTTAAACTACTAAACCTGTCAGGCAATCGAGATGGCTCCCTAGGAAGCGTTGCCTCCAGTTATAACCCGAGAAATTGGTACCAAGCGGTGGGTAATTTTTTCATCGGACTCGCCCCGATGTTCAGCGGGATCTTCGTGCTCGGCTGGTTGGTTAAGGTGCTCTGTCATCCGACCTGGTCGCCCATTCAAGCGCCCGCATTTATTAACCAAGCCCATCCGGTTGCGGACTACGCCAGCTTTGCCTGGCAGACCTGTCTCACCTGGCTTAGCGAAACGGCGCAGGCCTTTTTAACCAGTGCTAGCTGGCAACAAGTCTTGCTCATCCTGTTAATCGGCATGATTAGCACGACCACCTTTAGCCTCTCTTCTGCCGACCTAAAGAGTTCGTTACAGGGCGCTAAAACTTACCTGGTGTTAGTCGTGGTCTTCAGTATAGTCATCATGGGAATCGCCATCGTGAAACCACAACTGACGTACCAGCTGGATCAATTCGTGTTAATTAGTGCCGCCGTATGGCTGGTGTTACTAATTCTCATCAGTCTGTGTCTCGTAATCAGTTGGCTAGAAATCACGCTTGTTGCGCTGCTGTTGAAACTCCTGCATCTAAAATAAGCCTCCCCATCCAATTAGGACGAGAAGGCTTATTTTAACTTGGTGGTAATTTTAAAACCAAACTGGCGGTGTAAATAAATATTTCGTAACACTGGAATTTTGGGGATTAAAATAATCATTAGCGCGATGACCACTAAATGAAGTGCTACAACAGCAACTACCCCCACGAGACTAAATCCAGACGTACTTAAAAGGGAAAAGACCCGATTAGGGAGACTAAAATTATCTAAGTCAACATCGTGAAAACACATGGCAATTAATGAATATTTCCCTAAATTCGTTAGCAATGTCAGTCTGGTTACATGAGCTACTGCCCACTTGGAAATCACAATCAAAGCGTAACTTCCGCCCATGCCTCCCAGCACCGCCAGCAAAGGATTTGTTGCAAATGCAACGTTCATAAAGAAAAAACCAGAACAAGTTGAAATTACCCACAGGACAATTCCAACGATAAAATAGTAGCTAGTTCCAGCTTCGACTAAATCATAGTGTCGTAATGCATAGCCAAACCAATAAAAAATTGGACTAATTAATGCCGCATTAATGGACCATGGTAATATCAGTACTTTTGCCGTCGTAAAACCAAGCAGAGCTGTGATAATACTTAGGACCAAAGTCAGGGTCATTGAGTATCGAACCAGACCGGTCAGCTTTACAATTACATTGAACAGAAAGTTGCCAATTAACATTGCTAACAAGAACCAAATGGCACCAATCGCGGGAATAACCAAATGAAAAGTGCCTAGATTAAGCGTGGTCGGGCTTCCAATTCCATACCCAGCTGCGAGTAACATTTGTTGTCCATTACCCGGGGATTGTAATCCCTTTAAGTGTGGAAAATGCACGGCAATTATGGAAAGCATTACAATAATAAGGGCAGTTCCAATGTAGGGTAACAAAAGATTATCCATCCCTCCATGTGCAAATTTCTTCCATGGTTTGACCTTGAATAGGTATCCCGACAAAACAAAGAAGATAGGAACATTGACGGCAAAAACTGCTTTCGAAAAATCAGAATTAGTATAGTTCATTAGGGAGTGTCCAATAACAATTAACAACATTCCGATTCCCCTCGTCACATCAATCCATTCAATTCTTTTCATTATTGGACTTCTCCCTTGTTAAAGTAATAACTTGTCTATATTTAAGCATACCAAAAATGATGGGGTAAAACATTGGAAACTTAATTTTTCAGGATAAACAAATCAAAAAGCTCATCTCCCGATGACTAACTAAAAACCACTTAAATGGAAATCCCCATTTAAGTGGTTTTTTAGTAATAATTGTAAAGTCTTATCCGTTAATCACCGTAAAGCGACGATTGGCATGCTCTGGGTGGAGCACTTCTTTAATCACACTAGCTGCCATCGTCCCTGCCGTGGTTTCTGAAACGTGATCCTTGTTAAACAGCAAGTAGTCAGTTCCTTCCATGACCTGCGCTGCTTTGGGACCCGGTACAAAGTTAAAGCCCGGAGAAACCCCAAACCAGTTAACGTTTTTCACGTTCTGTAAGAATTCTAGCTCATAGAGCTGATTTTCGGGAATTGCCCGCCAGGAAGCAGTGGATTGATCAGCTTTGATATCATCATACGCCACGCGCTGACGCGTTTGATCGGTGTATAAACTCCCGGCTCCTAAAATGAAGCCCAGGCGCTTGTTACTGTTTCTAAACATCGCGATTAGTTTCGTCGCTAAATCAACGTGTAAATACGCCTGCTTCGGCGTGGTGGCAAACGCATCAATAATTACATCGACATCGGAAAAATCAGCTGGTTCCAACGCGAAAGCATCCTTAGTTAAAACTGTAATTTCTGGAAAGTCAGCTTGTAAGTCGGCTAACTTGTCCGCATTTCGCGCATTCGCTACTACCTGGATCTGATTGGCCACGGCTTCTGCCACTAATTCTTTACCAGTCATTCCAGTGGCCCCAATAATCATCATTTTCATTGTTTGACCCGCTTTCTGCTTACTAAGCATTAATCCTAATGATTACATTGTAATCGTAACACTCATGCTTAAAATCACCTACGAATTCTAATGATTATGGTCGTCAAAAAAGGTCCCGATGAATAAGATTTCAAGAATATTGGGAATTGCCGCTAAGCACCCCATAAAGATCAAGCCTAACGCTAACCACAGGGAACCCATTATGATCGATAAGAATACCAGGACGGCAATCACGATTAAAACCGTCCTAATCAGCTTGGAACGTTTGGTTCGTTGCGCTGCCTGCTTTTTTCCCAATTCGGCCCGCTTGTGCGCTTGCCATTGTTCATAATTAATGACCATTACCTCTTAACCATTCTTTAAGAGTTACAATTTTTTCACCATCTTGCGGATCATTTATCCAAAAATGACTCCCTCCATAACTACCAGCAGATGAATAATCAATATATTGATATAATCCTAAATATTCCTGACCATGAAATGTATCTGATTTTGTTTCAAGAATTGGTAGAATACATACTTTCCCATTATTCATACCATCACCAATCCCCAACTCCCAAGGGCACCATTTTGAATCAACAATATTTTTTGTGGCAATATAGGCTAATCCCGTACACTGTTTAATCCGATTTTTAATTACGTTCGCTGTTCTAGAAGTAACATTTAACCTATCTAGTGTCGAATCCTGGATCCAATCAATATATACCGATATTCCATCTTTTTCAAAAAGGGATGCTAAAGCTCCAATTAAATTTTTATCTTTAAAACTATGCGAAATGAAAAGATCATATGAAGAACTATTACCAAAAGCCCGACCAAGGTTTTTTTGAACTTCATTTCTAGGATCATTTGCTATACCATATAAAAATTGTTTATTTAAAATCATTTATATTTTACCATCTTTCGCTAATTCAAAATATCGTTTTCCTAAAAATGTAAGCCTACATGATTTATTATTCATAGCTGCAAAATACATATAGTCTTCATCAACTGGTTCAACTAATCCTATTTTTTGATATAACTGTAATTCTTTAAACTTTGATACATTTTCACTAGACGCATATGGCTTTTTTATATAATGCTTTTCTTTTGGGGAATTAGTAAACTCATAAGAAGGATCTAATTCAAATTCACTATTTTCAGTCTCAAAATAATTTTTGATTCTTCTTAATACATCTAAACTAACGTCAGGTGTAGATTTTCTTAAATAATAAAAATTTTGAGTGTTAGTTTTGAAAATAGGTCTTTGGTCCCAAGGACCTAGCGTTTGATCAATAAAAGAATAAATACCTGCTGGGGTAATATTTCCCATAATATCTGAAGCATATCCTTCAAGAGCTTTTATAAAAAGAGAAGTAAACAAACCATGTCCACCTCGTTCTAAAGAAGGCTCTTTTTCTGAACTTGCTGTCATAATTGTTAAACCTTTGCTAATAGCAGATATATTAGATTTCAAGGGTTCCGATCCACCCATACTACCTGAAAAACAAGAATCTAAAATTATAATTTTATTTTCAATTTGAGAATCATTTGCAATCTCCAATAAATCACCTGCAGTTATCCCCATATCTCCCTCAGAAAAATCTGGGGTTACAATTCCATTTTCATTATCAATGGAATAACCATGACCAGAAAAGTAAAATAAGGCTACACTAGCATTTCCTGAAAATAAATCTTTAATGTAAGTTTTTAATTTTCCTTTAGTTGGCACGTTGCATTCAAGTCTAACATCAAAATTAGGCGAATCATCCTCATTTTTTTCTAATAATGACGCAATTGATTTGGCATCATTTACGCATCCTTTAAGTTTTGCATTAGGATAGTTATCTATTCCTACAATTAGTGCTTTTCTTTTAATCATAAATGTTATCTCCTTAATAAATTCCTATAATTTATCTATCCATTTTTCTATATTATCCCATTTCCAATTTTTAATTTTTGATGAATTTACAAATCCTGGAACATACGACAAATGTTCTTTGTACCCCCAAACAAAAAGAATGGGTATATTATTATCTTGTGAACATTTAATTTCCCAAAGTTCACCATTTGCACTTTTAGTTTTACTTGTAATAAATGCAATTACACCATCACAACTTTTAATCTTAGAATTACATTTAGTCTTCCAAGAATTTGTCCATGGTTCTTTAACAGACATATCAATAAATTCAAACGGTGATTCCTTGTTTTTAGATTGTCCAACAATAAAATCACGTAATTTTTCATCTTCAATAGCAAAGCTTATAAAAATCCTTTTTTTCAAGAAATTACCCTCTTCCATAAAACAAAACGTTTTAAATTAAATATAGATATTAGGGAAATTTTTTGATGTCAAAAATAAAAAAAGTCAAAATGACTTTAATTATAATCTCAAAAGACATACATCTAAAATCTAATATCTATCAACAAATCATTTTTAACATAAATTAGATTGAAAGTCAATAAATATGGCCGCAAATTATCAATCTCATTGAAATGACATACTACTAAAACAGTATACCCAAAATGGAATTGCAGTTGGTAGTTCTTAATCTCATTGAAATGACATACTACTAAAACTACATCATCACTATTTACTAAATTTTCAAGGTTCTTAATCTCATTGAAATGACATACTACTAAAACATAGGTACCGCCTAAATGCTTCCAATAATTGTTCTTAATCTCATTGAAATGACATACTACTAAAACGGAGGACGTGACCATTGAAAGCGCCAAGACGTTCTTAATCTCATTGAAATGACATACTACTAAAACCATAAACTGACCACGGATGAATACAATCCCGTTCTTAATCTCATTGAAATGACATACTACTAAAACCGGTGACGTGTGTAAAACAGAATTTGTGTCGTTCTTAATCTCATTGAAATGACATACTACTAAAACAAAAAATCGCAAAAAATTTCAAAAATTTTGGTTCTTAATCTCATTGAAATGACATACTACTAAAACTAGCAAACGGTAAAAAGTGGTACTACTTCGGTTCTTAATCTCATTGAAATGACATACTACTAAAACACGTAGTTTGTAAAGTTCAACTCTTGGGAGGTTCTTAATCTCATTGAAATGACATACTACTAAAACATGTTAAAAATGTTTTAGCTATTTCTGCTCGTTCTTAATCTCATTGAAATGACATACTACTAAAACCGTCTGTAATATTTCATCCGTTAACGCTCAAAGATTACAAAATCCTTGTCAACGCTGTAATAACGGCATTCTTCTAACAATTGGGAATATGGTTGCCAGGAAAAATCTAATAGTAAGACATGTAATTCCAACTTTTTAATTAATTGAAATATCTGAAGTTGTTGGGCTTCTTCCAAGTAATTAAAGAGATCAGCAAGAACCAGTAGTTTTTTAGCATTAAATTGATTATATAAGTTAAGAACTTCCTTAATTATATCATAGGGAGTTGCTTGCGCATCATGCAAAAAGTTAATCCCACAGTACTTATACTGCTTTTTCACGTCCCACTCATCATTAATTGTTAGCGGAAAATCCTCTAAATAAGCAGATCCCAAGAAAATACTTTTAAGTTCGCAATCTAATTGATATAGGCGTTGGCGTTCCTTCTCGTTTAAATTTTCCAGAATTTCCCGTTCAATTTTCAGTTTAAAGGGCGTAAACAGATCTGGATTAGTAACCACGTTTCCTATAAATTGTAAATAGTCATTGAGTTCAAGTACTTCATCATTATCACTCAAAACGATGTCTTGCTTACTTTGCAAGCCTAAACTCAGACTAGTATAAAAGGCTTGATTATTAGTCCGAATAACAGTGGGAACTCCCGCATTAATTTCAAAGGGAGCATTCGGATACAAAGTTAGCTTCATAGCACCACCGTCCGATCTGAGGTATTCCGGACATCATCCTTTTGCTCTCCAACCAAAAAGTGCATACTATTGTATTGTTTTTCGGTTACCATCAACGTCTGAATCAATCCACGGGTAGGTAAAAACGTTTTAATCCGATTTTCCGTAAACTGAGCGGACTGTTTGGTGACACAAACCCGGGCATAGACCGAATACTGGATCATTAAGAATCCTTCGTTGATTAACTCCTTGCGAAACTTCCGGTAATTCCGCTTATCTTCACTAGTATCCATTGGCAAATCAAACATTACGATTAAGCGCATAATCCGATATCTCATCTCCTAATTCCACCTCAACTTTAGCAGTCTCTCGTTCTCCATTTAAATAATTAATGCAGTTCGTCACGTGCGTTTTTAGTGCATTTCTTAAAATTGTATTCTTGCCGTTAAACTTTAGTTCTAGGTTCAACAAATCAACTAACTTAATCTTAACTTCTGGAGTTAATTCCTTAATCTCTTGTTCACTTACCCACCAGTCGATAATGGGTCGAAACGGTTCCATCAAATCTGACCCCAGGTTAAATTGATTTTCATCGTTGTGATGATGAATCCCTAGCTGCGTCAAACATCCCGTGGCGACAATGTTACGGTTCACCAATGACAATAAAATTGAATAACCGTAGTTTAAAGCAGCGTTAGCGGGCTGGAAATTCCGTCGTTCAAATCCAGTTTCAAACAGTAACGGAAAATACTTGCGCGCAACGACTGCTTCACGGTTACTAAGATCATTAATCTCAATTTTGCGGAATTCATAATCAAGATCACTCGCATCAATGTGACGTTTTTGTAAAACCGTGATTTGCATCTGAACCTTAGCGGTAACTAACCAAGTCCATAGTAGTTCTTTGCGAGCTTCATCCCACTCAAACTGCCGTTGTAAAACTGACATACTACGATTATTCGGTAAATAATCAACCGTTTCACAGACCGGTTCCCCAGTCTCGTCTGAAAAAATCACTTTAACTGCGGCACGTGCTAATTCACTAATAGCCCGCGCCGTTAGTACTGCCTGTGTGTTACTAATCAGCAGTACCTCGATATCATCGATTGGAACTTCGGCCACCGTTTGGTTAGTTTGGACGATGATCCGTCGTCCGGAATATGATACCTTAGCGTGTTGGGTGATCACAACGCTTCTCCACACCATCTTCCTACCTCCTTGACTTTCCTAAAAAAAGTCGTTATATTGATATTGTTGGTTGGGATGCCAACGGTTTTTAATCTCATTGAAATGACATACTGAGTTAAAATCAAACAATGCCTATGGCGGAGTTTATCCTTGTGAGCCCTTAAGGGCCGTACATATTAGAAAAGGGAAGCTATCATCTGATAGCTTCCCTTTTTTGGTGCTTCAGTTTTACAAATCAGAAATTTTAACTTGCCGGGAAAATAGACCAGTTGGAGATTGGTAAATAAATTTAGTTTCAGGTTTCAATTTTATACCTGATGTTAAAATGAACAATCCTAAATATTTAGGTAACCCAACCTTTGAAACATCAGCATATGGCGCATTGGCATGCATTCCAATCAACAAGTTGTTAATAATTGTTCTCATATCATCGAAATCAGCTAACTCACTAAATCGAACTTTTGCTTCTTCACTATTACTAAAATCATAAGCTTTAAAATAGCGTTGTCCCTTATCAACAATTTCATTGAAAACAAAAATCAAATCATCCCGAGTAAGATCAGTTGGCTTACTGCTTAAAATTTTCATTGCTTGGTCAGATAACACCAACTGTTGAGCATTATGCCGATATTGCTTACTTGCTAACGTAAACATTGACCCATCCTCATTAACTAGTTGATTAATGTATACCTTGCTTTTAACAACCTGATAATCATTTACCTTACCGTTCTTTCCTGTAAATTGGGGACGAACAGATTTATCGACCATCTCAGCAAAGGACATTCCCTGTTGTTGCCAAACTAAATTAGCTAACGGAACACTTGCAAGCCGATATTCGACTTTCGCTCTTTTTTTCACGCGAACTAATGTCATGAAAGCCGCCGTTTTACTGGTATAACCACCATAAATGTCACTCGAACGATTAGCTTTAGGGTTAATCAACTTTCGTGGCTTCTTCATCTTTTTATCATGGGCCGGCGCCGGAAAGACCGTCTGCTTAAATAAATTCCCGTGATTGGTTTCCAGTTCTTTGGTTACCAGCATCCGTTTTAATTGATACAACTTGCGCATGTAACCCAATAACTGGTCTGGATCAGTTTTAATCTGCCCATCTTCAGCTAACTCATGTTGCTTTTCAAAGCGGTATAAGAAGTTAAAATGCTTCAAGTCCTTAATTCCACCCTTGGCATAATCACCATAAACAAAGTATGGCTTCAAATTAGGATATTGTTGTAACAACCAATTTCCTACAAACACTGATAAGTAGGCATCAAAAGCATGGTGATAATCATTCACATTCCGGTTTTTATAGAAGTTGAATTTCGTCCGCATGTGATGGGTTAAGTTCGCTTTTACCGTAACAATCTCAGTCTGTCCCTCATCGGCATAGCGGTTGTGCAAAATCTCTGCAATTAGTTTAATGACCTGGCGGGTTTCAACCAGTTGCCGATTAATGAACCGACCTTGATTGTTAAACTTACTAATTTTATCGGGAGTTAACATGAGATTATTGTACTTCTTCCAAGTCATCAATCCGTGCTCGCGCAGAGTGTTCCAATAACCCTTCATCTTATCCCCAAAGAGTTCTCCAGGGAGCCGGTCAGCCTTGGTCTGGTTATTATCCTGAGCTGTTAACACACGATTATCCAACGAGTTATCCAAAATAAAGGACTGCGGTAAGATATGATCAATTTGATAGTTGGAAAGCCGATCAATATCGATTGGCTTCCCGGTATATAAATCCTTACCGCCTTGAACGAAGTACAAATAGAGCCGGTCATTAAATTGCGCCTTATCTTTGATTTTCGCTTTTAATTCCGCCTGCACATCCTTGCTAATCTCAGCCTTTGCGTTCTGATACGTTTTATCTAACTGGTTAGCCCGTGAATTAACTAAGCGATGATCGTTTCGATCTTCGCGGGCAAATTCAATCATAATGTTTGCAGGAGCGTGACCCATGGCCTTTTCAATGTCATCAATCACTAATAAGACCTGGCGCATGGCCTTTTTATTTTGTGGAGATGTATACAAGTCATCAATCACGTCGGAAACGTTTTGTTGGTCTAACTGGTCTCCGTTAAATTCTTGAATCGCAGCCTTGAAACTATCATCAGCCAGGGTTTCCATCAAGTTTTGATCCGTGTTCCACAACACATCAATTACCCGTTCTCCGTTGGCGTTTGTTATCCCAGCTAACAATTGTTTCGATAATCGACCCCAACCTTGGTACCGGTGTTTTGCTAACTGGGTTTTTTGTTCCTGTGTAAGCCATTTAATTGTATCCAGCTTTAACTTGAAAATGTGTTCATCTTCAAAGATGGTCGACCACTCAATGATGCGTTCAAGGTCCGCCTGGCGATCCGGATTATCCAGCTGGGAACCAAAGATCGGTTTAAAATCATTATACGTGCCCAATATATTGTTAACGTTCTTTTGATCGGTCGTTCCTGAAAGATCGGCATCTGTATTAATCCAACCCTGGGCCTGCATAAACTCCTTGATTCGTTTCAAGGAAACGCGTTTGTGGTTTTTATAAACCTGATTAAAAATCGCTTGTTTCTGGTCTGGTTCTAATGCAAATTTCTTTCCATTCACATTCACTTTTAACTTATTTAACTCGTTTAAAACCGTGAATTCTTGGTATAACAAACTATTTTTCGGCAACACCGGTGCTCCAATTAGGTAGGTATCCGTGGCCGTCATCCGTTTGATAAAATTCGTTGCTGAAGTCGTTTTATCAACTTTTTCCGCAAAATTCCACGGAGTGATGCTCCCCTGATCTTTGCGTTTCATCCACGCAAATTTGCCGTTTTCAGCACTAACTTCTTCTGGATCAACCATCGGACCGACGTAGTAAGGCACCCGGAAGGAAATCAGCGCATCCAGGTGCTCTTTAGCTTCACGAAGCCAGGGATAATACTGTCCCTGATTCTCAATGATGGCGTCGAGCTCCTGTTGCTGCAGTTGATATGGAATCGCCCCATTTTCTTTGGAACGTTGTTTTGGCATAAATTGCCCCGTATCAATCTCCGATTTAATTTCAGTAGCCACTGCCGAATCATCCAGTTGCTTCCCCACCCGCTTCATAAATTCATCCAACGGGAGTTTCTTATAGCTACTAACTTCACCATCAACGTAATCGGCGTAAGCCTGTTTCAGAGCCGTGGCTTGTTCCACCTTTCCCGCTTTCTTGAACTGCGCTGCTAATTGTTTTAACTTCTCTAAGTCATCATGATGCCGTTCATACCGATCAATCATGGCCTCCGAGATACTTGAGAACATCTTCCCCGTGGTCGGATTCTGTAGGATTCCAGCTAAATCAACGGCAAAGTATAGCTTTTGCAGGATTGCCACGATTTCCTGATCCTCATCCGTCACTTGTGAGCCTAAATCAGCTAACTTTTGGTCAAAATCATCGCTATTGAAAGTTAACGAAAACTCCTTAGCATTCGGAACATCCTGTAGCCCAAAAATCACGTCAAACTTAGCTTTTAACCCGACAATTGCCTTCACAATTTCCGTAGCAAGCTTTTTATTAAGCTTATCCTGATCCTTGTCACCTTTCACAAAAATTTCACTCGCAATTTGCTTTTGGCGATCACTCTTACTAAAGTTAGTATCTGTCAAAATTTTCACCAGGTGATTGACGTCCGTGGTTTTTAACCGCACGTCATCACGTTGTTGCTGGGCAAAAATATCATCTAACTGCTGAAAGGCTGTAGCTAGATCGATTTCCCCCGCCTTGAACTTATTGGCAGCCGCCTTGTTCAAAAAATGGCCTCGGTATTTAATCAAATGGTGCACGGCTAAATAGATTAACCGGACATCAAACTGCCGTTGTTCCGTAGCCAGTTTATGCCGTAAATGATAAATCGTTGGATACTCATGGTGATAATCTCGATCGGTAAAGTCCGGATCTGCAAATAAGATGTTATCTGCAAATTCATGCTTTTTCTGTGGATCTAACGGCGACACGCTTGATTGCCGTAATCGAGCGTAGAAACTCTGGTCCACTGCAGCAATCGGAGCATCAAAAATTTCCGCCAACAGCCGTAACCGCCATTTTCTTCGCGATAAGCGCCGTCGCGTTGTCCGAAACCCGCGCCGGTCGGCAGCTGCTTCGCCTTCCTTAAACAACCGCGTCCCAATTCCATAATGACCCTTAACTGAAATCAAGCGGTTATTTTCGTCCGTGATGGCCCACCCAATCGAGCTGGTCCCAATATCAAGTCCCACATTATACGGTACATCTGTCTTCATGATTGCCTCCCAGATTATTAATGTCATTATTATATCATGTACAAATCATTATTATAAAAGTTAATTAAAATTCAATTGTTGCTACTTAAGCTACTTATGATTAGTCTTCGTTCGAGAATCCAGTCCAATTTATGATGTAGAGAAACCGGAATACTTTGTGACAAACTGAACTAAATCAGCAGTAAACCGGTCCGTTTCGTCAATCATCAAGTTGTGACCTGAATTTCCGTACTGCTTAATTCCTAGCTCAGGATACTTGAGAGTTAATAACTTAACCGGGTCTTTGTGTCCAACAATATTATCGTAGCGTCCCACTAACAACATTGTGGCAACCGGCTCAATTGCATTTAACCAGTTTGGCAATGAGTAAAGGTCTGAATTCATTACCCTAGTCAGATTTGTGCTTTGATTATAGGCTAACGGCTTCTCAATCAATCGTTGGTATAATGCAAATTTTAGGTGGTTCAAAATTACATTTACCGCTTTAAAATCATCCGTAAATTGGTCTGAATTAGAACCAACGTACGGGTGGGCTAAGTTATCCAAGGTCCGTTCCGCAAGTTTGGGAACCACCATTGGCACTACTAACAGCTGAGCCTTCATTGCGTGGGGAAAATCTTTCTTTAATCCCGTCGCTAAATACCCGCCGTATGATTGGCCCACCACTAGAAACCGGGATAAATTTAACGCGCGTAATGTTTGCACAAGCTCTTGCAGCGTCGTTTTGGCATCAATAAATTCAAGTTCGCGGGAACGCCCCATTCCCGGTAAATCAATGTAAATCCGTTGATACCCGAAAAGGAGCTTTTTAAACACCGGCTCGGTTAGTGGCATTAGGCTAGTACCATCTAGTTCATATCCATGCAAAAAAATAATTGGCATTCCGGTACCAACTTTAGTGAATTTCAGCATAACTTCCTCCATCCCTACTCAGCCATTCTCCGACTCCGCCACGCAAACCAAACGTAGCCACCCACGGACAACAGCACAAACAATCCCACGGCTTCTACTGCCACGACCGGAAACGATTGAAAGTGGTCCAGAACCCCCACGCCCCACAGCAGTAACAGCGACACCACGCTTCCCAAGGTCCCAGAAACCGCCGTGACCGAGGCAAGGGACCGTGCTGGTGCTTGGCGTTGCAGGTTCACCAGCAATTGGGTACTATAAATATTAAAGGGCACTAAGAAGAGGCAGGTTAAACTAACCATCCCAAACTGCCAATGCTGACAGGCCAGGGCGCTAAGGAACAGACTCACCATCAGCAATACTAAGAATACTTCGCCCCGGCGAAAGTTCCAGCGGGCAAACACCCAGTTACTGCCTAACGCGATTAGCTGAAACCCAACGTAAAACAAGCCAAACTGGGTTTGCTTAAGCCCGGCACCTAGAAACAACACCTGCCAGAACTGGAAAAAGAGTTGCGCCACGATTTGTAATACCGCTAACTGCCCGATTGTCAGCCATAACTGCGCCGACAAGCCCGTTCGCAGTAAAGCCACTAACTCGCAGAAGCTGCTCCGCTGTTCTGCAGCTTTGCCGGCGGTTCCGTGAAAGCCGAATAAGATTAAGCAGAAAGCAACCCCAATCAGAACAATCGAAATGATGTACAAGGCGTTCTCTAAGTAAGCATAGATAAAGGACCCTAGTCCCCCACCGAGCAGGCTACTCATCAAATTGGTATTGTTAAAGCGCACGTTAAACCGCTTGATCAGGGGCTCGTTGTGTTGATACTGCCGCAGAAAATAGGTTTCTAGCGAACTACTGATGGCCGCACTACTAATCCCGTAGATAAACCAGGACCCACTCAGGATCCAAAAGGAATGCGACCACATGATTAATCCGTACGAAAGTGCTAGTAACAACAGTGACAATTCGTACACCCGTTGCTCTGACCAAGTGTCCGTCAATAGTCCCGATGGCAGTTCGAATCCCAACACCGCGATCATGAAGAAACTCTGAATCACCGCGATTTGTCCGACACTCATCCCCTTATTAAGCAGGATTACGGTCAGCACGGCATGTGGGAGCACCCGTGCAAAGTTATACAAAAAGAAAGAGGTTAAGTAGACGATTAGATTGGTTTGGGAACGTGATAATGCTGGCATTAGTTGGCCTCCCGTCGGTTAATTATGCGCATTATACCATTTTCCCCCAGTGGTTCCCGTGCCAATTTCAGTCCCTTATCCACAAAAAAACCACCGGTTCAGTAACGAACCAGTGGTTTTTTTAATCAGTTATTTGGGATCTTAGACTTCGCGGTTAGTTTCCGTTTCGACGCCAATCCCATCGTATTCATCGAGAATAATTTGTTTCAAGTCCGCAATCAACGGTTCCTTCGGGTTGGCAGTTGTACATTGATCCCCGTAAGCCAGTTCCGCTAACCGTTGTGCTTTATCTTCCAGCTCCTGGCGATCAACGCCTTGGGCTTTCAGGCTCAACGTTACGCCAACGGAGTGCGCCAGCTCAATCACTTTGTGAACCAAGGCTTCCTTCAGTTCTTCGTTCGTATTCCCTGGCAAACCAATGTAGCGGGCAATTTCAGCGTAGTCTTGATCAGCCCGGAAGGATTCGTACTTCGGCCACGTTGCAATCTTCTTCGGTTGCTTGAAGTTGTACCTAATAACGTGTGGCAGAGTAATGGCAATCGCAATTCCGTGGGTAATTCCGAATTGACCCCCGAGTTTGTGGGCAATCGAGTGGGTAATCCCAAGGAAGGCGTTCGCAAAGGCCATTCCGGCAATCGTGGAAGCAGTGTGCATCTTGTCGCGCGCTTCCATGTCGCCGTTGTAAGAAGCCGTCAGGTTTTCAAAAATCATCTTGATGGCTTGCAGTGACAACGGCCGCGTGTAATCAGAGGCCATCACGGAAACGTAGGATTCAATCGCGTGCGTTAAGGCATCCAGTCCGGAAGCAGCAATCGTACTCTTGGGCACCGTTTTGACAAATTGAGGGTCAATGATGGCCACGTCTGGAGTCAAAGCGTAGTCTGCCAGTGGGTACTTAATGTGGAGCTTAGCATCCGTAATTACGGAGAACGGCGTTACTTCTGAACCAGTTCCTGAAGTACTTGGGATGGCAACCATCTTCGACTTACTTGGTTTTTCGAAGCGGTAGGCCCGTTTCCGGATGTCCAAGAATTTCTGTTTAGCTCCAAAGAAGTCCGTTTCGGAGTTTTCGTAGATTAACCACATCATCTTAGCAGCATCCAGTGGTGATCCACCCCCGAGTGCAATGATGGTATCTGGTTGGAAGCCCCGCATTTGCATTACTCCGGCATCAACCGTTTCGGTGGTTGGTTCGCCGTGAATGTCATCAAAGATGTAGTATTGAACGCCATCATCCCGGGCGTTTAATTCATCGAGCACCTTGTCAACGTAGTGGTATTTAACCATGGATGGGCTCGTCACGATGAAGGCCTTTTGGATGTTTGGCATGTCCTTCAGGTAGCGCACGGAGTTCTTTTCGAAGTAAATCTTTGGTAGTTTAATCCATTGCATATTATTTCTTCTCTTTGCGATTGTTTTGATGTTCAACAGGTCATAGTCCGTCACGTTATGCGAGATCGAGTTTTGTCCCCATGATCCGGTTCCCAGCGTGAGGGACGGCGTCATGTTGTTGTAGAGGTTTCCAACTCCACCAAGTCCAGATGGGGAGTTCACGATGACCCGTGAAGCCTTTACGAACACGCCGAACTGCGTTGCGAGTTCTTCGTTCGTAGTTTGAATGGCCGCGGTGTGGCCTAACCCACCGTATTCCAACAGTTTGTTGACGATTTTAAAGGCCTCGTGATGATCCTTAGCGTGGTAAACCGAGATTACGGGTGAGAGCTTTTCACCAGACATTGGGTACTTCGGGCCAATTCCCGTCATTTCAACGGCAAGCACCTGGGTGTCTTCTGGGACCTTAATCCCGGCCATTTCAGCAATTTGCTTTGCCGTTGCCCCCGCGATGGGACCTTTAACGCTCAACCGGGTGCTATCAAACATCGCATCGGTCAGTTGTTGTTTCTCGGCTTCCGGCACAAAGTACACGTTGTTACGTTCCAGTTGTTCTTTCACATCGGCGTAAATCTGATCGTCAATGACGGCACTGTTTTCCGTGGCACAAATCATCCCGTTATCGAAGGTCTTTGACAACACAATGTCGTTTACGGCTTCCGGAATCTTGGCCGTTGCTTCGATGTAAACTGGACCGTTTCCAGGACCTACCCCTAAGGCTGGTTTCCCAGTTGAGTAAGCGGCTTTGACTAGGCCAGGGCCACCGGTGGCTAAGGTACATGCTACTCCGGGGTTCTTGATCAAGGCGTTAGTTGCTTCCCGACTTGGTTCGGCAATCCACTGGATACAATCCTTAGGCGCCCCAGCGGCCACAGCTGCATCGCGCATGATCCGCGCAGCTTCAATCGAGGATTGTAAGGCCTGCGGGTGCAAACTAAAGATGATCGCATTCCGAGTTTTCATGGAAATGATTGACTTAAACAGGGTGGTTGAGGTTGGATTGGTAACCGGTGTAATCCCGGCTAACACTCCGAGGGGTTCGGCCACTTTTATTAAGTCTTCTTCCGAATTCTCGTCGATGACCCCGACCGTCTTATCGTTGCGAATGTCGTGCCAAATTTCTTCGGTTGCGAACAGGTTCTTGATGGCCTTGTCTTCGGCAACTCCCCGTCCGGTTTCTTCGTACGCCATTTTACCGAGACGTTGGTGAGCATCCACCCCAGCAATTACCATGGCGTGGGTGATTTCATCGACCTTGGCTTGGTCAAAGTTACTCATTTCGTCTAAAGCAACGTGCGCCTTTTTAACCATTTCGTCAATCGTCGCGTCAATTGCTTTGTTTTCTTGTGCTTCTTTTTTGTCAGACATGTTCTTTCCTCCGGTTATTCTTCTGGGTTACAGGGGCGCGTGCTACAAAGCGCCCGGTTGCCGGTTAATTCTTTTTAGGCCGTTGCGCCCGTGAAGTCAAAGACGACCCGACCCACAATCTTGCCGGCCTTCATTTCGTCAATGACGTGATTAATGTTTTCCAACTTATCGGTCTTAACGATTGGTTTAACTTCGCCAGCGGCACCAAACTGGAAGGTTTCGCGCAGGTCTTCCCGCGTTCCTACTAGGGACCCAGCGACTTTGATTCCATCTAAAACGGTTTTATCAATGTTTAGCGCCATGTCACCCTTGGGTAAGGCCACTGCCACTAACGTTCCGTTGGGAGCCAATGCGTTTACAGCGTTCGTAAAGGCGGGGGCACTAACGGCCGTCACGATTGCAGCGTCAACGCCACCATCCGTGGCCTTGATGATTTGCTCCGTTGCATCGTCATCGTGCCGGTTAATCACAACGTCCGCCCCGTTTTCTTGCGCAGCTTGCAGTTTGGCAGGATTACCGTCGGTAACTACCACCCGGGCGCCAAAGACGTGCTTAGCAAGTTGAACGGCCAGGTTTCCAAGGCCACCAGCTCCAACGATTTCAACCCAATCACCGGGCTTCGTGTCGCCTTCTTTTAGGGCCTTGTAAGTCGTTACTCCCGCACAGGTTAACGACGTGGCCTGGATGGGATCCAGTTCATCGGGCACTTTAACCGCATACTTCGCATCCACGATGCATTCTTCTGACATCGCACCGTCAACGCTAAACCCAGCGTTTTTAACGTTCCGGCAGAGCGTTTCGTTTCCAGTAACACAGTACCGACAGGTTCCGTCAGCGGAGTAGAACCAGGCAATCGAAACCCGGTCGCCGACCTTCAAGTTGTCAACGTCTTTTCCGACTTGGGTTACCTTCCCCACGCCTTCGTGACCAATGATCCGACCTGGAACTGGACCAAAATCACCAGCGGCCACGTGTAAATCGGTGTGACACAACCCACAATATTCAATCTTAACTAGTGCTTCATGGTCCGCAATCGGACGGAGATTAACATCCTTGATGTCAACGTACCCATCTGAGTTGGGACGAACAACAGCTGCTTTCATCTTTTATTCCCCTTTCCAAACCTTTACTTTACGATTATATTATATTGTTCAAATATTCACATGTCAACGAAAAAAAGTTATTTTAATTATTAAAAAAGATTAAAACAGAGCGCAAAAAGGCTATAATCGCGCATTCCATCGCTCTTAAACCCGTGAAACATAATTTTGTGTTTAGTTACACAAAATTAGGCAATTTGCCAAATAAAAAGAGTGAAACCCGCTTTTACGTGTTCCACTCTCACTGTCATTATAATCGGGATAACAGGAATTGAACCTGCGACCTCATACTCCCGAAGCATGCGCTCTACCAAGCTGAGCTATATCCCGGTAATTTTCATTACTAGTTAATCATACCACAAATCTTAGCACAGGGCCAAATGACCTTAGCAACAACAAAGCGTAATTCCAACTGGAATTACGCTCGTCATTTTCAAGGGTTTAGTCAGGTAACCACCCGTGATTTTGCAGGTCAAAGTCTCGTTTCGGGAGCTTAGAAACATACGGATTCCCGGCCACGTAAAAACGATACGGCTTATCCGTCCAACTACCCCGGTCACTGACGCCGATTCGACCACTCGCCATGATTTGTTGCGGCGTCTTTCCGTGTTCTAAATCAATGTCTAAGTCCGTCTCCCCAAACTCGCGCTCGTTGAGTTGCTTATCCGTGATCCCGAGGGCTTCCATCAGTTTGCCCGGTCCGTTGGTTAGGTCATAACCATGCTTAGCGCGGTGCTGTTCCATTAACGCCCGTCCTGCGACTGGTTCTAACCCTCGGATCAAGATTCCCTCTGGGACCCCCTCCGCCTGCGCGGCGACGTCCAGACAGAGGCGGGAGTGGATCGAATAAATGTAAATGGTCCCCGGAACTCCATAGAGCGCCTCGTTTGCCGGCGTTCGTTTGCCTTGATAGGCATGGGCGGCTGAGTCCCGTTGACCCAAGTAGGCTTCTGCTTCCGTGATGTAGCCACTCATCAACCCGTGGGGCGAGTGGTACACCAATAGCTTGCCTAACAAGCGTTGCGTAATCTCATCCGTTGTTCCCGTTGCAAAAAACCGTCGCAGTCGTTCTGTCACCGTGTTTACCTACCTTCAAACTCCCCCTGTGGTCTTAATTACCGGACCACAATCACCGAAATCTTGGCCTTCTTCGCTAACTTAACACTGATGCTGTAAAAATGGTGTTCGCCATCCTTATCGGCCCCACACACTAACAAATCCGGTTTAAAGTTCGGAATGATCGTGTCGAGGATTTCATCATCAATGTCGCCACCTTCACTGGCAATCGCTGTCACATCGCTAACCCCAAAGTCCTCGGCCATGGTGACGTAGTGATCAATCACCTGGTTCAAGGCGGCCCGCTTCTCGTCTAATTTCTTCGGTGTCAGAGAATCATAAATGTTGATGTCATCACCCTCTAATACCGAACAAATCCCGAGTTCAGCGTGAAACGTCTTGGCCTGGGTCACTGCGTACCGTAACGCCGCTTCGTTCGCACTCGGATCGTCAGCGTCAATCGTCAGCAAGATCCGTTTAAACGTCAATGGTTCTACTTCAGTCATTTTCTTCACCTCCCTTCGCTAATATCATAGCATGAAACCACCGATTCGGCGTGTCAAATTGGAACCCCACGTAACCTGCCCATTATTCAGCATCGTCGTTATGAGCGTTTAGCTTCGCAATCATGTGCTGAGCCCGCACCCGGCGCATTTTTTCCTTCTTCTTTTCGACCCGCATGTCTTCCATTCCCTTCGCCTTAAGCACGATCCCTTCGTCAGTTTTGACCATGTGATAAATCGAAACCAGGATCATGATGCAGACAAACATCAGCGGGAATCCGGCAATGGCACAGAAGGTTTGAATGGTAGTAAAGCCACCCACAACCACGATTCCCACCGCAAAGAGGACAAAGACGACGACCCACGTCATCCGGTTGACCTGACTGGGATCCTGATTGTCCTTTAACTGCAAGCTCGTAAACGACGAAACGATGTAGGCTGACGAGGAGATTGTAGTTGCCAGAAAGATAAAGCACGACAAGCAGTAGACGGTAAACACAATTCCCTTTACGGGTAACGTCCCGAGGACCGCGGTAATTACCGCCGCCTGCCCATGGACATTCAAGATGTGCACCAGGTTCAAGGTCCCGGTTTTTTGCAACCACAGAGAGTAACCCCCGAGGATGGCGTAGAAACTCAAACAACCGGCCGAGCCATACATGAGCATCCCAAGTAAGACCTGGCGAATCGTCCGTCCTTTAGAAATGCGGGCGATAAACAGCCCCATCACCGGCATGTACGATAACCACCACCCCCAGTAAAAAATCGTTTCGGAGTTCGCAATGTCCGGAGTTCCATTGGGCACCGTGTTGGTACTCAACCGCACAAAATTACTGGTTAAGAGGCCCAGGCTGTTCGTTTCTGAACTTAAAATGTAAATCGTTGGTCCAACCAACAGGACGAACGCTAAGAAGATGATGGCCGTCCAGATGTGCATGTCACTTAAGCGATCAATCCCCCCGTTTAACCCGTGCCAGACGGTCCAGGCAAAGATGACAAACAGAATGGCAAACAGTCCTAGTTTAAGAGCCATGCTATCCGGCCAGCCGGTAAGCCCACTTAAAACGTTTGAGATGATTGGAATCTCCATCCCGACGGAGGACCCCACGCCCCCCATAATCCCAAAGACGACTAAAAAATCGACCAGTTGCCGTCCGACATACTGCCACTTAGCGTCACCCTGCAAAAAATTAATGGCCGTACTCAACCGTTGGACCTTGGTTTGCTTCACGAACAAAATATAGCCAATTGCAATGGCTGCCGGGGCAAACATCATCCAGGCCATCGGCCCCCAGTCAAACTGCCCTAGCATGTGGGCATAGTTATACGCCTCTTCTGAAAAGGGATGAATGCCAAAGGCGGGATGGGAGACGTAGCGAATCGGATCCACCATACTCAACATTAAAATACTGGCGTCAATTGCGGTGGCGAACACCATGCTTCCCCACTGCAAGCTACTGTACTGGGGTTTGGTGGTGGCTTCGCCCAGTTTAATCGAACCGTACTTACTAAAAATCAACCACAAAAAGAACACAAAGTTAATGATGTAGACCATCATGTAGGCCCACCCCATCTGCTTGGTAATCCAGGTCAATGCGGTGGCTAAATCGCCCTGCAGTGGATGCCCACCGGAAATTAAAATGACTGCCACCGCCACAAAAATGACCATGGTGGGAATAAATACGAACTTATCAATGTTGAAATGTTTAAAAATGGTGTTCCTCCAGAAAGCGTCCCGGCTTTTACTTCACAAAAAATACCGCTAGCGCGATCGAAAAGCGAACCCCATAGCGGTATCCATCATCTGAATGATTTTATTTGATTATAACACTTTTAACATTCAGTTAAATCATGATTATCGATTGTTTTGATCACCCGCGCTGGATTACCCGCGAGGACTACGTCATCACCAAACGATTTGGTGACTACGGCACCGGCGCCCACCACGACGTTTTGGCCGAGCGTGACGCCCGGAAGAATCGTGACGCCACCCCCTAGCCAGGCGTTGTCCCCGACGGTAATCGGCGCCCCAAGCTCCACATCGTGAATCCGGTCACGGGCGTTCAGGGGATGAATGTTTGTATACAAGCCGCAGTTCGGCCCGATGTAACAGTTTTTCCCCAATCGAATGGGACACGAATCTAGGAGGGTAAGGTGATAGTTCCCAAAAAAGTTATTCCCAATGTAGATATTAAATCCGTAGTCAAACTGGAGGTCGGTTTCCACAAAAAATTCCGGTCCCGTCGCTGCCAGTAACTCCTTTACCAGCGCATTCCGCTTTTCGTTATCCGGGGTATTGTTAATGGTTTGTAACTGCTTGCGGACCAGAATCCGCCGTTTAATTAGTTCCGGGTCAAACTGATTAAAGGCTGCTCCCGCCGTCATCTTAGCTCGTTCAGTTGTCATGTGCCCGCTCCCTTTCCATTTGGTCCATCGTTTGGTTCAAGCGCTCGTCAACGTACACGTTTCCCTGGTTCGTCGCATGGCCCTTGGTCCACGCCAGTTGCAGGTGCGTAAACTCCGTGAGTAAAGCGGCCAGTTGTTGCCACAACTCCTTGTTTTTCAGTTCTCCGGCTGCTCGCTTCCAACCACGTCGTTGCCAGCCCGCTAACCAGCCCTTTTGAATCGCATTCAAAACGTACCGGGAGTCCGAAACCACGCCCACCTGTTCGTGTTGAAAATCATGCGCTCGCAACCATTGTAACGCTTTTACTAGGGCGGTGATTTCCATCTTGTTGTTAGTCACTCCCCACTCACCGGCGGAGTCGGCGTGTTGCCGCCCCGCATAGTCAATTAGATAGGCCCAGGCCGCTGGATCGCTAGCCTGCACGTGCCCGCCGGCGACGTTGCCGTGATTCCGCGAACCGCCGTCCGTAAAGACAACGATGGTCGGGCGGGTGGAACTGGTTGTTGCTGCTGTCGTAGGATGGGAGGCCTCAGCATCATTTAGATACTGGTGTGCCGCTGCTTGGTCCGCAAAACCCCGGTACTGGGCCCCCGAAAATCCCTCAACTTGGGCTTTAGCGGTGGCCCAGGTGGAATAAATCCCCGGTTTGCGCCCTCGTTTTACGGCGTAATATTTTTTAGCGTTAGTCATCACGGGACTCCTTTGTGGTAATCTATAATTAATCAGTCTAAATCCTTTGCAGGACGTGCTTTTTATGTAAAAATAATAGTATAAGTAGGAGGAGAATAATAATGTCTGAGCTTAATATTGAACTAATCACGGCTGATCAAGCCATGAAAATGTTGCGCGATCGACACGCCAAACGCAATGAACGTTTTCCTCAATTAATTTCCGCCGGAAGCTTTATTTTACCTGATTACTATTTAACCAGAAAAAGAGAAGCTTTTAAAATTAGACGGCACACGTTTCTGAAAAAGAAATCCCGCTCCTACGTTGCCTTTGATTCTGAAAACGGGCAAACGCTCTGGTTACGGAATTTTAATAGCCTCTCAGAAGCAATGTTTTGGTTAAATACCGGGTTAAAACCGGCGGATACGGACTCAAATAATTCCTTTGCAAAGTGGAAGGAGAGTCACGCCGCAGAGATTAACGAGTTGAAAGACCAACTGCGGGCCATGTCAAAATTGAAGAAAAAAGAAATTGTGAAGGCTACGAAAGCCAAAAAAGAAAAGGGAGCTACGCGTTAGTGCGTAACTCCCTTTTTACTTACTTTTCAGCAGGTTTTTGTTTCAAGAACTTTTGTAAATCTGCTACTCTTTTTTGTTCTTTTTTGCGTTTTTTCTGGTCAATTGGTCGCCGACCTTGGACACCATTTGGATGACAAATTCTCATGATGAACACTCCTTTACTTTAGACTTACAAATAACAGCTCCTTGTATTATAATACACCCAACGTTAAAAAATCAAATTTCTTCAAGGAGGCGGAGCCTTTATGCTCAACGATTATCCCCAGGTCGTTACCATTGCCGGGAGTGATAGTGATGGTAGTGCCGGCATGCAAGCTGACCTGTTAACCTTTTTTGCCAAGCGCGTGTACGGAGCAACCGTCATCACGGCCTGTGTTGCCGGGAATTCCTTTGGGATTCACGCTGGAGTTAACATGAGCGCCGACTTCATTAGTCAGGAGTTCCACGACCTCGCGACTGATTTCCACATTCGGGCCGCTAAAACCGGAATGCTAGCGGACGCCACCATCATTAACACGGTGGCCGATAACTACGAAAAGTACGACTTTGGTCCCCTCGTGGTTGATCCGGTCATCATCACCAAGCACGGTGACCAATTGTTAGAGCAAGTTGCCTTTGAAACGCTGGTCAACCGCCTCTTACCGCTGGCCGAAGTGCTCACGCCCAATTTTTTTGAGGCCGTGAAATTAACTGGGCTCGATCCAGAGACCCCGGACTTTCAAGCCCAAGCAGCCCACCAGCTCCAACAGATGGGCGCTCGCAACGTAATGGTGAAGGGTCGTCATGATCAAGCTGACCAGACAACCGTTACCGACTACGTCCTTCTTGAAAATGGGACCAATTTTGAACTCACAGAGCCGTACTACGAAACTACCCATAAAAACGGGACGGGAGATACCCTCTCGGCCGCCATCACGGCTGAACTCGGGCTCGGGCACTCCGTTGAAACTGCCATTCGGAACGCGAAAACCTACGTGGACGCCTGCATTAAGAACGGGATTAACGTGGGGCACCAATTTGGTCCCATTAATCACTGGGCGACTCCTTAACCAGCCTAAAAATCCCACGCACGTGGAGCTACACTGCTCCCTTGCGTGGGATTTTTTATTTACCACTTCGCTGGACTCCAGATGCGTCCATCCAGTTCCGCTTCTGCTTGGTCAATTCGTTGGGCCTGTTCCGTCACGGCCGCCCTGGTCGCGGCCAGTAAAGCACTGGTCGTCACGGGTAGTGGTCCCGCGTCCTTTTCTAACTCAGTTAGGGTTTCTAATAACCATTGTTCGGTTTCCATTGCTACCCCTCCTCTGCTTGGCGAATCAATTTAATCTGGTCCTTAAGGTCGTCTAAATGCTCTTGATTGGCGCTTAGTTGGTCAATTACCAACGCTAAGCGTTGCTGTCGTTCTACTGGTTGCGTCGTCTGCCACCGTTTGAGTTGCTGAATTAACCAGTCTACACGTTGCTCAAAGGACAATGGTTGGGGGGCAGTTAGGTACTGCTGGTACTTGATCAATAATTCTGCCTGTTCCGCCTCTGACTGGTAGCCAAACTGGTCAATCACCAGCGGCTTTAAAAACTGCATCCCAGCCCGATGCGCAAGGGCACGGTAGGGCGTCAGAATCTCCGACAGGCTAAAGCCTTCGGTACCGCCCGCCTGGAACTCCTGGGCAGCCGAACCCAGCGAAGTGACGATTCCAAGCTGTTTGTCGGCTAAACAGCCCCGTTCACTGGCAAAGGTAAAGGCGCGGGTTAACACGTCGTCCTCCCACTGTTTCAGTAACGCCGGCGCGCTATACCAGTACAGGGGAAATTGAAAAATCACCCGCTCCGCCGCAATCAGCGCCTGTTGTTCCGTGGAAACGTCTAACGGCCACTGACTAGAGTCTAACCGCTTCCACGTTACGGTTTCAAACTCCGCCTGCGCCCGCTTTAAAAAGGCTTGAGTGCTCGAATCTTCGTATTCGGGATGGGCCACAATTACTAAGGTTTTCACTTTGCTTCCCTCCGTTTCGCTAGCCTTTATTGTACTTTTTTCACGTAAGCCGGTAAAGCACCCTGCTCGGCTCCCAAAAAAATGTGGAATAGTGGTTGACATTCCTGGTTGCCATGTTATACTTGTACCAATGTGTGATAGGTTTCGAGTTTTTAAGGTTTCTTGTTTTGTTTTATATAGAATGACTTCCTTATTAGATTCAAACTAGAGCAACATTAAATATATTTTTTTATGGAGGTTTCATATTATGAAGCAAGGTACTGTTAAATGGTTTAACGCTGACAAGGGTTACGGTTTTATTACAACTGACGATGGTGACGTATTCGTTCACTTCTCAGCTATCAACAAGGACGGTTTCAAAACCCTTGACGAAGGCGAAAAAGTTACTTTAGACGTTGAAGATGGCGACCGTGGCCCACAAGCTGCTAACGTTACTCCCGTTGAAGGCTAATTAACTTTTAAAAGCACTCACAATTGTGAGTGCTTTTTTTGTGGCTTCTTTTTCTCAGACCCAATTAAAAAAGCACCCGATTACGGGGTGCTTTTTTAATTAGTCTTTAAATGCATGTACTTCGATGCAAACAGAACCAGCTCTTCTACCGATTCCTGCATCCCATTCTTCGTCCACACCACGATCACTTCGGTTAATCCTCCAGAAATCATGGCCACTAAAAACTGAGAGGACTGTTCCCGGGTGATCAAAATTTGCTGCTCAATCAACGTTTTTACGTAGTTAGTCAGAGCATCTAAGAGGAGGTTGGTCAGGTTATTGTGCACCAGGGCCTCCATCATCAGTTGGTTTTCCTTAATGAGGGTAAAGAAGGTCGTCGCCACGTCGTAAAAGGCAAACCGTTTTTGGGCTACTAGCCGTTGGATGAAGTTTGCGTAAACCATCGCAAACTGCCCCTCAATCACCTCTTCCTTCGTATGGAAATTCCGGTAAAAGGTCATCCGGGAGACCTTAGCCTGCTTACAAAGTTCCTTCACGGTGATTTCCGCATAGGGTTTTTCGAGCATTAACTCTAACAGTCCCAAAATAATTTGCTGGCGGGTTTGTTCCCGCTTTTTTTCTCGTTTTGGATGCAAATTCCCTTCCTCCTCCGGCGATTACCGAACTGGACGTAAGTGGGTCGCGGCCTCAGCCGTGAGCTGGTGCAAGTGCCCATCTTGATCAACTAATTCTAACCCTAGTTGCTGGTCGAGACCCTGAATTAACCCCTGATACAGGTGGTGGTTCACGGTCACCTGGACCACTTGATTTCGCCACAACAAGTGTTGGTTATACAGGGCTTGTACCGTCTGAACCTTGGGCTGGCGCAGAAACGCCACGACTTGACGGTAGACCTCTGCAATCAACTGATCACGAGCGTGCAGGTCGGTCGTTAACGCCGTGGCTTGCACCGCCGCTAACGACCGGTGGGGCGCCAAATTCAATCCAATTCCAATCAGATAGTTTTCGGGCTGATTGCGTGAATTGTTTTTCACCTCGACCAAAATGCCCCCTACCTTGTGATCATGATAGTACAAATCATTAACCCACTTTAACTGGGTGGTCACGTGTAAGACCCGGGCAATGGCCTGGTGGGTAGCCGCCGCCACCCCCATGGTCAGTAATCCTGGTTGCGTTAAAAACGGGGGTAGTACGGGCGTGACAATGGTGACGTACATCCCCGTCTGGGGGGCCGTAAACGAATGGCCTCGTTGCCCGCGGCCCGCCGTCATCCGCTCCGCCACGATTAAATGAAACCCAGTCAGTTCGGTTTGTTCCGCGACGGTCATCGTTGAATCGACCTGGCTAAACAGGTGTAAGTGACTGACCGGTAACCCGGTTGTCGCTGCTAACAGTTGCTTGTCTAGTGTCATGATTTAAGTGTTAAACAGATGAACTCCCTTATCAACGTAAATCACGTCACCGGTGATTCCAGTTGCTAGGTCACTAACCAAGAAGGCTACCGTATTTCCGATTTCAGCCTTTGAGACACTCTTTCCGTCCGTGGTGAGGGCTTCTGATTCCTTCAAAAGTTCTCCGTGTCCTTTCACTCCCGTTACGGCTAAGGTCCGAACGGCCCCGGCCGAAACAGCGTTCACCCGAATCCCCTGGTCGCCCAGTTCAACGGCTAAGTAACGCATGGCTGACTCCAAGGAAGCCTTCGCGATCCCCATCATGTTGTAGTTCCGGATGGCGTAAGTGGAACCCATGTAAGTCATCGTCACGATACTCCCCGGATTGTTCATAATCTTTGAGGCGTAGCGGGTTACCGAGATTAAGGAGTAGGCACTCACATCCTGGGCGAGGTTGAAACCAGCTTCTTTGGTGTTGATCACGCCGTTTTGAAGCGTTTCTTTGTCAGCGTAAGCAATCGCGTGGATCACGCCGTCAATGTTGCCAAACTGATCGTGAATGGCAGAAAAAGTTTGTTCCACGTTCTGGTCTTCTGCGACATCACACTCAAACATCGGCGTCTCTGGATCCACAAAGCGGGCTAAGCTCTGCTTCATCCGTTCGTTTTGGTAGGTCAAGATTACTTGACCGCCGAGAGCAGCGACCGCTTGGGCACAACCCCATGCGATACTTTTTTTGTTTGCCACTCCCATGATGACAATCTTTTTACCTTCTAATAAGTTAGCAGCCATGGTTCTTGGTCATCCTTTCAATTTCTAATTTAAAAAACACAAAACTAACTAACAGGTACATCCCATTAGTTAGCCCCTAAATTAAAAGTTACGATACCGAGCGAACCGCTTTTGGAGCATTTCGGTCGTCGACATTGCACTAATCTCTTCTATTTTACCAAATAATTCGGTTTTTAACTGCTCGATTTGCGAATCAGTCCGAACTTCTGGAATAATCCGGTCGATAATCCCCTGTTGCAATAAGTCCTCTGGAGTGAGTTTCATAACTTCGGCGGCTTCTTGCACCCGGCTCGAATCTTTCCAAAGAATCGTGGCGTACCCTTCCGGTGATAAGACCGAATAAATACTTTCTTCAAACGCCCACACGGTATCTCCCACGGCAAGGGCGAGGGCGCCACCACTGCCCCCTTCGCCGACAATGATCGAAACGTAGGGAACCCGCAACTGCATCCCCTGCAGGATTAGCTGCGAAATCAGATATCCCTGGCCGTGGTATTCAGCTTCCACATCGGGATAGGCTCCAGGGGTATTTACCAACGTGATGATCGGACGGTGGAACTTTTCCGCCTGCTTCATTAGGCGGAGCGCCTTCCGATAGCCATCCGGTTCCGCGGACCCAAAGTGGACGTCAGCGGCACTCTTTTGGTCATCACCCTTGCGAATCCCCACAATTGTGACTGGGCGCCCCTGCATTTGACCAATCCCACCGTAAACGGCCGGATCATCACCGTAGGCACGATCGCCGTGTAACTCCAAAAAGTTATCCGTGAGGCCGGCGACGAGGTCCCGGATACTAATTTTATCCTGTGACCGAGCCTGTAACACCCGGTCAAAGGCCGTTGTCTTAGCCATGCCAACCACCACCTTCGTGAATCGCTAAAATTTGTCCAAGCGTTGTTACCATTTCGCGACGGGGCACGATTGCATCCAAGAAACCGTGTTTTAGTAACGTTTCTGCGCGTTGAAAGTCCTTCGGGGGAACCTGTTGAATCGTTCGTTCAATGACCCGCCGGCCCGCAAATCCAATTAAGGCATGCGGTTCTGACAGGAGGAGATCCCCTTCCATGGCAAAACTAGCGGTTACGCCCCCAGTCGTCGGATCACAGAGGTAACTAATGTAGACCAAGCCGGCCCGACTGTGTTCGGCGACTGCTTCTGAAACCTTCGCCATCTGCATCAAGGATTCAATTCCCTCCTGCATTCGGGCACCCCCCGAGGCGGTAAAAATCACCACTGGGAGGTGGTCCTTCGTTGCTAGTTCAAAGAGCCGGGCAAGCAACTCCCCGGTCGTGGTGCCGAGGCTTCCCATGATGAACCGCCAGTCCATCACTCCGATTGCCGCACGCTGCCCTGCAATCGTCCCCGTTCCGGTTAAGACCGCTTCGTTCAGCTTCGTCGTGGCGCGGGCTTGCTGTAACTTTTGTTGGTACTTTGGATCTTGAAACTTACTGGGCGCCTGCAACTGGTCGTTATACGGTTGAAAATCATCACACAGTAACGCGATTCGCGCTTGCGCCCCGAGGCGGAACCCGTAATGACAATTAGGACACTCCTTGAACCGATCCAAGTGTTTCTTATAAATCATTTCCCCACAAATGGGACACTTCGTCCACACGTCTGGAATTTGCTCCATGCGTTTTTGCAACTCCGCGGGACTTGGCTGCTTTGCGTTATTTTGCTCCATGTTGTTTCATCCAATCTTTCAAAAAGACATTTTCAATGTAGAGGTTGTTAAAGTCCCCCGTTTGAAAGTGCTGATCGTGCAGCAAATCAAGTAAAAACTGCCGGTTCGTCTCAACTCCGTCGATGCGAAATTCTTCTAACACACGAATTAATTTGCGCACCGCCTGGGCCTTCGTCGGCATGTGCACGATGATTTTTGCAATCATCGAATCGTAAAACGGGGAAATCACACTCCCAGCTTCGACGCCCGCGTCAATGCGCACTCCGTACGTCCCTACGGGGAAGTGAAGCGCCGTAATCTTTCCGGCACAGGGTTGAAAATTGCGTTCGGGCGCCTCGGCATTAATCCGACATTCAAGGGCATAGCCATGCACCCCACAGTCGGCCTGTTGAAACGGTAAATTCTCTCCGTCAGCGACTTGAATCATCGCTTTAATCAATTCTACGCCGGCCACTTCTTCGGTAATGGTATGTTCGACCTGCAGCCGGGTGTTCATTTCCATGAAGTAAAACTGGTGGTCACGATCCATCAGGAACTCAAAGGTACCCGTGTTTTCGTAATTAATCCCCTTCATGGCCTTCGTTACCACGGCCCCCATTGTTGCTCGTTCCTGTTCGCTGAGTTTTAAACAGGGCGATTCTTCAATGATTTTTTGGTGGTTGCGTTGCAAGGAACAATCCCGTTCGGGGAAATAGACCACATGCCCATGTTGATCGGCAATGGCCTGCATTTCGATGTGTTTGGCATCGGATAAATCTTTTTCTAAGTATAAGCGATCATCGCCATATGAAAGCTGACTTTCCCGCTTGGTTTCCGTAAAGGCTCGCTTCATTTCGTCCTGATTGTTCACCTGGCGAATCCCCTTGCCGCCACCACCAGCGGCGGCTTTGAGCATCACCGGATACCCAATGCGGTCCGCCACTTGTTGTGCCTGGTCCAGCGAATCCACAAAGCCATCGGAGCCCGGAATCGTCGGTACCCCGAGGTGTTGCATGGTTTCCTTAGCGTTCGCCTTGTTCCCCATCAACTCAATCACGTGGGCACTTGGTCCGATGAACTTGATCCCATAATCCTGGCACAACTCGGCAAACTCACTATTTTCAGCTAAAAATCCATATCCGGGAAAAATGGCATCTGATCCGGTTAACACGGCGGCATCAAGAACCGCTCCCATGTTCAAATAAGAATCCTGGGGAAGTCCGCTCCCAATGCAAACCGCTTGGTCCGCGAGTTCGACAAATAAACTGTCGCGGTCCGCGGTGGAATAGACCGCCACGGCCTGTAAATCAAGCTCATGGAGGGAGCGAATCGTCTGGACGGCAATCTCACCCCGGTTGGCAATTAAAACCTTTTTTATCATCTCGTCACCCTACGCTTCAATGGCAAACATCAAATCGGCCGCCACAATCACTTCGCCATCCCGCAGGACTTTGCCATGACCAACTCCCACGTTGCGTTTTAGCTTTGTGAGGTGCACCTTGAGCTGTAAAACGTCGCCTGGTCGCATTTCAGCATAAAATTCAGCCTGTTTAATGCCCCCAAAAAAGACGTTGTGACCACGATGCTCGGGCATCGACAAAATGGCCACGACGCCAGTTTGAGCTAGTGATTCAATGATGATGGGGTGCGGAAGGGTTAACGGATTCCCGTTTGAGAAGTACCACTCGTTAGTCGTGAGATTCTTTTGGGCTTCCGCTTTTTCCCCGGGCGTAACCGCCACGATTTTATCAATCATTTCAAAGGGATAACGTTGGGGGATAAAATCATTTACATTCAATTCCATCTTAATCCTCCTCAATCTCAAACAGCGGTTGGTCATATTCCACCATTTCACCATCCGTGAATAAACACTTCTTAATCGTTCCGGCTACGGGACTTTTCACTTCATTAATTAACTTCATGGCTTCAATGGCACAAATCGTTTCGCCCTTTTTGACGTGATCACCAACCGCTTTATACGGCAGTTTATCCGGACTCGGACCGACGTAAACAATTCCCACCATCGGCGCTTTGAGCCGGTACGGAGCATTAGCTGTCTGCGCATGCGGCGCCTGTTCCGGTGCAGCTGCTGGTTTTGTTGTGGGTGCCACTGGCTGCTGCGGAGTGGCTTGCTTACTAAAATAGACGTTCAGGCCGTCCCCATCAATTTTCAGTTCTTGAAGGCTTGATTGATCAAATTTGGCTAATAACCGTTCAATATCAGCTTCATTCATTAATCTTCTTCCCACTTTCTCATTGCAATTACGGCGTTATGACCCCCAAAACCAAACGAATTACTAATGGCCGTTTTAATGGGCGCTTGTTTGTTATCGTCGTTCACCAGGTCAATGTGAATTTCTGGATCTTGTTCGTACAGTCCTACGTTCACAGGCATTTGACCGCGTTGCAAGGCGCCCACTAGGATTGCTGCCTCTAGACCACCAGCAGCTCCCAGCGAGTGCCCAACCATTCCCTTGATGGAACTCGTTTTAACGTGATCGTTATCCTTAAATAACTTTTCAATGTCAGAACCTTCGGCCACATCATTCGCATGGGTTGCCGTTCCGTGGGCGTTAACGTAATCCAGTTCTTCTGGGGCAATCCCACCTTCGTTCAGGGCCTGTTTCATCGCCAGGATGGCACCTTTTCCGTCCGGATCTGGAGCGGTCAGGTGGTAAGCATCACTGGTAGTTCCGTAACCCACGATTTCGGCTAAAATGTGGGCGCCCCGTTGTTTAGCATGTTCGTAATCTTCTAGCACGAGGGAAGCAGCTCCTTCACCAAGCACAAACCCGTTCCGGTTCACGTCAAATGGCAGCGACGCCTTATCCGGATCCGTGGACGTTGAGAGGGCTGTAAGGGCGGCGAACCCGGCGATTCCCATCATACTTACCGCCGCTTCGGTTCCTCCGGCGATCATGATTTTGGCCTTCCCGTTTTTAACGTATTCAAACGCATCCCCCACGGCGTTGGTTCCTGATGCACAGGCCGTTACCACCGTTTGCGAGGTGTTTTGCGCATCAAAATACATGGAGACGTTTCCCGCCGCCATGTTGGAAATGGCCTTCGGCACGAACAGTGGTGATACCCGGCGTGGTCCTTTTTTAAAGGCTTTTTGGAGTTGTTCTTCAATGGTTTGAATCCCACCGATTCCAGTTCCATAGATTACGCCAAGGTCTTCTGGTTGGTAGTTTTCGTTTAACACCAACCCAGCTTGATCCATGGCTTCCTTCGCTGTATACAAGGCATACTGCGCGTAAGGATCCAACCGTTTGTAGTCTCTTTTACTCAAGCGGTTGCCTGGATCAAAGTCCTTAACCTCAGCGGCAACGGAGATCCCCGTTTCACTGGCATCAAACTTCGTGATGGGGCCAATTCCATTTTTAGACGCTAAAATGTTGTCCACAAATTCCGTGGCGGTATTTCCAACGGGGGAAACAACCCCCATCCCTGTTACTACTACTCGATTACTCACAAGTTTCCTCCTTTTAAAAATGCAGAACTACATCGTTAGCCCACCGTCAACGGTGATTACTTGACCAGTAATGTAGTCATTTTCAACCAAAAAGGCAACCGTTTCGGCAATGCTCTGCACTTCTCCAAACCGCTTGAGCGGAATTTCATTTTCAAACTGTTTTACAATTTTATCACTTAACTTGGCCGTCATGTCCGTGTTAATCATCCCGGGGGCCACCGCGTTACACCGAATTCCCCGTAACGCGCCTTCACGGGCCGTCGTCTTAGTCAAACCGACAATCCCAGCCTTACTAGCAGAATAGTTTGCTTGTCCCAAGTTCCCGTGGAGTCCGGCAATGCTTGACATGTTAATGATTACGCCAGCTCGTTGCTTTTGCATCACTTTCAACGCAAATTTGGACATGTTGAACGTTCCCACGAGATTCGTGCCTAAGACATCCTTAAAGGACGCTTCCGTCATCCGTGTCATTAATTTGTCCTGGGTTTGCCCCGCGTTATTAACTAAGACCGCTAACGAACCGTACTGGTCCACGACCGTTTGGATCATTCGTTCGGCATCTTCTGCCTGCGCAACGTCTCCAGTGACAATGCCGACTTCGGTAGAAAACTCAGCTTGCAACGCGCGAACGGCGTCAGCATCTAATTCTCGGTGGGAATTAATTACCACTTGGTACTGATCGTTGCTAGCTAGGTGCTTCGCAATCGCTAGGCCAATTCCCTTGGTTCCACCAGTAACGAGAGCGACTTGTTTGGTTGTCGTCATTTGCTAACCTCCGTGTTTAGTTCTGCTCGGACCTTGGCAAGGGTCGCCACGCTATCCACATGGTAGGTGGTGAGCTCTGGGACCGTCTTTTTCGCAAACCGCGTTAACGTGTCCCCCGGTCCAATTTCAATCAACGTGTCGACCGCCGTGTGGGCGTGTAAATACTCTAAATCGGCCTGAAAGTGGGTTGGACGAACTAGTTGTTGAGTCAACGTGGCTTTCAGCGTGGCAGCAGTAAACGGAACCTGAGTGGTGTTACTAATCACCGGCACCGTCCAGTCGTGCACGGGCACCGCCTGGAGCCGCTGTTGCAACTGGTCACTAGCCGGCTGCATCAGCGGGGTGTGGGACGCAACCGCAACTGGTAACTGCACCACTCGTTTTGCCCCGGCTGCTTGCAGCACCAGGGTGGCGTGGGCAATCCCAGCCGTTGTCCCCCCAATCACGGTTTGGCTCGCCGTATTATAGTTCGCTGGATACACATCCGGTAGATCAGCAACGACCTCCGTTACCGTCTCTGGGGCCAGTTTTAACACGGCCGCCATGGCTCCCGGATTCTGCGCCCCTGCTTCTTCCATATAGTGAGAGCGGTCGTGCACCAGCGCTAACGCGTCGGGATACTGAAACGCTCCACTCGCAACCAGGGCGCTGTATTCGCCTAAGCTGAGCCCCATCATGGCCTGGGGCGTAATTCCATCCGCGGCCAAAATTTGGCTAATTCCATAGCTCATGGCCAAAATTGCCACCTGGACGTTTTGGGGGTGATTTAGTTGTTCCGGATCGGTTAAGTCGATTCCCAGCGTGGTGTGAACCTGATCCAGCGCCGCACGGTACTGCGGCTCCTGCGTATACAAGTCCAACCCCATCTCCGGAAACTGACTCCCTTGTCCACTGAATAAATAACCTACGTTCGTCATAACAGCCTCAATCTAGTGCAATGATTAGTTTTTGTCGGTTACTTGCTTAGCAACGTAATCCACCAGTTGTTGCACGGTTTCAATGCCTTCGTCGCCATCAATTTCAATGTCATATTCGTCTTCTAAGGCATCCACAATTTCAAAGACGTCCAGACTATCGAGATCCAAGCCATCCTTAAAGTTGGTATCTAAGGTAATGTCTTCCACTTGAACATCATCAGTTTGATCAGCAACAATTTCTTTAATTTTAGCTAAAATTTGGTCTTTACTAGTTTCACTCATTGGTTTTCTCCTCTTAAATAAATCTTAATCTAGTATCTAATAATAACAGTTCCGACCGTCAGTCCGCCACCAAAACCGGTTAGTGCGACGTAGTCACCGCGTTGCAGCTTGTGTTGCGCAATCAACTCGGCGAGTAGCAGTGGTTCGCTGGCCGCCGCCGTATTCCCATATTCGGTAATGTTAATGGGAAACCGCTCCAAGGGTAGGTCCAACTGCTTGGCAACCCGTTTCACAATCCGGGCATTGGCCTGGTGCATCACAAAGTACTTAATGGCACTAAGCTCCACTCCGGCTTGATCGGCCGCTCGTTGAATGGAAGCAGGCGATTGGCGCGTAGCAAAGTTATACACTTCGTGGCCATCCATGGCAAAGTAGCGGTGATCCGTTGCGGGCTTCCCCGCCCCAAAGGGGGTTTGCTCCGCGAGCTGCCCCGCCGTCAGGGCCGAACCCAGCCTTCCCACCGTGCGTAAATCCGTTGCTAGCACCTGGGAGGGACTCCCGTCGTTTTTCACCAGGACGCCCGCTGCTCCATCCCCGAACAACACGGCCATGGTCCGATCTGACCAGTCCACTAACTTACTCAGTCGTTCCCCCCCAATTACGATTCCAGTCCCCCCGGGAAGCTTAGCCAAGAGGGAATTCATCACCTGGGTGGCATACACAAACCCCGAACAAGCAGCATTGACATCAAAGGCAACGGCGTTCGTTGCACCTAAGCCCCCCTGCACCTCTGCCGCCACTGCCGGGGTGAGGTAATCAGGAGACATCGTGGCGACGATGATGTAGTCCAGTTCGTCCACGGCGACCTCGGATTGGCTAACTAGCTGGCGGGCCACCTGCAGACACAGGGACGCGTTGGTCTCCTGCGTCGCAATGTGGCGTTGCTTAATCCCCGTTCGCCGCCGAATCCAGGCATCGGATGTATCCATAATTTGTGCTAAATCTTGATTAGTGACGACCCGGTCAGGAACCGCAAGGGCCGCCGCCTTAATCGCGTAACTTGCCATGTTAATCTCTTTCTTGCCGATCGACGATAAAGGTTAACTTCGTTTCACAGGCCTTTTCGTCGCCAACGTAGGCCACACAGGAAACGGACCCCGTCCGATCACGCACTTTATCCATCGTAACGTGGAAGGTTAAGACATCCCCTGGTTCAACCATCCGGCGGAACTTGGCGTTCTTAATGCTGCCGAGGTAGGCCGTTTTGTGTTCAAACTGCGGTGAACTCAGGATTAAAATCGAAGCGACCTGAGCCATTGACTCAATGATTAGGACTCCGGGCATCACCGGGTTCCCCGGAAAGTGCCCCTGAAAGTATTCTTCATTAATTGTGACGTTTTTGGTGGCCACAATCGATTCGCCCGGCGTCATTTCATCAACCCGATCAATGAAAAGGATCGGATACCGGTTCGGGATTAACTCCATAATTTCTTTTGCATTCATGATTGCCATTGTTCTTACTCCTCAATTCCTAAAATGTTGGTTGGCTACTCCACCTATTCTCAAGAAAACGGAACTGAGTTGCAATTAACTCTAAATTCCTTAATCGGATCGGAGGGCTCCAATCCCGCGCGCATGGCTGTTTGCACCCCTTGAGGACCCTAGTTACACATTAAATAATCAGTAACAGAACGTCAGTCAGTCCCAAGCAGACCCCATACATATAAAAAAGGACAAAGTAAGCCGGGGCTTTGTCCTTAGTATTTTAATTGAGCTAGCAAAAATAAGGCCAGTTGTTGGGCATTCAGGTTAAAGGTCCGGGGACGCCCCTTGCGCACCAATCGATGAACTTTCAGTAAGGTTTGTTCCCGGTTCCGCCAGTTTCCCAACGCCGTAAAATCCTGCTTCGTTAACTTCATTAGTCGCATGCGGGTCCTCCGTCTTTCTCTAACCCTCGTTAGTTACCGTTACCCCTAGTTACCTCGATTATAATATAAATTGGAAATGAGCGCACGGTTCGCCCGCAATTGTCCTTTTTTCACAATTAAATTGACCATCACCCCTTGCTTTGCGTTATGGTATAATTGGGACAATCAAAATTTTTTGAAAGGATTTAAATTAACTTATGAATAATGAAAATAGTGGTAGCGAAAGTACAACGACCGCTCCTCAACAAAACTTTTCCTTCTTTGGAAAAGTCATTAACATTTCTCTCCGGACGTTAATGTCCTTTATCGGGATTGCAATTTTGTCAATGGGGGCTGCGCTGTTAAAGTCATCGCCAATCCTCGGACTTGATCCCTTTACGGCCGTTAATACCGGGATGGCAACCATTCTGCACACCTCACTGGGGGTTTACCAACTATGTGCGAACTTCGTCATCTTCATCTTCGTGCTGTTGCTAGACCGCAAGAAGATCGGAATCGGAACCATCATGAACATGGTCCTCGTTGGATTTGAAATTCAGTGGTTCTCATCAATTTATCACCAACTGTTCCCCGGCCACGTTAACTTCCTCGTGCTGGTTGCCGACTTAATCCTCGGGTTACTGCTCTTTACTGCCGGAAGTTCGTTATACATGGCTCCTGACCTGGGGGTTGCACCATACGATGCAATTGCCCCGATCGCTTCGGCCCGGCTTCACTGTAAGTATAAAACGGCCCGGGTGGTTCAAGATATTTGTTTCTTGATTGCCGCCGTCCTCGTTCACGGACCAGTTGGATTTGCTTCCATCATCGTGGCCTTCTTCGCCGGTCCCCTAATTTCCTTCTGGGATCGGAGTATTAGTACCCCAACGATGGATTACATCGATGACCTGAGTGGGCACCCAACCGTTAAGAACTTGGCGAGTGGGGTTACTAAGGCTACCAAATCTGGTTACAACTCCCTATCGAAGGCTTATAACTCGACGCTGGACATGCAAATGCACCTCGCGGGTTACACTAACCGGGAATTGATCAAACAGATTCAAGAAACGGAACACAACATGCAAGCTTCCCAAAAGGCCTACAACGATTACCGGTCTCAATACCGGATGTTAATCGCCGAAATGGTAAAACGGGACAAGCGGGGCGACTTAAAGAACTCACCCGTTAACAACACCAGCTCTAAGAACAACCAAAACGCTGGTCAAAAATAAAGTACACAAAAAGGACGATGCCGCGGCATCGTCCTTTTTTAGTTCCGCTCATAATTCGTCATTTGTAACGGTTGCACCCACTGGTCAAACTGAGCCGCCGTCACTAATCCGGAATCAAGCGCCGCATCACGTAACCGTTCGTGCTTTGCTAGGGCTTGGTTCGCAATTTCAGCCGCCTGGTGGTACCCAATGTGCGGAGCTAAGGCCGTCACCGTCATTAAGGAATCGTCCACCAGTTGTTCCATGCGGGCTTGGTTAACCTGAATCCCCGCGACCATCTTATCCGTGAAGTTCGGGAGCAAGCCCGTGAGCAAGTCCACCGACTCTAAGAAACTCGCGATCATAACCGGTTTGTACACATTCATTTCAAAGTTACCCTGACTATTGGCCACCGTAAGCGTGGTATCGTTGCCCATAATCCGCGTGGCCGCCATTGTCATCGCTTCGGCCTGGGTTGGGTTCACCTTCCCGGGCATGATCGACGAGCCCGGCTCATTGGCGGGAATGGTCAGTTCCCCGTATCCGGCCCGGGGTCCGCTGGCTAAGAAGCGGATGTCATTGGCAATCTTCAACAAATCAGACGCGAGGGTCCGCACTACGCCGTGGGTCGTCAGTAAATCAGAATGGGCCGTCAAGCCGGCAAACTTATTCGTCACCTGATACGGAACGTTTCGAGCAGCGCTTAATTCCGCCACCATTTCCGTGTCAAAGTGCGGTGGCGTATTCAAACCCGTTCCGACCGCCGTTCCCCCGATGGGAAGCTGTAAGAGCCCCTGGGCAGCTTGACGGAGGGCTTCCGTATCGCGCTGGACCGTACTCAGCCAGCCCGAGATTTCCTGGCCAAAGGTCAACGGAGTAGCATCTTGGAGGTGGGTTCGCCCAATCTTAACCACCTGCCAGTACTTCGTTTCCAACCGTTTTAACGAAGCCATTAAATGTTCTAACTGGGGCAGTAATGCTTGCACCGCCTGGTAGGCAGCCATGTTCATCGCCGTTGGAAAGGTATCGTTAGAACTCTGCGACGCGTTCACATCGTCGTTCGGTTGCACCCGAAGCTCCGCTTGCTGGTCGGCTACCACGTGGGTTAGCACTTCGTTCACGTTCATGTTGGTCTGCGTTCCAGACCCCGTTTGGTAGACATGGAGGGGAAAGGATTGCATTAATTCCTGATCCGGTAACGCCAGCAAATAATCACTCGCAGTTTCAAGGGCCGTGGCCTTGTCCGAACTAATTTTTTGGGCTTTGGCATTGACCCGTGCCGCTGCCCGTTTGATTTCGATGAGGGCGCGAATCACCTGGACGGGCATTAACGGTCCGACCGGAAAATTGTGCCGACTGCGTTCTGTTTGCGCTCCCCACAGCGCCGTTTTCGGCACCGCAACGGGGCCAAGCGTATCAGATTCTGTTCGTGTTTCTGTCATCCAAGTAACCTCATTTCGTTAGTTCAAGCTGGGCGGTTCGTGATGCCCACCACTTAGCAAAAATTCCATTCACGTTAACACGTCAATGGAATCTAATTACAACTTATTCTTCTAATCCCACCCGTCGGTAGATGTCATCCACGTGGCGGAGGTGGTAGTGATAGTCAAACGCATCCTCAATGTCAGCCGGACTCAAGCGCGCCGTGATTTCTGGACTGGCTTCCACGAGTTGCTTAAACGAGGTTTGTTGCTCCCAGGACTGCGCCGTTAGCGGTTGCACCAAATCATAAGCCGCTTCCCGACTCAAACCGGTATTAATCAACTTCAACATCACCCGTTGACTGTAAATTAATCCGTGGGTGATGTTCATGTTAGCCTTCATCCGGTCGGGGAAGACATCCAGGTTTTTAAGGATGTTGTTAAACCGGTGCAACATGTAATCAAGCAACGTCGTACTTTCGGGCAAAATGATTCGTTCGGCGGAAGAGTGGGAAATATCACGTTCGTGCCACAGGGTCACGTTTTCGTAAGCCGGGGTGATTAAGCCCCGCATCGTACGGGCTAACCCACAAATGTTTTCTGAACCAATCGGATTCCGTTTATGCGGCATTGCCGACGAGCCCTTTTGACCGGCATTAAAGTGTTCCTCCACCTCGTGGATCTCAGAGCGTTGTAAGCTCCGGATTTCCGTGGCAAAGTTTTCTAAACTAGTGGCAATGAGAGCCAGCGTTGCTAAGTACTCAGCGTGTAAATCCCGTGGTAACACCTGACTAGCAATTTCTTGGGCACGTAATCCCAGTTTGTGACAAACATACTCTTCCACCGCTGGATCAATGTTCGCAAAGGTCCCCACGGCCCCCGAAATTTTTCCAGCTTCGACTCCAGCAGCGGAGTGGTTAAACCGGTCAATGTCACGCTTGAGTTCCGAATACCACCGAGCGAGTTTGAGTCCGAAGGTAGTAGGTTCTGCTTGAACTCCGTGGGTTCGGCCCATCATTACCGTATTTTTGTACTTCAGCGCCTGCGCTTTAATGGTGGCTAACAGGGTATTCAGATCCTCGCGTAACACGGCATCTGCCTCTTTTAACCGGAGTCCCTGCGCGGTATCCACCACGTCCGTACTGGTAACGCCGTAGTGAATCCAACGTTTTTCTGGTCCTAACGATTCCGACACGTCGCGGGTAAAGGCCACCACATCATGGTGCGTAATTGCTTCCAGGCGGGCAATTTCGTCTGGATCAAACTTGGCCTTTTGCTGAATCGCAGCGAGGTCCGCATCCGGAATTAAGCCTAGTTTGTTCCAGGCCTCGTCAATCGCAATCTCAACGTCTAACCACGATTGATACTGATTCTGCATGCTCCAAATTTGCTTCATTGGTGCCCGGGTATACCGCTCAATCATTGTTCCATCCTCCACTTTTAAATACCTCAATTCTAACGATTTCTAACCATTTGTCAATTTCCGTCCGGGGTGCTTACCAGTTGCCCCGACCCCTAAATTACCTGGTATACTAGTAATTAAAGACCAAGCAAAAGGAGCAAAAACAACATGCCAACCAGTAAAATCGTTAACTTCAGAGATCTCGGGGGCATCAACGTTCCCGGTGGAACCCTCCGCTCCGGCCGATTATTTCGGAGTGGTCAACTCGTTGATCTGACAGACTCGGACGTCGCTTTTTTAACTAAGGACTGTCACCTGCGCCACATCTTTGATTTTCGCAGTCACCAAGAAATTCAGGCTAGTCCCGATACCCAACTGCCGGGCGTTACCAACGAAAACCTGGACATCCTTGCCTCTGCCACCACTAGTAGTGCGTCACTGGAAGACATGCTCCTCCACGCTGACAACATTACCCAGTCAATGTTGCAGACTTACGAACAACTAGTGCTCAGTCCGTCCGCCCAACGAGGCTACCACACGTTTTTAACTCAGATTCTCAGCCTCAACGAGCCGGTTCTGTTTCACTGCTTTGCCGGCAAAGATCGCACTGGGTTTGGGGCCGCCTTGATTTTAAAGTTAGTCGGGGCCTCTGAGCAGCAAATTTATGCCGACTACCTCAAAACCAACGAACTGCGTAAGGACGCTAACGAAGCCATTTTAACGGCTCTCACGGGTAAACTTCCTGACCAGCAAATCGCCGTTCTTAAAGTCGCTTTAAACGTCGACCAAGCCTATTTGGCCCACGCCTTTGCAACGATTGACAATCACTACGGCTCCTTTGATCACTATCTCACCGACGCCCTGCACCTGGATCCAGATTTCAAGACGAAGTTTCAAGCCGCGTTGGTCCAGCCAGCTAACTAGTCCTGACGAGAGCCCCGCAGCTACACCTGCGCTACCAGTCGTGTAAATAAAAGCCGAACTTTAAGTACGTAAAAATCAGTTAAGTTCTTGATTTAACCGGTTAAGATTGGTAAACTTGCTACTGGTAAAAAAAATGAACGAGGTGCTTATATGTCAGTCACAGTAGTTGTTGGTAGTCAATGGGGCGATGAAGGTAAGGGTAAAATCGTCGATTATCTTAGTAAGGATTCCGATGCTATCGCTCGGTACCAAGGGGGCGATAACGCCGGTCACACGATTGTGTTCAACGGTCACAAGTTTAGCTTGCAATTGCTCCCCTCGGGGATTTTTTACGCCGATAAAATGGCGGTGATTGGAAACGGGGTCGTTTTAAACCCCCAATCGCTCTTTCAAGAAATTGACTATCTCACTGAAAACGGCGTTCCGACTGACAACCTGCGCATTTCTTCGCGGGCGCAGATCATTATGCCGTACCACATTCTGTTTGACGAATTAAGCGAAGCCCAACGAACGAATAAAATCGGAACCACCCACAAGGGGATTGGACCCGCCTACATGGATAAAATTGCCCGGGTCGGGATTCGGGTCGCCGATTTGATTGACCCAGTCACGCTCAAACGGGAACTGCAAGAAACGTTGCGGCAAAAAAACGAATTACTGACGAAGCTGTACGGGGTTGCACCGCTGGACTTCGACACGATCTATGCCGAATACCTAGCGTACGGGGCCCGCATGCAACCCTACGTGACCGATACCTCGGTGTTACTGAATCACGCCTTACAACAAGGAGAACAATTACTCTTTGAAGGTGCTCAGGGGATCATGTTAGACATTGATCACGGAACTTATCCCTACGTAACTTCTTCCAATCCGGTTGCCGGAGGCGCCGCCGTCGGTGCGGGACTTGGTCCAACCACGATCACTGATGTGATTGGGGTTTGCAAGGCTTACACTTCGCGGGTTGGTGAAGGTCCATTCCCAACCGAACTTTTAGATCAAATTGGGGATCACATTAGAGACACCGCCCATGAATACGGGACGGTCACAAAACGGCCCCGGCGGATTGGCTGGCTAGATACAGTTGCCCTGCGGCATGCAGCCCGGGTTTCTGGTTTAACTGCCCTCGCCATGAACTGTGTGGATGTCTTAGACGAACTAGACGTCATTAAGGTCTGCACGGGCTACCGGCTCAACGGGGAAATCATCGATTACTACCCCGCTAATCTTACTGAATTAGATAACTGCGAACCGGTCTACCAGGAATTGCCCGGCTGGAACGAAAGTACCACGGGCTGCACCACCTTTGATCAACTCCCAGCAAACGCCCAAAACTACATTACGACGGTTGAAAAACTCGTTCAGGTTCCCATCGAATGGTATTCGGTAGGCCCCGACCGGGAACAAACCCACCGGCGCTAATTAAACTACCAAAGCTGGTCTCAAATTCACGAATTTGAGACCGGCTTTTTTTAATCAGGTTCTTTATTAACTCGCTGGGCTTGGTTAGCCACCAGCTGGGGCCACTGCCACACGCACAGAAAAGCCCCCATGGTTACTACCACGGCCGCGCCACCAAATGTAATCCAAGCCACCTGCGGATTAAAGAGGTTGGCAATCCCCAAAAAGATCACATTGCCGAGCGGCGCCCCCAGCAACACGACGGTTGAAATTACCGACATGGTCGCCGTGAGATGCTGGGCATCGGTTAGGGTGAAGATCTCACTCTGCACCCGGGGATTAATTTTTCCAATTGGATAACTAGCAATCGCCATCGTCACTAGCATCACCAGCGGACTTTGCCACCAAACCATGTTAACCGCGAACAGCACTAAAAACGTCATGCTAACGGCCGTCAAACTTGGAAGTGAGAACCGTTGTAACCCGTCGTTGGTCCACAGCGCTGCAATGGTAATTGATAACGAACCAACGATACTAACGGCTGCGACCGTGGTCGCAAAGTTTCCCAGCCACAGAGTCCGCACGTTGGCCAATAAAACTGCGGTTAACCCCTCTAATGAAGCCCCCAACGAATTACAAGCCAGGGCCAGCAGTAACATGATGAATAACGGGTGGTTCGCATAGATCGTCCGAAAGGACTGCCCTAAACTAACCAGCATCCCCTCTTTTTGATTCTGATCAGCTTGAGTGCTCGCGGCTTTGCGATCCAAATGCCGAAATAACCGGCGGTCATGAACTAAAACCAGCCCCGCCAGCAAAAAGGACAGCGCGTTGATTACCGCAAACAGGGAAAAATTATTGTGGAGCAGGACAATCAAGCTAGCTCCCGCGGCTTGAAACACCATCGAGATGATGTTCCGCATCCCAGCGGAAAATCCGAGTGCGGACTGGCGTTCGGTTTGACCGTGCAGGATCATTTTTTCATAGTGCATGATGAGATTAATGGTATAGTCTGCCAGTAAATCAGAAATAACGTTAAGCGCCACTAACCCCGCAAACAGCCCCATGGTGCCAGGCTCCTGCAATAAACCCGCAATTCCCAGGTATAAACAACCCTGGATTCCGCGTAAGCCAATCACATAGCGAAACCGATGCCTAGGATTCGTGTGGTCTGCCCAGTACCCGTTAAAAATCATGAAAAAAGTGGGAACCAGATTAGCAAACGAAACAATGGAGACGGCCAGCGTTTTAAACGGTAACGTTTGCGCATACACCAGAAAGACCAAGTTAAACAACGTCGAACCAATCGCACTCAAAAAGCTCGAATTGGCTAAGGCCCGGAAGGTGGAGTTTTTCCAATACACGTTCATGACAGCTTCTCCTTGTGGGTTGTTCTGACTGGACCATCTGGACACGGTTCCAGGTCCTTCCAACCAGTGGATTACTAACCGAGATTACTTGTTATCATACCATTAATTACGCTGCCCACCACCTAATAATTAATGTTATTTAAAGTTAATTGCCACTCACGTTAATCCCCGGATCCTTCCTACAAAAAAACAGCACGGAATGAATTCATTCCGTGCTGTTTAACTGGTCCGAACCTCCACTGGTCTTATTCCTCTTTTTGGGCCACCGTGCCCAGGTAATCTTCGTGAATCGCGAGGAAATTGATCGTAAACTTCTGTCCGTGTTGCTCGGCGACGTCCATCCGAGGGACGTTGACAATCACCGTCCGGGGTTTTCCCGGCAAGCCGGCCCCGGTTTCCTTCAGAACTGCTTCCTTCACGGTCCACAGCCGTAACATGGTCAGCGACTGGCGCGCCGGTGGCAGCTGTTCTAAGTAAGCTAACTCTGCGACCGTAAACGCCCGCTTTAACCGGTTTAAGTGGATGGGCTTCACCTTTTCCACATCAACCCCCAACGGCCGGTCAGAAATAGCCACCAGGACCAAATCCGCTGAATGCGAAACGTTAAAAGCCGTCGTTCGCTTCGCAAACAACGGCTTTCCATTCGCAATCGTCGTAAATTCCGCATCCGCTAACAAGGCGTCGTCCGGCAACTCCATCAGCTTGGCCAATAAAATGCGCGCAACGACGTCTTTTTGCCGGCGTTGGTTATCCTCGATGTGAAACTGACGATAATACGGTTGATATTGTAAGTCGGTGAGCCGTCCGGTTTTGAATTTCAACACACGAACCGCCTCCTACCAGCTTATTTTTGTTCGTCTAGTTGCTTAGCTACGTAATCAACTAAATCTTGAACCGTTTCCATGCCTTCGTCGCCATCAATTTCGATGTCGTACTTGTCTTCTAAGGCATCCACGATTTCAAAGATATCCAAACTATCTAAGTCCAAGTTATCTTTGAAGTTAGCGTCTAACGTGATTTTTTCGGGATCAATATCCGTTTGATCCACCACGATATCCTTGATTTCTGCTAAAATTTGATCTTTATTTGCTTGTTCAGCCATCTTCACCACTCCATTAGTTCATCTAAGATTAATTGAAACAGTTTCATTCTACCATATTCCACGGCATTTCCCGGAAAAATTATTCGGCTGCATCCGTCACTGCGTCTTGATCACGTAGTTTCAAGAAAAATTGAACGTGCGCCATTGAACACCATAGCCCGTAGAACAGGTACACAGCAATAAAAAGAACGACTGCAATGATGACTAGGATGGCAGCAACCACTAACCGTAAGCCCGGATTACCAATGACTCCGAGAATGACGAAGATCAACGCAGCGATAATCCCAACTACTAAGGCAATGACTAAAGCAATGAGCACTTGCATTAGGATCAAGCCTAATAATTGCCACCGGTGCCCCTTCATCATCTTCCAGTTAGTGACAAAGGCCGCAAAGAAGCTCATGTCATCCTGTTCTTTAGCCACGAAGTACGTAAAGAACACGTACCGGAGCCCTAACATTACGTAGGCAATCACGACCACTCCGATTACGGCGACTACAAATGCTAGTACGCCAAAAAAGACACTTTGATTAGCTGCGATTGCAAACCCAATTACGACCATGAGGAAGAACAGGCTTAACAGCGTCATGATGGCAGCAAACACCACGTAAATCCCGAGCATTACTAGCCACGTTAAGCCGTGAAACACCACAAAGGCATTTTTAAACTTAAAGTGACCGGATTGTAAGCTCACGATCAACCCTAATTCAAAGGATAGCATTAACAGGAAAGAAATCACTTCCACAATTAACGTTACTAGAAAGGAACCACCAAAATCAACTGGGGTAGCGGTTAGAAGCCCGTTCATCGTGTCCACGTTCGTCACAGAATTAAAACTACTGACCGCTGACGATAAGCCGCCACCGATAAACGAAACTAACAGAGCCGGTAACACCATTGCCAGCAAGGTCCAGAAGTTGTGCTTCACCGTGGTGTAAGCCTTACTCAGTACATCTGAAATCATAGAAACCTCCATAAATTTTAATTATTCTTAGTATAGCAAAGTTTAAGAAATGATTAAATAAAAAAAGGACCCGACTAAAGTCGAGTCCCTTGTTAATCGTGGTTTAGTGATCCCATTCATCAACGGCATCTACAATTCCGGCTGGGTTACCATTCCAACTGAAAGCCCCATACCAGAGTGAACGTTGATCAACGTCTAAACTATTGATTAAAGCCACGTCCGCATCACTCAATTCGAAGTCATACAGGTCGGCATTTTGCTTGATGTATTCTTCGTGAGTAGACTTTGGAATCGTGATTAATTCGCGTTGTAATTCCCACCGCAAGATTACTTGGGCGGTTGATTTGTTGTATTTAGCAGCAATTTCCTTAACGGCTGGGTTGTTCAATGCTTCCCCATGTCCGAGTGGAGACCAAGCTTCAATCCAGATGTGGTGCCGATCACAGTAGTCCTTAATGTCTTTTTCTTGTTCTACTGGATTAAATTCCATCTGGTTCAAAACAGGCTTAACCGAAGCGTGTTCCATTAAGTCTGACAACCGGTCGAGGTTAAAGTTTGAAACCCCAATCGAACGAACCTTACCCTCGTGGTACAGTTTTTCCATGGCTTTCCAAGTTTCATTGTACTTGCCGTTCACTGGCCAGTGAATCAACAGTAAATCAACGTAACTAGTTTGAAGCCGTTCTAATTGGCCTTCAAAGGCTTTCAGGGTGCTTTCGTAACCCTGGTCACCATTAAAGATCTTGGTGGTCAAAAAGACGTCTTCCCGGCTTAAACCATTGTCAGCAAGACCCTGCTTGAGTCCTTCACCAACTCCGGCTTCGTTCCCGTATTGCTTGGCCGTATCAATAGCCCGGTAGCCATTTGCCAAGGCCCACTTTACTGATTGAGTAGCAGTTTGGTTATCACTCTTCCAAACTCCTAATCCCAGTAAGGGCATTTCAATTCCGTTGTTTAGGGTAATGGTTGAATCTAAGTTTAATTTCATTATCAGCACCTCCACTTTCATTATAGGCGGGTCCGAATTAAATTTCACTTATTTGGTTTCTGCAACTGTAACTGCACGGTCACCTGTTGGGTTTGTTGGTTCACTTCATCCAGCAGATACTGAAACAGCATCACAATCCACGAAAAGGCGAGCGCAGAAGCAAAAATTTCAAACGCCGTCAACGAGAAATAGTGGACCACGCGAAACAGAATGCTCACGATAATTATCAAACTCCCCATCAGGTACGAATTCCAAACGAACCGCTTGGGAATCCCGGGCCATAGCCACTTGATCCCTCCAATTAAAATAATGATGGTCCCCGCCATGGCCCAGGCAAACCGATCATGCCAGTAGTGCATCCAGGGAATCTGCCGGTTATTCGCAATTACTCCGACCCCCAGGGCTTCAAGTGCCAATAACGTTAACAAGCTCCGCAAGATGAAGGTTGGTAGCTTCGGCCGATGGAGGGGTTTAATTGAAACAAACAAATAATCCACGAGGGCCAGCATCAAAAGTGCAGAGAAGATGAAGGTTAGATTAAACTGCCAGCTATCAATGGCCTTGGCCGTCCCTAAAAAACTAATGTTATGTTTCCACCACTGCTTATTCCCGTTGGCCAGCATTGAAATTAAGAGACCGCCGATGATCGTGAGAATTAACAAGTCTACCAGCACGGTCGGCGTAATGTTATCCGCCACGTTAATCATAATCGTGTTAATGATCAGTCCAAACATCAACAGGATCAACGCGGCCGTGTACTGGTCAAAGGCCGCCCCGTAAAACACCCGGGCAAAAATCCAAAAGATCCCCAGTAATGACCCCAGTAAGATTAGCGAGACGGCGATGACAATGGTGGGCAAATTCCGCCAGTAAATGTTGCGATAGACCGAATTAACCGAATCATTGCGCGTTTTTACGAAAAAAATGGTAAACAAGAGGGAGCCCATCATCGTGCCTAATACAATCGTCCCCGTCGCAATCGAAAAACTCCCGGTCAAAGGAATTAACTTTTGTCCCTTTTCCGCACAGTAGGCAAAGAATAACAGTGCCATTACCACGGCCGGAATGATGTTCCACCAGTACGAAACGTCCCACAATGAGGCCCGTTTAACGTCCTGCTTTTCTAACTGCATCCCGTTTTTATCAAGTTGCAACGCAAACTTCTCACCAGCAGTTGCCTTTAGTTCCTGCACCACCTGAGTGGGGATTTCAACGTAATATTTGGGGCTTTTCATGCCATACCTTTCTTAAATGCGGTCATAACGTCAGTTTAAATTATACCTTACCTGCGCCCTAACTAAAAATCACGGATTATCAAGTAGATAATCCGTGATTTTTATTCATGAAGTTGCTTAGTAAATTCGACCAAAGTAAACGTTGCCTGAGAAGTAGGCCAGCAGGTCATTGTAGATTACCCCATTGTTTTGAGCATCTAACATCCGACCATTCCCAAGGTAGATTCCGTTGTGGTAAATCCCACCATCATCAAAGAACACTAAGTCCCCGGCTTGGGCCTGACTCTTACTAATTGGTTGCGTAGCACCATATTGAGCAGCGGCTGTCCGTGGTAACGTCTTCCCTGCTTGTTGGTAAGCATAATAGATTAAACCAGAACAATCAAAGCCAGTTTGTGGCGTAGCTCCACCGTAAGCATATGGCCGCCCCGCTTGGGCACTTGCAATTTGGAGTGCTCGTTGACTCAGGTTCGAAGTCACTTCCAAGTTAACGTTTGGAACTTGGGCAAAATCCAACTGAGCCACCCAGCGGTCCTGACCAGCGTAGTTCGTGTAGTGTAACCACTTGTAACCGTCAACATCCCGAGTCCGGTCGTAGTAAATCGTGTCGCCGTTTTGCAGTTGTCCGGTGACCCCAGCACTCAAGCTCGCGTCGTTGCGGACGTTTTGCCAACCGTTAATTGTGTAACTACCACTCACCGTTGCTTCGTTGCTTGGGGCTGGAGCAGGGGTGCTTTGCCCCCCATTGTTCAAGTCTGCAACCCAGCGATCTTGACCGGCATAGTTCGTGTAGTGTAACCACTTGTAACCATCGGCTTCCCGAGTTTCGTCATAGTAAATCGTATCACCATTTTGGAGTTGACCAGTGACCCCGGCACTCAAACTTGATCCGGTACGGACGTTTTGCCAACCGTTCACTGTGTAAGCGCCTGTTTCACGGTTACTCGTTTGGTTCCCTTGATCTGGGGCTGGAGCGGGGGTACTTTGACCACCATTGTTCAAATCTGCAACCCAGCGATCTTGACCAGCATAGTTCGTGTAGTGTAACCACTTGTAACCGTCAGCATCCCGGGTGCCATCGTAGTAAATGGTATCCCCGTTTTGCAACTGACCAGTGACTCCGGCACCTAAACTAGCTCCGTTACGAACGTTTTGCCAACCATTGACCGTGTAAACTCCAACTTCGTTGTTCGTTGCTTGGTCATTGTGGTTTTGGTCAGGAGCCGGCGTGGTTTGCCCCCCGTTGTTCAGGTTTGCTAACCACCGGTCTTGGCCCGCGTAATTCTTGTAGTGTAACCACTGGTAGCCATCGGCATCCCGAGTGCCATCGTAGTAAATGGTGTCGCCATCTTGCAGTTGACCGGTAATCCCGGCACTCAAACTAGCCCCGTTACGAACGTTTTGCCAACCACTAACGGTGTAAACACCGGAAGTTTGGTTGGTTGAACCTTGATCAGGAGTTGGCGTTGGTGCCGGCACATCGGCATTAGCACCGATTTGGGCTGCATAGCGGTAAGCCCCATTACTATCCTTAAACCGCATCCACGTGTAACCATCGTTATCAGCTAGCCCATCGTAGGTAATTTGTTGACCGGTGTACTTAGCCCCGGTCACACTAGCTGACAGGCTGGGCGCCGTCCGCACGTTTACGTCCGAACTAAAGGTCCACGTTCCGTTGGCTTGTACCACGTTCGTAGAATTATTATCTGAGTTATTAGGAACACCCGGGTTATCCAAGTTTTGGTCAAACCGACTCAAGTTGTTGGATTGGATGACGCTAATCAACGTGTTGGCGTAAGTTGGTGAAGTTGCATACCCATCGTTTTGGAGCATCCAAGCAGTTTGGGCGTAATCCCGGTTCCCTAATAAGTTGGCGTACCGTGAGTTTTGGTATAAGAAGGCCCCGTGGTCTTGAATACTTTCCGCAAAACTTGGGTAAGCCCGGAACTTATCATAGATGGTAATGTAGCGACCGTTGACCCATTCTTGGGTTTGCACAGTCACTGATTGACCATTGTAGGAACCTTTAATTCCGAATAAGTTATTCCCAGGTGCTGCTTGCCCCCAGGCACTTTCAACAATGGCTTGGGCAATCGAAATACTTGGTAAAACACCGTACTTCTTCCAAGTTTCAATGGCTCCAGCAGACAGAGATTCAATGAATTGTTGGTGACTCGTCGTCGCACTGGCTAACTGAGCCACCCAGCGGTCTTTGTTTTCATAGTTGTAATAGTGTAACCACGTGTAACCGTCGGCTTGAACTTTTCCATCGTAGTTAATGCTGTCACCACTTTGGAGTTGACCCGTAATTCCAGCGGACAAACTAGCACCATCCCGGACGTTTTGCGTCCCTGAAGCGGTGTACGTTCCCGTTTGTGGCGTCATGTTAGCCGTTGCCAAGTTCAGGTTAGCAGGAGTTTGCACTGCTAACCGCACCGTTGGAGTAGCACTCTTCACTTCAGAAGTTGGAGTGGTAGGTGCTTGGTGCTCATCTGCAGCAGTGGTCGTTTTGTTAGCATCCGTAGTCTTAGTAGCCGTCTGGTCAGTCGTACTTTGGTCAGTTGCTACCTTGGTGTCTGAAGCATCCTGCTTAGTGGCATCGGTTTGCTTGGTTGCAGTTGTGTCCGCCTGAGCAGAATCAGGAGTCGCATCCGTCTTTTGACTGGCTACGGCATCTGTACTCGTTTTAGAATCCGTGGCTGCTTGATCCTTAACCTTCGTGGTGTCATCAGTAGTGGTCTTTGCATCCGCACTTGGCTGACTAGTAGCATCCGCCGGAGCAGCTTGCTTAGTAGTCGTTGCATCCGCATCAGTTTTACTACTGGTAGCAGCTGGTTGGTCAGCCGTGGTGTCCGTTTGCGTCTTGTCAGAAGTGGCCTTAGTGTCTGCCGTGGTTTGGTCCGACTGCGTCTGGGTAGTTTGATCAGATGCTTTTGCTTCTCCTTGATCAGTTTGCGGAGTTGTAGCCGTCTGATCAGCTGGTGCATCAGTGGCAGTAGTTGACTGGTCACTGGCAGCTGACGATGCTGGCGCATCAGCATTCGTTACTGGGGCCTTTTCCGCGTTGGCAACTGGAGTAGCCGTCTGATCAGCAGTGGCGCTCGTTGTTTGGTCAGCTGGAACACTTGCTTGGACCGTTGTTTGTACTTCAGCGTGAACTTGATGCGTAACCGCAAACATTGAAGTTGAGGCAAAGGTCAAGCCCATGGCAATCTTTAGCCAACCGTGCTTAGACTTCGTCAGCTTTGCTCTAGTTTTTGTTTCTCCCGTTGCTAGAGCCATTCTGTTATGGGCTTTCGTGTATCTCTCCATGCTATAGGTCCTTTCGTATATCAAATCGTTAATTGTAGGTTTATTTTTTGGTTAGGTTGTAGCCTACATTCTAGCATAAAAAAGGATTCGCCTGTATTACGAATCCTTTACAAAAGTTAAGTGAATTTAGGAGGTAACTAGCCCTGGATCCAATTCCAAGGATCATGATGCCACTGATTGAAGCGCTGATATTGCTCTGGAGTGATGACTTGTTGGGCTCGCAACTGTTGAATCAGTTGGGCATAGGTCAGCAGGGGCGTAAAGGGCACCCCAGCCGCTTTAAAGTTCTCTTCCGCGTCGGGAAAGCCGTAAGAAAAGATTGAAACTACTCCCGCAACGTGATCACCAGCTCGTTGCACTGCTTGCGCCGCTTGCAACACACTGCCACCAGTTGAAATCAAATCATCAATTAACACGACCTGATCCTGCTTAGTCAGCCGGCCTTCAATCTGCTTCCCCGTCCCGTGATCTTTTGGTTTGGAACGGACGTAGACCATCGGTAAGTTCAACGCATTCGCCACCAAGGCGGCGTGGGGAATTCCAGCCGTTGCCACCCCACCAATCACCGTTACGTTCGGATACTGAGTTTGAATCAACTTTGCTAACGCCGTGGCTAAGTTCGTGCGCAATTCTGGATACGAAATCGTTAAGCGCAGGTCCGTATAGATGGGGGACTGAATCCCACTGGCAAACTGAAAGGGTTGTTTGGCATTGAGTTGCACAATTCCATCGGCGACCATCTGTGTCAAAATTTGTGTTTCAAGTTTTTCCATCATTTATCTGCTCCTTTTAGGCGTTCCAAGCGGTTTGATACTGTGCGTATGCCGACACCGGCGTCTTACTCTGATTGATGGGTCGACCAACCACAATTGCCGTGGCCCCGGCTTGCCGGGCAGTTTGGGGCGTTGCAACCCGTTGCTGGTCTCCGGCCGCATCACTAGCTAACCGAATCCCCGGCACCACGTATTCAAACTCGGGACCGACAGCGGCAACTAGTGCTGGTAATTCAAGCGCCGAGGTAATCACCCCATCACAGTCCGACTGCTGGGCAAGCTTTGCAAGGGCCACCACCTGCTCCGTCATGGTCAGTCGACAGTTTTGTTCGTCCCGTAGTCCAACTGGCGAAATCGAGGTTAGCTCCGTCACCCCTAACAAATGGGGAACCGCGACGTGAGCGCGCTTAGCACCAGCAACTAAGCCCCGCTGAGCTGCTTGTAACATGGCCGAGCCCCCGAGGGTATGCACCGTCACGTACTGCACCCCGAGTTCCCCGAGTTGGGTCAGCGCCCGTTCGACGGTATTAGGAATGTCAAACAGTTTTAGGTCTAGAAAAATGGCACAGCCCCTGGCTTGAATTTCTTTGACAATCGCAGGACCGTAACGGTCAAACAGCTCCATGCCAATTTTAACCGTCAGGTGGGCTGGATCGGGAAACTGCGCTAAGAAAGCCTGCACTGCTTCCTTAGTTTGAAAATCTAAGGCAATCATTAGTGGGTGCGTCGCTTGTGAATCTGTCATTGGTACCTCCCGGGGTTCGGGTTCAAAAGAAGCCAAAAAAAGACCTTCTCTACGGTCGAGAAGGCCCACTAATCGCTGGTTAATTAACTTGTGCTTTAATCTGGCTTCTCTGAACCATTTAATTAATTTCTCGCATTATAATATAAAAACGAAGATTGTACAAACGAAGTCTTTATGGCACACTGATTAAAGCAACAAATAAACGGGGTCCGTGAACCCCCATTTGGAGGAATCAACATGGCAAAAGCATCTAAACAGCAGGTCCCGATAACGGCCAACCAAAAACTAGTTCTGTTTTCCGCTAGTTCTGGGTTTGGGCTCGAAAACATGGACGTGCTGTTTCTTTCGTTTACCCTCAGTTCCATCATTACCACCCTGCACGTCTCCCCCGGCGCGGCCGGCTTGATTGGAACCATTACCAACTGGGGGATGCTCATCGGTGCCATTCTCTTTGGAATGCTAGGCGATCGGTACGGTCGCGTTCGGGTGTTTACCCACACCATCTTTGTTTTTGCGCTTGCCACCGCGCTCATGAGCATTGCTACGAACATCTACTGGATTTACCTATTTCGCTTGCTAGCTGGAATTGGGGCTGGTGGTGAATATGGCATTGGAATCACCCTCATTGCGGAGGCCTTTCCTAACCGCAACCTCGGGAAATTGTCGTCCATTGCCGCAATCGGTGGTCAACTGGGAGCCGTAGCCGCGGCCATCCTGGCAGCCTTAGTGATTCCTAGCCTCGGGTGGCACGCCCTTTACCTGTTTGGCCTGCTCCCCATCGCCCTCGTTTTCCTCGTCCGCCGTCACTTAAAAGAATCACCCACGTTTGTCGCAGCGCGACAACGAGAAAAACTGCCACCGTTTGCAGCCATTCGCCGGTACATGTTTGCAAACGCCCGGGTGGCCTGGACGACGATTGGACTCATGATTATGACCACGGTTCAGATTGCCGGCTACTTTGGCCTCATGAACTGGTTGCCCACCATCGTTCAAAAACAAAGCCATTTAAACGTGGCCGGGTCCTCGCTGTGGATGCTTGCCACCATCGGCGGAATGAGCGTCGGCATGTTAACCTTCGGGACCATCCTGGATTGGCTTGGACCTCGATTAGCCTTTGGAATCTTTTTACTGGCCTCAGCGGTTCTAGTATATAGCATTGCCCTCGCGCACTCGACCGGCCTCTTACTGGTGATCGGGGCCGTCGTTGGATTCTTTTCCAACGGAATGTACGGTGGTTATGGAGCCGTCGTTAGTCAACTGTATCCTACGTCCGTTCGTTCGAGTGCTAACAACATCATCGTCGGCGTGGGTCGTGCCGTGGGCGGCATGTCATCCCTCGTCATTGGCTTGTTAATGGAGCACTTCAACTTACTTATCGTTATGTTGTTCCTCTCGATCCTCTACCTGATTAGTTTTATCACGATGTTGACCCTACCGGGCTTTCACCGTTCCGCTCAATAACCTAAAAAAATCCTGCTAACCAGTAAGTTAGCAGGATTTTTTACATGTTTACTTATTTGCTGGGTTAATCACCTGGCCTAAAGGCTTAACTGAGGGCCAGCTTCCCGGTACTGATGGCAATAACGGCAGCAACGGCTGCGAGCGTAATCAGAATCATCAGTCCAATTTCCAGGCGGGTAAGCCGCCGGTGTTGTTCGTGCGCTGCGCGAATGTAGAACACAAAGCCTAACACGTACGCAATGGTACACAACCACACGTACTGCAGCCCGGCAAAGGAAATGCCGACGAGTTCAAAGGCAAGAGCCAAAATCCCTGGCAAGATTAAGCCAAACGAATGCCGGTGCCACCCGACCTTGATTTGGTAAGCCGCAACTAGGGAATAACACACCACAATCGCAGCCGTACAGAGGGAAATCGCAAAGTTATAAGCTTGACTAGAAAACAAGAGGGAGATCAAAAACAACTGCAGCAAAATTTGGGTCATCCACAGGGAGTGCGACGGTGATTGGCGTCGGTTTAAATGTCCAAACCACCGGGGCAACAACCCCTTCTCGGCCATCTGCGTGGTTGCTTCTACGGGTAGCATCGTCCAGGAGAGCCAGGCCCCTGTGATCGTGATAATCAATGAAATGCTAACTAACGCTCCCCCAACGGGGCCAATCATATCTTGCACAACGTAGGTGAGCGCCGGATTACTGACGTGCGCTAGCTGCGCTTGGGTCAGATAACCATAGGGCAACATCGAAATAACCACGTTGATGGTTAAGAGCGCCAGAAACCCGATAATGGTGGCCTTACTAGCATCCGACCGCTTTTGGGCCCGGTCCGTCATCATGGTGGCTCCTTCGATCCCGACAAACACCCACATCATCGTAATGATACAGCCCTTCATCTGGGCAAAGATGCCCTTCGGCGTTGCCTGGTAGTACTGAAAATTACTCGTGAAGTTAGCCCAGAAGTGGGCGGTGAACACGTTGGCTTTAAATAAAACAATCCCAAGCAAAATGAACGCTACTAGGGGGATTAGTTTTAACACCGTGATAATAACGTTAATCGAGGCGGCCAACTCAATCCCGTTAATCACCAGTAAGGTTAACAGCCAGGAAATGACCGAGGCGGTCAGAACGGCAATCGGGGAGTTCCCACTGCGAAAACTCGGCAGAAAATACCCCACCGCAGACATCATCATCGTCGCAAAGGCGACACTACCGACCCAGGAGGATAACCAGTATCCCCACCCGGATAAAAAGCCGGCGAAGTTGCCAAAGCCAGTTTGGGCGTATTCCACCATCCCGTTTAGCTCCGGATGAGTTTCACTAAGGGACTTAAAACTCAACGTGAGTCCTAAAATCCCAATTCCGGTAATCAACCAGGCCACGAGCGCCGGTCCTGGAGTAGATACCATTGCCAGTTGTTCGCTAGCATTATAAATTCCCGCGCCAATGGAGGCACTGATGACCAGCATGATTAAGCCCATTAGGGAAACTCCGTGCTGCTTGCTCTTCAAACTATTCGCTTCCTTCCGCGTGCTAAAAATTCAGAATACCATTTATTATACCGAACTCAGCCGGAATTTTAAATGAACGTTAGTAACTTACATTAAATTCAATTGTTACCAATCCAGCTGATAAATGGTCCCTCCGGTTACCCGTCAATTAATCCGGATTGGCACCCAAATTAAAACCCGCTTTCCTACCGAAAAGCGGGTTTTAATTAACTATCAAGCAGGTGATTATTTCGTTGCGTATACTGCAACAGGTAAATGGCAATAATGACCATGATGGCACCAATTACTTCTGCCAAGCTCAGTGACTCCTTAAAGAAGATGACACTTAAAATGAACGTGGAAACCGGTTGGAGGGCATCCATCAAACTAATGTTTTCAGATGAAGTAAAGCGGGATGCGTAAATCAAAGTTGAGAACGTTAACAACGTCCCAAAGAAGATAATCCCTAACACTCCCAGGATTGCCCCCGTGCTCAACGGTGGGACGTCCCGCCACACTGGGTGGTTCAAGTTAAAGGCCAAACTGGCAATCAACGTTCCCCAACCCATTACCACGATCGGTGGGTTGGTTTTTCCAAGCGGCCGGGGAAGCACCACGTACAAAGCGGCCGTGACCCCCGTTACCAACCCCCATAGAAACGAATCTAAGGGAATGGATAATTGACTCAAATCACCCTTGGTAATCGAGAGCACCACTCCCACAATGGCAATCACGAAAATAACTAAATCCATCTTCACCGGTTTGCGGTGTTCAAAGATGAAAGCCCCAATGACAATGAACAGTGGCGCTAGATATTGCAAAATCGTGGTCGCAGCTGCGTTCCCGGTTTGAATACTAACGTAAAAGCTCCCCATGTTGGCTGCTAATCCAAATAACCCGTAGCAAACTAGAATCGCAATTGACTTCCAACTTTTAAAAATATCAAAGATGCGTCCGCGATAAATGATGGCACTTGCCAGAATTAGAATGAGGCCCGCTCCCGTCGTCCGGGCCGATAAAAACCAGGACGCTGGGATGGATTCATTTTGCGACACAAACTGGGTGATCACCCCAGCAATCCCCCACGAAACAGAAGCCAGACCGGCTAACAAAATTCCCTTCGTGTTGTTATTTAACTTTCGATACCATGCAAACATGTGCTCTCCCCTTAGATTAAGTGTTGTTGCGCTCCCTGTGCTTGGGCTTCAGCAATGACTTCAGCGGGCGCACAGTCTGTTAAAAAACGCGCCATCGGCTGATACCGATGACGTTTTTTAAAAGATACATCAAACGCCGCCACAATTGCAACCCGCATTTGTTGTTCCGTCAAAAAAAGTTGCCCCGGACCCTGATAATGACCCTTGGTATGCTTTCCAATTCGCCACTCGTGCAGTTTAAAGTGCTGGTTGTGATCCCGCTTAATGGCATACTGCCCGTTCGCAGTTTGCACCACCGGTACCCCTACCAGCCGTAATACTCGATATTGTGCTCCCATCAGCTACTCCGTCCGGGCAGCGGCTTGGTCTGCCTTGCGCCGGTAACTTTGCAGAATGTAAATGGCAATGATCACCAAGACGGACCCGACAATTTCCATGAAACTAATTTGCGTGTGCAAGAAGATAATGCTCAGGGCAAAAGTCATGACTGGTTGAACGGCATCGACCAGGCTGACATCTTCGGAACTGGCAAAGTGCATACTGTACAAGAGGCAGGCAAACGGCAAGACCGTTCCAAAGACCACGATGGCAGCAATTCCCACTACACTCCCAGTGGTTAGGTGCGGAACGTTTTCCCACACGGGTTGGTGGAGGTTAAAGAAGAACCCCGCAATTAAGGTCCCCCAACCTAACACCGTCAGTGGCGAGTTTTGCGCCATCAACGGCCGTGGGATGACCACGTAACACGCGGCCGTGATCCCCGAAATTACCCCCCAAAAGAGGGAAACTGGTGGGATTGACAGCTGACTAAGATCACCCTTGGTAATCGAGAGGACAACTCCCACTAGGGCAATCACAAACACCAGCACGTCAATCTTACTAGGGATCCGGTGTTTAAACACTAGTCCCCCTAACAAAATAAAGAGGGGGGCGAGGTACTGCAAAATGGTGGCCGAAGCCGCGTTCCCCGTCTGCACACTCAGAAAGAATGAGAGTAAGTTGGCTCCCAATCCAAAGATTGCATAGCCGAAGATGAGCAGGATTGAATGAACATCCCGAAAGACCCCGAAGATTTTGCCCCGGTATAAAATGGCACTAATAAAGAGCAAGATTACCCCGGAAAAGAGGGTCCGGACGGATAAAAACCACGCCGCCGGAATGTTGGCATTCTGGGACACAAACTGCAGAATCGTCCCCGAAATTCCCCAAAAGGCCGAGGCTAAGGTCGCCCAAAAAATTCCTTTTGTAATGTTTTTATGTTGCACTACCGGTTGTTTTTCCATGATTATTCCCCTTCAACCTTAATTTTTCCAATAGGTCTATCATACGCTTTTTTCCGTCCAGTTGTCCCCCAGTTAACCAAAAAACAAGCCCCGCATTGGCGTGACTTGTTTAGACCTTATTCTGTTTCCTGGGGTTTAGCTTGTGGTTGCTCCGGGTAGGTCAATTTAACGGCTGCTGCCATTACAACTGGCAAAATAATTACTAGGATGACAAGCCCGATGATAACCGCAATCGCCACTTGAATCAGCGTTAAGACTCCCGATGGAATCAGAGCGGCAAAAGTTCCCCCTAAAATCAGGGCGGCAGAGAGCACAACCACTCCAATAAACTTCGAAGCGGCCACAATGCGGTGCGCTGGACTCTCTGTTGGTGCAATGGTTTGATACTTGCGCATCAAGAAGATACTGTAATCCACTCCGAGCGCAATGATCATGATGAACGCAAAGAACGGCGTGTTCCAGGTTAACATGGTTTGCCCCAGAATGAGGCTACTAATCCAGTGGGTCAACGTTAGCGCCCCAAAGTATGCTAACAGTAACGTTCCTTCGATGTACAGTGGCTGTAAGATGGAGCGTGTTACAAAGATTAGTGCGATTAAGATTCCACCCAGCATGATTACGGACGTCCGGAAGAAGTCGCCTGAGGCAATCGTTTGGGTATCAGAAATCAAAGCACTCTGCCCGTTCACAGCAACCTTGGCGTGGGCTAAGTTACTGCCCTTTAGATTTTGTTGAACTTGGTCCTGAATGTCATTAACCGTCTTCATGGCCTTGGCACTCGACGGGTTTTGTTTCAAGACCACCATAATCTTGGTGGTCTTTTCGTTTTCAGAGAGGTAGTTCTGCGTGGCTTGCTTAAATTCACTACTCTGCCGGACCTGTTCTGGGATAAAGAAGGTTTGTCCGGCGGCAGAACCCTGAACTGATGTTAAGTAGCCGTTAGCTTGGCCTAAGCCACCTGAGAGCTGGCCGAGTCCCTGCTGGGCTTGTTGAGCTTGGACCTGTAGGGCTTGTAGCTGTTGGCCGAGGGCTTGGGCATTGTTCCCAATTTGTTGCGTATCACTTGCAATGCCATTTAATTGGCCTGCAACGTTACTTTGCCCGGCCTGCGCCTGTTGCAAGGCGCCCGCAATTACCTGGAGCTGAGCTTGGTTCAAAGGAGAACCTAACGCAGTCGCGCGTTGTTGCATGGCCGCTACGGCTTGCTCTCCCGTCGGTTGGTTACCTGCGCTCGCCTGAATGGTCTGTAGCTTTTGCCCAATTGCCTGTGCCGATTCGCCAATTGCTCGTAGTTGGTCTCCATTAAATCTCTGAGCGTTCCCACCGTTTTGCAATTGTTGGACCCCTTGGTCGGCCTGGTTCATCTTTCCAGTCAGCGTTTGTAACTGATCCTTTAGGTATAGTTGTTTAATTGGTTGGCCACCTGGTTGGGTAACCGAGGCCACCGTCGCAACGTCCTTGCGGCTTCGCAACTGGTTCGTAACCTCATCAATCTTCATTAAATCGGCTTGATTATTCAACGAATGCTTGGATTGAATGTACACGGTTGATGGTTCCGCCGTTCCCTTGGAGAAGTGTTTTTCCACCACATTCAACCCTTGTTTTGACGGAACCTGATTACTGAGTTCGACCGCACTGTCATAACTCAAATTACCATGGCCAAAGGAAATCAGGGGCAGCAGAATTGCTAACACGATTACGATTGCCGGAACTGCAAACTGAACGGCTTTACTGGAAAGCCAGCCCCAGAGTCGGCTGTTTTGGCTTTGTTCTGCCAAGTTTTTGTTAGGCCAGTACATCTTCGGCCCCAAAATGGCCATAAAGAAGGGATTCAACGTTAGTAGCACAAGGAGCAGTACCACCACTCCAACGGCCACGGCAAAACCGGATTTGTAAATGGAAAAGTTAGCTAATCCGAGCGCGGCAAACCCGATTAAGACCGACACCCCGCTGTCAAGAATCGTCCGTCCAGCTTGTTTTCGGGCATCCACGGTCGCTTGAATCCGCTCCATGCCGTTGGCAAGGTTTTCCTTAAACTGATCGTACAGCAGGATGTTGTAATCCGTTCCAATCCCAAACAGTACCACCACCATGAATACCTGGGTAAAGTTCGAGAGCGGGAAGTTAAAGAAGCGCACGAGGTTCATCACTACGCTCAAAGAAACAATGAACGAAACTCCCACCGTTAGTAACGAAATCAGCGGCACAATTGGTGAGCGGAAGACTAGAATCAACACGATTAAAATAAAGATGGTGGCGATGATTTCGGTCTTCTTAATGCCAGACACCATTGATAACCGCATGTCGTCGTTTAAAACGTCCGCACCGGTAACGTAGGAATGCACCCCGCTAACCTTGGAACCGGTTTGTAATTTCTGGTTCATCGTTTCCACGGAGTCTCGTTTTGAGACGTTCAGTTGCACGATTTCTGTCGTTCGATCCTTTGACAGCAACTGCTGCTTAGCGGCAGGCGTGTTAGTAATTGAGGTCACGCCCTTAATCCCATAGTGCTGGGCGTGATTTTCTAACTTTTGCACCTGGTGGTCAATTCGTTGTTGCTGGGCCTTGGTCAGTGGCTTTTCACCATTGTTATAGACCAACACCACCTGGCGGGTATTACTAATGTGATGCCCCCAGTGTTTTTGCATGTTATCAGCTACCTGGCTTTGCATGGTGGCTGGAATCTTAGTCTGTCCCTTTTGGGCCTCAAGGTTCCCAATGTTAGGCAAAAAGAGGACGGCAGCGACCACGGCGACTAGCCAGAGAACGGCTACCCCACTGTATTTCTTGATAAATTTATTCATCTTTGGTTCCTCCTTTTTCCTTTGTTTTCCTTAATAATTGTGCAGGGGCCGTGCGTTGGAGTTGGGTAATGATCTGCGCCACTTCCGCGGGTTGTTCTGGCTGGGGTTTCTTAATCCAGTACAAGATCACGCCCATAATTTCATCAATGATAAATTCTCTGACATAGTCAGCCGGTAAATCACTCCGACTCTGAAATTGATCCCCCAGCTGCACCATGGCGGTATCTAAATCGGCAAACACCACCTGCTTAATCCGATTCAAAAAGTACGGATCTCCCTGCTCACTAAGTAAGGCGGCAATGAGGCGCTGGTTCTCATAAAAATTATTTAACGTTTCCGTAATGAAGGGCGCCGGTTCGGCAGTCGAACTAATCAACCACTTCATCGCATCCGGCATGATGTGGGCTAAATCCGCCTGCAACCGTTTCAATAAATCCGTTTCCACCTGCTCAACCAGGTCCGCTTTATCGGTGTAATGGGTATAAAACGTCCCCCGACCGATCCCCGCGGCCCGGGTCAAATCAGTGACGTTCAAATTCGGTAGTCCCTTTTCGTTAATTAGCTGAATCAGAGCCGTTTGAATATCAGCCACCGTGCTGGTTTTTCGCGTTTGCTTTGCCATCGACGCCCCTCCCTACTTTTTCAATCAAATTCTATTGTACTCATTTTGCTTATTAAGTCAACACGGTGTTCAATTAATCGCAAAAAAAAGAAGCCTCCTGCTTATGAAGAATGCTTCTTGGTTGGGACTGCCAAAATGAAAACCGTACTTAGAATTAACAAGCCTCCGATCACTTCGGCCCCATTAAAACTGGTATTAAAGCACACGACCGTTCCCAGCGTGGCTGATAGGGGCTCAAATGTATCTAACAGTCCCGCCGTGGTCGGTGAAATGTAGTGCAAACTGGAAATAAAGCAAATAAACGCCAGCATCGTGCCGAAAATCACGATGAAGCCGACGCCCAGCACCACCCCGACGTTGAGGTGGGGTGGATTGACCCAGACGGGGTGAATCAGGCTAAAAATCACGCCCCCGATGAGCATCGCCCAGCCGACTACGACCAGGGTGTTGTTGTGCTGAATCAAGCGGACCGGTAGCATCGTTTGTAATGCTCCCGCCAGAGCAACGGTCAGACCAAGCCCAAAGGCCGTGGGACTAATCGCCAGCTGGGTTAGATCTCCCTTGGTAACCAATAACCACGTTCCAATTAAAGCCACGAGCACCGCACTGGCCTCAGGTCGACTCGGCAACTGGTGGTAAATCAGGGCCGTTAAGATCACAATCATCACGGTCCCCAAGCTTTGCATGATTGTCGCGGTCGCCGGATTACTGGCTCGCACGGTTAACAGGAAAAAATACTGCACCCCGGTTAATCCTAAGAGCGCATACAAAACTAAGGTTAGCCAATTGTGGCGGTTCCAAATCTTTAGAATTGGTTGCCGCTGCCCGAACCGGACAAAGAGCAGAATCAAAACGCCCGAAACGAGCATTTTCACGCCCATGAGCCACTCCGTGGAAAAGCTATGATCCTGATACAAGAACTGAGAAACGGGACCCTGGATCCCCCACATTAAGGCTCCTGCAATTGCGAGGATTACCCCCAGGTAGGTTTGGGATTGCTGCATTCGTGCTTTCATTAGGACCGGTCTTCGTAACCGTGTGGATGGGTTTGTTTCCACGTCCAGGCGGTTTTAATAATCTCTTCCACATCATCATATTGCGGCTTCCAGCCCAGCACCTCACGAGCTTTGTGACTATCCGCGATGAGCGTATCTGGATCACCACCCCGCCGGGGAGCAATTTCTGCTGGGATTGTTTGGCCAGTTACCCGCCGGGCCGCCTCTAAAATCTCGCGGTTCGAAAAACCGGTCGAGGAACCAAGGTTAAAGACCTCGCTCGGATTTCCTTGTTTCAGGTATTCCATGGCTAAAATGTGGGCATCCGCTAAATCTAAGATGTGAATGTAATCCCGGACGTTCGTGCCATCCGGGGTGTCGTAATCATCACCAAAAATCTTCAACTTTTCCTGTTGCCCCGCAGCTACCTTCAAAACAATCGGAATTAAATGGGTTTCTGGTTGGTGATCTTCTCCAATTGAACCATCCGCCTTGGCGCCCGCGGCGTTAAAGTAGCGCAGCGCTACGGAGTGAATTCCGTCGGCTTGTTCCACCCACTTCATGATGTGTTCCATCATTAACTTGCTTTCTCCGTATGGATTAATCGGATCCTTGCGATCAGCTTCGTGAATCGGAATCCGTTCGGGATTGCCGTAGGTTGCCGCCGTCGATGAAAAGACCACGTACTTGACCCCCGCGCGTTGCATGGCTTCTAAAAGCACAATCATCCCGATTACATTGTTATCAAAATACTTCAACGGTTTTTGCATTGATTCTGGAACTAACGAGAATGCATCCATGTGAATCACAGCCTCGATGTCTTCTTGCGCAAATAAATTGTCTAAAAAGTGGGCGTCTCGGGTGTCTCCTTCATAAAAACGGGCTTGCGGGTGAATTGCAGCCCGGTGCCCCGTTGACAAGTTGTCAGCGACCACCACGTCATAACCCTCATTGATCAGGCGATCAACCATGTGTGAGCCAATGTAGCCAGCTCCTCCAGCAACTAAAACTGCCATCGTATCTTACTCCTTTATTAAATCGTGATATTGGTCGGATCGTTGAAAAAACCGTTGTGAATAGGAACAAACCGGTTTAATCCAATCGTGGTGCTCGCGGGCGTACTCAGCCACTGCCACCATCAATTGACTAGCAATCCCCTGCCCCCGCAAACTGGGAGCGACAAAGGTATGGTTAACCGCTAACACATCGTCAGTGACGGTGAACGTCACCTCAGCCACTAACTGACCGGTCGCGTCGTTTTGATAGAAACGACCAGGTTCAAATAAAAACGGCATTGTTTCCTCCCCCTTCGATTCGTTTACCATATTATAGCATATCTAGTTTAGTCCCCGGGCTAGCGCTCCGTCCTTGAAACGACGGCTCTCATTGACTATTAACGGCTGAATAACTATAATTTGGGTTGAATTAATGCTCATCAAAAGGCTTTATTTAGGAGATTACTCAATGAACAAAACTGAAATTAACCAACGTTATTCCGAGTGGTTGCATGCCAGTGACCTGCCAGCTGAATTACGTACCGAACTAACCCAGCTCGCTGGTAACGAAGCCGCCATTGCCGATGCCTTTGGTACCTCCTTGTCGTTTGGAACGGCCGGAATGCGCGGGGTCCTAGGAGCGGGAACCAACCGGATGAACATCTATACGGTGCGCCAAGCCACCGAAGGCTTAGCTAAATTAATGGAAACCCTCCCTGCCACCGAGCGGGAACGCGGCGTGGTCATTAGTTTTGATCCCCGCTACAACTCCCAGTTATTTGCTCACGAAGCAGCTCGCGTCCTAGGGGCCCACGGGATTAAAACCTTTGTCTTTGACGAAATCCGGCCCACTCCAGAATTATCCTTTGCAGTTCGCCATTTACATACGTACGCCGGAATTATGATTACGGCCAGCCACAATCCTAAACAATACAATGGTTACAAAATTTACGGAGCTGACGGCGGCCAGATGCCTCCCCGCGAATCAGATTTAATGACGTCGTACGTGCGCCAGGTGACCGATTTGTTTACAATTCCCGTGGCCGAAGAACCAGAACTACGGCAAAAAGGCTTACTCAGCATTGTGGGTGAAGACGTTGACGTTGCTTACCTAGACCAAATCAAAACCGTCAACGTGAACCATAAATTAATTCAAACGGAAGGCAAAGACCTCAAATTCGTTTATACTCCCCTCCATGGAACCGGGAAAATCATTGCCCGCCGCGCGCTTTCGGATGCCGGGTTTCAAAATTACGACGTGGTGGTCGCTCAAACCATTGCGGATCCCGAATTTCCCACCACGCCGTTCCCCAATCCCGAATTTTCCCAAACGTTTGACCTAGCAATCGAACTGGGCCAGCGGGAAAACGCTGACGTCCTCATCGCTACCGATCCAGACGCCGACCGACTAGGAGCAGCGGTGCGCCAACCGGACGGTACCTACCAACTCATGACCGGGAATCAAATTGCCAGTGTCCTCTTAAACTACATCCTGCAAGCCCGACAAGCAGCTCATGACCTGCCAGCGGATGGAATGGTGGTTAAATCGATCGTTTCCACCGAATTGGCTACTGACATTGCCAACCACTACGGCGTTACGATGAAAAACGTTTTGACCGGGTTTAAATTCATTGCCGAACAGATTCAAGCCGCTGAAACTAACCACGATCACACCTTCCTGTTTGGATTCGAAGAAAGCTTTGGCTACCTAATTAAACCGTTTGTCAGAGATAAGGATGCCATCCAATCAACGATGTTACTGGCAGAAGTAGCGGCCTTCTACAAACAACAGGGAATGACGCTGTACGACGGGTTACAATCCCTGTATCAGGAGTACGGTTACTTTGAAGAAGAGACCATCTCCAAGGAGTTTGCCGGCTTAGATGGTCAAGCAACCATGAAAAACTTAATGACCGACTTCAGAGAGCACCCGCTGACCACCTTTAACGGCATCGACGTGGTGGCTAGAGAAGACTTTCAAACCTCCCTTCGCACTGATAAAGATGGGAAGCAAACGCCAATTGATCTACCCCAATCCAACGTTTTGAAGTATTGGTTTGCAGACGGCACGTGGTTAGCCATTCGCCCGTCCGGAACTGAACCAAAGATTAAGTTTTACGTCGGGGTCAAAGCTGATTCCCAAGCTGCTGCTTCCAGCCGCTTAGCCAGCTATGTGACCGCGATCCACCAAGAATTACTCCACGAAGCGACAGAATAACCACCGTTAAAACCACCTTACCAGCCGGCGCTGGGAGGTGGTTTTTAGTTTGGCTTGCAGTGGCGGACGGGCACCCCAAATCCGAACAACCCCGGTGCGTGCACCTTCTCCGCCTGGCAATCCCGAAATAATCCGGTTTTTTTGGGGGTTCCTTGTTTACAATTACTATTGTTACTTATAAAATAAACAAGTTAGAACCAAATCTGCCAACGGAAAGGGAGTGTAGCCATGACTTTTGAAGAGTTAAAGGAATATGGTCAGCTATTCTACCGCGAAAATTACAAACTAGATCGCAATCTAGAAACCAAAGTGTTTAAGATTAATAACATTAAAGCCTACCAACGCGAACCCAATGACGCGGGCGGAACCACCGATTGGACCGACAATCTGATTTTGCTGTATAACCTGTTGCACCAACTTCTCGGGAGCAAATTTAGTTTCCAATTAAACTTTAAGAAACGAACCATGTCGATTTACTTCGCCATCAAAAAACCGGTGACAGTGGCGGCCTTACAAAAGCAACTTCCCTTAGTTGATGTCGTCAGTGTGGAAACCGATGAGGTCTCTTCAATTGCCACCATTGACATTAGCAAGTTTCAAGCTAATTATGGTCACGCTACCCAGCTCTTTGAACAGGATCCGTACGCGGACTTAGACCTCAGTGACTTGGCGAGGCTGGATGCCGAAGAAAGCAGCAAGCAATCCAAGGGTGATCAGCACTCTGATTCAAGTGAAGAAACCAGTCCAAACGACGACCTAAGTCTAAACGTCGAAACCCTCGATACCGATCAGGATGCCCTCACCGAGCTCACTAACCTAACCGGTCTGGAAGAAGCTAAACACCAAATCACCGACATGGTGGCCATCGCTAAGATGAATCAACTCCGCAAGGAGCAGGGCTTAAAAGTTCCCGCTGGCTTAAGTAACCACATGATTTTCACCGGAAATCCCGGAACGGGAAAAACCACCGTGGCCAAGTTATTCGCTACCATCCTCTACCAAAACCACATTATCCCGGCCAATAAGCTCGTCCTAACCGATCGTTCCGATCTTGTTGGTCATTACACTGGGACCACCGCCGACCGAACCAAAAAGGTAATTCAAGCGGCCCTTGGAGGCGTGTTGTTTATTGACGAAGCTTACCAACTCTCCAATCCGGACAGTCCCACTGATTTTGGTCACGAAGCGATCGACCAACTAATCATCGGAATGGAGAACCATCGTTCCGATTTAATCGTGATTCTAGCGGGCTATACGAAGCAAATGGAAACCTTTTTGAATGATAACCCTGGGCTACGATCGCGAATTCCCAACCGGGTCCACTTTGAAGACTACACCACGGGCGAATTAACTCAGATCATTCTGAACATGATTAAGCAAGAACAAGTGGTAAACCTGAAGGACCCGAGTTATTTCACTGAGGTGGTCACCGCGTTTATTAACCAACACCATCCGAGTGGAAACGCCCGGTGGGGCCGAAATGTTTACCAGGCCATGCTCCAAGCGCAAGCCCGCCGGGTCGCCTTTCAAGCCCATCCGACCAAAAAAACGTTACAAACGATCACCAATGACGACGTTGATACGGCGCTCATGACCACCCCCACTAACTAGAATCATCTATATTTATTAAAAACAATGATACAATAACGATAGTTATCAAATTAAATAACAAAGGAGCTTTAATATGAAAATTGGAATTTTAGGAGCAGGTCACATGGGAACCGCCATCATTCGTGGGTTAACCAATCGATACCAATCCAACGATATATTCGTCAAGGGACACCATGTCAACGACACTTTAAAAAGCTTACAGCAAGAGCTTGGGTTCCAAATTCTGACCAATAATGATTTCAGTGGTTTAGACGTCTTATTCGTAACCACCCCAGCATCGGCTACGTTAACAAGCTTAAAGGACACTCAAATTGACGAACAGACGTTGCTCATTTCTGCTGCTCAAGGGATTACACCTGAACAGATTAAAACAATATTTCCTAAAAATTCGGTTGTTTGTATCGTACCAAATATTCCGGTTGCTGTTAATGCTGGTTGCATTGCCATGACAAAGGCCAGTGCTGCTACTCCAGAAGACCAACAAACTGCCAACCAAATCTTGAAGAACCTTGGAACGGTTATAGCAGTTCCGGCTGATAATGTTGGCATCGTTGGAACTGTTGCTGGTTGTGGACCAGCGTTTGTGGACATCTTCATGAGTGCTCTCGCTGACGCGGCTGTGCAAAATGGCCTTGATCGCCAGACCGCGACTAAAGTGGCGGCTAGCATGGTCTATGGAAGCGGTAAGTTAGCCCTGCAAACGGGCACCGCTCCCGACGCGCTGAAAGATCAGGTCACTTCCCCTGGTGGTTCAACCATTAAAGGGGTCGTGGGCCTCGATGAAAAGGGCTTTCGGGCTGCTATCAACTATGCCGTTAATCAAGCCAACGGAACTAATTAACACTACCAAAGACGCTCAGCGTCTTTTTTCTTTGAAAGGGAGGTTTTGCCATGTCAAATACCAATAATTCAACCATTTCACTAAAGACCAACTTAGCCATTCTAGCGACGGCGTTTCTTTCGTTTGCCGGGGTTTTAATCGAAACCTCTATGAACGTCACGTTTCCAGAACTGGCACGCGAAATGCACGTTTCCCTGAATCTCATCCAGTGGATTACCACGGGGTACCTCCTCGTGGTTACCATGACGATGTCAACCACCGCCTTTTTACTGAAACGGTATCCAGTGAAACGGATTTTCATCGCTGCCAGCACCCTGTTTATTCTCGGTGATGTGTTGTCACTGTTCGCCCCCGATTTTCCCATTTTACTGCTCGGCCGTTTAATTCAAGCCGGTTCAACGGGGTTGGCAATGCCAATGATGTATCAGGTCATCTTCGCTCTGATCCCCAAACGGCGCATCGGGACCTACGTTGGAATTGCCTCGATGGTGATTTCCCTCGCTCCAGCACTCGGACCAACGTACGGAGGCGCCCTGTCCTCGCTTCTTTCCTGGCGCTATATCTTTATCGTCATTTTGCCGTTTGTCATCCTCACCCTGTTGCTCGGGACCCGGACCCTCACTTTACAGCCCCAGGGCGTAACCAAACGCTTCGATTTTCTTGCCCTCGGGTTATTAGCAATCACCCTCTTTGCCTTTGTGTGGGCCACTAACCAACTGGGAAGTGCCCACGGCCAATTGCTGCCATGGTTGCTCCCCTGCCTGATTGGAATTGTGAGTCTCGCACTCTTTGTATGGACCAACAATCACGGAAACACCCAGTTACTTTCCCTCCATCCCCTTAAAATTCCGAGCATCTCCATGAACGCCATCGTTTACATGATGTTGATGTTCGTCAACATTGGGATTTCCTTTGTGATTCCCATCTACGCTGAGGTCGTTTTTCACGTCACCCCACTCGTTGCTGGGTTGATTTTGCTTCCCGGATCGATTATCGGAGGCGCTATTTCCCCAGTGGCCGGCTTCGCTTACGACCGCTACGGCGCCTTTAAACCCATTCTCACGGGTATGATTCTCTTCACAACGGCAACCTTTTTATTCAGTATCTCGAGCTCCTGGGCAACCCCCGTGTACTTTATGCTCCTCTTTACCCTGCTCCGAATCGGGATGAATATGGCGTTTGCAAACCTCCTTTCCAACGCGCAAGCGCTGGCTCCGGTGACCCAATCAGCTGACGTTAACTCGTTGTTCAACATGCTGCAACAGTACGCTGGGTCAGTGGGAACCAGTCTCTTGGCTTCTGGGTTAGCGCTGTACCAGAATCAAGCTCATGGAGCTGCTGCTCAAATCACGGCAACCATCCAGGGTGGCCATTTGGACTACACGCTGTTATTCGTGATTGCCGTTCTAATTACCATTTTGGCCTTTACTAACTGGCACCTCCAGCGAAAGTCGGCTCACCATGCCTAACAACACTGCCACGGCTAAACTAGCTCCTAACCAGCACCATTTGACCCCGGAGCAACAGGACTTGGTGGACCGCATTCTCACCTTCACCACGCACCATCTAAGCGGGGAAAAACCAGCGATTTTCACCATTAACGGCGACTGTGGAACGGGGAAAAGTGTGATTCTCAGCCAGTTATTCTATAACCTCCAACAAGCGGCGCACGAGCCACAAAATGACCTAGCCGGAACCCAGAACTACTTTTTGGTGAATCATCCAGAGGTGTTAAAGGTTTATCAGGAACTGGCTGGTTCTGAACCCCACGTCCTTAAGAAGGATTTTCTCCGGCCAACTTCTTTTATCAACCAGTTACACAAACAGCACCGCCGAGCAGACGTGGTCGTTATTGACGAAGCCCACCTCCTGCTCTCCCAACCGGACCACTACAATAATTTTTACGGCACCAATCAGCTAGCAGAAATTCTGAAACTCAGTCGGGTCGTCATTTGTGTCTTTGACTTTCATCAAGTGGTTCAAACCAAGAACTACTGGGACGAAGCTCGCTTAAATCAAATTGTTGCTCCCTATCCCCACGAAACTTATCACTTAACCCACCAGTTTCGGATGCACGCTACGCCAGCCCTAATTAACTGGATGGATGCCGTTAGTCAAGGAGAATTACTCCCCCTGCCTGCGGATGCCCGCACAGACTATGACTTTCGGGTTTATGGGGATGCCGAATCCCTGCGGAAGGCCATCGTAGCCCGGAATCGTCAGGTAGGGCTCTCGCGCGTAGTTGCCACTACCGGTTATCCCTCGACGCTGGACGGCGGGCAACACTATATCAACGAAACGGGTGGCTTTCACATGCCGTGGGATCAGTACAACTACACCAAAACTCCCTGGTCGGAAATCCCGGAGACCATTAATGAAGTGGGTTCGATTTACACCTGTCAGGGCTTTGATTTAAACTACGTCGGGTTAATCCTCAGTCCGCTACTTTATCTTGATCCGACTGACCAGCGCATAAAAGTCGATTTAAGTAAACAAACCAACCGTGAGATGCTGAAACGGCGGGCGGATGTAACTGATCCTGCAGTTTTTAACCACATGAAACAGCAGATCATCCTAAACACCGTCAACGTCCTTTTAAAACGAGGCATTCGGGGCGTCTATCTCTACGCCCATGATCCGGCCTTACGGTCCGCCCTGCTGCGTGACTATCAGCGCCTCCTCCAATCATCAAATCCATAAACTAAAAAAGCTGTCCGAGTAATCATCGGACAGCTTTTTTAGCTGCTTTAACTTTAGCTTATTTCGTGCGCCGGTTTCTAGTAACCGTCACAATCAGCAGTAAAACGCCACTTAGCACCAACATTCCAAGCCGTTGGAGCCAACTCGTTGCTTTTGTTCCAGTGGCTGGTAACACCGCGGGGCTGGGCGTTGGCTTAGGGGCCCCACTCGAAACAACGGTCGTCGGTTGGGAAGTTTGCTGACCTGGTGAATGGGGCATCCCTTTCGGCGTCGCGGTCAGCGGCTGCGGTTGGAACGGAGTGACCGGTTGCATTGGGACCACGGGCACGTTTGGTTGCACCGGTTGCACTGGAAGCCCGGGAGTTTTTGGTTGGTGGGGTTGCACTGGCGTAGCTGGAACCCGCGGAGAACCCGGTTGAGGTGGGACCACGGACGGAGTTGGTTTTACCGGTGGAACTGGAGCAACGGGGGGAACCGGAGCAATCGGCGCCTGAGGTTTGGTCAAATGGGATTGCTTCGTATTCGTCGTTGAGATTTCCCAACAACCATATTCCGGATTATTCGTGGCCGCATACGTAACGTCAAACACACTCCCACTAAATTGGATTAACCCCGCGCCAAAGTAGTTATATGGAGACGTGGTTTTATCCCAATTATATTGGTCATAGTATTGTTTAATCCATGTTTCACAACCACTCGCATCCCCAGTCCGATCATACTGATCTAAAGCCTGTTGCAACTGATCCATCACGGTACTTGGCAGATAGTTCCACGTTAACGCCCCCTTTAGAACTGAGGGCCATGGTAACCCTGAATTAAAGGTGGGCGTCAGCGTTTGTTGCTTAGCTTTCACCGAGGACCCGGCGATCGTAATCGCAGTGCCCCCGGAATTAACGGTCGCGGTTTCTGGTTCGGAACCATCGCTCGCAAAGTTATTTAGCGATTCAATCTCTGCATATGCGGTTCCGGGAACAAAGTTAATCGGTTGCCCGTTAGCATCAAAATACGTCATTTGCATTCTGATTGATTTATTTTTAACCCCAGACTGCAAGCCTCCGTTTCCAAAAACAAAGCCCTGTGTGGGATCAAAGTAAACGTCTAACGTTTGCAACCCCTCTGAAGGAGCGTAGAAGGTTTCCATGGCGCCCACCACCGGAATTCGAACCCCCGTTTCTGCATTTAAATAGGAGCCGTTTAAGTTCGAAAACTTAATCGTCGCAATCAGATCATGATAACCGTTAACATCATGCAGTTGCCCGCTTGTCCACACCATCTGGAAGTGGGGAGTGGGTTGATGGTTCGTGTTGGAATTAGGGATTTCTTCGTTCACCACTTTGATGGAAACTTCATTGCCCTGGTAAATAATTTTGCCCTGTGCTGCTGGAGAGTGGCCCATGACAAAGTTATTTACCAACGTCGTCGGATCTACTTCACCGTGCTGCTTAGCATAATCAACTTTGGTATCGTAGTTCTGTAAATCACGTTGGTACTCCACCTGCTGCGCTTGGTAGCGCCGTTCTGCTTCCTGATAAGCACGTTCCTTGGCTTGGTAAGCTTGTAAATCACGTTGATACTGCTCTGCTTGTGCTTGATAATCCTGCTCAGAAGGAGCTGCACTCCGCGTTTGTACTAGATAATTTTGCAGTGGCTGCACGGAATCGGTCGTGGAAACGGGTTGTGAATCCGGTGCTGACGTCTTTTCAGCAGTACCAGTCGAAAGCGATCTCGCCGGTGGTTCCTCAGTCGACTGGGCTGGAGCGTGAGTCTGAACCGGTGTCGTTTCCGGAATAACCGCTTTCGGTTGATCAGTTGCGGATGCGTTCGTTGGTTGGGGCGCAGTCGACGCGGGCTGAACAGCTTGGTGCACTTCTGAAGTCGAAGCCGCTGGCTGTGTCAACTGCTCTACTTCCTTTGGTTGCGCTGGTTGGGCGTTGGCTTGCGTTGAAGCGTCTAGCTGAGCTTGTTTAGTGCCCACCGTGGTCGCATCAGTGGCGGCATAAATTCGATTACTCACTAACGGGACGGCTCCCGCAAGGGTCACCGTGGTTAGGGCAGTAAAAAGCCACGTTTTGCTGGTTTGATTAATTTGGTTGTGTCCTTTTTTCTGCATGTACGTTCGCTCCCTAATTCGAAAAATCAACTTCTAAAACATTTGAATCATACCAAACTAAGGTAAAATCCTAAATCAGAAATCAAGCGCCATGGCCTAAAATCGTTACCCTACCGTGCTAATAAATTCATTGAAATTTAAAAATTATCAAATTAGCCATTTAATTGGAAATGCTCCACTAAATGTTACAAAACTTGGTCTTGTGTCACATTTAAAGTCCAATAATGATCCAAACTAAAAAGTTCCCAGGCAAACCTGGGAACTTTTCTTTGTCTCATTAATAATTAATCACGGTGAATTACTTACACATCGCGATCCAATTTATTATAATACTCAACTTCAATCGTCTCTGGATGGATTAAAAGCTTGGTAATACTCCCATTTTTAGCCGCTTGTCCATCATCAAGTTCCGGAGCATACCGGTCTACAATCGACCGAATCGTCATCCCGTGTGACACAATCAGGATGTTTTGCCCTACCGTCGTATTTTCGCGAATCCGGTTAAAACCACGGTCTAACCGGTCCCAGAATTGCTGGTTGTTTTCGGCATTGTTATACAAGTCGGCCTTTGCAATCAAATCCCGGGCCCGTTCCAGCCCATAGTGATCTAAAACCCCTGCTTCGTTCGTGATATCAACCTGCTCGCCGACAAACTGCCACATCTGGTCGAGGTTTTCTCCCTCAAAGTAGCCGTGGAATTGTTCACGCAGTTCCGGATACTGGTAGGTGATGATGTCCATCCCCCGGGGGTTTTGCTGTAAAATCTCCCGTCCCGTTGCAACCGCACGCCCCGAATCACTGGTAAAGGCGGCGTCAAAGGCCACCTTGGCTAACCGCGCGCCCGCATCTTGGGCATCCTTAATCCCCTTAGACGTAAGGGGAGAGTCAATCCAGCCTTGCACCTTGTTGTACAGGTTTAAATAGGTTTGTCCGTGTCTAACTAAATATGCTGTTACTACCATTTTTTATTTCTCCTAACCGTCCGTGGCGTTTTCCACATCCAACTAGCCAATAACACTCCTAGAAGCCCTAATCCGGAAATAATTAACCCGACCTTAAACCCCGGAGTTTGGTAATGAAACGCTAAGCGATGGTGTCCGGGCGTTAATGTAACTTGTGACAGTCCGTTTAGCGCCTTCTTCATTTTAACAGGTTTCCCATCGGCTGTAATCGTCCAACCCTGGTCGTATGGAATGCTAATCAGGACTACCGGTCGGTCCTTGGTCGTGCGAACTTGAGCGGTAAACCGGTCCCCGTGTAGTGCCAACTGCCGCGGATTATCAACCTGAAGCCGGTATGGTTTGGTTGCCTGTTCAAATCGTTGCACTGGTTCTGGTTGGTAACTAGCAAAGGTCGTCCGCCAATCCTGGGCGGTTAACTTCCGATTACTCATCAAGGTCACCACAAATGGCTTCGACTGCTTCCCTAACGAAATGAGTTCTGCACCGTTTTGTGGATAGCGACTCGCCACGCGTTTCCCATTAACCGCTAACTGGAGTTTCTGGTTGGGACTAACCCGTTGCAAATCAAGGTACTGGGGTCCCGAAAGGGTTGGTGTTACCCGAACCCGATACTTAAATTGACCCCCCTGCTGGTGCTTTTGTAATGTTTGGACCCGATTAGGGTGGAAAACAGTTTGTTTCGTGTTACTTTCTGCTTGAAAGAGGCGGTTTAAGTTTCCGTACACGTCCTGATTAACCAAGCGGACGTGGGCACTGCCAGCTGCGACGGCATAGCCCAGTCCCGTATTTTGTGCATTTTCTGTAATGGTGCGGTGTCCCTGCTGGTCAATATCAACCTGCCGCCCCACGCTTAACAGTTGTGCCGTGACCGGCGTTAGCCCCCGCACACTAACCCGCCGTTCGTTACGACTGTACAAGCCGAGGTTCGTGAGCGCATCGTGGGTGTGCACGTTTAAGGATGACGTGTAACTGTTGACCCCATAAAAGTTAAATAAGAGTGAGTCATTATACTGGTTGTAATTAATGTTAAAACTATGCGTATAGAGCTGATTATTAACGTCGAGCCGGGTAAAGCGATCGTTCCGTCGGGCGGTCTCCACTAGCCGGGTAGATTGCTGAAAGTGGCGGGCAAACCGAGGTTGGTTCCCATATTCATTGGTCCCACCGAGAGCTAACCAGAAGTTGGTGCCCATTTCCACGGCTACGACCACTAAGATTAATGGCCACCACCGGGGGTGCTTTTGACTAAGCAAAATCACCCCGACCGTAACTCCCAGGAAGACGAGGGCGATAATCCAGTTCCAGTAACTAGTAACGTAAAACGGGGTGGACCAGTGCACGGCACGGGCAATTCGGATTTCTAAAAAGGCCGCTCCGTAGCCCAGCGTCAAGAGCCCAGCTAAAACCACGGCTGCTTGAACCACCACTGTGCGGGATTGAAAGGCCCCCCGTTGCCAGGCTTGGTACCCCAACCAAATCATCACAAAGCTCAACATATAAACTTCCCGGAAGGGGAACCCAGCTGGCATCTGGAACATGTGCCAAATGGTATCAAAGGTGGCAATTAACATCCCAATAAAAATGGCTCCGACTAACCAGACGGACGCCCGTTTTTCGTGCCGAGTAATCCGGGGGCTTAACCAAAAGACCAGCATCCCCAACGCAAAAAAACTACCTACGAATAACGAGGGCTCGTGGTTTAAGCGCCCCACAAAGTTGGTCGCTCCCACGCCGAGGCTCAAAAAGTCCGATGGAAGAAAGCGCACGATGGGGAGGAAACTAACGAAGCTTAAACTCCCCTTACCGGTGGACAGCATCCCCACGAGGGTCGGAACCAAGAGGAATGCTGACAAGGCCCCGCCAAGGAGCGAACTAACGATGTATTTCGCCAGACAGGTTCCCTGCGTCTTGACGTAGGCCCAAAACTTCATGGACTGCGGTTGATGTAAGAGCAGGAGGTAAATAAAGTAAATAACGGAGTAGACACACAGCATGTAGCCCATGTAATAGTTCAAAAGAATGCCAACCAGCAAGGTAAAGGTATACCAGCCCCATTTCCCCTTCGTGAATAGTCGGTCAATGGCGAGGGTCAAGAACGGTAGGACCATCAGCGCTTCGAGCCACATAAAATCGTAAAAGTACATGGCCACGAATCCACAAAGTCCGTAAGCCGTTCCCGCTACTAGTTGGCGCCACTCAAACCGGTGTTCATGCACGCGAAGAAAAATCACCATGCTGAGACTAATCAAGCCAATCTTGATCATGATTAGGGCTTCCATGAGTAAAGGAATCTGTGCGCTCTTCACCAATCCAACCAGTAGATTTAAGGGGCTCATCAGGTAGTAGGTATAGACCGGAATGGTATTATCCCCGAGGGAGAATAAAAAGGAATAGGTACTAATCGTCCCGTGCTGTAACTGCGTGCGTAAAAAATTAAAAAAGGGAAAGTACTGGGTTGCTAAGTCACTTACCAAGAGGTTGTGATTCCCCACGGGAGCAATCCCCCGGCCCGCAAACGCCACGCTTACGATGGCGATGGGAATGAGAAAAGCCGCTACATAGCCCAGGAGGTGCTTCAATTTCTTATTCATTAACTTCAACACTTTCTGTGATTATTGATTCGGATAAATTGCCGTCAATTTTATTTTACTATAAAACCGAGCTCGCCTACCAAATATGATATAATTAAGATTGTATTAAGGACACAATAAGGAGGAAACACTATGTTTAGTTCAGAAAGAAAATTTGATCCATTTACGTTAGTCGTAGGGATTTTATTTGCGATTCTGTCGTTAGTAATTTTGAAATACCCCAACGGTTCTCTGATGGTCGTTGCTTACATCATTGCCTTTGCTTTGATTATGGAAGGAATCTTCAAGTTAGCTGATTTAACTGCCATTGATAAGTCACTGGGGATTAGCAATACTTGGATGATTATCAGTGCCATCCTTGACCTAATCCTTGGAGTTCTGATTATCTTCATGCCTGGTTTGGGTGGCATCTACCTATGGGTAGTTCTCTCCATCTCGTTCATTGTGGATTCACTCTTTGAACTCTGGGCTAGCCGGTACATCAGCAAGAACCACAAAGGTTACTTCTGGTTTACGGTTATCTTAGGAGTAATCGGCTTAATCTTAGGAATTGTGCTGTTATTCAATCCTTTACTGGGTGTAAGTACCAGCCTCTTCTTAATTGCTTTTTACCTCATGTTCTTCGGAATTTTGTTGGTTGTTCGTTCATTCTAAGCAACGACTTAACGGGAGTGGTCTCAGACCACTCTTTTTTTGTTGTAAAATAGGAGGTTCCTCATTATGAAATACGCAGTTACGGCCGCGACCAGTCATTTGGGTCAGTTGGTAGTGAATCACTTACTTACCCTGGTTCCCTTTCAAGACATTGTCATCATTACCCATGATTTAACCAAGGCGCAGGCCCTGTTTCCGGCTGCCCTAGACATCCGGCAGGGGGATTATACTAATCCCGCAAGCCTCCAAACCGCCCTGCATGAGGTTGACCGGGTCCTCATGCTTTCAGCTCATCCCGATGAAACCGTTTCGCGCTTAACTCAACATCAAAACGTGGTGACGGCTGCGGTTGACAATCACGTCCAGTGGCTGGGTTACACCAGTTTCTTTCATGCTGATCAGTGGCATAATCCCCTGATTGACGACCACCGCAAAACCGAACAACTAATTGCAGCCACAGCTGTGCCTCACTCCTTTTTGCGAAATAACTGCTACTTAGAAAACGAACAACCAGCGCTTAAAACCGCCCTCCAGCAACACCAACCCCTCGTTACTACGGCGGGCGACCAGGTCATCGGGTGGGCAGCGGAACGGTATTACGCCCAAGCAGCTGCCGTTCTCCTTAGCAAGGCCACTGAGGAATTGCAACCCGTTTACGAACTAACCGGGGCCTTTCACACGTATACTGATTTAGTGGCAGCGGTGCAGACCGTTACGGGTACCAAACTAGCATTGCAGCAGGTAACCCCAGCTGAGTACCAACGCTGGTTAAAGGACAAAAAGGTGAATGCCACCACCACTCAGTTCCTAACCAATTGGCAGCAACTACTTCGTGCTGGCGCCTTCGGACCACAGATTGACCACCAACCGGTGCAAATGGGAATGAGTCACCAAGAGATTGCCGACATCCAGTCCCAATCTCAGGATCTCCCGCGGCTGCTTGGCCAACCGCTGCCGAGCTTGACGGAGCAAGTTCGGGACTTGTTGACGCCCAAGCCGGGATACCTGTTGTAACTAAACTTGGTGGGAACTGTCCTGATTTGGATACAAAAAAGCTTGTCAGAAATCCCAACTGACAAGCTTTTTTCGTTCTGTAATTTAAATAAGTTAGTCGGTTTTTCGCGACCAAATCAGCGCCACCGTAATAAAGAGGACGGGACCAAGAATCATCCACATCGTAGTGGACCACTGCCCGCTCATCACCGGTGCAATCAAGGTAAACAAGATTGCCGCCCCAACGGTTACTAAGACCACGATCGACGCTAAACGCGCCACGGGATAGCTCTTAAAGAACACGAAGGGATGAGCAATCCGTTTCTTGCGAAACTGCCAAAACGCAAAGGCCACAAACAGGTATGGGAGTGACATTGAAACGTTTGTCATTGAAACAACAATCTGGAAGAACATTTTGGCGTCTTTTCCGCCAAAGGAGACCAGTAAAATGAAGGCCATCACAATGAGGGCTTGCACCTTCATGGCGTTCACCGGTAAGTCCTGTTTCACTTTTCGTAACCACGCTGGCCACATGTGCGCCGGCGTTCCTTCGACTAGTTGCTTAATTGGCGAAAAGACCACCGTCGTAAAGGCCCCCATCAGAGCCAAGAACATGGATAAGCCGATGTAGCGCGCCACCCAGAGGCCCATTTGAACGGCAACCCCATGGGGATAGTGCAGCGCTAGTCCTAATTGATAACCAAAGTTATTCATGGCAATAAAGGCTTCGTTTCCAATGTTGACGTGGTGACCCCCATTGGCATTAAAGACCTGGTTCCAGTTGGTAAACATCCCCGTTACAAAGATCCCGAGGGCATAAACAATCGTAATTAAACTAGCACTAATCGCAATCCCCCGGGGGAAGGTCTTTTGGGGATTCTTGGTTTGATCAACCAGCCCACTAATAATTTCAATCCCCCCAAAGGCAAAGATTGCATAAACGGAAAAACCGAGCACGGCAATTCCCGTTTGGTAGTCTGGATTAGGTGATTTAAAGAAGCTCAGCAAGCTCAACGGTTGAAGGGGATGCCCGTTTAAGAGCAGGATGATACTGCCCCCCACAATCAAAATAAAGCTGGCCAGTAACATGGCGGTACCCCCAATGGAGGTAATCAGTTTAAACTGCTTTAATCCCCGGCTAGCCACAAAAGTCACGAGCGCCACCAGGGCCACTGCCAAGATCCCCAACGTCTGGACGTCGTTAAGTCCAAACAGATGCCAACTCTGGGTTTTATCCACCCCAAAGATGGCCGTGGAGATCGGAATCCAGATAATGGAACTGGTATTTAGCATCCACGTAATGAAGGAGGTATACCACATCACAATCCCCACAAAGGCATACCGGGGGTTAACGGACGCCGCCATCCACGTATAGATTCCCCCCTTGGCGCTAGGATATGCGGACCCAAACTCCGCCACCATAAACGCAAACGGTAGGAAAAAACAAACGGCTGCAATCAGATAAAAAATAATGGAAGCGTAGCCCATTAAGTAAAAGGCCCGCGGAATGTTAACAAAGTTAAAAATCGAAGTAAAGATAATCAATACTAACGAAATTAAAGTTAATTTTCGGTTATTCATCTGTTTAAATTCCTCTCAAAGTTAATGACGGTTATAATAACTCCCTTAACTCTGATTTTGGACTTTGCTCCAGATTACGCAAATAGGTGCGCATGGCGGCGTTGGTACGGTAGCCACGATCATCACCTAGTTCCACCACCCGATGGAGGGGAACCACTAACCACAGCGGACAGGCCTGCATGGCCGCCCGCACCGTGGCTGGGTCAACGCGTAATTGTGCAGCAAGGTCAGCCAGCTTCAGAGTTTTTCCGTATGGAATTGCACTAATCAGCTGCCAGACCTCTTCTTGTTGAGGAGTCCCATCCACAAAGTAATCGAGGGTGAAGCCAAATTGCTCGCTTTTCCCCTTCAAATACCGTTTCAGGGCTTTTCGGTACCCATCCGTCTGTTGGTGATCATGGACGTATTCAAACGGTGCTGCATAAAACCGAAGCACCTGCGAAACCCCACAATCGGGCGAACTAACAAAATTGAGTCCCGCATCGGTAACCGTATAAAAGACCTTTTGGCCATTGATGTTAATTGCATCCCAGTATAACCGTTGCATTAAACTAACTCCTCGTTTCGTTCCAGTGATATGCTTGCTATTTTAGCACATTTAGCGCTCAAAGCCTAGTTACTCCCAATCGCAGCAACGCTGGAGCAGGTGCCGTATGCACAACCATAGTCCTCCAACCAACACCAGGAACCAGGCTCCCAGTGAAATTAATCCAGCTGCTGTAATCCACGCAGCTTGGTGATAAGCGACCGTTGCCTGATTGGTTCCTGACCGCGTGGCCACCTGAATTGCGCCAATCTCAGTTATCGTAAAGTGGTTCGCATCCGCACGTTGTCCCCGCTGTAACGGACGCCCGTTCAACCGAACCCGCGTATCGTGATAGGCCACTACCGGAATGGTGGTCACCGCAGACTGAGGTGCGCGCCAGGCCACGTGTAACTGTCCCTGCCGATCAACGTGCTTGGTAAAGCGGGACGGCCGTGGCATGATTTGGGTTTGATACTGCGTTTGTAAGTGCCGAACGTTGGCACGCCCACTGTTATTAGGTAAATAGTCGGTAATCCCCCGTCGTTCATCTAGTAACGGCTTACTCAGATCAGAACTGGCAAAGTCCGCTTTGAGCCGGGCGTTGGTAACTCCCGGTTGGTAATAATCGTGACGATGCTTGACCGGAGTATAAACCCCGACTTGGGGTGGTTCGGTCTGTCCGTGCCAGTTATTATCGGCTTGAAATTTCACATTGCGCATCCCTAACATCACGGTCATGACGGCTAGCAACCCCACCAGAGCATACACAGACCCATGCCCCCACTGCCACTTGGGCGTGGCCAAAACGGTTGTGAGTGACATTAAAAAGCCCGCCAGAATTAATAAGGCTGCAAACGAAAAAAAGCGGGAGGGAAACTGGAGAAAATGGTTTAAGAACGGCAAGTGCCGCCCCACTAACCGCCAGGGAAAGAGATTTGAGGAAATGTAGAAAAAGAAGAGCCCAATTCCAGTTAGAAAGTAGTTTAAGCGCCGCTGCGGACGCACTAACAGTAACAAGGCAATTTGCCCACTAATAATTACGATAAACACGACTCCAAGGTCGGCCTGCATCCAATTCGGACTTAAAAAATGCATGGCCCCCTGGGCTAAGTTCTTCACGGCAAACGGTGCCACTAAGCGGTTATGCACCATCACGTTCACAAATACCACTAGGTAATTAGCAGTTAGCACAAGCGTTCCAAGCGCATTTAACCCTAAGCGTCCAAGGTAGCGCCACTTCGTTTTCGAGCGCCACCAGCCAACTAGGGCAAAGGGAATCAACAACAAACAGGTCATCACGGCACTCAAGGTGTGCATTTCAATTAAAATTGCAATGACCATTCCGAGTCCCCATGATATTTTAGCAGGACGCCCATCCAATAAGCCTAAGCCCATTAAAACTGCCAGGGGCAGTATCATCGCGCCCCAATCCAGAAAGGCGGCGCTCGTGATCCAGTATGTAATAAAATTCTGCCCTAAATAAATGAGGGCTCCCAGGATTGCTAAGGACCGCTTCACGTGCAACCGGCAAAATAGCACCCAGGCACTAACTCCCGCCCCCACTAAAATTAGGGTGCCGGTCACTAGTTGAAAGCTAAACCAACTACCAGTTAGCCACAACAGGAGCCCTAATCCATACGCAAAGTACGGTCCATAGAGGGCATTAATCATTTGGCCCGATTGTTGGTATCCGTAGTTACTCATGAAGTAGTTAAACCGCCCCGTTTGCAACTGCTGGGCGGCATCATAAATTCGATTGAAATGAAAGAACGTATCGTATCCGAGGATGACGGTATGCTTTTGCCACTGCATTAACATGATCAAGCCCGCTGCGCCACCAATCAGTAACATAGCTAGGCCCCATTCACGGAACTTTCGCATGTAGTCATCCCTCCTTTCGTATTTCCGACTTTTCTATTTTACACCAAAAAAACACCCCTCACCATTACTAGCAAGGGGTGTCATTTTAACGTTGCCGGCGTTTGAAAACATAGTAGAGCGTCACTAATCCGTACGGTAAATAGGTACAAACCACTAGAACGGCTAATAAGACTACTAGCGGCGTTACCGTTTTTTGCACTACATAGGTGATGATTAGCGCCAAGCAGAGTGGCGTAATCGTAATGTTCGCAAAGTGACGCAGTTTTAACAAGCGCTGATCAATTTGTTCTTGAGTCATGCGATCCTCCTACAGAAACTACTGAAAGAGCTTAAAGCGATCCTCATCATCCATAAATTCCTTTGCGTCCGCTGGTTTTTCAATCGAACCAAAGTTCATTTCGGCGCGCAGTTGCCAACTAGCGGGAATCTCAAACCGGGAAGCCACCGCTGCATTAATCAACGGATCGTAGTGTTGAATGTTTACTCCCAACCCGTTTTCTTCGAGTCCCGTCCACACGGCAAATTGGGCGTTCCCCTGCGCCTCTTCAGACCAGTTGTATTCTTGATATTGATAGGTAGCTAACGCCGGATTATCCGTATAGTCCTTAACAACGTCCATATCGGTGTAAAACAAAATGGAAGCGTAGGCATCCCGAAAGCTACTAATCTTGGCCTTCGTCCGTAAGAAGGCATCTGGGGCAACCTTTTCTTCAAGGGTGGTTTCCACGATGTCCCACAGCGCTGCGTGGTGTTCGTTAAACAACACAACGGCCCGGACCGGTTGACTGTTAAATGCTGACGGAGTATAGCGGACAATTTCCTTAATGTAGCGATAAAGCTCCGCTTGGTCGAACTGGACGTTTTTTCCCAAATGATAAATCGTCCGCCGCTGCTTCATTAAATCTAATAATTGGGTGTTCACGAGGGTTCCTCCTACTTAATTTGGTTCTCAGTTTCACCAGTATCAATGGCATCTTGAAAGTTTTGTAAACTAACTTTAATCATGTCCTTAGTAGCTGGTTCCGTGTCATAACCCATGTGGGGGGTAATAATCACGTTCGGGTAGTGTTTCATCAAGCTCAGTAATTCTGGATCCGGAATGTCATCCAAACTATCGAACTGCTTGCCATCAATGGCATTTTCATCTGGGATAACGTCAGCCGCATAACCAGCTAGATTACCATCAGCAAGGGCATCAGCCACGGCAGCCGTATCGATTAATTCACCCCGGGCGGTGTTCACGAGGACAGCTTGATTCTTCATGTTTCCAATTTCAATCGCCCCAATCATGAGGTCGTTTTCTCCTGGGAAATAAGGAACATGGATTGAAACGATGTCTGATTGCATCAACAATTCGTTTAAGGAAACAAAATCAACGTCGGGATTATCGTTGGGCGTGCGTTGGTAGCCTAACACTTCGGCGCCTAAGTTGTGCCACAGCTTCGCCTCGGCTGCTCCCATGTGTCCCACTCCAATGATTCCCACCGTTAAGTGGTCAATTTCGTTGGCAAAGTACCCCTGATGCAGTAAGAAATCACCTTGGTTGGTATTGTCAGTTGCTTCCGTAACGTGGCGAACCAGGTCCAAGCCCAGCGTCAACGCTAATTCTGCCACTGAGTATGGTGAGTAACTTGGAACCCGGGCCACCATAATGTCACGCGCACTCGCAGCGTCTAAATCAATGTTGTTGTAACCCACAAAGCGGGTAAAGCAGTACTTGATGCCCAATCCCTTGAGCGCTGCCAATAATTCTGCATCCGCATTAGTCGTCCCATCGATTAAAACGCCGACTGACCCGTTAGCAGTTTCAACGTTGTCCGCCGTCAATGGTTCTTCCATTAATTTTAATTCAAAGCGATCGTGGTTGAGTTCCTGATACAGCGGTTTTTCAAAGTCACGAACGTTATAAACCGTAATTTTAGCCATGCTTAATCCCCTTCTATTCGTTTACTGGGTACAATGGTGCACCCTTCGTTAATGTGTTAGCAAAGTTTTCAAAACTAATCCGAATCATGTCTTCAACGGCTGGTTCAGTAAAGAAGCCCATGTGCGGAGTTACCAAGACGTTAGGATAGTTTTTCATTAACTCTAGATTAAGGGGGTTCGGCAAGTCATCCAGGGAATCGAATTGTTTCCCGATGATGGCATCTTCGTCCAAAATTACATCCGTTCCGTAACCACCGAGGTGCGAATTACGAACCGCATCCGCCACCGCCTGGTTATCAACGACTTGCCCCCGGGCGGTGTTCACCAAAATAGCCTGATCCTTCATCTTCGCGATTTCAGGATCACCAATTAACTTTCCAGTTTGCCCCGGAATGTAGGGAATGTGGAGTGACACAATGTCAGAAGTGCGTAACAACGTATCTAGATCCACAAATGAAACCACGTCATTATCTGGTTCGGGGTTCCGTTTGTAAGCCACGACCTTGGCACCTAAGCCTCGGTATAACTTTGCTTCGGCCATCCCAATCTTACCGGCCCCAATGATTCCGACCGTTGCACTGTGAATTTCATTGGCATAGTAAGTTGGCAACAAACGGAAATCACCATCGTGAGTATTCACGCTGGCCTTTGACACGTTTCTAAATAACGTTAATCCAAGCGTCAAGGACAACTCTGCCACGGCACGTGGCGAGTAGTTCGGCACGTTGGCAACCTGAATCCCCAGGTTTCTAGCCGCCTTAACGTTAATGTTATTCACACCCACGACCCGGGTGTAAATGTACTTCACGCCCGCATTAGCTAGCTGTTCAACCACTTCGGCATCACAATCATCAAAGGCCGTAATCAGAACTGCATTGGCACATTCGGCCCGATCCACGTTATCCAGCGTGAGCCGTTCCGCTACCAACGTTAAGTCATAGTCATCTTTATTAAGTTTTTCAAACAGTGGGGTTTCGACCTCACGTACGTTATACACAGTTATTTTAAACATATTCATTCTCCTCAGTCGGTCTATGCTTAATTATAAGGTACTTCGAATTTAGATAGCAAGAAATTAGGGAAATCAAAAAAATTTAAAATTTCAATTTCTTTAAGGATGTTAATTTTGTGATTTATTTATGCTTCAAAACAATTATAAATATAAGATTTACGCTTGATAATATATAATTAAATTCAATAATAAAAGAATTTAATTATATATTATAATGGTTAAGAGTCGTAAATTTACTTTTAATTTAAGTACTATAAAAAAGGAGAAATCACTATTACACCTATCAGAAAATTTATTGTTTCCCATAAAAATTTAACGATTATCGCTTTTTTTATGTTTTTAAGTCTTCTCACAATTCTGCCGTTATTCCATTATCCAGCTTTAGCATCTAATCCTGGTTATGATGGTCAGTTCCATGTAGCAAGAATCACTGAAAGTTTTATTAACGTTAAAAATGGTGGCATCTTCAAAGCCTATCCAGATTTAATGACGCATTCTTTTGGATCATTTGGATACCCACAAAATATTTTTTACCCCCTTATTCTTTTCATCCCCGAAATTATAATCCATCTAATTGTTGGAAATGGATATTTAGCCTTTTTACTTTTTACTTTTTTATGCGAATTTCTGATTTTCATCAGCATGTTTTTTTGTTCTTTCAAAATAAGTAAGAATAGAATGCTGGCAATCATTGCAAGTTTATTGTATGGCCTAGGCCACTTCACGCTTAGCATCATTTTTTTCTATAGAAGTTTGGGTGGAATGCTAGATTTCATTTTCCTTCCAATTGTTTTTTACGGAGTATATCAACTAACATTAAAAAATTACCGAAAATGGTGGATTTTAGCATTCGGAATGTCCGGTGTCATTTTAAGTGATCTTCCTGATTCACTCGTTATATTTTCTTTTATTATCTTTTCTTTAGGTTTAGCCTTTCTAGGAAAAAACTGGAAGGAAACCGTTATAAAGAGATGCTCATATTTAATTGTGGCGGGAATTGTAACCCTACTCCTTACTAGTTTTTTCATTATTCCGTTAGTTCAAAATCTGCTTTATATCAAAGACATTACAGTTAATATTAATGATTTATATTCTTCCAGCATTTCAATTATGGATTTAATTTTACCTAAAACCCTTTCTTCTTACGCAATTGGAATACTCGGTGGAATAATAATCATTGGAATCATTGCATTCTGGACAAAGTTAAGTGCTTTTTTCAAATATCTATCAATTGAATTATTATTGTTCATAGTTCTCACTTCAAATGTTTTTCCGTGGCAATTATTGCAACATAATTTTAAATTTCTACAATTCACAGGTAGATTTTTATACGTAATTACATTTTTAATTGCATTTATAGGTGCCAAACTAATCTGTATGGTGCTAACGAATAAATCAGATAGACTGCTAATTATCACAATTCTATCTGTTTGTGGGATTTTGGCGGTAACATCCATTAACCTAAACAATGTAAAAAAACCAGCAGAAAATGGTTTTACTTTAGTTTCATGGAAAGATTTTGACCAGAATTCCCTATCCTGCAATACGTTAGATTACTTACCTAAAGAAACAAATCATGACAAAGACTTGCTATCTAAACATTCGATTCCCGTGGTTAATAAGGGTAAAGATCTTGTCCAATTAGATTATTCTAATTCATATAATAAAATTGATTATAGAATAAAGACAAACCGCAATTATTCTTCTATATATTTACCAGCTGCCTATTATCCTGGATTCCATGTCTATGTTAACGATAAAGAGCAAAAAATAAATGTCGGAAAAAATAAATTAATTAAGGTCAAAGTAAATAAAGGAATTAATGATATCCAAATTAAATATCAAAAGACCACGATACAAAAACTAACAATCGTAATTAGTATTCTAGCTTTAATTTCAACGTTATTTTATATCATGAAAACAAACAAAAAATCTAAATAACATTTTAACTGCATCATAAAATGCTTAATTATTTTATGGTGCAGTTTTTTTAATTAGATTTTAATGTAATCAAAAAGCCGCAGTAAATTGAGATTAACAATTTACTGCGGCTTTTTTTAATACCTAAATCTATGAAAAATTAAAATTAAATCAACGAATTAAATTCTCCCAAAGAAGGTTGGATACATGTTCCATGAAGCAACTGTATCAATGGTAATTCCTTTACCGTTAGATGACAAGAAGTATCCATTACCAAGATAGATTCCCACGTGTGTCATTGAGTATAGAGCATAATTACTACCATCATCATAAGTTCTAGAGAAGAAGATTAAATCTCCAGCCCGAGCTTCATCCTGGCTAATGTGCTTAGTAACTCGCCATTGATCCTCACTAACTCGTGGTAAAGTAACTCCAATTTGCCCATAAGACCATTGAGTTAAACCAGAACAATCAAAGCCAGTCCATGGCTTACTACCACCCCAGCTATATGGTTCACCGAGATATTGATCTGCCACTCTAATTGCTCCTAAATAAGGAGTATTTTCCGGAAGATTAATTCCAACTTGCGGAACATAGTGAACCCCATTCTTATCAGAGTAACGCATCCAAGTTACTCCGTCCTTAACATAGGTTGAATCATAGTGCAAAGTCCAACCAGGACGGAACCAATTCTCACTTGTGGATTGAAATGAGGGTGCGTCATCATAAATTGTAGCCCCTTGATTAAAGGTCCATGTCCCACCTTGAGTACTATTTAAATAGTTTTGGACATTAAATCCAACAGCGGGAACATAGTGGACACCCTTACCATCGAAATAACGCAACCATGTAGTTCCATTAAAATCAACTGTTCCAGTGTAATTAACCTTCCAACCGGGAAGAAATGCTCCATAATGTTCTGCTTGTGCGGTTGGGGCTCCACTATAAATTGGTGCTGCCTGGCTGAATTCCCAGGTTCCATTCTCATCCTTAACTGGAAGATCATTAACATTAACTCCAACTTTGGGAACGTAATGAACCCCATTCCCGTCAAAGTAACGTAACCATGTAATGCCGTTAAAGTCAACGGTTCCCGTGTAATCAACTGTCCAACCCGCGTGGAAATCGCCATAATGATCAGCTTGATCAGATGGGGCTCCACTATAAATTGGTGCCGGTTCACTAAATGTCCAAGTTCCGTTTTCATCTTTAACCGGAAGGCTGTTTACGTTAACCCCAACTTTGGGAACATAATGAGCACCATTACTATCAAAGTAGCGTAACCACGTAGTTCCGTTGAAATCAACCGTTCCAGCGTAATTAACCGTCCAGCCAGCATGAAATTCTCCATAATGATCAGCTTGATCAGATGGGGCTCCACTATAAATTGATGCTGGTTCACTAAACGTCCATGTTCCATTTTCGTCTTTAAGTGGAAGATTGTTTACATTAACCCCGACTTTAGGAACGTAATGAACCCCGTTGCCGTCAAAATATCGTAACCAAGTAGTTCCGTTGAAATCAACCGTTCCAGCATAATTAACCGTCCAGCCGGCATGAAAATCTCCATAATGATCAGCTTGATATGAAGGCGCACCACTATAAATTGGCGCTGATTCACTAAACGTCCATGTTCCACTTTCGTTGTTCAGCGGAACACTACTTACATTAAAGCCTACCTTAGGCACATAGTGAACCCCGTTGCTGTCGAAGTAACGTAACCATGTAGTCCCGTCAAAATCAATTGTACCAGCATACTCAACGGTCCAACCAGCATGAAATTCACCATAATGATCCGCTTGTTCAGATGGAGCCCCATTATAAATTGGTGCAGTCTGACTAAATGTCCATGTTCCACTCTCATTATTTAATGGAATACTATTTACATTAAAGCCTACCTTAGGCACATAGTGAACTCCATTCCCATCAAAATAACGTAACCATGTTGTCCCATCTAGATCAACTGTTCCAGAATATTCGACGGTCCAACCAGGTTTAAATTCGCCGTACTGATCTGCTTCATGGGAAGGTGCTCCATTATAAATTGGTGATGATTGGCTAAACGTCCACGTTCCACTTTCATTCGTATTAACGTTCACATCATTAACGTTAAAACCATAGCGAGGTACATAGTGCGTTCCATTACTATCGGCATAACGTAACCAAGTTAAGTTATGTTCTTGGTCATACCAAGTCCCATTGTAGTGAACTGACCAACCAGAGTGAAATTCACCGTATTTGTAAGCATTTTGAGAAGGCGCCCAGTAAATTGGGGCTGATTGACTAAACGTCCAGTCCCCATCAGCATTGGCAAACTTTTCTGCATTAATAACAAAATCGGCCTGCGAATCATATTGGTCCAATTTATTATAACGAATAATCCCAATTAGAGATGAAGCATAGTTAGGATCGGTGGCATAGCCGTCAGCCTGCAATAATCTAGCCACTTCTGCATAGTTTCTATTATGCAGCAAATTAGCATACCGTGGGTTATTGGCTAAAAAGGCTCCGTGGTCTAAAATACTTTCTTTAAATGATGGGTAAGCACGAAACCGATCATAAATTGTAACGTACCGACCATTAATCCATTCCCGCGTTTGAACAGTTACATATTGACCATTATAAGAACCCTTAATTCCAAATAGATTATTTCCGGGAGTGCTACTTCCCCAACCACTTTCTAAAATTCCTTGTGCAATCGAAATACTAGGCAAAACCCCATACCGATGCCAAGTTTCGATTGCTCCAGCAGCCAACGAATCAATAAACTGCCGATAATTAGTAGAAGCCAAATTAGTGTGTAATTGACTACTTAAAACCGGATCAATTTTAACGCTAGTAGCATTATTTACTGGTTGTGATTGTTCAGATTGTTTATTTTCCGGTTCAGTACTTGCTACTGGTAATTTGGTATCAGCTTGCTGCGTCGACTGGGATTCACTTTCATTAGCCGTAGTAGCTTGCTCACTAGTTTTATCTGTTTCCTTTGGGTTAGAAACGGTTTGTGAACCAGCTTCTGCTTGCTCCTCACCCGATTGTGGCTGGTCGTCCTTAGTCTTTTGCTGACTATTCACTGAATTAGTTTCATCAGTAGTTGCTTTTACATCACTATCTTTAGTTTGCTGAGTAGTGTTTGTTGATGTAGTGGTGTTATCAGGTTCATCGTTCTGCTTAACTTCAGCTTGTTGTTGCTCAGCGGTCGCATCTGGAGTTTGTTGTTGTTCTGATGCTTCACTCTTGGTCTGTTGTTGATTGTCTAAATGATTATCTGTTGGTTCAGTCGTATTATTTACTTTAGTTTCGGTAGTTGGGGAGGTTTGTCCGCCGTTGTTTTCTGCAACTACCGGATCGGCCGCTTTCTTTCCGTCAGCAGAACTTTGTGTTGTAGTTACTTCCTGATCATTTTCAGGTTTACTGCCATTTACTTGGTTATCAGTAGTGATAGCTGTGCTATCAGTTGGTGCTGGTGCTGGTGCATTTTGATTGTTAGCTACCGATTGTTGTTGGGTAGTCGCTACCCCCGTCTGATCCGCTGAAACAGTTAGATTTCCAGTTCCAAAGGCTAATCCAACAGCAAAAATCGTACTTAAAGAAAAGGTTAACCACCCTTTCTTACTTTTAACTAATTTATGCCTTAATTTTTCTTCTCTAGTGTCATTAATCATTAATTGCCGATTCCTTTGATACTGCTTCATTTTAGTCTCCTTTTTATTAATAACCGAATGCATCCTTCGATTTAAACTGTCATAATCCTTAAATTTTGATTATGTCATAATGACCCCTTCACTCGAAATAATCCCAATTTGAATTTATTTAATTACTGCCTAATATGCAGCATTAGGCTTTATCATAATTTTAACCGTTTTTATAATAATTAGTAAGTCAAATTTGAAACTACTTTTTTTAATGTATTCTAAGTCAATTCGAACGGCCCCGTTAAAATCCGTATTATTACGTTCTGTGACTTGCCATAGCCCTGTACATCCAGGCTTTACCCACAATCTTTGCCGATCGTAATCAGTATAGTCAGCCACTTCACTTGGTAACGGTGGACGAGGTCCTACTAATGACATGTCACCTTTAATCACGTTAAAAAGTTGCGGGAGTTCATCTAAACTGTATTTCCGAATGAATTTTCCCACTTTTGTAATTCGCGGATCCTCTTTAATCTTAAACATGGCGCCGTTAACTTCATTCTTGTTTTTTAAAGTCTGCAACTTTTGATCCGCATCTGGGATCATTGAACGAAATTTATACATTCTAAATGGTTGCTCGTTCAAGCCAACTCGCTCTTGAACATACAAAATCTTGCCATGTGATCCATCAAATTTAACTAGTATGCCCACAATTAAAAACACTGGACTAAGCAAAATTACTCCAATTACACTTAAGAATAAATCAGTAATTCGTTTAACCGAAAAATAAAACGGCCGATCTTGTACCGCTTTTTTATCTAACCAGATTTTATTTTCATGATTTTCTTTCAAGATATTCACCTATATTCAAGCCCAATTAGTAGTATCTTCATCATACCAAAAATAAAGCCGTAATTAAAATTAATTTAGCGGCTCCACATCAGCACTGCCTTTATTTATTCCCACGTTACGTAAAACAATTAAATCTAAAAAAACCGTCTAGCTCAGACGGTTTAACTACTTAAATTTTATCGTTTGTTACGAACCTTCGCAATGGTTTCACGCACTAATTTTGGCCTTAAAATCAGTAGAAATCCTAGGTAACATACCATCCCAACCAAGATTTCTAAAATCAGCATTGTCCAAGTTGATTTTAATTTAACTCCTAAACCAAATACCAACCAAAACATGACAAGCCCTGCAAATAAGTATTGCCAGTATCCAGAGAATAAGCGTGTCATACTAACCTGATTTCGGATTGAATATAATTGGTAAGCAGTAACTGCAATTTCTGAAATCACCGTTGCAATTGCGGTCCCAACTGCTCCCCATAAAATAATAAGCGGAACGTTTGCAATAATATTGCAAACGGCACCAATAATTACAGAATAATTATACTTAGCATTTTGACCAGTTGGAACTAAATATTGAACTCCAATAACGTTACTCCAGCCAATCAAAAGCACCACTCCTGATTCAATCATTAATAATGGAATGACAGCCGTAAAGCGACTAGAAAGAAACAGTGGAACTAAAACTGGGGCAATCGCAGCAATTCCGCACGCCAATGGAACAGCGATGGCTGTCACAAATTCAAAACTAGTGTACAAATACTTTTGGACCTTAGCGTGATCACCATTTTTATACGCGTTAGAAACATGCGGTAGCATCACTAACCCGGTTGCCGTTACAACCGCTAATGACATTTTAACAATTTTATCGGATTGACCAAAATATCCAGAGGTCGTTACATTCGTCATAACTCCAAGCATCGTTTTATTCACATATAAGTAAATTTGCGTTGCAATTTCTGGAATAAAAAGAACCAACGAAGGTAAAAAATGGCGAAATAATCTCAATTTATTCCATTGGGGTTTCCCAATAAATCGTTTGAGACTAGGAAACATCGTTAAATTCCCGGCCAGTAAAGAAAGCGATAGAATTAAAATATACAAAAAGAGATCATCATACGATTTAACAAAGGTAAAAATCAAAACTAACGTGGTAATTTTCACTAAAAAATTACGGACCACGGTAACAGCGAAATCTTCTACTCCCTGAAAGAACCATGAAATGTCAAAAGCTGCTGCTAATAATGCAAAAGATTGCGCCAAGTAGTACTGGCGAAATCGATGAATTAACATTAAAAACACAAAGAAAGCAATATATGCAATCCCAACCGTGATAATCTTCATGAAGAAAATTTCATAAAAAGTATTCGTTAACTTTTGGCGGTTTTCCCTTACATAAGCAATTTGGCGGTTCCCATAAATTGCTACTCCGATACTACCGAAAATAATAAAGTACTGCATGTTAGCATTGGTAAACTCATTAATTCCAACTCCGTGGGGCCCAAGGACTCGAGCTAAATACGGAGTTGTTAATAATGGCACCAGCAAGACAAAAATTTGATAAAAAGCATTATATAAGTAATTTTTAATTACTTTCATCCTAATTACTCACCAAATTCCGTTTTGACCAAGCGCAAGGCAGCCATAATTGTTTGATCCATGTTGTAGTACCGGTATTGACCTAAACGGCCCCCAAAGACCACGTTTTCAGCTGCTTGGTTGGCTAGATCAGTGTACTGTTTGTATAAAGAGCGATTCTGTTTGTTATCAATTGGATAGTAAGGTTCGTCACCCCGACTCCAGTCCTTGGGATATTCGTGAGTGATAACCGTTTTGCCCTTGTTTCCTTTGCCAAACTCAAAGTGCTTGTGCTCAATCACCCGCGTAAAGGGAGTTTCTGCGTCGGTATAGTTAACTACCGCGTTTCCTTGGTAGTTATCAACGTCCTTCACTTCGGTTTCAAACCGTAAGCTCCGGTACTCTAATTCACCGAGGGCATAATCAAAGAATTGATCAATCATTCCCGTGAAAATAATCCGTTTCCCGGACTGCAGATACTCATCTTTGTGGTCAAAGAAATCCGTATTAACCTTCACGTCAATTAAATCACTGGCTAACATCTTTTCAATGATCTGCGTGTAACCCCCCTTGGGAATTCCCTGGTAGGGATCACTAAAGTAGTTATTGTCATAAATAAACCGGACGGGAATCCGCCGAATAATAAACGATGGCAGGTCAACTGCCTTGCGTCCCCACTGCTTTTCGGTGTACCCCTTGATCAACTTTTCGTAGATATCCGTCCCCACTAAGGAGAGCGCTTGTTCTTCTAGGTTAGTCGGTTTCTCCGGTACGTTAGCGTTTTGCTTTTGTTCTTCAATTTTAGCCTGAGCTTCAGCGGGCGTCCGGACCCCCCACAGTTTGTTAAAGGTGTTCATGTTAAAGGGCAGGTTATAAATTTCACCATGATAGTTGGCCACCGGACTGTTAATGTAGTTATTAAATTCCGCAAATTGCTGTACATATTCCCAAATATCTTTCATTTTAGTATGGAAAATGTGGGCGCCAAACTGGTGAACCTGGATCCCTTCCACTTCTTTAGTGTAAATGTTACCGGCCACGTGATCCCGTTTTTCAATCACTTCCACGTGGTTCCCGCGTTTCGCCGCTTCGTATGCAAATGTTGAGCCAAATAATCCCGAACCAACTACTAGATAATCAGTCATAAGTTAAAGTTCCTTTCTTACTCAAAATAATGTTAAGAATAAATAAAATTGAATTAAACCCGACACTTAAAATCATAGAAGAAAAGGTTCCTTCGATGAAAATAATCACTAAGATCAAGCTGAGGGCTGTATAAAGTGGCTGGTTCTTCTTAATGATTAAATAAAAAGCAAACTGAATAACAATGTATAAAAATATAAATGCAAACAATCCGTTTAAAAATAACACTCTTGAAAAAGAAGAATCAATGTAAAAGTAATGCAAGACCGGCTTGAGTGAGTTTCCATTCCCATGTTCGACAATGTAGCGCCCTAAAAATTTGATTGGATATTTAATTGTCGCCTCTGAAACTAACGACAACCGATTACTAAAGAGCTGATTCAATTTTTGCCAAGCTTCACTTTGGGGATTGAAAAAATAGGCAGAGATTAGGGTCCATAGAAACACCAGTGCTGGTGAGATCAAGATAAATCCTCTGACAAATTTATTCTTCAAGAAATTACCATAATACCGCCACAAAGTTACAAATGACAGCAATAACATACAAATTAAATCAGTTCTCGTATCAGTAATTTGATATACCACGAACGATAGGAGAAAAATTAGACTAAAAATCATAATGATCGTTTTTTTATTTCGACTCGCTAAATTAAACGCAGCAATAGAGGCCAAAATAAAGAAAATGATTGAAGAAAGCACCGTGGTGTACCCTTCACCTAGCGAAAACCGGAAAATTCCGTTACGCACGTAAATTAAATTAATAATCAATCCACTTAGAGCAGCGACCACCGTAAAGACCAGTGCAATCGTCATATACACAAATGATGTTTTAAAAATCTTTCTGAGGCTAATTCCAGTTGAGGCACAAATGAAAAAATAGGAATTAACCAAATCATGTGACTTTGAAATTTTAGCAGATATAACTAGTAGCAAACCAATTACAACAAAAATCACTTTTTGTTTTCGGGTTAAGTTGTCCAAAAACAACGTCTTGCCCACCACTAACAAAATCGAAAAATATTCCAACACAACACACACTTTAGTGAATCCAGCAAATGTGTGGGGAAACGTCGTATAACGAAAATTGGCACTAATAACTAACAAAGCAAAAGCAACAAGAAACAATTGATTTTTGACGCTAATGGTTTTCAGCTTATTCAAGATCTTCAACTAATCAATTCCTTTCCTAGATTTAAATGATATCTATCGTTTAGATACCTCTCCATTAACTTTCGCCTTATTCAAAAAATTAACTTCATCTTTCGCATTCTTGGTTTCGGGGAAATTAGAATAATTTTTATATTTCATTTTAAACGGATGAACCCAAACGTTAACTGGATCTCCAACTTGTAAATCAAGTAGAGTATTCCGATTGAGACTTAGACCATCGTACATAAAAACTGGTTTGGGCGAATATGGTAATACCAACCGACCATTTAACTTGGCAAGCAGCGGTCGTTGCCGTTTTTGAGCATTAGTAGCGATTAACACTGCCCCGTCTTTTCGGTCAATGTCAACCACCCGTCCCCGGGTTGCTAGTACCCGTTTCGAATCATTAGTAATCGTTGCCGGGCTATCAACTCGAGAAACAATTGACTTAACCGTAAAAATTCCAAATACCAGAATTAGTGGAATTAGAATCATCGCTAATTCTTTCTTATCAATTTTGTTATTTTTACGACCATGTTTGTTCTTCGCCGTTGGCTCATCGTTATCCAAAAAAACGGGACCGTTGTTCCAAATGTCATAGCTAAAGAAAATGACAAATCCAACCATCATAATGATAGCCACGATAATAATCAATGAGCGTCCACTTAAGATGTTCGCCAACCTGAATAAAAAATATTGCAAATTAGAATATTCCATTTAACCATATTCTCCTTTAATTCAAAGCAATCTTTCCAGTGGTTGCACTTGGCAAGTCAAGACTGTTACGAATCTGGTTGGTTGTTTTTTGCAACTCATTTTGGGGAGTAACTTCCATATCCTGACCATCAATCATTTCACCTGATTGACCACTTAAATAAGTGTTCTCAATGTTTTTCCGTCCGGATAAGTAACCGGTCGCAATTGCCGATAAATCAGAAAATTGTAAGTCGGTTTGGGTGTTTTGGGCAATTGAATCAATGAAACCTTGGTTTAACAATGAAGTAACCGAACCACTCTTGGTAACGACTCCCTCAAGCAGCTGGCGTTGCCGTTGTTCCCGACCAAAGTCACCGCGCGGATCATCGTACCGCATCCGGGAGTAAGCAAGCGCCTTTTTCCCGTCCATCTTGGTTGGTTGCCCCTTCGTGAAGTGGTAGCCCTCGTAATCGAAAGTTAATTCGGGTTCGATGGTCACTCCCCCCACTTGATCAACAATTTGGACGAGTCCCTTCATATTAATCATGGCGTAATAATCAATCGGCACGTTTAACATTTGTTGCACCGTTTGAATTGCGGTCTTGGCACTTCCGTAAGCGTAAGCGGCATTGATTTTAGCTGGTGATTGATCAGCAAATCCAGGGATGTTAACGGCCGTATCCCGCGGAATACTAGTGATTAACGTTTTGTGTTGCTGGGGGTTAATGGTTACCACCATCATGGTATCCGTCCGACCTTTATATTTCCGTCCCAGTTCACCGGTATCCGTTCCCATTAATAGAATTGAAATGGGTTTTTTGTTCTTAAGGAGGGCCTTTGTGTCCCGTTCTTTTTTCATTCCTGCGCTGTTATAAGATTTGTCAACGGCGTTCTTAACGGCAAAGTATTTGTAGGATCCAAATGCTACTACCCCTAACAACAGGACCAGAATAATCGTCAAAATAATATTTCTAGTATGATGCGATTTCTTCGGCTGTTGATCTCGCTGTAACCGACTTTCTTCCATCCTGAAAATCTCCTTTATCTACTTATCTGTAAACGACAATACTTACAGTTTACCAAACTACGGCAGTTTTTAAAACATTCAATTCCCGCGGGTCTTGCGAGCATCATTAACTTATGTTACTTTGACATTTCAAAAATTTGACCTTTTTTGACTTTTTTGAGCTAAATCCTGTTCTTTTTGGTTAAAATTGGTTAAAATTAAGTCAGAGGTTGAGATAAACCTCAGACGGTAGTGATTAAAACTACCTGGCAACTAACTTAGGAAAGAAGGATTTTTCTATGGCAAACAATTTTGGAAACGATCCATTTGGAAACAACGGAATGGATGACTTATTTAACAGCTTCTTCAACAACATGGGTAACAACCCGAACGCACGTTACGTGGTTAACGGGCACGAGCTTACCCCTGAACAAGTTGCCGAAATGCGCCGGACGGGCCGGATTCCAGGTCAAAATGGTCAGCATAACGCTACTCCTAACCAAGCAAATCAAGCAAATCAAGCAAATCAAAAACAAGAAAGTTATCTTGACAAAATCGGTCGTAATTTGACTGATGAAGCTAAGCAGGGCTTATTAGATCCTGTTATTGGTCGTGATCAAGAAATTCAAGAAACGGCAGAAATTCTAAGTCGTCGGATTAAGAACAACCCGATCTTAGTTGGTGATGCCGGAGTTGGTAAGACTGCGATTGTCGAAGGCTTAGCCCAAAAGATCGTGAAGGGTGAAGTTCCTGCTACGATTAAGGACAAGGATATCATTTCGATTGACTTATCTTCATTAGAAGCCGGAACTCAATACCGTGGTGCTTACGAAGAAAACATTCAAAAATTAGTTAAGGAAGTTGAACAACGTAAAAACGTCATCCTCTTCTTTGACGAAATTCACCAAATTGTTGGGGCTGGTGCTTCCGGTGATGAAAATGGAGGCAAGGGTCTGTCAGATATTCTGAAACCAGCATTGTCTCGTGGTGACATCTCCGTAATCGGTGCTACTACCCAAGACGAATACAGAAACACCATCATGAAGGACGCTGCTTTAGCACGACGGTTCAACGATGTTACGGTAAACGCTCCTAGCAAAGAAACTACCTTTGAAATCTTGCAAGGAATCCGTAAGTCTTACGAAGATCACCACCAGGTTAAATTACCAGATGATGCTTTAAAGGCTGCGATTGATTACTCCGAACAATACATTCCACAGCGTTCTTTACCAGATAAGGCTATTGACCTCGTTGATATGACGGCTGCTCACTTGGCTGCTAAGCACCCGGTTACTGACAAAGTTAGTCTTGAAAAAGAACTCAAGGCTGCTAAGGACCAAAAAGACGCTGATGCTAAAGCTGAAAACTACGAAGCAGCAGCTAAGGACAAGGAAAAGATTGAAGAGTTAGAAAAACAACTCAATAATCAGTCTGACAACTCCGAAACTCCCGTTGCTAAACCAGCTGACATCGCTGAATCAGTTGAACGATTAACTGGAATTCCGGTTTCACAAATGACTTCTGATGATATGGAACGGTTGAAGGGCATGGGCTCTCGGCTCAAATCACACATCATTGGTCAAGATGAAGCCGTTGATGCTGTAGTTAACGCTATTCGTCGGAACCGAGCTGGTTTTGACGAAGGTAACCGTCCAATTGGTTCCTTCCTCTTCGTTGGACCAACTGGGGTTGGTAAAACGGAATTGGTTAAGCAATTAGCTAAGGACATGTTCAACAACCAGGACTCCATCATCCGGCTTGATATGTCAGAATACCAAGACGAAACTGCGGTATCTAAGATGATCGGGGCCACCGCTGGATACGTTGGTTACAACGATAACGGTAACACGTTAACGGAACGAGTTCGTCGGAATCCATACTCAATCGTGCTACTTGACGAAATTGAAAAGGCTAACCCACAAGTAATCACCCTCCTACTCCAGGTAATGGATGATGGTCGGTTAACTGATGGCCAAGGAAACGTGGTGGACTTTAAGAACACAGTGATTATTGCTACTTCCAACGCCGGCTTTGGTAACAACGCCATGTCAAATGACGAAGAAAAGAACCAAAGCATCATGGATCGCTTAGCTCCTTTCTTCCGTCCCGAATTCCTAAACCGGTTTAACGCCATTGTTGAGTTCTCTCACCTATCTAAGGAAGACTTGGGTCAAATTGTCGACTTGATGATTGAAGACCTCAACAACACGTTAGCTCGCAAGGGGATGAAGCTTTCCATCTCCCAAGACGTGAAGGATTGGTTGATGGAACAAGGTTACGATGAAGCCATGGGCGCTCGTCCAATGCGGCGTGTCATTGAACAACAACTTCGTGACAAGATTGCCATGTACTACCTTGATCACCAAGATGTGAAAGATATCAAGGCGGTCCTTGATAAAGAAAACAATACGTTACGGATTGAAGAAGATCACGTTGCTGAAAAAGCAACTAAATAGTGCTTCAATTAGCTTTAAAAAGAACTCGTCTCGCGACGGGTTCTTTTTTTTTTCTTAATTTTACATTTGCTATTGTAACGGCGTTCACACGGTTATATCATTAAAGGCGTGTCAAATAAATTTTGCAAAAGAGGTTTCCCCAACTATGCCAACTGAGCGTCCTAACTATCGCTTTATTACCGGATTTACCGGTCTACGAGCGTTAGCGGTAATTTGCGTGATTCTGTATCACTTCAATCCCACCATCTTTAGCGGTGGTTATTTAGGGGTCCCAGTCTTCTTAACCCTGTCTGGTTATCTAGTTACCGATCACCTCTTAAACGAATATCACACCACGGGTCAATTTCATTACGGTCATTTTTGGTATAAACGCCTTAAGCGGCTCTACCCCACTTTGATCGTCATGTTATTTGCAACTGCCGGTTACATTACGTTCTTTCAACGAAACCTGCTTGCCAACCTGTGGCAGAGTATTCTAACCAACTTAACTTACGTTTACAACTGGTTTGAGATTGCCAACGGGCAATCCTACTTTCAAAAATTTGCCGGTTCCGAATCACCCTTTACCCACCTCTGGACGCTCTCAATCGAAGGTCAGTTTTATCTAATCTGGCCACTGATCGTCTTATTCCTGCTCCGCTGGTTTAAAAACCGCCGTCAAAGCAATCGTAGTGTCCTCATAATTGCCCTCCTCCTTTCCATCGGGTCCGGCATCTTAATGGCGCTCCTGTTCCATCCGGGTGTAGATCCTAGTCGCGTTTACTACGGAACGGATACCCGCATGTTCTCGATTCTACTTGGAGCCGCATTAGCTGTCCTTTGGCCTAGTAGTCATGTGCTTCAGCACCCGAACCACCACCAACGCCTCTTCTTTGCCCTGGTTGGTGCCCTAGGAATCGGTGGAATGGCGCTCATCATCCTCACGGTTGGTGCCCAATCGGCGTTCCTCTACCGGGGCGGCATGTTCCTCTTCTCGGTCTTAACCGTGCTCGCAATGTGGGCCATTGTTGCTATCCCTGGCATGTGGAACCGCGCACTAACCAATCCGGTCTTTGACTGGATTGGGTCACGAAGCTATGAAATCTACGTCTACCAACTTCCGGTCTTTGTCTTTTTCGGTGACAAGGTGCCAAACTTGGCTGCCCACCCGTGGTTGTATGCTGGAATCGAAATCGCTCTCGTCCTCGCCATCTCCGAATTATCGTATCGGTACGTGGAGGTCCCTTTCAGCCACTATGACTACCGCAACGCTTTACGGCGTTTATCCGCTTTCTTCGCCCAAATCACCTTCAGACGACTTCTACTAGCTTTCATTATCGTGTGTGGGAGCGTAGGCGTCATCCAGTCAACCATTGTGGATCCAAAGGTCGCCAACCACTCTCCCCTTGCCAAACAAATTCAGAAAAATACCAAACAAGAAAAGCAGTATAACAAAAAGCTGGCCCAGCAAATTAAAAGCGGAAAAAAGGTTAAAAGCACCTCAACTGATGCAGCCAAGATTCAAAAGGACGGCCTAACTAAGGCGCAGTTAAAACAAGCCCAACAACTTTCTGGAAGTGCCGTTGGTGATTCCGTTATGCTAGCAGGACGCGATGATCTCCAAAAGATTTTCCCGCAGCTCTACATTGATGCGCAGGTTTCACGCCAGCCGGATGCCGCCATTGCTTCCCTAAAAACCATGGAAAGTCAGGGATTACTGGGAAAAAATGTTATCATTGGATTAGGAACTAATGGTGCGATTAAACCAGAAACAATCAGTGAAGTTTGTAAAATTGCTGGCCCCAACCGCCACGTTTTCTGGATTAATAACCACATTCCTTCCCAACCTTGGCAAAATCAAAACAACGAGTTGCTTCAAAAAACACAGCAGAAACAACCCCACTTCTATGTCATTGATTGGAATGATTACGTTGCTAAGCACCCTGACTGGCTCTATGACGATCAGGCTCATCCCAATCAAACAGGAGTACCAAAGTATGCTACCTTCATTGCCAAGCAAGTTTTGTAACACGCCGTTAAATAATGAGGACCCAAAGGACTAGTTATGCATTTTCCCCATTTTCGTAAAATTACACTCTTAAAAACGGGCGCCGTTTTACTCGGGCTCTTACTGTTATTGTTAATCTTTAAGGACTATCAGCCCCAAATCAAGATGATGTTCAATCCAGCAGAACGCCCCCGGGCCATCCATGAAATTCGGAGCCACGGAGCAACCGACATCACCCTGGTGATGCTGTTACTCTACCTTGGAACGGTGGTCCCGGGGATCCCAGTCATGCCGATCGCCGTCTTGGCAGGAATATGCTTTGGAACCCTTCCAGGCACAATCATGAATGCAATCAGCATTGGCCTAGGGAACTTAACCGCCTTACGGCTAATCACCTTCATGAAAAACGATTTAGAAAAGCAATATCGCCACAATCGCTTTGCTGATCACCTTAAACACAGTAAGAATCCCCTGATGGCACTCGTGATTGGCTATGCGATTCCCATCATTCCTTCCTACCTCGTCGATTTACAGGCTGCTAATGATGAGAAACAATTCGGTCCCCAACTGATTGCGGTGTCCGCTTGTTTGGGAACGATTCCGCTCTCAATCATCTATGCATTAGGTGGGAATAGTATCTTTCAGGGGAACTGGTTGGAACTAATTTGTTTACTAATTTTTATGGCTATCTTTTTCAGTGGCGCTAATTGGTTCCTGAAAAAACTGGCGACTCACTAATTTACTAAATTCAACAGCGAAACTATCCTAAAATAAATTGACCAGTTACTTATCTAAAAAATAGTAGCTGGCCTTTTTAAGTTCGGGTCTCATTCAATTGGTATCTAACTTTTCCGACCAAAAAATGATAAGATTAAGAATGGAAATTAATTGATTCGAAAATGGAGGACTCCGTTTGAAAACTAAAATTCTTGTTGCTACTCACAAAGCTGCACCCATGCCATCAGATCGAAACCTGTATCTCCCCATTCTAGTTGGTGCTGATCAAAATTTCGCTGGGCAAACTGGCTTTCAATTAGATAATACTGGGGATAACATTTCTAGTAAAAATCCTAACTACAATGAATTAACCGCGATTTACTGGGCATGGAAAAATCTGAATCATGTTGATGCAATTGGTCTTGTTCACTATCGCAGATTTTTTAGTAAACATCATCGGCGCACCCTAGAGGCAGTTTTAACTGAAGCACAAGCAACTGCCTTACTGAACAAAGCCCCGGTTGTCTTGCCACGGAAACGACATTATTACATTGAAACGATTAAATCACATTATCTCCACTCTCATCATCGAAAACCACTGGAAGTCACCCGCGAGATTATCAAACAAGAAAAACCAGACTATCTCCAAAGTTTTGATACCGTGATGAATCGCCGTTCTGCCCATATGTTTAATATGTTCATTATGAAAACAGACTACTTTAATCAATACTGCGAGTGGCTCTTCCCAATCCTATTTAAACTAGAAGATTGCATCGATATTTCGCATTATTCCCCCCAAGAAGCACGGGTTTTCGGGTATATCTCTGAATTATTGCTAGATGTTTGGGTGGATACCAATCAAATTTCATACACCGAGTGCAATTGGATTCAAATCGGAGATCGACAACTTGTAAAGAAGGGAATTGCTTTTCTAAAAAGAAAATTTTCTAGCAAAGTTGGTAGTGATCAGACTCATTTCTAATAAAGGTGGTCAATTTGCAAAAAAAAATTAACAATCTTGCCATTAAATATTTTAAAAGCACGCTCTTCATCTCCAAGGTTTTACGCAGAACTAAAATTTGTCCTAATTCAATTCAAAAAAGCTATAACAACGCTCGGCAAAACCAAATTGTCCGGCTTTTATCCCGAAAATATGCAGATATAATCCAGCAATATCAAGTTCCTCTCAGTGAGGAGCATCAACTGGGGAACTATGTGTGGCTCTTTTGGTGGCAGGGAATTGAAACCGCTCCTCAAATTGTTCAAGATTGCGTTGCTGAAACTAAAAAAGTATGCGAAAAAAATCAGCGTAAATTAATAATCATCAATCAAGATAATTACACAGACTATGTTGATTTACCGAGTTTGATTGTTAATAAATTTAAAAACCATAAAATGCCAACTTTTCACTTTGCCGATATTTTACGCTTCAAACTAATTTATCAACACGGTGGTTTGTGGATGGATGCTACTAACTTTATTACGCCCCAATTTGATTTTAGTAAAACGGAGCATGATTTTTATAGCATTCAATCCCCGAACCCCCAGTATTATGACGTCTCGCATGGCAAATGGGCTACTTTCATTCTTTCGGGAAGTGTGCATTCCCCTTTGTTTAAATTTGTGTATGAATTTTTAGTTGACTATTGGAAACATAATGATCGTTTACTAGATTACTTTTTAGTTGATTATGTGCTCCGCATTGCCTATACAAATAACATTGACCAGTTCCCAGCAAAAATTAATCATGATACTACCTATTATTCCAATCCCTACTTTTTCCTTGGCAAAATGAATGCTGAAATGGAGCCACAAAGGTTCAAGGCAATTCTTGAAGCTTCTGATTTTTACAAACTGACCTATAAATATCAACAAATCCCTGGAACTAATCGAATTGATAATCTTTTCAATCAGGAAGTGAGACAAAGTGGAAACAACCACTAACCAACCAGTTGTTAGCATTGTAATGCCAACCTATAATTCTGAAGCAACCCTCCCCAACACCCTAGATTCCCTTTTACAGCAATCTACTAATTTTTCATATGAAATTATTCTAGTAGACGATGGTTCAAGTGATAATACCAACCAAATTGAAGCAAAATATGCCAACCAGTACCCTAACGTTAAGCTTTTTCAGCAAAATCACCGCTTCCAGGCCGAAGCGCGTAATCTGGGGATCAAAAATGCCCAGGGTAAATACTTAATGTTTTGTGATGACGATGACTTATACCAACCCACTTTTGTGGATCAAATGGTCAAAAGTGTCCGTGGCCAAAAATTAGTAATTGCAGGAATCGAAAAAAAATTTGCTGATAATCATGTCGTAATGGAAACTCACTCGGCTCTAGAAAATAGCACCAGTAACGTCGAATTAATTGGTAATTATTTAACTAAAAATGCCGAACTGGACGTTGGCTTGTGGAACAAAATTTTTCGGCTTGATCTCATCAAAAAAAATTCCGTTATCATGAGTAATGATAATTTTTTTGAGGATAGTCTTTTCGTGTTAAACTACTTGCAACTGATTAATTATCAAGAGATTGCTTACCTCCACGAACCTCTTTACATTTTAAATAAGCATCAAGGGTCGACTACGAATTCTTACGACCCCTCCCTCTTAACCAAATGTGAAAATTACATTCAAATGGTGGAAAAAATGTTGCAACGGCAACCAAAGCTTTTCGCTTATTTCCCGGGCTTCCAAAATCGAATCTACCTGTTTTATCTACACAGAAATATCTTGAATAATCCCCAATGGGACATTCGTAAAGAGACCCACCTATTGCAAACATCCTGGCAGAGCCTAAAGTATCTACCCAGAAATTATCAAGTGGCAATTATTGGAATTAAATTATTTCCAAGGCTCTATAGTCACCTTTACCAAACAAAGAATGGGGTAAACCGTGAAAAAATTCATTAATAACCATCCCACCCTCTATGCCATTTTTCATGTGCTGGCCAATTTAAAAACTATCATTTTGTTTCAATTTTACCGCCCACCATTCACACCTAAAATTGAAAATTCCAGCACTACCATCCAAAAAATTCTTGATGAACATCTTTCGGTAAGCCGTTATGGCGACGGAGAGTTGAATTGGATGGTGGGAAATGACGACCAGACCTCCTTTGAAATTCAAAGCGACCAATTACAACGACGGTTACAAGAAATTATTTCATCAAACTTACAGCATCATATTGTCACCCTCCCGATGGCACTTAAAACCCTTGACGATACAACGTTTAAAAGCATCTATTTTTGGGAAAAACAGTTGCTTAAGAACGGATCAAAGTGGTTTAAATACATTGATCCCCAAAAAACCTATTATGACACCAATATTACCCGGCCATACATTGATAAAAAAAATAAACAAACCACCGGACAAATCTTTCGGTTACTGTTGCAAATTTGGTCGCAACGCGATGTTCTAATCGTAGAGGGTACCAAAACTAGATTTGGGGTTGGAAACGATTTATTGAAAAATGCACGAAGTATTCGTCGTGTCGAATGTCCACCAAAGAATGCTTTTGAAAATTATGAAACTATTTTAAAAACGGTTACTAAGGTAGCTCGTCCAAATGATATTATCTTAGTGGCCCTAGGACCAACAGCAACCGTACTTGCTTATGATCTATGTAAACAAGGTCTGCAAACTATTGACATTGGGCATGCTGACATTGAATACGAATGGTTTAAGCAGGGGGCCACCGAAAAAACGGCTGTTACTGGCAAATATGTTAATGAAGTTACTAATCATGTTAATGGAAATCTTGACACCCCCGATTTAAAAACGTACCAAGCCCAGATCATTGCAACAATTTAGGAGACCCAATGGAATCTAGAATGGTAAAGTTCAAAAATAAATTAAAACAAAACCAAGCAATTGTCTCTCTTTATACCGCCTTTATGAAACAAAAAACTAACTTACAATTTGCTTTCTATCGCCCCCCATTTCGACCGAAAATTATTGATGCTGATGCTACGTTAGCGCTAATTAGCAAAAATCAGCTTTCGATTAGTCGTTATGGTGATGGTGAACTCAATTGGATGATTGGTGACGACGGTTTTGAATCATTTGAAATCGGCAGTTCAAAATTGCAAAATCGACTTGCTGAAATCATTAAATCCAACCTACCCAATCATTTAGTCGGAATCCCTGGTAATTTAACCGATCCTAATCAGGTAAACGATGAAAGTAGCTTTTTTTGGAAAAAGCAATTATGTAAAAACGGCTCCAAATGGTTTAGTTATTTAGATCCACACAAAACCTATTATGATGCTGACATTACTCGTCCCTACATCGAAAAACGCGACAAGCGCAACAGCGAAAAAACCTTCAATTTATTAAAGCAGGTTTGGAATAATCGGGATGTTTTAATTGTCGAGGGACAAGAAACTCGTTTTGGGGTCGGAAATGATCTCCTTGCTAATGCTCATTCAATTCGTAGAATCGAATGTCCCGTTACTAATGCCTTTGAACGCTATGATGAGATCTTGAAAACAATTAAAAAGCATGTTAAACCAAACGACTTAGTTTTAGCTGCTCTGGGCCCAACAGCGACGGTGCTCGCTTTTGATTTATGCAAAAGCGGCTTTCAAACTATCGACATTGGGCATGCTGATATTGAGTATGAATGGTTCAAAAACGGCGCTACTGAAAAAGTTCCTGTAAGTGGTAAATATGTCAATGAAGTTAGCCATGAGGTAATTGGTGAAATTGATGGTTCTGTTTTAAAGGATTACCAAGCGCAAATTATTGATAAAGTTGAGGTTTAAAATGAATACTTATAACGTATCTTGTGTTATCGTCACCCACAACCGATTAGAATTACTCCAAGAATGTATCCAACATCTACAAGCGCAAACCTATCAATTATCGCATATTGTCATTGTTGATAATGATAGTGATCAACCAACCAAACAATACTTAGAGAGCATTAAAAGTAGCCAAATTATTGTTTATACTTCCACCCAAAACCTTGGTGGTGCTGGTGGCTTTGAAATTGGTCTTAAGGAAGCTTTTAATCAAACTAATGATAATTATTTCTGGATCCTGGATGATGATACCATCCCGACTGAAACAGCTTTAGAAGAATTTGTTAAAGCTAGTTCAGCCATCCACCAACAATTTGGCTTCTTATGTAGTGACGTGCGCTGGACCAATAGTGATTCTTGCAACGTCCCAGTTCCAGTCAATGATTGGAATGAGCAGATAGCCAACGGCTTAATTGGGGTTAAACAGGCAACCTTTGTTTCTATCCTAGTTAGTAGAACTGCAATTGAAGCAGTGGGCTTCCCCATTGGTTCAATGTTTATCTGGGGTGATGATACAGAGTATACTAGGCGTCTCAGTCGCTACCAGTCTTCTTACTACGTCATCAAAAGTGTCGTGGTGCACAAAACTGTCGCAAATGTTTCCACCGTTAACATCTTCAACGATACCCCGGCCCGAATTAATCGCTATTTTTATCTTTACCGCAACGTCTTCTTTATTTCCAAAAAATACGATGGTAAGTTAAAAACCTTTAAACTCTTCCTTCATGATGTCTGTGATTTAATTGAAATCCCGTTTAAAGCTAAGAACTATCGCTTTAAACGGTTTATGACCACTTTCAAAGGGATTATTAGTGGAATTACATATAATCCCAAGGCAGATCTTCCTAATAAACCAAGTAAGTAATCACTCTCTAAAAACCAAAAAAGACGACTTCCACATTATTAGTGGAAATCGTCTTTTTTATTAAACTATGCGTTCAATTAGCAGCCAATCACACCGTCCATCTTGGTGTCATCAACGCCCTTAGTAGCGTCGTTCGTGGTCATTTGACCATCTAACAACTCACTGTCACTCTTTAATTGTAACCAGTTGTGGTTAAAGTCGATCTTCATTCCCTTATCAAAGAAGGACATATCATTTTCACTCGTGTAGAATGGAGCATCTTGGTTGTTGTCCATTTTAATCTTGTAAGGATCTTCTAGTTCTGATACCCCTACTACTTGGAAGGTATCACCAACTGTACATGATCCACCACCCTTAGAGTATTGGTTGGAACCATCGTCAGTTGCTAATAGGTAATACTTTGCGTTTGGTAACCGTTTTTTGATGTAGTCCATTGCTGCATCCGTAATCGTTAAGTTCATAATAATTCCTCCTTTAAATAGCTTACTAACTTATTCTAACAGCTTCTATTTCTGAACCCTAATATTTAGCTCACAAAATTTAATTTTCAACAATTTAAATTCTAACAGTTCCCCTCTCCATTCCAAAATTAAATGTGTTAAAATTAAGCTATCTCAAACAGAAAAGGAGAACTAGTATGGTTATGTACAAAGATCTTGAAGGCAAAACTGCCGTAATTACAGGGGGAGACTCTGGAATTGGAGCAGCAATTGCCGAACGACTCGGCCAAGAACACATGAACGTGGTGATCAACTACCACAAAAATGAAGCCGCTGCTAATGACACCGCTGCTAAAGTAGAAGCTGCTGGTGGTAAAGCAACCATTCTCCAACACGATATCAGTAACGAAGCCGCTGCTGATGCGTTGGTTAAAAAAGCCGTTGATACCTTTGGTGGCATGGACGTCTTCTTCAACAACGCCGGAATGGAAAAAAGTTGTCCTACTGATCAAATCGAACTTAATGACTGGAATGCCGTCTTGGGCGTGAACTTAACGGGGACTTTCTTAGGAACCAAAGCCGCTCTTGACTACTGGTTAGCTAACAAGAAAAAGGGAGTTGTGATTAACACTTCTTCCGTGCACCAACAGATTCCTTGGCCTAACTTCGCAAGCTATGCTGCAAGTAAAGGTGGGGTTAAACTCTTCACTGAAACGACCGCAATGGAATACGCTAACCAAAACATTCGGATTAACCAAATTTGTCCCGGTGCGATTGATACCCCAATCAACGCCAAAAAATTTGCTGATCCAGAACAATACGCTTCAACGGTTTCCATGGTTCCGATGAATCGCGTTGGAACGCCAGCTGAAGTAGCTGCTGGGGCTGCTTTCTTAGCTTCTGACCAAGCTAGTTACATCACTGGGGTTTCGCTCTACATTGATGGTGGAATGACTCTCTACCCTGCTTTCAAAGACGGTAAGGGTTAAAGTTCTTATTTACCAACTAAAAAAGCCAATTGTGAATTTCACAATTGGCTTTTTTGTTAGGTTATTGATCTAATTCTTGTGCTAATTTGATGATATAATCCTTCAAATCAGCGCTTAGTTCGGGCCGTTTCAACCCAAAGCGGATGTTCGTTTCTAACCAACTGAGCTTGTTCCCAGTATCGAAACGTTCTCCCTTAAATTCGTGTGCATAGACCTTTTGCGACTTGTTCAGGGTATCAATCGCATCCGTTAACTGGACCTCATTCCCCTTCCCCGGCTTCGTTGTTTCCAACACATCGAGGATTTCCGGGGTAAATAAGTAACGGCCAATAATGGCCAAATCACTAGGCGCGTCGTCAGGATTGGGCTTTTCCACGAATTGCCGGACTTGATACGTTTCGTCATCGAGCTTCTCTACGGGATCAATCACCCCATATTTTGAAGTATCTTCATGTGGAACCCGCATCACGGCTAACGTTGAAGCCCCCGTCTTTTCGTAACTATTAATGAGTTGCTTCGTTAATGGAACTTGATCAGTCATCAGGTCATCACCAAGCATTACTACAAACGGTTCGTCTCCAATAAAGCTCTTCGCCGTTAATACGGCATCACCTAAGCCCTTGGGATAGCCCTGCCGGACAAAATAAACCTTGACGTCGTCAGTCGCCCGAACTGCTTTTAGCATCTCGAGTTTCCCCTTACGCTCCAGGTTATCTTCTAACATGAAGTTCGGTGAGAAGTGGTCTTCGATTTCATTCTTGCCACTCCCAGTTACAATGACAACGTCCGTAATCCCCGAGGCCTTGGCTTCTTCTACAATGTATTGAATCGTTGGAGTATCAATGACTGGTAACATTTCCTTCGGTACGGCCTTGGTTTCTGGGAGAAACCGGGTTCCTAATCCCGCGGCGGGAATCACCGCTTTGGTAACTTTTTTCATTTTCTAATCCACCTTTTATTTTTTAGCGACCGTTGGCGCTAAACCACGCCACGATGCTTTTTGAACCTCAAAAACTTTCTTTTAGCATACCAATTCTCGGCTCTTTTGTAAATATTGGCTCGAAGCGCTACTTCCCCAACTGCTTTGCGGGTTGCGGGTTAAACCACCGTTCTGCAAAGGCCTGGGTTCTTTGTTGGTATTGTTCGGGTTCCAGCGAGCGGGATTGGGCATGACCGGCCCCCTTCACAATCCAAAGTTCCTTGTTTTTCCCACCGTTATTGCGAAAGTTCTGGTAGGCAAACTTAGTGGGTACAAACGTATCCCGGTCCCCATGAATAATGAAGAGTGGAATTTGATTCTGCCGTAACGTCTGCTTGGTATCGGCTCTTTGGAAGTTATATTTAGCAAAGAGCTTGGAGTACACACTGGCAATTTGCAGAATCGGAAATGACGGCAGTTTGAACATGGTCTTTAGCTGGAAGGCTAACTCGGCACTGATGCTCGTATAACCACAATCGGCAATCGCAAACTTAACGTTATGCGGAGCCAGGGGCAAGGTGTACAGCACCTCGGCGGCGCCCATGCTGACCCCAAACATCCCGATTTCAGCATGCGGATTATACTGGTTTAGCTGCTTCATCCAGTGGGCCAGGTCACTTCGATCTAGCCACCCGTACCCAATGTAGTGCCCCTGACTTTGGCCAAAGGTTCGGTTATCGGGAGCTAGCACGTTGTAGCCATCGTTATGAAACATCCGAATGTAGGAGCTCATCTTCCGGGCTGAGCCTCCATAGCCGTGCACCACCACGATGGTCTTGTTCGTCGGCTGGTCCGCCGTGAAGTAGTGAGCCTTGAGCGTTAGGCCATCCTTGGTTTTCTGCGTCCACGTTTGGGAAGGCGTCCGGTCATAAAATTCGGTATTAATGTTTTGTTCCTGGCGCGAGGCAAATCCACCCCGTTGGAAGGCAAAGTTAAAGAGGAAATAAATCATCACGCCCCCAATGATGACCAAAATAACCAGGACACTGATTAGGACCCTGGGCCAGATCCGTTTTTGTTTTGGTTTTGGTTGCTTAGTTGCTGTCATGTCTACCTATCTTTCTAATCGAAAAAGCGCACTCCTTCCGTACGCCCACTTTAGTGATGTTGCCGTCCGCTGGCTCTGCTCTAAGTAGCTTCTACAAGCTAGCGATTAACTGGGGCTGTGAACCACGGCACGTTTAATTGACTAAGTCCCATTTTACCACATCTCTGAATCCCAACTAAAAATGATACAATGAATACCAGTTGAAAATGAAGGGGTTAAAATCATGAAAAAATCATCCCAACTCTCATTTACAAATCTAAAGTTAGTTGGAATCAGTGCCATCATCGGGATCATTACTGGGGGAATCATCTCCGCTTTCCGAATTTTAATTGATCACGGAATGCGCCTTAGTAGTTCCCTCTATCAAAGTCTTCACCAGCAGTGGACCGTCCTCTTGATCGTCATTCCAGCGGCCCTGATCATCGCCTGCATCGTCGGGCTTCTCGTTCGCTCGGAACCAAACATCCGGGGCTCGGGGATTCCGCAGGTTGAAGCCCAACTGGCGGGTAATTTAGAAATGTCGTGGCCCCAAATTCTCTGGAAAAAATTTGTGGCAGGAGTGCTCACGAACTCCACCGGGGTCTTCATGGGCCGGGAAGGTCCTTCCATCCAATTAGGGGGAGCGCTCGGCCAAGGAATCGCCGCTGGACTCCAGCAACAGGGTGGAGCCCGCCGGCTCTCAATCGCCACAGGAGCGGCAGCAGGGCTATCGGCCACGTTCAGTGCCCCCTTGGCTGGGACCTTTTTTGTGCTGGAAGGGATCTATCGAAATTTTCAACCGTCGATCTGGATCTCGTGCTTAACCGGCTCTTTATGCTCGAACTTTGTTTCTGAAAAGGTATTTGGCTTAACTCCCGTCCTCCCAATTTCTTATCACATGCTCTTTCAGCCGAATATGTACTGGCAATTGCTACCCCTAGGCATGCTCCTAGGGTTGTTAGGTCATTGGTATAACCTCGGCATCTTGAACGCGGGTAGTTGGTACGCCAAGCTCAAATTTATCCCAAGCTGGTTGTACTGCGTGGTCCCGCTCCTCTTGATCATCCCCATTGGAGTGTTCTTTCCAGAAACCATCGGGGGCGGAAGTCAAACGATTATGTTAGTGGCCCACAACCACTACGCCATCATGTTACTGTTAGCCTGGCTGGCCCTGCGCTTTGGCTTTGGGCTCGTTTCTTACGGAGCCGGACTCCCTGGGGGCTTTTTCATGCCGATCCTGACCCTGGGAGCGTTAATTGGGGTTATCTACGGGAGCGTCATGAATCAATTCGGACTACTGTCGGCCGGCTTAATGAATAACCTCTTGATCTTTGGAATGGCTGGCTGTCTAACGGCCGTGTGTAAGGATCCCTTTACCTCCATCATTTTAATCACGGAATTAGTCGGCAGTACCAGAAACTTTATGTCCCTCACCATCGTAGTCTTGATTGCCTACCTCACGAGTGACTTACTGGGCACCCAACCAATCTATCAGGTTCTCGCTGAACGACTAACCAGCGTCAAACGCTACTTAGATTCCCTAGAGGACACCGACCAACTGCAGGTTCCCGTCTTTGACTTCAGTGAAGTCGCTAACCACCAGGTCAAAGACATTACCTGGCCAGCGAATACCATTTTAATTACGATTAAACGAGGCAACTTAACCATCCTCCCCCACGGGGCCACGGTAATTAAACCGGGTGATAATTTAATTTTCTTAGTCCACAAAGATACCCGGGGCTATTTGTATCAGGAATTAAGTCACATGACTACTAACCAACAAGAAAAAATTTAATTGTAAGGACTGGCAACGCAGTTACCGGAGAACAGGTAATTAACGGCCACCACTTGTACTTCGATCAAAATGGAATTCAAATAAAGGGCCAAACCGTTCCCAACCCTGATGGCACCACCAACTATTACGATCCTAATTCTGGTGAATTAATTAAACCCACTAATTCCATTAACATTACTAAGTAACCGGTTCAATCGTTACGACGCCAACTAAAAACCCCCACCTAAGGATTTAGGTGGGGGTTTTCGTGTTACTGAAGGTCTAGCTAAACTGAATTAATCAACGACCACAATGTGTTCCGCGTTCAATTTGAACGCTTCCTTTTTTTGACTCTTCATACTACGAACCTGAAAGTTAACCTCGACCACGTTCCCAGCTTCTCGTAACTGCGCGGCCTGTGCTAACGCGTCATCGAAAATCCGGTTGATGGTTTCTGGATCCTGATCCTTCGTGTCGGTACAAATAAAGTAGTCAACGGCATGTTCCTTCGCAGTGGCTTGGACCACCGTTGCAAGCCGTTCTTCTCCAAATGCGAAGCCGACTCCCCCCATTTCGGGGCCACCAAATTCCTGGACCATGTTGTTATACCGACCGCCGGCACAGATCGTGGTGTATTCATCCCCAAAGGCTGGGGCCTTGGCTTGGATTTCAAACACAGTATCGGTGTAGTAGTCTAAGCCCCGAACCAAACGATCATCAACGGTATAGTCCACGTGTAACACGTCTAAGGCCTGCTTTAGGGCCGCAAAGTACCGTTGGGACCGTTCGTTCAGACTCGCCTCTAGTTTCGGTGCTCCTGCCACGATTGCTTGATCATGCCGATCCTTACTGTCTAAAATTCGCAGTGGGTTCTGCGTCAGGCGCCGTTGCGAGTCCGAACTGAGTTCATCCCGGTACTGTTGAAAGTATTCCACCAGGGTCTCTCGGTAGGCAGCCCGACTTTCATCATCACCAAGGGTGTTAAGTTCCACCCGGAGATCCTGGATGTCTAATCCTTGAAAAATATCAATCGCGAGGCGAATGACTTCAGCATCGATTTGGGGACTAACCGCCCCAATCGTTTCGCAACCAATCTGATGAAATTCCCGGTTATGCGTGGCTCCGGGGCGTTCGTATCGAAACATTTGTCCCATATAATACGTTTTGACGGGTTTGGGGTGCTCTGGACCAAACAACTTGTTTTCCACAAAGGAACGCACGATTCCCGCGGTCCCTTCTGGGCGTAACGTGATGCTCCGGCCCCCTTTGTCTTCAAATGAATACATTTGTTTTGTCACGATATCAGACGAATCTCCAGATGTACGACTAAAAACATCCGTTTTTTCCACTAAGGGCGTGCGAATTTCGGCATAGTTATACCGGGCGAAAACGTTCCGAGCTGTGTCTTCGATCCGTTGCCAAATTGCCGTTTGCTCCGGCAGGATGTCTTCCATTCCGCGGACTCTTTTAAATTTTCCGTCCATTCCTTCAACCAACTTTCTTTTTGAACTGTTTAGTTAAATTCTACCATTATTCCACGGTTTTTAATAATCTCATTCCCAATTCCCATTGGATAATCAAGCAAAAATGGGGACGTACGTTTTTTGGTAAAACAGAAATTAGTGTTCGTGATTTTCTTTGATTTTCCGCGTCCTTTCTGCTATTCTAAGATATTAATAACGACAACTTAATACTTAGGGGGATTCCATGAATAATTGGGAAAACAAGTTTGGCCAACACGAAGCACTCACTTACGATGACGTGCTTTTGGTACCGGCAGCAAGTGATGTCTTGCCCTACCAGGTCGACTTAAAAACAAAATTAGGCAAAAACCTTCTGCTAAACATTCCGGTTCTTAGTGCCGCCATGGATACGGTAACGGAAGCGGACATGGGGATCGAAATGGCCAAGCAAGGTGGGCTTGGCGTAATCCACAAAAACATGACCACGGCGGAACAAGCCGCTGAGGTGGCAAAAGTGAAAGCTGCGGAAGTCACTGGTGACCAAGCTGCGGTAGATGACCAAGGTCGCTACCTAGTCGCTGCGGCCGTTGGGATTAACGACGAAACCTTTTCGAGAGCCCAAGCCCTCTTTGATGCGGGTGCTGATGCCATCGTCTTGGACTCTGCCCACGGACACTCGAAGGGCGTTCTGACTAAAATCTCAGAGATTCGGAACCAATTCCCCGACCAGACCCTGATTGCTGGAAACATCGCAACGGCAGCGGGGGCGCGGGCACTCTTTGAAGCCGGCACCGATGTCGTTAAAGTGGGCATTGGCCCCGGATCAATTTGTACAACCCGGGTGGTCGCCGGTGTCGGCGTGCCGCAAATCACCGCCGCGTTTGAATGTGCCGCCGTTGCCAAGGAATACGGTCGCCAAATCATCGTGGACGGCGGGATGCAATATTCCGGTGACATTGCTAAGGCCCTAGTCGCTGGTGGTGACGCCGTCATGCTCGGTAGCATGCTGGCCGGAACAACGGAAGCCCCCGGTAAAATTCTAGAAAGTGCCGATGGCAAACAGTTCAAAGTTTACCGGGGCATGGGCTCCATTCCAGCCATGGAAAAGGGCTCGTCCGATCGGTACTTCCAAGGCGAAGTAAAGTCAGAAAAGAAGCTCGTTCCTGAAGGAATTGAAGGGAAAACGGCATATAAAGGTGACGTTTCTACCATCCTTTACCAAATGATGGGTGGACTCCGAGCCGGAATGGGTTACGTCGGTGCTCCGACCATCGCTGCCATGAAAGAGGCCCAATTCGTGCGCATTAGTAATGCCGGCCTTCGCGAATCACATCCCCACGACGTCCTAATTACCAAGGATGCCCCTAATTATCACAAATAGGAGGACTGAGATGCCAAACCCGACTAAAAAACATGACTCCGTCGTTGTTTTAGACTTCGGAAGTCAATATAACCAATTAATTACCCGCCGGATTCGGGAAATGGGGGTTTATTCCGAACTTAAACCCCACACCATGTCCGCTGCAGACATCAAAAAAATGGACCCAAAGGCGATCATCTTCTCAGGAGGACCCAACAGTGTCAACGGTCCCAACGCTTTGGGCGTAGATCCAGAAATTTTCAACCTGGGGCTCCCTATTCTTGGGATTTGTTACGGAATGCAACTCATGGCCCACGACCTTCCTGGTGGTGAAACCGTCACTGCTGACAACAGCGAGTACGGGCAAGCCAACATCGATGTCACCGACCATGATTCCGAGTTTTTCAAAGACATGAACAACACCCAACGGGTTCTAATGAGCCACGGTGATTTTGTCACCAAGGTGCCCGATGGTTTTTCAGCAACCGCCACCAGCGCTTCGTGCCCCATTTCAGCCATGGCCGATCCCGAACGGGGCTTTTATGCCGTGCAATTCCATCCGGAAGTGAACCTCACTACGGAAGGTCGCGAAATGTTGCGCCACTTTGTCTTTGACATCGCGGGTGCAAAAGCCAACTGGTCAATGGACGACTTCATCGAAGATGAAATTCAAAACATTAAGGACACCGTGGGTGACAAGCGCGTCCTCCTCGGTCTTTCTGGTGGAGTTGACTCATCCGTAGTGGCGGTCCTGTTACACCGAGCCATCGGTGATCAGTTAATCCCCGTGTTCGTCGATCACGGTCTGTTACGAAAAGACGAAGCCAGTCAGGTCCTCAAATCACTGGGTGAAGACTTCGGTCTCAACATTGACTTCGTCGATGCTAGCGAACATTTCCTCACCAAGCTCAAGGGCGTTACCGATCCCGAACAGAAACGGAAAATCATTGGTAAAGAATTCATTGAAACCTTCTCCAATGAAGCCCGTAAGTTTAAAGACGTGGACTTCTTAGCACAAGGAACCCTCTACACCGACGTGATTGAATCGGGAACCGATACAGCGCAAACCATCAAATCACACCACAACGTGGGCGGATTACCAGCTGACCTCCAGTTCAAACTAATTGAACCCCTCAACAAACTCTTTAAGGATGAAGTTCGGGAACTCGGAGAAAAGCTGGGAATGCCAAAGGAACTAGTTTGGCGTCAACCTTTCCCTGGCCCGGGATTAGCCATTCGGGTAATCGGAGAAGTTACTCCAGAACGCCTGCGGATGGTGCGCGATTCCGATGCCATTCTTCGGGACGAATTTGCCAAAACTGGATTGAATAAAACGGTTTGGCAATACTTCACCGCTCTCCCCGGTATTCGGAGCGTAGGGGTCATGGGCGACGAACGGACTTATGAAGAAGCCGTTACGATTCGAGCCGTTACCTCGGTCGACGGGATGACTGCTGAATTTGCCGAAGTTCCCTGGGAAGTATTAGGAAAAGTTTCTAAGCGAATCGTAGACGACGTTGCCGGAGTTAACCGCGTCCTCTATGACATCACGGGCAAGCCCCCTGCAACCATTGAATATGAATAAGCAAAAAAGCAGACTCATTTTCTGAGTCTCCATTACCTCAAAACCCTCATCCCAAGCTAGGATGAGGGTTTTTATTTTCCAACCATCCGTGGCGAACCCGCTTACCCACAATTATATTTTATAAACTCAGCATTCTCCGGTATAATTAAATTATTAATTACTTTTAAATAGGAGGACTTTCCATGGGCATTTTAGAAGCCGTGCTTATTTTGCTCGGCCTAGTTTTAATTTCCAACGTTGCCAGTCATTACATTACCTTAGTGCCAGTTAGTTTGATCCAAATCGCACTAGGGGTTGGAATGGCCCTCTGTTTCAACTTTAAAATCGATCTGGATACCACCTGGTTCCTCTTACTGTTCATCGCCCCATTGCTCTATAACGATGGACGTGAATTTCCCAAAAAGGAACTCTGGGAACTCCGGGGACCAATCTTTGAAAATGCCATTTGGTTGGTTTTTTTCACCACCATTGTTGGTGGGTTCCTGGTTAATTGGTTGATCCCATCGATGCCACTCGCCGTTTGTTTCGCTTTAATTGCGATCTTATCACCGACCGATCCGGTTGCGGTTCAGTCAATTTCAAAACGAGTTAACTTGCCCAAAAGCATCCTACACCTTGTCAGTGGTGAAAGTTTGATCAACGATGCAAGTGGTTTGATTGCCTTTAAATACGCCGTTGCCGCCGTGGTAACCGGCTACTTCTCGATCTACAAGGCGGCGGGAGACTTCATTTATATGTCCCTGATGGGCCTCTTCATCGGGTGGCTCCTCATGCAGATCCTTCTGTGGGTGCGCAATAAACTTGATAGTGTTCATTTTCATGACGCCATCTTTAGCGTGGTGCTGCAGTTACTGACCCCCTTTTTAATCTACGTGGTCGCTGAAGACTTCCTCCACGCCTCCGGAGTAATCGCCGTGGTGACAGCTGGAATCTTGGATCACATCCAAAATAAACGGGTGGCGGGTCAAACTCCTGAAATTACCCTGCTTACTAACCGGACGTGGGACATCATTGTGTACTGTCTAAACGGGGTGGTGTTCCTGATTCTCGGAATCGAGTTACCCCTAGCCATGAAGAGTGTGATTAAGGGGAACAAGTACGGAACCTTACAATCCATTGGGTATGCCTTTCTCATTTGGTTCCTGATTCTGGCCATTCGGGTCATTTGGATCTTAGGGTACCAATCCTTCTCATACTACGTGACCAAGAAGGAAAAGAAAAAGCCGAATTTTAAAACCGGTCTACTAGCCGGACTATCTGGAGTGCGGGGTGCCATTACCATGGCCGGGGTGCTCTCCGTTCCTGCTGTGATTGACACCGGGGCGCCCTTCCCCGACCGGGCGCTCATGCTCTTCATCGCCGCGGGCGTAATCGTGATTAGTTTAGTGGCGGCCTCCGTGACCCTCCCGTTAATTGCGCCGGGACATGGAACGCTTGAAACCCGGGCTTCGAGCATCAAAGATGATGAACCAGAAGATGACAACGAAGAGGATAACGAAAAGGAAAACAACGAATACGTTAGCTACGGGGTGGCCAAACTCTACATGATGAACTCCGCGATTGCGTACTTGGAATCCAACAAAACCGAATCAAACCAACGTGCTGTTTTCGATATCATCATGGACTACGAAATGGCAATTCGTAAGCAACAACGTCGGTTCCATAACCGGCCCGAAATGACCAAAAACCTGAACGAAACGATTGCGCTCCGTCGGGTAGCCCTGCGTGGAGAACGGAATTCGATTGAACAACTGTACGAACAAAAGTTAATCGGCCCAGACGCCTACTGGATTGCCTCTCGACGGCTGAATCAAGAGGAATTCCGCCTTTCCCAAGCCACTGGTGCTAAACAAACGAAAATTAAAATTCACCACCTGAGTTTGTTAGCCCGCTTCCTCCGGCTCGTTAAATTCTGGCAGTGGAACCAACGAGAAAGTCAAAAAACCAAGGCCGATCTGCGCTTGATTCAAAAAGTTGGCTCGCAGGGAGCCATTAACGCTCTAAACCGCTTCTTGAACCGGGATGATATCAACCGTAAGGACTTTTCGGCTCAAAACGTCCACTTCTTACAGGTGTACTACCAAAACCAAATTCAAGAAGCAAAATCGTTTGGCGATACGGAACAAGAGGAACAGAAGTACGATCGCCAGGTCTTGGAACTTAAAACCCAAGCCCTCGAAGCGGAACGGAAGGCCATTGAACTGTTGATTGAAAACGGCCACATTTCGCGTAACATGGGCTTACACCTCCGGCAAAACGTTAACTATGAAGAAACGATCCTATTAAATGATTACAAAAAGGAAAGTGAATAGTTGGTTCCTGACTGTAAAAGGCTAAAAAGCAGTATCATGACAATGATTTTAGTCATAACCAACCTAATTTGTAAAAACTAATCCCCTTGCTTAGATTGTTATTCCAATTTTAAATTTTATAGGTTATAATTACTTAGTGCTTTGTAAGTACAAATTACGCTTGTGCTCTGAATTTTCAGAGTAAAAAAATATTTTAGGAGGTCTTCATTTATGAAGAAGAATAAGCTTATCCTTAGTGGAGTTGCTTCATTTGCCGCTGTTCTTGGTTTAGCCGCTGCAGTCCCTGCTGTACACGCTGCTCCAACAGTTGACAATAGTGAACTACCACAAAACACTAGTACCACGATGAACGACAAAACGGGTAGTGTTTCTGCTAAGTCAAACGCTCACGTAGCCGTTCAAACTGGTTACCTATCTTTAAACTCAGTTCCTGACTTGAACTTTGCCCCAACCAGTCAATCAGATTCAAATCAAACTCAAGGTTTGTTGAACAACAACACTGGTGCCCGTCAAAGTGCCATCTCAATTACTGATAGCCGGAACACCAAAGATGCTCAAAACGGTTGGACGTTAGACGCTGCGCTTGGTCAATTCAACAACGAAGCTGGTCAAGCTGCTGCTAACCCCGCTGCCTGGGCAATTAACTTGAACAACACAAATTACACTAACAGCCAAGGTTCACGGGTTAACATTAACTCAAACGCCCGGATTACTGCTGGTGGTCAAGGTGCCAACGTAATTACTGCTACTGACGGTCAAGGTCTTGGAAACACGACGGTTGACTACGGTCGTCAAGGTAAGGACGTTGCAAGCTTAGTAGTTCCTGCTGGTACTACTCCAGGTGCATACGACGCCCCAATTACTTGGACGTTAGCTGCTGGAACACCAACTAACCCTACAAACTAAGAGTTAACTAATGTTTCAATAGTTACAAAAAGGGAACCACTTATTCGGATGAGTGTTTCCCTTTTTTACTAATTAGATAGAAATTGAGGAAGAATATGATTCTAAAAAACCATAAATTACGCTTATTAATTGGCTTTGCATTCTTTTCCTTCCTGTTTGCTTTGTTTGTCCCCACTGTCCATGCGACCCCGGGACCTGGTGTAGCAGTAAAACCGAACTATCCTAGTACCCAAATCCAAAATAGTGGATCGTTCTTTTTTAAGACTAAGCCTGGTGAACCCCAGACAATTACTGTGGATCTAGCAAACTTAGCCAACTACTCGCAAACTTTAGACATCGAACCCACGACGGCATACACATCTAAAGATGGTGCAATTACTTACAAACCAGGTAAGATGCCGTCCGATCGTACTTTAAAGTACAAAATGCGGAATTTAGTGAAAGAAAAGAAACAAACCGTGACCCTGGGTGCTAACCAAACCAAAAAGGTTAGTTTTACGGTTAATCCCCCTAAAAAGGACTACAAGGGAATCATTCTGGGTGCTTTGTACATCAAAACAGAAAGCAAAAACGACAATGTCAACGCCAACAACGTAAACTTAAACAACAAAGTGGCCCTAGTAATGCCACTAATGATTAAATCCCAGGATAAAAAGGTTAATCCTAAGTTAACCGTTCCAAAGATTGCGCCCAATAAGAGTGGTGCTCAGACCATCATTGACACCACGTTAGCTAACGAACGGCCTACCACAATCAAGGGAATGGAAGTTAAAGACCGGATCTACCGGAAGGGTAACCCCAAGAAAACCCTGGCTAAAAACCATCAATATCAACTCAGTATGGCGCCGAACTCCAATTTCAAAATGCAAAATGACTTTGGAAAGAATGCTTTACTACCAGGTACATATCATTTAAGCCTCCAAGCTCACGATATGAACGGAAATCACTGGAAAATTGAAAAGGACTTTAACGTCTCCATCAAGGATTCAGTAATTTACAACAACAACAACTGGTGGTGGATTGCCCTGCTTGTCGCCCTCTTCTTAATCATCTTGCTGCTGCTGTACTTAATCTACAGACAAAAGCGCAAACAGAAAAAGCTTCTAAACGACCGAACTAAATATGTAGGTGATTAGATGAAATTCGATAAACAAAAGGCTTTCTTATTTGCCATTTTGGGCTTAGCTTTAATTGCGGTGATTTTTGGGACTAGCAGCATTTACGCTGATAACCAATTCAGTAGTGGAACCTCTAAACAAGGTTCGGCCGGTTTAAACATCAGTCCCAAGAAAACGAACAAGGAAAACAAGAACAAGGAATCTAAGCAACACCAAAAATCCAAACCATCCACTAAAAATGACAACGAAGGTAAGGAATCCCCGATGGCAAGTGTCAAGCCCGCTCCGGTAACTCAACTGCCCCAAACGGGACAATTCTTACACGTGGGGGTAACTGCAACTGGAATCGTGGTCCTTTTCCTGGTTAGTTTAATTGTCATCAACAGTCACTTTCAGGCGAAGTTAAAAGCTTTAGATGAACAACATGACCAATAAGCGACTCCGTTACTTGATTGGCATTCTGTGTGCCGGGGTTTGCTTATTAGCAACCCCATCCACTAGTTGGGCGCAAAATACTCCCGACGCCCCCGATAATTTTTCGGTAAGTCCCCTCCTAGGCGATTTACCATTACAGCCGGGGCAACGCTATTTTGCACTGCGTTCACAGGATAATACGACGTACAAGCTCCCCATCTTAGTCAAAAATGACAGTGAGTTGCCCATGAAAGTCACCACGAACTTTAACAACGCCGTGACCGCTGATAACGGAACCATTAGTTACACTAACCACCAGGCCCAACCCCGGGGACGTAACAGTCTCACTAACAAACTAAGTGGCTCCCGCACACGGCACCTCACGTTGGAACCGCATTCCAACCAAGTCGTGATCTACGAGCTTCATACTGGGCGACAAGGTACCGGGGTAACCCTAGGCGGAATTACCGCCACCTCAATGGTTGACCGCCAAGGTGAGATTAAAAATACCGTAACCTTTGTTAATGGAGTTGAGTTGAACAGTGGACAGAACCGGCCCGTGCTGTCCTCGTTACGATTGCAACGCGTGTTTGTGGCTCCTCGCTCAGACGGTGCCATTGTGGTGGCAAAGGTTGCCAATCCAAAACCCCAATTATTGCAACATCTGCGGGGCAAAATTACGGTAAAACAGGGGAAGCGAACGATCCTCACGCAACCATTAAAGGACGTTAGCATTGCTCCCAATTCAACGGTTAAATTTACCCTGCCCCCGAAGCAAATGCCCGCGGGGAACTACCAAGTGGTGCTCCAGTTACACAAGGGTCACCAAGCAACATCGCTCCATCGGAACCTCGTGATTAAACGAAGCCTAAACTAACCTTGGGACGCGTGGTTCCGCATCCTCTTATTGAAAGGAGGTTAATTAATTACAATGCTGAAAAAATTGCTCGTGAGTAGTGCCCTCACGCTCGTCACCATAGGAAGCTTGCTTTCCAGCGGTGGGTTACTGACCCACGCCAGTAACACGTTAGGAATTCCCGCGCCACCCGAATCTGGCCCTAGTATGAGTAACTTTACTTACAAAGATAAGCCGCCGGCCGCGGTCGATTATCCGAACGTCCAGGTCGTTACTGACAATAATCCAGGTCAATCTCGGGGGCTCTGGTGGAAAAACAAGGTCGATTTAACCAAACCATTTACTTTAAAGTACTATATTTACATTGCTTCCAATGATCCATCATCAGCTGCAGATGGATTAACTTTTACTTTACAGAATGATAAAGATCAAATAGATAATGCTAAAAATGGATCTGTCGCAACTGGTACAAATGGGGAATCTTTGGGTGCTTATGGTGATTTCAGAACTCCCATTTTCAATTTTAATCCGAGTAACATTTTAGATGACGCTAAAGAAGCTTATGATAATACCCATAGGATTAAGAATTCATTATCACTAGAATTTGATCCTTATTTTAATAGTGATTATTCAGATGCCTTTCAATTACCAAGCAACGCAAACGAAAAATCTCATTTAGCATTTACGATTCCTGATAAAAACCACATCAACGTTCATAATTGGAGCAATGGGAGTCGTAATTACAATCTAATGGGAATTAATCATTATGGTGCTAATAAACAGTGGTATGACAATCTTCCAAACGGAAGTAGCTCGCTCAAACCATATCCTAACAATAGGACCAGCCCCAATTACGGAGCGCTTTCTGCTCCTAACCTAGTTGGGAGTAGCAATAGTTCCGACTTTAACAAAGCTCGATGGGAACCGGTCGTTTACAAGTGGACTCCAAATAGTACCGGATCTTATGGAAGTGCAACAGCAACATTTGGATATCCTGATTCATCCAAAAACACAGGTGGTTTCCCACAGCTAACCCTATCATCTCCGAGGGTTAACATTGCTGGAACCTTTGGATCAGACAAAACTGCTTATTGGGGAATGACTGGTTCTACTGGTCAAAAATACATGGTTAGTGCCATCTCAGCCACTGATATTCCAGGAAATCCTGGAGTTAGTAAGACCGCCGCTGATCTAACCAAGTTAGGAAAACAGGGACTCCGGATTAGTAAAGCCAGCGGTGGAAAAGTAGTCTCTAAGAATGCTCCGGGCGCCTTGATGCCGGATGACTCCACCCTAACGAGTGAGGAACTCATGCGCGCCCTGCCATTTGATGCCCAGTTTACGGGTGATGATGGCAATAAGTATCCAGTTTTTCGGAATAAAATTTATGATGCGGATGTGGGTGATATCTTCCTGTATCGGGCTGATATCTATAACTACTACGATAGTATCTTTAACGAAAAGAATCCAGATATCGGAAACCACTGGTACAACGTGCACGTCAAGGATAGTTTGCCAAATCAACTAAGATTGCTAGACGGAAGCAAGGATGTTGACCTGTACTTCGAAGATATCCCACCAATCAAAAAGGATACTCCGAGCCCAACACCGCAGTCCCACGGGTTCAAAGCGGCATTAGTTTCCGATAAGTTTGATGATAAGAACCAAAAGGCCGTAATTAATACGGTGAGTGCGTCTGGATCAAACTTTGCTGACAAGACACCGGTTGAATCCAGTGCGGTCCAAGTGATTCCAAGTGGTAAAACGCCCGGCAAACCATCCTTCTACATTAACAACCAGATGCAAAACGTTACCCAAAACATGACGGATTGGTCTGATACTTTAAACAACGTTGGTGATTACGATGCCATTAACTACCGGATTCCCCTGTATAACTTCAGTCAGGTTCCGTTAACTAATGGTCAGTATACTTTCCACCTCCCTAGTGTTAAGAACAACGATCCCAACAGTTTGAAGCTCCAGTTTGAAGGTCAAGATATTCCGTATGACGCGAGTGATACCACGAAGGGCTTGCATTACACCATGAGTGATGATGACGTCACCCAGAGTGATGGCTCGACCTACAAGAACGCTAAAAAGATTGTCATTAAAGGCTTACCGACGCTCGACGCGTACTCCACGAAGAACATCACAGCCAACGTCAACCTCGGTGCTAACCAGGGAAAATCCTTTGCTAGCACGCCAACGTTGACGGGTCAGGTTAATCGGAGTTCGGAGACCGTCAGTTACTACGGAAATAAGGAAGTTTATAACTTAAACTCCGGGAGCGTCCAGATTGCACCGAATAGTTTTGAATACGGAACGCACGCCTTCTTCACAGAAAATTCGTATATGTTACCTCAGAATACCTATTCCTTTGATGAGGCTGGCAATCCGGTTCCAACTACGCCGCGCATTGATCCAAGACGCGGTTATCAAGCCTTCTCCATTAAAGACACCCGCAAGGGAGCGGCCCGTAAGGACTTCAAAGTTAGTCTCTCGCAGGCCAAAGATAACAGCCAAAGCGCTGGTCGTGACCAACTCAAGAATGCCGATATTATTGGTGCCAATGATTCACCGTTCCAGTTAGTCTTCTTTGATGGTAAAGGAGCTAAACATCCGTTAACCCCTGGAAACAACGATAACGTGATGGTCTACTCGTCAGGTGATGATTTACCCGACTTGAAGAGTGTGGTTTGGAACGATCGAACTGGTTTAAAGCTGAACGTCAGAAAGACCCCAAATGCCCCAGAAAGTGGACATCAGGATTACGGCGCCACCTTAAACTGGACGATTAACTCCACTGATACTCCGTAAATTTAGTGCAGAACCACCACTAAAAAAGCGCCCCCAGAGAAAGGATTCTCTGGGGGCGCTTTTTTGTTTAGCTAATTAATTAAAGCTTTCAGAATATGAATTAGTTCCACGTCATTAAATGTATAGAGGTGCACCCCGACTCCCTGTTGGCGTAAAAAGTTAATTTGCGCCCGGGCGAGCCGAATCCCGAAGGCCCGAACGGCTGACTCATCAGGACAAGCGGCAAATTGGCGCACCAGTGCCGGTGGTAAGGTGTGACCTGCTAACCGCTCTGCCTGGCGTAAGCGATCCCGACTGGTCAGGGGTAAAACCCCCACAATTACTGGGACCTGAAGCTGGGCGGCTTGTAACCGAGCCAACCACGTCACGAGAGCGTCGTCATCAAAGCAAAACTGGGTAACCAAAAACTGCGCCCCCGCCTGGACCTTCGCCCGCAGGTAAAATAGTTCTGTGCCCCACGTTGCCGATTCCGGATGACGCAGCGGGTCCGCGGCCGCCCCTAATGTGAATCGAGGATCGCGGTGTAGCGCGCGGAGTAAGTCCGTCGCGTGGGGATAATAACCGGTGGGCCGGTGGTTCACCTTTCGATCCCCTCGTAACACTAAGTAACGCCGCACCCCTAACGCCGTCAGGGCTTGGACGCGTTGCTTCAGACCCCCAGGAGTTTGGTACAACCCCGTTAGATGGGGCAGCACCGGAATTCGAACAGCCGTAAGCCGCTCGACCATGTCAAGCCACCCCGGTGCCAGAACCTGACCACCAGTTCGATCGGTAATGGTCACAAATGCCGGCCGGAGTGTTGTTCCGAGCCCGCTCCGAGCTAGCCAAGCTTGGTTCGCCGCTGGCGTTGCTTGTGCTGAAATTTCAATGCCAACTGGAACTGACATTTTAGTCCCTCCTTTAAGGATTGCGCTACCTCCCACTGGGCGGCTGAATCCGATTCAATTGCCACTCCAAGCAGTTCCACATCCCATCGATGATTACCGCGGTTAAAAAGAACGACGCCGTAACGTCTGAGAGAAAGTGAGCCCCAATGGCAATCCGACTAATGCCAATCCCAACGCTATAAAGCACACCCAGACCCCAAACCCACCGGTGTCCCTTTCCGGTCACAAACCAGGAAAAGACCACGGCCAGCGTAGCCGCCATGGTATGTCCAGAGGGAAATGATCGATGCCCGTTGGGACCGTTAATGTGATCCCAACGGGTAAACTGCTGCAGGTGGCCGAACACTTCGTACGGCCGATACCGCCCCCAGATTGTTTTCAAACCCACGTTGACGGCTAACGCTAGTAGCACGGTTAAGCTGGCAAAGATGGCAATCCAAAATAACTGGTGCAGGCGCGCTTGGGACTGATGGGCTAACCACCACTGGGTCAATAACGTTATCAGGAGTACGATCAATACCCAGCTGAGGTTAAGTTCCCAACTAGTGGTCCCCCGACCCCCATCGTTCAGGGCCTGACTAGGGGCTCCCACTGGTAAACCAGACCGGACGTTAGCAAGCGCCCGTAGTCCGTACGAACTGGTTTCGTTGACCAGTTCCTTTACCTGCCAGCTGACCAGTCCCAAGCCCCCCACCAGCTCGAGGAGTCCCAGCCAGCGTCGGGACTCGTGCAAACCCACTGCCAGCATAATTTCACCGCTGATTGCTAACACGAGATACAGGGGCGCTGAGCCAATGGTCTGTCCCACCGTCCCCCAGTAGCTCTGATAGTTCACCACTGCCTGACTCAGGGGTAAATCCAACCATAATGAACTGAGCATGAGGACCACCATGATAAGGCTGGCTCCCAATAACAGCCAGTGTTGCTGCCGTTTCGTCATTTTCATCCTCCCGTCTGTTTTTGCCATACGTTCATTTTTTCAATCTGCCCTTCTGAAACTTGCAGTTGTGCTTCTCATCAACATTTGGTAAAAATAAATAATGAGGAACTATTTTACGAGCAACAACCGAACGAAAGGGAGTCGATCCATGTCTACCACTAATCCACTTGATATTTTGGTTACTTGTAACCAAAGCTACATTCCACCCCTGCGGGTAATGTTATACTCGCTGCGCTTAAATAATCCGGGAGTGCCCTTTCGAGTCTGGTTTCTACAGTCAGACCCCGATGCTACCACGAACGAACAACTTCACAATTATGCTAAGCAGCTTGAGTTGGAGCTTCACATCATCCAGATGGACGAACACCTCGAACTCCCTGCGTCCTTTTTGAGTGCCTATCATTATCCACAAGAAATGTACTTCCGGCTCCTGTGCGCCAACGTGTTACCCCCGACGCTGCATCGGGTGCTCTACCTAGATCCCGACCTACTGGTCACAAACGACCTGCGCCCCCTCTGGAACACTGATTTAGCGGGCAAAATGTTTGCTGCCGCTGTCCATAAGGGGCTCACAGACATCATGCGCTCCGTCAACAACCTCCGCCTCGGAACGGACGGGGGCTACTATAATTCAGGCGTCATGCTGATGGACTTAGATCAGATGCGCCACAAAGTTAAGGTTGATGATCTTGTTAATACGATTGAGAAGTACCACGATTACCTCATTTTGCCGGATCAAGACATCCTAAACTACCTCTATAGTAATGATACCAAGGAGATTTCAGAGGATCTCTGGAACTTTGACGCGCGCAAATCATTGCTCTATCTAACCCGCAGTGGGGGTACCGAAAACCTAGCTTGGGTCATGGCCAAGACCGCCATCATCCATTTTTGCGGGAAACCCAAACCCTGGCAGTCCGGGAGTAGTACGCCCTATACAGCTCTCTGGCTTAATTACCAACAAATCGTTAATACCCAGTTTATCTAACTAAGAACCCGACGTCACGTTCAACGTACGCCGGGTTTTTTCATGCTATAATGAAGGTGCCACGAAAGCGTGGCCCAGTCGTTCTTTGAAAACTGCAGAAAGGAGCTTGATCCGATGCGAAATCACGAACCCACCTACCGCAGTGTCAGCGTTGGCATGGTTACGGTTGGCATTCCAGCCGATGGCGGTCAGATTATTGCTAAAGTAATTGGTAATAATGTAATTGCGATCGACGAACAGCTGAACCGTGCCACGGTTACGGGTCCTGATCGCGCCGGGCGGTACGCTATTGGTGACTTTGTCTACTTTAAAACGGACAAACGGAACCGGCATACTGCTGTTGCGGCGACAACGGTGGCTCACCACCTAGATGACTAGGTAAGTTAAAGACCCTGAGGAATGCCTCAGGGTCTTTTTTTATTCTAACTGATAAGCGGTTAGGTCGACGTTCACTGGTGCATCAGCCGTGAGGGTCACCTGCGGGTTCACCTCTGGATAAAACCGTTCGCTAAACACTGCTTCTCCGTGGTTTACAAAGATCTCAACCGAACTGGTATCGGTCCAGACGTGCACGTCGAGCGGCTCTGTGGGCCGGAGCTGCGCAAAGCGCTGTGCATCCGCTCCGGCTCGTTGTAATACTAATTGCTGCGTGCGGGAATAGTAGATCAGCTGTAAATCCTGTTGTTCCGCGTGCAAGCGCAGGGTCACCTGGCGTCCCTGCCAGCCCGTTAGTTCTGTTTGCAGGTGCAGTTCTAAGTGACGGGCGTCTGGAACCGCTAACAACCGTTCCGTACCCTGCCAGTGGTCAGCAAGCACCTGCTTTGTGCGCAGTTGTTGCACCTCGGTCACCGGAAACATCATTAACTGGTCGTGTTGGAGCGTTAGTTCCCGCGGGAGCGTCATCGTCCCGGCCCACCCGTCAGCTTGTTCTGGAAATGGTGCTTCCCACATATCCAGCCACCCAATCACGATTCGTCGACCATCGGGGGCCAACATGGTTTGGGCAGCGTAAAAATCATGGCCGTGGTCCAATTCTCGTAGTTGATCATGAGTATACTTGCCAGTGGCAAAGTCGAATTGTCCTAGGTAGTAGCTTGTTTGGTAGAGGTTTAAATTAGTTTGTTCCCCCGCCGGAATCCCTTGGGGTGACATCAGTAAGACGTCCTGCCCGTTCACGCGGAACAGGTCGGGACATTCCCACATATAACCATCGTCAGGTGACTCAGCCGCCGTGACGACCCCCTGAAATTGCCAATCCACGAGGTTCTGCGACCGGTACCTTAACACCCGGCCGGTGCCAGTCTGCGCCGCTTGACTCCCTAACATGAGCTCGTACTCTCCGTCGTGCTCCAATACCTTCGGATCGCGAAAATGTTGACTGTTATCCGCCGGCGGTTCCGCAATGACTGGATTCGTAGCTAGTTTATAAAAATGAATGCCATCTTCACTCACGGCCACGTTTTGGGTTTGCCAAAAGTCATCGGGCTGACTGGCATCTGGAACGTGATGACCCGTGTAAATGAGGAACAAGCGGTGATCTTTCACAATCGCACTTCCCGAAAAACAACCGGATTCATCGGCGGCGCTATCTGGTGCCAGTGCCGGCGGTAACGTTTCCCAGTGGACTAAGTCGCGACTGCGGGCGTGCCCCCAGTGCATGGGACCCCACTCCACTCCATAAGGATGATACTGGTAAAACAGGTGGTAGTAACCTTGAAAGTAAGTAAAGCCGTTGGGATCGTTCATCCAACCCTGCGGTGGCATTAAATGATAGTGCTGCCGAAAGCGGGGGTTGGTGACTTGGGGCATCCGATGCTGATCGAGTTCCATGCATTTTCCTCCTTTGGTTGCGGTATCTACTTAATTTTAGTCGTCGGCTGGCTGGTGCAAATACGTTGCCAACGCTTGCCCCGTCAGTGACGTGGGTGTGGTTAACGCTCCCTGCGGAGTCCCACTGTACATTACCTGGCCCCCGTAGCTCCCAGCGCCCGGCCCAATGTCAATTAGCCAGTCAGCCTGACTAATCACATCTAGGTTATGCTCAACGAGGATCAAACTGTTCCCAGCTTGAACTAACTGTTGAAAGAGCTGAATCAGTTGCGCGGTATCCTTTAGATGCAGACCCGCGGTTGGTTCGTCTAAAAAGTAAATTTGGCCGTTTTCGCCGAGCGTTTGGGCTAACCGAAGCCGTTGTAACTCTCCACCAGAAACCGTGGTTAAGGCTTGGTCTAAGCCCAGGTAGCCGAGTCCGACCTTTTGCAGCCGTTGTAACGGTTGTGCTAACTCCGGCTCTTCAGCAAAGAAAGTTACCGCCTCGTCGACGGATAAGGCGAGCACGGCCGCAATGTCCTTTCCGTGGTACTGGTACTGTAAGGCTGTTTGGCTATACCGTTTTCCACCACACACCTCACAGACCTGCTTAACCGGATCCATGAACGCCATGTCGGTAATCGTGATCCCTTTGCCTTTACACCGCGGACACGCCCCCTTTCCGTTATAGCTAAAGAGCTGGGTGGAAACGTGATTGGTTTTTCCAAAGAGCCGCCGAATTGGATTCAAGAGGTTTAAATACGTTACCGGCGTCGAACGAATGCTAATCCCTGCGACTTGCTGGGTTAGATCGACGTACTGCCCGTTCAGTTTCTGTTTTAAGGCCGTAGCCAAAGAACTCTTCCCAGAACCAGCTACCCCCGAAAACACCGTCATGATGCCGAGCGGGACCTTAACACTAACGTCCTGTAGATTATGCAACGAGACGTGTTCCAAGTTCACAAATTCATGAGGAGTCTGGGTCGTTGCCAACTGATGCGGTTTTCGTAACCACTCTCCCGTAAGCGTTTTAGAATCCCGCAGCTCTGGATACGTTCCGGTAAAAGTGATTTTCCCGCCGGCCGCTCCGGCTTCCGGACCAACTTCGACCACATGGTCGGCAATCGCAAAGAGGGCGGGATTATGGTCCACGACAAAGATGGTGTTCCCCTTGGATTTCAATTTCAATAACGCTTTTTTAATCAACTGAATGTCGTGGGGATGGAGACCAACACTAGGTTCATCAAACACGTATAGCAAGTCCGATAACGAATTCGTGAGGTGTTTAGCGATTTTGATCCGTTGCACTTCCCCACCCGATAACGTGCTGGTCGTCCGGTCTAACGTTAAATAGCCCAGCCCAATTTCCACTAGGGGCTGTAACTTAGTGGTTAAGCTCCGAATGATTTCGTCCCCCAGTTTGGCGTGAATCCCCTTAAGAAAATCCAAAAACTGAACCAGATTCATCTGCGTGGCTGCCGCAATGTTAACCCCGTTAATCGTGACGCTGAGCGCCTGGTGGTTCAACCGGGCTCCCTGACAGACGGGACACGTCCGGCGCGTGACCACTTCATCAATGGCCGCTTGGTGGTGCTTTCCCTCAGAGCTGTGCAGAATGGAGCGCACAATCCGAGGCACCACGCCTTCGTAATCAGTACTTTTAAAGGCGGCTGGCGAATGTGGAAACGGTTGTTTAGGGGCGTGCATTAATAGCTGGTACTCAGCGGGCGTGTAATCTTTAATCGGTTTATCATTATCAAAAAGGCCCGAATCACCATAGCGCCGCCACCGCCAACTCCCAGGCCGAAAGCTCACGAAGGTAATGGCTCCCTCGTTCAGGGACTTTTCTGGGTCAATCAACTTGCTTTCGTCGACATCATCGACGTAGCCCAATCCCTGACACTTGGGACACATTCCCTGGGGCAGGTTAAACGAAAAAACCTCCGAATAACCCACAAAGTGATCCCCAATCCGGGAGTACAGGAGGCGTAATAACGAATAAATGCCCGTGTAGGTTGCCAACGTGGAGCGGGCGTTCCCCGTCAGTTGCTTCTGTTCAATGGCAATCGCGACCGGAAGGTTTTCAATCGCTCCGACCTCCGGTTGCCCGTACTTGGGGAGGTACTGTTGGGTAAAACTCGGAAAGGTTTCGTTTAGCTCCCGACGAGATTGGGCGGCCACCGTATCAAAGACCAACGATGACTTCCCCGATCCAGATTCCCCTAAAAAGACGGTGATTTCGTGTTTCGGAAGCTGGACGTTGACGTGCTGTAAATTATTTTGGTGCGCATCGCGCACAATGATTTCTGTAGTCTCTGTTTGTTTTTGCATCTATTCCTCCGTAATTACGTTGTCGCCTGCCGATTGGCAACTAAGACAGCGCCTAAGGCCAGTAAAATCGAGCTCCCGGCGACCGCAAATAGAATCGGATAGTTAAACCATTCTACCATCAGCCCGCCAAACAAGGGCCCTACTGCCCGACCCAGGGACATGAAAATGTTAAACATGCCTTGATACCTCCCCTTTGCTCGTGCATCCGCCAAACTATCAATCCAGGCCGGAATGGCGGGGAGTCCGTTCATCTCTCCAAGGGTTAAGATGACCATGATAATGACAAACCAGTGGTAGTCACGCGCCCAGATTAACATAAAGAAGGTCGCCGCAAACACCGTTACCCCAAACGCAATTTGGGGGACCATGCGGAAATGTAGCCCAATCCGATTCACGATTGGTTGCCCAATTACAATTAACAACCCGTTGATGGGCCAAATTAAACTATATTTTTCAAAGGAAATGTGCAGGTCCCCCATGTGAACTGGCATGACACTTTCCCACAATGTGTAACTTAAATAGATAAAAAAGACCATTCCACAAATTAACCAAATTAAGCGCGGACGTGGGCGGGGAGTTGGTCCCATATCAACCCCCTGGTCACCTGCCGCATGCAAATGGGCTTGCACCGGGGGAAATTTAACGTTAAACTCAAGAATCGTCATGAGTAACAGAATGACGTAAAAGAACGCGGCGACCGTAAAGACGACGGCCACTCCATACTTCATGAGGTAGCCAACCGCCGTCGTCCCAATTACCACGCCCAGGTTCACACCGATGTAAACGGAGTTAAACACCTGGCGGGTACTTCTGCTTTGCACCTTGGCTGCATAGGCATTTAACAGGGTCAGACTGGCGCCCTCGCCGAGCCCGTAGACAAACAGGAGAATGGCGAACATGGGCCAGCCATGCGCAAAAATTAACCAAATAACAGCGATTAATGCAATCGAAATACTAATGATGGCGGTCTGGTAAGGCGACCAGCGGTCAAACAACCGTCCGCCCAGGTAATTACCTAACACCATGAAACACGACATGATGAATAACACCGTTCCCGCGACCGTGAGTGACTCGTGCAAGGTATCGTGCATATAAACGGTCGTTAACGGCCACATCAAGGCCGCTCCCGAATTAAGTAGTAGCGAATAAATTAAAACCGAAGTTAACCGAATTTCGGAACGAGGTGCTCGGCTCATACGCAGTTCCTCCTATCATTGATCATTATTTCTATTTTCGCATAAATCAGCTGGTTTAAAAAGGAACGGCCCGAGCTTTAAAGCGTGGTAAAATATGAGTACTTAGTTAGCAACTCATCCGAACCTTAATCAAAATTAACCATCCGAAAGGAAGTTCACATTATGATTCATATCGTTACAGATTCAACTGCCCAACTAACTCCAGAAGAGATCACTGAAAATGATTTGCACGTCATTCCTTTACAGGTCAGTTTTGAAGGAAAGACGTACCGTGATAACGTTGACATCACCCGGCAACAGTTTTCTGACATGCTAAAGGATGACGAAACGGAATTTCCCAAAACCAGTCAACCTGCGTTAGGTCAGTTCGTAGAAACTTACGAACAAATCCTTAACGATGATCCCCACGGTAGCATTATTTCGATTCACCTCACTCACGTAATCAGTGGGACGGTGGAAACGGCCCGGTCTGCAGCCCAGCAAGTGGAAGGCGATATCCGAGTTATCGATAGTCAGTCCACCGATCGGGGAATGGCGTTTGAAGTCTTAGAAGCCGCTAAATTAGCCCAGAAAGGTAGCACTCCGGATGAAATTGAAAAAGCGGTGGTGGCCATGATTCCAGAGATCAGCCTCCACGTGTTCGTAAATAGCTTTGACTACTTGGTCAAGGGGGGACGCGCTAGTCGAGCCGTTGGTTTTATTTCTTCCCTCATTCAACTCAAACCGGTCTTAGAACTGAAGGATGACCAGTTAGCAATTGTGGCTAAGTGTCGGGGCGCCAAGAAAATGCACAAGGTTCGAGATGAAATTACCGAAACCCTAATTAAGGATCCGAAGGTGAAGGAAGTCGGCCTCTCTTACGTGGACTCTACGGAAGACGTTGACGTAGTTGCAAACCGGATTAAGGAAGCCCGACCGGACATTCACGTGTTGGTACGCCTCACCTGCCCAGTAATTATGACGCACGTAGGCCCTGGCGGATTTGCCATTATTTATAAATAAGCATTACGCATAAAAAACAAGCTCTCCCACAAGGTTAGACAACCATCTAATCCTAGGTGGGGAGCTTTTTTAATTCGCTGTACATGCCTTCAAAGCTTAACTAACCGAAAAAGTGTACCTAAAATTTGCAATTATTAGTTCAGTAAATATTATGGAAGTAGATTATAGTGAAAAATGTGGATTATGTCTTATTTAAAGAATTATTGATTAACCAGTATTAGATTTATAAATGGAGAATAACTAATGAAAAAACATAAAATTATGATTACTTACGATAGATATAAAAAAGTCATCAAATCAAGTTTAATTATTTTAAGCATGTTAGAAATAATATTAACTATTATTAACTTGGGATTAATTCTTACAAACGATGTTACAATTAATTTTTTCCTTTTTTTTATTTTGGGATTTGAATTATGTTTGCTTATGTTGTTCTTATTGACATCATTGGGGAAAAAAAGAAGAAAACGAAATCTTAGGAAAATGGATCTAATTGTTAAGGACTATATTTATTTAATTTTAATGAAAAGAAAAAAAGTATACTATATTTTATTTATAACATCTATAATTTTATTTATACTTATTGTTTTTCAATATAATGAATTTAGACCTAAAATATTTACTTATTTTCTTCTTTTTCTTTTATATGGTTTTATATCTAGTGAATTTTGTTTATTTATATTTTTATCGTCTTTTCTTAAAAAAAGAGAATCACATATAAAAAAATTAAAAAATATTTAAACTAAAAACTGTAATGAAGATATTAATTAATATCTTCATTACAGTTTTAAATTATGACATAATACCATAAATATCAACACAGATAGAAGCAAAACCGTTAGCTACTGTTGCTAAAGTAAGTGGGGAACTAGCAATAACAATTTTTGACCATTTTGTTTTTACAAAATCTATAGCCTCAGCATATTGTTTTACTACCGGAATATTATATGGTTTGATTTTGAAATCAATTTGTAGATTTCCATCCGTAATGTAATCAATATTATTAATTTTAGCTTTGAAAATGTTAATACTAAATTAAATAGTATAAAATCCTTCTTCATCAATAGAGATGGAAATAGTTAATTGACCATCAACGATATTTTGCATTAGGAATATCTCCATTTTGCACATCAATATCACCAGCAAAATAGATAGTAAATTCCTGAGGGACCCCCCAACATTTGCATCATATCCCTCTTGATTTACAGCAAGGTATCCCTCATTTATAAATTTAAACCACAAAAAAGGACGCTACTCAAGTAGCGTCCTTTTCGTTAGTTTAATTTACTTTTTACCAGTAGTTGTGGGCGTTCCGGAAAGCAACGGCGTTCGCAACTGAACCGTAACGACTAATTGCGTATTGACGAGCAACCCGTTCTTGGTTAGCTGGTGAGTAGTCACCGTTCAAGTATGATGAAGACAATTGGTATTTACCAATGTATTGACCATTCCGGGCCGTGTATGAGCCACCAGATTCAACAGCGGCGATGGAGTCTAAGGAACCATCACTTTCGGCACCAGTATTGCTGCTTGCTTGGGTAGCAGCTGGAGCTTGCGTTTGAGCTGGTTGTGCAGCTACGGCTGGTTTAGCAGCTGGTTGTTGTTGAGTAGCTGGTTGAGCTGGAGTTTGTGCTTGAGCTTGAACTGGTTGAGCAGCTGGGGCTTCAGTCTTAGCTGGAGCTTGTGCTTGTGCTTGTGCTTGAACCGGTTGTGCAGCAGGTTGGCTAGCTTCGGCTGGTTGTGCAGCTGGAGTTTCAGTTTGAGCAGCTGGTTGAGCAGTTGCTTGCTTAACTTCGTAGTGAGGTTGAGCAGCTGGTGCTTGAGGAGCAGCAACTTGAACGTTACCATTGTCACCGATTACAAAAGTTTCACCAACGTAAATCCGGTTAATGTCTTGGATTTTGTTAGCTTCCTTTAAGCTTTGAACCGTTACGTTGTAGTCTTGGGCGATTTGTGAAAGCGTGTCCCCAGATTTAACCGTTACGTTCGTAGAAGCGTCAGCGTTGTTAGCACCGGCAAACAAAACACCAGCAGAAACAGCGGTAATGGCAGCAGCAGTTTTTAGTCCTTTAAATTTCATTGAGTAAATCTCTCCTTATTAAATAAATAATTATCAACATTAGTTTACGAATTCTTGAGTTCCGTTAAGTGATTACTGAATCATTTAACAGTACCTATACTAACGGCTCATTGTTACAGTGATGTTACAGCCGGTTTAAAAAAGCAGCCGATTTTGTAATGATGTAACATTAGTAACACATTCTGTAATTACGTAACTTGCGTTAAATTCCTGCAACCTCGCTCTCATCTAGTCAAGCCACTACTTTAAAGCCCGGCACTTCGGTTCACTTTAGATTACAGTTCCCATAAAACCAGAGCCTGGTAGGGTTGTAATTTGGTAATTGTTTGCGTTGTTGTCGGTGGTGCAACGGTGTAATTATCCAAAACCACCCGGCCGCGGTAGGACGACTGTGAGGTTACAACCTGTTGACTTAAATTTACCAATACTAGGAGACATTGGTCGGCTTGACGGCGCCGGTATGCAATAACCGAATCGCTGCCCGTTGCCACTGGAAGCAATGCACCCGTTCGTAAAACTTTCCGCTGGGTGGGAGAGCGCCATACCCGAATTAACCTGCGGTAGTAATTTAAAACCGAAGTCGGATCCGCCGCCTCAGTCTGCACGCTAATTCCCCGTCGGACGATTCCCATCTGTAACCACGGGGTTCCCGTGGTAAACCCACCCGTCGCGGTTTCATCCCACTGCATGGGAACCCGTGCATTATCCCGGGAGCGCCAGTTAACAATTGCCAGGGCGGTTGCGGGACTGTTACCTGCTGCCAGTAACCGATAATAGTTATTTAATGAAGAAACGTCATTAAAGTCAGCAATCTTAGTCCGCTGAAAATTTTGCATCCCTAGTTCTTGCCCCTGGTAGATGACGGGAACGCCCGCCAAAAAGAAGTAGAGTGTGGCCAACGCCTTGGCGGCCATTGGCGTTCGTTCCGCAGGGTTAGGCACAAACTTAGACAGGGCTCGATTTTGATCGTGGTTCTCTAACACGTTGGCAAATTTCCCCCCAGCTTGTTGCATCGCCGTCTGGCTTGCAAAGATGGTTGTTGCTAGTTGTTTCACAGACCACGGTCGGGGTTCCTCCCACTGGTTGGCATCCGCCACGTCCAGATTGAGATAACTAAAGTCAAAAATCAGCGAGAAATACCCGTTGGGACCAACAAACTCACCGAGTTGGTCGTCCCCGACTCCCGCAGCCTCCCCAATCGTCACAGCGTCAACTCGCGCAAACGTCGCATCCCGCATTTCCCGTAAGAATGTGCCTAACCCCGGCCGATTTAATCCCTTGTTGGTTACACTAACCAGCCCATCCGGTCCATCAGCCGGTAAACTCGCCCAATCCTGATCCTTCTTTAAGTGGGTAATCGCATCTAACCGAAAGCCGGCGATGCCCTGCGCTAGCCACCAGTTAATGATCCGATACATCTCGCTCCGAAGTGCGGGATTTTCCCAATTCAAATCGGGCTGTTCAGCCGTGAAGGTATGGAAATAATACGTTCCCGGTTCATTGGGGACGGGCGTCCAGGTCGAACCACCAAAAATCCCCCGCCAGTTGTTGGGTGGTTGCCCCGTGGTGGTCGTTTTAAAAATGTAGTATTTCCGATAGGGGCTCGTTGGATCAGCAAGGGCCGCTTGAAACCACGGGTGCTGATCCGAAGTATGGTTCGCCACCAAGTCGAGCATCACCTTTAACCCTCGCTTGCGCGCCGCCCGAATGAGCTCATGCAGATCAGCAAGCGTCCCGAACAGGGGATCAACGGCTTGATAATCGGCAATGTCATAGCCCATATCAACCATTGGCGACCGATAGAACGGCGCAATCCAGAGTAAAGTTACCCCGAGATGTTGCAGATAATCTAACTTAGCTGTGATTCCCGGTAAATCCCCGACTCCATCTCCATTACTATCATTAAAGGAACGCGGATAAATTTCATAAATCACTTCGTCCTGCCACCAGGCCGGGTGTTGTGTTTGCATAAGTAATCCTTTCTGAAGCTTTCTTCCATATTAGTTAGCTAATATTGTAACAAATCCGGTCCCCTAGCATTCTTCCTTCACTAAGGTTCTCTCCCAGGTGCATTTACCGGGTAATTTTACCCTTTAAGATAGCGGTTTCATTTAGGGCGGGCGGGGAAACAAACCCCTTTCATTCTAGGTAAATATGGTTTATTCTTGGTTATGTATCTAACCAATTTTTGAAGGAGTGAATGTTATGGCAACTGGAACACCAACTCGAGCATTATTCATGCTGTTCGGTGGGACTGGTGACCTAGCATTGCGGAAGTTGTACCCTGCCATTTTTAACCTTTACAAAAAGGGCAGTTTAAGTAACGACCACTTCGCTTTGATAGGTCTCTCCCGAAAAGAACTAACCGATGATGAATTTCGTGCTAAGATTATCGACTCAGTTTCAAGTGAAGCTGACCAACCGGAACAAGCACAAGCATTTGCCAGTCACTTTTACTGGAAATCTCATGACGTAACTAACAACGATCACTATTCCGAATTAAGCGATTTAGCTGACCAATTAGAGGCAAAATACGCTACTGAAGGAAACCGGGTTTTCTACGTATCAATGGCTCCCCGGTTCTTCGGAATCGTTGCCCAGAGCTTACATGACCAAGGGGTTCTCTCAACTAACGGAGGCTTCAACCGCTTAGTCATTGAAAAACCATTTGGTCGGGACTACGCCTCCGCCAAAGAACTGAATGATGCCCTCACCAGTGCCTTTAACGAAAATCAAATTTACCGGATTGACCACTACCTCGGGAAGGAAACGACCCAAGCCATTCCCGTTCTCCGGTTTGGGAATCCCATGTTAGAAGCCGTTTGGAATCACGAATACATTAAGGACGTGCAAGTAACCCTTGCCGAAAAGCTTGGTGTGGAAGATCGGGCCGGCTATTATGACACAGCTGGTGCCCTGCGGGACATGATTCAAAACCATACCCTCCAAATCGTTAGTTATCTAGCGATGGATCAACCAAACTCCTTTGTGGACACGGAAATTCGGCGGGAAAAGGTCAAGGCCTTAGAAAGCATGGAAATCTACGATGCCGAAGGTGTTAAGCAAAACTTTGTCCGCGGTCAATATGGCGCTGGTCCAGACTCCGTTCCCTATCGTGAAGAACCAGGGGTTCCCAGTGACTCTAACAACGACACTTACGCAGCTGGTAAGATTGTTTTCAACAACCACCGCTGGGGCGACACACCGTTCTACATTCGTTCCGGAAAGAAGTTAGCTGACAAGCAAGGCCGGATTGACATCGAGTTTAAAAAGCCGCTGGTTGACATCTTTGCCAAAGGAACTAAGCAGCCAGCAGAGTTACAAGGCAACGTGTTGTCCTTCTACATCGATCCTAAAATCGGCGTAACGCTGAGTGTTAACACCAAGGATTCTGAACAGGGGCTCCACACGGAAACCATTGACCTTAATTACCTGCAAGGTGCCGACCGGGCTGCTCAAGTCCCACTTCCATACGAACGCCTCTTCCATGATATTTTAACTGGCGACGGAACGTACTTCGCTAGTTGGCCGGAAGTGGCTGCTGCTTGGAAGTTTGTGGATCCCGTGCAAAAACTCTGGGATCAAGAACCCGGTGACTTTCCAAACTATGAGTCGGGATCAATGGGACCAAAGGCCGCTGATGACCTCCTCGCTCGCGACGATAACCAGTGGTATTGGCCTCACAACGTTCACTAATAAAGCGGTTTCAAAATATAATGAAAACCATTTCACAAATGTAATTTCTAATGATAAACTATGATTGTAGGATTTTACAAAACTGATATCCAAAAAGGAAGGTATATTATGGCTGACAAGAAAGCAAACATCGGAGTTGTTGGAATGGCCGTTATGGGTAAGAACCTTGCCCTTAACATCGAAAGCCGCGGTTACACGGTTGCCATCTACAACCGTTCTGCTGCGAAAACAGAAAAAGTAATGGCAGATCACGGTGACAAGAACTTGATTCCTTCATACGACATCAAGGACTTCGTGAACTCCATTGAAGCTCCACGGACGATTTTATTAATGGTGAAGGCTGGTGCCCCAACCGACGCCGTAATTAACGAAATTCTCCCACTCCTTGATAAAGGTGACACGTTGATCGATGGTGGTAACACGAACTTCCACGACACGATTGCCCGGAACAAGGAATTAGCTAAATCCGGAATTAACTTCATCGGAATGGGAGTTTCTGGTGGTGAACTAGGTGCCCTTGAAGGTCCTTCATTGATGCCTGGTGGCCAAAAAGAAGCTTACGACCGGGTTGCTCCAATCTTGGAAAAGATTGCTGCAAAGGCTAAAGATGGCAAGCCATGTGTTGCTTACATCGGCCCTGATGGTGCTGGTCACTACGTTAAGATGGTCCACAACGGGATTGAATACGGTGACGAAGAGTTAATTGACGAATCATTTAATATCTTACGGAACGCCGCTGGCTACTCCGTTGATGACCTTGCTAAGATTTTCGCCGACTGGAACAAGGGTGAATTGAACAGTTACCTAATCGAAATTACGGCTGACATTTTAACTCGTAAAGATGACTTAGGCGCTGACAAGAGCAAGCCAATCGTTGACATGATTCTAGACCGGGGTGCTAACAAAGGAACTGGTAAGTGGTCTTCAGAAGATGCCTTGGATGAAGGTGCTCCACAATCCGTTATTACTGAATCAGTTTACGCTCGGTTCGTTTCGATGTTGAAAGACGAACGGATGGCCGCTGCCAAAGTATTACACGGACCAGCTAACAAACCATCTTACAACGGTAGTGACATCGTTGAAGACATGCGTCAAGCCCTCTACTTCGGTAAGATCATGAGTTATGCGCAAGGATTTGAACAAATGCGGATGGCTTCTAACAGTCACAACTGGAACTTAAAGTACGGCGAATTAGCCCAAATTTGGCGTGAAGGTTGTATCATCCGGGCTCAATTCTTAGACGAAATTACGAAAGCCTTTGAAAAGACCCCTGACTTGAACAACTTATTAATGGATCCATTCTTTGGTGACATCGCCAACAAGTACCAAGATGCAGCTCGTCGAATTCTGGCATTCGCAACTGAATACGGAATTCCAGTTCCATCATTGGCCGGCGCTGTTTCCTACTTCGATTCTTACCGGGCTGAAATCCTTCCTGCTAACCTGTTACAAGCTCAACGTGACTACTTCGGTGCTCACACTTACGAACGGGTTGACCGTCCAGGAAGCTTCCACTACCCATGGTACAAAGAACAATAAACATCAGCGACAAGCTGAAAAAGAACCGATTTTCATCGGTTCTTTTTTTATGCTCACATTCTTACACGTACAAAAGGAGTCCCGCTGACAGCGGAACTCCTTTTTATTTTGCTAATCGCCTGTGGTTTATTCCTTGCGTTGCTTCAACTTCCCGAAGCCAAAGAGTCCGGCTAGCGTTGTCAGCAGCATTCCCATTAAACCAAGGAAGCGGTGCTGAGTTTGCCCCGTTTGCGGTAACTGCGTTTGCGGTTTCCCGGCTTGGGGTTTAGCGGCTTCTGGTGCTTGTGAGGTATTCTGGGCGTAAACCGCGAAGGTTTTTCCAGCTTTCGTTTGGAATTCTTTGAACCGGTAACTTGGGATCGTTGGGACTTGTGGGTGTTCAGCACCGGTTGGGTAAGCTGGTCCCACGGGGTTTCCTTGTTCATCAATTGGTTGGACCGTCATCTGATCATCTTTGGCGGCCGGAGTATCGTCCTTCGTGTAAACGGCGTAAGTCTTCCCAGCTTTCGTTTCAAAGTGATCAAACTGGTAGCCTGGGATTTCCTGTGGTTGCGGCTGCTTAGGATCCGTTGGGTAGGCTGGTCCGACTGGATTCCCGTCTTTATCAATTGGTTGCACAATCAAGGGGTTCTGGGCGTAAGTGACCGTTTGGTTGCTGTTGTTCCCAGCCGTGGCTGTCACGGAAACTTGCTCTTGATCCGGCGTGTAGCCATCAATCCTTGGAGAAGTAATTGTAACCTCGGTGCTGTCGATCGGCGTCCAAGCTCCGTAGGTCACTTGACCGGTTACCATGTCAACCGTAACTGTCCGCGTGAATTTCACCGTCCGGGTTGCATCTGGTGCAGCTTGGCTACCATCTGCGTACTTGTAATGAACGGTAATCGTACTTTCCGTTTGTAGTTGTTCAGCTGCCGTCCCCTCCGGCCATTTTGGTCCGTCCGGATTGTTCGGATCGATTGGTTGGCCTGGGTTTCCCGGGTTATCTGGGGTTCCGGTAACTGAACCGTGGGTGACGTGAATTTCATAGGTTTGTTCCGCATCGGAACCAAAGATCGTTGGCACGTTGTTACTTCCAATCACATAGCCTTTGTTTTTCAAAGCTTGCAGGTCAACTGGGTTCGTTAATGAATTCCCAATTTTACCGTTGACTGTCTGCGTGTCAATGGTTTGCCCGGTCGTGTCATCAATCACCTTAATGGTTGCCTGAACGTCATTCGCATTGTAGACCACAGTTTGCTTACTATCTTGTCCGGCAGTTACGGTAGTCGTAATCTGACTGTGGTCCGGGGTGTAACCATCAATCCTTGGAGAAGTAATTGTAACCATTGCACTGCCAACGGGCGTCCATTCGCCGTAAGTTACGACACCGGTAACGTGGTTAACTGTCGCCATCCGTGTAAACCGGACTTTTTTAATTGCACCCGGGGCTGCTTGCCGACCATCTGCGTACCGATAATGAACGGTAACGGAGTTTTCTGTCTGTAGTTGCTCAACACTCGTTCCTGCCGGCCATTTCGGTCCCTCGGGATTATTCGGATCAATCGGTTGCCCTGGGATTCCAGGCTTATCCGGCGTAATTTGACTCGTCCCTTGGGTCACGTGAATCTCATAAGTCTGGTCAGCGTTTGGTCCAAAAGTACCGGGGACATTATTACTACCGATGATATAACCCTTGTTCTTCAAAGCTTGGAGGTCAATGGGATTGTTTAATTGTGCATCAGTTTTCCCAGTAACGGTTTGGGTAGCAATCGTTGTCCCAGTAGTATCATCAATTAATTTGATGGTCGCCTGCACATCATTAGCCTGATAAGTTACCGTGGCATTACTATCCTGACCAGCAGTAACGGTGGTAGTTACCTGATTTTGATCGGGCGTATAACCATTGATTGTGGGAGAGTCAATGGTGATGGTTGCACTACCGACCGGAGTCCATGCGCCATAAGTGATTTTCCCAGTTACTTCATCAACGGTTGCATTTCGTGTGAATTGAACCTGCTTAACAGCATCAGGCGCAGCTGAGCGACCGTCTGGATATTGATAATGAATGGTGACGGAGTTTTCTGTGTTTAAATGCTCTCCGGTCGAGCCATCGGGCCACTTAGTTCCATCGGGATTGCTGGGATCAATCGGTTGGCCCGGAACACCGGGGCTATCCGGCGTAAGTTCTTTTAAATTATGTTTTAGCCCAACGTAAATGGTTTGAAGACCGTCTTTGTCGACCGTGCCTGCAACGCCATTTTGATATGTAGCCGTTGGATCACTCAAATGATAGCCCTTGGGGATGTTTTGGTGCACTGGCTGGGTAATCTCAATTCCGGGAGCTTGATAGCCTAACTCAAGACCAGTTCCTACCGATTGATCCTGATTATCGTTATCAACGTAAATAATTTTAGTGTTAGTCGTTTGGGCCCACACGTATTGGTTGGGATGCGCCTGCCCATCAAGGAGTACCTGCGCTGCAACCCATTTACCCAATGGATTTAAATCAGAACCATTCCCCAATAGTTGCCAACTTGGTCCAGCAACGGTTTTATTGCTGTTTGGAATCGCATTTCCCGTGGTTGGATTTGCTAAGCCCGCATCTTGATAAAGCAACGTATCCGCCCCTAATTTAAGATTCCACAGTGAGGTCGTTCCTCGGAACATGTTGGCAAGTCCCCCACCGGTGAAGTTGGCGTTACGCGTGTTAAACATGGATAAATCCAGGTGCGTCAGACTGGTGGCATCGAAAAACATAGCATTAAAATACTGCGCACCGCTAGTATCCCAACCGGTAAAGTTCACATCAGTTAGACTCGTACAGTTCCGAAACATTGCTCCAAACGAAGTTACCTTAGCAACGTTCCAGCCACTAAGATCCAGCTTTTTTAATGCTGTACAATCTTTAAACATTCCGACAATATTAGTTACTTTGGAAGTATCCAAATAATGAATGTTAGTAATGTCTTCTAGTTGACTTAAGCCGGCAAACACAAAGGGAGACGTTGCTGCCAGCGATACGGGGCCGTTAAAAACGATGTGGCGAACGTCTGGAAAGGGACAACTAGAGGTCCCGGTGTTTCCAGTTGAATAAGTCCCGGCAGGAAGTTCGCCACCGCCCAGAAGTGTCAGGGTTTTAGAGCTATCATCATAGGTATATTGCGCGGTTCCCCAAGTTCCCGTTTGAATTGCTGCTGGTGCTGGGGTGGTTGCCGCAAGTTCAACCGTGGGCGTAGTTACCGGCTGGACAGTCGCAGTGGAGTCTGCGGTTACAGAAGTCGCCGTTCCTGATTCACTAGTGGCACTTACTTGCGTCGCGCTTGCAGAGGTTACTTGCAGCGCGCTTGCAGACGTGGACGTGGCAGTTGCTGCTGATGTTGCCGGACTGGTACTCGTCCCTTGACTAGTTACAGTAGTTTCTGGAGTAACCACCGCTGGAGCCTGGCTTGAACTAGATTGTGAACCACTAATTTCAGTTACCACTTCGCTTTGAGCCGTAGCAGTTGACTGCGCTACTGGAGCTGGAACAGTTTGTGACTCCGACTCTGGTTGTGGTGTAGCAGTGGCCTGGTCTGTCTGCACATTTGTGGCAGCTTTAACCTGGGATTGTGTTCCAAGTAATAAACCCGTGCCGAGTGTAATGGTAGTTAAAGTAGCAAAGAGCCAGAATTTTCCGGCTTTATACATTTTGTAATGGAGTTTAGGTTCCATAAAAAATTCCTTTCTTAGCAGTTCGGACAAAAAATTAGGTTACCAATGGAGCTTTAAAAAAGTTCCAAACTTAATTATTTCAGATCAATGTTAACGGTTTATTGAAATTAGATTGCGATTTAATTACTTAATCAAATTTCATTTTTTAACATTCGTTTTCTTCATATATAGCACATTAATGCACAATCTTTAATCACATTGTGAATATAGTGACACTTGATCCAGATTAGTAACGCTTTCTTGGTTAAAAAAACACCTTATACAGGAAAGCAAATTATTAAAGCGTTAACAATTATGAATGATCTGTGCTCATTGCCATACACAACAGAATTGATAACAATAATTTTGCGTAATTTCACAATAAATCGTGAATTATAAATTAAAATTTATTTAAAAAGTTCGTTTTAATGTTAACTATTTGATTGTTTTCAAGTATAATTAAATTATACAAAAATATATGCATTATTTATGTTATTTTTTCACAATTACCTTTTATGGAGGATCTATACATATGGAAAACAAACTTCATTACAAGATGTACAAAGCTGGAAAAATCTGGCTGTTTGCATCAATTTCAACCATTGCCTTCGGAACTGGGATCATGCTTAGCCCGAACGGAAACAAAGTTCATGCTGACACTGTAGCCACAACAACCACCGCTCAAGCAGGACAAACAGAAACTACGCAAGTAGCACCCACGAGCGAAGCTGTTACTACTACAAATCCGGCAAGTGAACAAACTAGTTCAACAGATGCGAAAAATAGTACTGATACCACAGTTGTTGCTCAACCGGCTTCCACAACGGCTACGAACGCTTCTGAAGCCACTACGTCAACGAGTCAAGCTAGTCAGACAACGACCACCTCTGAAGCTGCTACCGCAACTCCAGGTTCACAAGCAACTAGTGCTGTCACAACTGAGAGCGTTGCAACTTCAACTGCTGTAAATGAGACTAATCCGGAATCAGCAGCGGTTTCCTCCCCGGCCACTTCTGAAGTAAAGGCTACACCGGAAACCGAACCAACTTCCACGCAACCATCATCCCAACCGGATGTTACCCAACAAACAGAAACAGTCCAACCAGTTTCACAACCAAACTTAAACAAATTAACTACTAACCTAGCAGCCGCTCCAACAACTGCTGCTACAGTTGTTGCTCAAGGAACATGGCCATGGGGAAACACCGCACACTGGACGTACACCGATGATGGAACGTTAACCTTTGATGGAGATGGAACCATTTCTTCAAACTGGGCCAGTGACAATAATAGTTTTGACAATAGTGACTCACCAATTGTTAAATACAACCCCAAGAAGATTGTTTTTGCAGCTAAGGTAACAATTGTTAATCGTGGTGCAGATATTTTTTCAAATGTTCCAGGTAAAATAACCGCTATCAATGGTTTTACCGGTCCTGAAGTTTATAACAATAAAACCAGTAACCTAGAAAGCTTTGAAAACTTATCTAATCTTGATATTTCTGGATTAGATCGAGTTGGTCGCCTGTTTGAAGGTTTAAATAGCCTAAAAACAATTGATTTAAGCCAATTAAAACCTAATCCTAACGTAGTACTAGATCGGAATCTTGGAGATTCTGGTTACAACGCTTTATTTGCTGGAGACTCCTCCCTGGTAGAAATCAAGGGACTGGAAACTTGGAAAGACTTACGAGCTGGACTAACTTTTAATAGTACTTTTTGGGCTTGTTCTAGTTTGCAAACCCTTGATTTAAGTAACTGGAACACCGGTCAATCAATCAGTAACACTTACATGTTATTAGGGACTAAATCATTGTGGAAGCTTACTTTAAACAAAGATCATCCCCTATTAAACGTTCCTGATGCTGCAATTCCTAACGGAACTGATAACTTCAACTCTAATCCAACTAAGGGACAAAAAATTCCTGGGACCGTTAATCCTGCTACTGGTGACAATAACATTGCTACTGGTCAAGGGTGGCGTTCCGTTGGAAATGGGACAGATGCTAATCCCCAAGGAACTAACTATCCAACTGCAAAAGATGTTGCAAACATTCAAGGCCCAATTACTGACAATGTCTTTGTTTGGCGTCAATTGGCGCAACCCGTTCAAATTGAATATGTTAATGATAGCAAGGGTGGAGCTCCTATCACTGGTCCCAACGTCCCGACGCAAGTTCCTGGTTATAACGGTATTGATAGCGATAACCCCACTAATGCCGGGGATCAATTAACCATCGATAGCTCGATCCCAGCAGAAACGATTGTTGTTGATGGAATTACTTATAAGTTAGTTCCAAGTAAAAATCCCCAAGTACCTGGATTCTATACCAATGATAATCAAAAACTGACGTATCACTACGTGCAACAAGCGTCAGCAACCATTAACTATGTTGATGCCTCAAATGGGAATACCATCATTGACTCAACTAACCTAACTGGCACAATTGGGGACCCAATTACGGGAGTTACTGAAAAAATCGCTGCTTTAGAAAAACAGGGTTACAAACTAAAAAGTAACAATGTTCCTGCAACGTTCGGTGAAGATGCTAACCAAACCTATACGGTAGAGTTAGAACACAACATTCTTACCATTAATCCAGATAATCCTGGAAAACCGGGTCAACCAATTGATCCAAATAATCCGGACGGCCCAAAATGGCCCGAAAAGACCACTGCCGAAGACTTAAAGACGGAAAGTACCATTACCGTTCATTACAAGTACGCAGATGGTCGGCAAGCGGCTCCAGATGCGACCCGGACGGTACACTTCACCCGGACAGCCACGGTAGATGCGGTTACTGGCCAAGTGACCTATGGTGCCTGGACTCCGGTTGAGAGTGCTAACGTGACCGTTGATTCTCCAGCAATCTCTGGCTACACGCCGGATCAAGGTCAGATTTCTGTGACGGCTACGGCTGGGAACAACAGTGACCAAACGGTTACTTACCAAGCTAACGATGTCAAGGCGACCGTGAAGGTGATCGATGATACAACCGGTCAAACCATTGAAACTCACCCGCTTACAGGTAAAAATGGGGGTCAATTAACAAACCCAGTTGACCTGCAGGCTTTGAAAAACAAAGGTTATGTGATTGGAAGTAACAACGTGCCAACGACCTTCGGTCCTGATGCAGAACAAACCTATGAAATTCACGTCACGCACGGTTCGGTTACCGGAACGCCGGATAACCCGGGAAAACCAGGCCAACCGATTGATCCAAACAACCCGGACGGACCGAAGTGGCCGGACGGAACGGCAGCTGATCAACTGCAAACGGAAAGTACCATTACCGTTCATTACAAGTATGCAGATGGCAGTCAAGCGGCTCCAGATGCTACCAAGACAGTGAAATTCACCCGGACAGTTACGGTTGATACGGTAACCGGTCAAGTAACCTACGGAGCTTGGATCCCCGTCGACGGTACCAATGTTACAATTGCTTCTCCAAGGATTGATGGCTACACGCCAGATCAAGCTCAAGTTTCCGTGACGGCTACGGCTGGGAACAACAGCAACCAAACGGTCACTTACGCCCAGAATCCCTTGATTGTGCAACCAATCGATAAAGACGGGAACCCAGTCGGACCTGCCTACCCAACGGATCCTAAGCAGCCGCAACCACAGGAAATTCCAGGTTACAAGTTTGATCACTTTGAAACGAAAGACGGCAAGACTTACGCCGTTTACACGAAGGACGACACTCCGGCTGCTAAAGATGATCAGATTACCGTGCAACCAATCGATGAACAAGGGAACCCCGTGGGACCAGCTTACCCAACGGACCCTAAGAATCCCCAAGCCCCAACGATCCCAGGTTACCGGTTCAAAGAATTCCAAACGAAAGCTGGCAAGACCTTCGCAGTTTACGCCAAAGTTGCTTCACAACCAACGGAAGCCGCTAAACCCCAAGCAGAGAAACCGCAAACGCAGTTACCGCAAACGGGTCAAACCCAGAACCACTTCCTCGGTTTACTTGGAATGTTGCTGACAACGCTAGCCGGCCTCTTCAGGTTAGGCAAGTTGAAGAAACGCCAGTAATTAACCCGTAACCTTATACAAAAAGACCTTCGTAAGTAATTACGAGGGTCTTTTTTCGTTGCATCCATTTATCCACCCTTATTGCCAGACGCTTTGCGCTTTTGACTGGCATTGCTTTAAAGCCAACTAATCGCAGACCTACGTTTACAACGGCCAACCTAATCCAGTTAATTTTACGTTTTATGTCACAATACCTCACACGAACCCTTTGTAAATGGTAAAATTAGTCGTATACTGCAAACCTGTGCAAAATTTTACTACTAATCAAAGGAGCATCACTATGCCAGAACAAAACGATTGTAAGTTGAATCGGGGCCTGAAAAACCGCCACATTCAACTGATTGCCCTTGGGGGGACGATTGGGACGGGACTCTTTTTAGGATCCGGAGAATCCATTAGTTTAACCGGACCGTCCATCCTCTTGGCCTACGCAATTACTGGAGTTATCTGTTTCTTCATCATGCGGGCCCTCGGAACCTTACTCCTCTCGAACCTAGAAGCGAATTCCTTCATTGAACCCATCGCCCACTTTCTCGGCACCACCACGGGCTTTGTGGCCGGATGGACCTACTGGATGTGTTGGATCATTGGCGCCATCGCAGAGGTTACCGCCGCGGGAATCTACATTAATTTTTGGTTCCCCGGGATTCCCTCGTGGTTTACGGGCCTAGTCATCCTCGGGATTATCTACGCGCTTAACACGATTAACGTGGCTGCGTACGGAGAAACCGAATTTTGGTTTGCCCTCATCAAAGTGATTGCCATCGTTGCCATCATTATCGTGGGAATCGTGCTCGTCCTCATTAACTACAAAACCCCTGCTGGGCACGCTTCCATCACGAACCTGTATTCACACAAGTTCTTCGGCCATGGTTGGCAGGGATTTGCCCTCTCCTTTCAAATGGTTGTCTTCTCTCTGACCGGGGTCGAAATGGTCGGAATGACCGCTGGAGAAACCAAGGATCCCGTCCACGTGATTCCAAAGGCAATCGATGCCGTGCCGTTCCGGATTATCTTATTCTACATTGGAGCCCTCGCTGCCATCATGTGTGTGATTCCTTGGCAAACGATTTCTCCAAACCAAAGTCCGTTCGTGGAAGTGTTCAAAAACATTGGGGTGAACGGAGCTGCCGGAATCGTGAACTTTGTGGTTCTAACGGCCGCTACCTCCGCTTGTAACTCGTCTATTTACACGACTGGTCGGATGATGTTCAGCTTGACCAACGGGAGTAACGGGAAACTAGCAAAGAAACTGGGAACCCTTTCGAACCGGCGAATTCCGCAAAATGCGATTACCTTCTCCACGTTAGTCGTTGCGGCGGCGACCCTCTTAAACGTCTTCATTCCAAAGGGCGTCTTCGTCTTTATCGCTAGTATTTCTACCACGCTCTTCCTCTTCATGTGGTCCTTAATTATTCTGGCCCAGATGAAATACCGGCGCGAAGTCGATGCCGCTGGTAAGGAAGATCAACTTACCTTCAAAATGCCGTGGTACCCATTTTCTAGTTACATCGTGTTAATCTTCTTGGTCTTTGTCGCCATTGTGCTGCTCTTCCGGATTAGTTCGTTACTTGCCTTGATTGGCTCCCTAATCTGGATTGGAACGCTGTACGCGGTTAAGTTGCACCGCAATCACCAACAAAAACACCAAGCATAGCAAATAAAAAACCACCAATTACAGGTAATTGGTGGTTTTTTTAGCTTAACGTTGCGGTTGCGGCGTCCCAAAGTACTTCTTTGCCAACCGTTGTTCAGTTCCATCCAGGTGCAATTCTGCAATCGCCCAGTTCAACTTGTGACGGAGCGTCTTATCTTCCTTTCGCACCCCGACCGCCATCTCATCCGGCGGGAAGTTGGTGGAAACAATCTTTAACGGCACCTTCTGGTGACTGTGCGCTAGGTAATAGCGCGCGTAGTCTTCATCGATTAAAACGGCTCCGAGTCGGCCAACCTGCACATCATTGATGGCCTTATCAAAGGTATCATACTGAATCGGGGCCTTCGTTAAGAAGCGTTTTAAATCCTGCGGGTGCGATTGAAATAGCGTGTACCCGGAGGAGCCCGACTGCACGCCGAGCTGCTTACCACGCATATCAGCGGGTTGGTTAACTCCCGAATCCGCGCGGGTCAGCAACACCTGCCCGGTCCGGTGGTACCCCTTGGTAAAGGCCACGTGTTCCTTTCGTTGGGGCGTCACTGTGTATCCGTTCCAGATTGCATCAATGTGGTGAGTGTTTAACTCCGTTTCCTTCATGGACCAGTCAATCACCTGAAAGTCGGGCTTCAAACCGAGTTTTTTACAAGCGGCCTTGGCCATTTCAACGTCATAGCCCACCAGGTGGTTATTTTTATCCCGAAAGCCCATCGGGACAAAGGTATCATCAATTCCAATTTTTAGGGTTTTTTCGTGTTGCAAGCTCTGCCAGCTATCCGTGCGGTGGTTAAATCGGTAGTAGGCACCCCCGAGGATCACCCCTAGAATCACCAGTACTAGGATATTACCAATGATGAGTTTTTGTTTTGCCTTCATCTCAGCCTTCCTTTCTAACGGTCAACGTCCGTTCCGAAGTCCAAAACCTGGCCGTTCAAGCTGTGGGCAAAGGGCAAATCGTGGGTCACCACGATCTGGGTCACCCCGCGTTGTTGTAACTTCTGGATCACTTCCGTCACCCGCTTCGTCGAGGCTTCATCAAGTCCGGAAGTCGGTTCATCGTAAGCCAACACTCCCGGTTTCATGGCGAGAGCCCGGGCAATCGCAACCCGCTGCTTCTGACCACCTGAAAGTTGGAACGGATAGGAGTCCTGCTTACTGGTTAAGTCCAACTCGTCCAGTAACGCTTGGCACTGGTCCTGGTACTGCGCCTTCTTTTCCTTCTTAACCACCTTGGGGGCTAGAGTTACGTTCTCAGCGACCGTGTACTGGGGAAACAGGTTGAAGTCCTGAAAGATGACCCCAACGTCCGTGCCCTTCCGGTTGGGACTTAGTTCCAGTTGCTTCCCGTTTAAGGTAATGGTCCCGGCATCGGCCGCGATTAACCCGGCTAAAATATTTAAAAAGGTGGTTTTCCCAATTCCAGAAGGTCCGACCACGGTCAGGATGCCCCCGTCTGGAACGGTAATGTTGAGATTTTGAAAGACAACCTGATCGCCGTACGATTTCTTAAGGTTTTTAATCGTTAACATGTGCTTTCCCTCCTACCGATAATAGTTCAGCCGTTTTTCGATGTAGCGCATTGCAATTGTCAAAATGATGGTTAGGCCTAGGTACATCGCACCAACGAGCAGGTAGGGAACGAGCGTTACATCCCGTGAAACGGCGATGTTTCCGGCCCGCATTAAATCACCCAGTCCAATTACGTATACCAAGGAGGTATCCTTTACCAGGTTAATCACTTCGTTTCCAACCGACGGCATCACCGTCTTTACTACCTGGGGCAACGTAATGTACCACATTGTTTGGAGGCGGCTGAACCCGAGTACCTTGGCTCCGGCGTACTGCCCGGCTGGAACGGCTTGCATGCCTCCTCGAAAGATTTCGGCGAAGTAGGCCGCATAGTTCAAGATGAAGGTGAAAACCGCCGCTTCAAACCGGGGGAGCGTCACCAGATTGGCCAAACTCAACCCGTAGTAAACAAACACGATTTGTAATAACAGGGGCGTTCCACGCATCACAGTGATGTAGCCATCGATCAGCCACCGGAGCACCTTTAGTGGTGATTTCTGTAAGATCGCAACCACCACCCCGAGTGGTAATGACCCAATTAACGTCAAAGCGAACACGCCCAGCGTCATTTTTAACCCAGCTAGTAAACTGGGTAAAACTTGGTTAATGTAATTCATGATTTCCTCCTTTGATGATTGGGTTCTACCACCAGTCGGCTGGCCATAAAAAAAGTCCCCAAGTTATCAACATTGATAACTTGAGGACGATTCCGACTCGTGTTCCCACCTCTATTTTGGTTAGCATTACTACTAGCCACTCAGGCACCTCACCACGGTGAGGCACAGCTCGTAACGGAGCAACCCGAGAATTTTCTAGAAAGTTCCTGACGAACACGAGTGTGGTTCACCTAGTTCCAATTATCGCTTCTCAACTCCAGCGCGATTCTCTGTAAATTGAAAGTTAGGTTACTCTTTCGTGCATATCTTTATCGAGTATCTTAAACCCTGTTGATTGTTCGTGTCAACCATTTGTTGCTATTTTCGGGGAAAGAAACTGTCGTTATTCTTTCCCGTAGTAATCAGCTGGAACCTGAACCAAATCATGTTCCACCAGTTTTTCGGCAATTTCAACGGTGTTCGCAGCCGCTCCCTTGAGCAGGTTATCGGCTACCACCCACAGGTTGTAAGCACCTGGATTTTCGGGATCAGCCCGCACCCGGCCGACGTACGTTTCGGTGTGCCCGGCCGCGTTAATTGGTTGCGGATAGAGCTGTTGTGCTGGATCGTCTTCCAGTACCACGCCTGCGCCCGCCTGCAGTAAGGCTTGCACCTTGTGTGCATCCAAGTTGGAGTTATCTTCAACTTCAAAGTAGACCGATTCTCCGTGTCCAATCACGACTGGAACCCGCACACAGGTAGCGTTGACCTTAATCTTTGGGTCGTTCATATCGCCAGCCATGATCTTCTTCGTTTCGTGCACCATCTTCCACTCTTCGTGCGTGGAACCATCATCTTCAAACACATCGATTTGGGGCAGCAGGTTAAAGGCTAATGGATAATGGTGTGCTTCGCTCTTGACCGGGAAGATGTTAGCCGTCATTGGTTCCCCATTGAGGTGTTGTTGGGCTTCATCATCCAGCTCCTTAATGGCCATTTGCCCCGCTCCAGAACCGGCTTGATAGGTCGACACAATAATTTGTTTCAACCCCACCGCATCCATGATGGGTTTCAACGCCACCACCATTTGGATCGTTGAACAGTTCGGGTTCGCAATGATTCCCTTGTGTTGTTGGAGTGCTTCCTCATTTACTTCTGGAACCACCAGTGGGACTTCTGGATCCATCCGAAAAGCACTGGTATTATCAACGGCTACGGCACCGCGTTTCACGGCTTCCGGGAGGAATTGCTTGGAAGCAGCTCCCCCAGCGGAGGCCAAGACGATGTCAACGTCATCAAAGGACTCAGGCGTCGTGGCTTCGACCGTGACATCCTGGCCCTTAAATTGTAAGACGGTTCCAGCTGACCGGGGCGAAGCCAATAACTTAACCTGATTCACTGGAATCGTGGACTGCTCTAATTGCTGAATTAGGCGCGTGCCCACAGCCCCCGTGGCCCCTAAAATTGCTACATTATACTGCTTCATGATGAAAAAATCCTTTCCTTACAACACGTTTTCTAATCCAACGGCGAACCCCGATAACCGGCCAACCTGTTTAATCGCAATGTTTAACCCGTGCATAAATGATTCCCGGTCAAAGGAATCCTGGCGAATCGTCAAGGCTTCACCGGGGCCACCAAACAAGACCTGTTCGTGGGCAACGTACCCGGGTAACCGAACCGCGTGAATGGGAACTGCTTCATAGTTAGCTCCACGTGCTCCCGGTAGCGTTTCAACGGGGTTGGCCACCGTTTCTGGCGCTTGCGTCCGCCCAGCAGCAATCATTTTCGCCGTATTAATGGCCGTTCCCGACGGGGAATCCTTTTTATCGGCGTGGTGCATTTCGATGATTTCCGCATCCGGGAAGTACTGCGCCGCCTGCTTGGCAAACTGCATCAACAAGACTGCCGAGAGTCCAAAGTTCGGCACTAACAACCCGGCCTGGTGCTGTTCATCCGCCAGTTTTGTTAGTTGAGCAACCTGTTCGTCGCTGAGCCCACTGGTTCCAATGATGGGAGTCATCTCGTGTTCTAACGCAAACTGAGCGTTGGCAAAGGCGCCCGCGGGCGTCGAAAAGTCGACCCACACCGTGGCGGTGGTCTTAATTTCAGCTAAATCAGTAAATACCTGTGTGGTGGCTGGTAAGTCATATGCAGCCGGGTCGGTCGTGGTCGCATGGGGGCTATAAACAGCGCCTAATGCTAATTCGGGATCGCGCTCAATCATCGCGGTGGCCTTTTGCCCCATCGATCCTTGAAAACCAGCTACTAAAACGGTCGTTGTCATGGGTTACTCCTTTTCTCCGAGGGCTTCTAAAACATAGCTTTGTTCGACGGCAGTCAAATCAGTGATCGGTAACCGACAACCCCCAACGTCTAAGCCATTTCTAGTCAACATAAACTTTACGGCCGATGGTGAGGGATAGAGGAATAAGCCCTGCATCTTCGGCGTTAATTCCCGTTGTAATTGACCCGCCTGAGCTAAGTCTTGATCCAGCAAATCATACATTTGCCGCATAGCGGGCAGGTAGAGGTGCGAAGCAACGGACACAACCCCGTTGCCACCCACACTCTTTGCAAACAAACTCTGCGGATCTTCACCCGTGTAGACCAGGAAGTCGTCAGGAGTTTGTTCCACAATTGCTTCAAAATCTTCCATTGAACCACACTGTTTAATTCCAATGATGTTTGGTTCCTGACTGAGTTCGACGACCGTGTCTACGTCCATGTTAACGCCCGTCCGGCCGGGAATGTTGTAGATAATAATCGGGAAATTCGTGGCGCGTGCTACGGCCCGGAAGTGGGCCTTCATCCCCACTTGGTTGGGCTTATTATAGTAAGGAACGACCACTAAGGCCGCATCGATGCCCGGAATGTGGCTCACTTCTTCGGTAAAATCGATGGTGGCCTGGGTGTTATTACTCCCAGTTCCGGCGATGACCGGAACCCGGCCGTTTACAAACTGGGCGAAGTTCGTATACAAACTCAGCTTTTCATCGTGGGTAAGCGTTGGAGTTTCCCCAGTCGTGCCCCCGATTAGAAACCCGTTGCCCCCTTCTTGTAATAGCCGCTCCGTCAACGTTTCTAACGCTGGATAGTTAATCTCTTGTTCCGCGGTGAACGGGGTGATTAATGCGGTAATAATGTCAGTTTGTGTAAAATCAGTCATTTTGCTTACTCCTTTTCTGTCATGCGTTGTTGTAACCACCCGGTGATTGCACTGATCCCGGGTTCAATGGCGGCCTCACTCGGCACTAATTCACTCGAATGCAACTGGTGGTTGGGATCGCCCACTCCCAGCCAAAACATGGTTCCGGGAAACTTAGACAGTAAATAGCCGAAGTCTTCGCCCGTCATGGCTGGTTCCGTTTCAATGTATTGAACATCCGGCGCGCTCTGCATGTATTTAATGAAGTCCGCGGTAAGGCGAGGATTATTTTCCACCGGCAGGTAGCCCCCCTGGTTTAACTTGAGATCTACCTGGCAGTCATAGCTCGTGGCAATGCCATTGGCAACCGCCCGCAAGCGATCATCAATGTGTTCAATCATTTTCTGGGTTAACCCCCGGATCGTCCCGTGAAGCTCTGCTTCTCCGGCAATCACGTTCCGAATCGTCCCGGCGTTAAACTGCCCGAAGGTAATCACGCCCCCTTCGATGGGATCCACGCTTCGTGACACAATCGTCTGAACCTGTCCAATGAACTGGCTCGCTGCAACCACCATGTCATTTGCGAACTGCGGGTAGGCCGCGTGCCCCTGGGTCCCCGTAAAGTGAACGTCCACTTCCGTAGTCCCCGCAAACAGAGTTCCCATCCGGCAGCCAATCGCCCCGGCGGGAAGTTGCGGGTTATCGTGGAGACCATAGAACTCATCAGGGCGCCACTGACCGGTAAAGATGCCATCCTCGTAGGCCAGCTTGCCCCCGTTTTGACTCTCTTCGGCGGGTTGAAAGAAGAATAACAGGTTATCCGTTGGCTGGTTCGCAACGAAGTGAGCCAGCACTCCCATTGCCACGGTCATGTGCAAATCGTGACCACAGGCGTGCATCCGCCCCTCATGCTGCGAAGCAAACGGTAATCCCGTGGCTTCCGTCACTGGTAACGCATCAATGTCCGTTCGGTATCCAATCGTGCGGGTCGGATTCGTGCCGTGCAGTAACACTAAAATCGCCGTTGGTAACTGTTCTGGGACCTGAACCTCAACGAAATCGCAATCAGCGGTTAACGCCGTGATTTGCTTCATTAAGAGGTCGTGCGTTTGAAACTCTTGAAGCGCTAATTCTGGAATCTGGTGTAATTCGCGGTAGAGGTTGTGTAAGTCAAGTGTCATGGTTTACCCCCGTAAATCGTCTTCCAGTTTGGTTTTCGAGCGGGTCTTTTGGTTCACGTCCTTCACCTTTTTAGCAGGCATGCCGGCTACGACCGTGTATGGGGCAACGTCCTCAGTTACCACGGCCCCCGCGGCCACGACGGCACCTTTCCCGACATGCACGCCCTCAATTACGACTGCATTTGCACCGACCAAGACGTCGTCGTCAATTTGGACTGGTTTAGCACTGGCTGGTTCAATCACTCCGGCCAGCACGGCGCCCGCCCCAATGTGTGAGTGCTTGCCAACGATGGCTCGGCCCCCAAGGACCGCTCCCATGTCGATCATGGAGTCGTCTCCAATTTCAGCCCCAATGTTAATGAGGGCACCCATCATGATAACGGCATCTTTCCCAATCTTAACTTGGTCCCGAATGATGGCACCGGGTTCAATCCGTGCGTCAATGTTCTTGGTGTCTAATAACGGCACCGCTGAGTTGCGACCGTCGTTTTCAATTTCGTAATCCGTAATGTGGGCTTGGTTGGCTGCTAAGAACGGTTGTACATCCTTCCAGTCCCCAAAAATAACCCCGGTTTGGTCGTTCACAAATGGTCTAAGGGAGTCCGGAAAATCAATGTCAGCCAGTTGGCCTTTCAGGTACACCTTCACGTTGGTTTTCTTTTCAGCATTTCCGATGAATTGAATGATTTCTTGTGCGTTCATTTCCGCCATGTTCTGTCTCCTTGCTTGTCAGTAGTAGTTTTGCTTCCTTAATCACTTAGTTTCACGTCGAGGCGGGTTAAATCAGCTAGGGTTTCCCGCTTAACCACGACTTGGGCGCTGCCATTTTCAACGAAAACGACCGCGGGCCGGGGATTCCGGTTATAGTTAGATGCCATTGAGTACCCGTAAGCTCCCGTGGCCAATACCGCAATCACGTCGCCAGCTTGTACAGGCGGGAGCTTGGCATCCTTTACTAAGATGTCCCCTGATTCACAGTACTTCCCGGCGACCGTTACCACTTCGGTTTCGGTCGGTGCCACATTGTCAGCGGCGACCGCTTCGTAAGCAGCGCCATAGAGCGCGGGTCGGATGTTGTCACCCATCCCGCCATCGACTGCCACGTACTTCCGCACCTCTGGAATTGTTTTTTGCGAACCAACCCGGTACAGACTCACTCCGGCCGGACCCGCAATCGAACGCCCGGGTTCAATCCAGACCGCTGGCAAAGGAAGGTCAGCTGCGGCCGTTTCCGTCTTCAAAGTGGTGATGATCTGTTCCACAAACTCTTCCGGCCGAATGGGATGATCGGCATCGGTATACTGAATCCCAAAGCCTCCCCCAACGTTAACCACTTGAGGGATATAATCATATTCATCCCGCCAGTGTTGCATCAGGTGCACCAGCTTCTGCGTTTCAATCTTAAAGCCGTCGGTCGCAAAGATTTGTGACCCAATGTGGGAGTGCACTCCCTGTAAGTGCATCCGTGGTTCCGCTAGGACCTGTTGCAAGGCCTGGTCAGCCTGTCCGGTCAGCAGGTCGAAGCCAAACTTACTGTCCTGTTGGCCGGTCTGAATAAATTCATGGGTATGCGCGGAAACGGCGGGAGACACCCGCAGCATCACGTTTACTTCCGCATCCGCTGCTTCGAGAACCTGAGCCAGGAGCCCAATCTCGTAGAAGTTATCGAGGATAATCGTGCCCACGTGGTGGTGAACCGCCATTTGTAACTCTTCATAGGACTTGTTGTTCCCGTGAAAACTAACCCGCTCCATCGGAAAGTCCGCTGCTAACGCAGTTGCTAATTCACCAGCAGAGACAACGTCAATGTGGGCGTGTTCTTGATTAACAATTTGATACATCGCCACGCACGCAAAGGCCTTGCTGGCATAGCTAACGGCATAATCAACGTGTTGTTCCACAAAGACCCGTTCAAACGCCCGAATCTGGTGCCGGATTTTTGCCACGTCATACACCTGGAGCGGCGTTCCATATTCATCAGCGAGCTCCGTGGCGGGAATGCCACCAATCAACAACTGATTATTGCGCACTTCATCACTACTTAACATCCTGTTTTCCTCCTCAATCGTCCTAACCGGCAGACCCTTATGCGTACTAAAAAAGGGCCTTTTGGCACGGAAGCTCCGTCCAAAAGACCCTATTGTCGCCGATTAGAATCAATTTTATCCATAGCTCCCCGAGAATAGCATTCCCGACAGTCCGTAACCTCTTAAGTTACGTCCCAGTTAACTAAGGTCCATCCTCCTTAGCACTTCGGCAACCAATCCTTTCGGTGGGTTCAAAGCTGGATGGCAACTCCCCCACGTACTCTTCTTGCTTGCGACCTCTATTTGATTTGTGTTTAGCATACCGAAAAAGCCAATCAGCGTCAACCTTTTCCAAACTAACTTACTGAAATTTCTTTATTTCTATATAGAGTTTTCTAAAAATGTCCGTTATTTTCCCAGATCGAGTTGCGAAATCAAAAAAATGATGATAGTTTCACTAATAATAAAACGAGCGAGGTCAGACGAGCATGAAAGTAGTTAAATTCGGGGGCAGTTCGTTAGCCGATGCCACCCAGTTCGAAAAAATTATTCACATCATTCAGCAGGATCCGGAGCGGCGGGCCATCGTAGTTTCCGCCCCTGGAACCCGGTTCAAGGGCGACATTAAGGTGACTGACCTGCTAATTCAATATGCAAATGCCGTTCGCAATCACGAATCATTGGAAGACGTTCAAACCGAAATTATTGATCGCTACCGAAACATTGCTAACCACTTTGCCGTTCCGGACGCCGTGATGGAACACATTTCGGCGGTCATCACCGGCTTAGCTAGCCAATCCTTTGCAGATCAAGACCACCAGTTAGCCGCTTTTAAGGCCCATGGAGAATACCTAAACGCCTACCTACTGAGCCAAATTTTGACGAAACTGGGCCTGCCAACTAAGTTCATGGACCCGCGGACCGTTGGGTTTGATGTCGCTGGACCCGTGAATGATGCCCACGTCACGCCTAAAACTTACAACCATCTCGCCGCCTACCAAACTAGTACTGATTACCTAGTCTTTCCGGGCTTTTTTGGCATTAACGAAGCGGACGGAACGATTGCCACCTTTTCACGGGGTGGTTCCGATATTACCGGTTCAATCGTCGCCAAGGGCTTACACGCCGAGGTCTACGAAAACTTTACGGACGTCGACGCCATCTACTCGGTGGATCCCCACATCGTTCCCAATCCCAAGAGTATTAGTAAGATGACCTACCGAGAAATGCGGGAACTTTCCTATGCCGGGTTCTCTGTGTTTCACGACGAAGCGTTACTTCCGGCCATTGAGGCCCAAGTTCCAATTAACGTGAAAAATACTAACCATCCAGACCTCCCTGGCACCTTGATTGTCCCCGAACAGGGCTTTAAACCCGCGGGCTTTATCACTGGGGTAGCCAGTTCCAAGGGCTTTTCGGCTCTATACCTGCACCGGTACTTGCTTAACAAGGAAGTTGGGTTTACGCTAAAGCTATTACAAATCCTCTACAAATACGGGATTTCATATGAACACATGCCGTCTGGAATTGATGATTTGACCATCATTTTTGATAACCGCGAGCTCACGCCGGAAACCGTTCAAGCAATGTGTGACGACATTCGGACGGAACTCCACCCTGATCAATTAGAGTGGATCGATCACTACGCCATCATCATGATTGTCGGCGAAGGGATGCAACTGAGCCCTAACACCATCGAAAAAATCATTCGCCCGCTCACCGACCATGACATTAACATTCACATGATTAACGAAGGGGCGTCCAAAATTTCAATCATGCTAGGCACTGACGAAGCCGATGCGGAACAATCGGTCAAACTCATTTACCAACACTTCTTTGACAATAACCGCATTTTTACTGACTAACGGGAGGTCATTTCATGGTAACGCTACGCAAAGTTCACGGTTCAGAAAACCGGTTTTTCATTTTAGATCGGACCCAATTTACAACCACCCCAACCATCGAGCAAATTGCCAACCTCGCCGTGAACCTCAAACAGAGTGACAACGAGACCTTTAACGACATCGATGGAATTTTAGTCGTGGATGCTTCGGACCATTCCGGGTGCTTAGGCAAAATGACGGTCGTGAATGCCGATGGTAGTCTCGCCTCCATGTGTGGTAACGGGCTGCGAACGGTCGCCCGCTACCTAGCTGACCAAACGGGAGAAACTAAGTTTAAGGTTGAAACTCAGGATGCCGATTTACACGTGGAACAAGCCGACCAGTTGGCACCAGAGGTTCCCGCCTATGGAGTAGAAATCGCCCCCGTGCGGTTTCACGCTGCTGACTTTCCGTTTGCCGAGCTGGGAGGAGACACGATTTTGAACCGGCCCTTACCCCAGTTAGCGCCCGACCTAGACTTTACGGCCATTGCGGTGCCCAATCCGCATTTAATTAGTTTTATGGACCACGACACCTTAACCAGTGGGTTGCAAGCTCAACTGGGACCCTATTTAAACGGAGAAAATCCGTACTTTCCAGACGGAGTAAACCTCAACTTTGCCCAAATCCTCGGTCCCGATCGCTTGTTTGTGAAAACTTACGAACGGGGCGTCGGCTTCACCAATGCCTGTGGAACCGGAATGACGGCCACGAGTTTGGCCTACGTTTTAAACCACGACCAGGGCGATTTTGACCACGTGGTAACGGTCTACAATCCGGGGGGAATGGTGAAAGTGCACGTCGCCCGGACGGGGACGGAGTACGCCCTGCAGTTGATTGCCAACGCCACCACGCTGGGAAACTGGGAAATCGAAGCTACTGACCTGTTCCAGCACCAATTTGCAGCTGGTAACTACCAACCTACCACTGAAGAAACGGCTTACCAAAACTGGGTCGCCACCCTGCCGCAACCCTAATACTAACTAGGTTAAACTCACTCATCCGGGTGAGTTTTTTTGTATGGGAGGCTTTTACCTTTACTTACTAAAAATAAGTAGATATACTAGGTTTACTAATTATAAAGGAGTCGATCATCATGACCACTGTTAACGTAATCCTCGGAAGTGTCCGCGAACCTTCCATGGGATCCCGCCTGTTTCAATACCTGCAAAAGCACCAACCCGAATTAGAGCAAACCACGCACGTTAGTTTGCAATTTTTAAAGGTTAGTGACTATCAGCTTCCCGCCTACGCCGAACCCCTTCCCCCAATGGGAACTCCCGATTATCCAGAGAATCTGGCTCCAAATGCCAAACGCTGGGTAACCGACGTGATGAGTGGCGACGGAATCTTGTTGCTCACCCCTGAATATGACTACTCAGTTCCGGGTGCATTAAAAAATGCCTTTGACTACCTCGGAACCGGCGTTAGCGACACCCCGATTCAAACGATCAGTTACTCCATGGGTTCGTTTGGTGGTATCCTGGCTGCAATGGCCTGGTTGCCGATTTTCCAAGTTCTAAGCTTGGTAAGCGTCCCGCGGAATCTCAACCTCCGTTTCATTCAAAACATCTTTACTGAAACTGGGGACTTAAATCCGGATTTAGAGGCGTCCGAACAACAATACTATGCCGACAAGTTGACGGCTACCGTACAAAACATTGCCAACTACGCCAGCCGCTTACAAGCAGATGCATAATCAAAAAGACCATGAAAATTCATGGTCTTTTTTTACTTGCTTTTTATATTATACGATGTATAATATTGATGAAAGTGAAGGAGCTGATCATTATCGCCATTCAAATTAGTTCAGAAGTGCTGGAAGGCATCGTGTTAGCCTTGCTCGCCCAGGAAGATTACTACGGCTACGCCTTAACCCAGGGAGTCAAAAAGTTTATTCCGATTTCAAACTCAACCCTCTACCCGATTTTACGCCGGCTCAAAAAGGAAGATTGGGTCACCACTTACGACCAGCCCTTTGACGGTCGGAACCGGCGGTATTATCAAATTACGGAGGCCGGATTAACCCAACTTGCCAAAGTTAAGACCGACTGGAATCATCACAAGCACATCGTTGACCAGGTCTTTAACAATCAAATGCCCAAGGAGGATGACTAATGCCAACGGATCAGGAACAATACATCACGGAACTGAAGTACTACCTAAAAAATATCCCAACTAAGGAACGCGATGAGGCCGCGACCTACTACCTCGACTATCTCAAGGACGGTCAACTTAGTAACTACAAAGAAATCGTCGCAAACCTTGGAACGCCCCGGCAGCTAGCGCGCCAAATTGCCGCGAATTACTCCATCTCAGAAGATGAAAAGCAACCGAAAAAGGGAAGCGTCAATCACAACGTTAAGCTCATTATTACCATTTTAGCGGCCATTGCCTCCCCAGTTTTGCTGGGGATTGCCGGCTTTATCTTACTGATGTTATTTATTGTAGTTGTAGTCGTAGGAGCTTTTTTATTTACAACTTTGGTTGTTGCAGGACTTGCTTTTTGGGTTGGAATCACAACTATCGCTAGTAAAGGGATTGTTGCATTAAATTTAATTGGTGCATCGTTGCTTATCTTCGGTGTCTTGATTATGATCCCGCCCATCGTGTACTTTGTAATTCGCTTTATTATTCAAATTGGTGCGAACTGGACCAAGAAAATCTATCGGTATTCACAAGCTAAATTGACTAACAGAAAGGATGGTTATCATGGCTAAATTCATGAAACGAATGCTAATCACTGGAATCATACTATCTGTGTCTGGATTAGTAATGGGTGTAATTGGTTTTTATGGTGGTGGTCGGACACACGGCTTAGAAAAGGCCTACTCCCACAATTCGACTCACATGTCGCTTAATTTTAGTGACGACGATGATGGTGACGACGATTACTAAAGGAGTTTGATTTAATGAAATTAGCAATTATTGGCATTCCCGTTTGTCTTAGTTTGCTGCTAGCTCTAGGCATTATTGGGCTAGTACTAATTATGGAATTAGGTTAGATAACCTAAGAAAGGATGTTTCCTATGTATAAAAAAATCATTGGATTGACAATGTTAAGGTTATTTCTAGCGGTTTTACCAGCTGCATTCACACCACAAGCAACGGCCGCTAGCCAAACCCAGAAAGTCAAAAATACCGCTCAACTTGATACTTTAAAAATAAACGTTCCAGCCCAGGTGACAGTAAAATCGGGTAACGAATTTACTGTCCAATCTAACTTCCGGGACCAGCAAAAACCTAAAGTCACCAAAAATGGTGATAACATTGAGGTTAATGTTAAGGACCAAAAGCTCTGGGATCAGATCAACCACAGTCACAGCGGCAAGCTCAAGCATAAGGTTGTGATCACCCTGCCACAGGTCATTAATCCGAAGACGGTCAAAATTAACTCTGGAACCCTGGACTTTAAAACGACTACTCCCATTCAGAACTTTCAAGCTAACAGTAACGCATGGAACATGACAATAAGCAAGGCCAACTTCAAGCAATCCAAACTAGTAAGCTCAAGTGGAGATGTAAATAGTAATGACAGCCAAATCGGGACGACCATGATTAAATCGGAAAGTGGAGACGTGTCCTTACGCAACACAAAGCTGCAAGCTACCCAGATTGAATCAGAAGGTGGCAACGTCTTACTTGAAAAAGTGGACTCCAATCAACCACTTAAAATCAACAGTAGTTCAGGTGACATTACCATGAAACAACCCAACTTAACTAAAGTCACCCTCAGCTCCGATGGTGGTGACATTAAAACTCATGATCTAATTGCAAAAGACTTAAACTTTAACAGTGGAGCTGGAGATGTAGCAATGGATAACCAAAAATCGATCACCTACGATCAACTTCAGCTTAAAAGCGATAGTGGTGATGTTCAGATTAAAAATGCCAAGATTAACCACAGTAAAATTAATGCTGATGCTGGCGATATAAGCTTAAAACACGTCAACATTAAGCATAAGGATAATTAAAGGTCAATTGTCAAAGAGACCTGGAAAAATAGCCATTCATATAAAAAATAGCTGGAAGTTAAGATTAACTTCCAGCTATTTTTTATTTAGAAACTAATTTTTCTAGCCTCAGTTTTTAACTAAGCTTTGTTTCCCGAACCAAAGACCCGAATCCGGTCTAAGCACATCTCTACCAACTGATCGGTTCCAGCAGTGAGCAGGATTCGAGGGTCATAGTTCTTCCCCTTTAAGTCCTCATCACTCAGGATGTAATCCCGCAGGCCCTGGTGAAAGGCTAGTTGTCCTTCGGTATTCACGTTAACCTTGGCAATTCCTAGTTGAATGGCCTTGCGTACTTGGTCATCCGGAATCCCAGAACCACCGTGTAGGACTAATGGAATCCGTTTGCCTAACGCATCATAAATCGCGTCATCAATCTTTTGCAGGTGCGCAAAGTTGAGCCCTTTCCAGTCCTTCGGGTACTGACCGTGAATGTTCCCGATTCCAACAGCTAACATATCAACGCCAGCTTTCGCCATGGCCACCGCGGAATCAACCGGCGCAATTTCACCATCAGCAATCACACCGTCTTCTTCACCACCGATCGTGCCAACTTCAGTTTCTAAGCTAACGTCCTGGTCCTTTGTGAGGTCTCTCAGTGTAGCCGTCTTCGCTAAGTTTTCATCAAGAGGGAGACTCGACCCATCAAACATAATCGACGTGTAACTAATCCCTAACGTTTTGAGTGAATCAAAGTAAGTTCCGTGGTCTAAGTGAATGGAAATCGGAACGGTAATGTGTAAGGCATCGTGCATGTCGACGATTAAATCGTAGGCTAACCGGAAGCTTCCCATGTACTTAGCGGCACCACTGGTTACCTGTAAAATCAACGGTGATTGGGCTTTTTCCCCGGCTTGCAAAATTGCCTTAGCCCATTCCAAGTTGTTCACGTTAAATGCTGGAACGGCGTAGTGGCCGGCCCGGGCTGCTTGTAACATTTCCGTACTGTTTGTAATCATTAGTTGTTCTCCTTTATTATTCCCAAGTTGCTGCATGAAAATCTTTTAAATCACCGTGAATGAGATACGGGTTCGGACGCGCGTTCGCTGCCGTAATCGCAGCTGGCAACGCCTGCCCCTGTTCCTGGTTTTCGGCGATGTCTAAGAGGAAGTTGGTTAGTTCGTTCTTCCACTGCAAGCGTTCGTCAGCGCCGTATTGTAACCAGGCACTCGGAACCGCTGGATCCACCCAGGCACTCGCCCCGTGGTACGGCCGATCGTCAACCAGTAACCCCCCAGTTCGATGCACCAAGCCCTTGTCATGCGCGATAATTACCCGTTTGTAAAAGGGATTCTCCGCCCCGGCACCAAAGTACTGTTGCAACCAGGCCAGTTTATCCTGCCAGGCACTCGGATTATCCCACGGGGCCGTTGAGAGCACGTACATTTCGTAGTGCTCTGCGAGTTTGGGCACACTCGTTAGGATCCCTGGCAACGGCGCTAAATCCCGAAACACTCCCGTGATTTGGTCGGGCTTGGGTTTGGTAAATGGGAGCCTTGCCAATTCGTTCAAGACTGGAAGGGTATTAACCATCACGTTGTCCATGTCTAAAAATAATTTTGGTTTCGTACCTGTCATCCTCGGACCTCACTTTTAAAAATTACCGGAGCATTGGACCCGCTCCCTCTACTACCGATGATAAGGGAAGCCGGCATAAATGCAACTGAAATGCCTCTCGGTCACCTTAACTATTCTCATTTTACCACCACTTCCACTGCGGGAGAAACACACAAAAAAGAACAGCATCGCAAAGATGCCGTTCTTAAATTGGGTTATTCTTTAATTTCGTCTAAATCAAGTCCGAGTGCCTCTGCAACCCGCGTTCCGTACTCTGGATCCGCCTTGTAGAATTGCTTCGTTTCTAACACTTGAATTTCATGGTTATCAAAGGAGCCTAGGCCACCCTTAATCGTCTTAATGAGCCGATCTTTTTCTTCCGGACTCATCAACCGGTACAAGGCCCCAGCTTGTGAGTAGTAATCCTGGTCGTACGGCCGGTATGCTCCGGTTGCCCCTTGTAATTGTTCCGGCGTAATGGAAGCGTGCGGATCTTCAACTGGACCATTTTTACTGTTCGGTTCGTAGTTAACGTCGCTTCCTTGATTATCAGCCATGAATCCGTCGCGTTCGTAATTGTGAACTTCATTAATGGGCCGGTTAATCTTCAGTTGTTCGTAGTTAGCTCCTAGCCGGTACCGTTCAGCATCCTTGTACGCAAAGAGCCGTCCCTGTAACAACTTATCTGGAGAAGCTTCGATCCCTGGAACCAAGTTGGCTGGTGAGAAGGCAATTTCTTCCACGTCATCGAAGTAGTTCGTTGGATTTTCGTTCAACGTGAACTCACCCACTTCTTGCAGCGGATAATCGTGGTGGGAAACGACTTTGGTTACATCGAAAATGTCAGCGGGGTAGTCAATCCCTTCTTGGTACGGCAAGATTTGTACGTAGACCTTCCATGATGGATAATCCTTGTGTTCAATCGCGTCGTACAGGTCGTGCATGAGGTAATCAGTATCTTCAGAAGCAGCCTTCGCAGCCGTTTCATCCGTCATGTTTTCGACCCCTTGTTGGCTAATGAAGTGGTATTTAACCCAGTAAACTTCACCGTCTTTGTTGACCCACTTGTACGTATGGCTTCCGTACCCGTTCATCGTCCGGTAACTAGCTGGGTTTCCCCGGTCACCCATCAAGTAAGTAACCTGGTGGACTGATTCTGGTGAGTGAGACCAGAAGTCCCATTGCATTTCGTTACTCCGTAAGTGGGTCTTAGGATCCCGCTTTTGGGAGTGAATGAAGTCTGGGAACTTCAACGGATCGTTCACGAAGAAAATCGGGGTGTTGTTACCCACGATATCGTAAATTCCGTCTTGGGTGTAGAACTTAATGGCGTAACCACGCACGTCCCGAATCGTATCTGGGTAACCAGATTCTCCAGCCACCTGCGAGAACCGGATAGCCATCGGTGTCTCTTTGCCCACGCCGTTAAACATGTCGGCCTTGGTGTATTTGCTCATGTCATGCGTTAACTTAAAGACTCCCTTGGCACCAGCACCCTTCGCGTGCACGACCCGTTCTGGGATTCGTTCCCGGTTAAAGTGGGCGAGCTTTTCTAAAAGTTGGTAATCCTGCATTAAAACGGGACCACGAACTCCAGCCGTTTGGGAATGCTCGTTGTTAGCCCACGGTTGTCCGGCATCAGTTGTTAATTTATCTGCCATATTATGTTCCTCCTATTACGTAAAGTTATATGTAAATGACTCCAACCTTAGTACATAACAAAACCGTGTTACTGTCAACGTAAAAGCCTTATAATTAAGTGATTCAAACCTACGAAAATTCAATGATTAGAAAGTGTGTCCACATGGTTACCATTAACGTAATTTTAGGCAGTTCCCGCGCTAACGCCGCGGGTCGCCACCTCTTTAACTACCTGCAAACCCACCAACCGCCTTTTACCAATCCTGCTGACGTCCAGCTCAACTTCATGGACATTGCTAGTTACGACCTCCCCTTTTTCAATGAACCAGAAGCCCCCATGGATCATCCCAACCGGACATTAACACCCCCCGAACAGCAGTGGCTTAACGATTTACAGGCGGGTGATGGGTACGTGATTTTGACCCCGGAGTATAACCACTCAATCCCGGCCGTGCTTAAAAACGGACTGGATTACGTCGCCTTTGAAATGCAAGGAAAGCCCGTCCGCGTGCTTACATATGCTCCTAGTGCTCGTGGCGGTCAGTTTGCCTTTTTAGCCCTGTTACCGACCCTAAACCAGCTCGGTTGTTGGGTTCTGCCTAAGCCCACCATCATCGGGCGGGTGACGCAAAACTTTACGGCGGACGGAGAAATGCCAGTTGATGCCCCGGCAGCGGGACGCTATCCCGATCGGTTAGAGCGCATGCTGCAAGAGCTTGCTTTTTATGCGCAGCTCTTGCGGGAAAATCGCTTTGCATAACGCGCATCCGTTGCTAATTTAAAAACAGGCTCGGCCCCCATTTTGGGTGGACCGAGCCTGTTTAGATTTGGAATGAAACTACGTTCCTATCCTGAACATTGTTTTCCAGGAGCGAAATTATTTCAAAAAATGCTGAATCGTCCCACTCCCAAGTAACACGGAAAGACCCAGGTAAATATAAATGATTCCCGCTAGGTACCGACCGTAGCGATTTAAAATTCGTTCCAACTGTTTGTTCTTACTAATTAGCAGGGCAATCAGGAAAAAGAGGATCGCCATCACAATCATCACGATGTAAATTATCACTAGCTGTTGCACGGAACGGTGCACGAAAAGTGGGATGTACACGGCAATGTTATCGGCACCACAGGCCGTCACGGTAATGATGGCAGTATGTAGAGCCGTTCTCCATCTGGAATCATGATCGGTTTCGTTCATTTGGTTCCCAGAATCTGGGAAAAAGAGCGCTTGGATTCCAAAGTACAAGGGAAATAACCCCAAGAAGCCAATCATCCAGGTTTGGGTGACCGCCCCAACAATCGCCGCCAGGGCCATTGGTAGTAGAATCAAAACGTTGGTTCCAAGCACATCTCCGGCTAGCACCGGGCCATCCTGATGGTTGGCATGAATCAGTAACACCAGGACTAGGATGTAATCCATGTTGGTAGACACGTAGTAGGCGATGGCAGTTAAAATGGTAGAGAGCATAATTGACCTTCTTTAAAAACGTTTTAGCTCCCATTATACCGTTTTTGTTTTAAAATTTTTGTCAACATTTATATTTATTATAAAAATAACTGTTGACAAAATATATAAAAAATGTGACCATAAGCAATGATCACTTGCAAATAGTCACATTTTTAATAACTGATGTTTTAGTATGATTTATTAATTAAATCAAGTACTTTAGTCACAACATCATCTGGCATAATTCCCATTAGAACAGGATTTCTAGAACTAGGTTGAATAGTTCTTTCCTGGTCAGAAAGAATATCTCCGCGAACAAATTCTACTTCATCCGGAATCATAACCCTAGTGGGGAAGGACCTATGGGTATTAGTTATTGCAACTACCTTTACAAATCCGGTTTTACTATTAAATGCTTCATTTGAAACAACCAACACCGGACGTCTACCCGCTTGTTCGTGTCCTACAACTAAAGGTTCTGGATCACACCAAACTACTGACCCTTGTTCTAACAGATTAGAAGAATCATTACGATTCATTAAAATCTCCTTTCAAAATACCAGCTTTTAACGTCTTCAGTATCATAGATTTTATGATAGCTGGACAAAGGAGAATATGAATTAAATTGCTTCTTTACCTACACTTTTACCCCAATGCTCAACAAAATCATCAGGATTTTCTTTTTTATATGATTTTAAATCAAATCCTTCAAACAATTCATCGAATTCTGATGAATTGTTTTTTTTCTTTTTACTTAAAATAATTTTTCCATTATTTGAATCAATATCTATATTAAATAGTTGATTAGCTACATCAGTAACACCAATTTGTTTTAAAATAGTCTTAGGTATTATAATTCCATGGCTATTGCCAAAACGCTTTAACTTTAATGCATTCATAGCTAATCTCCCTTCTATTTTCCATATTCATCTTATTCTCCCTCTTCTCCTAATTCTACACAACTGCGGATTTCTCCGCATAGTTACGTTATCACAAAGTAATAACATTGTCAACCATTTAGTTATAACTTAGTACTAACATAATCCCAATAATTAAAAAGTAGTTACTTAATTATTGTAAAAATAAAAACGTAAACAATAATATATATTATTGTTGAGAATTCTAATAAAAGTGCTATTCTTATAAAAAAACAGGGCTTTAAGTTGGTTCAGAGAAACCACAAGCACGGTTATTTAACGTTAGCGAAACTCCATAACCAAAGTGATTTTGTGTCCTCTGAACCCTCAGACCCGGCCTTAATCACTTTTTTAATTTGGAGGAAGTCTTATGCACTTTAACCAGTTTACGAAATACCAAAAGCGGGTGTCCCTATCCACGGGCATCGGGTTCGTCCTCGAACGAATGGATTCCGCGTTCATCGGGCTCGCGTTAGCGTCCATCATCGCTACCTTACATATCACCAAGGCGGAGGGTGGCTTAATTCCCTCAATCACTGCCATCGGCTCCCTCTTTGGGGGCATCGGCTTTGGGATCTTAGCAGACAAATTTGGGCGGGTAAAAACCCTCAGTTGGTCAATCTTCATTTACGCGCTTGGCACGGCTGGCATGGGGTTAACTAACTCCTTCTTCATGCTGTGCCTGTTTCGGATCATCATCGGCATCGGAACGAGCGGTGAATACGGAATCGCGCTCACGATGCTCAGCGAGGCCTTTGCGAAAAAATGCATGGGCCGGATTTCGTCCGCAGCGGGAGTCGCTGGTCAACTCGGAGCCGTCCTCGCCTCGCTCCTAGCGGCTTTCATCATCCCTCACTATGGTTGGCACCTGCTCTTCTTCGTCGGGATTTTTCCCGTCATTCTAGCCTGGTTCATTCGCTTTCACCTGCCAGAAAGTGCTGACTTTAAGCATAATCACGAATTGGCGCAAACCAAAAAAGTCCAGCTTGGTGACTTGTGGTCGCTCTTTTCCACACCGCGCGAAGCATCCCTATCAATTCGGATTATCATTATGTTTCTAATTCACATTGCCGGTTACACCACGGTGATGAACTGGCTCCCCACGATTGCACAGGAACGAATGCACGTGAACGTCGCCAGTTCCTCCGTGTGGATGGTCTTTACCATCATCGGTATGGCCGCAGGGATTGCCGTCTTTGGTTACTTACAGGACCGCTTTGGCAGTCGCTTGGCCTTTGGTCTGTATCTCCTAGGTTCGGCAGCCTCCGTATACCTACTGATCATGGCGCAAACTAAAATCGAATTTGTGGCCGCCGGCACCATCGTTGGATTTCTGACTGATGGAATGTATAGTGGGTATGGGGCCGTAGTTAGCAGCCTCTACCCCAGCAAGAACCGGGCCACGGCAAATAACACCATCATGTCGATTGCCAAAACAATTGGAACCTTTACCCCAGTTCTAATCGGGTTCATCATGGACGTTTCGACGATTACCATGGTAGTCGTTTTCATGAGTGGTTGTTACCTAGTGAGCTTCGTGGTCATGATGTCAATTAAACAACTTCGGAAGGGACACCCGCGCTATGCCAAAAACAATTAAAATTCTATCCACGAGTGACGTGCATGGATACGTTTACCCGACCAATTACAGCACCAAGGAAAACTATACCGGGATTGGATTATTAAAGGCGGGGACCATTATTAAACAGGCTCGTGCGAAGGCCCAACCAGACGAAATCGTACTGGCCGTGGAAAATGGCGATTTGATCCAAGGATCTCCGCTTACCAGTTACTTAGCCGAGCACCCGCAGGCTCCGACGGCCTTTCTCACTGGAATTACGAGTCAGATTGGCTATGATGCCGGTATCTTGGGTAATCACGAATTTAACTACGGATTAGAGTACCTTCGAGCTGCAGAAGCAGACCGTAATTATCCCCTTTTAAATGCCAACATTGACGGTGCTGAGGCCGAACAGATCGCCGATGCTCCCTATCGAATCATTGAAGTCCAGGGCGTCAAGATTGCCATTTTAGGCTTAACCACCGCCTTTGTTCCGAACTGGGAGAAAGCCGCAAACATTGCCGGCTTAACCTTTCATTCCATTTTAACGGTTGCCCAGGACCTGGTGCCAAAACTCCGCCGCCAAGCCGACGTGGTGATTGTCGCTTACCACGGGGGCTTAGAAGCTGATCCAGAGACTGGTCAGCCCACCGAAGCCGCCACGGTTGAAAACGAGGGCTACCGGCTTTTAACAACCGTGCCGGGCATTGACGCCCTGATCACCGGGCACCAACACCGAGAACTAGCCGGGACGATTAACCACGTCCCCTTCACCCAACCCGGGGTGCGTGGCAGTTACGTTGGCCAAATCACTCTGACTCTGGATGAGCAACAGCACGTCCGCACCGGGAAAAGCACCCTGCTTCCCACGGCGGACGTCACCATTGATCCCAGCTTACTCCCAGCTACTCAGCTTGAAACCACCGTTGAGAACTGGCTCGAAGCCCCCGTGGGTACGGTTACCGGGGCCGACCTGCAAATTCATGATCCGATGCAAGCCCGCTTGCATGGTCATCCATACCTCACCCTAATTAATCAGGTCCAAATGGACGTGCTTGGCGTCGACATCTCTGGAACTGCCCTGTTTAATAATGAAATTACCGGGCTGAGCCCGCACGTTTCGATGCGCGAGATCATCAGTAATTATTCGTTCCCAAACGTGGCCGTCGCCGAACGAATCACGGGAAAAGAGCTGCGAGCCGCGTTGGAACAATCTGCCACCTTTTTCACCGTCCAGGCGGGGCAAATTGTCATCAACGAGGAATTCGTGAAACCGAAGTTACAACTGTATAACTACGACGTTTACAGTGGGATTGACTACGCGTTTGACCTTGCACAACCGCTCGGACACCGCGTCACCAAACTCAATTATCACGGACACCCAGTGACCGACGAACAGGAATTAACGGTGGCCATGAATAACTATCGGGCCATCGGTGGGGGCGATTATCAGATGTTTTCCATTGATAAGGTCGTCAAGCAGACCAGCGAAACGATCCCGAACTTAATGATTCAATACCTCAAAGACCACAATCCCTATCATGCTACCGAACCGAATAATTTCCGGGTAATCGTTAGCAACCACGATAAATAAACAGGAGGAGCTTAAGATGAAAAAAAGTTTAATTACATTGGGAGCTTGCCTAACGCTGGCATTTACACTCGCCGCTTGTGGCTCACATTCAACTGAATCAAAAGACCACCAGGCACCCAAAAGTAGTCAGCACGAAAAAGCAAAAAAGAAGGCCAAGAAGACAACCTCTAAAAAGCAAGAGCAACCAGCTGAGCAATCGAATGCTGACACGCAAAGTAACTCTGCTACTGGGACAAAGAACACCAATCAATCCAATAGTAATCAGCAAGCTACTGCTCAACCGGCCACACAAGCAACACAAAGCCAACCTAATCAAAATAGTAGTCAATCCAACACCTACTACCAGGGAAACCAACCAGTTAACCTACCCACTACTGATGGCGTCAGTAATGTAACTGATTATTGGCCTACCACCATGACCATCAACGGTACGAAACAATCAGTTATTGCGGGTTACACGCGGATGGGTTACTTCCAAATCTATACCAAGCAGCCCACCGATCAGGATTACAGCTTCACTTATAATGGTGAGGACTACCAAAAATACATTGGAGCGAGTGATTTAGATCAGATTCGCCAATAACTAACAACTTCCTAAATAAAAACAGCCACTAACTAATTAGTGGCTGTTTTTATTTAGTTTATAATTACGTGCTTTAACTGTGTTTCACATGAAACATCCACTACAGACTCTCAGTTGTAAACGATTGATCCTCCAACATTTGTAGGATAGCCGAAACCGTATCCAGTGAGGTGAACAATGGGACCCCATCCGCAATGGCTGCGCTTCGGATCATGGCTCCGTCCCGCTCACTTCCCTGCGTGTTCGAGACCGTATTCACAACCATTTGGATTTGCTTAGCGACCATCATATCCAGTAAATCATGATCAGCGCCCAGCTTTCCTACTTCTTGGACCGTGATTCCGTGTTCCGCAAAGTACTTTGCGGTGCCCGGTGTGGCAAGAATTTGGTAGCCCAACGCAGCAAACCGCCGCGCTAACTGCGCCGTTTCTTCCTTATCCTCATCCTTCACGGTTAATAACACCCGGCCGTGATCAGGGACGTGTAATTTGGCGGCTTCCAACGCTTTGTATAACGCCTTCGGGAAGGTTCGATCAGAGCCCATCACTTCCCCCGTCGACTTCATTTCGGGTCCCAGTAGCGTATCCACGTCGTTCAATTTCGAGAACGAGAAGACCGGGGCCTTAACGTGCACCAGTTTGCCTTCGGGAGCCAATCCAGAGTGATACCCCTGGCTAGCTAAACTCTCGCCAAGAATGGCTTTGGTGGCTACCTGAGCCATTGGAATCCCGGTGACCTTGCTAAGGAACGGGACCGTCCGACTTGCCCGCGGGTTCACTTCGATCACGTAAGCCTGGTCGTTATGCACTACGAACTGAATGTTCATGAGACCCACACAGTGTAACTCCAGTGCCAGCTTTTCCGTATACGCCACGATTTGTTGTTTAACGTGTTCTGACAACGTTTGGGATGGATAGACGGCCATCGAATCTCCGGAGTGAACTCCGGCCCGTTCAATGTGTTCCATGATGCCCGGAATCAGCACCGTCTTGCCATCACTGATGGCATCCACTTCACATTCTTTTCCGGTCAGATACTGGTCAATTAACACGGGATGATCGTGCGATACTCGGACTGCATTTTCCATGTAGTTTTCCAGGTCTTCACGACGCCGGACGATCTCCATGGCCCGCCCACCGAGAACATAACTAGGCCGGACTAGGACTGGGTACCCAATTTGGTCAGCAATTTGGAGCGCCGTAGCTGGATCTGTGGCAGTGCCCCCCACTGGTTGCGGAATGCCTAACTTTTTGATGACTTGGTCAAATTCATCCCGATCTTCAGCGCGGTTCACATCGGCCACGCTGGTTCCCAGGATCTTAACCCCGTGCTCTGCCAGTGGTTCCGCTAGGTTGATTGCCGTTTGCCCTCCAAACTGGACTACGACTCCAAGTGGTTGTTCCAAATCAATCACGTTGAGCACTTCTTCCACCGTCAGTGGTTCAAAGTACAGTTTGTCAGAAATGGAAGCATCCGTCGAAACGGTCTCTGGATTATTGTTCATGATGATGGCTTCGTAGCCCGCCTGCTTAATCGCTTCTACCGAATGAACCGTAGCGTAGTCAAACTCGACTCCCTGTCCAATCCGAATTGGTCCCGAACCTAAGACTAGCACCGCTGGCTTCTGACTAACCTGACTCTCATTTTCCCATTCGTAAGTACTGTAAAAGTACGGTGTTTGCGATTCAAACTCACCGGCACAGGTATCGACCATCTTATAAACTGGAACAATCCCATTTTCTAATCGATGCGTCCGAATCGCCGTTTCAGACTGATTCCACAGCTTGGAAATCGTGGCATCGGAAAAGCCGTACCGCTTGGCCTCCTTTAGAGTCGCCAGGTCTCCCGGTTCCGCAACTAAGGCTTGGCTAAGCTCCAAGATGTGTAACAGCTTATCCAAAAAGAAAATGTGAATCTTCGTCAGGGCTGCTAGCTGGTCAATGGAAACCCCGCGGCGCAATGCTTCGTACAGGTAAAAGAGGCGATCGTCACGAGCCTCAACTAATCCCGCTTCTAACTCTGCCTGACTAAGGTCATGCAAAGCCGGATCATCAAGGTCCTTTAGATCAATGTCTAACGACCGCACGGCCTTTAAGATGGATCCTTCAACCGTTCGTTCAATCGCCATGACTTCTCCGGTTGCTTTCATTTGCGTCCCAAGGTGGCGATCTGCCTGGGTAAACTTATCAAACGGCCAGCGGGGAATTTTGCAAACCACGTAATCTAGGGCGGGTTCAAATTCAGCGTAAGTCGTCCCCGTGACGGGGTTCATGATTTCATCCAGGTTTAACCCGACCGCAATTTTGGCGGCAATCCGAGCAATCGGATAGCCGGTCGCCTTGGAAGCTAGCGCACTGGACCGACTCACCCGGGGGTTTACCTCAATCACGTAGTAGTGCATGCTATTTGGATCCAAGGCCAGCTGAACGTTACAGCCCCCTTCAATTTTCAGGGCGCGAATAATGCGTAACGCGGCGTCCCGCAGCATTTGGACTTCATCATCCGAAAGGGTTTGCGTGGGGGCAAAAACGATTGAATCTCCCGTGTGAATGCCAACCGGGTCAAAGTTTTCCATATTGCAGACCACCATCGCGTTATCTGCGTGGTCGCGCATCACTTCAAATTCAATTTCCTTGTAGCCAGCGATACTTTGTTCAATTAAGACCTGGGTCACCGGCGATAGTTCCAGCCCGTTCGCGGCAATTTCTGCCAACTGTGCTTCGTCGTGGGCAATTCCCCCACCAGTGCCGCCCATCGTAAAGGCCGGGCGAACAATCACGGGATAACCGTGTTGTTCCGCAAAGGCGAGAGCCTGCTCCGTGGTGGTCGCAATCGTCGATTCTGGCACTGGTTCTCCAAGTTCGCGCATTAAATCCCGGAATTGTTCCCGGTCTTCGGCTTCGTTGATGGCCGCTAGATCCGTTCCAAGCAGTTGAATCTGTAGTTCATCTAAAACTCCAGCGTCGGAAAGTTCCTTGGCCATGTTCAACCCCTGCTGTCCCCCCAAGGTCGGGAGAATGGCATCCGGACGCTCCTTGCGTAACACCCGCGTCACGAACTCGAGAGTTAATGGTTCAATGTACACTTCATCGGCCACTTCCCGATCCGTCATAATCGTTGCCGGATTGGAGTTTACCAAAACTACTTCATAGCCCAATTCTTTTAGAGCCAGGCATGCCTGGGTTCCAGAGTAATCAAATTCAGCGGCTTGGCCAATAATGATTGGACCAGAGCCAATTACCATGATTTTTTTAACGTCCGTTCTTTGGGGCATGTTCGTCACCTTTCTCTATTTCTGCACGGGATTTTGATCAATTAGATCCATGAATTCATCAAATAAGTAGTCGGCATCGTGAGGACCTGGGGCAGCATCCGGATGGAACTGCGCCGAAAATGCCGGAAATTGTTGGTGTTGTAAGCCTTCCACACAGTGATCGTTAATCTCTTCTAGGAGGACATCTAGATCGGTCGCGGCTAACGAGTCCCGTTCGACCATGTAGCCGTGGTTTTGCGAGGTGAAATCAATCCGCCCGGTCACTAAGTTTCGAACTGGATGATTGAAGCCCCGGTGCCCAAATTTCATTTTGGTCGTGGTCGCTCCGTTCGCCAGTGCGAAGAGTTGGTGTCCCATGCAGATTCCAAGCAAGGGATACTTTTGCTCTACGGTTCTAATCATGTTCAAAGTCCGCTCTGGAACCGCCGTCGGGTCACCAGGTCCGTTGGTTAACAAGACCCCATCGGGATAAACTGCTTCAACGTCCTGAACCGTTGCCGTTGGTGGTAACACCACTACGTCACAATTCCGCTTGGACAGTTCCCTCAGAATCGAATACTTCAATCCAAAGTCAATCACGGCAATCCGCCGCCCTGTTGCGGGAGCAGAGTAGGCATTGTGAGTAGCACTTTCATTAATCGCCTGGGGATCACGCGACCAAGCTCGCACCCGCGCCAGGGTTGTCTCTTGCACGTCGTTGACGAGCGCGGCTTTCATTGCCCCAAATTGACGAATGTGCCGGGTGACCGCCCGGGTGTCAATCTCGCTAATTCCCGGAATGTCGTGTTGGGCCAAATAATCAGCCAGCGACATCGTCATCCGCCAGTTCGTGGTGCGCCGTGCTACTTCGCGAACCACCACTCCCTGACAGGTTGGAACCTGTGACTCTAAGTTATCGCGATTAACCCCGTAATTGCCGATTAACGGGTTGGTAAACATCAAAATCTCATTGTTATAAGATTGATCGGTAATGGACTGTTGATATCCAGACATTCCCGTGCTAAAAACCAGTTCCCCAATGCTTTCGCGCTCACTACCAAAGGCCGTCCCGGTGTAAATCGTGCCGTCCTCTAAGACTAAATACCGTGCTGCCACAAAAAGTCCTCCTTTGCCCTTTTCCAATAAAAAAAGCTACTCCGCGGTCTCCGGGAGTAGCTAAATTGAATTCATAATAAGCCTGAACCTCAATTGGTTTCTCACCGGAAACGATTAATTGATTAGATTAGTGTGGACGTTGGGCTCCGACGCTTGGTTAGTTTCACGGAACTAACTTACAAGCGCTGGTTACATTGCCAACTACCACAAGGTTTAATTTATCCTAGCATATCATCAAAGCTAAAAATGTCAATCTTTCTTTAGGTTAGGACGTTGCTTTTTGCTTAACCTGTTGGTAATAGGTAGCCGCCTTGTGGGCGTCAAATTCATGTTCCGAACTCCCAATCACGACGGTTGCTAACGAATTTCCAACCACGTTCACGGCGGTCCGACCCATGTCGATAAACCGGTCAATCCCTGCAATAAAGGTTAAGCCAGACATCGGAACCCCGATCGTTGAAACCGTAGCTAGGAGAACCACAAATGAAGCCCCTGGGACTCCTGCCATTCCCTTCGAAGTAATCATCAACACGAGCATCAACGTAATTTGCTGCCCGAGCGAGAGATGGATGTTATAAGCCTGGGCGAGAAACAGGGCAGCAATTGATTGATAAATGGCCGAGCCATCCAGGTTAAATGTATATCCAGTCGGAATTACAAATGAAACAATCGAGGGACTCACCCCAAAGCGATCCATTTTTTCAATCATCTTCGGCATTACTGCTTCTGAACTAGCGGTCGAAAAGGCCAGGACGATTTCATTTTTAATGACCACTAACAACTCGTACAGTTTAAAGTGACAGAGCCGTGCCACAATTCCCATGATGACCAGGACAAAGAAAATCATGGTTAGGTAAACCAACAGTACGAAGTAACCTAGCGGTAATAAGGCCCCAATCCCTAATTCCGCGAGGGTAACTCCGATCAGCGCACAGACCCCAATTGGAGCCAGGTGCATTACCCAGTTTGTAATTTTAAACATAACCTGCGACACTGCCGTCATAAAATCAATGATAATTTGGCCGCGTTCTCCAATTGCTGCTGTTCCTAATCCAAAGAAGACCGAAAAGACAATGACCGGCATCATGTCCCCCTTGGCAAGGGATGCAAAAATATTCGTGGGAATCAGCCCAATTAGCATCGACCACAAGCCCTCATTTTTAGAGTGTTGGGCGGTAGAGACGTACTTACTAATATCAACCGAGGAATGCATTGCATGGACGTCAATGAACGATCCGGGATGAGCGACGTTAGCAACTACCAATCCCATGATAATCGCCACGGTCGTCATCAGCTCGAAGTAAATTAACGTCTTGCCCCCGATCCGACCAACCTTCCGAATATCACCCATACTGGCAATTCCAACCGTTAAACACGAAACGACGATTGGCAATACGATCATTTGAATCAACCCAATGAACATGGTTCCAATGCTTTGCATGGCTGTGATGGCCGTTTGATTCTTATAAAAGACTACTCCTAGGATAATCCCCAGCAATAATCCCAGCATAATCTGCCATCCTAATGTAATCCGAAAAAAATGTTTCTGTTTCATTATCCTGGCTCCTTTATTCTGAACAATTGCCTTGATTATACAATAATTAGTTAGCTTTCACAAAAACACAAAAAAAGACGCCTTCGAATTGCTTCGAAAGCGCCTTTAAGTTCGCGTGGCAACGTCCTATCCTCGCAGGGGGCGATCCCCCAACTACTTTTGGCGTGCTAAAGCTTAACTACTGTGTTCGGCATGGGAACAGGTGTATCCTTTAGGCTATCGCCACCACACTACTGAGTGAACTTCGTTCCCTCAAAACTAGCTAATATTATTTTCTGCTGAGTCACCATTGCTCTTCCTTGGTTAAGTCCTCGACTGATTAGTATTAGTCCGCTTCACGTATCACTACGCTTCCACTTCTAACCTATCGACCTGATCATCTTTCAGGAGTCTTACTTCCATATAGGAATGGGAAATCTCATCTTGAGGCGAGTTTCACACTTAGATGCTTTCAGCGTTTATCTCATCCATACATAGCTACTCAGCAATGCGCCTGGCGGCGCAACTGATACACCAGCGGTATGTCCATCCCGGTCCTCTCGTACTAGGGACAGCTCCTCTCAAATTTCCTGCGCCCGCGACGGATAGGGACCGAACTGTCTCACGACGTTCTGAACCCAGCTCGCGTACCGCTTTAATGGGCGAACAGCCCAACCCTTGGGACCAACTACAGCCCCAGGATGCGATGAGCCGACATCGAGGTGCCAAACCTCCCCGTCGATGTGAACTCTTGGGGGAGATAAGCCTGTTATCCCCAGGGTAGCTTTTATCCGTTGAGCGATGGCCCTTCCATACGGTACCACCGGATCACTAAGTCCGACTTTCGTCCCTGCTCGACTAGTCAGTCTCGCAGTCAAGCTTGCTTCTGCCTTTACACTTACAGAATGATTTCCAACCATTCTAAGCAAACCTTTGAGCGCCTCCGTTACTATTTAGGAGGCGACCGCCCCAGTCAAACTGCCAACCAGACACTGTCTCCGAGCACGCTAAGTGCTCAGGGTTAGAGTGTTCACATAGCAAGGGTAGTATCCCACGGGTGCCTCCACCGAGACTAGCGTCCCGGTTTCAATGGCTCCTACCTATCCTGTACAAGCTATGTAAACACCCAATATCAAGCTACAGTAAAGCTCCATGGGGTCTTTCCGTCCTGTCGCGGGTAACCTGCTTCTTCACAGGTATCTTAATTTCACCGAGTCTCTCGTTGAGACAGTACTCAAATCGTTACGCCTTTCGTGCGGGTCGGAACTTACCCGACAAGGAATTTCGCTACCTTAGGACCGTTATAGTTACGGCCGCCGTTTACTGGGGCTTCATTTCGAGGCGTCGCCGAAGCTAACCTTTCCACTTAACCTTCCAGCACCGGGCAGGCGTCAGCCCATATACTTCATCTTACGATTTTGCATAAACCTGTGTTTTTGATAAACAGTCGTTTGAGTCTCTTCACTGCGGCTGACCTGACGGTCAGCACCCCTTCTTCCGAAGTTACGGGGTCATTTTGCCGAGTTCCTTAACGAGAGTTCTCTCGCTCACCTGAGGATACTCTCCTCGACTACCTGTGTCGGTTTGCGGTACGGGTAGTTAACTACTAACTAGAAGCTTTTCTCGGCAGCGTGACATTGGTTCCTTCTCTACTTTAATTTCGATCCTCATCATCGCTTGTCAACCCGATGAGAAGCATTTCACTCCTCACCTGACTTACGATTTGAACATACTTTTCCAATCGTATGCTAAACCTAGCCTTCTGCGTCCCTCCATCGTTCAAACATAATTAACTAGTACAGGAATCTCAACCTGTTATCCATCGCCTACGCTTCTCAGCCTCGGCTTAGGTCCCGACTAACCCTGGGAGGACGAGCCTTCCCCAGGAAACCTTAGTCATTCGGTGGATCAGATTCTCACTGATCTTTCGCTACTCATACCGGCATTCTCACTTCTAAGCGCTCCAACAGTCCTTCCGGTCTGCCTTCATTGCCCTTAGAACGCTCTCCTATCACGCAACGTAGTTGCGTCCGCAGTCTCGGTAATATGCTTAGCCCCGGTAAATTTTCGGCGCAGAATCACTCGACTAGTGAGCTATTACGCACTCTTTAAATGGTGGCTGCTTCTGAGCCAACATCCTAGTTGTCTAAGCAACTCCACTTCCTTTTCCACTTAGCATATATTTAGGGACCTTAACTGGCGGTCTGGGCTGTTCCCCTTTCGACGATGGATCTTATCACTCATCGTCTGACTCCCGGACATAAATCAATGGTATTCGGAGTTTATCTGAACTCAGTAATCCAAGACGGACCCCTCGCTCAAACAGTGGCTCTACCTCCATGATTCTAATTCCGAGGCTAGCCCTAAAGCTATTTCGGAGAGAACCAGCTATCTCCAAGTTCGTTTGGAATTTCACCGCTATCCACACCTCATCCCAGCACTTTTCAACGTACACGGGTTCGGACCTCCGGTGCGTATTACCGCACTTTCATCCTGGACATGGATAGATCACCTGGTTTCGGGTCTACGGCAACATACTAATTCGCCCTCTTAAGACTCGCTTTCGCTACGGCTCCGCTTCTTCGGCTTAACCTTGCATGCAACTGTAACTCGCCGGTTCATTCTACAAGAGGCACGCTATCACCCCTTAACGGGCTCTAACTGCTTGTAGGCACATGGTTGCAGGAACTATTTCACTCCCCTTCCGGGGTGCTTTTCACCTTTCCCTCACGGTACTGGTTCACTATCGGTCACTAGGGAGTATTTAGCCTTGGGAGATGGTCCTCCCGGATTCCGACGCCGTTTCACGTGTGGCGCCGTACTCAGGATCCTGAACTGAGGGAATTCAATTTCGCTTACGAGACTATCACTCTCTTTGGTGCAGCTTCCCAACTGCTTCAGCTATCAAATTCTTTTGTAACTCAAATGTTCAGTCCTACAACCCCGAACCACGAAGGTTCGGTTTGGGCTATTCCCAGTTCGCTCGCCGCTACTATGGGAATCGAAATTTCTTTATCTTCCTGTGGGTACTTAGATGTTTCAGTTCCCCACGTCTACCTCTCCGCAGCTATGAATTCACTACGCAGTGATTAGTCATGACACTAATCGAGTTTCCTCATTCGGAAATCTCCGGATCAAAGCTTACTTACAGCTCCCCGAAGCATATCGGTGTTAGTTCCGTCCTTCATCGGCTCCTAGTACCAAGGCATTCACCATGCGCCCTTCTTAACTTAACCTATAATCCTGCGGATTATAAATCATTGAGTTTAGCGATCAAACTATTAAAAAACTCAAATTACACAATGGTTGTTCTCGGTTGAAATTATATTAACAATATAATTCTTACAGAAAATAATATTATCTAGTTTTCAAAGAACCAAGCGGTACTAAAGTTAGTACCAATGGAGAATAGCGGGATCGAACCGCTGACCTCCTGCTTGCAAAGCAGGTGCTCTCCCAGCTGAGCTAATTCCCCAAAAGGTTAAATTGTAATGCCGAACCCGTCGGCGATGGGCCTAAGTGGACTCGAACCACCGACCTCACGCTTATCAGGCGTGCGCTCTAAACCAGCTGAGCTATAGGCCCAAAAAGCGCGGATATTATGTGAGAGTAATCCTCTCAAAACTAAACAAGACTTTGATCGGTGTAAGGTTCCGTATTATTCCTTAGAAAGGAGGTGATCCAGCCGCAGGTTCTCCTACGGCTACCTTGTTACGACTTCACCCTAATCATCTGTCCCACCTTAGGCGGTGGACTCCTAACGGTTATCCAACCGACTTTGGGTGTTACAAACTCTCATGGTGTGACGGGCGGTGTGTACAAGACCCGGGAACGTATTCACCGTGGCATGCTGATCCACGATTACTAGCGATTCCAACTTCATGCAGGCGAGTTGCAGCCTGCAATCCGAACTGAGAACGGCTTTAAGAGATTAGCTTGACCTCGCGGTTTCGCAACTCGTTGTACCGTCCATTGTAGCACGTGTGTAGCCCAGGTCATAAGGGGCATGATGATTTGACGTCATCCCCACCTTCCTCCGGTTTATCACCGGCAGTCTCTCTAGAGTGCCCAACTGAATGCTGGCAACTAAAGACAAGGGTTGCGCTCGTTGCGGGACTTAACCCAACATCTCACGACACGAGCTGACGACAACCATGCACCACCTGTCATTCTGCCCCCGAAGGGGACACCTAATCTCTTAGGCTAACAGAAGATGTCAAGACCTGGTAAGGTTCTTCGCGTAGCATCGAATTAAACCACATGCTCCACCGCTTGTGCGGGTCCCCGTCAATTCCTTTGAGTTTCAACCTTGCGGTCGTACTCCCCAGGCGGAATGCTTAATGCGTTAGCTCCGGCACTGAGAGGCGGAAACCTCCCAACACCTAGCATTCATCGTTTACGGCATGGACTACCAGGGTATCTAATCCTGTTTGCTACCCATGCTTTCGAGCCTCAGCGTCAGATGCAGACTAGACAGCCGCCTTCGCCACTGGTGTTCCTTCATATATCTACGCATTTCACCGCTACACATGAAGTTCCACTGTCCTCTTCTGCACTCAAGTTTCCCAGTTTCCGATGCACTTCTTCGGTTAAGCCGAAGGCTTTCACATCAGACTTAAAAAACCGCCTGCGCTCGCTTTACGCCCAATAAATCCGGACAACGTTTGCCACCTACGTATTACCGCGGCTGCTGGCACGTAGTTAGCCGTGACTTTCTGGTTAGATACCGTCACGCCGTGAGCAGTTACTCTCACAGTCGTTCTTCTCTAACAACAGAGTTTTACGAGCCGAAACCCTTCTTCACTCACGCGGCGTTGCTCCATCAGACTTTCGTCCATTGTGGAAGATTCCCTACTGCTGCCTCCCGTAGGAGTATGGGCCGTGTCTCAGTCCCATTGTGGCAGATTACCCTCTCAGGTCTGCTACGTATCATCGCCTTGGTGAGCTATTGTCTCACCAACTAGCTAATACGCCGCGGGTCCATCCAAAAGCACTAGCGCAAAGGCCAGCTTTCAAACTAAAACCATGTGGTTTTAGTTGTTATACGGTATTAGCATCTGTTTCCAGGTGTTATCCCCTACTTCTGGGCAGGTTACCCACGTGTTACTCACCAGTTCGCCACTCGGTCCGATCTAAAATCCAACCCGTGCAAGCACGGTTTTTCAATTAGGAGACCGCGTTCGACTTGCATGTATTAGGCACGCCGCCAACGTTCGTCCTGAGCCAGGATCAAACTCTCATTTTAAATGAGAACTTTACTAGCTCTACTTGATTTGTTTCTTAAAGCGAATTGACTTCGCAATTGTTTAATTTTTAAACTTCCGTTTAAAAATTCCTTACACTTTTGTAATCAAAATCTTGTTCAGTTTTCAAAGAACTACTCTACACTGCTCTTCAGCGCATAAATAATCATATCGCGTTTGTTAAACATTGTCAAGCACTTTTCAAAGATTCTCAAGGAAGTTTCGAAAAATCAGCCGACAGTTCTTAACGAACGATTACTACTATATCGTCCCCACTTCTAAATGTCAACCCTTTAGTCAAAAAAAGTCAAAAAATTATTTAACTAGATTCTAAACAAAAAGGACCCGCTTGCAAAGCAGGTCCTTTCCTTAATTAAATTACATTAAACATTGCGCGTAAGTTCTTTTAAGACCGCAGCTTGTTCCCCGGCAATCAAATCAACCTTCCCGGAGATTGTCCGCGTATCCATCTTAATTTCTCGTTCTAATCCCGGTGTTTCCAATTTTGGTTCAAAGAACGCTTTAAATTCTGCTAGTCGCTCTGGGGTGTGGAAAATCCGGGCTGTCACCGTAATGAAAGTCGCAAATTCCATATCTCCACCGACAGTTGCTTCGAGCCAATCCCAATTATTCCGAATCCAATCCCACGCTACCTGTTGGTTTAACTCATTAGCAAGTAAGCCACGGTACCATGCCCGTAAATCTTGGGGTTTAATGACATCCGCATTCTTAAATTGCGAAACGAGCCGTTCGGCTAACTGCGGATCAGCTACATTAGGAACTGCAGCTGCTAAATCTTCTCGGTAGTTAACGTCATTCGTTGTGGTGTAATCCGTCAACAACTGGTCAAAGAGGTCCGCACTACCATAATTTTGCACTTCATTCTTTAAAATCAAAGCCCGAACGTCCGCTGGCAGAGAAACCAAGCCCGCGTGGTGGTCAGTGAAAATGGTGTGGGCTTGTTCAATGATATCCGGTAATTGCGCGTACAGAGCCGCATTAAATACAATCGGCCGGACCTTTTGATCATCATTCGACTCGCCAGTTCGTGGTAGTAACCCTAACCGGTTCACGTTAGCTTGCACTAACTTGCCAAAGAACTCGCGTAGCTCTTGTTCAGCAGGAGAACCAGGCGTTACAAACATCTTCAGTGAGTTTGCAACGGCATAGAGTTCGGCATTCACAATCGCCGATTCACTCTCTGCAAACTGTTGAAGCAACGGAATTAACCGTGCGTAATCAATCCGTTGGGCACTAGCTAACAGGCGCAGGTCCTGTAAAATTTGCCGTTGATCAATCGGCGTTAACGTTTCAACGTCCTCTAGAATGTCGGCCAATAACTCTGGATCATATTGCACAACTACGTGGGAGTTGTTACCAACGTTTACTCGGAACGGGATTCCTGCTTGCTTTCGCAAGGACTTGTAATCACCAAGTTTTAGCTCTGGTTTATCCATAATTTGAGGCGCTGCCGCGTAGTTACTATCTAACGGAATCTGCCATTGCCGGCCCTTGTCCGTTCCGCCTCCGATAAAGAATTGTTGTTGCCGTAAGGTTAACTGGCCATCATCCGTCACGGTCGCAGAAACCACTGGGTAACCGGGTTGTTCCAACCATGAATTCATGATCTTCCCAATCTCTAAACCAGAAGCATCCCCGAGAGCTTGCCACAAATCCTTCCCCTCGGCGTTTCCATACTGGTGCGCAACAAAGTACTGGCGCAGCCCCTTCCGTAAGGCATCGTCCCCTAACAAGGCCCGTACCATTACTAACATCCGAGCTCCCTTGGCGTAGACAATTGCCCCGTCAAAGAGCGCGTCAATCTCCGCTGGATTATTTACGGCTACGTGCACTGACTGAACTCCATCCGTAGCGTCCCGTGATAGGGCCATGGGAACTTCGGACGTCTGAAACATTTCCCACACGTGCCAATCGGGCTGAAGGGCATCAACGGCCACGTATTCCATCATGTTGGCAAAACTTTCGTTTAACCACAAATCATCCCACCATTTCATGGTCACTAGGTCCCCAAACCATTGGTGAGCCAGTTCGTGGGTAATAACCGTCGCCACGACTTCCTTCGTTTCTAACGGGGTATTGTCAGGATCCAGTAATAACAGTGCTTCTCGGTAGGTAATTAACCCCCAGTTTTCCATTGCCCCAGCCGAAAAGTCAGGAAGTGCAAGCTGCCAAGAATGTGGCAACGGATAAGGAGTTTGGTAGAAGTCTTCATAAAACTCGATGGCGCGCTTCGCAATGTCTAGGGCAAAGTCGAGTTCCTTCGGTTGGTGAGCCTTGGTAGCAAAAACGCCGACTTCGACTCCACTCTTAGTGGTCGTCATCTTACTCTGGAGATCTCCAAAGGCAAATGCCACTAAGTAGGTCGACATTTTCAGGGTCTGGGCAAAGTAGTGCACCCCATTTTCAACCCGTTCCTCTGGCATGTTGGCCAACACCGTTTCTCCCGGGTGTTCGTCAAATTTCAGTGCCAAACTAAACGTCGCTTTAGCTTCTGGCTCGTCGATACTAGGAAAGGCCTGCCGGGCAAACGTGGTTTCAAACTGGGTTCCAACCACCTGCTTCTTTTCTCCCGCTACTTCATAGTAAGAAGGGTAAATACCCATCATGGTATCAGTCAACGGGGCTTGGTAGTCCAGTTCGAGTTCAACTGCTCCTGCAGCCGGTAACTCAATGCGGATTGCTTCTGCCTCATCATCAGTTGTAAAGGGAACCGGATTGCCGTTGGCCCGAACCTGACTAACCTGTAAATCCTTTTGGTTAACCGCAATCTTGGCTTGACTAGCATTCCCACGAATCTTCGTGGTTCCCGTAATTGTTTTCTGTTCCCGGTTAACATCAATGAATAAATCATAGTGTTCCGGTTGAAACAGGGGATAAAACCGTTCAATTCCTGCCATCGTTTCCACTCCTTTAAGATTCTAGCGTTATAAATTGTCTTAATTGTACACAATTTTCGGATTATTCGGAACCATTTTGTTTTGCTACGCTTTAGTTCTCTTCTAACATAAATTGCCGTATAATAAACTTTTAACAACCAATTTACTAAGTGAGGAATCAGCATGAGTAAGGAAACCAGACGCGCGATTTTCATAATTATCGCGGCCAATTTTATTATTTGTTTAGGGTGGAGTTTAGTTATTCCGGTCGAACCCTTCATCAAAAATGAATATCATTTAACGGCGGGAGAAATGGGCATGATGACGTCCCTATTTGCGTTTACCCAATTTCTCTTTTCACCACTCGTCGGGCGCCTCTCCGACCGAGTTGGCCGGGCGCCAATTTTAACGGTCGGTCTGTTTCTCTTTGCCTTTTCCCAGTTTATCTTTGCTCTCGCCAACTCACTGTTGTGGTTTGACCTTTCCCGGCTAATCGGTGGGGTGGCCGCAGCAATGGTGGGAACGACCTCCATGGCCCTTGCGGCTGATTTGTCCAGCGAACGGGAACGGGCGCGGGTAATTGGCTGGATCTCCGCCGCCTTTAGCGGAGGGCTCATCATTGGACCCGGGATCGGGGGCATCCTTGCCAATTTAAGTTATAAGACGCCCTTCTGGTTTGCCGGAGTCTCTGGAATCTTGGCAGCCCTAGTCTTTATCTTTGGAATGCCCAGCCACCTCAAAGAACGCAGCCACGGCAAGCTGGTTGATGGCGTGCCCCTCCGTACCGGTAGCTTCAAACAACTTTTAAATAAGTCGATCATTACCCTCTTTTTCATGATTCTAGTGGCCTCCTTTGGGTTAGCCGGGTTTGAAAGCATCTATACCCTCTACGTCAACCAGGTCTTCCACTTCTCACTCAATCAAATCGCCCTCGTGTTAATTCTCAATGGAATTTTCTCCCTCTTTTTACAGGTAGTCCTCTTTGACCGCCTGGTTAACTGGGTCGGAGAGATTGGCCTAACGCGCATCTGTTTTTTAGTCAGCATGGCCGGGATTCTCTGGATCCTCGTTGCCCACACGGCGGTGGAAGTGATTGTCGCCACCCTGCTAATCTTCTGTGCCTTTGACGTTCTCCGACCTGCGATTACCACATTGTTGACGCGCTTTGGAAAGAACAATCAGGGGCTGATCAACGGGGTGAACATGTCTCTAACCAGCATTGGAAACATCGCCGGCCCCATCTTTGCGGGAACCCTCATGGATCAAAATCCGAGTCTGCCCTACCTGATCGTTGCGATCATCATGTTCTGTTCGGCGCTGATTACTTGGGTAGTTAGTTACGAAATGAAACAACAACGGTCCACGCAATGACCTTAACCAATAAAAAAAGAACCTTTCTAACGGAAAGGTTCTTTTTTGTGGGCTACACCCTAACGATGCTCTAACGCACAGGCAATGCTGTGGGCTAACATCCCAAAGATCATCATGTACATTGAAATCATCATCCCATCGGGCAATGCCATAAATAAAATCAACGTGATAATCCAGTAAATCGAAAGCAGCCAGTAAAATAACTTCATCGGGGAACCTCCTCATTCAGATTATTCACATTCTAACATTGATTTTATTTAAAAATAAGCCTTGACAAATAGGTCCGCAGCGAGTAAGAATGCTGCAATCGCAATTAGGAACCGGAGAACCTTAATGTTGACACGCCGCACAATCAACGGTCCGCAGTAACCTCCGATTAGCAAGCCAATTCCCAACGGTAAAACGGCATGCCAAGCCACCGTCGTGGTCATGATAAAGTACGCTGACGAACAAATGTTACAAGCAAACGTCATCACGTTTTTGACGGCATTGTACTTGGCAAAGCTTTCCCGGGTAATCACCGCTAAAATTGCTAATAACACTACCCCACCGGCAGCTCCAAAGTAACCTAGATAACCACCTACCAGGACAATCCCTAGGTAACTAGCTAACGTAAGCACTTTATGGCGGGTAGGATGCATTGCTTCTCGTTGCAAGCGTTCTTCTTCCTTAAGTTCCTTCCCCCGACCGGAAAGTAATAACATAATTCCGGCTACCAGGATGAAGAAGGGCACGACCTTTTCAAAGGTCGATGCCGGGGCAACCAATAGGAGGGCACTCCCACTCACACTTCCAATCACCGCTAGGATGGTATACCCAAGCGCCCGGCGCCACTGACCGTGCAGTTCCTTTAGGGACGCTGGAATGGCGCCCACCCCGGTAAAAATGAGGGAAACCGTATTCGTCACGTTCGCAATTACGGGCGGAATCCCAACTAATAATAGCGCCGGATAAGATGCGATTGAAGCGAGCCCCGCAATGGTGGCCATTAAGCCCGCTACAATCCCCGCGGCTAATAAGAAAATAAACTGTAAAATCATGTACTCTAAACCCCTCTTTGTAAGTTAATTTACCACTCTGTCTGTTTCATTATAGTATAAATAATCAATTGGATAAAATTAACTAAAAAAGCACCTCCATAGTTGGAGGTGCTTTTCGCGAATCTACGTTACAGTTCTACTTGGTATTCATCAAAGTAGTGTTGCAGTGGTTGTAAGTCTTCACCATCATAAATCGCAAAGAAGTCGGCCAAACTATACTGCTGTTGGTCCCCTTTATCCTTGCGGAAGTTCGGGCTAACCGTTTCGACTACCTTACCATCTTGGATCTTAACCACTAAGTCTTCCACAGGAAGGGCCCGGTGGTCGTTAATCATTACATCCAGCAAGAACGGACGTCCTGCTTTAACAGCTGCAACGGCTTGATCAAAGGCCGCCGGTAACTCTACATAGTTCGTAACCCGAACGGCATCTAAGCCCATTCCCTTGGCAATCATTGCAAAGTCTTGGGGTTGCAAATCCAGGCCGAAGTATGGCATTGCTAGGTCTTCTTGCTCCCCTTTAATGAAGCTCAAATCTCCATTTTGGGTCACGATGTTAATGATTGGTAACTGGTACTTAACTTCTGTAACCAAGTCTTGCATTACCATGGACAGCGCTCCGTCTCCGGCAATGTTAAAGACTTGCTTGTCCGGTTCGTCTAACTTAGCTGCGATGGCTCCGGGAACTCCGGAACCCATCGTAGCAAACAGAGCGGAAATGACCCACTTTGTACGATCCGTGAGGTTTAAGTATCTAAAGGTACTGATGATGTTATCACCAACGTCAACGGAGTAGACAGCGTCTGGTTCTGAAATCCGGTTAATTTGCTTGTAAACCTGTGCTGGACTCAAACTGTCGGCGTCACTATCCATCATTTTCTGAATGTAAGCCTTCCAGTTTTGCATGTTCGCAACGGCGGCCTTAAAGAACGGCCGCGCTGGAACTGCTTCTGACTGCGCAATTGCCTTTTCCACAAACTGCGTCGCATCTGACCAGATGGCCAAATCCGGAACGTGGTGGCGACCTAGTTGAACCGTCTGATTATCAACTTGAATGTACTTAAATTCGTGACTAGCGTAAACGCTGTGGGCGAAGGCAAAGTCACCACCAATGGCAATTACGAGGTCAGCAGTAGCTAAAATTTCATCCGCTGGCTTCGAAGCAGCTCGGTTCGCTGTGCCTAGGTTCCCTTCGTAGGCTTCGTTAACATATCCTTGGGCTAACCCATCCATAATAAGAGGAATTTGTAACCGTTTGGATAGTTCAATCAACTGATCCCCACCAGCCTTAATTCCGCGACCAACGTGAATTACCGGGCGCTTAGCTTCCTTTACCATGGCTAAGAATTGGGCGACTTCGTCATCAGTCGCAACTGGTTGCGGGGCCGGTTTCTCGTAAGTTGCTGAAGCGGAATCGTAACGTACATCCGGAATTTCGGCGAACCCAAAGTCATTTGGAATTACCACTACGGCAACCCCTTTGTGCGCGTAGGCCGCGTGAATTGCTTGGTCTACCACGTGCGGTAAACTTTCGGGACTCATTACTACTCGATCGTAAACCGAAACGTCTTCAAACATGGGCACTTCTGGAAATTCTTGGAAGTAGTCATAGTTCATGTTCGTATGCGGAACTTGACCTACCAGTGCTAACACCGGCACTTTATCTTCCTTTGCATCGTACAATCCGTTTAACAGGTTAACTGCTCCGGGACCAGCGGACCCAAAGGCCACACCAATGTGACCAGTTAGCTTCGCATGAGCGGCCGCTGCGAGCGCACCCACCTGTTCGTGACGAATCTGAACGTAGTTAATGTTCTCTTTTTCAACGTCTAGGGCGTGCAGCGTCGAGTTGATGGACCCACCTGGGTAACCATACACATCTTTCACACCGTAAGCCTCTAAGACCTTCAGCATTGCCACTGCAGCAGGAACTTTGTTTACATCTTTCATAAGGATTCCCTCCATTTCTTACTATTAGCTTAGCACTATTTGAAAACGCTTACAACAAATTATCCTCCCGCTAACCCTAGTTTTTTACTTCACAAACTGTCCGCGGGCGTAATCCTTCAACCGGATGACCCTTAGTCCTTAACCTGGTGTCGTTTGCGGTAAAGTACCACGCCAATCGTAACGGGAATCGTCAAGATTACCCCGATAGCGGAAATGATTGTCATGATTAGTTCCGCGACAAAAATTTTGTCGTTGATAATCATCCCCAGCGTGTAGTGCAACCGGGCAAACCAGATAAAGAGGCCTAGAAGTTCCCCGTAAAACCCAAAGAACAGGGTATTAAAGGCCGTCCCCACGATTTCTTGGCCAACGCGCATTCCAGTGCGAATCAACTGCTGGTCACTAATCGTGGCATCGTGATCCTCCAGTTCGACTAACCCGGTCGCAACCGCCACAGCGGCCTCTGCTACCGCCCCTAGACAGCTCAAAATCGTCATCGCACAGGAAACATCTAGAAACCGGACCCCTAGTTGCAGGGATAGTCCTTCCAAGTCTTCCGTATTTTCGACTCCAAAACCCTGCACCTGGGCCCAGTGTTCAATCGGAATGATCAATAAAATTACTAAGCCAACCACGATGATGGACGTCAAAAACGCAATGTCAGCATTGCGCCCCTGTTGATTACCAAAGTAAATGGAAACTACGAGGATAATCACCGCATTACACAACGTCACAATCAGGTAAGGAATCCCCCAGGAAATCAAGACTACGGATAAAAAGACCACCGCAAAGTTAAACAGCAACCCGAGAAACGAAACTAGCCCCTGTTTACCACCAGCTAGTAACATCGCTCCCAGTAATACCAACACTAGGGCACTAATCGTACTCATTTGAACACCTTCATTTCACAAATGCCACCGGCTAACAACCCCGTAATCGGAACGGTTAGCGCAATTCCAATTCCACTTATCAAACTCTGGACGATTCCTAATGACATAATCATTGAGTAAGAATAGCCCCAACTATTTCCGTTCTTTAAAAACAGTACCATCATGGGAAAGGTACTAGCCACAAAGATTAAAAAGAGCACGTTAATCAGGGGACCCATGATGGAGCGACCAATCTTACGGGCATTCGCAAACAACTCGGCAAATCGCATGGTCGGTTGCTCGCGATAGATTGCAAAAACACTCGACGTGATGTCTGCTGAAAGGTCCATGATCGCTCCGAGCGAGCCAATCATACTCCCTGCAAAAAAGAGTGGCAGCCGTTGCTGGGTCACGTAGTCCATCATTTCAAATTTCATGCCCCGTTGGTGCGTTCCCATCAGCACTAACCAGGCAATTAGCAACGCCGCGGCGGTCCCCAAAATGGTAGCAATAATTGCCACCAGGGTTTCCTTGGAGCGCCCAAAGATTAGCAAGGCCGTTACGATCGTAAACACCACCGCAAGGAGACTAAACAGCACGAAGGGATTCCAATCCGTATGCACATCCAACTCCACGACTACCATGAACAACAAGGCATTTACTACTAGGCTGAGGAGCGCCATCGACCCACGAAACTTTAGGATGAGTAACAGCAGACTCACGGTTAACCACACCAAAAAGACCACCACGGTATCCCGTTTAAAGCCGTTAATGAGACCGGATCGGTTGCGTTGGGAGTTCCCACCCAGGTGTAAAAAAACCTGTTGACCCGGGTGATATTCCTGATCGGTGGCGTTTGAGCGCGAAAATTGATTTTGCACCCGCAACGTTTGGCCCCGTTTTTTCCCATTGAGGATTTTGAGGGTCACCGTTTGGTTTTGCTGGTAATCCTGATTCCGAAACTCATCCGTCGTTTTCATCCGCGGACCGTTTTTAACCTGCTGGACCTCAGCCACGGTCTGACTGTATAGCGGTGCATCGTAATGGGTCAATAAAACGGCGACTAGCCCCACGACTAGCACCACTAATAACCACCACCATTTAACTGTGATGCGGGGTTGCATTCTTTTCAAAGTAATTCCTTCTTTCCTATTTGTGGTACGGACTGTTGCTATTAATCATGAAGGCCCGATAAATTTGTTCACATAAGACCACCCGCATTAACTGATGAGGAAGGGTGAACTTCCCAAACGATAGCTGATCGTCAGCCCGCTTTAGGACCGCTGGGGCTAATCCCAGTGAACCGCCAATGATAAAGGTCAGGTCCGAATGACCATACGTCGTCAGGTCTTTAATCTGCTGCGCAAAGGCCTCTGACGTGCGTTCGGTCCCGTTAATCGCCAATGCAAACACGTACTCACGCTCACTCACCTTGGCCAGAATTCGGTCGCCCTCTTTCGCCTGCACCTGCTCCATCTCAGCAGAACTTAATGATTCCGGAGCTTTTTCATCCCGGACTTCAATCATTTTAACCTTACAAAAGCGCGATAACCGCTTTTGGTACTCAGCAATGGCCGCCGCAAAGTACTTTTCCTTTAGTTTTCCAACTACTACCAGTTTGATGTTCATAACTACCAGCCTTTCAACAGTTTATCCACAAAGTTATCCACAGGCAGTGGCTAGTTTTCCGCAATTTATGGAAATTTCCCCACCTGTCTTTTTCCCAGCTTTGTCAACAAGTTTTTTAGTTATCCACAATTAGCACAGCAACATTTGTTCGTTAACACATCGAAAAAGGCCGTGAAACGCCGTTATTATCAGCTTTAAAAATCGAACAAAAATGTTCCATAAAGTTATTAACAATCCCTGTGGATAACTTCCAAGAAGTTATTCACGGAGATTATTCCGCATCCGCACGCGCTTTTGCTCATCACCGAAAACTTATCCACAAAGTTATCAACAGGAATTTCCCCCACCAGCTGCACGCTTGATAATTTCTTGCATTTCAGCATTGTGGAACTTTTTTTGTTCGGAATTACTGAAAATTTGAGCCGGATTTCCGCTCAGCCAAAATCAGCAATTTGCCCGCCATTAAAAAAACACGGTTCATCGCTGAATAGAACCGTGTCGTTTCCTATAACTTAATTAACGGAGAGGGCTGTTCGACGTCCGTATCAAAGAGTTCAAAATCTTGACCAACTCCAAATCCATGATTCTTCATGACCGACGCCACGGTCAGGCGCGCGAGCGCTTTGGTGTTATTGTGATGACTCCGGTGCGCCAGAAAAATACGCTTGGTTTGTGGACCCATCACGTCCATTAAGATCTCCGTACTAGCCTGGTTAGACAAGTGACCGGTGTCGCTGTTAATTCGTAGCTTCGTGGAATACGAATAATCCCCATTCATTAGCATGTCTGGATCATAATTGCACTCAAATAAATACGCATCCGCATTCCGGATCAAACCCGCGACCCGGTCAGAAACTGAGCCGGTGTCCGTGATGATCACAAAACTTTTTCCGTGATGGTGATAGTTATAGAACTGCGCCTGCGCTGCGTCATGCGCGACCGTGAAGCTTTCGACGTCCAAATCACCCCATAACTCGGTGGTATTGGGGTCAAACACAAACTTTTGCTCCAGCGGAACCGCGCCGATTTTTTGGTCCATCGCCTTCCAGGTCGCCTCGTTTGCATACACGTTCATCCCATATTTTCGGGCTAAAATGCCAACTCCCTTAGCGTGGTCCGTATGTTCGTGCGTAACGAGCATGGTGTCGACATCGGCAAGGTCCTTCCCGATGCCTTCCATTAACCGTTTAATCCGAATCCCCGAGAGCCCTGCATCTTGAATAATTTTGTGCTGGGGCGTTTCAATGTACGTGCAATTGCCCCCACTGCCACTCGACAATACACTGATTTTAAACTCATCATTCATTAGTTTTTCACGCTTTCCACTTTCGCAGTTCCGTTTGGTTGTTCTTGCACCTTTTCCGTATTAAACGAGGCCCCGTTTAAGGCATTAATCCGTTTAATTTGTACCTTCGGATTCGACTTCGTGTTCATCGCGATGACCCAGGTCGGAATATAAACTTCCTTACCACTTAATTCCAAGAAGCGAGTATACGCTAACTTTTTCCACAAAATCTTGGCGTTATTCGGTAACTCGTTATATTGATACAAACTAATCACCGCCCGTTCCTCCGTAATGAGGTCCGCTTTATCATGCAGAATCTTGACGTTTCCAAGTTCGCGTTGGGTATAGCCAATCACTCGTTGGTTCGCAACGCTAAACGTCAGTTGCGCGTTCGAAGAGAAGAAGGGTCCCACTGGACTTTGTTGGGCATAAACCACCTTGGTCCGGGTGGACAAATCCGGATCATACCGATACTGCTTCGCATCCAGCACAAACCCGGATCGCTCCCGCAGCAACTTGGTAATCGTCCGCTCCGGATGCGTTGCAGAAACCTTCACGGGCGTCCGCAAATCGCTAATGATCGCTCCGTTCTCACTGCGCGCGTTCTGATCCTTTAACGTTGCCAACCGATTCCCCAAGTCCGTTTGTGGTTCAGCCGACAAATAGTAGCCCGTGTGCTTAGCAGTACTCAAGGGGCCCACCGTAATGTTGTCCCGTTTCATGTCTTTGATAATCGTGGTGTTCACATTGCCAGCGTTCGCACTGTCATCCTGAACCTTACTATTCTTCGTCATCATGAACAAAAACACGTCAATCACAATGAAAGCAATCAAGAAGATTCCTTGAATTCGTTTAAAATTCATTAGAAGTTCTCCTTTCGGGCCTTAGTAACGTTCCCCTGTTGCAAGTCAACGTAATTAACCCACTGATTATTATACTTTACAAACCAGCTGGGCCGCAGCAGTACCAGTAACTTATGCTCGTCATTGGGCACAATTTGGTACCCGATCTGCACGTTACTAATCCGTTTCGTATCAACGTTTGCCTGGGCCAGTTGGGCTAACATCGTCTTACTGCTAGGGAGCGTGGTCTGCTGTTCATCAGTCGGTACCGGAATTTGAAAATCGCGCAGGGAGAATTGGTAACGTTCTGAAGCTCCATTCACGTACTGATAGGAGTAATTACCCAGTTGCTGATTACCAAAGATTGGGAAGCCATCGATAAAGGAGCGATAGCTGACCGTCTTATTCTGCGCCTGGTAGGCATCAAACTGCGATGACGCCAGGGGAACCCCAAGTTGAACCGCGTTTTGGTACGCCACCTTGAGCGCATCCTCCTCCGTTTTAACCGTTTTTTGGGGCCGAAAGTTATTGTAGGTCACGTCGTCATTGGCCGAAAAGGTCAACTCCTGGTTCGCAGAAGCGTAGGTCGTTTCCCCCTGATGGTGTTTGACGGTCGTATCGGTACTATTGCCAATGATCCGACTCAAATAGGTGGACTGGGATTGTTCCTGCAACATGTACCCGTAGTCTTTGAGCTGGACGGCGTGTGGGAAGTATAAGAACGGTTTGTTGTTAAGGGCCCGGATTTCAACCCGATTACTAGCTACGTCGTGTCGCAACGTCCGTTTTAGGTGAGCAAGGTTCAGCTGCTGCACGGAGGCCTCGTACACTTGATAGTTCTGATCGGTTAAAAAGTAAATTTTCCCCTTCTCATTCAGCGGAATCACAATCCGTTGCACCTTCAGTTGCTTTGAAAAGAGCTGTGGTTGCTTTAAAACCTGCCCTAACATCTGTCCCGCGAGGGCGTTATTGTAATTCAACATGATTGAATTTGGCTGGTTTAAGACGTCAAAATACCGTTGCTCATGCTTGGTACTAATGCGATGTAAATCAGTCATCTGGGTCCCTCGGAGCTGTTTTACAATCGTCCCCACTAGGTTGACGGTTGATGACGTCAACATGGTTTGATGGTGGTGCTGATTCGTTTTAATGACCCGCAGAGGAGAATATACGTCCTGTAACGGACGCACGTTCGCGTCGTTATGGAGAGCAACGGCCCGATTTTGATGCGTCCGACTGCTAAAGCGGGCTGGATTCGTCAGTAAAGAAACCGACAGGCCGACACTAATCAGGACGGCGATTGCCAGCGCAACTGGTAAAAAATAGCGTTTAAGCTTCTCCATCATCCCAGAGATCCTCCTCAATTGGTTCATACGGAAGGGAGATATAGAAAGTCGAACCCTTTCCTTCCGTACTTGCTACCCGAATGTCACCACCAAACGATTCGATGATTTCCTTTGAAATCGCTAATCCAAGGCCACTACCCCCTTGCGCCCGGGACCGCGCCTTATCTACCCGGTAGAACCGGTCAAAAATGTGTTTTAATGCACTCTGAGGCATCCCGAGGCCTTGGTCACTGATGCTCAAGACGATCCGATTATGATTCTCATACAGCCGACAGGTAATCGTGCCCCCGTCTGGAGAATACTTCACCGCGTTGTTCATCACGTTATCAAGCACCTGGGTGAAGCGGTCGGGATCGACCTCCGCCCATAAGTCCTGGTGCGTAAATTCGCGCTTAATCCGGTAGTGTTTCTCAGCATCGTTTTTCACAATCATATCAAACCGGTCCAAGATGTAGTTAAACAACTTGTTGATGTTGACGAGCTCGGTGTTATACTTCTGGGTTCCAGAATCCATCCGTGACAACGTCAATAAGTCATTAATCATCCGAATCATCCGATCTGTTTCATCCTGCGTCACGTGCAAAAACTTCGGCGCCAGTTCGGGATCTTCCCAGGCCCCGTCTGAGAGCGCCTCTAAGTAAGAATGCACACTGGTTAACGGCGTGCGCAGTTCGTGGGAAACGTTTGACACGAACTGACGACGGTCCTCATCAATTTTTTGTTGGGCGGTTACATCGTGGAACACGCAAACCAACCCATTAATAAAGCCAGACTTTCGTTGAATTAGAGAAAAGTGCGCCGATAAAATCAAGCGCCGTTCCGGAGTCGAAAAGTCTAGGTACACCTGCCCCGGATCTTCAATTAAATCCCGCAAGTTAAACTGATCCTGCAAATTTAAAACCTGCAGAATCGGTTTGCCGACCACTGCCTGCTTGGTGGTGCCCAGTAACTCGAGCGCTTCGTCGTTAACGATGGTAACGAGACCACGCCGATCGGTGGCCACCACGCCGTCGGTCATGTTATCCAACACAGAATCCAGCCGGCGCCGTTCGGACTCTGTCGATTCCTGGGACTCTTCCACCTGCACCGACAGGTTATTAACGGCGTGCGCCAGTTGGCCTAATTCATCGTTGCCATAGACCTGGACGTGTCCCGAGTAATCCCCCCGGGCAATTTGTTCGGTTTGGCGTTTCAATTCGTCAATCGGTTTCGTAATCGCCCGCGAGATAATGAGGGTCAATAGTAACCCTAAAATAATCGAAAGCACCGCGGCAAACAGGTAAATAATCGTGATGTTATTAATATTGTGGTAAACCTGACTGAGGTTCGCCCGAATGTAAACGACCCCTTCGATGTTGTTCTGATTTTTAGCGCTGTTAATCAGCGGCGTTACCAGCACGTAATACCGATTATTGTTACTTGAGGTCGTTTTTTCAATCGTCTTACTACTGTACAGAGCACTCTTAACGTCTCCGTCGGTGTTTTTCTGTCCGACCAGCGACTGTTCGTTATTTTGGTTAGTTCCCCGGATGTTACCCCGGGCATCAACCACGGTGACCTCCGCGTTATTACTAATATCGGCATCCTGCAGAATCGTTTGAATTTGCTTATTTGCCTTAATTTGGTTGCGACTGGCAAGTTGCTTTTTTAGCGACGTATTGATGTATGGTTTCAGTTGCAACGATGCTTTAAACGTGTTGAGGTTTTGGTACTCCAACTGCCGCACAAACACGGCACCCACGGTTTCCAGCGTTAGCAGCATCATCAGCACGAACACCAGTGCAATTTTAAAGTGAATGGATTTAAAGAACTTCCATTTATGAGCCATTCTGCTGCTCCTTCAGTATCAGTGTTTAAGTTACTGGGCGTCCGGTGTATCGCGGACGTAATAACCGACACCCCGCCGGGTTACCAACCACTGCGGATGACTAGGATCATCCTCAATTTTTTCCCGTAACCGCCGGACGGTCACGTCCACGGTCCGCACGTCACCAAAGTAGTCATAACCCCACACCGTCTGTAAGAGGTGTTCCCGAGTCATCACCTGACCACTGTGTTGAGCGAGGTAGTGAATTAGTTCAAACTCCCGGTGGGTTAAATCAACCGGCGCCCCGTCCTTAGTTACCGAATAGGAATCGGGATGAATGGTCAAGTTTCCAATCGTCAGGTCCTGATTTTCTCCCGCTGCGGGACCCGCGGCTTCCGTTGCCACCGATTGCCGGCGCAAGTTGGCCTTCACGCGGGCAACCAGTTCGCGGTTAGAAAAGGGTTTCGTCACGTAATCATCAGCCCCGATTTCTAAACCTAGGACCTTGTCTAACTCCGAGTCCTTAGCAGTAACCATGATGATGGGCATGTCGTGGGTCTTGCGAATCTCCTTAGCGACCTCTAGCCCGTCCATTTTCGGCAACATCAGGTCTAAGATCACTAGATCCGGATGATCGTCTTCGACCTTGGCAAGGGCTTCCTCACCATCGTAGGCGACGATGACCTCGTATCCTTCTTTTTCTAAACTAAATTTTTCAATGTCTGTAATTGGTTTTTCGTCATCAACAACTAATATTTTGGCCATGATTATCAATGCTCCTACCATGTTTTTTTCGGTTTCAATCCAGAATTGATCAAGACTTATTCAATTGCTCAATCACAACTTAGTATATCACACCTCTAGACCGGGCTCCGCTTTGCAACCTAGCCGGCCCAACTCCGTTGCGATTTTTTTCGAAAAAAGTGTTGCACCACTAATGTGCCTATGCTAATATAATATATGTACTTTTGATTTGGGCAGTTAGCTCAGCTGGCAGAGCAACGGACTCTTAATCCGTGGGTCCAGGGTTCGATCCCCTGACTGCCCATCCCACAGAACGACTATGATGGTCGTTCTTTTTTTGTACCCAAATTCAGATACCGGTTGGCTAACTGCCACCAAGGAGACGATCACCATGAAAACCTGGCACCGCTTACTGCGTTTAACCCGGGTGCATTCTTTAATTGCATCCGTCCTTCCCTTTTGTTTGGGCCTGCTCTTCGCCCTCTTTCGCGATCACGAATTCAACTGGGGAAACAGCCTGCTTTTCTTTCTCATCACCTGTTTAATGCAGATCTTAGTTAATCTCTTTGATACCTATCAAGACTTTCAAAACGCACTTAAGTATCAGCTTAGTCCGGAAACGGATGACATTTTTGCTAAGGTGAAAAACAAGTCGGAAGCCCACCGTCTCAAACTCGCAATTTATGGCTTAACCGCCCTTGGGGGGCTATTAGCACTGTGGTTAGTTCTTCGTACCAGTCCTGTAATCTTAGGCCTCGGGCTACTCGGGACCGCCGTTGGTTATCTCTATAGCGGTGGTCCTCACCCGATCCAAAATGGTCCGGCTGGAGACGTCGCCTCTGGGCTCATCATGGGCTACATCATTACCCTCGCCACCGTTTTGATCAACATCCAGCCCGCTCAGTACCACTGGGCGCTGGTGGGAGAAATCCTGCTCGTCGCTGGAATCGCGATCTGTGCGATTACGAACATCAGTCTTGCTAATAACCTCTGTGACTACGAAGAAGACGTTAAATTCCACCGGTTCACCAGCGTCAGCTACTTAGGCAAGGAAGGGACGCTACGTTTTTACGCCTGCAACTATCTGCTTGGTTATGGGTGTCTGCTCGCCGCCATCTGCCTTGGTTGGTTACCGGTTTCAACCTGCCTAGTCTTCGTTACCATTCCGTTGGTAATTAAGAACACCCGCCGGTTTTGGCAGGTCCAGAGTAAGCAACAAACCTTTGTCCTTACGATTCGCAATGACATCGCCATTACCCTCGCGGTCGTGGTGGCTACCATCATTTTTATCCTGTTTCAGGTCTAACTAAAAAGCGTGTTGCAAAAACTGCAACACGCTTTTTTTTATTCGCTTGATTTTACGTCAATCCGATATCCGTACAGGGTAATCAACGAACTAACGATGATAATGGCAACCCCGATGATGGTTGGCAAGCTAATGTTTTCCCCGATTAGGAAGAAGGCGAAGATTGGCGAAAGCACCGGTTTAAAGAAGAACACCAGTGAGGCCATCGTAACGCCCCCTTCTTGTAGAGCGAGGAAGTAAAAGGCAAAACCCCCACCGGTAACCGCGACCCCGACAAACAGTAAGATCCAGAGGTTTGGCAGGTTCACGTTGGTAAGGATGGGAATTGCCGCAAACGGTTTTAACCAACTCACGGAGCGCATGGCTGCCGCTACTGGCGGTAATTTCGTGATTAGAATAATCACCAGTAACTCCAGTGCTCCTGCAATAAAGGTGAAGCTGGTCATCACGACCCCGTCAAGTTCCACCCGCAGGGAGGCAGCTTGCGACATGATGCTATAAAACCCAAACGTTGCGGCCGCCAGGATGGCAAAGAAAATCCCGAGCGGGTCCGTTAACTTAAAGGGATCCACGATTACCAGTAACCCAATCACGGACAGAATCAACGAAATAATGTCCGTTCGTGACACGTTCTCATGCAAAATCAGGTACGCAAAGATTAATGCAAAGACTGGATTACAACTAAACAGAACGGCGACAATGGCCGGTTCTCCGTATTCAATCGCCAGTTGGTAGAGCGTCATAGAAACGACGACACACAAAAAACCGGTGAGAGAAAAGACCTTCCAATCGGCGAGCTGGATGCGCCGGTGCTGCTTTTTTAAGTGCGCAGCGGCAAAGGGCAGGATCACCAAGCCCCCAAGGGTAAACCGAATCAGGTTCAACTGAATTGGGTTAAATTGGTTCCCCGCTGCTTTCAAGGCAATTTCCATTAAACTAAATAACACCGTTGAAAGTAAAACGTATATTAATGATTTTTTCATTGGTTTGGATTCTCCTCTTCCTTTCCAAAATACAAAAAAAATGCGGAAATTGCAAATTAAGCTAAAAAAAGCACCCCAGAATTGGGATGCTTTTTAGTTTAGTGGTGAGGTATGTTTCACATGAAACAAATCGCATGATCTAATCACCGTTATAAATCGTATCTTTCACAATTACGTAATCAACCGTTCGTAGGGCCTTTAAATCCCGGCCTCCGGCGTAAGAGATTGAGGATTGCAAGTCTTCCTTCATTTCTTGCAACGTATCGTAGATGCTGCCCTTATACGGCACCAGCAATTTCTTGCCTTCCACGTTATGGTAAGCACCCTTTTGGTATTCAGACGCCGACCCAAAGTATTCCTTGTACTTCCGGCCAGCTTCTTCAACTTCTTTTCCGGGTGATTCTAGGTGCCCCGCAAACAGCGAGCCAATCATACACATCGTGGCTCCAAACCGTAAGGACTTCGCAATGTCACCATCCGTCCGAATTCCACCATCGGCCACAATTGGTTTCTGAGCGGCTTTAGCACAGTACCGAATGGCTGCCAACTGCCAGCCCCCGGTTCCAAATCCGGTCTTCACCTTCGTAATGCAGGCCTTTCCGGGACCCACCCCCACCTTGGTGGCATCGGCTCCAGCATTTTCTAAGGCCCGAACTCCCTCAGGAGTCCCCACGTTACCGGCAATTACAAACGCCGTAGGTAACTGTTCCTTAATGTACTTAATCATTTTAATGACGGAATCGGAGTAGCCGTGGGCAATGTCGATTGTAATGTATTCTGGTTGTAAGTCATCAGCCGCTAAGCTCGCAATGAAATCATATTCAGCGGGCTTGACGCCGACGCTAATTGACGCAAATAAATCCTGGTCGTGCATCCGTTTAATAAAATCGTGCCGGGCTTCCGGTTGAAACCGGTGCATTACGTAAAAATACCCATTTTGCGCCAACGAAACGGCCAACTCTTCGTTAATCACGGTTTGCATGTTCGCCGGTACCACGGGGAGCTTAAACTGCCGTCCCCCAAATTCCACCGTTGTATCGCATTCACTACGTGAGTTAACAATACACTTGTTGGGGATCAATTGAATGTCATTATAATCAAATACTTCCATGCTTTTCTCTCCTATTCACGAACATTAATCTTTATTTAAATTCTTTCATTCGCGGACCTTCCATATCATACCGAAGCCACCTGCAATAGTCAATTAATTAACCAAAAAAACAGCATCCCAGCGGATCCTGTTATTCGTGTGCATATGAAATTGAAGAAAACTTATTAAACGATTTTACAAACAAGAGCTTAACCGTTCCACGGGGTCCCGAACGGTTCTTTTCGATGATAATCTCAACTTCACCCACGTTATCATCATCGGGAGCTGGGGCATTCGCCCCTTGCTCGTCCTCGTTTGCACCTTCGCGCTCGTAATAATCATCCCGATACAAGAAGGCCACAATGTCCGCATCCTGTTCGATTGAACCAGATTCCCGAATATCGGAAAGCACCGGCCGCTTATCCTGCCGTTGTTCCACGCCCCGGGACAGTTGTGATAAAGCAATAATTGGCACCTGCAACTCATTGGCGAGTTTCTTTAACTGCCGTGAGATTTCAGACACCTCTTGTTGCCGGCTTTCCCGGGTACTTCCTTCAATCAACTGCAGGTAGTCAATCACGATTAAGCCCAAGCCACCATCAGGATCGCGGTCGGCTTCCTTCTTCAACCGCCGACAGTTCGCCCGGATGGAGGCAATTCGCGCTCCCGGAGTATCGTCAATAAAAATCTTGGCGTTCGACAACGTTCCCATGGCAACCGTTAAACTATTCCATTCGTCGGAGCTCAGTTCCCCCGTCCGCAGGTGGTTCGCATCAATACTGCCTTCCGCACATAGCATCCGGTTAACCAGAGATTCGGCACTCATTTCCAAACTGAACAGGGCCACCGTCTTATTGGTCTTCGTTCCAACGTTTTGGGCAATGTTTAGGGCAAAGGCCGTTTTCCCCACCGCGGGCCGTGCGGCTAAAATCACTAATTCGCCCGGATGGAGTCCGGTGGTCATCTGGTCCAGGGCTTTGTAACCAGTCGGCAGGCCGGTCACATCGTCGCCACCGTTTTCAGACAACTCGTTAATCTTTTCAAAGGCCTGCGTCAAGACATCACGAATGGGTTGAAACCCACTCTGATTGCGATCCTCCGACACATCCATGATTTCCCGTTCTGCGTTATCTAAGAGGGTGTCTAGGTCTTCATCCTCATCGTAACCATCAGTGGCAATCTTAGTCGCCGTTTGAATTAGGCGGCGGAGAACCGCCTTTTTACTCACAATTTTGGCGTAATATCCCAAGTTAGCGGCGGTTGGAACCGATTCTGCGAGTTCGACGATAGCTGAAACTCCGCCAACGTCTTCTAGTTGGTCCTGACTTTTCAATCGGTCGGTCACCGTTACGGCATCAATTCCTTCATCCTGATCCGCTAAGTCAACCATTGCTTGGTAAATTAATTGATGAGATCGCTTGTAAAAATCAGCGGCCTGTAAAATTTCCATGGCCTCGGGTAACGACGAAGGAGCTAAGAAAAGTGAACCCAGGACCGCCTTTTCCGCTTCAATACTATGCGGGGGCGTGTGGTCCGTTAACACATCGTTATTCATGCTCTAACCCTTTTCTAATGTAGCGCATTGATTTATTTTTCGGCAACGTGGACCCGAATTTTAGCCGTCACGTTGGGGTGCAGCTTTACGGGGACGTTGGTGTAACCCATTGCTTTAATGGGTTCAGCGAGTTCAATCTTACGCTTATCAATTTTTACTTGGTATTGTGTGGCCAATGCCTGCGCAATTTGTTTGCTAGTAATGGAACCAAACAAACGTCCGTCTTTGCCGGATTTAGCCCGTAGTTCCACTACCGTGTCATCCTTTTCCAAAAAGGCTTGTTGTTGCTTTGCTTCTTCTAATTCTTCTTCGGCATTTTCGGCCGCGTGTTTTTGTTGTGCTTTCACCCGGCTAACTGATGATTTAGTTGCTGGTTCAGCGAGGCCGTTCTTAATCAAATAGTTTTGGGCATACCCAGCTGGCACCTGTTTGATTTCGCCCCGTTTTCCTTTACCGCGCACATCTTCTAGAAAAATAACTTGCATAATCATTCACTCCTTTTGATCTAATGTAACAAATTTACTGCGTTCATGCTATTCGTCTGCCGGTGCATTGTCTAAGAGACTGGTTTTAATCGTCGTTTGTAACAATTCACTAGCTTCTGGAACGGTTTGGTCGGTCAACTGGGTAGCTCCCGCGCCTAAGTGACCGCCACCGCCCAGTTGCTCCATAATTAATTGGACGTTAATCGTCCCCGTACTGCGAGCTGAAATCCCAACGTTGCCATCCTGACGCCGAAAGACCACGAACGAGGCTTCGACCCCGTCTACAGACAGCAAGGAATCCACTGCCTTCGCCGCGGTCACTGAATCATACGCTACCTCGTCTTCGGCCGTAATTAGGGCAATGTGATCACTTTCAAATTTTACCAACGAAATCAGATGGTTCTCATCCATGTAATTTTTCACGTTTTCCTTCATGAACGAGGCAATTTCCTCTACATTGGCGCCCGCCGACCGTAAGTAACTGGCCGCATCAAACGTCCGGGTTCCGGTTTTAACCGTAAATGATTGGGTATCCACCACAATCCCGGTCAACATCGCGGTTGCTTCCAACTCGTTCATTGGATCAGCAGACTGCGACTGGTATTCAAACATTTCCGTGATTAATTCACACGCAGACGAAGCGTAGGGTTCCACGTACGCCAGCAACGGATTCGGCGGGAAATCTTCTCCGCGCCGGTGGTGGTCAATGATGACCACCCGGTTTTCGAGCTTCTGGTACAGCTCCTGGGCGACGCCAATCTTTGGATTGGAGTGGTCCACCATAATCATTAGGCTATCATCTGTCGTTAATTTAACCGCCTCATCGGTGCTGATGATGGAAGCTTCGATGTCTGGGTAGTCCTTGATTTTATCCAAGAGGCGCCGAATGTCTGTGTGTACATCTTGATCATCAAAGACAATGTAACACTTCTTGCCATTCATTTGCGCAATCCGGCGAATCCCTAGGGCTGCCCCCCAAGAATCCATGTCGGGCTGTTTGTGTCCGTCCACAAAGATCTGGTCGGCCGTGCCCATTAATTGCACTAGGGCGTGCGTGATCATCCGTGCCCGAACCCGGGTCCGTTTCTCCATCGGGTTTGTCTTGCCCCCGAAGAAAACGGCCTTCCCGTCCTTAGACTTAATCACGGCTTGATCTCCACCCCGGCCCAGCGCGAGGTCCAAATTATTTTGAGCTAAATCGGCCAGTTGGTTCAGGTCCGTATCACCATACGCAATCCCAATGCTCAACGTGATCGGGAAGTTCTGTTGCACCGTTCCCTTCCGGATTGTGTCGAGAATGTTAAACTTATCGGCTTCAACGGCCTTTAACGAGCGCACGTACATCATAATCGAATAGTGCTCGGCATCGATTCGTTTGAGATAAATCCCGTACTGTTGTGCCCATTCGGTTAACTTATTCGTGACGTAGTTTCGCAAGTTTGAAATTTCTTGGTCCGACATAGATTGACTAACCTCATCAAAATTATCGAGGTAAATCTCCCCAATGGCCACTTTCTCGTTTTCATACTGCACTTCCACCTCAGCGTAGTGCGTGATGTCCATAAGGTAAATGGTCCGGTACTGCCGTTGAATCAAAATGTTAAAGTGTCGCCCGTTCCAGGTGGCTTCAAACGGATCATCCTGATCCCAGTTGGTCTGAATCACCTGCGCGAGGTGGGGAGCAACTTGTTCCAGCTGCTTGCCTACCACCCGGTCCGTTTTAAAATAAGGTTGCAAATATGGATTAATCCAGCTAACCCGTTGTTGGCTATCTAAAATTAAAACCCCCAACGGCATTTCCAACATTGATTCTTGTTCCCCCCGTTTGATTAGGTACGAGAGGCTGTCCATGTAATTATTGGCCTTTTGTTCGACCACGTTTAGTTCTTTACTTACAAAGAAGAGACCCACGCAGGCCAGCATCAGGAGAACTACCCCAACCCACACGTTGTAAACAAACGCAATTACCAGACCCAAGACCAAGTTCAGGGAAATGAAAATGGCGATGTTACGCAGGTGTCGATTATGCATAAAAGGTGGCAACGCCAGCGTTGTGTTTTCCTTTTTCATCATTTGCTCCTTTACTCAATGGGGATCTATTACGCTTTATTTTATCACAAACTCTGCCCTAAAAAGGGGTGAATCCGATCTACCGAACCAGGCCGAATTGCAGCAAAGAAAAAAGAGCTTCTCATCTCTGAGAAACTCTTTGCAACTGCCCATTAGTCTTCAACAACGAATGGTAACAAGCCCATAATCCGAGCCCGTTTAATGGCAATTGTTAATTTCCGTTGGTTCTTAGCGCTAGTTCCCGTTACTCGACGTGGTAAAATCTTACCCCGTTCTGAGATGAACCGCTTTAATAAATCAACATCTTTGTAATCAATGTAGTCAATGTGGTTTGCAGCGATGAAGTCAACCTTCCGACGCCGACGTCCACCTCTTCTACCTCTTGCGTGTCTTTGTTCAGCCATGTGTAATCCCCTCCTCGTTCGTTAATCAGATTTGTCCCACTTTAGAATGGCAAATCATCATCGGAAATATCGATTTGGTCCCCTGAACCGGCAAACGGATCGGCAGAATTATCATTCCCATTGCTAGGATTACTCTGGTTTGCACCATTGTGATCAGCTTGGCCACCGAAGTTATTCGATTGCGGAGTTCCAAATGGATTTTGTTGAGGAGCTTGGTTGCCAGCGTTGTTGCCTGATTGACCACTATTCCGTGGTTCCAACAGGGTAAAGTTTTCAACAACGACTTCAGTTACATAAACTCGTTGGCCCTGCTTGTTTTCATAGTTCCGCGTTTGCAAACGGCCTTCTACTCCAAGCAATGACCCTTTATGAACGAAGTTGGCAAGGTTTTCAGCTGATTTCCGCCAAATAACACAATTAACGAAGTCAGCTTCCCGGTCACCATTTTGATTGGTGAAGCGACGATCAACGGCTAGGGTAAAGGAACCCACGGCTGCCCCGCTTTGGGTGTATCGTAAATCGACATCTCGTGTTAATCGTCCCGTTAGGACCACGGTATTAATCATACTGAAACGCTCCTCTCGTTCTTAAACAGCTTATTTATCACGTTTAACAGTCATTTGCCGTAAAATGTTGTCACTAAACTTCGACAACCGGTCGAATTCGTCGATTGCTCGACTGTCTTCAGCAGTTAAGTTTACCACGTGGTAGATTCCTTCGTTGAATCCATCAATTTCGTAAGCAAACCGCCGCTTCGACCAATCCTTTGAATCGATCAACTTGGCACCATTATCAGTCAAGATTTTGTCAAACCGTTCTACTAAAGCAGTTTTAGCAGCGTCGTCAAGATCAGGACGGATGATGTAAGTAATTTCATATTTGTTTTCCATGAATTTGCACCTCCTTATGGACTTTCGGCCCTCCAACGATTTGAAGGGCAAGGGTTGCAGTTTGACTCAGTGTCAATCTACAGCTTTACATTATAGCATTGCTTGGGTCCGTTGACAATCCACGAATGCGATTTACCGATACTTAGTTAACTACGTAAAAAAAGATGCCACCATGGCATCTTTTTTTCTTTTTTTATTTATTCATCATCAGTTGCTGGTGCACTTGCTACCGGAGTAGTCGGTTCATCATCCGTTTTCGTGACGATCGCCATCGTGGCCACCTTCGAATCTTCATCAATCCGAATCAGGTGAACCCCCATGGTTGCCCGGCCCGTTTCCGAAACGTTTTCCGTTGCGAACCGAATCATAACTCCCTGGTCGGTAATTAACATGATGTCTTCATCGCCGAGAACAACCCCCAGACCAACCACTGGTCCGTTTTTCTCAGTAACGTTGGACGTCTTAATTCCCTTACCGCCCCGGCCTTTAATTGGATACTGGTCAATTGGAGTCCGTTTTCCGTACCCCTTTTCGGAGATTACAAACACATCTCCACCAGGAACCAGCACGTCAGCACCAATTACGTAATCCTGGTCCCGGAGTTTCACACCCCGAACTCCAGTGGCAGAGCGGCCCATTGACCGAACGGCATTGACCTTAAAACTCACAGCGTAGCCCGCGTGCGTTCCAATGATGACATCATCGGTTTCACTTACTAACGAAACCTTGATTACTTCATCCGTGTCCCGCAGGTTAATGGCCTTGAGCCCGTTGTTTCTGATGTTGACAAACTCAGCTAACGGGGTCCGTTTGACCGTTCCCAGCTTCGTCGTAAAGAAGAGGTCCTTGTGAGCAACGTCTTCTGTATCACTAATGTCTAAGACGGTTTGAATCTTTTCGTGTTCACCCAGTTGCAAGAGGTTGACGATCGGAATTCCTTTCGCCGAGCGTCCGTATTCCGGGACTTCATAGGCCTTTAGGCTGTACACCTTCCCCGCCGTGGTGAAAAACAGCAGTTGGTCATGCGTGGAACCGGCCAGTAAGTGTTCAATGAAATCATCCTGGTTCACACCCATTCCCTTAATTCCACGGCCACCACGGTTCTGGGCCTTAAAGTCATCGGTTGGAATCCGCTTGATGTACCCGTTGTGCGTTAACGTAATGGTGACATTCTTGGCCTCGATGAGATCTTCGTCCTCGATGCTGGTAATTTCTCCCACCATCAATTCCGTCCGCCGGGCATCCCCAAACTTCTTTTGCGTCTCTAACAACTCGTTATAGATGATGTCTGTGACCCGGTCGTGACTATTTAAAATATCCCGGTAGTCGTTAATTTGTTCCAATAACTTTTGGTGTTCATCGGTGATTTTTCCGCGTTCTAGTCCGGTTAACCGAACCAACCGCATGTCTAAAATGGCCTGGGCCTGTTTGTCGTCTAACGCAAAGTTATCAATCAACTGTTGCTTGGCAATCTCACCCGTTTTGGAACTCCGAATGATCTGAATTACTTGGTCAATGTGGTCTAACGCCACCAGCAATCCGGCTAAAATGTGGGCCCGAGCTTCCGCTTTTTTCAGGTTAAAGCGTGTCCGCCGGGTAATGACGTCTACTTGGTAGTCCAAGTAGCTATTCAAAATCTCTCTGAGGCTCAAAACCTTGGGCGCTCCGTCAATAATTGCCAGCATATTAAAGCTGTACGAAGTTTGCATCAACGTCATCTTGTAGAGGTTGTTAAGTACCACTTCGGCACTGGCATCCCGGCGCACTTCGATAACGATCCGCATTCCTTCCCGGTCGGACTCGTCATTAATTGCCGTAATCCCGTTAATGCGTTTATCCCGAACTAAGTCCGCAATTCGTTCAATTAACTTTGCCTTGTTAACCATGTACGGTAACTCGGTTGCAACGATGGTTTGTTTTCCATGGCGGTCCTCTTCGATATCGACCTTAGCCCGCACCACGATGTTCCCGTGCCCCGTTTCATAGGCATGGCGAATCCCCGATTTCCCCATTACGATGCCTCCGGTTGGAAAATCAGGACCAGGTAGCACTTCCATCAATTCGTTGACCGTAGCTTCTGGTTTTTTCATCAGCAAGTGAATGGCCGAGATGACCTCACTTAAATTATGCGGCGGGATATTCGTGGCCATCCCCACCGCAATTCCGGTTGCTCCATTTAGCAACAGGTTCGGAATCCGGGCCGGGAGGACCACTGGTTCCCGTTCCGTGCCGTCGTAGTTCGGGGCAAAGTCAACAGTATCCTTGTTCAAATCCCGCAACATTTCTAGTGAAATCTTGCTTAAACGGGCTTCGGTATACCGCATGGCAGCGGCGCCGTCCCCGTCGACGGAGCCAAAGTTTCCGTGTCCGTCCACCAGCAGGTAGCGGTAGCTAAATTCCTGTGCCATCCGCACCATTGCCTCGTAAATGGAGCTATCCCCGTGGGGGTGATACTTCCCCATCACGTCCCCAACGATCCGGGCAGACTTCTTGTAGGGCTTATCGGGTGTCACTCCGAGTTGATCCATCCCGTACAAAATCCGCCGGTTCACGGGCTTTAAGCCATCCCGAACGTCTGGTAGCGCCCGCGCCACAATCACACTCATGGCATAGTCCAAAAATGAGGACTTCATTTTTTTCGACAATTCGACGTTGGTTATTCTAGTTTCTGGCGTTTCCATTTCGTTAGCCAAGTAACTTGCCTCCGTTCCCTCTAGGTAACTCTTTTTCCGGTTGTTTCACATGAAACAAAGTTAAACATCCAGGTTTTCAACAAACTTAGCATTCTCTTCGATAAATTGCCGCCGGGGACCCACTTTTTCTCCCATCAACATCTGAAAGGCCTCCGTTGCGGCGGCAGCATCGTCAGACGTTACCCGGAGCAGGCGTCGGTTAGCCGGATTCATCGTGGTTTCCCACAACTGTTCGGCATCCATTTCTCCTAACCCTTTGTACCGTTGAATTTGCGGTTTCGGAGCAGCGGGCAGCGAACTCAACAATTGTTGTAGTTCCTCATCCGAGTCAATGTAGCGTTGGAACTTATTCCCCTGCCGCACCCGATAGAGCGGTGGTTGGGCAATGTACACGTAGCCCTTATCAATCATCGGCCGCATGAAATTGTAAATTAAGGTTAATAACAGGGTTTGAATGTGGGCACCATCGACATCGGCATCGGTCATGATGATTAACTTGTGGTAGTTCACCTTCGTAATGTCGAACTCTTCGCCAAAGCCCGTTCCCATCGCCGTAAATAACGACCGAATTTCCTCGTTGGCTAAAATCCGATCCATGGTGGCTTTCTCCACGTTCAAGATTTTCCCCCGAATGGGTAGAATTGCCTGGGTTAACCGAGATCGTCCTTGCTTAGCAGAGCCGCCGGCCGAGTCCCCCTCGACGATGAACAATTCTGAAATGGCGGGATCTTTACTGGTATTGTTTGCAAGTTTCCCCGGGAGGCTGTTAATTTCTAGCCCACTTTTCTTCCGGGTGACTTCCCGAGCTCGTTTGGCTGCTGACCGTGCCTTGGCTGCCAGTAACCCTTTTTGCACGATTTCTTTGGCCACTTGCGGATGTTCGTCCATGAATTTCGCAAATTCCTGGCTAAAGACGTGATTAGTAGCCGTCCGGGCGTCCGAATTTCCCAACTTCGTCTTGGTCTGGCCTTCAAATTGCGGATCCGGATGTTTAACACTCACAACGGCCGTTAACCCCTCACGGACATCCGGTCCCGTAAGGTTATCCTCGTTATCCTTAAGCAGGTGGTTATTGCGGGCGTAGACGTTAATGATCCGCGTCAACGCTTGCTTAAAGCCCTCTTCGTGGGTTCCACCTTCGTAGGTATTAATGTTATTCGTAAAGGTTTTTAACGTACTGTGGTAGTCATCGGTATATTGCAGCGAAACTTCCACCGTGATGTCATTTTCGACCCCTTCCACGTAAATGGGATCCTGAAACAGCGGTGCTCGATCCCGGTCTAGGTATTCCACGTAATGCCGAATCCCGCCCTCGTAATGAAAATCGTGTTCAACGGGCGGTTCCTGCCGGTTATCCTTAATCGTGATCCGTAGTCCCTTATTTAGAAACGCTAACTCCCGAATCCGGGTCGTCAGGGTTTCCATGTCATAAACCGTGGTTTCCGTAAAAATATCGGGATCTGGTAAGAAGTGAACCTTCGTTCCGTGGGCCTCAGCTGGAGCAGTTCCAATTACTTTCAAGGGCGTCTGCACGTGACCGCGCACGAAGTCCATGTAATAGCGTTTCCCGTTCCGAGTCACCTCCACAGAGAGGTTTTCTGAGAGCGCGTTAACCACTGAGGCCCCAACTCCGTGCAATCCACCAGAAACCTTGTAACCGCCACCGCCGAACTTTCCGCCGGCGTGCAGGATGGTATACACCGTTTCTAGTGCGGATTTACCGGTTTCTTTTTGTTGGTCAACCGGGATCCCCCGACCGTTATCCGTTACCGTGATGCTGTTATCTTTTTCAATGACAACATCAATTTGGTCGGCAAAGCCGGCGAGCGCCTCATCAATTCCATTATCGACAATTTCCCACACGAGGTGATGAAGTCCCTGTGAATTAGTCGCACCAATGTACATTCCCGGCCGTTTCCGCACCGCTTCCAGTCCCTTTAGGACTTGAATTTGACTCGCATCATACTCATTTGCTCGTTCTGCCTTTGTCTCATTCGAATGCTCTGCCATGTTCATCCTCCTACTGGTCAATCTTTCCGCCGTGAATGTGGAACAAGCGGGGATCATGAATTAACTCCGCTGACACCCCACTCAGACTAGTTGTCGTTAAAAACGTCTGCACTTTATTTTGAATTGCCGTCAACAAATGGGTTTGCCGGATATCATCTAGTTCCGACAAGACGTCGTCTAAGAGCAAGACCGGGTACTCCCCCGTTTCATCCTTCATCAAATCAATTTCCGCCAGTTTAGTGGCCAGGGCTGCAGTCCGCTGCTGTCCCTGTGATCCAAAGGTCGCCACGTCCTTGCCATTAACCAAAAACCGGAGATCATCCCGCTGCGGTCCGTAAAGGGTCGTCCCCTGCTGAATTTCTTTTTCCTGATTATCCGCAAACTTTTGCAACAGGGCCTGATAAATCATGTCAACACTTGTAAGTTGCTCCCGCGGAAGCGCCGTTGAGTAACGAAACTGCAACTCCTCGCGATGCTGCGAAATTTCAGCATGCAATGCTTGCGACCAGTGTTGCAAACGTCGCAACAGTTGCACGCGCTGAAAAATGATTTCTGCAGCGTAGGCAGCTAACTGATCCGATAAAACCGTGAGGTACACCCGATCGTGTGCTGTTTGAAAGTGCAACTGGCGGAGGTACGCATTGCGCTGTTTCAAAATCCGGCGGTACTGACTCACGTTGTATAAATACCGGTTACTCATCTGCCCAAATTCAATATCCATGAACCGCCGGCGTACCTGTGGCGCACCCTTAACGAGTTTTAGATCCTCTGGGGCAAACAAAATCACGTTTAACTGTCCCACGTAAGTCGAGAGCTTCGCCTGTTCAATGTGATTGACCTTTGCCTGCTTTCCACTCGGGTTAAGCCGCAGTTCCAACTGAGTGGACCCGGTCGCACGCCGAATCTGACCCCACAGGGAGGCCGTTTTGTGCTCCCATGTAATCAAATTTCGGTTATTGGAAGTGCGATGACTGCGGGCTAACGCTAAGACGTAAATCGCCTCCAAGAGGTTCGTTTTGCCCTGCGCGTTTTCCCCAATCAAAACATTGACGCCGGGTGCAAAAGCGACGTCGAGTCGTTCATAATTACGAAAATTTCGCAGTTTTAGTTCGTCAATCCGCATGTAATGGCCTACTTTGCCTTAATAAAAAACAAACCCACCTCGGGAACCCGGACGACATCACCGTCGTACAGCTTCTTTCCGCGTCGGTTTTCTGGTTCATCATTTAGATAAACGGTTTTTTCGCGTAAAAACAACTTTGCTTGTCCGCCTGAAGCGATCACATTTTCCATTTTAAGCAATTGGCCTAACGTCACGTACGGCGTTGTAATTAAAACCTCTTTTTTCATCTTGCCACCTGCTTTCGTTACTTCTAATTATAACCTTTAAAATTCAAAAAGTACACCCAGCTCGCATTTATAAGCCGTTTCAGCCCGTTCAGGCCATTTAGACATTTAAACCGTTAAAGCACCAAAAAAGCCCATAAACTAAATTATGGGCTTTTAGTGCGATTTTAGGTTAAAAGGTTCGTACGGGAGTGATCAGTTGAATAAAGTTCGTTTGGTTATCGGCCGGGGTAATCGTAAACGGTCGTAAGGCCGAAGTAAAGGCGATTTCAACGTCAATCGGACCAAAGACGCGGAGGGCTTCTTTCATGTAATCCGGATTAAACGAAATTTCCAAGTCCGCCCCACTAATGGCAGCGGGCGTTAACTCTTCTTCCACCTTCCCTACGTCTGGAGAGTTCCCCGTGATCGTTACAACTTGATCAGCAGGCTTAATTGTAAATTTAATGACGTTGTTGCGGGATTCATGGGACAGCAAGGATGCCCGTTCTACGGCAGCGAGTAGGTCAGTGGCTGCAAACTTGACCTGGGTTTCTGAGGAAGTTGGGACCAGCCGCGAGGTATCTGGATAATTTCCCTCAAGGAGTCGGGAGTAAAACCGGGTCGACCCAAAGGTAAAGAGCACCTGATTTTCTGACAAATGCATGTCAATGGCATTCGTTTCCCCGTCTAACATCCGAGCTAATTCTTTCAGACTTTCGCCAGGGATAACCACGTTATAGTCACCTTCGGCTTCCTTGGGTAACTCCACGTTCCGTTGGCTCAGCCGGTGACTATCGGTGGAAACGGCCAGTAACTGATTGTGATCTAACGTAAAGTGCACTCCAGTCAAAATCGGGCGGCTTTCTTGCTTAGAAACTGCGATTACAGTTTGGCCGATGACTTCCCGAAAAATTTCAGCGGGAAGGTGAATGGGATGTTCGCTATCAACTTCAGGTAAGTGTGGGTATCCATTGGCATCCAGTCCATTAATTGTAAACTCAGAATTTCCGGACTTAATGGTGGTTTGGAAGTTATCACCGACTTCCACTGAGAGTTCCCGATCTGGGAGCTTTTTCACGATTTCACTAAAGAACCGAGCGGGCAGGGTGATTTTCCCAGTGGAACTAATGGTTAATTCATGATCTGGATTATCCCCACTAATCGTGGTTTGAATGGAAATGTCAGCATTACTACCCGTTAATTGAATGTTGCTGTTGGAAACATCAATCATCAAGTTGGTAAGGATGGGAATCGTTGTTTTGGTTGAAATGGCTCGTTGAACAATTCCTAAGGCTTTAATAAACGAAAGTCGATTAATGGAAAATTGCATACTTCAGTTCCTCCTTAAGGGCCGGTGGGTTAATTTAATTAATTAAAACAAAAATCGTAGTAGTAGTAGGGCCTGTGATTTCTGTGGATAACTCCTAAATAGTAAGTTGGTTAATCAGTTATCCACTGTGGATAAGTTTGTTGGTAAGTGGCCTCGTTTTTTAATATTTATCCACAACTAGCATTATACCATTTTTCCAAAGGTACTTACGCCCCCGCTCGTTAGTGCCGGATTTCCGTTTTTAAATCGGCAATTTGTTTTTGGAGTTCGGCATCGGAGGCAGCCATTTTAGTAATCTTTTCGTGCGCATGAATTACCGTGGTGTGATCCTTGCCCCCGAAAGCTTCTCCGATTTTGGGGAGGGAATTATCGGTGAGTTCCCGACAGAGATACATGGCGACCTGCCGCGGAATGACGATGGCTTTCACCCGCTTTTTCCCCTTCAGATCCTTAACCGTGACGTGGTAATAGGACGCGGTCACTTTCATGATCGTTTCGGGGGTGAGAGCACTCTTTTCCTTGTTGAGTTTTAGGGGTTTCAGCGCTTCGGAAACGAGGTCCATGGTCACTGGTTCCTGCTTTAAATCGGCAAAGGCTTTAATGCGGGAGAGCGCGCCTTCTAGTTCCCGGACGTTTGAATCAATTTGACTGGCGATGTAACTCATGATGTTATCGTCGACTTGGAGTCCCTCAGACTGAGCCTTAGCCCTTAGAATGGCGGCCCGGGTTTCCAAATCGGGCGCCGTAATGTCAACCGATAATCCCCATTTAAATCGGGAAACTAAGCGATCCGTGAGCGAGTTAATTTCGTTCGGGAGCCGGTCGGCCGTCATCACGATTTGTTTGTTTTCTTCGTAAAGGGCGTTAAAAGTATTAAAGAACTCATCCTGGGTTCCCTCTTTATTAGCAAGGAACTGGATGTCATCGACTAATAGTAAATCGACGTTGCGATATACCCGCCGAAATTCCTGCATTTTGTTGTTTTGCAGGGCATCAATGAAGTCATTGGTAAATTTTTCCGTGGTAACGTACTTAACGTTGGCATTGGGATGCGTCTTTAAAACTTTGTTACCAATCGCCTGCATTAAGTGGGTTTTTCCTAGTCCAACGCCACCATAGAAGAACAACGGATTGTAAACCTTGCCGGGATCTTCAGAAACCGCGAGGGCCGCGGCGTGCGCCATTTGATTTCCCTGCCCAATCACGAAGGTATCGAAAGTGTAATGATGATTCAGGTGGGGATCAATGTGCGGGGTAGTTGGCTTGGCGTGATTTTGCTGAAACTGCGCAAGATTGTCGGTGTTTGGGCCGGTTTCTCCCTTTAAAACTAAATTGGGCCGGACATCCGTTTGGGTAACCGCATAGGCGTATTCAATGAACGTTGATTTTAACTGGCGTTCCCAGTAGTCGCGGTGCAGCGCAGTTGGAAGTTCGAGGGTTAAGACGTGACCATCGTATGAAATTGGGGTAACGGAGTTGATCCAAGTAGCATACGTATTTTCGTCAAATTTAGGATTTTCCTTAAATTTGGCTTTAATTTGATTCCATAGTTCGGTGTGATTCATGGAATGCGAACCTCCTCTGATTAAAACATAGCCGTATTTTAGCACGCAGTTTCATAGTTTTCCACAGGGTTATTAAACCTGTGTATAAATGTTTCACAGTTAGTTTATAACTTTTCCACAGGTGTGTTGATAACTTGGTGGATAACTAAAATGTGCTGTAAAATCACAACTGGCTGTTAATAACTTTTTGCTGTTACAACAAGGATTTAAGCTCTTATTTTAAATTATCAACAGCTTGTGGATAAAATTTTGAACAGGTGGTTTATTTGTGGATTTCTTGAGGAAAAGCTTGTGCATCTCCTGTGAGGTTATCCACAACAATTCACAGGGGGAACGTATGAAACTTTTTTAAAAATCCACAGAACGTTAGGTGCGGTTGCAAAAATTGCTATTTGCGCGTCACGGGTTTTGTGTTATCATTGGAAAGAAATACGATTAGTATTACTTAAAATGCGAATGTTAATTAAACAGTAAGGAGGGTTCGTAATGAAAAGAACTTACCAACCTAAGAAACGTCACCGTAACCGGGTTCATGGTTTCCGGGCACGTATGAATACTAAAAACGGCCGTAAAGTTTTAGCACGTCGCCGTCAAAAAGGTAGAAAAGTATTATCTGCATAGACCACTGACCAGTCGGTGGCCTTTTTTATTATGTAAAATATGATTATTGGAGACGAGTGCACGGATGAGAAAATCATATCGAGTAAAAAAGGAAGCCGAGTTTCAACAAGTTTTTGATGCGCACCGGTCGGTTGCTAACCGCCAGTTTGTCATTTATCAATTAGAGAAACCGGGACAGCCCCATTTTCGGGTGGGGATCTCAGTTGGGAAAAAGATCGGAAACGCCGTTCACCGCAACTGGGTTAAGCGCCGGGTTCGCCAAACGCTCACGGAGTTAAAGCCCCAGTTACGTTCGGACGTTGATTTTCTGGTGATTGCGCGCCCGCGGGCGGATGGGTTATCGATGGCGGATGTCAAAGCAAGTTTGACTCACGTTTTGAAGTTAGCGAAACTATTGAATCCGGATGATTGTGAGGAAGAAAAGTGAAAAAGTGGAAAAAAATTGCCACTACCCTGCTAGTGGCGAGCTTAGGATTAATGTTGACGGCTTGTAGCAACGCACCCGTAAACAGTCATAGCACGGGGATTTGGGATGGCTTGATTGTTTATAATTTCTCCAGAGCGATTATTTGGCTATCCAAAGCCTTTGATAATAACTACGGAATTGGGATTATTCTGTTTACCATTGTAATCCGAATTTTAATCCTGCCGCTCATGGTCTACCAAACCAAAAACATGAAGGAAATGAACGAGTTGCAACCCCAACTCAAAGCTTTGCAAAAGAAGTATTCCTCTCGTGATACTGAGACCATGATGAAGTTGCAAGCAGCGCAAAAGGAGCTTTATAAGGAAAACGGGGTTCACCCCTTTGCCAGCATGCTTCCGTTGATTGTGCAGTTGCCGATCATCTTTGCGCTCTACCAAGCCATTTGGCGGACGCCGGCGTTGAAAACGGGGCACTTCCTCTGGCTCCAATTAGGGAGTCGGGATCCGTACTTTATTTTGCCGATTCTAGCAGCGGTCTTCACCTTCCTGAGTTCGTGGTTAGCGATGAAGTCGCAACCAGAGACAAACGGAACCACGATGATTATGACGGTGGTAATGCCGCTGGTAATCTTCTTTACCGCCTTGAACGTACCATCGGCCTTGTCACTGTACTGGGTGGTTACGAATGCCTTCCAAGTGGTGCAAACCTTGATTTTGCAAAATCCATGGAAGTTGCAACGAGAACGCACCGAAAAGCAGCAGGCACAGCGGCAACATGAACGGGAAATTCAAAAAGCAATGAAACGCGCCAAAAAGAGTCACCGGAAACGATAAACCAAGTAAAAAGGGAACGAAGCTACGGCTCCGTTCCCTTTTTTTAGCTAAAATAGTTAGTTGTGTAAAATTTAGTCGATTAAATTTCCGAAAGTGATTACTCCGCGTGGGAGTTTGTGCTATGCTAGCAGGGGTCAATTATTAACTAGGAGATAACGAACATGCCAAAATACGAAGGCACAACTCTAGAAGCAGCCATTAACGCAGGGTTAATGGCATTAAACCTTACTAAAAACGAAGCAAATATCGAAATTTTACAACAACCAACGGCGGGCTTTTTCGGCTTGTTTAAACAACCAGCGCGGGTCTTAGTTACTCCCCGTCCCGGCGACCAAGCAGCGAAGCCCCAACCCGCCAAGCGGGATTCGGATCCCACGAAGCAACCCGCTCACCAACCAAGACCAGACCGGTTTGAGCGCAACTTCGCCGTTGTGAAGGAACTGGGCCAGTACTTGCAAAACGTCCTACATGAAATGGACATTAACGCAACCTTAGAGGTTGAAATGCCCAACAGTAAACACGTTTACATTAATTGCGAAACTGATAAAGAGGGGCTGTTAATTGGAAAGCACGGTCGGACCATTAACGCGCTCCAGCAACTTTGTGAATTTTATTTAACGAACCACGGGGTTAACTACGTCGAGGTTAGTTTGGATACGGCTAACTACCGGGAACGCCGGGAACAGATTTTAACGGACCTGGCCCGCAAAACGGCCCGGAACGTGCAATCGACGGGGCAACCAGTCCATTTAGACGCTATGCCAGCGTTTGAACGCAAACAGATTCACATGGCGTTAGAGGATTTTGATGGGTTAATTACGTATTCGGTCGGGAATGAACCGAACCGGGAAGTCGTGATTGCCTCCAAGTAGCTTTAAATTGACAATGGGCGCCCGCCCGCTATAATTAAATTAATGAAAGATGGTCGATAAAGTAGTGAAAGTACTTTATCCTAATTCGCTGTGCGGTTGGGGTGGGTACTTTTTTTGTGTCTGAACGAACTGGCACAGCAAGGGAGGATCAGCCTCCAGAAAGGAGTACCACGATGCCATTAATGACAACTGATTATGATACGATTGCTGCAATTTCAACGCCCCCTGGGGTTGGTGGAATTGCGATTGTCCGGTTAAGCGGGAGCGAGGCGCTGGCGATTGCCCAGCAAATTTACCGGGGCAAAGACCTCAGCCAAGTCGCCACGGATACGATTAACTATGGTCATATTGTGGACCCACAGGCTGAACAACGAGAGATTGACGAAGTGATGGTGTCTGTGATGCGGGCCCCCAAAACCTACACCTGTGAGGACGTCGTGGAGATTAACTGTCACGGGGGGTTGCAAGTGACGAACCAAATTTTGCAACTCGTGCTGCGCAACGGGGCCCGACTGGCGGAACCCGGTGAATTTACCAAACGCGCCTTTTTAAACGGTCGGATTGATTTGTCCCAGTCAGAAGCGGTGATGGATCTGATTGAAGCTAAGACGGATACTGCCCGCAAGGCCGCGTTAAACCAGCTGGATGGTAATTTGTCGGCCGTGATTAAGAAGTTGCGCCAGTCAATCGTCGACATCTTAGCAAACGTCGAGGTTAACATTGATTATCCCGAATACGACGGGGCGGAAGAGGTTACCAGTCAGTTAATGTTAGAGCGCTCTGAAGCAATCAAAGCGAAAATCCAGTCGCTGTTAGCCACTGCTGAACAGGGGAAGGTGCTTCGTGATGGATTAAATACGGCGATTGTCGGCCGGCCGAACGTGGGCAAATCGAGTTTGTTAAACCGCTTACTGCACGAGGAAAAAGCGATTGTAACCGACGTTCCCGGCACGACTCGTGATGTACTAGATGAATATGTGAACGTAGCTGGGGTTCCGCTCCACTTAATTGATACCGCCGGCATTCATGAAACCACGGATCAGGTGGAAAAAATTGGGGTGGAACGCTCCCGGGCCGCGATTGAACAAGCCGATTTGGTCTTAGTGGTCTTAAATGCGAGTGAACCGTTGACGGCTGCCGACCAGGAATTATTGGATGCGACGGCACACACGAAGCGGATTATCCTGTTGAACAAAACGGATCTGCCCGCGCGCATCACTCCATCAGACCTTCCAGATGATGAGCAAACGGCGGTGATTAAGACCTCTACGGTGACAGAAGATGGGACGAAACCACTCGAAACCATCATTGCGAAACTGTTCTTTACCGATGGAATTAGCCGTCAACAAACGGATGTCATGGTTACGAACGCCCGCCATATCAGCCTGTTACAGCAAGCCCTAGATGCATTAACCACCGTAATTAGTGGTCTTACTGCTGGGTTGCCGGTTGATATTGCCCAGATTGACTTACAGCGGGCGTGGGAACTGCTCGGAGAAATTACCGGGGATAACTATGATGAAGAATTAATGGATCAACTCTTTGAACAATTTTGTATTGGAAAATAACGATGTTTCACATGAAACAAACGTTGATGGGAGGAAACACACATGACACAAAAACCGGTGATCCAAGCAACCGACGTGCAGCAACGTTACGAGGCAGGTTCCTATGACGTAGTAGTGGTGGGAGCTGGGCATGCTGGTTGTGAAGCAGCCCTGGCAGCTGCTCGGATGGGGCAGACCACGCTCTTACTGACGATTAGTCTCGAGATGGTCGCCTTTATGCCATGTAACCCCTCAGTGGGGGGACCAGCCAAGGGAACGGTTGTCCGAGAAATCGATGCCCTCGGGGGCGAAATGGGCAAAAACATTGATAAAACCTACATTCAGATGCGGTTGCTAAACACCCGGAAGGGACCAGCCGTGCAAGCCTTGCGCGCTCAGGCCGATAAGCATGCGTATCATGAAGCCATGAAACAAACCATTGAAAATGAACCCAACTTGACGTTACGCCAGGCCGTCGTTGATGATTTGTTAGTAGACGACGGGACGGTCACGGGCGTAGTAACCAATACGGGAGCGATTTATCGAGCGGGAGCCGTGGTCTTAGCAACGGGAACTTCAGCAAGAGGTCAGATTTACATCGGGGAACTGCGGTATTCGTCTGGTCCGAATAACACGCTTCCATCAATCAAGCTCTCCGAAAACTTGGAACACAAGGGCTTTCACTTTGAACGTTTTAAAACCGGAACGCCCCCGCGGGTTAATGGGAATACGATTGACTACTCGGAACTGGAAGAACAACCCGGCGATGACCAACCACATCACTTTAGTTTTCTAACGTCTGATCAGGACTACCTGCCCCGGAGTGAACAGGTTTCTTGTTGGCTAACCTACACGAATCCAACGACCCACCAGTTGGTGCGGGATAATCTCGATCGGGCTCCCATGTTTAACGGGGTCATTGATTCCGTCGGGCCCCGGTACTGTCCGTCAATCGAAGATAAAGTGGTTCGGTTTGCGGATAAGGATCGCCACCAGGTCTTTTTGGAACCAGAAGGGCGTCGAACAGCCGAATGGTACGTTGATGGCATGTCAACTTCTATTCCAGAGGAAGTGCAACAGGAGATGTTACACACCATCAAGGGCTTAGAACAGGCCCAAATGATGCGCCCCGGGTATGCGATTGAGTACGATGTGATTCCGCCCCAACAGATGAAACCGAGCATGGAAAGTAAGCAAATTAACGGACTGTTCACGGCGGGGCAAACGAACGGAACTTCCGGCTACGAAGAAGCAGCTGCTCAGGGGTTGATGGCGGGGATTAACGCCGCCCGGAAGTTACAGGGCCGCGACCCGGTTGTTTTACAACGCTCAGATGCCTACATCGGCGTGATGCTGGATGATTTGGTAACGAAGGGCACCAACGAACCGTATCGGCTCCTGACCAGTCGGGCAGAGTACCGGCTCTTGTTACGAAATGACAACGCGGATCTCCGCCTGACACCCCTCGGTCATGAGTTAGGGTTGATTGACGACCAACGGTACGAAGCCTTTGTCGCCAAACGGGAAGCAATTGATGCTGAAATCAAGCGCTTAGACCAGTTGCGCATTAAACCAAGCGCCGCGGTCAATGAGTTTGTAACCGCCCACGGGGATAAGCCACTCCAAGATGGAATTGGAGCAGCTCAGTTCCTTCGCCGCCCGTACGTTGATTACCAAAAACTGTTGGAATTTATCCCGGCCGCGCCCACGGAACTGACCTCCGAAGTAATTGAGCAGGTCTCCATTCGAATTAAGTACGCGGGCTACATCAAAAAAGAAGAAGACCGGGTTGCGAAGTTAAAACGGATGGAAGCCAAGAAGATTCCGGCTAACATTGACTATGATGCCATCGATGGGATTGCCACCGAAGGGAAGCAGAAGCTGAAGGAGATTCAACCAACCACAATTGCCCAAGCGGCACGGATTAGTGGGGTTAATCCTTCGGACATTGCCATCCTAGGGGTCTACATTCAACAGGGTCGAATTGCCAAAACCCAATAAGCAAAAATCCGATAAGCAAAAACCGAATAACCATTAGTCTCAGCGCGTGCTGGGGCTTTTTTGTTATGATAGAAACGAGCAACCGGAGCGTTCGAAAGGGAGTGCAACATGAAATTTTATACAAATGACCACGTGGAGTTAGTTTATGATGACCAGGGTGAACCAAGTGATCCCCCGGTGGTAATCCTATCGGGAATTGGGGCCTATAAGGAATACTGGGAAGCCACGATTAAGACCTTAGTGGCGCACCACTATCGGGTGATTAACGTTGACGCCCGTAACCAGGGACAGTCAGAACATACGAGCAAGGGGTTACGGATTAGTCGGCACGCCGCTGATCTGTTCGAATTAATTGCACAATTACAGTTAACCCAGCCCGTTTTAATGGGGAATTCGATGGGGGCGTCCACCATGCTCGCGTATCTATCGTTATACGGAGCAAAAAACGTTCGGGCGGTCGTTGATGTGGATCAAAGTCCTAAAATGATTAATGATGCCACCTGGAAGTGGGGCTTTAAGGACCTGACCTGGGAGGACTTTCACGAAGTCTTAAAGCGTCCCCTTGGGAAGTCGACCTATACGAATTTTGATGAAACTTTGTTTACTAAGTTACAAAGTTTAAAAAAGCAGGCTCCCTACGATGCGGAGTTGAACTATCCCCTGTTAATTGACCACGCAACTCAGGATTGGCGGGACATCATCACGCACCTGGAGTGCCCGCTGCTCATTGTCAGCGGGCAGGAATCCCCGTTTTTTGCGCCCGAAATGGGAGCAGTCGTAGCCGGAATGTCGGAGCACGTGACCGCCGTTGTGATCAGTCAGGCTGGGCACTTGGTAATGGCGGAACAACCCCGGCGTTTCAACGCGGAGTTGGTGAAGTTTTTAACAAGTTTACCCGCGTAATTCGGTTTGGAAAATCGCTCACAAAGTGGGTATAATAGCAATTGAATTGCTACTAAATATTGAATGAGAATGGAGGACTTCCATGGCAGAAGATGTATTTCAAATACACAAAGCACATACTGGAGTCTTAGGAATCGAAGGGGAATTTCCCGTCGATAATAAAGAGGAGTTAGCGCTCGCTTATACGCCCGGTGTAGCGCAGGTGTCCAAAGCCATTGAAAAGGACCCAAACCTCAAGGATGTTTACACCATGAGTGGGAAGTTGGTTGCCGTGGTCACCGATGGTTCTGCGGTCCTCGGACTGGGGAACATCGGGGGCGGCGCTGGGTTGCCCGTGGTGGAAGGGAAATCCTTGTTGTATAAAGATTTGGCGAATGTAAATGCCCTGCCACTTGCGGTTGAACAGGATAGTGCGGCCCAAATTGCGGCCCATCTAAAGGCCATTTCGCAATCATTTGCGGGGATTCACCTCGAAGACATTGCTGCTCCGAAGTGTTTTGAACTGGAAGAACGGTTAAGTCAGGAACTAGACATTCCGGTCTATCATGATGATCAAGAAGGAACTGCCATTGTGATCCTGGCAGGCTTAATTAACGCTGCCAAGGTTGTTAAAAAGTCCCTGACGGACCTGAAGATTGTGGTTAATGGGGCCGGAGCCTCTGGAATTGCCACGGCCAAGTTATTAAATGCCGTTGGAATCAAGCACATCACCCTCGTGGACGTTGATGGCGTAGTGCACCCAGACAGTTCCAACTACAACGCCTATCAAACTGGCTTAGCTAAAGAATTGAACGGAACGGACGGAGCAACGCTCGATGACGTGATTGATGGTCAGGATGTCTTTATCGGACTGTCCGTGGCAGACGTTTTGAGTGCTGACCAAGTGCGGCGCATGGCGCAGGATCCGATTATCTTTGCCCTCGCCAATCCAGTGCCAGAAATTGATCCAGACGTTGCTAAACAAGCGGGAGCTGCCGTAGTAGCAACTGGTTCTAGCAAATACCCAAACCAGGTTAATAACATTTTGGTATTCCCAGGCTTGTTCAAGGGCTTGCTCGCCAGTGGGATAAAACAGGTGACGTTTAGCATTGAAGAGGTAGTTGCAAAGGCCATCGCCGGCATGATTGAAACGCCAACTGCGGATGAAATTGTACCAGGAGTGTTTGATGCAGGGGTGGTTAAAACCGTTTCAAGTGCCATCGAAAATTTAAAGCAGTAGGGGTCGACCATGGAGACAGACATCAGGGAGATTAACCTGCAGCAACCGGCAGAATTTGAGCAGTGGCGGCAGTTCTTAGCAGGACTGGGCATTGCGAACTTTACGGCGAACGAAGTGGATCCCGTGGATGAGACGATTGGGATCTTTGTTGGAAACCAGCTGGTGGCCACGGGGTCGTCCTCGGAAAACGTGCTGAAGTACATTGGGGTCAGCCACACGGCGGACGGCAACGGGGCTTATTTCAACCAGATCGTGTCAACGTTACTGACGAACCTAGGGCAACGGGGGATTTTTCACGTGTTCGTGTTTACCAAACCCCAGTATTCAGCTAGCTTTCAGCACGTTGGCTTTCAAGAAATCGTGCACAGTGATAGTGCCGCTTTTCTTGAAACCGGGCCGACGTCAATTAACGACTACTTAGCGGCGATCCCAAAGGTTGCTGGACCGAGTTCAGCCATTGTGATGAATGCTAATCCATTCACCCGTGGACACCGGTACCTAGTGGAGGAAGCCGCTAAGCAGAGTCAACACGTCTATGTCTTTGTCGTTAGTACCGATAAATCGCTCTTTAACACCCAGGAACGGTTTGAAATGGTACAGGCGGGGACGGCCGACTTGCCCAATGTTGACGTGGTCGCCGGTGGTGATTACCTAGTTAGTTATGCGACCTTTCCGGCCTACTTTTTAAAGACCGATAAGAATCGGGTTCGTTACCAGACGACCATCGATGCGTTGATCTTTAAGGAACGGATTGCACCGGCGTTAACGATCAAGACGCGTTATCTGGGAACGGAACCCCAATCAGAAACAACCAACGTTTATAATGAAGTGTTAGAAAAGGTCCTCCCCCCCACGGTGCAGGTGAAAATTATTCCCCGCAAGCAAACGGATGGGAAGGTCATTTCTGCGCGGGACGTGCGGATGGCAATTAAGGATGATCGGTTAGCTGATTTATCCGCCTTAGTTCCAGAAACCACCGCCACGTTCATTACGAACCACAAAGCAACATTACAAGAGCGGATTAGGAAAGGAATGAAGATTGATGGAAATTAAACAAACAGCCATGGATGGCACGTTGGAATCATCTGATATTCAAATTACCGTTAGCAAGGGAACGAATGGGGTCCAAATTGATTTGACCTCAGACGTTCAAGAACGGTTTGGAGCAGAAATCAAACAAACCATTGCAGCCGTAGTGGCGGACTTTGGATTAGAAAACGTCAACGTTAAAGCAGTTGACCAGGGGGCCCTCGACTGCGTAATTAAAGCGCGGACGATTACAGCCTTACAACGGGCGCTCGGAACGAACGCCGAACCAGCATGGGAGGTACTCTAATGACATTTAAACCAGATCGCTTACGCCGAACGATGATGTTTGTGCCCGGTAACAATGCGGGAATGTTGAAGGATGCCGGAATTTACGGCGCCGATTCAATCATGTTTGACTTGGAAGATTCAGTGTCTTTAGCTGAAAAGGATTCAGCGCGGATCTTAGTCTACGAAGCCTTACAAACCGTTGATTATGGTGATACGGAATTAGTAGTGCGGATTAACGGCCTAGACACGGAATTCTACCAGGCTGATATTAAGGCCATGGTTAAAGCCGGGATTGACGTAATTCGGATTCCAAAGGTTGAAAATGCTGGCATGGTGGAAGCTACCGAAAAACTGGTTGCGGATGCAGAAGCTCAATTTGGGATTCCCGTAGGCACTACCCATGTTATGGCGGCCATTGAAAGTGCGGAAGGGGTCTTAAACGTAAGTCAAATTGCGAAGGCCTCAGACCGGATGATTGGGGTGGCACTATCAGCTGAAGATTACACGACGGATATGCAAACCCACCGGTACCCAGGTGGAAAAGAACTGGAATTTGCCCGGAACATGATTATTAATGCAGCACGGGCTGCCCACATTGCGGCCTTTGATACGGTTTACACGAACGTCGACAACGTCGATGGCTTGATTGAAGAAACCGAATTCATTCACCAACTGGGTTACGACGGGAAGTCTGTCATTAACCCACGGCAAATTCCGGTGATTAACAAGGTCTTTGAACCAAGTGAAACCGAAGTGAAGAACGCCCAAAACGTGATTGCGGCCATTGAACGCGCTCACCAAGCTGGTTCCGGGGTAATCGCAATGAACGGTCAAATGGTTGACCGGCCGGTGGTATTACGTGCTGAACGGGTGATGAAATTAGCGAAGGCTTCTGGAATCGTCGACAAGGAGGGTCACTACATTGGAAAATAAATTAGGGCGTGAATTACCTAGTACTTTATTAGAAAAATTAAACTTTAAGCCATTTACCACGACTGAAATCGGACATCCGGAAGTGCAACGAACGGCACCGAAGGTTCGGTTATCAACGGGGGACGATAAGGTTACCAACGATTTAAAACAAATCGTGCGTGATAACGTTAAAGACGGCATGACGATTTCCTTTCACCACCACTTCCGAAACGGGGACTTTGTCTTCAACACGGTGATGAAGGAAATCATGGCTCAGGGGATCAAAGACCTCACGTTAGCACCATCTTCTTTAACTGGAGCTATGAATGACGTGGCCATCGAAGCCATTCAAAATGGAACGGTCACAAACATTACAACTTCTGGAATGCGGGGAACGCTGGGGGACCAAGTTTCTCACGGTTTATTACCAAATCCCGTAATTTTTCGGTCACACGGTGGTCGGGCCCGCGCCATTGAAAATGGTTACATTAAGATTGACGTGGCCTTTTTAGGAGTTCCCAATGCTGACCGGTGTGGAAATGCGAACGGAATGTACGGCGATGAAGCCTTTGGTTCCCTCGGGTATGCCCTGATGGATGCTAACTATGCGAATAAGGTGGTCTTGTTGACGGATAACCTCGTGAACTACCCGAACACGCCGGCCTCAATTAAACAAACGCAGGTTGATTACGTGGTTGAAGTCGACCAAGTGGGTGATCCTGATAAAATTGGTTCTGGAGCAACCCGGTTCACGAAGGACCCGAAGAACTTGAAGATTGCGAACTTAGTTAGTGATGTAATCACGAACTCATCGTACTTTAAAGACGGCTTCTCCTTCCAAACTGGTTCTGGAGGAGCTGCCCTCGCGGTTACGCGTTACCTTCGGACGGCGATGGTGAACCAGAACATTCACGCTTCCTTTGGATTAGGGGGTATTACCAAGCCGATGGTTGACCTATTAGAAGAAGGGTTAATCGACAAGTTGATGGATGTGCAGGACTTTGATAAGACGGCTGCCCAATCCATGAAGGACAACCTGAACCAACAAGAAATTGACGCTTCGTGGTACGCTGACCCTGACAACAAGGGTGCCATGGTTGATCAACTAGACGTTTCTATTTTAAGTGCGTTAGAAATTGATACGGACTTTAACGTGAACGTGTTGACCGGTTCCGATGGTGTGATCCGGGGTGCCGTTGGTGGACACCAAGATGCTGCCACTGCGAAGTTAACGATTATCTGTGCTCCGCTAGTTCGGGGTCGGATTCCTTCAGTCGTGAAGAGTGTGGGCACGGCCGTTACGCCGGGTAGTTCCATCGATGTGTTAGTAACGGAACGCGGGATTGCCGTGAACCCGAACCGACCAGAGTTACAGGCAGAACTAGAGAAGGTGCCGGGCTTGAACCTCTATACCATTGATGAATTAGCTGACATGGCCCAAACGATTGTGGGACAAGAAGCTGACCTTGAATTCACTGACCGCACGGTTGGGTTAGTTGAATACCGGGATGGTTCAATTATTGACGCCATTAAAGAAGTAAAAGACTAATTAGTCCAAAAAAAGCGGGAGCCTGTCAAGCAGCCCCGCTTTTTTTGCTGGTAAGGGGAAACCCTAGTGAAGGAGAACCTATGAAAGATCTGTTTGCAACGGGCACGCCCCAAACGATTGCAGCGGTCTTGCAGAGTAAAGACCACAGAGCGCGTCGGCAACAAGAGTTGGTGACCAAGTTTCCTACCGGAACGGTGGTGGCGCTCAAGCTCAACGTGCCGGGGCCCATCAAAACTAATGCAGCGTTACAGCGGTTGTTTACAGCGGGACAACGCCTGTTAGAACGTCAGTTTCAAGGTGTCACCCGCCTGCAAGCGCCCGTGGTTACCACCGGTCTTGCTGGGACAGAAGCCTTCTATGTTTTTGCCATTGATGGCTGGGAGGCCAAGCGTCGGGCGGTGGCCTTTGAAGATCAGCTACCCCTCGGGCGGTTGTTTGATGCGGATGTCCTCACACAAGCACAGACGCATTACTCGCGGCAGGAGTTAGGTGAGCAAGCGCGCCGGTGCTTTCTCTGTGACCGGCCTGCCAAGGAATGTGGTCGCAATCGGACCCATTCTGTCGCCGAGCTCCAGGATTACTTTAACCGAGTTTATGCGGAGGTTTTTGGAGATGACTGAACCAACGCTTGCCGGAACCATTGCGAATCAGGACGCGGAATCCATTAGTCAAACCGCAGTGGCAGCCCTCTTAGACGAGGTTGTGACCCATCCCAAGCCGGGGTTGGTGGATCCAGTTGATAATCGGGGACATGAGGACATGGACGTCTATTTGTTTATTGATAGTGCCGTAAGCCTACAACCCTACCTGGCGCAGTGCTTTCAAACCGGGATGACCTTTATCGGGACTGCGTTACCAGCGTTAATGGAACGCCTGCGCCCCCTCGGCATGACGGCTGAACGGCGGATGTTTACCGTGACCAACAACGTAAATACCCATAAGGGCGCCATCTTTGGGTTGGGAATCATGGTGGCGGCCTGTGGGTATGCACAGGCACAATCAGCAGGAACGGAAGTGCAGTTAGCAGCAATTAGCACGACCGTTCGGGGAATGACCGCTGGATTAGTGCAAACCGACTTCGCTGATTTACAGCACAAGCAGCACCTAACGGCTGGAGAACGGCAGTACCTGCAGTACGGAACGACCGGAATTCGTGGCGAGGCCGAAGCTGGCTTTCCGACCGTCTTTCAGCACGGACTCCCCGCCTTCTTAACCAGTTCAGGCAGCCGGCAGGAACGGATTTTGACGGCCCTGCTCGCGATTGTCGCAAATAGTCGGGATAGCAATCTGATTAAACGAGCTGGCACCCCCGCCATTGTTAGTAAGGTTCAGACCCAGGCCCAGGAAATGTTACATGTGAAACACACCACCGGTCGGTTAGATTGGAACGCCTTACAACAAATGACCGAACAGTTTGCCGCACAGCGACTTAGTCTGGGTGGTTCTGCTGATTTATTAATTCTGACCATCTTGATGGCCCGGTTAATGCAACGCTTTTAGGTTAATGGTCTTCGGGGTTCAACGGAATTGGACCAAAGGACCAGTGAAATGCGTTAAAATTAACGTACTTCTTGATCCAGTAAGATGGGAGCGTGAGATTAATGGAAAAGTTTATTGAACGAGCAACTCACTTTGTACCTGCTGATACGGCCACGATTAACCGCAAACAAGTTGATCTTTCCTATGCAGCGGGAGCCCGACATCAGTTAGACGTTTACTGGCCGGATGCGGGTTCTGCTCCGTTTCCAGTTATTATTGATATTCACGGGGGTGGCCTCTACTTTGGCGCCAAAAGTTCCCAGAAGTTAGCTGGGGCACTGGCCCTGCGCCAGCGGGGGTATGCAATCGTGAGTCCGAACTACTCGTTAAGTTACATGGCGCCCTTTCCCCAACCTGTGTATGAGCTCAAAGCAGTAGTTCGGTGGGTCAAAGCGCACGCTACAGAGTACCAGTTTGATCCGCACAACGTGTTTCTCATGGGGGAATCGTCTGGAGCGCAGCTGGCCATGTTAGTGGCAGCGTCCAGTGGTTCTGGGCATTTACAAAGTAACTTTGGCAACGATTTTGGGGTTAGCGACCGGGTAAACGGAGTGATTGCTTCCTACGGACCATATGATTTGGCCGCCATGAAAGCCCAGTTTGCCATTTTAAAGCAGGAACCGAAGTTTGCGGAAACAGGCGAAGCGGATTCCTTTGAAGGTGCCATGCTCGGGTGGCACCGTCCCGTCGATGTCCCAGAATTGAACGCACAGGCCAATCCGGCTACGTATTTGAATCAGCAGATGGTGCCGGTATTAATGTACGCCGGGACGGGGGACCGCGTGGTTCCCTACATTCAAACCATTAACCTAGGGGCTCAAATTGCGACGGTAATTGGTAGTGATCAGGTTGAGGTGCACATTGTGCCGGATGTGCCACATGGTCCCGCTGGCTTTTTGAACGCTGAGGTTACCCAGCAAAAGGAGAACTTTTTAAAACGAAATCTCCATTAAATGATAAAATAGGAACAGCGTGATTAAACTGAAGGAGTAGAGACATGAAAACTTTTAAAGGAATTTTAAGCTGGGTGATCCCAATTGTACTGGGCTTAGCCATTGCGCTGGTGATTAAGCAAACCTTTTTCACGGTGGCAAAGGTGAGTGGGCCTTCAATGGATCCTAACCTGCATGACCGGCAGACGATTATGGTGTGGCGGCAAGCCAAACCGAAACCGGGGAGTGTGATTGTATTTAATGCGACGGGCGTGGATCCCAACGCTGCTCCGAATGACGGTGCGGTCAAGCGCGTGTTGGGGACAGCCGGAACCGACTACGTGAAGCGGGTCATTGCGGTGCCAGGTGATACGGTGGCATTTAAGAATAATCAACTATACGTAAATGACCAGGCCGTTAAGCAACCCTACATCAGTAAGGACGCGCAAACAGAGGGAACCGAGTATTCTCAGCAAAAGGGGAATTGGGACCTCCACTCCCTCTCAACGCAGGCGCCCAACTGGGTGAAGGATCGGGGCGTAGTGAAGGTTCCGAAGGATAAATACTTTGTCCTAGGGGATAACCGAAAGGTCTCAAACGATAGCCGTTACTGGGGCTTTGTCCCGAAGGATAAGATTATCGGAGTGGTGCAAACCTTGCCATTTGGTAGCAACGCCACCGCTCGGAATAACATTAATCATCAAGCAAAATAACGCTAAAAACCAGTTCACTGCGGTGGACTGGTTTTTATTTTAATCGGACTGGTTATAATTATTCTGATTTAGTGATTAGCAAGCGTGCTATAATCTGGGGTGAGGAGGACAAACTACTAATGAAAACGAAAAAATTAATTGTGACTACCATGCTGACTACGACGATTGCATCGCTTGGATTTATTCCCACTGTTGTTAATCCGATTGTTTCGCAAGCGGCCACGAACGTGAGCAAAGGCAAAATTATTGTCCATTATGTAGATCAAACTGGGAAGGCGATTCGTCCGGCTACCACGGCGACCGGGGCAACTGGAACGAGGTATGTTGCTGATGTTCCCGCAATTAGGGGCTACAGCTATTCCCGAATTGAAAACGGGCAAAATGATAACAACGGACCCGAGATGGTGTTTGGTGGCGGCGACGGGGTTACAGATGTTTCCGAAATGACGATTGTGTATACTGCGACTGGTAATTCTAGTAAGCCAACCCCCGTGCCTGGAAAGGCCACCGGAACAACGGCGACGGGCGAGAACGGGCAACCACAAACTAGTTCTAAGCACGGGAATGAGCAAGCTGCCCAAGGAACGAAACCGCATGCTAACAATCAAGCAACTGGTGAAAAGAAGCAGCGCGCTGCAACCAAACAGGGAGATAACCAGCAACAAACTGAGCAACAAACGAAGGCCGCTAAAAAGAAAAAAGCGGCCAAGCAGCAGTCGAAGAAGCAGGCTTCCAAACGTAACCAGCATGGGATTTTCATGTGGGGCGCCGCTGGTTTAATTGGCTTGGCAGTAGTCGGCGGTGTCGCTTGGAAATGGTTGCAAAAACCCCGGAATGCGAAGCACTAGGTAAATATTACAAGCAGGAATCCGGTTGGATGGAAAAGTTAACTTGACTGAATTGAGCAAGGACGGCCTTTGAGAAGTGAGGGTCGTCCTTTTTAGTCGGATCCGCGAAGCAGGCCAGTTGGGGGCTATTTAATTTTAATTGCCTTTTTGTTGGCAAATCCGTACAATAACTACAAACGAAAGGAAGCGATCTCCATGGATTTTGCAAAGCCGCTCTCAGCGGACCAAATTAAAGCCATGCAGGCTCATTATGAAGCCTGGCCAGCCCACCAAATTGTGACAAATGCCGTAAATAGTAACGGGATTAACCAAACGGCCAAAAATGCTGAGGTGGCACAAAAATTAACGAATGTCTTCTCTGATGAGGTTAAAACGGGGAAGGTAGCGAACCAGAAGCAGAGTGGTCGGTGTTGGTTATTTTCGATCCTCAATACGCTCCGGCATCGAATGGCAGCTCAGTATCACGTGCCGGATTTAGAGTTATCGCAAAGTTATCTCTTTTTCTGGGATAAAATTGAACGGGCCAACATGTTCTATGCGCACATGATTGCCCTCGCCGATCGTCCTCTGTCAGATCGGGAAGTTGCTTTTTATTTGAGTCGCCCTGGTGACGATGGGGGTCAGTGGGCGATGGCCGCAGCGTTAATCGATAAGTATGGAGTGGTTCCACGTGAAACATTTCCAGAAAACGCCGTGACAACGAAGACCAGTGAATTGGCCGGGCTCTTAAATCGCAAGCTGCGCAAGGATGGACTAGCGTTACGGAACCTAGTTCGTCAGGGGGCGGATGATGCGACGATTGAAGCGACCAAACAGGAGTGTTTAACGGCGGTTTACCAAATTACGGCCAGTGCCATCGGGGTGCCGCCAACCCACTTTGATTTTGAGTATCGTGACGATCAGCACCAGTATCATTGTGACGAAAACCTCACGCCCCGCACGTTCTACCAAAAGTACATTGGCGTGGATCTCCATGACTACGTGGTGCTGAGCAATGCGCCTGATAAGGACTACTACCAACGGTACTCCTTACCTAGTCAGGATAATGTGATTGCAGGATTGCCCATCGAATTTCTCAACTTACCGATGCAGGCACTTAAACAAGCTGCCATTGCGCAACTACAGGACCAAGAAACGGTCTGGTTTGGCAACGATATTTTAAAGCAAGTTGACCGCCAAGCGGGCCTCATGGATAGTGAACTGTACCTGCAAGATGAGCTATTGGGGGTTGATACGACGCTGTCAAAGGCCGATCGGTTACGAACCCACGAGGCAGAGGTGACGCACGCAATGACCCTGACGGGAGTCGATTTACGGGCCGGCGTGCCACAAAAGTGGAAAGTGGAGAATAGTTGGGGGGAAAAGGTAGGACAAGCTGGTTACTTCATCATGGCTGATAACTGGATGGATGACTACGTGTACGAAGTGGTTGTCCACCGCAAGTATCTCGCAAAGGACCAACAAGCTGCGCTCCAAACCCCAGCGATCGTGTTACCACCATGGGATTCGTTACAATAATCCACCTCGTCTGAAGTTTATAATTTAGGCACAAAAAAAGCTCAAGATTAAAATCTTGAGCTTTTTCTATTTGATTACCATGAGAAGCTTAGAGGCGCTTGCCAAAGAAATCGTTTAGTTTTGCAACGGCCTTGTCAGTTGGTTCTGGTTGGTCGTAAAGGTCATAGTGACTAACGCCTGGTAAGACAACTAATTCCTTATCGTTAGTAGCAGCTGCATCGTAGTATTGGTAACCGAACCGGTAGGAACCAAAGGCTCCCGGAACGCCACCGACGATGATTTCGAGCGGTTGAGTAGCTAATTTATCAGCCAAGCTCAACGGATCGAAGTTCAGCATCATTGGGATGACACTGTAAACGTACCGGTTAGGAGCGTAGTCATCGTGGCCACGAGGAGTTAGGTAGTAATCAATGGCTTGTTCGATATCAATGTCATTGATGCCAGCTTCTTTGCGGGCTTCTTGACTAGCTGGTAAAGCAGGGATGTATTTAACTTCAGCTCCTTGAGCTTCGGCAGTCCGTTGCTTAGCCATATCTTCCAAGTTTTCAATGAGCGTTTTGTCGTTTTGACCAAACGTTTCCCGATAAATCGTTCCAACGTCGGCTGGACAAACCCCAGCAACGGCCTTGATTCGCTTATCGAACTTAGCGGCGTTCAGCGTAAAGCCACCACCACCACAGATTCCCATGGCTCCGATCCGGTCAGAATCAACGTATGGAAGGGTATCCAAGTAATCAATGGCAGCCATCACACCAATGGTCCGGGCGTATGGAATTTCAGAGTTGTGGGGTTCACCAGCACTACGACCTTGGTAAGGAGAGTCGTAGGCAATGGCTAACCAACCCTGTTTGGCCAGCTTCGTGGCGTAAATTCTACCAGAAGTTTGGTTGAAATCACTAGTAGTGGGGTGATTTACCACAATGGCTGGGTGTTTTTGACTTTCGTCAAAGTTTTCCGGGAAGAAAAGTCGTCCCTGTAGCTCGATATCGTTTAAATCGCGAGCTTTGAAGCTAATATCTTTAGTTGTAATCATAAATCTAATCTCCTTTTTCTAAAGTATGACTATATTATACACTGATGTGTAATATAATTGAAAGTCATAGCTTCTCGAATCTGACACTTACTACACGTTCCGGCAAACATTGGGTTTTAATGCATGACGCTGCCGATAGCAATGCAAAAAATGGTCCCGTCCCACTATCAAATCAGGTATGATAGAGGTAAGTAGAGAAGGAGGAAACTTAGATGTCATTAGTATTAGAAATAATTGGCTTAATCTTATTAATCAATACGATTGCGGCCATCATTACCGTCTTCCGGCAACCTAGAAACATCGCCGCTACGTGGGCCTGGTTCTTAGTCCTCGTGTTTATCCCGGTGCTTGGGTTTTTCATTTACGCCTTTTTTGGCCGCCGGTTACCGAAAAATCGGATGTTATTGTTATCCGGAAGTACCAAGAAACAGGTTAGTAGCTTAATCAACAAGCAAAAACGGCAATTAGGCAAGTTTACCGCTGATCAAACGCCCAACTACCAAATTTTGAACCGGGCACAGGGGCAGATTGAAATGTTCATGAACACGGCGACCGCGCCATTGCTAGGCAACAATGAGGTTGATGTGTATACCAAGGGAACCGACTTTGTGAACCAACTGTTTACGGACTTTAAAAACGCCCGTAGTTCGATTAACATTGAATTTTACACCTTTTATGCCGATAACATTGGGCACCAAACCCTGGACCTGTTAACCGAAAAAGCAAAGCAGGGGGTAGACGTGCGGGTAATCTATGATGCCTGGGGTTCGATGGGGACCAACGAAAAGTTTTTCCGGCCGTTGATTGAGGCTGGCGGGCACGCTTATCCCTTCTTGCACAACCGCTTTAATCTGATTGATATGCGGGTTAACTTCCGGGATCACCATAAGATTGTGACCATTGATGGTGAGTATGGTTACATCGGTGGGATGAACATTGGTGATCAATACTTAGGACGCAAGAAGAAGTTTGGAAACTGGTATGACTGTATGATGCGGGTTCATGGTCAAGGAGTGCAGGGCTTACAATCCCGCTTTATTCTGGATTGGAATGCAACTGATCAACAGGATAAGATTGATCCAAATGCAGCCGACGCCATTGCGAAGTATTATCCAGAGGTTAAGACGGATGGACACGCTGCAATGCAAATTGTGGCCAGTGATCCGATTTCTTCAATGGAACAGATTAAAATGGGGTACATCAAACTGATTGGGATGGCGCAACGCTCCGTTAAAATCATGACGCCCTACCTCATCCCAGATGAATCAGTGCTAGATGCGTTAAAAATCGCGGTTAAGTCCGGAGTGGACATCACCATTATTACTCCTGACATGCCTGATCACCCGTTTGTGTACCGGGCTACGCAGTACTATACGGAACAACTTACGAAGTTAGGCATTAAGGTTTACGCTTATAACAACGGGTTCTTACACGCCAAGACGATGGTAATTGATGATGAATTAGTTTCAATTGGATCAGCTAATTTGGACTACCGGAGTTTTGAACTAAACTTTGAATGTAACGCCTTCGTGTACGATAAGGACCTTGCGAACCGGATGGAAGCCATCTATCAGGATGCCATTTTAGAAAGTACGTTACAAACGAAACAGATTTTTGCCCAAGAATCATGGTGGTTAAACTTCAAGCAACACTTTAGTCGGTTGTTATCACCATTGCTCTAGCCATGAGAGGAGATGAGCAAGGTGAAGGAACATAAGTCAAAACTACGGTGTCAATGGCTGGTTGGATTAGTAGCAGTACTGCTTGTCTTCAGCCATCGGCGGTCGTGCCAATAAAAAGTATAACTAGTACTTTACTTGTACTGGTTATACTTTTTTGCTATAATCACTTCGAGGTTTACTTTTAACGTGTTTTACATCTTTAATTAGACTATTACGTGGTAAGAACATCCAGTTGATAACTAAACAGGAGCTGATTATATGCTAAAAACATCTCGTCAAGAATTAAATTTTTTATTGAAAATCTTTGAAGATACTCCTGAAGAAGATATTGAAAAATATATTAATAGCGAATTACTTTATGAACCTGTAACTAAAAATTACCATACTTATTTTAAGTATGATTATTATAGTTCTTTGATTAGAAAAAATTTGCCTAGTAGCTTTAAGTTAGTTACTTTTATGGCAGGCTCGACTAAGATTAGCTGTTTTTTTAATTTAAAATCTGGAGAACTATTTTTTCCAATACCTAATATATATACGCTTTCTGGAAGACTTAAAAAAGAAAGAAATTATCTTCGATTATTTGTAATGAAATATAATGGCTCTAGTGTAAAACCCTTTTACGATGAAGATACTGATTTATTTGGATACTCAGATCTTGACAAAAAAATTAATGAATATGTAGGTGAACTTGATTCACAAATAACTGGTATTCATTTTATTTGTTTAGAAAATGAATTAATGAACATTCCTATAATTTCAATTAGAGAGTATCAAATTTTTCCTAGCAAACCTTTCTTGGTTGAAAATATTATTCTTAAAGAAGATTTTGACAATGATCCAATAAGTAATCCTGACAATACTGATAATGATTATCCAGATACAAGCAACGGAATTAAATTTAAGAAAATTGAAAAAAAAGGAAAAGGGAAGTAAATTAGATGCGTGAATTTAATGGGAAAAGACTGAACGAAGCTAGGTTTTATAATTCTCTTTCCATTACTAAACTTGCTTCTGAGTTGGGTATTAGTAAGCAGATGGTATCTAAATATGAAAATAGTAATGCTCAACCTAGTTCAGATGTTTTATTCAATATAATAAAGATTTTGGGATTTCCTGCTGATTTTTATTTTGATGTTGATAAATTTAGTCATGAAGAAATGGGAACTTTCTATAGATCATCACTTAATGTGCCAAAAAAATTAAGATCTCCAGCTTCAACTCTTATAAATGCTATTTCTATTTATAGGAATTATTTAGAGACTTATTTAGATTTTCCAGATTTACCTCTAATTAATAAGGCTGATTTAAATGATATTTCTGGTTATAATTATGAACAAATAGCAATGGATTTGAGAAGTGTTTTGGGATTAAAAAATCAGCCCATCCAAGATATGGGTAAATTACTTGAATCTAGGGGTTTTATTGCTTCATTTATTCCAAAAGAAAACAATAAAATTGATGCTTTTAGTCAATACAAAACAATAAATAATTCATCGTATTTCATTATATTTATAAAAAACTCTTCTTTTTTTAGAAATCAATTTTCTTTAGCTCATGAATTATCTCATTGGTATTTACACGGAAATTATTATTTAAGTTCTGATAATTATACTAAAGATGAAAAAAGAGAAATAGAAAATCAAGCTAATAATCTTGCGGCTTCTTTTTTATTGCCAAGAGAACCTTTTATTAATGATTTTAGAAATCTGAAAAATGATAGTATAAACAATTTGTTAACACTCAAATTAAAATGGAAAGTATCTCTCTCATCAATAGTTACAAGAATTTATAATCTGAAATTAATTTCTTATAATAGATATTTAAGCTTGGAAAAACAGATTAGTGCACGTAAATTTAGAAAAAAAGAGCCTTACGATGATATGTATAAGATGAATTTTAGTTCTTTACAAGAAGGCACAAAGTTGTTAGTTGATAATGGAATAATAAGGTATCAAGAAATACCAGATGCAATAAGTAAGAATTATGGAATTAATTATGGGAGCAGGCTTCTAAGTGAAGTTACTGGAGTTAAAGAGGATTTATTCGTTAATTCCAATCCCATAACACTAAAAAAGAATATAAAAAAACAAAAAAGTAAATTTATTTAAATTTATGGGATATTTATAATCATATTATATCTTATTATTTTTAATCTAATAAAATTATTGAAGTTTGTATTGATTTTGGTTTATCTGGCTTAATCGTCCTCTGTCAGCGGCGCCGGTGCCAATAACAAAAAAAAGCTAGTCACTTCTAAGTGACTAGCTTTTTTAGTGCTCTTTAAACGGACACTGGTTTTCGTGATCATTAATCAAACCCGCTGCCTGAAAGAACGAGTAACAAACGACCGGACCGGTAAACTGAAACCCCTGGTGCTTGAGTTCGTGACTAACGTGGTCAGTCAGGGGAATAGTTTTGGGAACGGCACTAGGAGTTGGAACGTCATGAATAATGGGTTCGTGATGAACGAAGTCCCAGAGGAAGTCGCTGAAATTCGTTCCCGCCGTCTCTAGCTTAACAATTGCCTGGGCGTTCTTAATCACAGCGGTAAGCTTGCGCTGGTTTCTGATGATGGCAGCGTTTTGTAAGAGCTTTGGCAACTCCGGTTCCATCGTTGCCACCTGGTGGTAATCAAAGTTTTGAAAAGCGGCCTCAAATGCCGTTCGTTTTTTGAGCACCGTGGCCCAACTGAGGCCAGCTTGCATGAGTTCCAAGGATAGTAACTCAAAGAGTCGATATGAATTGAATTCGGGGTGTCCCCACTCTTGATCGTGGTATGTAACAAGTTGTTGATTAGTGGATTGAGCCCAGTGGCAGCGGGTTGAACTGATTAGCATCAAGCAACCTCCTTAAAAAATTGGTGGAAATGTCACGAAATGTGACATCAAAGATAGGCGGGCGCCAGCAAAACGCCTATGTTTAAAGTTAAGCAAAGTAATGATGAACGCCTAAAGGAGGGTCACCATGAAAACAATGATTAAATTTACGGACGTCCAAAAGTACTACGGTTCCTTTCATGCCTTGCATGACATTAACCTAGAAATCAAGGACGGAGAAACGGTTGTCCTGATCGGGCCGTCTGGATCCGGGAAATCCACCCTACTGCGGACAATTAACGGTTTAGAAACCGTTGAAGCCGGACAGTTACTGGTTGATGGCGAAGACGTGGCAAGCAGTAAGACGAACCTGAATAAGTTACGGACAAACGTGGGAATGGTGTTTCAACACTTCAACCTCTACAATAACAAAACAATTCTAGAAAACATCATGTTAGCACCCAAGATTGTATTAAAACGCGGCGATCAAGAAAATCGGGAAGTGGCAGAACGACTATTGAAACGAGTGGGGCTAGCCGACCAAATCAACAAGTACCCCTCCCAATTATCCGGGGGGCAACAACAACGGATTGCGATTGCCCGGTCGTTAGCGATGAACCCGTTGGCAATCCTGTTTGATGAACCAACGTCCGCACTGGACCCTGAAATGGTTGGCAGTGTCCTAGAGGTTATGAAAGAAATTGCGGCGAATTCCGCGTACACCACCCTGGTGGTGACCCACGAAATGGATTTCGCGAAGGCCGTGTCAGATCGTGTTATTTTCATGGCCGATGGTCGGATTTTAGAGGATGCGCCCACCGACAAGTTCTTCGACCATCCAGAAACGGAGCGGGCCCGGAAGTTCTTGTCGCAAGTGGAACATCACTAGGAAATGAGGTGCAGTGAATGAGTAAATTACACGAACGACGAGTGGGCCTCGTAGCGGCCATTGTCCTCGTGGTGATTTTAGTCGGAGCCATTGTCCTCGGCTTAAATTACCAAAGGAGTCAGGCCCGGGAAAACGATAGTTTACAAACTGTGAAAACGACGCACGTAATGCGCTGGGGAGTTAAGTCAGATACCCGCTTATTTGGATTGATTAGCCCTAAAACTGGGCAGAGTGAGGGGTTTGACGTGGATATTTCCCGCGCCATCACGGCACAAATTGCTAAGCAAACGGGGACTAAGATTAAACCGGAATTTACGCCGGTGACCACGTCCTCTAAGATTCAACTGTTAAAGAATCACCAGGTGGATGCCGTAGCGGCTTCCATGACGATTACACCAGAACGGGCGAAAGTGGTTAATTTCTCGAAACCCTACTTTCCCGCGGGGCAATCGTTGTTAGTGAAACGAGGCTCACCGGTTAAAAACATTCGGGACTTAAATCGACCTGATGCAACAATCATTGGGGTGATGGGAACCACGGCCTTGGAAACCACCAAGCAGTTTGCTCCGAAAGCCAAGGTGATTGCGATGCCGGATAACTCCCAAGCCTTTAGTGCCCTGCAATCCGGTCAGGGTGATGCCATGACGACTGATAACGCCATCTTATATGGGTTCTCTTCTCAGAGTCCCAATGTGGAGGTGGTCGGGGGCACCTTTACGAACCAACCATATGGATTGGCAGTTGATAAGGGCCAAACCCAGTTACAACGAGAAGTTGACCAAGCGTTGGTTACCATTCGCCAAAACGGAACGTACGAACGCTTGATTAAAAAGTGGTTTGGTAACATTCCCGGCTTAGATTGGAGGGAACTACTGAAATGATAATTAAAATCTTTACTGATAACTGGCAAACGATTTTAACCGGATTTGGCTACACGATTGGAGCTTCAATCCTCGGGTTAATCGGTTCGCTGGTCTTAGGCACGGTGTTTGCGCTGATGGAAATGACGCCCCAACCGGTGGTCCGCGGCAGCGGAAAAGCGTTAGTGGAATTCTTTCGCAACATCCCGCTGCTAGTAATTACGTTGTTTTTCTACGTAGTGGTTTCGCATGTCCTTAAAATTAACGGATTTTGGGCGGGCACGATTGCCTTGGCGCTCTATACGTCGGCCTTTATTGCTGAATGTATCCGGGGTGGATTAACCTCCGTGGATCCTGGTCAGATGGAAGGAGCCCGGGCGATGGGCTTGAACTACACCCAAGCCATGATGCAGGTGGTGCTTCCGCAGGGGTTCAAACTGGCCTTACCGTCCTTAGGGAATCAATTCATTAACTTGATTAAAAATTCCTCCATTCTTTCCTTTGTGGCGGGGTTAGATTTAATGTATCAAGCGAACGTAATTTCTGGAACCAACCTGGATCCGTTTAACACGTACATCGTGATTGGGATTTTCTATCTTCTTCTAACCGGACCACTGTCCGTTGTGATGACAAAACTCGAAAATAAGTTAGGGGGGATTAACTAATGATTTTATCTGCTTTTAGCGCTACCAACCTCCACTACCTGTTGGGTGGACTAGGAATCACAATTGGGGTTTCCGTGATTTCAATCATCATCAGTTTTATTTTTGGCACCTTATTCGGAGTTGTTCTGTATGAAGAAGTCCCGTACTTCTCGCGGACGTTACAGTTGCTTGTTAACACGATTCGAAACCTCCCGTTACTGTTGCTGATCTTTTTTACCTACTTTGCCTTACCAAAGCTGGGGGTAGAACTAAACGCCTTTGCGGCTACGGTGGTGGCCATGTCCGTCTTTGAATCCACGATGATCTCTCAAATCATTCGGGGCGGGCTTCTGTCGGTGGGAAAAGGGCAATCTGAAGGAGCGCTCTCCACGGGAATGACTAAGTGGGAAGCATTGTGGTACATCCTGCTCCCCCAGGGATTGAAAAATTCGATTCCCCCGTTGATTTCGCAGTTTATCTCGCTGGTGAAGGATACGTCCCTAGCCACTGCCATCGTGTTAACGGAGATGACGTTTCGGAGTCAGGTTATTTACGGACAAAATCCGAACTACATGATTCCGATGTTTGCACTGATTACGGCACTGTACTTCATTGTGAACTATAGTCTGTCGTTACTATCCAAATGGTTTGAACGGCGATTAGCACTTTAAAAGTTAGCTTTTCAGCGTAATTTTTGGTATCATAGTTCTAAGGATTTTTGGAGCTGATGCAACTTCTAAATTGAAATCTTACTAAAATAGGTGAAACCGGGCATTCGTAATGGATGGTCGGTTTTATTTTTGAGGAGGAAGCGATGGAAGCATGGCAAGCCGAATGGGCATATCAGAAGTACTGGGTAATGGCTCGGTCTCAACACCTTTATAATGCCTGGCGACGGTTGGCGCGCAACAACCAGTGGGACGATGATAAAGCGGTGATTGCTCACGAGCTGTTACTGACTGCTGGCGAACTGACCCCGACCGAAAAGACACTTAGGAATACGTATCAGCACGTTTGGGGCTATTTCAAACGGGTGGCGACTCCCGCAGAAAAGGACGAGTTTCAGGCGGTCCTAGCGGAATTGACGACAGCTCATGATACTGTGGGTCCGGTGTTACTACGGCTCGCCCACCAGTATCAAGTCGAGTACTTGTTGCAGAGCCGGTTACTGCAAGAATGGGAGGATGATGACCATGCGCCTTTGGCATGAAGCTTTGATTCAGAAACTACCAAGACAACAGTTATTAGGACAACACCGCGAGTGTGCCGCGTTACGGGGCAACGGTTGGGGCCGCAAGCACGCAACCGTGAACTACGTTTTTCAGCACTCACCATACAAGTTGTTTCAGTTTCACGAACTGGTGATGGATGAAATGGAACGACGCGGTTATCATCCAGATTCCCACTGGCGCCAGCCCGAGTATCGGGGCAAAACCTGCCCACCCTATGCAGAATTGGCACCTTGTCCGCGGACGCACCCGATTTATCCAGAACACGATCAACGGTATTTACAGGAATGTCAGCAGTTATTGGCCGAACGCACCAAAAAAGAGTGAACGATTAGTTCACTCTTTTAGTTTGAATTAATTTGGTTGACCCCCAGTAAACGCCGGGATGTTCCAGTTTCTGGGACTGGGCGTGCGGATGCTTAATGGTGGAAAGATTTTGGATGCGTTGGTGCGTTTTCAGCTCCATTGGCTGGGTTTGCTCTAGGACTTGGGTAGCCGCGGTTACACTGGTTTGAAAGCGGGGAAACCGACTAATGTAGTTGCCAGCCCCGTTTACAACCACGATCAGTTCATGACCAGCCTGATCTTTCATTAAAGCGGCCACGCCTCCACCGTATTTGGGAGTTGAGCCGGTTTTAAAGTTCTTAAAGGTTAAGTTTAAGGGATTACGCAGGTAGGGCCGGGTCCCCTTCCGAAACCGGGAAAATTCAGTGGGTTTGGCCCGGGTTTCCTGTTCGGTCGGATGATAAACGAGCTCGTCGGCTTGAAAGTCTTGTGACATTGCCGGATCGAGTTTGAGATTTTGATAAGTCACTTTGGCAACCTGGGCAACACTAGCCTTGTTTTCTGCCGTGAACTTTTGGTGGGGAACTTCATAAGCTCCCGCGTTGCGATTGAGTTGGCCGGCGGCGTTATACCACTGGGAATCCGTTAAACGCAGTTCTTTGGCCCACTTCTGGAGGGCTTGTTGTTGGGTTAAGCGAGGTGGTTTAACGAAGTCTGCTAATGCAAAGGCGGCATCGTTGGCCGACAGCGTGTACATTGCATTGAACAGGGTGCGCACCGGGAGCTTTTGCCCCTCATGGACGTCTAAATGGGCATAGACATTGGGATCCTTTTTGGACCAGTCCGACTTTTTGGTAATGGGTACCATGGTTGACCAACTAATTTTTTTCGCCCGGATTGCTTTTAAGACCGCGTTGGCTGTCAAAATCTTGCTTTCAGACGCGATGCCCACTTGGCGGTGAGCATTCTTCTCCCCTAGAATTTGACCGGTATGGGCATCAATTACAATTGCTTCTTTGGCGCTGGTTTTGAGCGGAATCGGATTTGCCGCCGTGATGGTAGGCGAGTTTTTAGAGACCTTCACGGTTTTCGGGGTGCGTTTAACCGCTGGTTGGTGGAGTTGGTAGGCTAACCCACCAGCTCCGAGAACCAGGATGATCCCGCCTCCAAGGAGCCATTTCCAGGTTCGTTGCCACAGCGAGCGCCGGTTTCCGGCTGATTGTAAGTATTTTGGCATTAAGTAAGAGCTCTTTCTATAAAAAAATTTAGTTAATTAACGACAATACCCTTATTATAGCAATCACAGGTGCATTTTTCGAGGGGACAAAAAAGTCCCGGTTCATAACCCGGGACTTTTTACTAAAACTTAATTTTTAAGGATTAGGAAGAAAATCAGAAAGACAATTGCAAGAGCGTACATCATCCAGCCAACTTCCTTGCCCCGCTTGGCAGCAATCATAGTGATTGGGTAGGCCATAAAACCGAGGGCAATCCCATCCGAGATACTGTAAGTGAGGGGCATCCCCACGGCAATCAAGAACGCTGGGGCAGCCAGTTCAAACCGGTTCCAATTGACTTGGGCCAGTGATTTCGCCATGAGCACGCCGACGATGATGAGGGCTGGCGCGGTGATTTGACTGGTAATGACCGCAAGGAGCGGAGAAAAGAAGAGGGCAAAGATAAACATAATGCCAGTAACGATGGCTGTAAAGCCTGACCGTCCGCCCACGGCGATTCCTGCTGAGGATTCCACGTAGACGCTCATGGGCGAGGTCCCGAGTAGTGAACCAAACAACATGGTAGTGGAGTCCGCTGCGAGCGCGCGTCCGACCCGTGGCATGCGGTTATCCCGCATGTAACCAGCTTGTTCAGCGAGTCCGATTAGGGTTCCGGCCGTATCAAAGAAGGTTACTAATAAGAAGGTCAGCACGACCACGCAGAGTTGGGGCGTATTAATCTGATTTAAATTGAACAGGCTTACTAAGAACGTGGACTTAATGCTGGGAACGCTGGCGACAAGGGCGTTCGGGATCTTAATTAACCCCGTGGCCATTCCGATTACGGATGAAATTACCATGCCGACGAAGATGGCACCGGGAACCTTCGCGCTCATTAGGAAGAGGGTAATGACTAGCCCAGCAATGGTTAGGAGCGTGAGGGGATTTGTCAGGGAGCCTAAACTAACCAGGGTACTTTTGTTAGCCACCACCAGTCCCCCGTTATGAAATCCAATAAAAGCGATGAACAGACCAATTCCCCCACCAATAGCGGCCTTTAAATCGGTTGGAATGGCATCAATAATCTTTTCGCGGAGTTTCAAGGCCGTTAGGATGATGAAGAGGACCGAAGCGATTAAGACCCCGCTCATTGCGGTTTGCCAGGGAACCTTCATGCCGATGCAGACGGAGTAGGTAAAGAAGGCGTTAATTCCGAGCCCGGCGGATAATGCGAACGGATAATTGGCAATGACCCCCATTAAGATACAACCAAAGGCCGTGGCGAGGGCGGTCGCTGTGAAAACGGCGCCCTTATCCATTCCGGTGGCACCGAGGACGTCTGGATTGACGAATAGGATGTAAACCATGGAAATGAAGGTCGTAATTCCGGCGAGTGTTTCGGTCCGGAAATTAGTCCCTAACGTTTGAAAGTGAAAAAATGACGCAATTTTATTGCCCATAACGATCTCCTTTGCGGATAATGTTCGTGATTAAGTCTGAATATTACTATATAATCATACAACGACAGCCAAAATAATTCAAACCCGAACTTTATCCTTGATGCCAGCGTAACTAAAGCTCAGCGCGAAATGCTAAAATAGAGGGAACGAGGTGGAACAATGACAGACACAATTTTATTGGTGGGGCAGGGTCCTCTTACTGACTACGTGCAGGACCATTTGCAAACGCCCCAGACAAAGATTCTAACTAAGCGGCACCAATTAACGACGGCGACTGCTTACACTGATCTCCCTCCGCACCTGGCTGCGGTAGTGGTGACGGCCGGCCCAGCGGATGTCGATTTAGTGGTCACAGAGTTAGCGACGGCGCTTCAACGTGCCCACGTCGAGGTGCAGCGCTGGGTTTTCGTTTCTGCGGCTGGTGTTGACGGAGAGGTACGCGGGAACCGGGAGTATCCGGGAGTGACCGATGTGCGCGAATACTTCCGTGAACAGCGCTATGCCATTAAAATGATTGACGAAACGGAGTTGCCCTACACCATTTTACGGCCCGGGCGGTTAGTTGCTCGGCGGCGAGGACCGGCTCGCCTTTTTAAGGAGGGCGACCCAGTTCCAACGGGCGTTGTTTCATATGAAACAATCACGGAGCTAATTGCTGCTGCAATCGGCGGGAAGTACGCCAACCAGTCACTTGCGGTGGTGGAAACAGAAACGGAGGCACTATGAGCTTACAGTTTATCCTTGGACTTGCCAGTGCGGATCATTTTGGTCAAGTTGTCCAATCAATGCACCAAGCGGCAGAGCAGCATCCAGACGACCAGTACTTTCAAATTGTCCCGAATAACGTCAAGTTTGAAGCAGAACTGGGAACCCTCAAACGTTTGAACATGCACCAACGGGCAACCTACGCCCAAAATCAAATTCAAACCTTTTCGTTTTCCCGGTTAATTTGGTACTTTTTACGGGACCAACCGCCTTACCAGGTTCCACAATTGTCTCCAGTAGCGATTAACATGATTATTTTCCAAATTATTGCCAAGCACGAAGCTGATTTAACCATTTACCGGGGGGAAGGCAAACAAGCGGGCTTCATTCAGCAGGTGGCAGAACAACTAATGGAGCTGCAGCAGGGCAACCTGAGTCCCGATGATTTGCACCAGTTGCAGACCAACACCACTGGAGAACTGCGCAATAAACTGCACGACTTGGAGCTCATTTACCGGGCCTTTTTGCAGGCAACCGATGGTAAATACCTGTATCAAGCGGCCACTCTAGAACTACTAAATGAATATCTTTTACGAATGCCGGCTCAGCAATTAGAACAGTTGCACTTTTACTTTACCGGCTTTAGTGAGTTAACGGCGCAGGAAATACAGTTGGTCCACACCTTGATCAGAAGGGCCCACGTGGTAGTGGATTTAACGTTGGATCAACCTGTCCGCGAGGCGGCTCCCAGTCCAGAAGCCTTCTTTGCGCAACCCGGACGTTTATATTACCGGTTGTACCAATATGCCCGGGAACATAGCCGGATGTTGCCCGATCAGTATGCGCCAGCGCGGAACTTACAACCGGGGTTAACTCAATTAGAGGAGTACTGGATTAGCAGTAGCGAGTTGGAACGGAAGCTTCCGAAAGCCCCCGCAACGAATCCCAATCTGCACGTCTTCCAAGCGGCCACTCCTTTCGACGAGTTGATGAACGTTGCCACCAAGGTTCGGCAACTAGTTGCCACCGGGAAGTACCGGTACGGAGATTTCTTGGTGGTGGCTAGAAACCTGAGTGATTACGAAAACATCATTGATCCAATCTTTTCGATGCAACAAATTCCGTACTTCACGGATATTCAAAAGCAAATGGAAAATCACCCGTTGGTAGTACTGTTGCAGGCACTTTTTGCGATCTACAAGCCGAACCGGGCCCGTAACTACCGGTACGAAGACGTGATGAAGCTCTTGAAAACGGAGTTGTTAATTCCTAAACAGGATGAAAAACACTTTGAAGGGCTGGACGATTTTCGCTGGCAACTGGCTCTATGTGAAAACCTCGTCCTTAAAAACGGCTACTACGGGAAAAAATGGACGCAGCAAGCGGACTGGAAGTATACGACCGTCGTGGATGAAACCACGGGGGTCGTCGTGGACAAGAACCAGGCCGTTTCCCAGGCAATCAATCAGATTCGCCACTTTGTAAAGGACAACTTGCCACCGTTTTACCGGCGGCTGACCAAAGCACAAACGGGACGAGAAGCCGCCCAAATTCTCTATCAATTTTTGGTGAACCATGGGGTGCCAGCTCGGTTGCAAGAGTGGCAGCAGCAGGCTACGGAGGCCGGCAAGCTCCAGGAAGCGGGCCAGGCCGAACAGGTGTGGAATGAATTTTGCCACATTTTAGATGACTACGTGAACGTCTTGGGCGACCAGGAATTTGTCCAAGATGATTTCTTAGCGCTCTTACAAGCCGGGTTTGTGGGCGCTACCTACTCTCAGATTCCGTCGACCTTGGACCAGGTAACGATTTCAGAAATGGGACGGTACCACCTCCGGGATAAGCGGATTACGATCTTTGTGGGCGCTGATGACCACAACTTACCGGTGCGGATTGAACGCCAGAGTCTCTTGAGTGATGGGGATCGCGATCAACTGGGGGAACAGCTGGCAGCGGATCAATTTTTGGCCACCACCAGTGAAACTCAGATGGTGGCGGAGCCCTACGAGGATTACTTGACCTTTATGACGCCCCAGGACCAGTTGTATTTTTCCCACCACGTTGGCAATGGAGCCGATGATGCGTTGCTAAAACAGTCGCCCTACGTGCAGCGAATTCAGGAATTCTTTGGTCTGAACACTGAAACATTTCACGCTCAGCCGGATGCAACTAACCTCGATGTCCAGCCGTACCTTGGTTCCCCCCGGGCGACTTTGAAGTACCTGATTCCAGCGGCGCTCGCTAGTAAGAAACAGCGCCAGCCATTGAATCCCAGTTGGGCAACCATTCAAAAAACGTTAGAACAAGCAGTTGATCCCGCATTGCAGCGCCTGACGCGGAATCTGATGAGTAGTTTGAACTATCGCAATGAACCCACACCGTTGCAACCAGAGATTGTAACCGGCCTGTACGGGCAACGGATTTTGACCTCAATTTCGAAGTTAGAAGAGTTTTATTCCAATCCGTACGAATACTTCTTGGAATATGGGTTACGACTGAAAGAACGCGATGAATTTGAAATTAATGCGGCCGAAACGGGCTCCTTTTATCATGATGCGCTCGATCAACTGATGAAGGTGGTTAACCAGCAAAACCTAGAATTAGGTGAACTGGATAATCAGCAAATCAAAGAGTTGGTCACAGAGATTACGACCAAATTGATTGAGGATGACCGGACGCAACGCTACGAGATTCTGCAGAGTTCGGAGCGGATGAACTACTTAAAGGGTCAATTAATTCAGACGGTTAATGAGATGGCACAGACCCTGCGTAATCAAGCGCGGCACGTGCACATGCGCCCCCGGCAAACTGAGGTTTCTTTTGGCCCCGGTCAGCGCTACCAGGAGTTGCAATTTGATTTAGGTAATGAGCAACAGGTCGGCGTGCAAGGGCGGATTGATCGAATTGATGGCATGGACGTTGCTGGAACTGACTACTTAAACATCGTGGATTACAAGTCGAGTCAGCATAAGATGAACTTTGCCGAGATCTACGATGGGACCGCCATGCAGATGATGACGTACATGGACGCGGTGTTGAAGAACCTCGATTCTATTAGTGATGCGGACCAAGCCCAGCTGCTAGGAGCGCTGTATTTGCGCGTTTTTGATCCGGTGTTAAAGCCGGAGGATTTGGAGAACTGGCAGGATGCACAAAAAATTCAAAGTAGCTTGCTAAAAAAACATAAGTACAGTGGCATTTTACTGGCTGATCAAGATGTTTTGAAGTCATTGGGCGATCAGGACGTTAGCGAAATCTATCCGTTTGCCTTTACCAAAAATGATTCTTTTAATAAGCAGAAGAGTAGCGTCATTTCCCAAGCCGATTTGGATCGGGTAATTCACCATACAGAACAGTTGATTCAAACGGCTGGAAAAAGAATTTTTGCTGGGGATACGCGGCTATGGCCGGCCCGGTTTCAAGCTAGATCCACCATTACGAATTCACCTTACCAAGCCGTGATGCAGTTTGACCCGCTCCTAAAGGAAAATAACTATCGTGAGGTGGAGAATCTCAGCATGCAAGCAGTGCTGGACAAACTACGAGATGAACAGAAAGGAGACCGTCATGAGTGAAACCCAATGGACCCCGGGACAATTAGCCGCGATTCAGAATGATGCCGCTGGCAACATGCTGGTATCGGCCTCGGCTGGATCAGGGAAGACCAGCGTGTTAACCCAGCGGGTGATGCGGAAAATCAAGGCCGGCGTCGACGTGGACCAGTTACTGATTGTGACCTTTACGAACGCTGCGGCCCAGGAAATGCGGGAACGAATTCATGGGGCCCTGCAAACGGAACTGAAGCACACGCAGGATCAAGCGGAAAAACAACATCTAGTTCGCCAACTGCGGAAGCTGACCACGGCGCACATTGAAACCATGGATGCCTTTTGTCTGTGGCTAGTAAAACGGTACTACTACGTCATTAACTTGGATCCGGACTTTCGGATTTTAACGAACACGAGCGAACGGACGCTGTTACAAACGGATGTCTGGAACGATGTCCGTGAGGAATTGTATGGAAACGACCGGGATCACCGGTTTGCCCAGTTAACCCGCAACTTCTCCAACGATCGCAGTGATGACGGTTTGACTGATTTGGTGTTACGCCTGTACGAATTAGCGAACGTGAACCAGGACCCGGACCAGTGGCTTGATCAGTTAGGAGAATTTTACCGGGTTGAGGGAGCCCTGACGGATAGTCATCTGTATCGAGATTATTTATTGCCGGATTTACAGAACCAGTTGGAGCAGATGCTGGCTTCATACCGACAAGCGCGGCAATTAGCACATCAGGTTGGAATCGACAAAGTAGAGCAGTTTTTAGCGGCTGAACAGGACCAAATTGAAGCACTGGCAGAAAAGCTCGACTCCAGCAGTTGGAATCAGCTTCGGACTGCCTTTAACCAGCAAGATTTTAAACGCTTCCCCAGCGTTAAAAAAAATGACTCTGATGAAGACCAGGTAGCGGGCAAAGACCAATGTAAAAATTTGCGGGATGCCGTTAAAAAACAAATTGAAGCCATTTGCAAAAATTACTTTTGGACCGATGAAGCGAGTCTGCAGACGCTAAATGACGATGCAGCTCAGCTGATTCACAAGTTAATTGAGGTGGTGCATGCGTTTGCGACTCAGTATGCCACGGTGAAGCGCCACCGGCATTCCTACGATTTTACGGATATCGAGCACTTTGCGTTTCGAATCCTAACCAATCAGTCTGAAGCGGGAGTTTCCCTGCGGACGCAACTCCAGCAGCAGTTTAACGAAATTATGGTTGATGAATACCAGGATAATAATCACCTGCAGGATGCCATCTTAGGAACGATTAAGAATCCAGAGCACCCGAACCTCTTCATGGTCGGGGATGTGAAACAGTCGATCTATCGCTTCCGGTTGGCCGATCCACAGATGTTTATGGACAAGTATCAGACGTACCCGGACCCTGATAATCCTAATCAACTGATTACGTTGCCCGATAACTTCCGATCGGTAGCGAACGTGGACCACTTTACGAACCTCATCTTTGAACAGATTATGGACCGCTCCTTTGGAGAAGTTGACTACACTGGCGATGCTCAGTTGCAATTTGGGGCGAAGGATTATCCAGACGATTTAGACACCACCACGGAAGTAATGTTTTTGGCGGATGATCAGAACGATCAGCAAGAAACCCAGTTAACCAACGACCAACTTCAGATTGAGATGATTGCGAACAAGATTGAAACGATGATGAACGCTGGCTTTCAGATTTACGATCGCAAGTTGGGGCAAAAACGGCCCTTGCAGTATGGCGACATTGCGTTGCTATCCTCGACCAAGCGGAATAACTTTGAGATTGCCAGCATCTTTGCCGACCATCAAATTCCCTTGAACAGTGATGGAGCCGAAAGTTACTTTAAGACGGCGGAAATTCAAATTATGCTGTCGTTACTGCAAATCATTGATAATCCCGCCCAAGACATTCCGTTGGCAGCAGTGTTACGTTCGTCGTTAGTGGGATTAGACGAAAATGAATTAGCCTTCATCCGGATTACAAAAAAAACGGGGAACTATTATCAAGCCGTTTTGGACTTTCAAACAGAATACCAGGAACAAACCCAGACGGAGTTCGGCAATCGGGTGTTGAGCAAAGTTGACCAATTTTTGGAACAACTAACGAACTTACGTGATTACGCGACCAAGCATAGTTTGGCGGAACTAATCTGGGAGATTTACAACCAAACCGGGTTCTTAGACTACGTGGGGGGAATGCCAGCCGGTAAGAAACGGCAGGCCAATCTGCACGCGCTCTACCAGCGAGCAGAAGAGTATGAACGGAACGGATTCCAGGGGTTGTTCGCCTTTGTGCAGTTTATCAAGCGACTGCAAAAGGATGACAAAGACCTCGCGGAAGCTAGCGTCGACGTGGATCCGAACTCCGTGACCGTCAAAACGATTCACGGGAGTAAGGGACTCGAATATCCGGTAGTCTTTGTGATTGATGTTAACCACCAGTCCAATCAAAGTGAGTTTAGGGATTCGTTTGTGGTCGATGATCAGATCGGATTAGGGATTAAGTATTACTATCCCGACCGCCACGAGCAGGTCACCACGCTACAGTACTTGGCGATCAACAATTCGTTAAAACGGAAGGCGAAAGCCGAAGAAATGCGGAAACTATACGTGGCCTTAACCCGGGCCAAGCAGAAGTTAATTATTACGGGAATTGTTAAGGGAAATAACAAACAAACGGCCGAAGAAAGTACCCTGCAAAGTTGGTCGCAGGCAGGGCAAAGCCCGAACCTGGTGATTAACCAGGCAAATAGAAGTAGTGCCAAGAACTTCTTAACTTGGATTGGGATGGCACTGGTACGCCATCCGCAGTTGCAAGCGTTACTGGATGATGACCTGACCTTACCGGAGCTTCAGTCTGATCCAAGTGAATTTACGGTGGAATTTATCCAGCCGACGGAGCTAGAAGCAACCACCCCAGCGACTGAGTCCGCTACTAACGTAGAGTTCACTGGACCTGCTACGGAACCAGCGGAAATTAACCGGTTGCTGGAGTTTCAGTATCCGTTTGCGGATGCCGCGCAAACAACGGCGTACCAATCGGTGTCAGAAATTAAACGCCAGTTTGACGATCCGGATAACATTCAATTAGGGAGCGTCGCTGATGCGGGGCACCAAATTTTGCAACGAACCCGGTATCAGAGTGAGCAGTTTGCCCAACCGCAGTTCATGCAAACGGTCGCTAAGCCAACGCCCCAAGAGGTGGGAACCGCGACCCACTTGGTCCTGCAGAAACTCGACGTGACCCAACCGGTTACAGAAGAGCGAGTCGAAGCGTTAATTAAGGACCTAGTTGCGGGCCAGCTCTTAACTGCAGCGGTGGCGGAACGGATTAACCGGCAGTCCGTTGTAGCGTTCTACCAGACGGATGTGGGGCAACGGATTCTCCAATTCCCCGACCGGCTACATCGGGAGGTACCCTTCTCACTGATTATTAAAGCCCAACGACTCTTTTCGGAATTTAACAATGATCCGGAGCAACAGATTCTGGTTCACGGAATTATCGATGGTTATCTCGATGATCCAGAGGAAGGCCCACTTCTGTTTGATTACAAAACGAGTTTTGTGAATCCCGCGCATCCAGAAGCCTCGATTGAGCAAATTAAGGACCAGTATACCGGTCAGGTGAATCTCTATGCCCTGGCGCTGCAAGACATTTTGCACAAACCAGTGCAACAGAAGTACTTATACTTACTTGCAAACCAGCAGTTGGTCCCGATTACCACTAACGAAAAATAGCGTAAAAAAGCAAGCCAGCTCTACCTGGAGCTGGCTTGCTTTTTTGGTTGCTTAGGATTTGGTTTGGTTGGTGTGGTAACGGTGGACAAGTTCAGCTTCGATGGCTTCTAAGGATTTGTTGCGCGTTTCTGGAACAAAGTAGTAGACAAAGCCCCAGGAAAGGAAGGCAAAGACTGCGAAAATTGCGAAGGGACCACCGACGTTATTGTTAAACAGGGCGAGGGTGCTGAGGAAGAATTGGGAAACAATGAAGTTCGCAATCCAGTTGGCGGCTGACCCAATCGCGGTTCCGATCCCCCGGACCGAGAGGGGGAAGATTTCCCCGATTAACAGCCAGGCAATTGGTCCCCAGGAAATGGCGAATCCAAAAATGTAAACGGCAATTAACAGCATGGTTGGAATGGCTGCTACCCGGATGCTGAGGGTAAAGTTCAGGACCGCTAAAAGTCCGAGGGACAAGCCCATTACAATCGAGCCAAACATGAGAATCGTTTTGCGGTTAACGTGATCCATGATGAGGTAGGCCAGGATGGTAACGACAAAGTTCACCACCCCAATCCCAACGGAAATCCAGATGGCATTGGCAGCAGGGAAGTGAAAGCCCTTCATGAAAACTTGGGGGAGGAAGTAGATGACTGCGTTAATCCCCACCAATTGTTGAAAGAGCATGATCCCCATGGCCACAATCAAGGACGGGCGGGCGATTGTGAAAAGTTCCTTGAAGCCGCCCTTTTCTTGGTGCGAAACGGCTTGGATCTCGGCGATTTCTGCATCCGGATCAGTGGTACCATTGGCCCGCATCCGGTGTAAGACGGTTCGCGCTTCATCAACCTTCCCCTTTTCAACTAGGTAGCGTGGTGATTCGGGAAGTAAAATGCCCCCGATTAACAACAACAGGGCGGGAATTAGCGCTGAACCGAGCATCCAGCGCCAGTCCCGAATGCCTAAGAGGTTGTGGCCGAGAAAGGCGAGGTTAGAAACGTAGGCCAGTAAGATGCCGAGGGTTACCATGAGTTGAAACATGGTTCCTAACGAGCCCCGGTGTTCTTTATCGGCCAATTCAGCTAAGTAGGCGGGGGTTAGGGCGGAGGCACCTCCAACGGCTAGGCCTAAGATAATGCGGGCAATTACCATCGGAAGAAAGCCCGTCGCAACGGCGGACAATCCAGAACCAGATAAAAAGAGTAGCGCGGCGAGAATTAAAAGCCTTTTGCGACCGAAACGGTCGGAAAGTGCCCCAATCGAAAGGGCTCCCACGGCTGATCCGATTAGGACGGATGAGGTAATGAAGCCGGTTTGGGTGGTGTTTAAATGAAAATTACTTTCGATTAAAGGCGAAGCCCCGGAAATAATCCCGGTATCGAACCCAAAGAGCATTCCGCCAAGGGCGCCAAAGATAAAAATAAATGCGATGTTTAAATGAAATTTTTTCACAACTTTCCCTACTTTCTGGTGCAAATTTAGTTGGTTGCACGGTTATGAAGTTAATTGTAACCGCTTACAGAAAGCTTGGCAAGCCTATTTGTGAAAAATATTAATTTAATTGTGAATTAATAACGTGATTTCTGAGTTTGAATCCCCAGTAGGGGACCAGTACAATGGGAATAAACCTCTGAAAGGAAGTGCCCCATGTCAGCACCACAACCATTACCAGCCCTTAAGTTTCGCCAAATCTTCTGGTTGAGCTTTGGCCTTTTGGGAGCGCAAATGTCGTTAGGTCTCGAGAATTCGCAATTAGGGCGGTTATTTCAAACGTTTGGAGCGAGCCCCCAGTTGTTAGCGTTTCTTTTTCTGATTCCCCCGCTAACGGGCATGATTACCCAGCCCGTTTTAGGTAAATTTTCGGATGCAACGTGGCTGCCCCACGTGGGCCGACGCTTACCTTACTTGATTGGGGGAACGCTTTTGGCTGATGTCACGTTAGTGTTACTGCCCAATGCCGGAGACTGGGGCCTGTCAACCCCGTTAGTTTTAAGCATTGGTGCCACGCTGGTGTTACTGTACATTGTGGCCGCGAATGCTTGCGTTGCCCCGTTTAAAATTCTGATTGGGGACATGGTGAATAGTGAACAAAAGGGTCAGGTCACGTCGCTGCAAAGTATCATGGTAAACGGTGGGGGAATCCTCGCCGCCATCACCCCCTGGTTATTATCCCAACTGGGAATCGAGAACACAGCACCGGCTGGAGTAGCTCCGCTCACGATTAAATTAGTCTTTTACTTGGCGGCGTTGATCCTAACCGTTTGTACCATTTTGACCGTGTTGCATGTGCATGAATACGCCCCAGCAGAACTCGAACGGTACCAAGGACCACCGAGTCCTACCCAGCCGAGTAGCTGGGAACTAATTAAACAGGCACCGGCGATTTTTTGGGCAATTGCGTTAGTGCAGGGCCTGGCGTTTGTAGCCTTTGCGATCTTATGGACGTATGGGGCGGGGACAGTTGCTGCCAACGTTTACCAAGCAACGAACCCGGCGAGTGCGGCCTATCAACAAGGCGGGAACTTGTTTGGGGTTTTGTCAGGGATTTATGCCCTGGCAGCCTCTGTGATGGCCGTTGGACTAGCCCGGGTTCCTCGTCGCCATCAAGTTCGAGCGTTAGGGCTGACGTTAGCCGTTGGGGCCGTGGGCTTTGTGGGCGTCGGCCTCCTGCATTCGGTCATCGGGATGGTGATCGCCTTTATTTTAATTGGAGTCGGATGGGCTGGAATTATTATTTATCCCCTGGCCTTTGTGATGGATGCCGTTCCCGCCCAGAATGCAGGCGTGTACCAAGGGTTGTTTAATGCGCAGGTATGCGTACCCCAGATCGTTGCTTCGCTGTTCAGTGTGGTAATTTTGCCGTTGATTGGGAATTCCCTTCCAACGCTGATGTTACTTGGCAGCCTCTTTTGGATCGCAGGGACGGTCGCCGTGGGCTTAGTGAAGTTACCATAATGATGGAAGGCAGAAAAAAGCGCTCACCGAATTTCGGTGAGCGCTTTTTATGTAATTAGTTATTGTGAACGGTTTTAGCTTCCTTAAAGAAGCAAACGTATTCAAAGTAAGCTAGTAAGAGTGCGGAAACTAAGGCGCCCCAGATTCCAGCCATGTAGTATAGACCGAGCACAGCGGTAATTCCAACGGCACTAACCGTTAGGATTAAGGACCAGCGTTGCATGGTTGATAATTCTTGAGTATGTCCCATGAAACTAATTCCGAGGACCCCGGCACTAACAAAGCCAACGATTCCAATTAAAGCATGTAATAAAATAATCATAGTTTTTCTCCTTTCTTCCTTGTTTATACTTCTATTTTACCATGTTTCCGCTTACATGGGGGTGACGATTTCTGTTGTAAAAATGATTGCAAGAAAGTGAATCTATAGTTGCTGGCGAAGTTGTTCGTAGTAATTGTGCCAGTTATTTTTCGTTTTGCCAATGATGGGTTGTTCCAATAGATAATTTAATAAGGCTTGTTTATTTGGATGATCCAAGAAAGTGTATTTTTGCGGAGCAGTAAACTCGGTAAATTGTTCTCTGAGTTGAGTTAAGGGGAGAAGTGGGATTTGATAAGCCGTTTGAATCGGGATTATAACGCCGGTATTTTTCGGTTTAAAGTAAGAAAAAAGCTCACGATAATCATCGTTTCCGACGAGTGATCCGATGCGTGCTAAGCGATCAGCATCACTAACAATCGGTTGATCACACTGGATAAAGGTGGCAATTCCCCCTCCCTTGCCACTGGAATAAACGAAGGCTTGAAATGGATCATGGAAAAAAGATTTACGATATTCTATGACCTTGGTACCAAGGTTAATTTCAGTTACGTATTCCTGGTGAATTGAGATTAGCAATGTTGGTAACAGGGAATCATAGATTTCAAGAATTTTCGTTGGCATGTTCGCGCACCCCGCTTTCTGGATTAAAAAATTTGATTTAGGTAATTATAAGCTAATTCGTGTGGAGGGGAAACAATGCAGAAAAGACCGGGAAAGTTACCGTTTCGTAATTATCTCTGCTATACTAATAAAGACGATTATTGATATAAAACAGACACAAAATGTTAATATTTTGGAGGAAACTATATTGAATAATAGCAAACACGCGTTTCAAGTTATACCGGAAAACGAACGGAATATGAATTACTGGGATATGTTTGCAACCTGGTTTGGGGCGAACGCGAACAATGGAACCTGGTTTCTCGGTGGGGTCGTGGCCGCCTGTGGCTTAATCGGTGGGACCTTGGCCACGTTGATTGCCGGCGTGCTGGTCTACCTCTTTTTGAGTATGATGGGCTACGTTGGTTATCAAACAGGAGCTACCACCACGGTGCTTTCCCGGGGTTCATTTGGAATTCGGGGCAGTCTCATTCCCTCGTTAATCAACATCACCCTCTTCTTGGGCTGGACGGCCGTGAATACCTTTATTGCCGCCACGTCCCTCGCTTTTATTTTTCACAGCTTGTTTAAATGGCCGTTATTTGGCCAGCCAGGTGGAAACCTGGGAATGATTGTCGGGATTGCCATCATGAGTGTGTTGCACATTCTAAGTATTGTGGCCGGACAACGTTCCGTGCAGCTGGTGGAACGAATTGGGGTCATTTTAGTTATCATTTTTGTGATTTTAGAAACGATTGTGGTGTTTAAAAACGTTTCGTTGACCGACTTACTCCATTATCACGTTCCCGCATCCCAAAAGATGGCATTTGGCCTGGGCATTGATACGATTGCCGCCGCGGGACTAGGCTGGGTCACCGGTGGTGCCGATTTTACCCGGTTTACCCGTAGCAAACACGTGGCCGTTAGCGCACCATTCTGGGGGGCATTGCTGGGACTCCTTAGCTTTATCCTGATTGGGATTTGTACCACGATTAGCGTGGCGCTGACGTCGGGTAGTTACGATGCGAACAACTCTGATCCTAGTATTATTGCCAATAAGCTCGGCTTAGGCTTCATCGCCATGATCGTAATTGTGTTGACGAGCATGACCGCTAATGCCGTTAACATTCAGGCCGGCGCCTCCGCTTTGAACAATGTGTTTCACAAAGTGAGTTTTAATAAGGCCCTCGTGATCATCACCGTGGTTTCGATGTTATTGACCTTTGTGCCGTTATTGAGCGGAAGTTTCCTGGCGGCTTTCATTGCTTTTCTAGACTATACCGGGATGTTACTGGGACCAATCATCGCCATCATGTGTGTGGATTATTTCTGCCTGAACCGGGATAATTATACGCCAGAGACGTTGGCAAATCCAAAGGGTCCGTTGTGGTATCAGGGTGGCTACAATGTGATTGCCGTAGGAAGCCTAGTGCTAGGGGTCATCGTCTACCTGCTGTTGAAGCAGCTTCCGGTGATTCAGGCAACGATCGGGGCGACCTTTATTACAATGGCACTCTCGGCCGTGGTTTACTACGGCTGTTCCCGAGCCTTTGGTTTGGAAAAAAAGCACAGCATGCGGTAAAAAGTATGCTATACTAACGACATAATAAAAAGTTGGGGTGCCACGAGCTGAGATTAAACCCATTGAACCTGATGTAGTTAGAACTACCGCAGGGAACGATTATCGCGTTAGAAATGACGATTGTTACTAGTGCAATCTTAATTTGTCTTTCTGAAGCACTCAGCTGTGGTTGAGTGCTTTTTATTATGCAGAAATCACAAACGGAGGATAAAAGCATGAAGCATTGGTTAGCAGATTGGCATTTGAAAAACATTATTTTAGTTACTTTAATTGGAATTGTGACCGGATTAATTTTCTGGATTATGAATCCAATTTATACGGCGGTGACGGCTCTGTTGACGCCCATGGGGTTAGCACCATTTGCTGGGGCCGCGTTACTAGGTTTTTGGACCATTTCGGGACCACTGGCCTTGTTAGTAGTACGGATTCCCGGCTCCGGGTTGTTAGCAGAATTACTCGGATCTGTGGTAGAAATGCTCCTCGGTGGCATTTGGGGCGCAGCAACTTTGATATCTGGGGTCGTCCAGGGAGTTGGGTCCGAACTCGGGTTTGCGGTGACGGGCTACAAAAACTACAGTTGGCTGAGCGTTACGTTAACTTCGATTACGACGACCGTTGTGACGTTTGGGTTTCAGTTGTTGAAGCATGATTACGCTGGTTTTAGTGCTGGCCTAATTGTGGCGTTGTTTTTAGTGAGTCTGGTGTCAGTATTCCTCTTCAGTGGGGTGTTATCACTGTTGATTGCACGGATGCTGGAACGGGCACACTTGTTAGAAAAATAAAGTGGTAATTGGCATTTGAAAAAAGCGACCAGCACTGCTGGTCGCTTTTTTGTTTGGCTTTTTAGGAAGTTGGTTTCACATTCGAAACCCGGAAAATGGTTAGGCCTTTAAGCTGGAGGGTTCTTTTGCTCCTATTGGGGTGCTAATAAGGGATTGAACAGCAGTTGGCAACTAGTGCCCCCGATCCGTCAAATAAATCTTAATCATGGCGATTGAGATCCAGCTGACTAACAGCAGGGGTAAAACCACTAAATTAAGGGTGTTGATATCTAAATTTTCGGCGGAAATCCCTGCCTTGGCAAAGACCTTTAAATTGGCATGTGAACCCGTTAAAAATTGATAGAGGGTTAGGGCAATCGTAGTCCATTGGATGTAATACTCAACTTGCATAACCAACAAGCTGTTAGATCGTTTAAAGAACTTTAACCAGCGGATGACATAAAAGTTGAGAATCCCACCAATAAACGTGGCGGCGAGACAGAATGTGAGAATCCGAATGTGGTAGTGCAACAGTTTTACCATGAGAAAATAGACACCACTGACAGATATTAGGAGTGCGATGCTGGACGTGATTTCCATTAAAAAGAAGTAAACACCGGACTTTAAAAATAAAAATTTGTCTTGCGACCGACCGGCAATAAACCCAATGGCTAGTAATAAGCTAATTAAAATAATGATGCTAATTATCATAGTGATCTCCCTAAACGTAAGTTATCTATCTAATGATAGATGACCTTGCTGACGAAGGGAATACGATTGGTGAAATTAAGTTTATCAGTGAACGATTTTATAGATAAAAAAGATTAGTTAAAAATGTCAGTAATGCATTCATGATTAACGAAATAGTGAAAATTATTATACTTCCAAGTTTGTCTTTGCACTTTGTAAATTTATAATAGCTTAGTGTTGTTAAGATTGATTGTAAAATAACGTTAGCTGGTGCAATAGTTGTCTTAAATAAAAGTGCAATAATAATAGAAATTCCATTTGCAATACTTATAGCTAGAATCATTGCTATAAATAAAGATTCTGGAGCCTTGTTTTTATCAAATAGCTTTAAAAATAACTAAGTTACAAAATATGAAGCTATAAATATAATTATTGGCAAAATAATTACTACAATAATTTGTGATCCAAATGGGTGGATATTATTTATACTTGGTAGTTTGTAGACAGACATGAACAATGCAATTTGCGCTACTATTGCAGAAATAAACAAAGCCAGATACCATGGCACTTTATTTTTTTGTGTCATCGAATATACTCCATATTTTTTAAGCTTATTATTTTTAATTCTTCTAGCTCATTTCACTTGGGACTGTAGAGCAGCTCTGAGCGCTAGAATAGATTTAATGGCGCAACAGATAAAGAAGATTAATACGATGATGCAGATGCCTCGCAGGACAATGGGGGCATGGTTGTTACTAATTCCGGTGATCGCCAGCCAGATTGAAAGCAAGGATGCAATTACTTGGACGATTGGCCAACTTACTCTTTTTAGTATTTTCATAACTTGAGGATCCTTTCTTACTGATGGTTGGTTTCAAGTTTAACAAGAAAGGAAACTTTAAGCTACCTTGGTTATAGGTAAACTAACGTAACGTTAGATGATTACTGGATTTAGCAATGGTTAAATAAAGCCGGAGAGTTTAAAGGGAAACCAGAGAAGAAAAACGCCTAGCTCATGTAGAGCTAGGCGTTTGTTCGTAGGTAACTATTTTATTTTTTTATCTAAGTTATTCAGTCGTAGTTTAGTCCCAATGTTTTTAATCCCACTGACGCGTAAATTATTTTTAATGCTAAGATTCAGTTTATCGATAATTTTTAGCAATTGTGATTGTTCATCTTCACTTAAATAGTCGAGATAAGGGGGGATGTAAAATAAGCTTTTTTCGGCTTCCTTTCGGCCTTTGTCAGTTAATTTAACTAACTGAATCCTTCCATCTTGAGGAGATTTTTTCTTGGTAATATAGCCCTTTTTTAGTAGTTTAGCTACAAATTCGGCAACTGATTGTACGCTAATCCCAAGGCGATCAGCCAAGTCTTTTTGGGAAATATTTTCTTCTTCACTTAGTGCCACTAAAATTTTATTTTGGCCCTTAAAGGCCGGCAAATGGCGTTCGGATTGTTCGTTATCTAAATCCTGGAGAACCGTAAATTCAAATAATTTGGCTGCTAGTTGTTGTTTTTTGATTAGTTTATCCAAGTTAATCTATCCTCCTAGTTGTGCTTTGTTAATTATAGCAGTGATGCTATTCCAATAAAATCATAAGGGGCCTAGATTAATTAGTTGACTTTTTCATCAGGACCCCTTATCATTTTTATTTGTCAGGGGCCCAGACGAAAAAATATAAAGAAGGATTATCTAATGGAAAATGAAAATGCAGTAGCAGTTGAGAAACTAACCAAGTCCTTTAAAGGTCACGAGGTCGTAGATCAAATCTCTTTTAATATTCATCGGGGAGAAATTTTTGCCTTATTAGGTCCCAATGGAGCTGGGAAAACTACCATCATAAAAATGTTAACGACCCTTTTAAAGCCTACTAAGGGTTCGATTAAAATATTTGGATATGATGTAGAAACTAATGCTATGAAAGTTAGATCGTTGTTTGGATTAACTAGCCAGTCAACGTCTTTAGACGAAGATCTTTCAGCTTATGAAAATTTAATGATTTTTAGCCGGTTAAATGGACTTTCACGGAGTGCAGCTAAGGTTAGAACGAATGAGTTACTTAACGAATTTGATCTAGTTGATTCTGCCAAGAAAACACTAAACAATTTTTCTGGAGGGATGAGAAGACGATTAGACTTGGCAATCAGTTTAATTGACCGTCCGCAGTTAATTTTTCTAGATGAACCCACTACGGGACTAGATCCGCGTACCAGAGCACAAATGTGGACAACCATTCGAAACTTAGTTGATGCCGGCTCGACCATTCTCTTAACCACTCAATACCTAGAGGAAGCAGATCAATTGGCTAATCGGGTGGCACTCATCGATCACGGAAAATTGGTGGCGTTAGGAACACCGGACAAACTCAAAGAGCAAGTTGGGGGACTAAAACTGGTGCTAACGTTTAAAAAGCAGACGCAAGCAACGGAGGCCAAGCAGTTACTTGCGTCCACGGTTAGTGTGGTTAAATCATCAACCAAGCAAACCATTACGATTGCGTTAGAGAAAGTAGATGACGTTGCTAAAATTTTAAATCGATTAGCAGCCAAGCAACTGGAAATTACTAAAATTGACGTTCAATATCCGTCATTAGATGATGTCTTTTTTGCGTTGACAGTTGGGAAAAATTAGGAGGAACTCCGATGAATTTAATGCAAAAGCAGAAAACTAAACTTGTTTCGAATGTTATTACGATGACTTACAGAAATCTATTGAAAACTTTTCACAATCCGGATTCTTTGTTAGATGTTGTTGTGCAACCAGTATTATTTATGGTGCTGTTTGGTTATTTATTTGGGGGCGCAATTGCAGGGAATGTTCACGATTACCTGCCAATCATTGTTCCAGGAATTTTGATGCAAGCGTTACTTTCCGCAGCATCAGGATCAGGGACCCAAATTAGTGATGACATGAATACGGGGATTTATACGCGTTTCAAATCACTCCCAATTTCCCCACTAGCACCATTAGCAGGGCAATTGTTAGCAGATATTTTTCGATTATTATTAGCGGCACTTGCTGCGATAGGAACGGGATATTTAATGGGGTGGAGACCCCAGTCCGGTTTTGGGTGGTTAATTGTAGTGATTATGTTGGATGTTTTCCTTGGGTGGGCGCTTAGTTGGATTTTTGCTCTATACGGCTTAATTGCCAAAAGTGCCACCATGGTCGAAAGTATCTCATTGATGACAATGTTAATTTTAATTTTTCTTTCCAATGCCTTTGTTCCGGTTCAAACACTACCACGCTTCATGCAATTTTTAGTCACAATTAATCCTGTTTCATACGTAATTAGCGCTTCCCGGACCATTCTTAATGATGGTTTTTGGCCCCGTGATGCGTGGATTGTTCTAGGGGCAGGAGTATTAACCGTATTGGTCTGTTCACCACTGACAACAATTGTTTATAATTACAAAAATAATAAATAATAAAAGCCTAGCTCATTTAGAGTTAGGCTTTTTTTAATTTGGATATTTAATTAATTTTCCACGACCACTTTCCCCATCATCTGGTGGCTTTCGACTAACTTAGTGGCCGCCCGTAAGGTTTCGGCGTTGATAGGACTAAATGTTTTAGTCAATGTAGATTGTAACTGACCGTGGTCTAAGAGCGCACTGACCTGGTCGAGGATTTCGTGTTGAGAAATCAGGTTCGGGGTCTGATACCACGACTTGGCGTACATCCATTCCCAGCCAAAGCGGACCATCTTGCGTTTCAACGGTTGGAAGTTAAGGTGTTGCCCACTCCCGGTCGTTGAAACAATGGTGCCTAAGGGTGCAATTAGTTGGCTAATGGTGTCCCAGTAGTAGTCCAGGTTTTGTAGTTCCAAGATGTAGTTAACCGTTTTAAACCCTAGTTGGTGGACTTGTTCTACGATGTCTTCATGATAATCCACCGTGTAGTCAGCACCATGCTGCAGTGTCCAGTCTTTCGTTTGGGAAGTTCCGGCGGTCGCAATGACCTGAAGCCCGGCTAAATGAGCTAATTGGGTCGCGATGGAACCAACCCCACCGGCCCCATTAATGATTAAAATGGATTGTTTTTGATTAACCGCATGCTTATGCATGTCGATGTTCATTTGTTCAAATAATGATTCCCAGGCCGTGAGACTGGTGAGTGGCATAGCGGCTGCTTCTGCAGGAGTGAGCTTTTTGGGTGCGCGCCCGACGATCCGTTCGTCAACAGCCTGGTACTCGCTATTGCTACCGGGCCGGTTGTAAGCCCCGGCGTAAAAGACCCGGTCACCGACATTGAATAAGTCCACGTTAGTTCCCGTTTTAACAACCGTTCCGACCGCATCATAGCCGATGATTTTGGGTTCAGCGAGAGTGGTGGTCTGACCGTTGCGGGTAAAGATGTCAACGGGATTGACCGAGACCGCCTCAACTTGCACCAGTAAATCATGGTCATTAAGCGTTGGAATGGCCGTTTTAAAGTCAATTAGACTATTTGGATCATCGATCGGCAGGGAGTGGGTATAGCCGATGGCATTCATGAGTTCTGGCATAATGAATCTCCTTTGTGATGTGGGCATTGCCATCGAAACTGGGGTGGGCGATGCCGTTATAAACTGTTCTCTCTAGCAAAAGATGTGCCGCTTGAGGTCGCGTTCTGGCTGCTAGTAATGGTAAACTAATGTCAATTTTAGCACGATTGCAGATAGAGGAAGTGAGTGAGCATGTTTCAAGTTCGGCGGCTTCAGGAACTGGATCCAGTGACCGTATACCAAATTTTGCGGGCCCGGTCCCAGGTGTTTGTAGAGGAACAAAAAATTGATTATTGTGATCCGGATGACCAGGATTTAACGGCTTGGCATCTATTTGAAAAAGCGGATGATGGTGAGGTAATCGCCTATGCACGGATATTTCAGGTTGATTACCACGTGACCTTTGGGCGGGTGCTTACGAGTGCCACCGTGCGAGGTACCGGGAAAGGGCGCGAACTACTGACCGCCATTCTGGAATTCTGCCATGCGCACTTTTCTGGATTACCGATTACGATTAACGCCCAACTGCAAGCAGTGGGTTACTACGAAAAACAGGGATTTGTGGTTGCTGGTACGCCGTTTTTGGAAGTTGAGATTCCCCACGTGCGGATGACGTATCGGGGTGAGTAAATAACAACAAAAAATTATATCTTTCTACTATGATGAGTGCTGATATAAATTTATTGATAAACATTATTTTTAATAGTAATAAATGGATGTATAATTGAACAATAAATTAACTAACAGTTACTGATGAGAAGAAAGAGGATAGTAAAAGTAGTGGAAAATAATTTTATGATAGTACCAAATAATGAAGAAAACAGAATTAAAGTAAATAACTTTATTAATAATTTTAAAAATAGTGCAAAAGAAACAGTTATTAATGCTTTAAAAACTTTTGATAAAGAATATAACATAAAAATAGAATGGAAATATTTTTTACTTGGCGAATCTGAAAAATCAAGTTTATTAAAACCACTTAAGTCTCCATTTATTGCAATAAGTAATTGTTTTATACTTTATGGATCATTTGATTATGATGGTTCGAGTAAATCAATATCAAATATGGGCTATATGCCCATGTCAAAATCTTTTCAGGTTCTTCTTACGAATGATTCAATACAATTTAATCTTATAGACAAAGTTCAATTTTATCTTCCATCGTATGGATATAATGATTTACAGAATTTATATAAAAATATCAAAATCTATAAAAATAAGTCTTTTGATACGTTTAAAAAACTTGATAGAGATAACACACAAAAAAAATTAAATTATGAAAAAGTTATCAATAAAAACATTAGGGTAGAAAAAATAAATCAAAAATTAAAAACAATAGTAGATTCTAGATTTAATGGAGATGTAAAATACTTAATTTCAAGATCTGCAATTCCCAAAGGATTTAAATATAGCCACCCAGTTTTGTATACAAAATCTGTTTCATCTTTTATGGGCGATGTAAATAGATACGGCAACTGTTTTAATGCAATAATTAATGGTATTAAAAAAGATATAGATCAAAGAAATTATGACGCACTTTTTAATATGAATATTAATACGCAATCAACACAAAATGATTTTGATATGATTCTATATGGCGATGCTACCGTTATAGACGAAGATGCGAATTTACACGATTAAAATAAATGTATTATAAGTTCTGATTATTCATTTATGAACTTATAAATAGTTTATTTCAATAATATTTTGCTTTTTAATAAATGGATAAATTTACATTTATAAAATAACTCCTTTAAGTTATAAAAATTTTAACTTAAAGGAGTTATTTTAATTATTCCCATTTTTCCAACCACTGCAGCAATTCTCCCCGTTTGAGCTTGCCGTTTGTAGTGTGCGGGAGGTGATCAACCAGATGCAGTTCTTTGGGAAACTTGTATTTGGCGAGTTTCCCGGTCAGAAAATCCTGGACCGCAGTTAGTTGCCAAGCCCGGTTAGTCACCAAAAAGGCCACCGGAATGGCGCCCCAGGTGGGATCCGGTTTGCCAATGACGGCACTTGCCTGTACGCCGGGCAGCTGGTTTAACACCAGTTCGATTTCATGCGGATAAATGTTTTCCCCACCGGAGATGATCAGTTCCGTTAGCCGACTTTTTACGTACAAAAATCCTTCATCGTCGATATAACCGAGGTCCCCCGTGCGAAACCAACCGGTTGCCGTGGTCAGTGCCGCGAATCGTTCGGGTTGATTGAGGTAACCGGGCGTCAGGTTATCGCCCTTGAGTAGGATTTCGCCAACTTGGTAGGGTTGTGCATCGTTTGCAATCTTAAGACTGACCGGGAAGAGGGGCTTTCCCACCGAGCCCAGCTTACGTTGGGCCTCCGCCGGGTTGAGTGCCACGACCTGCGAGGCAGTTTCCGTCATGCCATAGGACTGGATGACCGGAATGTTCTTTCGTTTGCACTGATTGAGGGTGGCTTGGTCAATTGCGCCGCCGCCTAACAGCATGTAACTAAAGTCGCTACTATATGGTTCCTGCTTTTCGGCCAGTAATTTTTTCAGCATGTAGGGCACGACCGAAATGATGGTCCCCCGGCCGTGCACCAAATCCTGGGTAATGGCCTGTGAATCAAAATGATCATAGAGCCGGACGGGCATTCCGTACAGGAGACTGCGCATCAGAATTGAGAGACCACTGATGTGATACAGGGGCACGGCACAAATCCAAGCATCTGCTTCCGTCACCGGCAGGTTTAACTCAGCTCCGAGTGCACTCGTCCAGTGGTTGCGGTAGCTCTGACAGACCCCCTTCGGTCGGCTGGTCGTCCCCGAGGTGTACATCACGCTGGCTAACGCATCAAGCTCGGTCGAATGCGCCGTCCAGTCTGTGCGAGGTTCCCACGTTAGCTGGTCGAGCGCAATCAGGTGGAGCCGGGTTGCGGTGGCTTCTAAGTGGGGCAAAAACGCCTGGGTGGTTAAGACTGTCTGCACCTGGGCATCGGTAATTTGATACTGCAGTTCAGGAGCCGTTAGGTGTTTGTTTAAACAGACGATGGGAATCCCAAGTTGGTGGAGCGTCAGCATGCCAAAGTAGAGTTCCGGCGTATTATCCCCGAGAATGGCGATGCGTCCCGTGGGAGGTAACTGGGGCTGTAGGACGGCACAGAGACCGTTAACTTGGCGTTGGAGTTCCGTGAAGGTCCAGCGTTGCTCGTGAAAAGAGAGCGCTAGGCGGTGGGGCGTGAGTTGGGTCCGTTTTTGGAGCCAATTATCCATGATAAGCCTGATTTCTAGGGAAATTTAGGGAATTGGTCAAAGTTGGGTTTCCGCTTTTCTAAAAAGGCATCGCGCCCTTCCTTGGCTTCAGCACTGGTGTAGTAGAGCAGGGTGGAATCTCCGGCTAGCTGCTGAATTCCAGCGAGGCCATCGGTGGCGGCGTTCATCGAGGCTTTGATCAAGCGAAGGGCCATCGGCGAGCGTTGCAGGAGCACGTCACACCAGTCGAGGGTTTCTTGTTCCACGTCGGCTAACGGCACGACCTTGTTAATCCAGCCCATTTGAAAGGCTTCATCAGCGGAATAGGTTTTACAAGTGAACCAAACTTCTTTGGCCCGCTTGATACCAATGGTATCGGCGAGGAGACCGGAACCGTAGCCCCCGTCAAAACTACCGACCTTGGGACCGGATTGTGCAAATTTGGCGTTATCAGCGGCAATTGTTAGGTCACAGACCAGCTGGAGCACGTTCCCACCACCGACGGACCAACCCCGGACCATGGCGATCACGGGTTTCGGAATCACCCGGATGAGGTGTTGTAAGTCCAACACGTTAAGGCGGGGGATGTGATCACTGCCAACGTAACCGCCGTTTCCACGGACACTCTGGTCCCCACCGGAACAAAAGGCCAGGTCGCCCTGGCCGGTGAGAATGATGACCCCGATGGTTTCGTCGTCACGGCATTGTGCAAAGGCGTCAATCAGTTCGTTGACGGTTTGGGGCGTAAATGCGTTGCGTTTTTCCGGCCGATTAATCGTGATTTTAGCCACCTTATCGCGTCGTTCAAACAAGATGTCTTGGTAGTGATTTGGAATTGTTTCCCAGGTAGTTGTCATAAGAACCTCCAATGGTAATAATGGAATAAAGCGGTAAGCAAACTAACGAAAGTGGTGGAGAACGTGAATTTAATCGACTTATTACACATTCAAACGGAGCTGGTGACGCCGGAACGGGTCATGTTAACGCTGGATGTAACTGAACAGGACCAGCAACCCTATGGTTTGATGCACGGAGGGGTGAGCTGTGTGTTGGCAGAAACGGCGGCCAGCATGGGCGCCAATCAACAGCTGGGACCAGCCGAAGTGGCCGTGGGCGTTAACATTGAAACCCATCATCTACACGCGGTCCGCACCGGGAAAATCACGGCCGTTGCGACGCCGTTACAAGTGGGGCACCGGCTCCAGGTGTGGCAGGTGGTCGTTCAACATGACGACCAATTGGTTAGTACGAGTACCGTCACGCTCACCCAGCATTCGGTAGCAGGCGATTAGTTCTATTTTAGCAAATTCCCCGCGAAGTTCTGCCGTTGTAACTAAAATTTAATTCAGCGTTAGGAGTCCCAGTGAGCCAACGCTCCTGATAGTGCAGCACCGAGCGCTAGTGCCAGTGGATCTGGAGTGGTTAGATACCGGTTAATGAGCGACTGTTGATTTAGTTTGATTTCAAAGTAGTTGGAAATCCCGATGGTGCCACAGTGACTGGCAATCTGGAGCAGTTGGGGTTGCCACAGTTCTGCTACCGGAATGTGGCTAAGGACGGCTGGGAAGCTAGGAGCCGCTTGCTCCATTGCAATCACGACCAGTGCTGGTTGCCAGATGGTGGGATTACGAAGCAGCTCCAGCAACCAGTTCTCGGTAGTTTCCTGGTCCGGAAGTTGGCTGTACTGACCCTGATAAGCGCGGGCTAGGTTGGTAATGGCCGCGGTGGTGATGTGGTGCTGCTGGAAATAAGCTTGAATTAGGTTAGTCGCCGTTTCATTATCACTCATGATGCTGCTCCTTTCCTAGGCCGGCGCGAGAAACAGTACCAGTTGGACGAGCACGAGCGCTCCGATAAGACCAATCCAGTCGCGGTTTGTAACCCGGATCGGATGGAAAAAGGTGCGGGGTTGATCCTCCACGAAGCCCTGTGATTCCATGGCGCGGGCTAGATGAGTGGACCAGCCCAGGGCGACAACCAGCGCCTTGAAGTAAAGCGTGGGTCCCCACGGATGTAACACTTGGCCCCGCATGTTACCACTCGCCCGGATCACCTTTAGTTCCTGTTGAAAGCGGGGCACGAGATTGATGGCTGCGAGCACTCCGTAAACAAACTTGGATGGCACGTGGGCGTTTTGTTCGAGGGCTTGAGCCAGGCGCAACATGGGGGTTGTCAGTGAAAAACTCAACCCGAGGTACACGTAGGCATACAGCCGGGTAAACAGCACGCTTCCCATGTAGAGCCCGTTTGCACCATAATAAACTTGGGAAAAGAAGATTCCGAGAGCGGGTAACAATGCAATTAAACTAAACGTTCCAACCGTTTTGAGCTTGCTGCTTTGTTTCCAAATTAGGTAGCCGAGGCAAACGATGATTAATGCCAGGTTGATGGTTAAGTTGGGGATTAGTGAAATTTCAAAGGCAATTAGAGTGATTAAGAGTAATTTGATGGCGGGGTTCATTAGTCGACCTCCTGGTAGGTAAACGTGTGGTTGGTAAGGTGCAGGTGATAGTCATAAAAACCGGGAGTGGCAAAGCGCTGGTGGCTGATGACTAGCAACAAGTGATCCGGGCCTTGGTATTGTTGTTTTAGCAAGGTTTGCACGGTCGCAATGGAAGCTTGATCCAGACCAGCAAAGGGTTCGTCTAACAGGAGAATGTGCGAATGCCGAATCAGCATTACCAGAATTTGGAGTTTTTTTTGTTGTCCCCCGCTGAGGGTATACACGCTTTGTTGTTCGTGGCCGGTTAGCTGTAACCTTGCTAAGGCCTGCTGGACTGCTTCTTTGTTCCATGTGGAACATTGACTGGTTGCTAGCGATAATTCTAATTCTTCGGCCACAGTGACCCGTAAAAACTGATCGGGAGCCGCTTGAAAGACCAGCCCTAACTGGTCGTAGTAGCGTTTGTTTTTGATTGTTTGAATGTTGCGCTGGTTGAGGGTGATTTGACCGGTGTACTTCTGTAACTTACTGAGGCTGCGGAGCAGGGTCGACTTGCCACTGCCACTCGGTCCCGTTAGCAACGTGCAGCCGGCCGGGATCTGGAGCTCTGGCACCGATAACAGCGTGGAATTACCATAACTAATTTGGTAGTCTTGGAGCCAGAAGAGTCCGGTTTCTGGGGCTGGCATTGCGAACCGTTGGGTTGGCTGTTGCCGCTTGGCAAACAATTCGGTTTGAGCAGCCGATGACAGCAGCTTAAGCTCGTGGGTCTCCGGTGCCACGGTCACAACGTGGTCTACCAGGTCTTGGTAACCGGTTAAATCGTGATCGGAAACAATGATGGTTTTCCCGCGTTCAGTTTGTAGCTGCTGGAGGTGCTGCAAGATGTCACGTTTGGATTGGGGATCAACGCTAGCAAAGGGCTCATCCAATAGGAAAATGGCTGAATCCAGCGCAACCATCGTGGCTAAAATGGCCTTTTGTTTTTCGCCCCCCGACAGGGAGAGGACCTGGCGGTCGGCGAGGTGTTCAATCTGACAAAAAGCCAGGGCAGCACGAATTCGTTCTGGAATCTGGGCGGGATCAGTTTGTTGATTTTCGAGGGCAAACTGGAGCTCACCTGCGACCGTCTGCATCACAAACTGTTGGTTCGGGTCCTGTAACATCAAGTTGACCAACTTAGAGCGCTCTGGGGCCGGTAACTGGGCGAGAGATTGCTGGTTTAAGGCGATTTCTCCTTGATATTTCTGATCGCTTAACCCGGCTACTAATTCCAACAGGGTTGATTTACCGCATCCAGACGGACCACTTAATAGCCAAAATTGACCGGTGGGAATTTCTAATTGGACGTCGTGAAACAGGGGTTCAGTTTGGTTTGGGTATTTAAAACTAAAATGGTGCAGTGTGACTGCTGTTTGCATAGCTTCCTCCAATAAAAAAACCGTCCTCCAAGATGGGGACGGTTGAATTTTTTGCGACAACTGTGTGTCAGGTTACCTCCGCTAGCATTACCTAGATCAGGTTCAACGGGTATTATCTCAGCCGTAAATTGGCACCCCAGCTATTCAATTAGTTTTAGTATACCAGATTTATAGGAGCTTAGCAGAACTGGAAAAGTGACATTTTAGCAGAATTGTTTGCTGCTAAGGGGGCGTAATAACGGTCTTGGTGCGAATCAAGTAGGCAATTCGGAGCACGTTTGGCACAATGAGATCAACGACATGTAAAGGATGGTAAGTGATGAAACTTAAAGAAATAACGTACTGTGGTTTGATGGTGGCAATTATTGCAAGCCTGGGATTCATTCCGCTGATTAATCTCCCTTTTTTCCCCGTTCCCATCTCCTTTCAGAGTGCTGGGATTATGCTAGCTGGTTCGTTATTGGGGCGCAAGTTAGGATTTTGGAGCGTAGTGGTGTTTCTCCTACTGGTTGCAGTTGGATTACCGCTACTAGCAGGTTTTCGGGGTGGCATTGGCGTTTTCGCTGGCCCAACGGCGGGGTACCTGTTGAGCTGGCCGGTGTGTGCTTATGTGATTGGACTGCTGGTGACCTGGTTGCAGCGGGTTCCCACTTTTATTCGGTTTTTGCTGGCTAACCTACTGGGGGGGATGGTGTTGATGAACTGCGTGGGTGCGAGTTACCTCGTGTGGCAAAGCGGATTAAGTTGGAGCCAGGTAGCGGTGAGTAGCCTAGCCTTTATCCCGGGCGACGGTTTAAAGGCCGTATTAGTGGCGCTGATTGTAACCCAATTACAACGTCATCATCGGTTGCCACATGTTCGCTAACTTAAAAGAGCCATCTCGTTTTTGAGATGGCTCTTTTAGTTTGTAATGGTAATTAAACGTCTAAATCTGTTTCAGCTGGGGTTGGTTCAGCGTCACTCGGAGTGGCCTCTGCATCAGTGCTTTGGTCTGCTTCTTGTTCAATCCCATAGGCAACCCGGACTTTATGCGTTAATTCATCCACGAGTTCTGGCTTCTCCTTAAGGTTGGCCACGGTTTTATTCAATCCTTGCCCGAGGCGTTCTTCTCCATAGGAGTACCAGGAGCCGGATTTGTTAATGATGTCCTTGTCCACGGCTAGGTTCACCATGTCGGCAACTGGTTCGATTCCGTGCCCAAAACTCATCAATGTATCAACGGTTTTGAATGGAGGCGCAACCTTGTTCTTAGCCACTTTAATCTTGGTTTCTTTCCCCACGACCTCTTGGCCTTCCTTGGATTGCTTGCTACCACTGACCCGCAAGCGCACACTGGAATAGAACTTCAGAGCTCGACCACCGGGAGTGGTTTCCGGATTTCCAAACATGACGCCGACTTTTTCCCGGAGTTGGTTAATGAAAATCACAACGGTCTTGGTCTTGTTGATGTTAGCAGTTAATTTCCGCAAAGCTTGTGACATTAAGCGGGCTTGGAGCCCCACGTGGGAATCACCAATGTCACCTTCAATTTCGGATTTCGGGACTAACGCAGCTACGGAGTCCACGACTACGAGGTCAATGGCTCCCGAACCAATCAGGGCATCTGCAATTTGCAGGCCTTCTTCACCGGTTCCGGGTTGGGACAGCAATAGGTCATCGATGTTAACCCCGAGTGCCTTAGCGTACTCGGGATCCATCGCGTTTTCGGCATCGATATAGGCAGCCGTTCCACCGTTTTTTTGCAATTCGGCCACGGCCTGCAGGGCAATGGTGGTCTTTCCGGAGGATTCAGCTCCAAAAATTTCCACGACCCGGCCGCGTGGGAAGCCACCAATTCCTAAGGCGATATCTAGGGAGAGAATTCCGGTGGAAATGGCCTCCACGTTAGAATTAGGGGTTTCACCCATCCGCATGATGGCTCCGGTTCCGAATTCTTTTTTGATCTGTTTTAAAGCTTTGTCAAGTTCAGCTTGACGAGCATCTTGTGCGCTCTTTTTTGAATTTGCAGCCATTCAAATCACCCTTTCTGTTTGGTGTGAACGTATGTTTGGTTCTTCAATAATGATTATTCTACGCTAATAATTACGAAATTCCAACCAAAAATGGTCGGATTTCGTTGAGTTAGTTAGAAATTTTCCTGAATCATCCCGTTAATTATAACTTATTTCCCCAAATGTGTATCTTTGGAAAAAATTTACCATTATAATAACCAATAATCATGCCAATTATTAATAAGGAGGCTAATGGAATGAATAAGATTTGGGAACGACTGACGCGAAAAGCATCCGCCCAAGGACTGTTGGATCAGGATGCGCGTCTAGAACCCCATATGACGACGAAAGATTTATTAGGACTCGGACTCGGAATGGTGGTTGGAACGGCGATCTTTACCCTGCCGGGGATTGTCGCTGCCGAGCACTCTGGACCGGCCGTGGCGCTCTCCTTTTTAGTGGGCGCAATCGGAGCTGGATTAGCGGCCTTAGCATATGCCGAAACGGCCGCTGCTTTACCAGTAGCGGGATCGGCGTTTTCGTGGATTAGTGTTTTGTTTGGGGAAGGGTTCGGCTGGATTGCCGGTTGGTTAATGCTAGCCGAGTACTTTTTAGCGATTACCTTCGTGGCGTCTGGTTGGTCGGCGTACGTGCAGGGATTCTTAGGTGAATTTGGGTTTCACCTACCTTCGTACCTAGCGTCTGGGTATAACCCGAAAACGGGGGGCTTTTTTGACATCTTCGCCGCAATTTCGATTATCCTCGTGAGTTTGCTGTTAAGTCGCAAAATTGCGGGAGTGAATAAGCTAGAGAACGTCTTAGTGATTCTAAAGGTCGCCGTGGTGATCATGTTTATTGTGGTCGGTTTGACCGCGATCCATCCTGCCAACTACCATCCATTTATTCCAGCACACCGTCCTGGCACTGCCTTTGGTGGGTTTACTGGGATTTTAGCGGGAGCCGCACAGGTCTTTGTGGCCTACGGGGGCTTTGATGTGATTGCCTCTAATACAGCGGAAACTAAGGATCCGGGCAAAAATATGCCACGGGGGATTATCGGGACGTTAATCATTGGGAGTTTACTCTTTGTGGGCGTCTCACTGGTCCTAGTGGGGATGTTTAAGTACAGTACCTACGCGGGCAATGCAGAACCGTCCGCCTGGGCGCTCCGGCAAACGGGACACCTCTTGACTGCCAACTTACTTTCGGTGGTTGCCATCGTGGGGATCTTTGCTTCCCTAATTGGAACGCAACTAGCTAGTTCCCGGTTAGTCTATGCCTTTGGGCGGGACGGCTTACTGCCCCGGAAGTTGGGGAAAGTGAACCGGAAGCACAATCCGGCCAATGCCCTCTTAGTGGTAACGATTGCAGCGGTTTTAGTTGGGGCCATGTTGCCGTTTACGTTCCTTGCTAACCTAGTTTCAGCGGGAACATTAATTTCCTTTATGTTCGTTTCCCTCGGAATCTACGCACTTCGGCCGCGTGAGGGACGCGATTTGCCGGTGCCCAAGTTCCGGATGCCACTGTATCCCGTCTTACCGGCTCTTTCAGCGCTAGTTTCGTTTGTAATTTTTTGGGAATTAAGTAATGATGCCAAGTTACTGACGTTAGTATGGTTTATCATCGGCGTTTTAATTTACATTTTCTATGGTGCTCGCCATTCCAAAACAGCGGATGGGGAAGCTTCACAGGGAGGTTCGTAATTCGTGAAAAATGATCTTAGTGCCGCCGCGGGCTTTAAGGATACGGTGCCGACGTTATCCGGATACGTGGGCGTCGGGTTGGCATTTGGCATTGTGGCCAAAGCGGCGGGTCTAAACGTAATCATGATTGTCTTAATGTCGGCCATTACGTATTCAGGCGCCGCCCAGTTTGTAATTGTCAGCATGTTACTTGCGGGGAGTTCATTTTCCGCCATCATCTTGTCGGTTTTCCTCCTCTCGGCTCGGATGTTACTGATGGGGATGACCGTGGCGCCGGTTATGAAAAAGGAATCGTTACTGCGCAACGTCATTATTGGTTCGTTACTGACGGATGAAACCTTTGCGTTAAGCATGAACAAGTTAAACTACACTAACCGCCAACTGTCGTTTCCGTGGTTAAATACGGCGAACGTAGTGGCGTACCTAACCTGGATTATCGCTTCCGGGCTAGGTGGTGGGCTGGGAAGTTTAATTCCCAATCCGAACCGGTTCGGACTCGATTTTGCCTTTTTAGCAATGTTTATTGGACTACTGTATTTACAGGTGGCATCTGATCGAACTTTGGATCGACGGCTGCAGGTCCTCATGATTTTCATTACCCTCGGCTTAACGTACGTAGGAATGATCTTTATTCCCAGTAATTTACTCTTAATCATAGTAACCTTAGTTGGTTGTGGACTGGGGGTGTGGTGTAAACATGCCTTCTTTTGAGTTTGTGTTCCTGGTTATTTTAGGTTGTGGCCTAGTGACCTGGCTGAATCGGGTAATTCCGTTTGTATTGTTAAAACGATTTGAATTACCGCTCGCCATGGTTGAATTTTTGAGTTTTGTACCGGTAGTGATCATGGCAGCCCTGTGGTTTACGGGCTTATTCCACCAGCACTTAGGGCACTTACCGACCCTAAACGAATTGAATTGTCTCGCTTCGATCCCAACGGTGCTAGCAGCAATCATCAGTAAGAACCTCTTGGTGATTGTCGTGGTCGGCATTATTTCCTTGGCTGTGTTACGGTTGGTAATCTGAAGTTACTTAGTAAAAAGGGCGTCACCAATTTGGTGACGCTCTTTTTGGGTCCTTTAATTGCAAACAAAAAAGCCCTTAAAATCACGTTTGATTTTAGAGCTTTGCTTAGAAAACGAGCATGAGCCAGCAGAGCAGCAGAAACAGCAAAATGACGCTGAGGCTAGCTAGACGAACTAACTGCGTTCGTGGCTGGTGTAATCCAACCCAGCCGAGGGCGCTGACAGTAACAATCAGCGCGGTGCTGACCATGATAATCAATTTCCACATGACTGCTGAGGTTCCCATAGTGGTTTTCTCCTAATCTAGTTCGATTTGGTATGCAAACCGGTCGTCTTCTTCCATCTTGGTTTGGATTACGCCTCGTTTCGTAAAGCCGCTGTTCAAGATGATGTGTTGCATCCCTTCGTTTTTAGGGTGGGTGTCAATGCGGACGTCTTTAAACCCTAGCAGGGCAGAAATGGTAAGCATTCCGCTAATGAGCTTGTAGGCGAGCCCTTGCCCTCTGTAGTTATGGGAAACGGAAACCCGGTGAATGGCGGAATAATGAGCTTCGGAACCGTTTTTCCATTCTCCTTCTTCCATTTTCAAATAGTCAGGGTCAATGCCAAGGTGTAACGTTGCTGAACCCGCTACGTCACCATTTACATCAATTACGTAGGCAATGCCATTGTCAATGTCCCGCTTGATGTCATCATTAGTTGGATAGGCACCTTGCCACTGATTGATGCCCTGCTCCTTTAAAAAGCCTCTTCCAGCGTTAATGATGTCGCTAATGGCGGGCAAGTCCTTTTCGGTTGCCTTTCGAACGTAAATACAAGTCATAATTAAACACTCCCTTACTATTTTTTGGTTAACGATTTTCCATTATAAAGAATTGCTTAAGGCTTGACAACTATGACCGGGATTCCGGAAGGTGGAGGCTGTAGGCCATTGCCATTCCGCCCCCGATGCACAGGGTTGCGAGTCCCCGGCGTTGCTTGGTGCGGTGTAAGTTGTGGATTAAGGTGGTTAAAATGCGGGCGCCGGAGTCACCGAGTGGATGACCGAGGGCAATTGCTCCTCCGGTGACGTTGAGCTTTTCGTGCGGAATGTTTAAGTCGCGGGCGACGGCGACACTCTGGGAGGCAAACGCTTCGTTTAGCTCAACCAGGTCAAAGTCGTTGATGGTTGTGCCGGTTTTTTGAAACAATTTTTGAACGGCATAGTAGGGGGCGTAGCCCATGATTGCTGGATTACAGCCAGCTTCTGTATAGTCATCGAGAATGGCCAGCGGGGTTAGGCCAAGGGCTTGTGCCTTATCAACTGACATTAACAAGAGGGCTGACGCGCCGTCGTTTAGACTAGCCGCATTTCCGGCGGTAACGGTCCCGGTACTAGCAAAGGCGGGCCGTAATTTTTGCAACTGCGTGAGGCTCGTGTCGGGGCGAATCGTTTCATCAGTGGTAATGGTAACGGTCGTTTTCTTTTTCTGAATGGTGATGGGAACGACTTCTGCTTTAAATGACTCGTCTGCGGTGGCCTGAGCCGCTTGTTGATGGGAGCGGAGGGCAAATTGATCTTGCTCTGCGCGCGAGACATGGAATTGCTCGGCAACCGCTTCCGCGGTGGTTCCCATTGGTTGGTGGGAATTGGCATCGTTTAAGCCGTCACTTTCAATGCTATCCTCTAATTGAAAGCCCCCGAATTGGTGCCCACTGCGAACTTGGCGGTTGAGGTAGGGGGCGTTTGACATGCTCTCGGTCCCCCCGACGATGGCGACCTCACAATCTCCAACTTGGATGGCTGTTTGTCCCATGCGGACGGCTTTCATTCCCGAACCGCATACCTGGTTGATGGTGCAGGCGGTACTCGTTTGGGGCACGCCACTGTTGAGTTCAATCTGTCTGGCAACGTTTTGCCCGGCTCCCGCTTGAATGACGTTGCCAAAGATGACCTGGTCGACTTGATCGGGTTCAATCCCCGTATCTTGTAAAATGGCTTTGGTAACAATGGTTCCGAGCTCAACCGCAGTGAGTGATTGCAGTTGGCCGTTGATTTTTCCGATGGGTGTCCGCTTAGCGCTGACTATGGCAATTTTTTTCACAATGCCACTCCTTTACATTAATTAGGTTTATTCCTATTATACCTAGAACAGTTTTGTTAGTATAATGATGAGACGGAAGGATGAGAGATAATGGATAAAGAACAACAAGTGCAACAGGTCGGCACCTTAATTGACCAATGGTTAGATCAAATTGATGCGGAGCCCGATGTTGCAAAGTTAACGCCACAGGCCATTCAAAATGTTGATACAATTATTGATAGTTTTGTGGAGATTGCGATGGTTGGCTTAGATAAGCAACCGGAACAGTGGGACGATCAGTTAGTTGGAGACGTAATGTTTTCGCGCTTCATGGTCATTTTAGAAGCAGATGAGCAGACCCAAGCGCTGTATAATTTAATTCCATTTGCCCTAAAGAAGTTATTTGGGTACCTGCGTGATCAAGGAAAGCTTCCCAACGCAGCCCATTTGATTGACTGGGTAAACATTAATGCTAAGGGATTACAATCCATGTTTAATCCGAAGTTCGATCAGTTTTATCGGGATTTAACGACGGCAATGCGCCGGGAGGGAATTGATTTACAGGATCACCAAGCGGTTGATGACTTCACTAAATTATATCTTAAACAACACCCGGACGTGGGCATTAAGCTTTATTCCGACTCAGACAAATAATTTTGACTTTTTTTGACCAAAATGGTTGACGGATTGGTTGGGGCTTGGTATAGTAATGCTTGTCGCGAAGTTAATGGATTGGTTGGTAACCAATTTAATTGGAAACCACCCTTGACTGACCTGGCTAAACATGGTATATTAATAGAGTTGTCAAGTGATTGATAACGGAGTAGTTCTTTGAAAACTGAACAAGATTTTGATTACAAAAGTGTAAGGAATTTTTAAACGTAAGTTTAAAAATTAAACAATTGCGAAGTCAATTCGCTTAAAGAAACAAATCAAGTAGAGCTAGTAAAGTTCTCATTTAAAATGAGAGTTTGATCCTGGCTCAGGACGAACGTTGGCGGCGTGCCTAATACATGCAAGTCGAACGCGGTCTCCTAATTGAAAAACCGTGCTTGCACGGGTTGGATTTTAGATCGGACCGAGTGGCGAACTGGTGAGTAACACGTGGGTAACCTGCCCAGAAGTAGGGGATAACACCTGGAAACAGATGCTAATACCGTATAACAACTAAAACCACATGGTTTTAGTTTGAAAGCTGGCCTTGGTGCTAGTGCTTTTGGATGGACCCGCGGCGTATTAGCTAGTTGGTGAGATAATAGCTCACCAAGGCGATGATACGTAGCAGACCTGAGAGGGTAATCTGCCACAATGGGACTGAGACACGGCCCATACTCCTACGGGAGGCAGCAGTAGGGAATCTTCCACAATGGACGAAAGTCTGATGGAGCAACGCCGCGTGAGTGAAGAAGGGTTTCGGCTCGTAAAACTCTGTTGTTAGAGAAGAACGACTGTGAGAGTAACTGCTCACGGCGTGACGGTATCTAACCAGAAAGTCACGGCTAACTACGTGCCAGCAGCCGCGGTAATACGTAGGTGGCAAACGTTGTCCGGATTTATTGGGCGTAAAGCGAGCGCAGGCGGTTTTTTAAGTCTGATGTGAAAGCCTTCGGCTTAACCGAAGAAGTGCATCGGAAACTGGGAAACTTGAGTGCAGAAGAGGACAGTGGAACTTCATGTGTAGCGGTGAAATGCGTAGATATATGAAGGAACACCAGTGGCGAAGGCGGCTGTCTAGTCTGCATCTGACGCTGAGGCTCGAAAGCATGGGTAGCAAACAGGATTAGATACCCTGGTAGTCCATGCCGTAAACGATGAATGCTAGGTGTTGGGAGGTTTCCGCCTCTCAGTGCCGGAGCTAACGCATTAAGCATTCCGCCTGGGGAGTACGACCGCAAGGTTGAAACTCAAAGGAATTGACGGGGACCCGCACAAGCGGTGGAGCATGTGGTTTAATTCGATGCTACGCGAAGAACCTTACCAGGTCTTGACATCTTCTGTTAGCCTAAGAGATTAGGTGTCCCCTTCGGGGGCAGAATGACAGGTGGTGCATGGTTGTCGTCAGCTCGTGTCGTGAGATGTTGGGTTAAGTCCCGCAACGAGCGCAACCCTTGTCTTTAGTTGCCAGCATTCAGTTGGGCACTCTAGAGAGACTGCCGGTGATAAACCGGAGGAAGGTGGGGATGACGTCAAATCATCATGCCCCTTATGACCTGGGCTACACACGTGCTACAATGGACGGTACAACGAGTCGCGAAACCGCGAGGTCAAGCTAATCTCTTAAAGCCGTTCTCAGTTCGGATTGCAGGCTGCAACTCGCCTGCATGAAGTTGGAATCGCTAGTAATCGTGGATCAGCATGCCACGGTGAATACGTTCCCGGGTCTTGTACACACCGCCCGTCACACCATGAGAGTTTGTAACACCCAAAGTCGGTTGGATAACCGTTAGGAGTCCGCCGCCTAAGGTGGGACAGATGATTAGGGTGAAGTCGTAACAAGGTAGCCGTAGGAGAACCTGCGGCTGGATCACCTCCTTTCTAAGGAATAATACGGAACCTTACGCCGATCAAAGTCTTGTTTAGTTTTGAGAGGATTACTCTCAATTTTCGTTCTTTGAAAACTAGATAATATTATTTTCTGTAAGAATTATATTGTTAATATAATTTCAACCGAGAACAACCATTGTGTAATTTGAGTTTTTTAATAGTTTGATCGCTAAACTCAATGATTTATAATCCGCAGGATTATAGGTTAAGTTAAGAAGGGCGCATGGTGAATGCCTTGGTACTAGGAGCCGATGAAGGACGGAACTAACACCGATATGCTTCGGGGAGCTGTAAGTAAGCTTTGATCCGGAGATTTCCGAATGAGGAAACTCGATTAGTGTCATGACTAATCACTGCGTAGTGAATTCATAGCTGCGGAGAGGTAGACGTGGGGAACTGAAACATCTAAGTACCCACAGGAAGATAAAGAAATTTCGATTCCCATAGTAGCGGCGAGCGAACTGGGAATAGCCCAAACCGAACCTTCGTGGTTCGGGGTTGTAGGACTGAACATTTGAGTTACAAAAGAATTTGATAGCTGAAGCAGTTGGGAAGCTGCACCAAAGAGAGTGATAGTCTCGTAAGCGAAATTGAATTCCCTCAGTTCAGGATCCTGAGTACGGCGCCACACGTGAAACGGCGTCGGAATCCGGGAGGACCATCTCCCAAGGCTAAATACTCCCTAGTGACCGATAGTGAACCAGTACCGTGAGGGAAAGGTGAAAAGCACCCCGGAAGGGGAGTGAAATAGTTCCTGCAACCATGTGCCTACAAGCAGTTAGAGCCCGTTAAGGGGTGATAGCGTGCCTCTTGTAGAATGAACCGGCGAGTTACAGTTGCATGCAAGGTTAAGCCGAAGAAGCGGAGCCGTAGCGAAAGCGAGTCTTAAGAGGGCGAATTAGTATGTTGCCGTAGACCCGAAACCAGGTGATCTATCCATGTCCAGGATGAAAGTGCGGTAATACGCACCGGAGGTCCGAACCCGTGTACGTTGAAAAGTGCTGGGATGAGGTGTGGATAGCGGTGAAATTCCAAACGAACTTGGAGATAGCTGGTTCTCTCCGAAATAGCTTTAGGGCTAGCCTCGGAATTAGAATCATGGAGGTAGAGCCACTGTTTGAGCGAGGGGTCCGTCTTGGATTACTGAGTTCAGATAAACTCCGAATACCATTGATTTATGTCCGGGAGTCAGACGATGAGTGATAAGATCCATCGTCGAAAGGGGAACAGCCCAGACCGCCAGTTAAGGTCCCTAAATATATGCTAAGTGGAAAAGGAAGTGGAGTTGCTTAGACAACTAGGATGTTGGCTCAGAAGCAGCCACCATTTAAAGAGTGCGTAATAGCTCACTAGTCGAGTGATTCTGCGCCGAAAATTTACCGGGGCTAAGCATATTACCGAGACTGCGGACGCAACTACGTTGCGTGATAGGAGAGCGTTCTAAGGGCAATGAAGGCAGACCGGAAGGACTGTTGGAGCGCTTAGAAGTGAGAATGCCGGTATGAGTAGCGAAAGATCAGTGAGAATCTGATCCACCGAATGACTAAGGTTTCCTGGGGAAGGCTCGTCCTCCCAGGGTTAGTCGGGACCTAAGCCGAGGCTGAGAAGCGTAGGCGATGGATAACAGGTTGAGATTCCTGTACTAGTTAATTATGTTTGAACGATGGAGGGACGCAGAAGGCTAGGTTTAGCATACGATTGGAAAGGTATGTTCAAATCGTGAGTCAGGTAAGGAGTGAAATGCTTCTCACTGGGTTGACAAGCGATGATGAGGATCGAAATTAAAGTAGAGAAGGAACCGATGTCACGCTGCCGAGAAAAGCTTCTAGTTAGTAATTAACTACCCGTACCGCAAACCGACACAGGTAGTCGAGGAGAGTATCCTCAGGTGAGCGAGAGAACTCTCGTTAAGGAACTCGGCAAAATGACCCCGTAACTTCGGAAGAAGGGGTGCTGACCGTCAGGTCAGCCGCAGTGAAGAGACTCAAACGACTGTTTATCAAAAACACAGGTTTATGCAAAATCGTAAGATGAAGTATATGGGCTGACGCCTGCCCGGTGCTGGAAGGTTAAGTGGAAAGGTTAGCTTCGGCGACGCCTCGAAATGAAGCCCCAGTAAACGGCGGCCGTAACTATAACGGTCCTAAGGTAGCGAAATTCCTTGTCGGGTAAGTTCCGACCCGCACGAAAGGCGTAACGATTTGAGTACTGTCTCAACGAGAGACTCGGTGAAATTAAGATACCTGTGAAGAAGCAGGTTACCCGCGACAGGACGGAAAGACCCCATGGAGCTTTACTGTAGCTTGATATTGGGTGTTTACATAGCTTGTACAGGATAGGTAGGAGCCATTGAAACCGGGACGCTAGTCTCGGTGGAGGCACCCGTGGGATACTACCCTTGCTATGTGAACACTCTAACCCTGAGCACTCAGCGTGCTCGGAGACAGTGTCTGGTTGGCAGTTTGACTGGGGCGGTCGCCTCCTAAATAGTAACGGAGGCGCTCAAAGGTTTGCTTAGAATGGTTGGAAATCATTCTGTAAGTGTAAAGGCAGAAGCAAGCTTGACTGCGAGACTGACTAGTCGAGCAGGGACGAAAGTCGGACTTAGTGATCCGGTGGTACCGTATGGAAGGGCCATCGCTCAACGGATAAAAGCTACCCTGGGGATAACAGGCTTATCTCCCCCAAGAGTTCACATCGACGGGGAGGTTTGGCACCTCGATGTCGGCTCATCGCATCCTGGGGCTGTAGTTGGTCCCAAGGGTTGGGCTGTTCGCCCATTAAAGCGGTACGCGAGCTGGGTTCAGAACGTCGTGAGACAGTTCGGTCCCTATCCGTCGCGGGCGCAGGAAATTTGAGAGGAGCTGTCCCTAGTACGAGAGGACCGGGATGGACATACCGCTGGTGTATCAGTTGCGCCGCCAGGCGCATTGCTGAGTAGCTATGTATGGATGAGATAAACGCTGAAAGCATCTAAGTGTGAAACTCGCCTCAAGATGAGATTTCCCATTCCTATATGGAAGTAAGACTCCTGAAAGATGATCAGGTCGATAGGTTAGAAGTGGAAGCGTAGTGATACGTGAAGCGGACTAATACTAATCAGTCGAGGACTTAACCAAGGAAGAGCAATGGTGACTCAGCAGAAAATAATATTAGCTAGTTTTGAGGGAACGAAGTTCACTCAGAAGTGTGGTGGCGATAGCCTAAAGGATACACCTGTTCCCATGCCGAACACAGAAGTTAAGCTTTAGCACGCCAAAAGTAGTTGGGGGATCGCCCCCTGCGAGGATAGGACGTTGCCACGCGAACTAAAAGGCGCTTTCGAAGCAATTCGAAGGCGCCTTTTTTGTGTCTAGATTGGGATTATGGTCCCTAACCCAATTTATTGACTAATAGTAAGTGCTATGGTTAAATTAGCATAATTGTAATCAAGAGGGTTTAATTTGCCAAAAGGAGTAGCTAGTGATGAAAAAAACATGGAAATGGATTATCGGGATCGCCGTTGTCCTAGGAATTGTTGGATTAGGTTGGCACCAGTTTGGTGGGCAAGCCGGCCGGTCATCAGTCAAAACGGTTACCTTAGGGTCATACGGACCTGATACCCAGGTGTGGGAGTACATTGCCAAACTGCCAGAAACGAAAAAAGCTGGGATTAACCTACAAGTGCGTGATTTTTCGGATGGGGTTAGCCTGAATAAGGCCACCATCCAAGGTCAAGTGGATGTTAATGCCTTCCAGATGGCAAGTTATCTGCAGTACTTTAACGAACACAGTAACAAGGGCCAATTGGCAATCTTAGGAACGACCTACTTAGAGCCAATGGGGATTTATTCACGCCATTATAAAGCGGTGAAGGAGATCCCGAACGGAGCAACCATTGCGATTTCTAATAACCCAGCGAATACGTCGAGAAGCCTAAAGTTACTGCAGAGTGCGGGCTTAATTACCCTGAAGGGACAACCGAAAGCCGGCCTGTACAGTCTGCAAAATGTGGGAGAGAACCGCAAGGATTTGAAATTCCAAGAAGTTGACGACCACACTGGTCCACGGTTACTACAGGATAAGAACGTGGCGGCGGTGTTAATTGGAAATACCATGGCCCTGCAAAGTCATTTGAACGTGAAACGCGACGCAATTTACCACGAACACCTCAGTCAAGCGACCAAGGGGAACATTAACGTGATTGCAAGCAACGCCACCAAGAAAAATGATCCGGCGTACAAAAAATTAGTCAAGTTATACCACAGTAAGGCGGCCCAGAAATACATTCAAAAGAAATTTGCGGGCACGAAGATTGATGTCGATAAACCGGCCAGCTACTTTAAGAATTAGGAGGCGTTGTTTGTGAAAATTGGAATTGCTGCCAACGTGAATCGGTTAGATACCGAAAACTTTAATTTGGATTATGCCAACTACACAGCCCGGGTTTTTATTGATGTTTTGCAAAAGCACGGCGTCGTGCCCATCATTATTCCCATGACGCAGATCGAGATGATTCCCGAATATGCAGCTTTAATTGATGGGTTAATCATTCCCGGAGGACAAGATGTGCATCCCAAGCTCTTTGCAGAAACGTCGACGCAAGCAGAAACAGCTCACTACCTTCCGCACGACCACTTTGAAATGAGTTTAGTTCAGGAAATGATGCAGCGCGGTAAGCCGATTCTGGGTATTTGTCGGGGGCTACAGGTCATTAACGTAACCCTCGGGGGTAGTCTCCATCAAGATTTGGCAACTGACTTTCCAGAGTCTCCGGTGGAACACGTTGCGTATGAACAACCACAAGCAGAAATTCATGCGATTGATGTCGAACCGACCAGCGTGGTGGCCCAAGCAATGGGCGCCCATCCGAAGGTTAACTCCATTCATCATCAAGCGTTAAAGCGGGTAGCGTCACCACTACACGTGACGGCGCGCGCTCACGATGATGGGGTGGTAGAAGCAGTTGAAAATGATGATGCTTCGATCGTTGGGGTGCAGTGGCATCCGGAATTAATGTGGGAAATTGATCAGCGGGATGAACAATTATTTTTAGATTTCTTTGCCCGGGTTCAGGCGCGAGTCACTAACTAACAAATGCAAGGGTGTCCACGGTAAATTAAATGCCGTGGGCACCTTTTTGTATACTAGCAATCACGTGGTTCAGAAAATAGGACTTAATTTAATTTCCTTACGGTTGCTGTGATTGTTATAATAGTAACAAAGCTTGGCCACAATGGCTGCAAAAGAAAGGATTTCATCCCATGAGCAAAAAAAAGTTAGTCCCTTATGAATTTAATCAAACTGATATCACCACCCAAACCGATACCGAGTTAATCGCGGAAGGTCAACGGTTAGGGTTAGATAAAGACTATGCCGACATTGCCGGTTACAAACCCCACAAACGGAACGTGAAAAAAATCATGGACGTGCGGAATTCCCTCCTGTATAAGAAATTATTGAAGGTCAAGCGGGAACGGATGTCTGGTTCAGACTTTGCCTTTTTCCGAGGTACGGTTGATATTATGAACTATGATTTAGATCGTTATCCCAATAGTGGAATCAAAACCTTGATTGGTGGGGATGCACACCTGGGGAACTTTGGTTACTACGGTTCGTCAGAAGGCCAGTTACTCTTTGACATGAATGATTTCGATGAATCCCACGTGGCCTTTTGGGAATATGATGTTAAGCGTTTGTTAGTTAGTGCCTTGTTGGTTGCTAAACAACAAGGGTTTGACATTTCTAAAGATGTGAATCCTTTCTTACATAAGGTTATGCAAACGTACTTACGGACGTTAGTGCACCTAAAGAACTTACCGGCCATGGAACGGTTTATCACACCGAACACGTTACACAACATTTCGTCCACCTTTGATGCCATTCATGACGACCGGGATCAATTTGACCAGTCGTTTGCTAAAATCGTTAGTAAAACGGTCGAAAAGGCGGTTCAAAGCAATTCCGACTACGCCGTGCAAAAGTACACGGAGGTTCAGGACGGCAAACGGCGGTTTATTGAAAATGCCCCGGTTACTAAACACGTTGGAGATAAGACTTACCAACAGTTGACCAAGGGTTATTACGAATACCGTCACCACGCTCGTAGTGATGTCCACCAGTTCCTGTCCCAATTCCACATCGTCGACCTTGTCCGGCACAGCGTGGGGGTCGGTAGTGTCGGCACCCTGTGTTACCTGATGTTATTGGAAAATGGGAGTGGGGATTACCTAGTCCTACAAATTAAGCAGGCCCTCCCGATTTACCAAAACTCGGAAATTTACGTTAACAAACGGCATTCATCTGGAGAAGAAATCGTGAACTGTCAACGGGTCTTGCAAAGTTCTTCGGACCGCTTTTTAGGGTACTTTGATACGAAGAAGTACAGCTTTTACGTGCGGCAGTTTAAGGATATGAAGGGCTCCGTTAAGCTTAACAAGTTAGACTGGGCTGCTTATTGTGATTACGTATCTGTATGCATGAGTTTGTTAGCGCGGGCCCACAGTCAGTCATCAACGTACCCAATGATTATTGGATACTTACAGAGTCAAACCTGGATGGACCGGGCCTTTGTAGACTACGCCAACCACTACCTGAAACAAGTTGAACTAGACTACCACACTTTCACTAAGGGAGAAAAACATGGCAAGTGAAATTAATTACGATGGCAAATGCTATAACCGTGATTTAAGTTGGCTGTTGTTTAACCGGCGGGTGATTGAACTCGCTAACGAGACGACAACCCCGTTTTTAGACCGGTTCCGGTTCTTAGCGATTGCCGCGAACAACCTTGATGAATTTTACAGTGTGCGGGTTCCAAGTCTGCAAAGTCAGATGGAACTCACGCACGATGGCGTTGAAGAAAAATCGGGGTTACACTACTCCAAGATTTTGAAAAAGCTCCACAAGCGTAACGAAAAGAACTTTCAAATTCAGTATGACTACTTCAACCGGCTCAGTGAGCAACTACCGGCAGAGCAGTTGGGGCAGTTTGTGACCTATGAACAGCTGAACCCACACGAACGCGAACGTGCTGATCAGGTGTTTGACCAACGGATTTTGCCGTTTTTGAGTTTTACCACGTATGACGACAATTACAACCTTGATTATTTAAAGGATAAGCGCATGGCGCTTGCCGTTAAAATGAAAACCAAGGGCAAACAACGGATTCGGATCGTACCGGTTCCCTTAGAAGTGCGCCGGACTATCCGGCTCACGTTGGAGGACCAGTTGTACTACCTGCGGGTGGAAGATTTGATTCGGCATAATTTAACCAATCTCTTTGACGACGGCAAGATTGAACGCATCCTGACTTTCCGAATTAATCGGGATTTGGACGCTTCTTTAGACGTGGATAAGGATGATAATAACCAGGATACGATTAAGAACCTGCGCCACTATTTAGCTGACCGAGAAAAGGGGCGGATTACGCAGTTTGCAATCGAATCCTTGCCTGACGTGGACAGTGCGTTCATTAGTGAATTCATTCAAAAGTTTAAAATTGATGAGCAGGCGGTTTACCGAATTCCGGGACCGTTAGACTTAACCTTCTTACTGCCCCTCTTAAAACCGTGGAAGAAGGCCCAGCCAACGTTAGTTTATCCCAAGTTTACGGCCCAGCAATGGACGGCCCAGCAATCGATGTTGCAGTATTTACAGGAACATGACCTATTACTGCAGTATCCGGATGATTCCTTCGACCAGTTTTTAACCTTTTTGCGGGAAGCCATCGCTGATCCACAAACAATTGCGATTAAACAAACGATTTACCGGGTGGCAGATAATTCCGCGGTCATTGAACTACTGAAGGAAGCTGCCCAAAAGGGAATTCAAGTTACCGTAATGATTGAGTTGCGGGCTCGATTTGACGAAGCCAATAATTTGAAGGTCACTAGTGAGCTAGAAGACGCGGGCTGTAACATCATCTTTGGAAAGAAATATATGAAGGTGCACAGTAAAACCTGTTTGGTGCTAACCAAGGATGGCGTGGACCCAGCCGGGTACGTCCAGATTGGAACGGGAAACTATAACGAAGCTACGGCCAAGGGCTTTGTTGATTTAAGCTTGTTCTCTAGTCGGGCGGACTACGTTAAGGACCTGGCCGCCTTCTTTAATTACTTGGAACAACCGGGCGCTCAACCACCAAAGTACAAGTCGTTGGCAGCGTCTCCACACCGAATCGAGGACATGGTAATTCAAAACATCCAAAAGGTGAAGGAATACTACCAAGCCACCGGGCGGGGACACGTCTTTTTGAAGGTTAATTCCCTGACGGACGTTGACGTGATTGCCGCAATTTATGATGCTGCCCGAGTGGGGGTTCCGTTCCGCTTGATTGTGCGCGGGGCCTGCTGTCTAGAGGTCGGTGTCTGCGGGCCGCGGGAAAACATCGTTGTTTCTAGTGTGGTTGGACAATTCCTTGAACACAGTCGTATCTATGCCTTTTATGATGAGGGTACTAATTTGTGGATTTCATCTGCAGACTTGATGACCCGGAACATGGATAACCGGGTTGAACTGGCTGCTCCGGTGTTTGATCCAAAGATGCAACAACGCTTAGAACACATCATTGCCATATACAGTCAAGATGACGTGGACGGTTTCTTCATGAACCAAAAGGGGAAGTACTTTAAGTATGAGAGTCCGAAGGGGCACTCAGCGCAACAAACCTTTTTGCATGAGTTGGCTGACCGGCAACAAGCCACGGCGCCCAATGCTGTGCAACGAGCATGGATGCATGTTACTGATTGGTGGCACCACCAGCGAAAGCACTAAAGACTGAAAAACGCCGTACGTGCGTTATAATAAGGCTATTAATCAGTTATTACTCAATAACACAAAAAATCGGAGTGGGCACAAGGGCCCCCTCCGATTTTTTAAAGGAGCTGAAAAATGAAGCAAAAAATTACGGTAATTGGTGCTGGGGTTGGGGGCTTAACCGCTGCACTGAAACTTCAAGCGCACGGATATGACGTAACGATCTTGGAAAAAAACCACCACGTTGGCGGCAAGATGAACCAACTCAAAGTGGATGGTTATCGTTTTGATATGGGGCCGACCATCGTGATGATGCCGGACGTTTACCGGCAACCCTTTGTAGAAACTGGGGCTGACCCAACGGATTATTTTACGATGCAGCGGGTAGATCCGTTTATGACGGTCCAAATTGATGACGAACGGTATCCCATTTCGAATGATTTGGTGCAACTTACGAAGCTGTTTGAAACAAGCAGTGATGCGGATATGGCCGGTTTTTTAAACTATTTAGCGGATATCTACCGAAAGTATTTGAATGCAAAGGATAATTTTATTGATCGTAGTTTTCGGTCCCCCCGGGACTTTTTTAACCTAAAGACCCTAAAACAAGCCTTCCAGCTGAAAACTTTTTCGTCCTCTTATCACGATATGCAAAAGTTTATTCCGAACCAACACCTGCAATATTTATTGTCGTTTCAAACGTTGTACATTGGGATCTCACCCTTTAGTGGGCCCTCCATTTATAACATTATTCCGATGATTGAACTGCTTTACGGAGTGTGGTTTATCGACGGGGGCATGTACCAGTATGCAAAGGCTTTAGAACGCCGGTTTACTGAACTAGGTGGGACCATCGAACTCGGCCACCCCGTTGAAAAGATTGTCACCGAGCAGGATCAGGTTGTCGGTGTGCGGGTGCAGGGATCGGTGCGTTCTACGGACGCAGTGGTGGTGAATGCCGATTATCCGTATGCGGTTGAAACCTTATTGAGTCAGGATGCCCAACGCCGTGAGCACGTTAGTCCACAGCGGGTTAACCAAAAGCTACAGTATTCAATGTCTTGTCTGTTGCTGTACCTCGGAGTTGATCGGAAGTATCAACAATTAGGCTTGCATACGATTAAAATGGCCAGTGATTTCAAGCGCAACTTGAGTGAAATTGAAACCGGAGTTTTACCGAGTGATCCATCTTACTATCTGTATAATCCTAGTGCCCTTGATGATTCGTTTGCACCGGCCGGATGCTCATCTTTGTACGTACTGGTCCCAGTGGCCAACTTGCGGCATCAGCACCTAACTGAAGCAGAAGCGCAAACGTATGCCCAGCAAGTGATTCAGCAGGCAGAACAGGATTTTGCGTTAACCGACTTAGCGAACCACGTTCAGGTACAGCGGGTCTTTACGCCAACGGACTTTGCAGAACTGTATAACAGTAAGTATGGAACGGCCTTTGGCTTGAAACCAACCTTACGCCAGAGTAACTACTTTCGGCCTCACAATAAAGCGCGGCGAATTCAGGGTCTGTATTTTGCCGGAGCTAGTACGCATCCTGGAGCTGGAGTGCCCATCGTGATTACCAGCGGGGAACTGGCTGCCCGAGAAGTGGAACGAGATGGTTCAGATGACTAGAGCGGAAAGGTTAGCGCCCTATCTAGCAGAGATGGCTGCGAGTGAACAAGTGATTAAACAGCAGTCGACCACGTTTTACTATGCTTTTTCGCAATTACCGGCTTATCAGGCGAAGAGCATTTTTGTACTGTATGATTTTTTGCGACAACTGGATGATGCGGCGGATACCAAGCAAACGGAAGCATTTACGCGGTTACGTCAGCTGTGGCAGACCGTGAAGTTAGGGACACCCCAGACCCGGTTAGGGCGTAATTTACTGCTGGTGTTTCAGACGTTTGCAATTCCGATGCAGTTAATGGACGAGATGATCCAGGGCCAAACCCATGATTTACAGCATCAACCCATCCGGACCTGGGCAGATTTGCACCATTATTGTTACTTAGTGGCTGGAACGGTGGGGTTAATGATCATGCCAATTTTACGGGAGCATTCCTTGACGACCACCGAGCGAGCTCATGTGATTCGAGTGGGGATTGCGTTACAACTGACTAATATTTTACGCGATGTGCAGGAAGATTATCGCAAGGACTATGTTTATTTACCCCAGGCGGTCCTTTTTCAAGCTGGGATTGATTTAAAGTGTTTGAACCATACCCAGCGCAAGTTACCAACTGGGTTAGTTCACATCTTAAAATTGTTGGGCAAGCAGGCGGAGCATGATTATCGGGTTGCCCCAGCGGTCATCAACCTGGTTCCGGATTCTGCGGGTCGGGTAGCTTTGGCACTCGCAATTAATGGGTATGCTGCGATTTTAAAGCAACTCCGTCGGCGTAATTACAATGTTTCGCTGGGCCGGGTAGTAGTTAGTAATCGGGTCAAGGCGTGGTTATTAGTCCGGGCCAAGTTACGATATGCAATTTAAAAAAGATCCAGAACTACCACCAATAGTCCTGGATCTTTCTTTTATTTAAAAATTTGTGGTTTAAAGCTTTGAATGGTTCGATTATTGAGGACCCAATACAACAGAATTACTTGAATTGGGTAAGAAATTAAATTTTTCCCCAGCCGCAGACCAAGGAAGTAGGAAAAGGGGGTCTGGGCAATGATGGAAACCCACCATGAATTTAATAAGAGATTTACGAAAATAGTAATGATTGCCACTGTGACTAGTACCCGAAGCCAGCTGATGTGACTCGGTTTAAAAAAGGCCACGCTGTAAATCAAACTTACTAATACGGCCGAGAGGGCAAAACCCGGGAAATAGGGTTGCCCACTGAAGAGGGTCGCGATGAAGTCCACGATGATGGCAACTCCGGTTGACCAAAACGGACCATACCATTTGGCGATTAGAGCAATTACGATAAAAGTGAAGGAGAAGCGGACGCTGCTACTCCCGATGGAAAAGCGGCCGATGATAATTTCTAAGGCCATTAAAATTGCAAGGTAGGTCATACCTTTTAAACTTAAGGGGCGAAGGCCCCACTTCTGTAAATAATTCATTTTGACATCTCCTGACTGGAGCTGCCACCAAATGGTGAGGTCAGTGGCGAATGCGGAAATAACATCGCAAGCAGTCTGCTTTTCGTCCGGCGTTCACATTCCGTTCCGCTGGCACTTAACGCGTTAAATCCTACTCCAAAAAATTTGGTAATACCGAAGTGGTACCTTTCCAATATACCACGATTTAGGGGAAATGGTAAAAAGCACGGGAACTTAGGGTTGAAAACTTCAATCAATAATTTTGACTTTTTTTGACCAAAGGGGTTGACGGATTGATTGGGGCTTGGTATAGTAATGCTTGTCGCGAAGTTAATGGATTGGTTGGTAACCAGTTTAATTGGAAACCACCCTTGACTGACCCGGCTAAACATGGTATATTAATAAAGTTGTCAAGTGATTGATAACTGAGTAGTTCTTTGAAAACTGAACAAGATTTTGATTACAAAAGTGTAAGGAATTTTTAAACGTAAGTTTAAAAATTAAACAATTGCGAAGTCAATTCGCTTAAAGAAAAAAATCAAGTAGAGCTAGTAAAGTTCTCATTTAAAATGAGAGTTTGATCCTGGCTCAGGACGAACGTTGGCGGCGTGCCTAATACATGCAAGTCGAACGCGGTCTCCTAATTGAAAAACCGTGCTTGCACGGGTTGGATTTTAGATCGGACCGAGTGGCGAACTGGTGAGTAACACGTGGGTAACCTGCCCAGAAGTAGGGGATAACACCTGGAAACAGATGCTAATACCGTATAACAACTAAAACCACATGGTTTTAGTTTGAAAGCTGGCCTTCGCGCTAGTGCTTTTGGATGGACCCGCGGCGTATTAGCTAGTTGGTGAGATAATAGCTCACCAAGGCGATGATACGTAGCAGACCTGAGAGGGTAATCTGCCACAATGGGACTGAGACACGGCCCATACTCCTACGGGAGGCAGCAGTAGGGAATCTTCCACAATGGACGAAAGTCTGATGGAGCAACGCCGCGTGAGTGAAGAAGGGTTTCGGCTCGTAAAACTCTGTTGTTAGAGAAGAACGACTGTGAGAGTAACTGCTCACGGCGTGACGGTATCTAACCAGAAAGTCACGGCTAACTACGTGCCAGCAGCCGCGGTAATACGTAGGTGGCAAACGTTGTCCGGATTTATTGGGCGTAAAGCGAGCGCAGGCGGTTTTTTAAGTCTGATGTGAAAGCCTTCGGCTTAACCGAAGAAGTGCATCGGAAACTGGGAAACTTGAGTGCAGAAGAGGACAGTGGAACTTCATGTGTAGCGGTGAAATGCGTAGATATATGAAGGAACACCAGTGGCGAAGGCGGCTGTCTAGTCTGCATCTGACGCTGAGGCTCGAAAGCATGGGTAGCAAACAGGATTAGATACCCTGGTAGTCCATGCCGTAAACGATGAATGCTAGGTGTTGGGAGGTTTCCGCCTCTCAGTGCCGGAGCTAACGCATTAAGCATTCCGCCTGGGGAGTACGACCGCAAGGTTGAAACTCAAAGGAATTGACGGGGACCCGCACAAGCGGTGGAGCATGTGGTTTAATTCGATGCTACGCGAAGAACCTTACCAGGTCTTGACATCTTCTGTTAGCCTAAGAGATTAGGTGTCCCCTTCGGGGGCAGAATGACAGGTGGTGCATGGTTGTCGTCAGCTCGTGTCGTGAGATGTTGGGTTAAGTCCCGCAACGAGCGCAACCCTTGTCTTTAGTTGCCAGCATTCAGTTGGGCACTCTAGAGAGACTGCCGGTGATAAACCGGAGGAAGGTGGGGATGACGTCAAATCATCATGCCCCTTATGACCTGGGCTACACACGTGCTACAATGGACGGTACAACGAGTCGCGAAACCGCGAGGTCAAGCTAATCTCTTAAAACCGTTCTCAGTTCGGATTGCAGGCTGCAACTCGCCTGCATGAAGTTGGAATCGCTAGTAATCGTGGATTAGCATGCCACGGTGAATACGTTCCCGGGTCTTGTACACACCGCCCGTCACACCATGAGAGTTTGTAACACCCAAAGTCGGTTGGATAACCGTTAGGAGTCCGCCGCCTAAGGTGGGACAGATGATTAGGGTGAAGTCGTAACAAGGTAGCCGTAGGAGAACCTGCGGCTGGATCACCTCCTTTCTAAGGAATAATACGGAACCTTACGCCGATCAAAGTCTTGTTTAGTTTTGAGAGGATTACTCTCAACTTTCGTTCTTTGAAAACTAGATAATATTATTTTCTGTAAGAATTATATTGTTAATATAATTTCAACCGAGATCAACCATTGTGTAATTTGAGTTTTTTAATAGTTTGATCGCTAAACTCAATGATTTATAATCCGCAGGATTATAGGTTAAGTTAAGAAGGGCGCATGGTGAATGCCTTGGTACTAGGAGCCGATGAAGGACGGAACTAACACCGATATGCTTCGGGGAGCTGTAAGTAAGCTTTGATCCGGAGATTTCCGAATGAGGAAACTCGATTAGTGTCATGACTAATCACTGCGTAGTGAATTCATAGCTGCGGAGAGGTAGACGTGGGGAACTGAAACATCTAAGTACCCACAGGAAGATAAAGAAATTTCGATTCCCATAGTAGCGGCGAGCGAACTGGGAATAGCCCAAACCGAACCTTCGTGGTTCGGGGTTGTAGGACTGAACATTTGAGTTACAAAAGAATTTGATAGCTGAAGCAGTTGGGAAGCTGCACCAAAGAGAGTGATAGTCTCGTAAGCGAAATTGAATTCCCTCAGTTCAGGATCCTGAGTACGGCGCCACACGTGAAACGGCGTCGGAATCCGGGAGGACCATCTCCCAAGGCTAAATACTCCCTAGTGACCGATAGTGAACCAGTACCGTGAGGGAAAGGTGAAAAGCACCCCGGAAGGGGAGTGAAATAGTTCCTGCAACCATGTGCCTACAAGCAGTTAGAGCCCGTTAAGGGGTGATAGCGTGCCTCTTGTAGAATGAACCGGCGAGTTACAGTTGCATGCAAGGTTAAGCCGAAGAAGCGGAGCCGTAGCGAAAGCGAGTCTTAAGAGGGCGAATTAGTATGTTGCCGTAGACCCGAAACCAGGTGATCTATCCATGTCCAGGATGAAAGTGCGGTAATACGCACCGGAGGTCCGAACCCGTGTACGTTGAAAAGTGCTGGGATGAGGTGTGGATAGCGGTGAAATTCCAAACGAACTTGGAGATAGCTGGTTCTCTCCGAAATAGCTTTAGGGCTAGCCTCGGAATTAGAATCATGGAGGTAGAGCCACTGTTTGAGCGAGGGGTCCGTCTTGGATTACTGAGTTCAGATAAACTCCGAATACCATTGATTTATGTCCGGGAGTCAGACGATGAGTGATAAGATCCATCGTCGAAAGGGGAACAGCCCAGACCGCCAGTTAAGGTCCCTAAATATATGCTAAGTGGAAAAGGAAGTGGAGTTGCTTAGACAACTAGGATGTTGGCTCAGAAGCAGCCACCATTTAAAGAGTGCGTAATAGCTCACTAGTCGAGTGATTCTGCGCCGAAAATTTACCGGGGCTAAGCATATTACCGAGACTGCGGACGCAACTACGTTGCGTGATAGGAGAGCGTTCTAAGGGCAATGAAGGCAGACCGGAAGGACTGTTGGAGCGCTTAGAAGTGAGAATGCCGGTATGAGTAGCGAAAGATCAGTGAGAATCTGATCCACCGAATGACTAAGGTTTCCTGGGGAAGGCTCGTCCTCCCAGGGTTAGTCGGGACCTAAGCCGAGGCTGAGAAGCGTAGGCGATGGATAACAGGTTGAGATTCCTGTACTAGTTAATTATGTTTGAACGATGGAGGGACGCAGAAGGCTAGGTTTAGCATACGATTGGAAAGGTATGTTCAAATCGTGAGTCAGGTAAGGAGTGAAATGCTTCTCACTGGGTTGACAAGCGATGATGAGGATCGAAATTAAAGTAGAGAAGGAACCGATGTCACGCTGCCGAGAAAAGCTTCTAGTTAGTAATTAACTACCCGTACCGCAAACCGACACAGGTAGTCGAGGAGAGTATCCTCAGGTGAGCGAGAGAACTCTCGTTAAGGAACTCGGCAAAATGACCCCGTAACTTCGGAAGAAGGGGTGCTGACCGTCAGGTCAGCCGCAGTGAAGAGACTCAAACGACTGTTTATCAAAAACACAGGTTTATGCAAAATCGTAAGATGAAGTATATGGGCTGACGCCTGCCCGGTGCTGGAAGGTTAAGTGGAAAGGTTAGCTTCGGCGACGCCTCGAAATGAAGCCCCAGTAAACGGCGGCCGTAACTATAACGGTCCTAAGGTAGCGAAATTCCTTGTCGGGTAAGTTCCGACCCGCACGAAAGGCGTAACGATTTGAGTACTGTCTCAACGAGAGACTCGGTGAAATTAAGATACCTGTGAAGAAGCAGGTTACCCGCGACAGGACGGAAAGACCCCATGGAGCTTTACTGTAGCTTGATATTGGGTGTTTACATAGCTTGTACAGGATAGGTAGGAGCCATTGAAACCGGGACGCTAGTCTCGGTGGAGGCACCCGTGGGATACTACCCTTGCTATGTGAACACTCTAACCCTGAGCACTCAGCGTGCTCGGAGACAGTGTCTGGTTGGCAGTTTGACTGGGGCGGTCGCCTCCTAAATAGTAACGGAGGCGCTCAAAGGTTTGCTTAGAATGGTTGGAAATCATTCTGTAAGTGTAAAGGCAGAAGCAAGCTTGACTGCGAGACTGACTAGTCGAGCAGGGACGAAAGTCGGACTTAGTGATCCGGTGGTACCGTATGGAAGGGCCATCGCTCAACGGATAAAAGCTACCCTGGGGATAACAGGCTTATCTCCCCCAAGAGTTCACATCGACGGGGAGGTTTGGCACCTCGATGTCGGCTCATCGCATCCTGGGGCTGTAGTTGGTCCCAAGGGTTGGGCTGTTCGCCCATTAAAGCGGTACGCGAGCTGGGTTCAGAACGTCGTGAGACAGTTCGGTCCCTATCCGTCGCGGGCGCAGGAAATTTGAGAGGAGCTGTCCCTAGTACGAGAGGACCGGGATGGACATACCGCTGGTGTATCAGTTGCGCCGCCAGGCGCATTGCTGAGTAGCTATGTATGGATGAGATAAACGCTGAAAGCATCTAAGTGTGAAACTCGCCTCAAGATGAGATTTCCCATTCCTATATGGAAGTAAGACTCCTGAAAGATGATCAGGTCGATAGGTTAGAAGTGGAAGCGTAGTGATATGTGAAGCGGACTAATACTAATCAGTCGAGGACTTAACCAAGGAAGAGCAATGGTGACTCAGCAGAAAATAATATTAGCTAGTTTTGAGGGAACGAAGTTCACTCAGAAGTGTGGTGGCGATAGCCTAAAGGATACACCTGTTCCCATGCCGAACACAGAAGTTAAGCTTTAGCACGCCAAAAGTAGTTGGGGGATCGCCCCCTGCGAGGATAGGACGTTGCCACGCCAACTAAAAGGCGCTTTCGAAGCAATTCGAAGGCGTCTTTTTTGTGTTGATTTAATTTTGATTGGCTTAGCAGGTAACGAAGTTAGGCAAAGGTACTCGTGGCGCCGGTTTGTAATTCTTGAATGGCTTCCCAATCAAGGGTTACCCCAATCCCAGCGCCTGTTGGTACGGGAAGGTATCCATTTTTAACGGTAAGGGGTTCCTTAATGATTTCTTGTTCAAAGTAGTGATTACTATCAGCAATGTCAGCAGGAAAAATCGGTTGGGGGAGTTGCGCTGCCAAAGCTAGATCAACGGAACGCCCGAGCCCGCTACCTAACATGCCTCCAATCCACGGGAGATAAGGGGTGTTTAAGAGATAACGCATGGCTTCCATTGTTTGGGTAATCCCCCCTAATTTACTGGGTTTTAGGGTATAGGCTGCAGCGCTTTGCGCTTGCACGGCCCTTTGGATATCGGAAAGGGTGTTGATACTCTCATCAAGGCTAATTTTTAGATGTGGTAACTGAGCTTGGAGGTTAGCATAGGTTGACCAACTAGCATCATGGAGTGGTTCTTCAATCAGACTAAGACCGGCGGCATCTAGCTGTTGTAACAAGTCCGTAGTGGTTGGAGAGGGCGCAAACGCAGCGTTCGCATCAAATGAAATTAATTGGTGCGGGAACGCAATCCCTAATTTATGCACGAGCGTTAGGGTCGTCTTAGGATCCTTAGTCTTTAATTTTAAGCGCCGGTAACCAGCGGCGAGTTCTTGGTCAGCTAACCGGATCGTTTGCTGGTAGTTTTTTTGAATTCCGAGAGCCACGCTAACGGGAACTAGTTGCACGGGATTCCCGAGGAGCTGGGCCAGCGGTTCGTGCAGGAGTTTTCCATAAGCATCCCAAATTGCCATTTCTACCCCCGCTCGGGCAAACGAGGTGAACTTAGCTAATTGACGCTGTAAATCTTTGGGGGTTTGAAAGCTCCGTTTCACTAAAAAAGGTAATCCTTGCTCTAGTTCAGCTTGTGCCGCTGCTTGGGTTTGGGGCGCGTAGGTTGCGTCCGGCAAAGCCTGGACTTCACCATAGCCCGTCACTCCGTTCGTCATGTTTATTTCAATTAGGATCAGCGGTCGCTCCGTCATTTGACCGTGATTGGTGCTAAAAGGACGTTTGAGCTGTAACGTTAAGGGGCGTAATTTAATTTGGTCAATTTTCATTCTGAGTCACCTTTCCCTAGCTGATTTAAGGCCTGCGTGTAGGCACGAGGACGTTCAAAGTGAACGTTATGACCTGTGGCTGGATAAACTAGCTGCGTTGCCCGTGGAATCGTGTTCGTAAGGGACCGCCCGAGCCGGGTAAATTTCTGATCTAATTCACCAGTAATGATAGTCGTTTCTGGTTGTAATTGCGAAAGATGTGGCCAGTGGTTGGGCATGGTACCAGTCCCAAAGTACCGGAGGGAGTTCGCCATGTTATCCGGTTGGTGGGCACACCGCATCTGATGCATGTGGTGTTGCTGGGATTTGGAAACGGCCCGCTGACTCTGAAACAGGGGTAACTGCTCCCAGTTAGTTACAAAGCTTGCTAATCCCTGGTGCTCAATCAGTGCGGCTTGGTGAGCATCGGATTGTTGGCGCTGGCGGCGAGCAGTCGAATCCTGAATGCCGGCGGTCCCGCTCTCTAAGATGAGGTGGTGAACTAGCTGGGGAGCGGTAAGGGCGAAACAGAGGGCTAAGCGGGCCCCCATTGAATAACCAACGATGTTAACGGGTTCCCGGCTTAATTGGGCAACGAGCGTTTGAAGGGCCTCAACCTGGCGGTCTGCCATAAACCCTGTTGCTGGAACGACCGAATCGGTTGGCCGAAAGCCGTACAACGTGATGGAGTAACTGGTGCCGCGGGGACGAATGGAGGTAAAATCCTGCCCGGTGCCTAAAAAGCCGTGGAAAAAGACCCATGTGGGGGATCCCGCGCCCTGAACGTCAATTTGATAGGAATATCCAGCATAAGTAAAGAAGCGTTGCATCCTAATCATCCTTTCTCGGTGGCAACTGGGTTCTGGTGGTGCGAATTTCCAGTAGCCGAAGCCCCGTCCAGGACTCGCGGACGAGCGCCTGTAAATCTGTTCGCGTGGTAACTAGGTGATAGTCGGCACCCACGAGCTCCGCGGCGGCCGCTAGGTTTAAATGCTGGGGCGTGCCAAAGAGAGTTTCAAAATGAGGGGCCGTTGCTTGAGGTAACAGTGAGAAAATGCCACCTCCATCATTATTAACCACGATGATGGTTAGGTTAACGTGGGTCGTGCGGGCCAACTGAAGGCCATTCAGGTCATGGAAGAACGCTAAATCACCGGTAACCAACCAGGTTGGCACCTGATTTAAAGCCATGCCGGTTGCACTGGAAATGGTGCCATCAATTCCATTGGCACCCCGATTCCCCTGGACGCGGACCGGTGCTTTTGGCATAAACGCCTGGTCAAAATAGCGGACGGTTAACGAATTAGCCAAGAATAGTTGTTGGAGCGGCGCCTCAGTAGCTAACAGTTGGGGAAGAGTTGCTCCATCCAATTCAGTGGGGTCGGATCTAACCTTTGTTGAGATGGCCTGGTGCCATTGGCTTCGGTAGGCGGGGTTACCATGAAGCGTCGTCGTCAGGAGTTGGCGACAAAAATCAGCGGCTGTCAGGTTGTAGCTCGTGTGGGCCCACCGACTGTGATCCTTGCCCAAGTAGTTAGCCCCAATCTGGATGACGGGAATGCGGTGCTGTTTTAACCACGGCAAGAGGGTGGCGTTAACCGGGGTCCCACCAAACCGTAAAACGACCTCCGGCCAGAGTTCCTGGGGTAATTCCTGGAGGTTCGGAGTGGGAGTGGTCGCGAGGGTTCCTCGGAGTGAACTTAAAACGTCGGCGATGATTGGCGCATGAAGTTGTTGTGCCAAGCGGTCCAGCAGGGAAGGATCGTCATAATGATCATTTGGTCCCAGGAAGAAGAGCAACTTACGCCCGTGGAGCCGTTGGACTAACCGGGTTAGCGAGTTGGAAGCTAAACTCCCGACAATGTGACCAAATTCCTGGGGTTGCACCTGAGGCCAAGCAGTCCCCAGCGTTGGTAATAATGGTTTGCGAAATGGTAGGTTTAGATGGACGGGGCCGGTGGGGGCAAGCTGACTTTGGTGAACGAGTTGTTGGACTTGGTAGTCAATAAATTCGGTTACGTCTGGTTCAGGATCCTGGACGTTAATTTCAAGGGCTTGTTTGACATTCGTGGTATACATTCCGCGTTGGGGAATGGTTTGGGGGGCGCCAATGGCTTGTAGTTCCTGGGGGCGATCCGTTGTTAAGACGACTAAGGGAACGTGAAAACTCTGCGCTTCCGCGATGGCGGGCCAGTAGTTAGCGGTTGCAGTTCCAGAGGTGGCGATCAAAGCGACGGGGGCATGACTGCGTTTGGCAATTCCTAGGGCGCAGAAAGCGGCCGAGCGTTCATCAACGGCCACGGTTAAACGAACCTGGCGCTCTGCTAGGAGCAACGCTAAGGGCGTATTTCTGGAACCCGGTGACAAGACAAAATCAGTGACCTCCTGCGCTTGGCACGCGCTGATTAAGTGTTTTAAATTATTGGTCATGACGTCAATCATCAACTTGCTCCTTTAAAATCTGTTGCATTGGTCGGGTTTTCAATTGAATTTCTCGAGCTTCAGCTGCCAACGTAGACGCGGCAAGGATACCAGCTCCGGCAAATAAGTTTACCCGTTGGGCATGGCTCCAGAGGGAACGAATCCCGATGACAAATTCTCCGTCCCCATTGGGAAGAGCGTAACCAACCGGAGCCGCAAAGAGGCCCCGTGGGCACCGTTCCGTGGCCCGAATGGTTACTTGGGCCCAGGCGGTAGGCACTCCACCGAGCGCGGGCGTGGGATGAAGGGCAGTGACAAGTTGCCACAGGGAAGCTTGCTGGGTAATGGAACCTGTAATTGGCGTGTACAAATGTTGAATTTGGGGAGTCGTAAGGATCTGCGGGCTTGCAACTGGCTGCAAATGGGCCCAGGGCCGGAGGCGCCGTTGAATTTCTGTAACGACCAGCTGGTGTTCAGCTTGGTTTTTCGAATCAGCCTGTAACGCGGTTGCCAAGTGCTTGTCTTCGGTGGCCGTGGCTCCCCGGCGAACAGAGCCGGCCACGGCCGCCGTCGCCAGCTTGCCCTGGTGGAGGCGGACGAGCCGTTCCGGCGTAGCTGATAGAAAGAGTTCGTCGTGATGTTTAAGAAAAAAGTGATATGTATGGGGTTGATCGCGGAGCAGAGCGCGAATTAGTTGGCTCGCCCGTAACGGCGCACTTAGCTGCCATTGTTCCTGCATGCCAAGCACAACCTTTTGTTTCTGGGCATCAGTTTGGAGGGTACGGAGGACGGGCGCGACCCGGTCCTGCCAGTCAGTTTCAATCGTTCGCCGGAGCAAGTGAATGGGACGAGCCGGCGCTGCCGGTTTGGGGCTCGGGCGACGGCCCCATTCGGTTCCCGTCACGGTGTTGATGACGTAAGCTGGGGCGAGCATCGTTCCGTTCATCAATTGGCTGGTTCCAGTTAGTTGCTGGTCAAACGGGAATCCCCCAAATACGGGGTGGTTCTGCTGTTGGTGCCAGGTCACTAGTTCTGGTAGGGTAAAGTTTTGTAAGCGGCTAGCTTGCCCTAGCCCAATCAGTTCGATGTGATGCTCAGGGTCAGAAAAAAATGCGCCATCTTGATAGTAATCAAAGGCATTGAGTAGTTGGTCAGTTTGCGGTTGCATGGTTGTCATCCCTATCAATCAATTTAAGCCGAAATCCATAGCTTAAGCTTACCAAAAATCCTGGTTGGAAACACCAGGAAGTCCTCGGCGGAGGTCTCCGGCTCCTTTTTTAAGAAAAAGTTAATTTGATGGTTGACTTTTACGGTGAGGTCACTTAGTATAATAACCAATTAAATAAACGAAATTGAGGAACTGAGTATTTGCTGAAATTTCCAAGAGAGTCTCTGGGTGGTGCAAAGGGATGAAAGGCAGGCAAAGAAGATGGGTTCTGAATCAATCATTAGTGAGCAAGCAATTGTTAGCTAGTGGCGGGGTTGCGACCGATATCTCAGCAAAATTGTTCTAATCGAGACGCGTCAATTGGAGCAGTTTTTGAGGCAAGGCTAGTTCAAGCAGAACTGTACTTGTGAATTAAGGTGGTACCACGAAAGCATTCGTCCTTTAGTTAGGATGGATGCTTTTTTTGTTTATTTAAAAGTAACTAATACTAAATTATGAGGTGAAATGGCATGAAAAAGACAACGAAGTGGATTATCGGCATTATCGTATTATTAGTAATCGCAGTGATTGGCTGGTTCAGTTTTGCTCCCCAAGCCACTACGCAAAATGAGAAGGAAGTGAAGGTCGGTCTCATGAGTGGGTCCAAAGCGGATGATGAGATTTGGCAGTCAGTAGCTAAAACGGCCCGCGAGAAATATAAGATCAAATTGAAATTTGTCCACTTTACGGATTACACCCAACCGAATACTGCGTTGAGTCAACACGCCGTTGACATTAACTCCTTCCAACACTATGCCTTCTTGAAGAATTGGAACCAGCAACACCATTCGAACATTGTGTCGATTGGAGACACGGTGATTACACCCATCAGATTGTATTCAACGCAATACCGGGACGTGAAAGAAATTCCAGATGGAGCTACGATTGCAATTCCAAATGACGCGACAAACGAAAGTCGGTCGCTCCAGGTTCTGAAAGAAGCCGGGTTAATTAAACTGGGCGGGGATCCGCACAAACTGTTGACGGTGAAGGACATTAAGGCGAACTCAAAGAACCTAAACATTAAAGAAGTGGATGCTTCTCAAACAGCACGGACGTTAAATGATGCGGCAGCAGCAGTTGTCAACACTAACTACGCGCAAACGGCCCACTTAAGTCCAGATAAGACGATTTTCAAAGAACCGTTGAACAAGCAATCGAAACCATGGATCAACCTGATTGCGGCTAATAAGGAACAAAAGCATAACAAGGACTTACAAAATGTAGTGAAGGCCTTTCAAACGAAGGAAACCGAACGGGTTATTCAAAAGAATTACAAGGGGCTACAAGTTCCAGCCTGGAATTTAAAGCTTAAATAAAGCGGACAAGTTCAAGTGAAAGGGGAGGAGTGACATGCATTTTACAGAATCAGCGGCGGTGCAACGGTTGCCCCAACATTTTTTTGCCACGTTAGTGCAGAAGGTGAACCAAAAAATTGCGACGGGGGCGGATGTGATTAATCTGGGGCAGGGTAATCCCGACCAGCCGACGCCGACTAACATTGTCAAAGCGATGCAAGCGGCCGTTGCCAAGCCAGAAAATCAGCAGTACTCTCCCTTTGCAGGACTCCCAGCCTTAAAACAATCGGTGGCGACTTATTATCATGACCACTACCAAGTGGACGTGGATCCCGAGACGGAAGTTGCTATTTTGGGAGGTTCAAAGACCGGACTGGTTGAACTGCCCCTCGCCGTTTTAAATCCCGGCGACCGGATCTTGTTACCAAATCCCGGTTATCCCGACTATTTATCCGGAACGCACCTGGCTGATGTGGAGGTGGAACTGGTTCCGCTTCGGGCTAGTAACCATTTTTTGCCGGATTATGATAAGATAAGTACAAAAAGTAAGCAATTGGCCAAGTTGCTCTACTTAAATTATCCCAATAATCCAACGGGAGCCGTGGCGACGGCGGACTTCTTTGCAGAAACCGTGCAGTTTGCCAAGCAAAACCAGATTGGCATTATTCATGATTTTGCTTACGGAGCCCTCGGGAACCACCAACAGCCTCTGAGTTTCTTACAAACTCCGGGTGCCAAAACCGTGGGACTTGAGTTTTCGACGTTGTCAAAGACCTATAACATGGCCGGCTGGCGGATTGGGTTTGCCGTCGGCAATCCAGATTTGATTGCTGCCCTCAATGACCTGCAGGCCCAACTCTTCGTGAGTGTGTTTCCGGCAGTTCAGGAAGCGGCAATTGCGGCTCTAACGGGACCCCAGGATTCCGTCACTGCCTTAGCCCAGTTATATACCACGCGCCGACACGCATTTGAAACGGCCGCGGCTGAGATTGGCTGGAAAGCGACGCCAGCAGGGGGTTCATTTTTCTCCTGGATGCCGGTTCCTTCGGGATATACGTCTGAATCGTTCGCCGATTTGTTGTTAGAGCAAGCAGCGGTGGCGGTAGCACCTGGGAAGGGCTTTGGCTCCGAAGGCGATCATTACGTCCGGATTGGCCTGCTAACCAGTCCCGCCCGGTTACGGGAAGCCTGTCAACGGATTGGCAAATTGCAACTATTTCAACCGCACCACGAATAAGGAGGATTTTTCCGATGACGGAAACCAGCGTTAACTTTAAAAATGTTTCAGTTGATTTTAAGCAGGATAAACAAACGATTCACGCCGTTTCCGACGTGAGCTTCAGCATTCCAGCCGGGCAGATCTTTGGGATCGCCGGGTACTCGGGAGCCGGAAAATCAACGTTAGTTCGCACGATTAACTTATTGCAACAACCAACGAGTGGGGAAGTTTCCGTCCTCGGTAAGCAGTTCTTTAAAAAGGACGAACACGGAACCACGGAGATTAGTGCCCGCGAACTCCGAACGGAACGGCGCAAAATTGGGATGATTTTCCAACACTATAACCTGTTGAACCAAAAAACGGTATTGGAAAACGTGGCTTTTGCCCTAAAGCACAGTGGGTTAAAGGAAAAGAAAATCGCAGCGAAGGCGCAACAATTATTGGCTGATGTCGGGTTGTCCGATTACGCCAAACACTATCCCGCCCAACTCTCCGGGGGGCAACAACAACGGGTCGCCATTGCCCGGGCCCTGGCCAACGATCCAGAAATTCTGATCTCTGACGAAGCAACTTCCGCGTTAGATCCGGAAAACACCAACCAGATTTTAGATTTATTGAAAGAATTAAACCAAAAGTATGGGTTAACGGTCATTCTGATTACTCATGAAATGGATGCCATCAAGCGGATTTGTGACCAAGTGGTTATCATGGACCAAGGAAAAGTGGTAGAACGGGGTAGTTTGATTGAAGTCTTTGTGGAATCGACTAATCCGGTCACCCGCAAGATTGTTGGAAATGACTTTGATGCCCTTGCCATTTTGCAGTCCATGAACATTGATACCGCGTCCCGGAACTTAGTGAAGTTGGTCTACTACTCTCAAGAAATTTCACAACCAATCATCGTGGATCTGTATGCGAAGTACCAAGTTTCGGCTAGTATCGTGTACGCTGACATCGAAGAATTTGGGAGTCAACCGGTCGGCATCATGATTGTGGAACTGAATGGAGCGGACGACCAGGTCAGCGCCGCCCTTGATTATCTGAAACAATTAGACGTCCAAGTAACTGAATTGAGAGGTGCAAAGTAATGAAAGAGTGGTTTATTACAAACTTTCCGAATGTAGTGCAGCAGGGTTGGACAGGAGAAACCGGGTGGTGGACTTCCATCGTACAAACGTTATACATGACGTTTTGGTCAGCCATCTTTGGGGGGATTGCCGGATTAATCTTTGGGATTGCCCTCGTGCTGTTTGATTCAGATGGGATTTTACCGAACAAAATCATCTTTAACGTTGTGGATAAAGTGGTTTCCCTATTCCGGGCGATTCCCTTCATTATCTTGCTGGCCTTCATTGCTCCAGTAACACAAAAGATCGTGGGAACCCAAATTGGGACGACGGCTGCCCTCGTTCCGTTGTCTGTCGGGGTCTTTCCGTTCTACGCTCGGCAAGTGCAGGTTGCCTTGCAGAGTGTGAACCAGGGAACCATTGAATCGGCCCAATCACTGGGATCAAGTAACTGGGACATCATTTCCGGTGTTTACCTGAGCGAAGCCTTTCCGGAATTGATTCGGGTATCGACGGTAACACTGATTAGTTTAGTCGGGTTAACGGCAATGGCCGGAGCCATCGGAGCTGGTGGACTCGGAAACATGGCCATCTCGTACGGGTACAACCGGTTTGCCAACGATACTACCCTCGTGGCCACGATTCTGGTAGTGATTATGGTCTTAATCATTCAAGTCGTGGGGGACGCATGGGCCCGGTGGATTGACCACAGTTCCAAAGCCTAAGTAAATAGTTAAAAAGAGCTCCAGCTGCTTTCCACAGTTGGAGCTCTTTTTTGGTTGTCAGACCTTTATATGTTATTATTTTCATATGAAAGGATGATAATATGAATTGGTGGTTAATGACGTTGACCTTTCTGGCCGTCAATCTCGATTTCTTTGTGATCTTGCTGTTTTTTTTACAAAAATATTCCTTTGGGGAGGTCTTACTCGGCTACTTGCTTGGGTTGTGGCTCCTGCTCGTGCTCAGTTATGGGCTAGGCCAAACCCTTGCTCATTGGCTGCCAGAATGGGTGCTCGGGGGCTTGGGATTTTTACCGCTGTACCTCGCTTTTCGTACGGAGGATGATGACGCTGAACTAACGCGATTCCGCAAAAGTACTCCGGTTTTGACCGTTTTGGGAACCTACCTGGTGGTTTGTGCAGGATGCAATTTGTCCGTTTTTATTCCAGTGTTATTGGGCCAAACCTGGCCGGTTTTTTTGCTAACGCTCGGCTACTTCGGCTTTTTGACGGTTATCGTGGTCCTTTTCCTCTGGCGACTTGGTCGGATTCCCGTGGTAACCCGATTTTTGCACAATGATGGTGAGTGGTTGTTACGCGTGACGTACTTCGTGATTGGGATTTACGTTCTCTATGACAGTGGGTTTCTTGCCCACGTCTGGGAACTAATCAGATAATGAAAAGGAGAAAAACATGGTAAAGCAATCTGATTTAACGGAAACCAGTCAGATTTTCAAACTGCTCGTCAACCCCGAGCGGTTACGAATTTTACTGTTGCTGGAGAATAATCCGGTCGATGTTTCTACAATCGTTACCAAGCTCCAGTTATCGCAGTCAAACGTCTCGCATCAACTAGCGCTGCTAAAAAAACATCAATTGGTAAGCGCTCAACGAACGGGGAAACGGATGCTGTATAGTTTGAATGATCCGCATATTTTGACGATCGTGGAGATGGCCTACCAGCACAGTGAGCACGTGGTTAAACACGAGCAACATCATTATTTACGCGATTAGGTGAAGCTAAACCTTGCGATGAAAGGGAATTAGTTTAGTAGCAGACAGCAGTAGATTGACAACTGGATTATTCCTAATATATGATGGTGGCAAGTGTTCTCGTAGAATCTCACATGATGTTTGGTAAAAGATTGATATTATTATAATTTGGAGGTGAATAGCGATGGGAAAGAAAAACAAACACAAGCAGGCTAAATTTGAACGACGCCTGAGTGAGCAATATGGTGATCAGGAGATTAAGCAAACCAAGCAACATTGGAATGACTATAGTGAGGCAGAAAAGGCCGCCATTTTAAAAGAGGGCGATGCAATTTTTGTTGACCTTGCTCAACTTAAGGATCAGGCGCCGGATAGTGAAGAAGTACAACAAATCATGGTAAGATGGCATCAATTTCTGCTTAATTTTTATGAGCCGAGCATTGAGTTGCTGAGTGGCTTAAACGAAATGTACGCCAATGATCCTAAGTTTAAAAAGAAATTTGCTAAAATTGATCCAGATTTACCTGATTTTCTCCACGCTGCCATTGATACGTATGTTGATCAATTAGAAAATCAATGGATTGAAGAACAGCAAGAGACGTTAGATAACGAGTTATAGATGGGAGGGGAAAATGGCTAAAGTTGATCGATCGGGAGAACGAAAAGTTAGTCCGTTAAAAATCAAGCCACAAGCAAACACACCTAAGTTAGTTTTTCCAGTGGAAAAGCCCCAGCGTGATTTGCAAAATTTAATTGTTGCCGACGAGGTTGCCACGCAAATCAAGAGTTTGCTTTCCAAGATTGAAAATTATGATTTACTCTATAATCAATTTGGGTTACGCGAAATTGATTCAACAGGCGGAAGAACTGTCATTAACCTGTATGGATTACCTGGGACCGGGAAGAGTTTTGCGGCGGAAGCGATTGCCAAAGCACTGGGTAAGCAGATCATCAAGGTTAACTATGCTGAGATTGAATCCAAATACGTGGGGGAAACGCCGAAAAATATCAAGTTATTGTTTAAAGAAGCCAAGGATCAAGATGCTGTCTTAATCTTTGATGAAGCGGATTCCATCTTGGGTCGGCGGCTCGATAGTGTCACGAAAAGCACGGATCAGGCAGTGAACTTGACGAAGTCAGTCATGTTGTTAGAGTTGGATAATTTTTCCGGAATTGCAATCTTTACCACTAACTTTGGGAAAAACTATGATCCAGCCTTTTTACGGAGAATTATTGGAAACATTGAATTTCCGCTACCCGCAAAAGCAGCCCGGGGCAAAATCTTAGCAAAGTTAATCCCAGCTAAATTGCCAGTCGACCTTACGCCAGCTGATTTAGATCAAATTTTAGAGCACACGGAAGGATTTGCTGGTGGAGATTTATTAAACGTAGTGGTTTATGCGAGTTCGCATGCCGTAGAGCGGGATGGAGCAAAGTGTAAAGTAGGCCTTGCTGACTTTGATGATGCCATTGGATTAATTAAAAAAGCAAAGCACGAATTAGCACAGTAAAAAATAACTGCTAGTGGATGACAGTTAAGCAAGGCTGGGTTACACCAGCTGACAAAAACAAAATAAAAAAAGTGGCGCACAAAATCATATTTTGTGCGCCACTTTTAGTTTACTCTCATTATCTGTTCTTAACGGTTAAACATCATCGGGTTCACGTTCCCTAAATTTAGTTTGGTAATTCCAACCGTCAAAATGGCGAAGAGATTGCCACTAATGAAACCGAGCAGAAAGGTTAACCAACTTAACGGTGTAGCCTTAAAGACCAACAAGAGAACGATGACAACAACGATGATTGCGACCACGATGTTGATAATTTTGCGGGCCTTTTGAACTCTCGGAAAGGCAGTGGTTAATTGGCTCATTTGCGGATTGGCATCATTAATTACGTTCCCGGCGCCTTGTAATAATTTGAGCAGGACCCGGACATCACGAAAGGCGTAGTTAAAAATGGAGAGGAAGCCAACGATTAAGCCACTAAACAAGCCGAGGAGCAAAATAAAGAAGCTACTGAAGGCGTTGAAGTAAATCGCTAGGCCAAGTCCTAAGATTAGCAGGATGAGCGCGGGAGCTAGTAATAACCATTTGCGCCGCTGAATCTGGTGGCGAATCGTGGTCCATTTTTGGAGATACGTTTGGAGTTTAAACATTAATTCTGGATTCATATAATAACCTCACTTTTCTGTCATACCGGTAATTTACCACAAAAACAAAGTTTGTCGCAAACTGATGAACGTTATGCCAATGACTTTTGATACCACCATCATAACAATCCCACAGCTGAATGTGCTACCACTTATACAGGTTGGGGAGGTAAACCAGACTAAAAACCCCAGCAGTTAAAGGTGCTCCTTTAACAACTGGGGTTTTGGTTAACTAAATCGTGGTATTACCGTAAGTTTGAATCAATTGCTTCGTACTCTTCGTCAGTTAGGTTAATCTGAAGCGCCTTGGCATTGTTCAACACTTGGTCAGGGTGCTTAGCACCAGGAATCACAACGGAGATGTTGGGATTCTTAATGTACCAAGCTAACACTAGTTCTGCAACGGTCGCATCGTGATCCTTGGCCATTGGTTTCAAACTATCAACTGCTTTGATAATTTGCGAGAACCGCGGTTCTTGGAAGTTAGGATCGTCGTGGCGAATGTCGTCTTTTGCGAAGGTAGTCTTTTCACTGTACTTACCGGTTAATAAACCAGAAGCCAGTGGGAAGAACGGTACGAAGGAGATGTGGTTTGCTTGTAAGTAACCAAACCGTTCCTGTTCAGCATCGCGAGCAAACGGATTATATTGTTCTTCGTCAACGTCCACGTAACCATCGCGGTTGGCTTCTCTAAGTTGATCCATGGAGAGGTTGGAAACTCCGATGGCCTTAATCTTGCCAGCTTCCTTCAGTTCTTGCAGGGCAGCAACCGCTTCGTACAACGGCGTCTTACCATCTGGGAAGTGAATGTAGAAGATGTCTAGGTAATCAGTTTGAAGCCGTTGCAAACTTTCTTCAACAGCTTGTTTTAGGTGCGCTGGAGAGTCGTCGATCACCATGTCACCCTGATCCGTTACCTTTTGCCCACCCTTAGTGGCAATTTGAATCTTGCTCCGGTCGTAGTCTTTAATGGCTTGGCCAATTAATTCTTCAGAACGGCCGAGTCCATAGGCATAGGCTGTATCCAACAAGGAAATCCCATTGTCGAGGGCGGTTTTAACGATTTTAATTCCGGTTTCATCATGTAGATGCGGGAAGAGGTTGTGACCACCGACCGCGTTGGTACCTAAGCCCAGTGGGGTAGTAGTGACATCTGATTTTCCAATTTTAACTGTTTGCATAAAATTACTCCTTTGACTGTAAAACTGATTGAATCTCAGGTTGGTGATGGAGATACTCTAGCAGCACGACGGCTTGGTTATGCTGTTGGTCCTTGGCTCCGTATAACAGAATCACGTTCCTAGTTTGTAACTGCGTGGCGACCTTCGTTACAAAGGCCGGGGTTTCCGGGTTTTGGTCCAATTCTTGTTGGTAGCGTTGTTGAAACGCGGGAAACCGGTCCGGAATGTGGTTAAACCACTGCCGCAATTCCGTTGTGGGAGCAATTTCCTTCGCCCACTCGTCTAGGGCCGCGTTGACCTTGGAGATGCCCCGGGGCCACCGGCGGTCCACCAAGATCCGATAACCATCATGATCAACTGGTTTGGTGTAAATCCGCTCAATCGTTAACTGCATGAAGCTTCCTCCTCACCTTGAGGTTGTTTTTACAGGTGGTGCTTCGTTTCTGATTCAATGGTTGGGAATAACGTAATGAAGTTATTCATCTTTTCTGGATCAATGTGGTATTCGATAAATGGTAAAACACTACCAATCGCGTTGTCGGCTTCGGAACTAACTTCAGCCATTCCAACCAAGTAACCTTGTTTGTCAAAGACAGACAGAGTTTTACCTTGGTTCGCCCGCATTGCTAACCGGAACCAGTCTTGGCTTAAATCAGCTTCCTTGATGTCGTATTGATCTGGATGAGCTTGGGCTTGATCAGGAGTAACCCCAACTTGAGCAATCCGTGGAGAAGTGAAGACGGCACTTGGAACGGCTGGGTAGTTGATTGGTTCCGTGGTTGCCCCCGTAAAGAGCTTAGTGAGGTACATTCCTTCATAGATAGCCGTTGGAGTTAAACGACCGACTTCTTTGTCAAGCACGTCTCCAGTAGCGTAAATGCTAGGAACAGAGGTTTGTAAGTGGTCGTTAACGGCGATTCCCTTGTGCGCATCGTATTCAACGCCCACTTCGTCAAGTCCGATTCCTTCCACGTTTGGAAGTCGGCCAGTGGCATCAAGAATCCAATCGCTGGCCACGTTGCCCTGGTTAGTTTCAACTTGGTAGCCATCAGCTTGCTTGGTTACGGCACTTGGCGTCACGTTCTTCATGATGTGAACACCCTTTGCTTCTAAGTCAGCCAGTAATTCTTCAACAAATGGTTGGTAGAATTGCTTTAAGGCGTGTTCGTGGTGCAACATCAAGGTTACTTCAGTTCCAGCCGTTGCAGCGATGGTAGCAAATTCAAGGGCAATGTAGCCACCCCCGATGATGGTCATCCGGTTTGGTTGATCAGCAAGATCCAGGAAGTCAGTTCCGTTGTGGAGGTATTCTTGACCTGGGATGTCTAACTGGTGATAGTGAGCTCCGGTGGCAATTACTAATTTATCAGCGGTGTAGTTTTGACCGTTCACGGCAATGGTGTGTTCGTCAACGAGCGTTCCCTTACCGTGAATTAGTTCGATTCCAAGACTTTCTAGTCCTGCTCCGATGGCCTTCGGTAAAGCGCCAATTACTTTCTTTTCATGTTCGTAATTTGCCTTCCAGTCCAACTTAGTGGTTCCAGTTAAACCAGCGCCTTGCATTTGGTCAACGGCGTCCTTAACCTTGACTGGCATATCCAGGGAAATCTTAGCGTTACATCCCCGGTTGGGACAAGTTCCCCCGATTTTATCGACTTCAATCATCCCAAGTTTAAATCCAGCTTGGGCTAATGGCATAGCTCCGTTAAAGGCACCATGTCCACTTCCAAGGTATAAAACATCATATTGATACTTTCGTTCTGCCATTGTTACACTCCTTTGTTTTCATTAACTGTAGCTTGAATCCTAAACTTAAAATAGCAAAAAAAAACGCACGACCGCAATTAAACTGACTTTTGGTTAGTCAGAGCGGTCGTGCGAAAAACACGGCAGGGGTAGCTTGCCGTTAGGGTTGAGGTTGGACTTCTTGGTTACGTGTTACCATGTCTGCGTAAATCCGTTGGACGTCCCGGTCGGTACCCCGAAGTTCGTAGTCAGCGAGAAACGGAACGTGGAACATGCGAGAGTACCGTTTAGCTGTGAGACAGTACTGAGCATTAAAGTTTTTATTGCCACTACCGATGATTCCCAGGCAGAGGGTGGCGTTAGTGCCATAACCAATGTATTCACCGAGGGTGGTGGTCAACAGCTCGGTTACACCACTCCCAATGCCATCACCACCATCGAGATAGGTTGGAACCGTGACAAAGTAGGGTTCTGTTTCCGTGGCAAAGTCAGTTTGATCACTAATCTCTTTGCCCACCACGAGCGGATTAGTGGGATCCTGGTTGTGGCGTTTTTGGGCATAGGCAGTTAGATTTTCAACAAAATTGCGGGTATTGCCTTCAATTGAAATGAATAAAATGCGCATGGGTTTCATGACGAGCCTCCATTACGAATGTTTGCGGGGTTTGAGTAAGCAACTGAAAAACCCGATTCCTAGGATTAATATACCACTGATCAGCGTGAGGAGCAGACCGAGTCCGAGGCCGGGAGTTCGGTATTGAAGCCGAATTTGATGGGTGCCGGCGGGGACGATTCCCCCGACAAAGCCGGTGTTCACGCGTTTGGTTGCTACGGGATGGTTATCAACAAATAACTGCCAACCTTTCGAGTACGGAATTGAGGTGGTGAGGACCGTTGTCCGCGGTTGTTGACTGGTTCCCGTGATTTGATTTTTGGTCAGTTTAATGTGACGGAGTCGTTGGTTTTGTAACTGGTGCAGCCGTTGTTGGTAGGCTTGCCCCATCGGCACGGCAATGACCCGCACCCGGTTAAAGCGTAAGCGACTTGTGCCCTGGTAATGTAATGTAATGGTCGACCGAGCTTTGGTAGCGTAACCAAGATTGAGGACGGCAGTTTGCTTGGGCACGTAGTTAGAAAGTTCGTCCGTTCCAAGTTGCGTCACGGCATTACTCATTCCGGTCGTGTGGGCCGTCAGTTTAAAACTACCATTGTTACTGGTTTGTAACCCCTGGCGCCACTCATTTAAATGATCCATTGGACTCAGGCTTTGGTTTCGTAACCGCGCTTGGTTTTGGGCCTGGCGTTGCTGTTCTGCTGCGGAAGGGCCACTAGCGTGGATACCATCTAATTCTAAGTAGAGTTCACTGTTCCGAGTCGCTGCCGGATGCTTCAGTTTCAGAGTTACCGGCTGGGGGTTCCCAAGCACATCTGTATTTAATTCGTGTAGACCAGTGCGATTCTGGTGCTGGACCGCTCGCTTGCGCTGGTCATTAGCAGTTAACACCGCCGTAGCTTGGTCTTTACTAGTGTAGTGTTGGTCTGGTGTAGTTGTGCGGTTCGCAGCCTGCCCCCATTTAGAGGTTGCCAACTGGTCAAAGGTGGTAATCCAGTCGCGGTCCTCTAAGTTAGTCTTGTATGCAAGGGACTTGTTCGTTGGGTGGGGTGTGACCTCACGCACCCGGTTGCCAGTTGAAGCGACAACGGCGCCCTGCAATTGGGCTTGTTCCTTTTCAACGGGCGAAAGACGGTTCCAAGTAGCCGGCCGAATGACCGTGCGTTGACTGTAGAGAAGCGGCAGGGCGTTCTGGTTCTGAGCCAGAATCGTTCCGGTGGCCTGCTCAGCCGGGCGGAGTTGATTTTGATTCTTGAACAAGCGTGGTTCATGGTGCGAGTTCTGAACGATTTTAAAGCCCGCGGGTAAGCGGTGGTGACGTTGTGCGGAGTTAAGAAAGAGATATTTAACGCCCATCAAGGACAACATGGTCGAACGGTAATCGTTTTGGGAGACCGGATCATTGGGCGTAAACTGATTATTTCGGATGGCTTGTTCTAACTGGCCGACGAACCCATTTTCCAGCGTTAAGTAGGAGGCAATGTCATGGGTTTTAAGGTTCAACGGTAGGTTAGAACTAGCGTTGAAGTAGTCGGTGTTAAACGTGTGGGCCCGCTCCATGGGGAAGTAATGGTAGCGCGGTCCAATGCTCGTGCGGGCGTTGCCCAGCCGCTTTTTAACGTAGTGATCAGCCCCATTGTAGTAATTTTGGGTATAGTGGGCGGCACTTTGCTGGCGGAGCATGCCCCGGCTGAACCCACTGTTGTTCGGACTATAGTAGCCCAGCCCGAGGGCAATGAGGTTTAGAGTAACGATGCCCAACACACTGAGATAGAGGGTGCTCGGTTTCCAGTGATAATCGCGGGCAATCCAGCAACAAGCCAGTAAGCCAAAGAGCAGGACGTATTCAATCACATCATGCCGTTGCAACCGGAAGAGGAAGCCATGACTTGCCCAGATGAGGACGAGGAGCACGAGCGTACTGACTCCAAGGGTCAAGACGTCGCGTCGGGTTAAGCGGGTGAGGTGATTGACAAAGATGGCCGTGGCCAGCCCAACCGGCAGAAGTGCTAACGCTAACCACCGGTTAGAGGGGGACGCAAAGGCGTTAAAGATGGCGCTTACGGCGGGAAAACAGAGGCCAGCACCGACTAATAGCAGGGCAACGTTAAGGTAGCGATAGCGTTTGAAGTGGAGCAAAACGTAGACCACGGCGTAGAAACTGACCCCGCTGATTCCAATGATTAACCAAAAAGAGAAGGGTCCACCCAGCCCGAGTAGTTTGCTAGGTAAATTGAGGTAATAACTTAATGGGTATAACTGGTAACCGTTCGCAAAGTCACCGGTAATCCGAGTGGACTGGAAGGCGTAGAGCATGGTGGGGATAAAGAGAACCGCGGCTGCTAACATTCCGAGAGTGACCGTAACGGTCAGACGGAGGAAAAACCGGCCCCAGTGAAACCACCGGGCTTTTCGAACCATCAGGCTACGTAATCCAACGTAAATTAAGCAACCGAGCCCCAGCATGTAAGCAAAGTAAAAGTTGCTTAAAAAGGTGATGAAAACGGCCCCGAAGAGTAGCAGGCTGGAATTATGCCGGAGGACGCGTTCAATTCCAGCGGCTAGGAGCGGAAAGAAGATGAGGGGGAGTAAAAAGAACGCATGGTGCATGCCGGCATACAGCGCGAAACTGGAAAAAGTGTAGGTGAGGGTACTAATCAACCGACTAATTTTTCGCAGGTGAAAGTTGTGCAGATACACTAAAAAGGCTAAGCCCGCGCAGTACAACCGCAGGAGAACTAAAACGCCGTAGCCCAATTCAATTTGTCCCTTTGGAAAAAACACGATGAGATAGTTAAATAGATCACCAACCACGTAGTAGGAAAAACTAGTGAGTTGATCGGCTCCCAAGCCGAGGTCAACTGACCAGTGGGTCAAGCCCTGACTGGGATGAGTGAGAAAATTGACTAGCAGTTCCCGGAAGTTTACGAGAATGGGGTAGTGCTGGGCAATTCCATCCATGCTCCAAATGAGCGAACGATTGGTAAGGTAAAACGTCCACCCAAAGACCGCGACGATGATTGCAAACATGATGGTATAGAGCACCCAGGTTGGCAGTTTTTTCAGCATCTTCATCTAATTGCTCTCCTTGTTAATAAAAAAAACGAGGCACGCCTCGTTTTAGTGGAATTAATGATCAGTATCGCTGGGGTTCGTTAGGGTCGCAGGAACCTCGGTAACTTCAAACCAGTTAATAAACGAGTTTTCGTAATCAAGGACTTTAAACTTGAAGTTGCCAATCTGCACGATGTCACCGACCTTAATGTGCGGATAGTGTTCAATGACGAATCCAGCGATGGTAACGACATCAGATTCATTGAATTCTTTGATTTGCGTATCAAAGTACTTTTCAAAGTCATAGGTATTTAACTTCCCGCTGATTTTGTAGGAACCGTTGGGTTGCTTGAAGATGTACGTATGACTGGAAGGATCAATTTCGTCTCTGACGGTTCCAAAGAGCTCTTCGTAAATATCCTTATCAGTAATGATTCCAGAGGTACCACCGTACTCATCGATCACCACTACAATTGGCTGGTGGTTATGAATCATCTGTTGGAGCACGATGGAAATGGTGGTCGTTTCTGAAGTGGTATCAATTTTACGAATTAGATTCGTAATCGGTTTATCCGGGTTGATTTGCGCTTGTTTAATCAAGTCGTAAATGTAGACGTACCCGAGAATATCATCCTTGTCGTTATCTTTAACGACCGGGAGCCGACTGTATTTGGTGCTTAAATAGGTTTCGATGGCATCGTTAACCGTATCGTTGATGTCAACGGTTTTCAACTGCGTTCGGTCAATCATAATGTCACGTGCGGTTTTATCATTCAGTTCAAACGCCCGACGCATGTAGAGGTAATCATTTTGTTCCAAATCCCCGTTTTGCACGGCTGCCTTCGAAACGCTGAGAATTTCTGATTGTGACAGGGCTTCGTCGTTCTCATTGGCCACTGGCAACCCGAGCATTTTAACAACTCCCGCTGCCGACACGTTGAGGAGCCAGACAAAGGGATAAAAGATGACGTGACAGTAGTGAAGCGGAGTGCTGACCACGTCTAAGACTTTAAGGGGCATATCAATACTAAGGTTTTTCGGGAGAATTTCTGTGAAGACCACCTCTAAGTAGGTCAACACAATAATTCCGAGGATGGCTCCGATTCCGTGGGCGGTGGCGCTAGGGGCACCCATGCCGCCGTGTCCCAGGATTTCAACAAATAATTCGATGGCAAAGGTTTCCCCGATCCACCCTAGAATAATTCCAGCTAACGAAACCCCCACTTGAGTGGTTGAAAGGTATTCGTTTAAGTTCTTCACCATGTGCAGTTCACGGGTTAATTTGCGTTTGCGTTTGGCAGATGTATGATCATCATCCAATTCTTCCTGGAGGGCGGTTGTCCGGGTTTGCACGAGGGCAAATTCACAGGCAACGAAAAAACCGGCCAGAAAGAACGTAACTAAAATAATAACTAAGTCGATAAAAATCGATCCAGTAACCAAGTAGCATTCCTCTTTTCGTTGATTTAAGCAATTAGCTTCATTAATAAGTAAGGTATATCTAACATTTTAAACATTTATCATTTATTTTACCATATTATTGAAATTAGTAATTTTAAAATTCCCGCCACGAGCGCTCAATCAATTGAATTCTGGCGGAACTGGACCTACAATTTAAGTGTCAGGAAACTGATGGATTAATTTTGAAAGGGGTTTTTAACATGGCACGGAATGAAATTCAAAACAACGGTTACAATCCGCTTGATGATTTTTTTGGTAACTTTGGGAAGAGTTTATTGAGCTCGGTGGCAGGTGATAACCGGATGAAGACCGATATCATTGAACACGATCAGGATTTTGAAGTTGTGGTTGAATTGCCTGGTTTTCAAAAGCAGGATATTCACTTGACCTATGATGACGGAACCCTCAGCATTCATGCGACCCATGACATTAATGCTGAAGTACAAAATGATGACGGCCGGGTTTTGAACCAAGAACGGCGTTCCATGGATGTGAGCCGGTCGTTTTACCTGCCCGATGTTGATGATCAAGGAATCTCGGCCAGTTACGATGGCGGACTGTTGAAAGTCATCTTACCAAAGGCTCCACACGACGAGGGCGACAATCACCAAATCGAAATTAACTAAGCAGAACAATAACAGTCAGTTCGATGAGAACTAACTGTTTTTTTATTGGTTAAAATTTTTTTAAAAGCAGCTTTAAACCATGCGTTCTGTCAAGAGTTCGGTATACTAGGAATATCGAAATAACGAAAGTGGGGATGGCGGATGCAACAATTTTCAGGGTTAACAAGCGCGGAAGTACAAGCGCGGGTACAGCAAGGGTTGAAAAATACGGAACCGCGGCCCCTCACCAAGTCCACGGGGCAAATCATTGCGGAGAACGTGTTTACCCTGTTTAATTTGATTAACGTGGTCCTGGCAATCATGGTTTTCACGACCGGCAGTTACAAAAACATGCTCTTTATCCTGATTGCTACCGTCAACACTTTGATCGGAATCTTTCAAGAACTACGGTCGAAACATCAAGTAGACAAGATGGCGTTACTGTCGCATTCTCCGGTCACGGTGATTAGAAACGGTGCTTCCCAGTCAATTGCCCCGGCGGACGTGGTCCAAGGTGATACCTTACAGGTTACCTTGGGCGACCAGTTTCCGGTAGACGGGACGGTACTTGCGACCGAGGAACTGGAAGTTGATGAGTCGCAAATCACTGGGGAGGCCGATCCCATCAGTAAGCAGGTGGGCGACCCGGTCACGTCGGGAAGCTTTGTGGTGAGTGGGAATGCCTTGATTCAAGTCACCAAAGTTGGATCCGCCACGTTTGTAAATTCACTGACAGCCAAAATTAAGCCGACCCAACAAAATAACAGCCAGTTGCTCCGCCTAATCAACCGCATCATTAAAATTTTAACCATTATCATCGTGCCTCTGGGATCGATTCTCTTGGTATCCCGTTTTCTCCATGGAGTGGGCTATTCGGAAGCCATCCTTGGGACGGTTGCCGCCATGATGGGGATGATCCCCGAGGGCCTGGTACTGTTATCATCAGTTACCTTAGCAGTCTCTGCTTATCACCTAGCCCGGCAGCACGTGCTGGTGCGGGACTTGGCTTCGATTGAAACCCTGGCCCGGGTTGATACCATTTGTTTGGATAAGACCGGAACGCTCACGAGCGGCGCCCTCCAGTTTAAACAACTCCAGTTAGAAACCACGCAGTACACGAATGCTGAAGTCGGAGAGATTTTGGGTTCACTAGTAAACGGGATTGGGGATACGAACGAAACGGCCCGGACGTTACAGTCCCACTTTCAAGAACATCCCGATCCCGTGACTGACATTGTGCCCTTTTCGTCAGCGCGAAAGTGGAGTGGGGGCACGGTCGGAACCGTTGGTAAATTTGCCATGGGAGCGCCCCAGTTTGTGTTGGATTTAACTCCAAAACAGCAAGCGGAGGTCCAACATTTAGCGCAGGCCGGCAACCGGGTGTTAGCGCTGGTCCAGGCGACCACGCTCCAAACCAATGAATTACAGGGAACGCAGTTAATTGCCTTCATTTTAATTACAGATGTGATCCGCCCAGATGCCGCGACCACGTTAGAGTACTTGCGGAATCAGGGTGTAACCGCCAAGGTGATTTCTGGAGACGATCCCACTACGGTCGCTCAGATTGCAAAGGAAACCAAGATTCCGGGCTGGAACCAAAGCGTTGATATGAGTCAAGTAGGAGACGATGCTGACTACCAGGAGTTAGTTGCCGAGCACACCGTTTTTGGCCGGGTGAAGCCCGCCCAAAAGGAACGGCTCATCAAAGCGCTTCAGGCGAACGGCCATACGGTCGCGATGACTGGAGACGGGGTGAATGACATCCTGGCGTTACGCCAGTCTAACTGTGGGATTGCAATGGCCAGTGGAAACGAAAGTACCAAAAGTATTGCTGATTTCGTCTTGATGAATTCGAATTTTTCCGCGCTCATCAACGTTTTAAAAGAAGGGCGGCGGGTGATTAATAACATTGATAGCATTGCCTCGTTGTACCTGATTAAAACGATGTTTTCGGTAATGCTCAGTGTGCTCTTCCTGTTTCTGGCCAAGAGCTATCCGTTTGAACCCATTCAGTTAACCCCGATTAACAGCCTCATGGTCGGGATTCCGTCCTTCTTGCTGGCTCTAGCTCCGGCGTTTCATCCAATCCGCGATCGCTTTATCGCTGGGATTACCGGAATTTCATTGCCATCGGCGCTCACCGTGGTGATTAACATTTTAGTGATTGATGGCATCGGTAGTTGGTTGCACTGGCAGCAACTGCAACTGTCGACCTTGAGTGTCCTTGTGACGGGCTTTGTCTGTTGGCAAGCATTGATCTTAGTGAGTCGGCCCTTGAATCCCTATAAAACCGCAATCATTGCGGGCAGTATTACGCTCTTCTTGATTACCTTCGTCGTGTTCCGCCACTTCTTTGGGTTTGCATCGCTGTTTAGTTGGCCACTCGGAGTGATCGGGGTAGTCCTGATCCTGCTAATTAATCCCCTGTTTTTAGGGTTACAACGGGTAGTGCACTGGGTAACCACGACCGTGTCAGCCCTGTGGCGTAACCGGCGCCCGGCGGAGTAATGATTAGAGTTGCATTACCTGCATGTGGGTACGGAACTCGGTTTAAAATTTAATCTAGCTAATCAAAAAAGCGTCCTTATCAAAGTTGATGGGGACGCTTTTTGGTAACTGCTTATTGATTGGCTGTGAGCCAGTCACTGACTTGTTGGTTAACTTCCGCTTGATAGTCACCGGTGATGACTAATTTTTGGCCGGCGCCTTCGTTACCACCTTTGATGGTTAAACTGGGTTTGACCGTAGCACCAGGGGCGAGTTCTTTGATTTGGTTAAACAAAGTTCCGGTTCCAAACCCGGCGTTGGTAGCAAAGGGAAAAATGGTTTTGCCCTGCAAATCGTAACTCGTTAAGAAGCTAGCGACTGGTTGGGGCAGCGCCATGTCCCACGTTGGGGTACCGATGTAAATGGTGTCATATTCGGCAAAGTTTGGTACCTGATTCGCTAACGCCGGACGCCGGTTAGCGTCTTGATCTGCCTGCGCCTCGGTTTTTTGTTCCTCAAAGGAAGCTGGCAGGGGTTGTTTCGTCTGGATGGCAAATAAGTCGCCCCCTACTTGTGCGTGGATCAGCTGGGCGACTTCCTTGGTGTTGCCAGTTCGAGAAAAATAAGCAATTAAGGTTTTTGATTGTGGCATGTGATTCAATCCTTTCTATAACAAATAGTAATGCACAGCTAGAATAGCACAAAAAAGCGAGCGGGGCGCATTTTTACCCTACCCGAACTTAATTGATGAAGATGAGTGATAATTTTTGGCCGCTTTTTGCAAATAAATTAGATTTTTTTGGATATAAATTGCAAAAATGCCCATTTTAACCCCCGTTTTTTGAAATTAAACGAGTTTTTTTTAATATATTTACAAATTTGGTGTTTCACTAATCGATTTTTGATGATAGTATTTAAAGTGAATTAATCAGGAGACAACGCTCGAATCCAGAACTTGCAGAACTGCTGGATGTCGGTGTGCTGGAAGTTAGAAATAAAGGTGTTTTGCATGCATAAATATCAAACATTAGCTAAAAAAATTAAAAACCGCGCACGCGAGCTCCAGAACTTGACTGATCAGGAGCTGAAAAACCAAACGGTCCAGTTTCGCAATCAAATTAAACACGGGAGTCGGCTCGACGATTTACTCATTGAAGCCTATGCAACCGTTTGTGAAGCAGACCGGCGGGTTTTAGGGCTTTCTCCCTACCTGACCCAAATTATTGGGGCCTTAGTGCTACACGAGGGTAACATTGCTGAAATGAAAACCGGAGAGGGGAAAACCCTAACGGCCACGATGCCCCTTTATCTACACGGCCTCATTGGGAACGGGGTGTTTTTGATCACGGCCAATCCCTACCTAGCACGGCGTGATGCCGAAGAAATCGGGAAGGTTTACCGTTGGTTAGGCTTAACCGTGGGCCTAGGGGTGACTAAGGACGATGACGAAGATGATGAAGAACGGGATTTAGCTAAAATCTACGCATCAGACATCGTGTACACCACCCACAGTAGCCTGGGGTTTGATTATTTATTCGATAACCTGGCCACAACCCCCGATGAACAGTACATTCATAATTTAGATTTTGCCATCATTGATGAAATTGATTCGATTCTGCTGGATCAAGCGCAAACGCCGTTAATCGTGTCCGGAGCGCCGAACGTGAAATCGAATCTCTATGCGCTATCAGAACTTATGATTCACCAATTACAGGAACACGTTGATTTTGAAAAATCGACCGACGGAAAAAGCGTGTGGTTAACGGAGGATGGCTTGACCCATCTAGAAACCTATGCGGGCATCGATGATTTACTAAGTGAAGAGCACCATAATCTGTATCGGCACCTCGTGATTGCCTTAAAGGCGAACTACTTATTTACGAAGGACCGTGATTACGTGGTGGAAAACCATGAGGTGATTCTGCTGGATAAGATGAACGGGCGAAAGCTCCCGGGAACCAAACTCCAAGCAGGGCTTCACCAGGCGATTGAAGCCAAGGAACATGCCAAAATTAGTGAAGAAACTAAAGGGATGGCCAGCATTACCTACCAAAACCTATTTAAGTTGTTTCAGCGCATCTCCGGGATGACCGGAACCGCCCTGACGGATGCCGATGAATTCCGGGATACCTATCATTTAGATACCATCGTGATTCCAACCAACCGCAAGGTTATTCGCAAGGACCATCCGGATCAAGTGTATGTCACGAACCAGGCTAAAATCGAAGCTTCGTTGGCGAAGGTAATCGAAATTTCACGCGCGCACCGTCCCATTCTGATCGAAACGGGCTCCGTCTCGATGTCCGAACTCTATTCCCGGCTCTTACTTGCAAAGGGGTATGCGCACAACATTCTGAATGCGACAAGTGCTGCTAAGGAAAATCGGATTATCAAAGAAGCTGGGAACTGTGATTCCATTACGGTTGCGACGGCAATGGCCGGTCGGGGCACGGATATCAAGTTATCCCCCCAGGCCAAGCAAAACGGCGGGCTCTATGTGATTGGGACCGAACGGATGTCGTCGGCTCGAATCGATAATCAACTGCGGGGCCGGGCCGGCCGGCAGGGAGAACCCGGCGATAGTATGTTTTTTGTCTCACTCGAGGATAAGATTGTGACGGAGAACGCCCCGAAGTGGGTCAAGAAATTCCGTAAGCGGGTGACCGCTGATCCTAATTTTGATCTTAGTCAACCGCTGGCAAGTCTGCGCTTCAAACACGTGGTTGATCGGGCTCAGGGAGTTCAAAAAAACAGCGAGGTTTCTGGGCGGCAACAAACGCTGGCCTTTGATGAGGTTGCGAAAGTGCAAAGGAACTACTTGTATCAGTTACGAAACCGAATTATGCGTTCGGAGGACCTCGATCAAATCCTGAAAACGGCGATTCGCTTGGCTGTTTTAGATTTTGTGGACCAGGTGACGAGTTATACCGATGTGATTGATTTCATTTACAACAACATTGACTACTTTTTTGTTGATGAAGCGGGGGAGTTAGAGACAAATTGGCACAATCCCCGGTTTTTAACTGAGTACCTCATGAAGCTGATTCAACACCGGCAAACCGAGGTTGCCCAACAGTTTGCTAATGAAGACCAGTTAGCGTACTACAAACGGCTGGTGATCTTGAAGTCGTTGGATTTAATGTGGATTGAACAAGTTGATGCCTTGCAACAGTTAAAAGAAGTTGTTAGTAACCGAAACTGGGGGCAGCATAAACCAGTGTATGAATATCAAGATGAGGCGCAACGATCCTTTAAAACCATGAAACGGGAAATTTACCGGTTGATTTTAAAGAACAGCCTGCTTTCGGAGATCGTGTACCAAGATGACGGTACGATTAAAGTGATTTTTGTGTAAAGCTAGCATAAAGAAGAGGTTAGACAGTGAAAATAGTACTAAAAAAAGGGTGCTTCACGCTCGGATTGTTAATTATATTCGAATTAGGAAGTCTGGTGCTCCTGCCAGGCTTTGCGCCTAGAGACTACGTGGGCACGATTGAGCAAAGTTCATACATCAACATTGTTTCTGGAAACTTCGGAAGTCAAATTACCGTCCCCAGCCTCTTTGCACTTGGAATGGGACCCTATATGACGGCCTTAATTATTTGGCAAACACTGTCCGCCATTAACGAGAAGTCATTTCAGCGGCTATCACAAAAAACGGTGGGAACGTGGCAAAAAGTGATTACCATGTTTCTGGCGGTTGTTCAAGCGATGGCCACGACCCTCTTATTTTTACGGTATCATCCCCACTACCTAGGGTTTTCCAGCGGATCATTTTACTTTGTGACCCTCACCTTTCTTGTGGCCGGGGCGATGTTGATCGTGTGGATGGCCGATTTAAACGCGAAGTTTGGAATTGGGGGGACCAGTATCTTTATCATCCCTGGACTCATCAAGAACCTACCAAACGTTTTGAACTCCGGGCGCACCACTCCACTGCAGTTTCCGGTGTGGGGATGGTTGATTGTGGCCGTAGTGATTCTCTTGTTTGTGATTGGGGCGGTGTTTATCAACAATTCCGAATTACGCATTGAAATTGAACGGATTAACATTAATAACCGGTTGACGAATTCATATATTCCAATCAAAGTGCTGGTTTCCGGGGCGATGCCGTTTATGTTTGCCCTCTCCTTGTTTTCGATTCCGTCCCTGTTGGTAGCCGAATTACAGGGAAGCGGGGGTCTAAAAGCGGGGTTAGCGACCCTCTTCTCGTTCAATACCTGGCAAGGGGTGGTGCTCTACGGATGCATCATTGTGTTACTAGGATATGGATTTGCATTCGTTAACTTTCAACCACATAACATTGCGAAGTCGTTGAAGAAAAACGGTGATTACATTATGGATGTAACGCCGGGAGTCACGACCGAAGATTATTTAAAAACCCAGTTAATGCGAATGGCCTTTTTAGGCAATGGGTACATTTTACTGGTAGCCACGGTGCCTTTAATCATCGGGTTATTTTTCAATCAGGTTACTAATTTTTCGTTCTTATTTGGTTCAATTCTGATCTTAATCACGATGCTGGACAGTATTTTTCAAGAAATCCGGGCACTGGTGAATAAACAGCAATACCAAATTTTTTAACTCGCTACTGTAGGAGCAGACGCATGTTTTACTTAATTCCAACGTGGAAACGCGATACGTTAGAGCTCGATTACGATGCCATTTTAAACTATGCCTTGATGCTGGAAGAAAATGATGAACCGTACGTGCTGGTGACCGATACGTTTCTACCAATGTTTATGTATCAATTAAATCAGTTTGATTTACTGAACGCCCCGATTTTTCAAGCGTTTGATGTTATCCAGGGAGTTCAGCCGCGGTTAGGGAAGCCCTTGGCACTAGAAGATGTGCCAGAACTCAACCACCTGGACCGCATTTATTCGCCTCACGGGGTGCTCCTAGTAAAGGGGCAACAACGGGTTGCGACCGCCCGCATGTTTGCGGATCAATTTTTGCAACAGCTGACTTATTATCAAGGCGAACAACGCCAAGTAGATGATTTTGATGCCCGGGGCTTTTTATCGCGACGGCGGCAGTATCAAGGTCATGAGTTACAAACAGAAATTCTCTTTGACCCAACCGGAACTCCGGTACTTACGGTTGATCAAACTGAAGCGGGGCGAGTGAGCATTAATCCTGATTGCCATCGCTTTAAGCACTCCAGCTATGCCTCGTTGGATGAACTCGTCACGGAGGTAATGGAGCAGTATTTAGACCAGCAACCGCATTCCGTTAATCTGGTTGCGGCCTTTGCACGTGAGAACCTCGGCATTACCAAGCAGTTGCAACGGCATTACCGCACGGGGATTGTAATTAACCAAGATGACTATCGGAACCGAAAGCTCATTCACGCAGCGTTTCAACTGCGGTCACCGTTGTTACTTCCTAGTTCCAACGTGGCCGATCAAGTGCGCCAGTTGGGGCGGCACCATAATGCAGCGTTACACGTGGTATCGCCGTACACTACCCAACTTGAGTTAGGAAATAGTAATAGTAACGATACGCAGATCATTTTTTGGCACGTCAGCACCATGCATGCGACCCGCTTCAAGCGCTTAGCTGCCGGGCTGATTGAGCTAGTCCTAGCCGCGGAAGATCACGAGCTGATGATTGATACTCACTCAGAAGCGATTTACGGACTTGCCCAGGCAGCCATTAAAACGCAGGTTGAGGAATATTTCCAGATTTCAATGACTTCGGAAGCCTTTCTGTGGGTACAACGGTACCTGCGTAAAAAGGCGAAGCAGCAAATTACCCCTCCGTTAGCCAAAGAGGCGAAGCTACGAAAACAAAGGCCCGATTGGAAACGCTTGGTGCGGGCATGTGAGACGTTAGACCGGTTACACGTGCAGGGTAATAGTTCGGTTGCGTTTTACAACCAAATTTTTGACCGGATTCGCATTCTCGTTGATCTGGCAATCGTGCCGAATAACTATTTGCAGGTTAAAGCGATTAACGCGGGGATTCCGCAGATTAACCAAGTGCGCACGCAGTTTGTGAAGAATCAGCATAACGGCGTGGTGGTTAAAAAAGATGCTGAAGTGGTTTCAGCAGTGCAGTCCTTCTTAGATTCACTCCAGCGATGGAATCAGGCCTTGGTGGATAATGTGAAGGAAATTTCGGCCTTTTCAGGAACGGCCAACATCGAAAAGTTACAGGAGATTTTTAAAGGAATGGGGTCTTAAGGTGGCACAGACAACAAAGGTCATTCAGTTAGGAGGTTCGCAACTGCTGATTCAAGCGGATCTTAGTGCACAATTTACCTTCCAGTACTTCCCCCTCAAAACACCAGAAGACGTGTTAGCAATGGAAGACGAACTGGTTGAAAACAATGCAATTAAAGGCAAATACCAAACGGCAGTGTTTCTGCTAGGGATCCAATCCTTTGCCTACTTGATGCCTGAACTGTTGCAGGAGTTGCCGGCCCATCAAATTATTTACGATCAAGCTGGGCAGTTACCCCCAGAAATTGAGAAGCTACTCCAGACGAAACTAGCCAAACCGTTTGATCTGCAAGATCGTTTGGAGCTGGCCCGGTTTATTGAAGAGGTCTTTTTTGGAGGTCAGTATGGGCTACGACTGGACTTTGAGCAACTAGAGATTACCCCGGCCTTTAAAGGCTGTGCTACGCAATTAGGGAACGGGCGCCTAACCCTAGGTCCCGTAGAACTGGAACACTGGACCCAGGCAATTAACGAACGGATGACGTTGGCGTTAGAACCAGATACGAACTTTGAATTCTGGCCGGAATTTGATCTTAATTCCGAAGCGGCGGTGCAGTTCAAACTGTATTTGCTCGATCAAACGGGGCAAGAAGTGCTCGACTATCTCGTTGTTGATGGCGCCACGGTTTCTGAACAAGCTTATCGGTTCCGGACGCCTTCGCAGAGCTGCATGCTGTACGTTTCGGTGTTTTTGCAGGGACAAGTGACTAATTTTAGCTTACAGAATCTCCACATTCGTAAGTACCGGCGTCAATTTGGAACTTATCTAGTTGACGCGCAGATGATTACCGATCCCGTTAACGGGCATGGTCAAGTCGCTGCTTACTTTAACCCAGGGGATGGGCAGCCGCCACTCAACGTCTACTTTAGTGGATTTCGAACCGCAGAAGGGTTCGAAGGAAATCGGATGATGAGTCAATTAGGTGATGGGCATGCTCCCTTTCTACTGATTGCAGACGAACGGCTAGCCGGAGGGGCCTTTTACATTGGCAGTCCGGAGTTTGAAGCGGCAGTCATCCAGACGATTCAAGCCTGTTTAAAGCAGTTGCACTTGGATCCTTATGATTTGATCCTGTCGGGCCTCTCAATGGGAACCACCGCGGCCTTGTACTACGCGGCAAATTTGGAGCCACATGCCGTGATTGTTGGAAAGCCCCTAGTCAATCTAGGTACCATTGCTGCTAACGAACGGATTAACCGGCCCCACCAGTTTGAAACTTCGTTGGACCTATTGTTATTGCGGGAAGGCGCCACCGACCAAGCGGCGCAGACGCGCTTAAACCAGTATTTCTGGCACAATTTTGCAACGGGTGATTTTACCAAGACGACCTTCGCAATTGCGTACATGCGCCAGGATGATTATGATACCCAAGCGTTTCATGATTTGTTTCGATATCTAAAGGACGAAAACCCCTTTACCCGCATCTTGTATAAGGGACTCACTGGTCGGCATAATGACGATACTAGTGGCGTGGTAGCGTGGTTTCAACGGCAGTATGAGAATATTTTGGCGAGTGATTTTAAGCGAAAGGGTGGCACAGATGCAGAATGATTGTGTGATTTTAACCTGGGGCCAAGCGCTAAACGCGGCCGAGACCCACGGCGCCAAAGTTAACTATGGAACGGATGGAGTTCGCTTTTCCGCGCCCATGTTACCACCCGGGACTGATTTATATACCTGGAATTCGCAGCAAAGCTTTGAGGTAACCCGTTCCCAGGGAGCGCTTCCGTTGTTAAAACCAGATCAGCAGTATCAACTACTGAGTGATGTGCAGGCCGAACCGCAGGGGTCGCTCTACTTTAAACTAATGACGTATGATCGCAATCAGCACTTAGTGGAAGAGTTTCGCTTAGACCGCGCGCACCAAACGTTTAGTTACCCAGCAACGGCACAGTCGTATTCACTAGCCCTGGTCATGCAGGCCAATCAATCCTTCCATTTTCGTTGGGTAGCGCTAGCGCCAGCGTCAGATTTAGCGACGGATCATGTTGAACTTAATTCGGATCTTAGTCTGACTTGGATTGCACCACCGACGGCGACCGGAATTAACTTGTATGTCGGGCGGCGGGATGCGGAAAGTTGGAGTGTCCCATTAGCCTCCGATCAAATTAGTGCGGTGGTCCGCCTCAGTGAGCAGGAATTAGCGAGTGATGCGGCAACCACGGCTGCGTTACAGCGCCGGTTGGCCGAGGTTAAGGAATGGAATCAGCAGGAGTTGCCCGTGACAATTTGTGGGTATGGCTATCCCACTCCTCACCTCACGCAATTAGCACAGCAAATGATGAAGACGAGCAAATAAGGAATTTTAAGATGAAAAAAAAGACGAATGCTGAAGCGATGAATTTTTTTGTCAACCGTGCGATGGGAATTGGAAATTCGGGGATCGAACACGCCCAGTTTTATCGGGCGCAGCGGTTTGAAGCGGCCCAGTTACCCTATCGGTTTGTGTTTGTACAGTTAATTAAAAATCTGCATGAAGCAATGGCAGAATGGAATTTACAGAATGATCAAGTAATCAATATGTATGAATATTTTGTGCTGGGGGAGCGGTACCTTACCAAGGGAGTGCGCCGGTTTTATAAGCCGCGCGACCAGCAGGTTGTTGATGGAACCAAGACCATTCGGATGTTAAAGTCGGTTACTAGTTCAGGAGTTCAAATCATGGAAACCATGGTCCGCTACTCGCAGCCGACGGATCTCCTCGCGGTTTCGAAAGTGGAATTGTTTGAATATTCCTCGGGAACCAGAAAAGTAACCTTTGATTTTTACCATAATCAAAAGGGTGGGACGGTAATCCGGAACATTCATTTATTCGACCAAAACCAGCAACACCTGTTCTTTCGCAATGAGATTCAGTTACAACGGTACTTTTTTGCGCAACTGGATCGGGTTTACGGGCACAAGAGTAATTGGTTTTTGGATCGGGGCGAAGAGAGTGAGGTAGCCCTCTTTTATCCGAAGTTTGCAAACAGTCGGGTGATTGAAATGGTGCACGCCGATCACCTGGCTAACCGGGATGATCCGAACCATCCCTTGTGGAATAACTACTATGAATATGCGCTAACCCATTTAGACCGGATTGACCGAACCGTGTCGGCAACCCAACGGCAAACTTATGACTTTTTAATTGATTTTCCTAATGAAACCCAGAAGTTTGTCACGATTCCAGTGGGTGGGGTTGCTGATGATCCTGAACCACCACGGCGAACCTGGAAACCAGGCGAACCGTTGCACTTGGTAACCGCTTCCCGACTTGCTGGTGAAAAACACATTGATCTCGCTGTCCGTGCCATTGCTAAACTACGCCAACTAGGATTTGATGTGACCTTTGACATTTATGGCGTCGGCACGCAGGAAAAAATTATCAGTGACACCATTAAAACGGAAGGATTGGAAGATTACGTGCACCTGAGAGGGTTCTCTAGTCAACTCGACCGGGTTTACCCGCAGTATGATGCCTTTTTGACGGCTTCCTTTTCCGAAGGCTTTGGGTTGACTACCATCGAAGCCCTGAATGCTGGCCTACCAGTGGTAGCCTATGCCGCTCGGTTTGGCTCGCTCGAATTAATTAAAGACGGGGTGAACGGCTTTTTGGAACCGTTTAAAGTAGGAGATGACAACTTGTACTTTAACGTGAATAGTTTGGCTACTGGGGTCCAACGGCTGTTAGATTCGAACTACGCTGAGGTTCAAAAGGCAACCCAATCATCCATGAAGCCATTTCGGCATCACGTCATTACGCAAAAATGGGAGGAACTAGTTCATGCACTACGAAGTGGTAAATAAAATTGATGTCAATCATCCCAGTTGGAGTGGGCAAAAAAAGCGCTTGGAAGCGACGGGCGGCGAACTAATCACGTTAGCTCCCAATCCGACGTTACGTGACCAACTGAATGAAACCCAAGTCACCGGGTTTAACGTGCTTGATCGGGTTACTGGGCGCACCATCGATTTTGATCCCAATACGTACTTGTATTTCAACCAACTTCCGACCGTTACGGGGGCGGAAATCTTTATGAACAGTGATTTTAGCGTTGACGTCCTCGCCGATGGAAACGTAATTGGCAATGTGATTTTGTTACCAAAACTACGTCGTCACGTGCAACAAGTGGATTACCTTTATGAAAACGGCGATCGCGACTTTACAGAAGTATTTGCGAGCGATGGTAAAAAATTTAGTAACGAAATTTACACCAACCGGCAACTGCAACGAATCGATTTTTATGATGATCAGGAACGACCGGTCGTCCGATTCTACTACTTTGGAGATCGCTTAAACTACATCACGGTCGAAAATTTTAAAACGATGCGGATGAAAGCCGGGTACATTTCCATGGCAGATTTTCTGGCAGCTGAAATGAAAAAGATTGTGAAGAAGCAGGATACCGTTGGGATTAACTTCATGGGGAACGAAATGTGGTCGTTGGCCAAAACCAAATCACACAACACCCTGTACTTGGAAGAAGATCCCTTTACGACTGATGGTCGGATTAAGCAAAATTTAGCTGACATTTTGACTGACAACATTAAGTTCGTGCAAACGGTGCGGATGCCCGCTCCGTATTTAGAAAAGATTCGGGTGGCTGGATTACCGACGAAGAAAATTGTGACGGACTAAAATGAAAGGGAGGGGAGCACGGATGCCAACTAAGAAACATGATGATTTACAAACGGATATTCAAAAACGGTTTAATCAGGAAAAAAAGTATGTAACGGATGCGAGCGATGAGAAACCACGGGGACGTGGTTTTATGCTCGCGGCCTCGATTATTATGTTAGTAATTGTCGTGATTAGTATGTTGTCGACGTTTGTTTCCTTTTTGAAATAGGCAATTTGCAAGGTTAATCGGTTATTTTTTTACACCAGGACTGACTTAGTTATCGTAACTAGGTTAATTCTGGTGTTTTTTTGGTATCAAAGCAATTCTTACGCAGACGTAGGTTCCCGGCAGTTTAGCAAACAAAAATTATAAAAATATAACCAAAGTTTTTTGTTTTTTATCCAAAACACGTTGTAATATCAAATTTCATTTAGTACAATCAAATTGGTTACGTGAATTGTACGTAACAATAAATATTAGATGGGGGTTATCTGAATGGATGATAAAAGGAACCATCGGCAAAACCTCACTCGTCTAGTCCATGAGAATGGCAAAGTACATTACAAAATGTATAAAGACGGGAAAAAGTGGGTTTTCGCCGGAATTACCCTGATGGGAGGAATTCTCGGTGCTAACGTGGGTGTCAGTGCAGCGCATGCTGATACAACGAGTGGAACCGGGAATAATCCCAGTAAGGAAGCCAAGCAGGATGTGTTAGCGGGGAATGATTCCGCGACCATCCCGTCGACCTCGACCAGCAATTCTGCTACGAATCGTAACCAGGATTCGCAGGCCAAGTTAGACAAAGTTTCAACTAGTATGAGTGAAGCTTTACAGCTCTCAACTAGTAACAGCCAGTCATTGTCACTCTCTAACTCAACTAGTTTGAAGTCATCCGTATCAGCCTCAACTAGTCTGAGTACGAGCACGTCGACAAAGGCTGACAAACAATCTGCGACTGCCAAACGAGCGGATCAAACTGATTCGACTAACGTTAAGCGGACCGCAGCTGATCAATCAGTAGCTCGTCCCGACCAGCCGGTTAACCAGCATGATGAGCAAGGGACTGCTAAGCAGCCCACTAGTCAAATTGCTGACCAAGCAGGCTCAACGGTGACGAAGCTCCAAACTACGGTTGCTGGCTCGGCTGCTGCTGGTAACGACCAGCTGAAGCAACAACAACCAGGAAATCAAGTAGTTAACGAGCAGACGGCGTATAACGAAATCAAACGGGAAGCGCCAAAAGATGCCGTGGTTGCGATTAACGCGCACGATGGGGTGGCCAACATTGGATTACCAACCAACGTAACGCCGAGTGCCGCCACTTTATCAGCAATTACAGAAGTTGGGAATAAGAATAAATTAAAGACCAACTTTGTGTACTTGAATGCTGACGGCTCACAGCGAGATACGTTACACGTTGCTTCTGATCCAGATAAGAACCGGCCGCAATTTGAAGACAACATCAATAAGGGCAATTCAACGAAAACACCAACTTCGGTTACGGTGTTGACGCCAGATCAGATTACAAATGATCAGCATTATCGTGATGAGGCCAAGAAAAATAATGCCTATGTTGATGTTTCCAGTTACAGCCAGTTGAAGGATGCATGGGAAAACAATTCCATTCGGTACATTAACGTAACGTCAGACATTACCATTAGTCCAAGCGATGCTCGCATCAGAACCCGTGATACTGGGAATAGCATCATTATTAATGGTAATAATCATATTATCGATCTCGGTGGAAATAACTTTGCTCTGAGAGGAACGAGTGATAATGCTACTGACATCACGATTTCGAACGTTATTTTCAAACAAGGTTATACATCTAACCAAAGCACGGCTAGTTCATTAGTATATGCTGCCAATGGTAAATTTGTTTCAGCTAACTTTAATAATGTAACTGTTCAACCTTCTACCTCTGGCAATAACAAAGGGAAAGTTCAAAATCCAATTCGAGTATTTTATGGAATTGGTTCTAAGTTAACCTTCTCTGGTAAAAACACCTTTGAACTCTCCAACGAAATTGCACGGGGAATGGGAAGAGTTGAAATTGCCGACCATGCCAGCGTGACGCTTAATCGGACTGCTAACGATAGTGAATTTTCTGAGTTCAATTTTAGTAACTACGCTCCAAAGGGTAGTGTCGGTGAAGATAATCTCTTCATTATGGGAGATAATTCTTCCAATACAGTTAACTCTTATAATGATCAAGCTGAAGATTTTCCTGCCATTTACCAAAAAATTGGGGGAATGCGGGTTGGAGATAACGTTACCTGGTCACAGACCGGATTCCGTTACTTCTTAAATACCGGTCAGGCAAATACAAGAGCTAAGAATGCTGAATTTATTTTTGGACAGAATTTCCACATGGAAGCGAATGCCGGTAATCGTCGTGGTGCCATTCGCTTGCAGTACAACCAAAAAGCGATTTTCAATGCTGGAACAATTATGGATATCCAACAAAGAGATAACCGGCCAGTAATTGAATTACGGAATAATTCAAGCATTGAATTTATCTCTCCAAAATCCTTGCATTTAGCGGTTCAAGACAAGGATGGTCACCCCGATGCAACCCGGAAAGGAATCATTACCGGAACGGGAACATTTACCATGGATAATTCGGGGATTAGAACTTGGTTGAACAGAGATTCCCCTGAAAATGTTCCAAATGGTAACGATAGTAAAGTCTTCGAAAAAATAGTAGTTCAAAACGGAAAAGCAACGGTTACCAGCTTGGACGGTCAAGTTGCCGCTTCAACCATCCTTACTGATAACACCCGTGAGCTACAGACCGAGGCTTTAACAGCTGGAAAAATAAAAATTGAATACGTTGATCAATATGGAAACGTAATCAAAACAACGGAAATTCCCCAGCAAAATCGCGGAGCGGTTGGATCTTACATTCCATTAGATACCAAGCAATTTGCTAACCAAGAAATGCCAGAGCATTACATGTGGGGCTTAGGTAAACAAATTCCACAGTCAGCACAAACGGATCGACAAGCTGGTGGTGACCCAACTAGCACAGCTGATGATGGTGATGAAAATGGGCAGGCTAACTTAGCAATTGTACCAATGGCGGGACAAACGTATACGTACAAGATTTATATTTATGGTCAACCTAATAAGAACGTCACGTATCAATACGTTGATGCAAACACAGGTAAGACTATTGATGTAAACGGTAGTCAGGCTGGAAAAGAAGCAGCTGGAACTAATCACGTTCCTGCCAATTACGGTAACAGGATTAATTGGAATGATCCTTACTATACGCAAGAAAATGTTCCGTCTGGATATCACTATGCAACCGGTCAATATCTAAAGGGAAACCAACAACCCGGAGAAATGGTGGTTACCGACCAACCACAAAACACTAAGATTTATGTGATTGCTGATACGTATCCATCTGAATCAGCTTCAACTAGTGCGAGTGGTTCGGCAAGTACAAGTGATAGTTCTTCAGTAAGTGGTTCTGATAGCTTAAGTAATTCTGGTAGTGTCAGTACCAGCACATCCGACAGTTTGAGTGCTTCGGATAGTGCAAGTTTGAGTGAATCCGATAGTTTGAGTGCTTCGGATAGTGTGAGTGTAAGTGAATCAAATAGTTTGAGTACTTCAGATAGTGCAAGTACCAGTGAATCAAATAGTCTAAGTACGTCTGATAGCACGAGTGTGAGTGCCTCAGATAGTTTAAGTACTTCAGATAGTGCAAGTACCAGTGAATCAAATAGTCTAAGTACGTCTGATAGCGCGAGTGTGAGTGCCTCAGATAGTTTAAGCGTTTCTGACAGTGCAAGTGTGAGTGCCTCAGATAGTTTGAGCGTTTCTGACAGTGCAAGCGTCAGCGCCTCGGATAGCTTGAGTGTTTCCGATAGTGCGAGCGTGAGCGCATCAGATAGCTTGAGTGTTTCTGATAGTGCAAGTGTGAGTGCCTCGGATAGTTTAAGTGTTTCTGACAGTGCAAGCGTCAGTGCATCTGATAGCTTAAGTATGTCGAATAGTTTGAGTGCTTCTGACAATAACATGAGTACTTCAGATAGTTTGAGTGTTTCCGACAGCGCAAGTGTGAGTGCCTCGGATAGCTTGAGCGTTTCAGATAGTGCGAGCGTGAGCGCATCGGATAGTTTAAGCGTTTCTGACAGTGCAAGTGTGAGTGCCTCAGATAGTTTGAGCGTTTCTGACAGTGCAAGCGTCAGCGCCTCGGATAGCTTGAGTGTTTCCGATAGTGCGAGCGTGAGCGCATCAGATAGCTTGAGTGTTTCTGATAGTGCAAGTGTGAGTGCCTCAGATAGTTTAAGTGTTTCTGACAGTGCAAGCGTCAGTGCATCTGATAGCTTAAGTGTTTCAGATAGCGCCAGCGTCAGTGCCTCAGATAGCTTGAGCGTTTCTAACAGTGCGAGCGTGAGTGCCTCAGATAGCTTGAGTGTTTCCGACAGTGCGAGCGTCAGTGCCTCGGATAGTTTAAGCGTTTCTGATAGTGCGAGTGTGAGTGCATCCGACAGCTTAAGTGTTTCCGACAGTGCCAGTGTGAGCGCCTCGGATAGCTTAAGCATCTCTGATAGTGCGAGCGTGAGTGCCTCAGATAGCTTAAGCATTTCTGATAGTGCGAGCGTCAGTGCCTCGGATAGCTTGAGCGTTTCTGACAGTGCGAGCGTCAGTGCCTCAGATAGCTTGAGCGTTTCTAACAGTGCGAGCGTGAGTGCCTCAGATAGCTTGAGTGTTTCCGACAGTGCGAGCGTCAGTGCCTCGGATAGTTTAAGCGTTTCTGACAGTGCAAGCGTCAGTGCTTCGGATAGTCTGAGTGTTTCTGACAGTGCAAGTGTCAGCGCTTCGGATAGTCTGAGTGTTTCTGATAGTGCGAGTGTCAGTGCTTCGGATAGTTTAAGTGTTTCTGATAGTGCGAGCGTCAGTGCTTCGGATAGTTTAAGCGTTTCTGACAGTGCAAGTGTTAGTGCATCAGATAGCTTGAGTGTCTCCGACAGCGCTAGCGTCAGTGCTTCTGACAGCTTGAGCGTTTCTGATAGTGCAAGCGTTAGTGCATCCGACAGCTTAAGCGTTTCAGATAGTGCGAGCGTGAGCGCATCGGATAGTTTAAGCGTTTCTGACAGTGCAAGTGTTAGTGCCTCGGATAGCTTAAGCGTTTCTAACAGTGCAAGCGTCAGCGCATCGGATAGCCTGAGTGTTTCCGATAGTGCAAGTGTTAGTGCCTCAGATAGTTTGAGCGTTTCTAACAGTGCAAGTGTTAGTGCCTCTGACAGTTTGAGCGTTTCAGATACGAGCGTCAGCGCATCGGATAGTTTAAGCGTTTCTGACAGTGCAAGTGTTAGTGCCTCCGATAGCTTGAGTGTCTCCGACGGCGCTAGCGTCAGTGCTTCTGACAGCTTGAGTGTTTCTGACAGTGCGAGTGTGAGTGCCTCAGATAGCTTAAGCGTTTCTGACAGCGCGAGCGTGAGTGCCTCAGACAGCTTGAGTGTTTCCGATAGTGCAAGCGTGAGTGCTTCGAATAGCTTAAGCGTTTCTGATAGTGCAAGTGTTAGTGCATCAGATAGTTTGAGCATCTCAGATAGCGCTAGCGTCAGCGCCTCAGATAGCTTGAGTGTTTCTGACAGTGCGAGTGTGAGTGCCTCAGATAGCTTAAGCGTTTCTGACAGTGCAAGTGTTAGTGCATCAGATAGTTTGAGCGTTTCTGACAGTGCGAGCGTTTCGGCAAGTACGAGTGATTCGGAAAGCTTGAGCATGTCTGATAGTGCGAGCGTTTCAGCAAGTACGAGTGATTCAGCAAGCCTCAGCATGTCTGACAGCGCGAGCGTTTCAGCAAGTACGAGTGATTCGGAAAGCCTCAGCATGTCCGATAGTGCGAGCGTTTCAACTAGTACAAGTGATTCGGAAAGCTTGAGCATGTCCGACAGTGCGAGTGTTTCAACCAGTACAAGTGATTCGGCAAGCTTGAGCATGTCCGACAGTGCGAGCGTTTCAACCAGTACGAGTGATTCAGCAAGCTTGAGCATGTCCGACAGTGCGAGCGTTTCAGCAAGTACGAGTGATTCGGCAAGCTTGAGCATGTCCGACAGTGCCAGTGTTTCAACTAGTACAAGTGATTCGGAAAGCTTGAGCATGTCTGATAGTGCGAGCGTTTCGGCAAGTACGAGTGATTCAGCAAGCTTGAGCATGTCCGATAGTGCGAGCGTTTCAACCAGTACGAGTGATTCGGCAAGTTTGAGCATGTCCGACAGTGCCAGTGTTTCAACTAGTACAAGTGATTCGGCAAGCCTCAGCATGTCCGACAGTGCGAGCGTTTCAACTAGTACGAGTGATTCAGCAAGCTTGAGCATGTCCGACAGTGCCAGTGTTTCAACTAGTACAAGTGATTCGGCAAGCCTCAGCATGTCCGATAGTGCGAGCGTTTCAACTAGTACGAGTGATTCAGCAAGCTTGAGCATGTCCGACAGTGCCAGTGTTTCGGCAAGTACGAGTGATTCAGCAAGTCTCAGCATGTCCGACAGTGCGAGCGTTTCAACTAGTACGAGTGATTCAGCAAGCTTGAGCATGTCCGACAGTGCCAGTGTTTCGGCAAGTACGAGTGATTCAGCAAGTCTCAGCATGTCCGACAGCGCGAGCGCCTCAACTAGTACAAGTGCTTCGGCGAGTGCCAGTGCTTCAAGCAGTGTAGGATCTTCACTTGTTTCAAGTAACTCATCAAACAAACTGCCAAGTGATCATTCTTCAATGAACCATGATGATGGAAATCATGGATCTAGTTCCGTTCATGCTAGTGACAAAGGTAATTCAAATAAAAAACAAGCGAAGTTGCCACAAACAGGTGAGCAATCACAGAACTTGTCATTAATTGGATTGCTAACGTTACTTCTTGCTGGGTTAGGCTTTAAATCACGGAAACGTAAGAAGGAAGACGAGTAGTAAGTTTATATTCGAATATAGCGATTTAAATCAGTTTACTTTTTAGTATTGCTGAAAGAAGTGAATTCTTTAAAATGGATTTGCTTCTTTTGGCGTAAGTGGAAGGATAATTTTCATGTATGATAATAGAAAAAAACAAAATCTTAACCGTCTAGTTCATGAAAATGGCAAAGTACATTACAAAATGTATAAAGACGGGAAAAAGTGGGTTTTTGCCGGAATTACCCTAATGGGGGGGATTCTTGGTGCTAACGTGGGTGTCAGCGCAGCACATGCTGATACAACGAGTGGCGCTGGGAATAATCCTAGTAAAGAAGCCAAGCAGGATGTGCTAGCGGGGAATGATTCCGCCACCATCCCGTCAACCTCGACCAGCAATTCTGTTACGGACAGTAACCAGGATTCGCAGGCCAAGTTAGATAAAGTTTCAACTAGTATGAGTGAAGCCTTACAGCTCTCAACTAGTAACAGCCAGTCACTGTCAATCTCTAATTCAACTAGTTTGAAGTCATCTTTATCTGACTCAACTAGTCTGAGCACGAGCACGTCGACAAAGGCTGATAAACAAGCTACTACCAATAAACAGACTGCTGCTGACAAACAAGCGGATCAAACTGATTCGACTAACGCTAAGCAAGCAGTTACTGATCAACCAGTTACTGATCAACCAGTAGCTCGTTCCGAACAGCCGGTTAACCAGCATGATGAGCAAGGGCCTGCTAAGCAACCCACTAGCCCAATTGCTGACCAACCGGGCTCGACGGTGACAAAGCTTCAAGCTACGGTTGCTGATTCGGCTGCTGGTAACAACCAGGTGGCACAGCAACAACCAGGAAACCCGGTAGTTAACGAACAGGCGGCGTATAACGAAATCAAACGGGAAGCACCGAAAGATGCCGTGGTTTCAATTAACGCACACGACGGGGTGGCCAACATTGGATTACCAACCAACGTTACGCCGAGTGCCGCTACTTTATCAGCAATTACAGAAGTTGGGAATAAGAATAAATTAAAGACCAACTTTGTGTACCTAAATGCTGATGGCTCGCAACGAGATACTCTTCATGTTGCTTCTGATCCCGATAAGAATCGGCAATCATTTGAGGACCAAATTCATTCTGGGGAAAAGGCTAAAACACCAACTTCGGTTACGGTACTTACTCCAGATCAGATCACTAATAATGATCAATACCGGCAAGATGCCATTAATAACGGTACTTATGCCAGTGTGACTGATTACGCTGGTCTGAAAGCAGCTTGGGAAAACGATAAGATCCGCTACATTGACATTAACGGTGACATCGACCGCGGTAAGGCAACTAGGTTAGGTTGGCGTGATAATGGTAACGATGTCATTATTAATGGTAATAACCACACAATCGACATTGGAAACAGTAACTTCCGGTTGCGTGGAAACACGAACCAAGAAATGAACGTGACCCTTTCCGACCTGACCATCAAAGAAGGTTATAACTACAATGATGGAAATGGGTACTCACTTGTTTATTCTGGAGCCGGCAATCAATTAACTACGAACTTCCATAACATTCACTTGACTACTTCAAGTAATGGTTTCAATCCATTACATGCGGTCTTTGCCATTGGATCTAAGGCTAACTTCTCCGGAACCAACGTCTTCGATATTTCTAACGAAATTACGCGTGGAGTTGGAAAGGTTGAAATTGCAAACAACAGTCATGTGACGTTGAACCGGACGAACAATGATAAGTTATTCTCCGAATTTTACTTTGAAGATGTGGCACCAAAGGGAAGTATCGGGTATGGTAATAGCTTCACGATGGGGGATGGTTCTTCCAACGCAGCTTATGCATATAACAACCAAGCCGAATCATATCCAGCTGTCTACCTGCACATCCAAACAATGACGGTGGGAGATAACGTTAACTGGACTCAAACTGGGTTCCAATACTTTATTAACGGAACGCAATCCCAGGTTTATCCAAATGCCACCTTTACGTTTGGACAGAACTTCCACTTATCTGCTCCAATTACCACGCAACCAGGGGCAATTAATTTACGGAACAACCAAAAAGCAGTCTTTAATGCCGGTGCAGTTATTGACATTAACCAACGGATTAATGGTTCAGTAATCCAGCTTGCTGACAATTCTAGCGTGACGTTTATCTCACCAAAGGCAATGCACTTAGCCATCCAGGACTCGAACGGGAACCCGTTAGCTACCAATAATGGAATTATCTCTGGTCATGGAACCTTTACCATGGATAACTCCAGCATCGAAACTTGGAATGGGACTGATTCAAAGGCCAATAACCCAAGTGGGGATAACAAAGGAAGATTCGTTAAGTTACAAGTCAAGAATGGACAGGCAATTCTTACTGATCTAAACGGGAACCAAACCAATTCTTCATTGTTAAGCCAGAATACCCGTGAGTTGCAAACCGATGCTTTGCCAGTTGGAAAAGTTCACATTCAATATGTTGATCAAAACGGTAAAGTAATTAAAACGGTTGACTTGCAACCCGGTCAGGATGATTACATTGGGAAGTATGTTCCGCTAGACACGGACCAGTATGCTAACCAAGAAATGCCGAAACATTACATGTGGGGCTTAGGGAACCAGATTCCTAATTCTGCTAAGAGTGATGCGCAAAGTGGTGGTGATTCCACTAACAATGCCGATAATGGTGATGAAAACGGGCAAGCAACTGTTGCCATTCTGCCAATGGAAGGCCAAGAATACACGTACAAGATCTATGTATACGGGCAACCTAATAAGAACGTTACTTACCAATACGTTGATTCCATTACCGGGAAGGTAATTCCGACTGATGATGCAAATGCAGGTCAGGAAGCTAGTGGAACCAAGAATGCTCCTGCTAACTACGGGAATACAATTGATTGGACGGACCCATATTATTCAGTTGAAAATGCGCCTAAGGGTTATCACTATGCAGTCGGTAGAGAGCTAAATGGTAACAGTCAAACGACTAGTTCACTCGTTGGAGCTGATCCTCTGAATGTGAAGATTTATGTAATTTCTGATACGTATCCTTCAGAATCAACTTCGGCTAGTGCTAGTGACAGTGCTTCCAATTCAGATTCTACTAGCATTAGTACATCTGGAAGTGTTAGTGGTTCTGATAGTGTTAGCCAATCCGATAGTTTGAGTGCTTCGGATAGTGCGAGTGTAAGTGAATCAAATAGTTTGAGTACTTCAGATAGTGCAAGTAGCAGTGAATCCGATAGTTTGAGTGCTTCGGATAGTGCGAGTGTCAGCGCTTCAGATAGTTTAAGTACTTCAGATAGTGCAAGTAGCAGTGAATCCGATAGTTTAAGTACTTCAGATAGTGCGAGTGTCAGCGCTTCAGATAGTTTAAGTACTTCAGATAGTGCGAGTGTCAGTGCCTCCGACAGTTTGAGTATGTCGGATAGCGCCAGTGTTAGTGCTTCTGACAGCTTGAGTATGTCTGACAGTGCGAGTGTTAGTGCCTCTGATAGCTTGAGTATGTCTGACAGCGCAAGCGTCAGTTCATCCGACAGCTTAAGCATGTCAGATAGTGCAAGTGTTAGTTCATCTGACAGCTTAAGCATGTCAGATAGTGCAAGTGTTAGTTCATCTGACAGTTTAAGTATGTCCGACAGTGCAAGTGTCAGTTCATCCGACAGCTTAAGCATGTCAGATAGTGCGAGTGTCAGTTCATCCGACAGCTTAAGCATGTCCGATAGTGCGAGTGTCAGTGCCTCTGATAGCTTGAGTATGTCCGATAGTGCGAGTGCTTCTGACAATAACATGAGTACTTCAGATAGTTTGAGTATGTCTGACAGTGCGAGTGTCAGCTCATCCGACAGTTTGAGTATGTCCGATAGTGCGAGCGTCAGTTCATCCGACAGCTTAAGCATGTCAGATAGTGCCAGCGTTAGTGATTCAGATAGTTTGAGTACTTCAGATAGTGCAAGTGTTAGTTCATCTGACAGTTTAAGTATGTCCGACAGTGCAAGTGTCAGTGCCTCCGACAGCTTGAGTATGTCTGACAGCGCAAGTGTCAGTGCCTCCGACAGCTTAAGCATGTCAGATAGTGCGAGTGTTAGTGCTTCCGATAGCCTAAGCATGTCCGACAGCGCAAGTGTCAGTGCTTCTGATAGCTTGAGTATGTCCGACAGTGCAAGTGTTAGTTCATCAGACAGCCTGAGCATGTCAGATAGTGCGAGTGTCAGTGCTTCTGATAGCTTGAGTATGTCCGACAGTGCAAGTGTTAGTTCATCTGACAGCCTGAGCATGTCCGATAGTGCGAGTGTCAGTGCATCTGATAGCTTAAGCATGTCCAATAGTGCGAGTGTTAGTTCGTCTGACAGCTTAAGTATGTCCGACAGTGCAAGTGTTAGTGCTTCCGATAGCTTAAGCATGTCGAATAGTTTGAGCGCATCTGACAATAACATGAGTGCTTCAGACAGTTTGAGCATGTCAGACAGTGCGAGCGTTAGTGCCTCTGACAGCTTGAGTATGTCCGATAGTGCGAGTGTCAGTGCATCTGATAGTTTGAGCATGTCTGACAGTGCGAGCGTTAGTGCCTCTGACAGTTTGAGTATGTCCGATAGTGCGAGTGTCAGTGCATCTGATAGCTTAAGCATGTCTGACAGTGCGAGCGTTAGTGCCTCTGACAGCTTGAGTATGTCCGATAGTGCGAGTGTCAGTGCATCTGATAGTTTGAGCATGTCTGACAGTGCGAGCGTTAGTGCCTCTGACAGCTTGAGTATGTCCGATAGTGCGAGTGTCAGTGCATCTGATAGCTTAAGCATGTCTGACAGTGCGAGCGTTAGTTCATCAGATAGCCTGAGCATGTCAGATAGTGCGAGTGTCAGTGCATCTGATAGCTTAAGTATGTCTGACAGCGCTAGCGTCAGTGCATCTGATAGCTTAAGCATGTCCGACAGTGCGAGTGTCAGTTCGTCTGACAGTTTGAGTATGTCAGATAGTGCGAGCGTTAGTGCCTCTGATAGCTTGAGTATGTCCGACAGTGCGAGCGTCAGTGCATCTGACAGTTTGAGCATGTCCGACAGTGCGAGTGTCAGTGCTTCCGACAGCTTGAGCATGTCAGATAGTGCGAGCGTTAGTGCATCTGATAGCCTCAGCATGTCTGACAGTGCGAGTGTCAGTGCCTCAGATAGCTTGAGCATCTCCGATAGTGCCAGTGTTAGCTCATCTGACAGTACTAGTATGAGTGCTTCAAACAGTATTAGTGGATCAATGAGCGTTAGTGAATCATCTAGTGCGAGCGTGTCAGCGAGTGCGAGCGTTTCAACTAGCATGAGCAAGTCAGGCAGTGCGAGCGTGTCAGGCAGTGCCAGTGCTTCAACTAGCATGAGTAATTCATCAAGTGCAAGCGTTTCTGGTAGTGCCAGCGTTTCAACCAGCATGAGTAACTCATCGAGTGCAAGCGTGTCCGGCAGTGCGAGCGTTTCAACCAGCATGAGTAACTCATCGAGTGCAAGCGTGTCAGGCAGTGCCAGTGCTTCAACTAGCATGAGTAATTCATCAAGTGCAAGCGTTTCTGGTAGTGCCAGCGTTTCAACCAGCATGAGTAACTCAGCGAGTGCAAGCGTGTCCGGCAGTGCGAGCGTTTCAACCAGCATGAGTAACTCATCGAGTGCGAGCGTTTCTGGTAGCGCCAGTGCTTCAACCAGCATGAGTAACTCATCGAGTGCGAGCGTTTCATCAAGTGCCAGTGCTTCAACCAGCATGAGTAACTCATCGAGTGCGAGCGTTTCATCAAGTGCCAGTGCTTCAACCAGCATGAGTAATTCATCGAGTGCGAGCGTGTCCGGCAGTGCGAGCGTTTCAACTAGCATGAGTAACTCATCGAGCGCAAGCGTGTCCGGCAGTGCGAGCGTTTCAACTAGCATGAGCAACTCATCAAGTGCAAGCGTTTCTGGTAGTGCCAGTGCTTCAACCAGCATGAGTAATTCATCAAGTGCAAGCGTGTCCGGCAGTGCGAGCGTTTCAACTAGCATGAGTAACTCATCAAGTGCAAGCGTGTCCGGCAGTGCGAGCGTTTCAACTAGCATGAGTAACTCATCAAGTGCAAGCGTTTCTGGTAGTGCCAGTGCTTCAACCAGCATGAGTAATTCATCAAGTGCAAGCGTTTCTGGTAGTGCCAGTGCTTCAACCAGCATGAGTAACTCATCGAGCGCAAGCGTGTCAGGCAGTGCCAGTGCTTCAACTAGCATGAGTAACTCATCGAGTGCGAGCGTTTCTGGTAGCGCCAGTGCTTCAACTAGCATGAGTAATTCTACGAGTGCTAGCCTATCGATGAGTACTAGCAACTCGGCTAGCTTGAGTACTTCAGATAGTGCGAGTCTGTCGATGAGCACTAGCAACTCGGCTAGCCTAAGTACTTCAGATAGTTCCAGCTTGTCAATGAGTACTAGTAATTCAGCAAGTTTGAGTACTTCGGATAGTTCCAGCTTGTCGATGAGCACTAGCAATTCGGCTAGCTTGAGTACTTCAGATAGTGCTAGCCTGTCAATGAGCACTAGCAATTCGGCTAGCTTGAGTACTTCAGATAGTGCTAGCCTGTCAATGAGCACTAGCAATTCGGCTAGCTTGAGTACTTCAGATAGTGCTAGCCTGTCAATGAGCACTAGCAACTCGGCTAGTTTGAGTACTTCAGATAGTGCGAGCCTGTCGATGAGTACTAGCAACTCAGCTAGCCTAAGTACTTCAGATAGTTCCAGCTTGTCGATGAGCACTAGCAATTCGGCTAGCTTGAGTACTTCGGATAGTGCGAGCCTGTCAATGAGTACGAGTGACTCAGCTAGCTTGAGTATGTCCGACAGTACCAGCAATAGCCTTAGTACGTCGGTAAGTGTTAATAACTCAACTAGCATCAATAGTTTTGATGGAACGAGTGAGTCCACTAGTTCCTCAATTAGTGTGAGTGCTTCAACTAGCCAAAGTAACTCTGCCAGCGAAAGTGCTTCTACTAGCTTCCCGAACCATGAGAGTCATTCTAATCATGGAAACCATAATGGACAGCATCACAACAATGGCCATGCAACTAAGCAGCAAAAGTTACCACAAACAGGTAGTGATCAGCAAAATCTGACGTTGCTGGGCTTGTTGACGATGTTCCTAGCTGGATTGGGACTTAAACGGCGTAAACGTGACGAAAAGTAGTTCAACATTTAAATAAAAACCGGTAATGATTAGTAATGGTGTGGTTGCTTATTTACCAATTTAGTTTTTGGGATCTATTTCGATTTGACTATCGAAATAGATCCTTTTTTGATTGGCAAAATGGTTTTAGAAGTGAAGTTAAATTGTTAAGATTGGATCATCTGATTGATAATTATCTTTTAATTTTTATAATTTTTTGAGGAAATTTAGCTACGCTGGAAGCCTTGACTGGCAAGGGATTTGAGCGTTTTTAAATTCATGATTTAAATTTTTTTGAGAAAAAATGAGTTTTTTTGGTAGACAAGAAAAATGCGTAGTGATATATTTAATTGTGCGCGATAGATAAGTAGGCAACTGCTTAACGTGCGGCATGGAAACTATTGGTGAGTAAACCGATGAGAGTCGGTTACTCAAAGAACAGAAAGGATGTTTATTTTATGTTTAAACACACACGCAAACTACAGTACAACGCCAAACCTGATCGTCCAGATCCATTAATGGCTCGTCGGCTTCAAGAATCATTGGGTGGCCAATGGGGTGAAGTTACTGGTATGATGTCATACCTTTCACAAGGTTGGTCTTCAACTGGCGACGAAAAGTACAAGGATCTTTTATTAGATACTGGTACTGAAGAAATCGCCCACGTTGAAATGATTTCAACGATGATCGCCTACTTATTAGAAGGCGCTCCATTTAGCGAACAAGACGCTGCTTACGAAAAAGATCCTGCTTTGGCTTCTGTAATGGCTGGGATGGATCCAGAACACGCACTTGTTCACGGTATGACTGCTAGCTTGAACAACCCGAACGGTTTTGGTTGGAACGCTGGCTACGCTACTTCAAGTGGTAACCTTGTTGCTGACATGCGTTTCAACGTTACGCGTGAATCAGAAGCTCGTTTACAAGTTAGTCGTCTTTACTACATGACTGAAGACGAAGGTATTCGTGACATGCTTAAATTCTTGTTGGCTCGTGAGACTCAACACCAATTACAATTCATGAAGGCCCAAGAAGAATTAGAAGATAAGTACGGAGTAATCGTACCTGGTGATATGAAAGAAATCGAACACAAAGAATTTGCTCACGTATTGATGAACTTCTCCGATGGTGAAGGCTCACGTGCCTTTGAAGGACAAGTTGCTAAAGATGGTGAGAAATTCACTTACCAAGAAAACCCAGAAGCAATGGGTGGAATTCCTAAGACGAAGCCAGCTGACAAGCGTCTTCACAACGACCAAGGTTAATTCTTGGAACGTAATTAGGTTGACTAATTGGTTAAAAAAGACCGGATCTGCATTTGCAGATTCGGTCTTTTTTTGTTTATTTCTTTTTAACGGCGGCAGCAATTATTGTAATGATGTTAATAAGCCAGCGATGCAGCAGGACCATCCAAAGGATCCTTGAGGGGAATTATCCGCAACGATGGGAATTAAGTTAATGAGGGTGTGAGTTTTAGCGGCGTTCACAAAGATGTAAACGGGCACCAGCCAGCTAACGAATGTGAGTGCTAAAAGTAGATAAAAATAACCTTTTTTCACGGGAAAATCCTCCAATGTTTAAATTAGTTCTTAAAATAGCAAATTTATTTAAACAAAACAAGTGAATCGTTCTAGACTAAGGGCGAATCTAAACCTAAAGTGGGTTGCTATCCGCAAGTCGACCATTTTGTCGACACGCCACTTAAAAAACAAAAGGAGATTTTACTTATGCAAATGACTTCAAAGCGGAAAAACCAAATTATTAGATGGGCATATCAGACGGCTGGGTCCAACTGGTTTGACTATCTAGGGGTTGCACTGGTTTTAGTAGCCACGATTTCAGCTGGTTATTACGCCACGACACTGGCGCAATCGCCAATTCCTTGGTTACGGACCAGTAGTTGGAAGTGGTTCCCGTTGGGGATTGTATCGACCATTTCCGCCGTCCTTTCGGTTTTATCAACTCGGTACGTCGGCAAGATTAACAACCTTGGGAATTTGATTGGGTTCATTAACATTGTGATTGCCGGGTTTGTCGACTATGCGTTAGGGAACTTTGGCGCCATTTATACGTACCCGATTTCGTTCGTGCTCAACATGTTGGCTTGGTTCACGTGGCGCACAATTTTTAAAAACCGCAAGGGAATGGTTCCTCATGCTAAAGTAGTGATGCCTTTGATTGCGGGGTTAGCTGTGTTAGTTAGCTTTGGGATTAACTACTTCGCGTTTCGGCAGGTTAACTTTTTGTTCATCATGACGTCGTTGGTCTTCTCTTTTTCCCTGATGGCTGACACGTTAAACGTGTTCAAAGTGAAATCCCAGTGGACTGCTTGGGGTGTTTATAACGTGCTGCAATTGATTCGGAACGTAACGATGGGCAACTGGGCGAACGTCGGCAAGTACATTTACTACGTTTTGAACTCCATGATTTCTTTTGTGTACTGGAAGTTGACGGGGAAATCGTTGCGCCCTGCAGGGGGACAAACTGGCATCAATTAAATAACTAAATTGCGCCTTCTGATTAAGGGAAACCTCAATCAGAAGGCTTTTTTGTGTAAACAGTTGGATTAAGTTGAAATTTGATAATCAAAATTACCAAAAATTTAATTTTTTGAGTTTTTAAGTCATGATTTGATAATGCCCATTATATAAGGAATGAAATCGAATTCATAATGTGCCAAAAACGGTTAAGTTCGTTTTTTAGTTAAATAATTTGGTTAAACAAGGTTGTCAGTTAAGAAATCAAGTCATATAATGAGTGAAATTTAAATTAAAGTTAAGTTATTGGTTTGGAGACGATTTTATGACAGCACCGACGACAAAACGACAAACACTGCTCACAGTTAAGAATCTAACCACTTCATTTAAAATTGACGGGAAATTTTATCCAGCTATTTCTGAAATCAATCTGAAAATTAAACAGGATGAAATTTTAGCAATTGTGGGTGAATCTGGGTGTGGCAAGAGCACGTTGGTTAATTCAATCATGGGCTTGCAGGATCCAGCCGAAACGAAGATTAGTGGTGAAATTGAGTTTGAAGGACAAGATTTAACTCAGCTTGACGAACATACATACAATCAGATTCGGGGCGCCAAAATCGGAATGATCTTTCAAGATCCCCTATCGGCACTCGATCCCTTGAAGCGGATTGAAGAGCAGATTCAAGAAACGTTGATTTATCATACCGATTTAAACGCTCATGAACGGCATGATCGGGTGCTGGATCTGTTAGATCAGGTCGGGATTGCTGATTCAAAACGAACCGCCCATCAATTTCCGCATCAATTATCTGGGGGGATGCGACAGCGGGTCGTAATTGCAATTGCAATTGCCTGCAAACCGGATTTTATCATTGCTGATGAACCAACAACTGCTCTGGATGTTACGATTCAAGCTCAAATTCTAGACCTACTCCGCCACATTCAAACTGAAAACCACGCCAGCATCATTCTCATCACACACGACTTAGGGGTGGTTGCAGAGACCGCCGACTACGTCCACGTAATGTATGCCGGTAAGATCGTGGAAAAGGGCTCCGTAACTCAGGTTTTCAACCAACCTAAACATCCATACACCCGTTCATTATTAAAATCAATTCCCCAGGCGGACAGTGAAAACGATGATTTATATGTCATCCAAGGTTCAGTTCCATCGTTACAAAAGATGCCGAAAACTGGAGATGCCTTTGCTCCCCGGATTCCTTGGATTCCAGCTCGGGATCACGAGGAACATCCGAAAATGCATCGCTTAGCTGATGGACACGAAGTCCGTTGTACCTGTTATCAACATTTTTACTTTAAGGAGGAACGGGACTCATGAGCTTGTTAACGGTTAACAATCTAAAAGTTCACTTTCCCATTCGGGGCGGTTTTTTCAATCGTGTGGTTGACAAAGTTTACGCGGTTGACGGAGTGAGTTTTACGATCCAAGCAGGCGAGTCATTTGGGTTGGTTGGTGAATCTGGATCGGGAAAATCGACGACCGGGCGCACCATTATTGGACTGGAAAAAGCCACGGCTGGTCAAATTCAGTTTAACGGCCAGCCGGTTAATACCAAGCACGAACGGAAAAAGTTAAATTATGATCGAGAAGTTCAAATGATTTTTCAAGATTCCTTTTCAAGCTTGAATCCCCATAAGCGGATTGAAAGCATCATTGCCGAACCGTTAAAAAACTTCGAAAAGCTAACCCCCGAACAAGAAAAAATTCGGGTTTTACAACTAATGAAAACTGTGGGGCTTGCTCCAGATATGCTTTACAAATACCCTCATCAATTCTCTGGGGGTCAACGCCAACGAATTGGAATTGCGCGAGCTGTGGCCACGAACCCCAAGCTTATCATTGCGGATGAACCAGTTTCAGCGTTGGACTTATCGGTACAAGCCCAGGTTTTGAATTTTATGAAGCAGATTCAACGGGAACTAGGGATTTCCTACCTCTTTATCTCACATGATCTCGGGGTAGTGCGCCATATGTGTGATCGGATTGCGATCATGAATCGGGGACAAATCGTGGAAGTCGGGAGTCGCACAGATATTTATCAACATGCAAAACACATCTATACGCAGCGACTACTTGCTGCCATTCCGAGTACTAATCTATCCAAGCGACAGCAGAACTTAGAACATCGCCAAGCGGTTGAACGGAAATATCAAGCGCATAAGGACGATTACTACGATGAAACTGGACGGGCTTATCCAATGGTAGAAGTTAGTCCTGGACATCTAGTTTCGTTACCACCTAAGCAAGCTTTGCAGTACAAGCAATTAAAGGAGGATGACTAATCATGTGGAAAACAATTTTACGCCGAATCTTGATTATGATCCCTGAATTAATTGTTTTGAGTCTCTTGGTATTTTTACTGGCCAAAGCTATGCCTGGCGATCCGTTTACCGGTTCGATTAATCCGAAGAGTAATCCCGCTGAAATTCACCGGTTGATGGTTGCTAACGGACTCTTTGATCCGTGGTACGTGCAGTACTGGCACTGGGTCGTTAATTTATTCCACGGAAACTTAGGGATGAGTTACGAATATCAAATGCCAGTGGTGGATTTAATTAAGCAACGGGGACTTAACACGTTGTGGCTAGCCGTATTTACGATGATTTTAACGTATGTAATTGGACTACCATTAGGGATTTATGCCGGAAAGAACGAGGGCAAATGGTCGGATACGTTAATCCGAATCTATACCTACGTCACGATGTCGATTCCATTCTTTGTGGTCCTTGTCATTGGGATTTGGATCTTTGGTTATGCGCTCGGGTGGTTCCCAACCTCGGGATCCGTTGCTCCGAGTGTTTCGGGACTGGGTCCGACACTTTTATCCCGCTTGGAACACATTCTTTTACCGGGATTGCTTGGCGCCTTGTTTGGAACCGTGAACATTATTCAGTATCTACGTTCCCAGGTAATTGATTCCAAACACTCCGCCTTTGTGAAAACGGAAGTTGCCAAGGGGGTTCCCAGTCGGGATATTTATCGGCACCACATTTTTAGAAACTCAGTACTGCCGATTGCCGCCTTTGCCGGGTACTCGATTACGGGGCTACTAGCTGGGTCCATCTTTACCGAAATGATTTTCTCATACCCAGGCATGGGGCAACTGTTCTTAAATGCTGTGAACTACCGCGATTACACGGTTATCACGACGCTCGTGTTACTGTACGGATTCTTGAATCTGCTAGGCACTTTACTTTCAGACATTGTCTTGAGCATCGTGGATCCACGGATTCGAATTGAGTAGGAAGGAGGAGTGAAGATGGTAGATGAATTTAGTGGTCGCGACGAGTTAGCTGATGACGAGCTGTTAGAACTTTCTAAAGAAGCGGAAAGCGAAGCCACCCCAAGTACCGTGCGGGTGATGCTCAACGAATTTAAAGCCGACAAAGTAGCACTGGCTTCAGCGATCTTTATCGGGTTCTTTATTCTCTTAGTGTTAATCGGGTCCTTCTTCATCAACGTGCCCCAAATCATGCAGACCGATTTGATGGGTTACTACGCGAAACCCTTTACGAATTACATTTTAGGGGGCGATTCCTCCGGACGACCGATCTTTTCCCAACTGATTGTTGGCTCTAGAAATTCCATCTTAATTGCGATTGGGTTAACTGCCATTTCATCCACCTTTGGGGTGGGATATGGATTAGTGTCTGGCTACTACGGCGGATACGTCGATTTAACAATGCAACGGGTTTACGACTTCATGATGATTATCCCGATGTTAATGACCATTATCGTGTTAGTGACCATTATCCCTCACTATAATGCGATCACATTGACATTGTTGCTATCAATTTTTTACTGGATGGGAACGTCTCGCTTGATTCGGTCCAGTACGTTAGCTGAGTCACAAAAAGATTACGTAGCGGCTTCCAAGGTTTCCGGAACAAGTAACTTGAAAATTATGTTCCGGGAAATTCTCCCTAACATTTCGTCCCTAATTATCGTTGATACCACGTTATCATTCGCAGAAAATATTGGAGTTGAAACGGGATTATCCTACTTGGGCTTCGGACTTCCCGATGGCACCCCTTCACTAGGGACGTTGATTGCGAACGCCAACGATCCTAATAACATTACTCAGTACTGGTGGACGTGGTTACCGGCCGCTATAGAGATTATTCTCTTATGTTTAGCGATTAGTTACGTGGGACAGGTATTACGGCGCACGGCGAACGCTTCGCAACGACGCGGAAGTTAATTACTAAAGGAGGTGGTTACGAATTTTACTGCGGTTACGACGTTTACGAAACTTTAGCTTAAAGGAGGAAAAACAGACAATGAAGAGACGACACAAACTAGCTCTGTGGGGGAGCGTTGCCGTAGTGGCACTTTCACTGGCGGCCTGTTCTAACGGTGGCAGCGATGCGACTGCTAAAACGCCTAAACTTCCACAAACTTATAGTGCTGCAGGAAAAGCAGATTCTAAGGCTAACGATGGGACTTTGAAAATCGGTGAGGTTTCTCAATCTCCGTTTACTGGGATTTCCGATCCAATTTTAGCGAACGATAAAACGGATGCAGATGTTTTTCTCCCTGGAGGACAAAACAACCTGTTTGCCACCGATAATAACTACAAAATTAAAGATGGCGGTTTGGCAAACCTTCGTTTAAACCGGAAAAATAATACGGCAACAATTACCTTGCGCAATAATGCCAAGTGGTCGAATGGGATGCCGGTTACAGCGAAGGACGTGGAATACGCTTACGAAGTGCTGGCCAATCCGCAAACAAAATCACAACAGTATTCAGATGACTTTGAACACATCAAGGGAATGAAGGATTACCACGACGGAAAGGCCGATAAGATCGCCGGAATTACGTTCCCAGATGGAGAAAAAGGTAAGAAAACGGTTATTCAATATGATCGGATCACGCCAGCCATGCAGTATTCTGGTAACTACTTTATGTGGGGCTCAGTTGAACCGTATGAATACTTGAAGGACGTTAAGATTCCGGATCTCGTTGCTTCTGATAAAATTCGGAAAACTCCGATCTTTACCGGTGCTTACAAACTTGACAAAGTGGTTGAAGGGGAGTCAACGAGTTGGAGTCCAAACAAGTATTACTGGGGTAAAAAGGCGCACATCAAACACATCAACATTCAAATCGTTTCACCAAGTAACGTGACGGCGGCATTGAAAGCGAAGAAGTATGACTTTACCCAGGGAGTCCAATCTGCGGCTGACTATCCAAAGATTGCCAAAATGAGTAATTACCAAGTGGTTGGTCAACCAGAATTGGGGTACTACTACTTCGGCTTTAACCTTGGACACTTCGACACTAAGACCAACAAGCAGGTTACGGACAAGAACAAGAAGATGAACAACAAGAACCTTCGTCAGGCCATGATGTATGCCATCGACCAGGATGAAGTTGCTAAGAAATTTGGAAACGGGGTTGCTTGGCGAGCTAATACCTTGATTCCACCGGTGTTTAAGAAGTACTACGACAAACAGGCTAAAGGATTCCCATACGATGAAGCCAAGGCCAATAAGCTGTTGGATCAAGCCGGTTACAAGAAGAAAGGGAAGTGGCGGGTTCAACCAAATGGGAAACCATTGGAAATTAACTTTGCGGCGCCAAATAGTTCCGAAGCTTCAAATGCTACTAGTAAGTATTACGTTCAGCAATGGCGGAAGTTAGGCCTGAACGTGAAGTTTACCTCTGGTAAGTTGATGGAAGGAAACAGTTATCTAGCTGCATTGAGAAAGCCTGATAACAAAGACATTGATGTTTGGCGGGGCGGCTTCTCGGTTAGTTCTGAACCAACGCCAACTGCACTTTACGGTCAAAGTGCACCATTTAATATGGGTCACTTCGTTTCCAAGCAAAACACGCAATTGATGAACAACATGAATAACGATAAGGCTTGGAACGATCAGTACCGGGCTAAACAGTTCAAAGACTGGCAGGAATACATGAATAAGGAAGCAGCTTATGCACCAAGTTCATTCTCGCTAGACTGGCAGCCAGTTAACAAACGGGTGAAAGGCTACAGCATTAAACCGGATGATAGCGACAACCAATTTAGTAACTTGCAACTTACGCAAACTGATCTCAAATAAGATGAATATTTTAACTCCGGAGCAATCATCTTGCTCCGGAGTTTTTTTAACCAGGAAAAAGATACACAGGAGAAAAAAATAACCGAGTAAAAATCTACTGGGAGAATGTCCAAGCTCGTTAGATAACCTAGATTAGCTGATTAGTATTATGGTTTTTGTGATTTATTATTTCTTTGTTAGTTTATATTTGAAGTAGTTATATAATTTCATACGAATAAATTCAAAAATTAAGCTTTAATTATTGGTGCATAAAATTAAGTATATGTTCATATTAAAAGAATAAACTATTCATTTTATGCACCAATAATTTTTTTGACTGATTATAAAAATGAATTTAATTGTCGTTTTATAGTTGTTGTAATTAAATTGTTTTGTTACAATATTGGTGCATAAAATTAAGTATATATTCATATTAAAAGAATAAATAATTCATTTTTTGCACCAATATTATCCTGATAGGAGATGAAATAATTTTGAGTACTTTTGATAAATATATACACCGTTTTGAAATTACAACTGGTTTAAAATGTGAATATAAAATAATTGAAAACAATAAGTACACTCCTTTATATATAAAAAAAAATTTCATTTTATTGAAGATTAACTTATTAGATACAGATTTTATTGCTTTGTTTTCAGATAACGCATCTTCTGAGGATTCTGTTAGGGCGATGTCTGTTATAAGAAAAAATTTCATTAAGTATCCTATAGCTTTATTTTCAAATAAAATTCGTGAAATAGATAAAAAAGTATTCTTAAATAGGGGTATTCCTTTTTTTTGTTCTAATGGTGAAATGTTTTTACCTTTTTTAGGTACTAGATTATATTCATTTAAGTCTATTAATAATAAATCAAGACTAAGTAGATATAGCCAAGAAATATTTGTATTATTATTATATATAATACAATCTGTAAATAAAAATGAATCAAAAATAAATATTACAAGATATGATTCTCCTATTAATGTATATAATAATAAAATTGGGTTTACTGGTGGAGACGAATTTATTAAGTATTTTGAAAAATACATTGATATAAGAAATCGCTCAACATTGTCAAGATCTTTAAGTGAATTAGAGGAGCAATCAATTATATCTTCTATTGGGAACACTAGGAATAAAGAATATTTTATTGGTCTTGACTCTTATTCTTTATTGATGAATTATAAAGAATTATTAAAAAATCCTTTGTATAAAAAAAAATATTATATAAGCGAAAATCTTGAAAATGAAATGAATGAATTTTTTGATCATAATCAGTTAAAGGATTTCGTATATGTTGGGGACATGGCTCTTTCTAATTCTTCAATGATATCTGAACACAGTTATTCAGAAATATCATTATATCAAAAAGAAAATAAAGTTCTAAAGGATATTGTTGATGCTAGTACAACTGCTAAATTTGATGATTGGATATATGATCTTAAATATATATTGCAGTTTTCAAAGTATGATTTATTAAAATATAATAAATTTTATAGAGATTTTGTAGACTTTTCATATCCTAAGAAAACCATTGATCCCATAAATTTATTTTTAAGTCTTGATGATAAAAATGATGAAAGATTGATAGATGGTATTAATGAACTAGTCGATAATAGATTGAAATAAAGGAGACAATTAATTATGATTTATGAACGATTTTTTAATACACTAAGAAATTTCCAAGATGATTATGTTCTCATTGGTGGGAATGCAGCTTCTGTCTTAATAGGAAATCAAGGTGGTGATTTTAGACAAACCCAAGATTATGACATTGTTGTTTTATTTGAAAACATAAAAGATGATTTCCCAAAAGTTTTTTATAAATATATAAAAGAAAATGAATATGAGCATTCTGATAAAAAAATGATGATAATAGTCAATTCTATAGATTTAAAAATCCCAAAAGTAGTGATGCTCCTAAACTTATTGAATTGTTTTCAAGAGTTCCGATTGATTTTTATCCATTAAAAAAAACAAATCAAAAAACTCCTCTTCCTTTTTCCCCTGATCCCAGTTTATCTGCAATTATCTTGGATGATGATTACTACGAATTATTAAAAATGGGAAGAGAAACTATAGAATATAATGATGTTTATATTTCTACTATAAAAATACCCTATTTAATTTTATTAAAAGCTAAAGCTCACTTGGACATATCAAACAGAGGAAAAATATTTAATCATGCTGATAAAACAAAGCATAGAAATGATATATTCAGATTGATACCCTATATTGATTTAGAGCATGATTACGATATAGAAAAAGTTCCTAAATCCATCTTAGAGGATTTAAATTCTTTTATAATTTTAATTAATCGAGATACAGACGTTAATAAAAACTTATTGCACAATCTTAAAGTTGATAAAATCATAACTGTTGATGAAATTAAAGATACTCTTAATAAAATGGCTGGTAACGAAGAAATATAATTATCATATTTTTTATTTAATACAAATTATATGAGTTGTATTCACAAAAATAATTTTAACTACAACAAAAGCGTCACAACTGACATTCTTAGTCGGTTGTGACGCTTTTTTAGTAATCATTAAATTAACACATGTCCATGCCCATCTTGCGGTAGGATTCCAAACTCTTGATTTTCAAGTCTTCTGGACGACAGTGCCGTTCTTTAGCTAAGGCATCCATCAAGGTTTTCATGTCCATCAGTTTGTATTTCTTGTGCGGATCATCCTTGGTGTAAACCTGTAGTTGCGCCATCATTCCCCCATCTTCGTGTTCGATGATGTGGCAGTGATACATGAAGACCCCAGGGAGGTTAAACTTCATCTTCACCCGCACGGTTTCGCCCGCGTTGACTCCAATGGTATCTTTGTAACCGCGTTCGTTGGGATATGGTGCCTTTCCATTCCGTGAAACCACCATGAACTGGCCACCGTGGGAGTGGTAGGGGTGAATCATTCCCCCACAACAATCGTTAGTATTCGTGATGTCCCAGTATTCGGATTTTCCGAGTTCTTGCCGGTCATCAATCCGCATCATACCAAACTTTTTCCCGTTGATTTGAACTTCTTCGTCAGTTCCAGACATTACTACTTGGTGGACCAAGGAGTCTTTGTCAGGATCTGGATACTCAACGTCAGCAAGGTGATCCGGAATTTCCGTGTCATCCTTGGCGAATTCGTGAATCTTGAACTTGAGGATCGGCGTGTCATCAGAGTACAAGGTCACTTCATCACCTGGTTTGTACTTACCAAAGTCTAGAACAACTTCCGTCCGTTCGGCACAGGTCATCATTAACTTGGTTAGGTAAACTGGTTCAGGCAGTAGGCCACCGTCAGAAGCGATTTGGGTCATCACCATGTCATCGCTGAGGTGCAAGCGCCATTCCCGCCGGTTCGAACCATCTAAGAATCGTAACCGCAATTTTTGCGTAGTAACGTCGAAGTAGGGATTTACCGTTCCGTTAATTAAGGCCGTTGGACCGGCAGTTCCATCTGGATCGTAGTCATCGTCGTAGTTCCACTGGTTGTGTTCGTCAAACCGGCGGTCTTGTAAGATCACTGGAATGTCATCGACACCGTAGTTCCGTGGCAATGGCAACGTGGCTTCGTGTTGGTCTTTGACGACCACCGCACAAGCTAAACCATGCCAAACGTCCCAACCAGTTAAAGGACACGGATGAGCGTGCAACCACGTCGTTGCAGCTGGTTGGTGGATCGGAAATTCGATTTCCTTAGCTTCACCAGGGTAAACAGGCGCGTGACAACCACCGTCAATGTAAGGACCAGAAACGTCTAGACCGTGCCAGTGGTAGGTAGTTAATTCGGGAAGACTATTTTTTAAGGTTACATGGTAGTTTTTACCATCTTCATAAATAATCGTTTTCCCCAACAAACTTTGATTGTAGCCCCAGGTTTTGGTTGGTTCACCCGGTAAAATTTGGGTTTCTCCCGTTTGGGCTTCTACTGTATACCAAACATCATTCCCTTCGACCTTGTCTGGTTTGAGTAATTCGGGGATGTTAAGTTTACTTTCAGGAGCATCATGCTTTTCCAACGGAACGTAGCCGCCATCGTGGTAATCATAAGCGGATTCGTTGAAAAAGTAATCAGTATAAACGTGGTGCTTTGCTTGATCTTCCATTGTTTTCCACCCTTTCTGTTGGTTCCACTTTAGTTTACTACAATTCCAAATTGGATAAAGCCTTTTTTTAAGCTTCTGGAAAAAATAATGTTACGACTCACCTTATTCCTAAACTAAAGTAAGTAATTACTAAGCATTGCTTACTGGGCTTGGATGTGATTGCTTAAGACGGCAATCAACGACTGTTCCTTCGGGGTGAGCACGTGGCTTTTGCGGTAGGCAACCGAGACGTAAAAGGGGGGAAGTTCATCGTCTGCAATCGTGATGGCCACTAGGTCATCACTAGGTTGAATGGCTTCGTCTGTGAGGAGCGCGGCCCCCACTCCCCGGCTGACTAACTGTTTGAGTAATTCCACGTCACTAGTAGTGTAGCTAACGTGGACGTGTAAACTGTGCTCTTTCAGGAGATCGGCAAAGACCTGCTGGTGGATGAAGCCGGGGGTAAAGGTGATAACATCCTGGTTTTCTAGGTCTTTGATTTTGACGCTTGGCTGTTGTGCTAACGGGGAGTCCTTAGCCACGATTAGTTTGAAGGCACTCTGAGCGACAACCTGGGCTTCAATTGTGGGGCTTTCGAGGGGCGTGGCCGAACCTAATAGTGCCACATCGACGCTCCCCTTTTTGAGCCGTTCGAGTAGGGATGCTGAACCACCCTCTACGTGGTCAAGACTATCGAGAATTCCATCGGAACGCAGGGTGACGGCAAGCTCTGGAAAGTAATAATGGGCAATGATTGGCGGCATCCCAAAGTTAATGTGTTCTCCACTTTGGTCATCCATATCCCGTTGGATTTCTTTAATCTGAGTGGCAATTTTGCGGGTGTGGGTGTAGAGGGTCGCCCCCGCTTGGTTAATTTTGATGTGGTGGTGGGACTGGTTACGATTGATTAATTCCGTGTTAAATTCATGCTCCAGCCGGTGGATGGCGATTGAAATTGTCGGCTGACTTACGCCAAAATATTCGGAAACCTCCGTGTAACTCTGGAGTTCCACCAGCTTATTAAAATAAATTAGGTCTTGGAGTTTGATGTCGGCACCTCATATAAATGATATTTATGGAAACTAGAAGTTTGACTATTATTTTTGTCCTGCCGTAAGATAGGTATGTTTAAAATAGATAATTTGGATGATAACTTCATTACTGTACCTATTATACTACGAACAAAGGAGTTTTAGCTTATGACAAAGAGCCAAGCAATCGTTAACAATCCCTTTTTGAACAAGGGGACTGCGTTTACGGAAGCAGAACGAAAAGCTTTAAACCTGGAAGGAATGCTACCACCACGCGTTCAAACCCTCGATCAACAGGTAGAACGAGTTTACGCTGAATACCAACAAAAGAGTAACGACCTGGAAAAACGGGTTTACTTGATGAGTATTTTCAACGAAAACCGGGTGCTATTTTACGCAACGTTTGCTAAGCACGTTAGTGAATTCATGCCCGTGGTTTACGACCCAACGATTGCAGAATCAATTGAAAACTACAGTCGGATGTACGTAAACCCTCAAAATGCCGCTTTCTTGTCAATTAACGATGGAAGTCGCGAAACGATTCGGCAAAGTTTACTTAACGCTGCTGAAGGTCGTGACATCGAACTGTTAGTTGTGACTGATGGGGAAGGAATTCTCGGAATCGGTGACTGGGCAACCCAAGGAATTGACATTCCGGTTGGGAAGCTAATGGTTTACACAGCAGCTGCTGGAATTGATCCTGCGAAGGTCTTACCAGTTGTCTTAGATGCCGGAACGACCCGGGATTCATTACGCAACGATCCATTATACGTTGGTTTAGATCAAGAACGGGATTACTCTGACAAGTACTATCAATTTGTTGATAATTTTGTTCAAGAAGCCGAAGATCTCTTCCCGAACCTGTACCTGCACTTTGAAGACTTTGGGCGGGCTAACGCTGCTAACATTCTTGATAAGTACAAGGATCAATTCTTGGTCTTTAATGATGACATCCAAGGAACGGGAATCATCGTGTTAGCCGGAGTACTGGGCGCCTTAAACATCTCCGGGGAAAAGATGACGGACCAAACTTACCTCTGTTACGGAGCTGGAACTGCCGGAGCCGGAATTGCACAGCGGGTCTGTGAAGAAATGGTGCAAGCAGGTCTCTCTGAAGCAGAAGCTAAAAAGCACTTCTACATGGTTGACAAGCAAGGACTCTTGTTTGATGACATGCCTGATTTAACCCCTGCTCAAAAAGAATTTGCACGGAGTCGTTCCGAATTTGAAAACAGTGAAGATTTAACTGATCTGCTTTCAATTGTGAAGGCAGTGCAACCAACTATCATGGTTGGAACTTCAACGAACCCGGGGGCCTTCACGGAAGACGTTGTGAAGGAAATGGCTGCCCACACGGAACGGCCAATTATTCTACCAATCTCCAACCCAACCAAGTTATGTGAAGCTACGGCTGCAGACTTGATTAAGTGGACTGACGGTCGGGCCTTAGTTGCTACCGGGGTTCCAAGTGATCCCGTTGAATACAATGGAGTTACTTACGAAATTGGTCAAGCTAACAACGCCTTGGTTTACCCAGGAATTGGTTTAGGTGCAATCGCTGCTACGGCCACTACGTTAAATGATGAAATGATTAGTGCGGCAGCTCACTCACTCGGTGGAATTGTTGACCCAAGTCAACCAGGGGCTGCGATCTTACCACCAGTTGATCAATTAACTAAGTTCTCGCAAACGGTTGCGAATGCGGTAGCGCAAAGCGCAGTTGATCAAGGGGTTACTCGAGAAAAGATTAGTGACGTGAAGGGTGCAGTTGAAAACGAAAAATGGTACCCCGTTTACACTGATCTCACTAATTTAGCTAACAAATAAAACGATTAATTTAGGAGGATTGAGCGTCAATGACAGCGTTTTTAACTTCATTGTCAAGTGTCGGTGAAATCGTCCTCGTTATTGCCTTAGGTTACTGGTTACGGAAATCGGGCCGATTAGGCGACACTTTCAAAGGTAGCATTTCATACATTATTATGAACATTGCGCTACCAGTTTCGATTTTTATGTCCGTGGTTACTAATTTAAACCGGGATAAATTGATTAGTCTGTCCAGCGGGTTGCTGTACGTCTTCATCAGTTTCTTCCTCGGTTATTTAGTTGCCATCGCCATGGTTTATCTGTTCAAGATTCGCAAGGGACGGCGGGGAACGTTCGTTAACATGGTCGTGAACGCGAACACCATCTTCATCGGAATGCCGTTAAACATGGCTTTGTTCGGTGATAAAGGGTTACCGTACTTCCTGCTGTACTACCTGATGAACACGATTTCAACCTGGGCCATCGGGATCTTCTTTATATCTGCTGATGATCCAACGAAGACCAAGGCTGATCGCGGATCGGCGAAGTTTAACTGGAAGAAGTTACTGCCCGCTCCGTTGATTGGGTTCTTAGTGGCCCTCGTTTGGTTGATTTTGGGCTTGCCAATTACTTTCATCGTGGAACCACCGGCTTTCCCAATGCTCGGAAAGACCTTCACGATGATTGGTGGCTTAGTAACACCACTGTCCTTGATTTACATTGGGATTATTCTAGCCGATGCCGGCTTGAATTCCATCCACTTTGACCGGGATACCATCCTGGCCCTCGCTGGTCGGTTTGTTCTTGCTCCCGCAATCATGATTGGGGTGCTAATGGCCTTTACTGGAATGGGGGCCAGCGTTCCGAGTGCTGAATTGAGTACCTTTGTGATTCAATCTGCCGCTCCTGGACTGGCTGTGCTTCCAATCTTGGTTGGAAACGCCCATGGAGACGTCGATTACGCTACAAACGTAGTTGTTACCAGTACCGTCCTCTTCGTGGTTGTGGTTCCAATTTTAATGGAAATCATTACGTTCCTATAAGATGACAAATTAAAAGAGGTTTGCTGTAAGTAGCAAGCCTCTTTTTGTGTTTCAAGGGGATTTATGGCAGAATTAAACAGATATAATGAAGGGGTTTAAACGATGACAGATAAACTAACAGCCGTAGCTGATTTTGCACAGACAACGATGGCCGGGGATCAATCCGGGCATGGCTATGATCACGTTGAACGGGTGGTAAACTTGACGCGCCAGTTATTAGCCGAAAATCCGGCGAACGGTGAGATTGCGTTAACCGCCGCCTATTTGCACGATTGCTTTGACGAAAAATTAACTTCGGATCCAGATGCAGCCCGCGCGCGGGTCACGGAGCAGTTAACCGACATTGGGTATCAACCAGCAGCAATTACAGCGATCCTTGCGATCATTGATCACATGTCATTTGCGGCTAACCTAGAGCACCACCAACAGTTGAGTCCCGAGGGTCAACTTGTGCAGGATGCCGACCGCCTGGATGCCTTAGGAGCAATTGGGATTGCCCGCACCTTTGCGTATGGTGCCGTGCACGGCTATGCGATGTATGACCCCCAGGTTCGGCCCCGGACCAACCTGACTAAAGCCAACTACCGGCAACCCGAAACGACGATTAACCATTTTTACGAAAAGTTGTTTAAACTGCCGGAGCAAATGAATACGGTGACGGCTCGCCGGCTCGGGAACGAACGCAAGCAGTACATGCAGGAGTTCGTGGCAGAGTTTAAGGCGGAATGGAACGAGCTGTAGCTGTTAAGAAAAGGGGGGCGGATGATGAAACGGCGGTTAGCACACGTTCAAGCTTATGTGCAAGCATAGATGGCTGCGGATCACACGGGTCATGATGTAGCCCATGTAAACCGGGTCGTTAGCCTTGCCCGGCAGTTGTTACAAACGGAACCCGCAAATGAGGAACAAACCCTTGTGATTGCCTACCTGCACGACGTGGGTGATGAAAAATTAACGGAGACGCCCGCCAGAAAACGGCGGGAAGTCAGTGCTAAGTTACGAGAGTGGGGCTATCCGCCGGCTCTCGTTACGAAGATCATGGCAGATATTGACCACCTGTCGTTTGCTAAGAACTTAGAGCATTCCTATCATTTGGATCGAGCCGGGCAAATTGCTCAGGATGCCGATCGCTTGGATGCCCTAGGACCAATTGCGATTGCCAGGACCTTTGCCTACGGCGCCATTCATGACTTACCGATGTATGCTCCGGAAAATGATCCGGCAGTGCTCAACACGAAGCAAGCATATCGACAGGCTCGTGATACCTTCCACCACTATCAAGTTCGAGCAGAACGAGTAGTTGACCAGTTAAATACCCCAACTGCCCGCCGGTTAGCTGCCCCACGAATGGCAGTGACCCGGCGGTTTTTGGCGCGGTTTAGTGCAGAGTGGCAAGGGGATGCTTAAGTAGCAGCGTTGGGAACTACTGGTGCTAGAACGAACTGGCAAAAATTAACCGCTGGTAGATTTGAGAATGTGGTAAGATTAAGTGGTAAAAGAGATTCTAAACTAGTAACAATCTCGTGAAATGGAGGTAGAGAGCATGAAAAAAGTGTTAGTCCTAGGGGCTGGCTATGCTGGGTTACGCGCCTGTAAACGGTTGGCAAAGAGTAAACAGGATCTAGAGGTAACCCTCGTTGACCGCACCCCGTATCATTATGATGCGACCCAACTGTATCGCGTTGCAGCTGGTAGCATTCCCGCAGCCAAGATTATGTTTCGGATTCCGGACCTGATTAGTCCTAAAATCAAGTTTATCCAAGATGAAGTCCAGGTTATTAACGGGGAGCAAAACACGGTTACTATGGCCGAGCATGGCGAAATTGGGTATGACTACTTATTTAATGGGCTCGGGTTTGAACCCGAAACGTTTAACACTCCCGGAGCGGCGACCGATGGCTTGCAAATTAGTAACATTGAAAACTCCACTCGTGATGCCGAAGCGTTACAAACGGCCTTGGAACAGTATGCCCAAACCAAGGATCCCAAGTTTTTACGCGTAGTAACGGTTGGTGGGGGTTTTACCAGCATCGAACTGATTGGTGAATTAGTACATATGGTTCCAAAGTGGGCCAAGCAGTATGGGTTTAAGCGCGATGACTTTCAGATTACCTGTATCGCGCCGAATTTCTTAGGCATGTTTAACGAAAAACAAGCTACATATGCAAAACGATACTTAGAGAAAAAGGGCGTTCAGTTTATACTGGGCGTTACTGTTAACGAAGTGACCGATGACGGAGTCTTCTATGGAGACGATAACCAGTTTATCGAAGCAGCCCGGGTCTTTTGGACTGCGGGGGTCAAGGGGAGCGATGTGATTGCGGCCTCTGGCTACGAGGAACACCGAAACCGGGTACTGGTTAACGATGACATGAGTTTAACGGCTTATCCGAACCAATACTTGATTGGAGACGTTTCCGCCGTCAAAGAACCGCAGTCGGGTCGGGTTTACCCCACGACCGCCCAGATTTCGATTTATGAAGCTAGCAACGCTGTGGCTAACTTCGAAAATAAACTAGCTGGAAAACCAATCGTTCCGTTCAACTATCATTCATTAGGAACCGTTTGTTCACTGGGTCCTTACAACGCCGTAGCTGATGTTGCGCTCGGTGGTTTAAGTGTGAAAATTAACGGATTCCCAGCGGCAGTGTTGAAAAACATCATCTTTAAACGCAGTAGTTATGAACTATCTGGATTGAAAATGATGCTCCAAAGTTAATTGAAAGCGAGATTAGAATAATGTTAAATGTCGGCATGAGCGTGGTTTCATTGGCACGGTTCCAATTTGCCATGACCACCATTTTTCACTTTTTCTTCGTACCGATGTCCATCGGTTTAGGGTTACTGGTGGCAATCATGGAAACGATGTATGTAATTAAAAAGCAACCCGCATACCTAACGATGACCAAATTCTGGGGCAAACTCTTTTTGCTAAGTTTTGCGGTCGGAGTGGTAACTGGATTGATTCAGGAATTCCAGTTTGGGATGAACTGGTCGAACTATTCCCGGTTCATGGGTGATATTTTCGGTGCTCCCCTCGCCATCGAAGCGTTACTGGCCTTTTTCCTGGAATCAACCTTCTTAGGGGTCTGGATGTTCACCTGGGATAAAATGAAACCCGCGTGGCACGCCCTGATGATTTGGCTTGTGGTACTTGGCTCCACGTTATCCGCCCTGTGGATTTTAGCGGCCAATAGTTTTATGCAGAACCCGGTCGGGTACAAAATTGACCCGAAAACGGGACACGCGGTAATGACGGATTTTTGGGCTATCATTAAGAACCAACAACTGTGGTACGAATTTCCCCACGTAATCTTTGGTGCCTTTGTAACGGGGAGCTTTATTATCGCGGGCGCCTCCGCATGGATGCTCTTTCGCAAGAAGTCCCCGGCGTTCTTCCGCAAATCAATGCGGTTAGCCCTCGTGATCGGACTATTCGGGTTAGTCGGGAGCTTCCTATCTGGTGATAGCCAGATGCTGTACCTGACGAAAAACCAGCCGATGAAGTTTGCAGCGGCCGAGGGAGAATACCAGAACGCCAAGAGTCCGGCGGCGTGGAGCGTGGTCCAAATTTCCAACACCAAGGAAAAGACCGCTACATATCGAATTGAGATTCCCTACATGTTAGATATTTTGACCTACCATAAACCGAGTGGAGATATCACCGGGATGGATCAGGTTAACCGGGAACTCCATCAAAAGTACGATAAGAAGTTTGGAAAGCACATGAACTATTACCCGCCCGTTAATGCCTTGTTCTATTCCTTCCGGATCATGGTAGCTGGGGCAGGAGCACTAGGGATGCTGTCATTGCTAGGGCTCTGGTTCTCACGGAAGAAAAAGAACACCATTATGCGACAAAAATGGCTCCTATTGTTACTGAGCCTCGCCACCTTTGGACCGTTTATCATTAACAGTTGTGGTTGGTTAGTAACCGAACTGGGGCGGGCCCCGTGGGTTGTGTATGGGCTTTTACCCATCGCTGATGCGGTTTCACCTAGTACCAGTGCCACGGCCGTGCTCTTTACAATCATTGTGTACTTCTGTCTCTTCTCCTTCCTAGGGATTTTTATGTTTCTGTATGCCAAGAAAAACCTGGAAAAGGGACCGGAAGCAATTGATGACACGATTCAATATGATACGGAAGATCCGTTTTCAAAGGAGGCCTTTAGCAAATGAGTTTTTTACAACTATTGTGGTACGCCGTCATTGGCCTACTCTTTGCCGTTTTTCTCGTTTTAGATGGAGCTGACCTGGGGATTGGCATGGCTACCCGGTTTTTGGCCTTTAACTACGATGAACGACAACAGTTATTACGGACGATTGGACCCCACTGGGATGGAAACGAAGTGTTTCTGATCACCGCGGGGGGATCCATGTTTGCCTCGATGCCCATGTGGTACGCGAGTCTCTTCTCCGGCTTTTACCTGTTGCTCTTTTTAGTGCTAATCGCGCTGATTTTTCGGGGCGTGTCCTTTGAATTTGCGGAAAATGCTGAGACCAAACGGGGACGCAACGCCTGGATGTGGACGAACTTCTGTGGGAGTTTTTTCACGGCTTTTCTCCTCGGGATGCTCTTTACCGCGATGATTCAAGCCGTGCCGATGGATGCGCATGGTGATATCTTTGCCAGTTTTGGCGACGTCGTTAATCCGTTGTCGTTACTTGGGGGCGTAGCGCTTACCGCACTATGTCTCTACCAAGGATTACACTATGCAACGTTACGAACATCGGGCTTAATGCGCTATCACGCCGCCACGCTATGTGGCAATTTGTATTGGGCAGCTTATCCAGTGGAAGTGTTGTTTGCACTGGCTCTCTACTTGCAAACGGACTTCTTTGTCACCCATCCGGTGGCCACGATCCTGTTTTTAGTGATCATCGTCTTGTCCACTTTGGTGGGGCACTTAGCGACGCTTCGTGATTACGAATGGACGGCTTACTTAGCCAGTACGATTACCTTGAGTTCCGTAGTGGCACTCATCTTCGTGGGTCTGTTCCCGAACGTGTTAATCGCAAGAAATCCTGCGCACACCTTGACCATTGTCAACGCTTCGGCCACGCCGTACACATTAGGCGTAATGACCATTGTGCTTTGTGTGTTACTCCCAATTGTGATTGCGTACTTCACGTGGAGTTACGTTTCCCAGTGGCACCGGGTTTCGTTACAAGAAGTGCAAGAAGAGGAAGCTGGTTATTAGACCACAGTAAGGATTGATAAAATGTTTGATCGACAGTTACTATCAATTCCCGGAATTAAACCATTGATTGGCAAACTAAGTGGACTAGCAGTCCTTCAGGCGCTCGCCATCGTACTAGAAGCCGTTTTTTTGGCACGGGCGTTAGTGTTAGTGTGGCAACGAACAAAGATAGCGGACCTAATCTGGCCGGTGCTATCTTTTTTTGTTTTTTTTGCCCTTCGGTATTTAATTACTCGAATTGAAAATCAGATGACGGATACCTTTGCAGAACGAGCGGTAGCCCGATTAAAAAGCCAGTTATTGCACCAGGAGTTCCGCCTCGGGCCGCGGATGGTGAGTGAGATTGGGTCCGGCCACGTGGTGACGTTAGCGTTGGAAGGGTTGGATCAGGTCCAAAATTATTTAAATTTGATCGTGATAAAAACAATTAACCTGGCCATTCTGCCGTGGTTAATTGTGGCCTATATTTTTTATGTAAATTGGTTATCCGGGGTCATTTTACTGGTGATGTTTCCCGTTATTATTCTGTTTATGGTGATTTTGGGCTTGTCAGCCAAAGCTAAATCCGACCGGCAGTATGCCGAATTTAAACAAATGGCGAACGTGTTTGTGGATAGCATTCGGGGCTTAAAGACCTTGAAATTATTTGGGTTGAGTAAGCAGTATGGTTCCAATATTTACCGCGTTAGTGAGAATTACCGGAAGAGTACGATGAGCGTGTTGAAAGTGGCGTTACTATCGACCTTTGCCCTTGATTTTTTCACCACGATTTCGATCGCGATCGTGGCGGTGCTGCTCGGCCAAGCTCTGATTGGCGGTGCAATTGGGCTCCTGCCGGCCTTGACCATTTTAATTTTGTGTCCCGATTACTTCTTACCGGTCCGTGACTATGGTGACGATTACCACGCCACGCTCGACGGAAAGAACGCGTTGACCGAGGTGAACGCCATTTTGGCGCTCCCGACGCCCCACAGTCAGATTACCCTTACTAAGTTTACGAATTGGACGGCAACGAGTACTCTGACGACTCGTGACCTGAGCTTTCGGTATGCTCCGGATGTTGCGCCAGCGCTTGCCCATCTCAACTTGACGGTCCAGGGGTACCAAAACGTTGGGATCATTGGGAAGTCCGGGGCGGGTAAGTCGACCTTGCTAAACGTGCTTGGTGGGTGGCTGGAACCCACGAAAACCCCAGCACCCCTGGTCGTGGATGGTCAAGCAGTTGATAGTCTGGCGCAAGCGACCTGGCAAAAGCACATTAGTTACATTCCCCAACACCCGTATTTATTTGCGGGAACCGTTGCTGAGAACGTAGCCTTTTATAAACCGAACGCCAGTGAGGCCGAGGTCCAACGCGCCATCCGGCAAGCGGGGTTAGACCAGTTTGTCGCATCCCTTCCGGCAGGATTAGCAACGCGGATTGGTGAAGGCGGTCGGGGAATTAGTGGTGGTCAAGCCCAACGGATCGCCCTAGCTCGAGCGTTGTTAGATCAAGAGCGGACCATTTTGCTGTTCGATGAGCCCACTGCCCACCTCGACTTGGAAACGGAGTACGATTTAAAACAAACTATGGTTTCTGCCTTTCACAACCACCTCGTGTTATTTTCGACCCACCGACTCCACTGGCTGAGTGCCATGGATTATGTACTTGTGATGGATCAGGGTCAGATTGTGGACCAAGGGACGCCAGCGGAATTACAGCAACATCAGGGGGTTTATCGGGCCCTGGTAAATGAGATTCGAGGTGAGCATAATGCCGACTAAGTGGCAACAAGATCAGTGGGTTCGTCCCAATTTAAAGCAGTATCGGAAACTACTCGGGCTCGTCTTTTTCCTGGGCGTCCTGACCATTTTGTGTGGAGTCGGCCTCATGTTTGTGGCGGGCTATCTAATTAGTAAAACTGCGACCCACCCCTATAACATCTTGCTGGTTTACGTGCCGGTGTTGTTAACTCGAGCATTTGGGATTGGGCGCCCGGTGTTTAAATATTTAGAACGGATTAACAGTCATAATTGGGTGCTGAAGGTAACTTCAAGTTTACGCCAACGGCTCTATGTTACCTTGGAAAGCTCAGCGTTGTTTTTGAGTGAACGGTTTCAATCCGGGAAGTTGTTAGGTTTTTTAGCCGACGACATTGACCACTTGGAAAACTTTTACTTACGGACCATTTTTCCGATGGTAGTGGCCTACCTCACTGGAATTTTGCTTTTACTGGGATTAAGCATCGTGAGCTGGCCCTATGCCCTCATCATGTTTGGATTGTTCAGCGTGATTTTACTGGTGATTCCCTATTTATCCCAAGCAATTCAAGGAGCTACCCGGGTGCGCCAGCGAACCCTCGTGCAGGATTCCTATCAACGGTTGTTGGATGCGACCATGGGAATCTCCGACTGGATGATTTCTGGTCGGGAAACGGAGTTCTTGGATCAGGTGCAAAAGCAGGACCAACCAGTTGCCCGGTTGAAGCGCACGGCCGATCGGTTTGACTGGAATCGGGATCTGCTGGTGAAGGGGCTGTTTGGGCTAATGATCGTGGTGACGATTGGTTGGGCGGCGCTAACCCTGACGGGGAATCAAGCCACTGCTAACTACGCAGCTGCCTTTACCCTCGGCATTTTTCCGCTCATGGATTCCTTTAGCATGGTGCCCCAAGCAGCCGAAGAGGGGCCCATGTATGAAGAGTCGTTACAACGGCTAAATGATTTATCCCGCCAGGTGCAAACCCCACCGGCGGCTACCCAGCAGCTACCCCAGCCCACGGACTTTCGCAAGTTGCAGTTTGCAGACGTTAGTTTTCGTTACAATTCCAGCGAAGCGGCCATTATTCAGCACGTTTCGTTTACCGTACCGGCCGGCCAGTCAATGGCAATCATTGGGCCGAGTGGGGTCGGGAAAACAACGCTCTTAGAGTTATTAACGGGAAGCCTAGTCCCAACGCAGGGACAGGTCTGGTTTGATCAAACACCAGCCAAGGACCTGCAACCGGTCGCGAATCAGTGGTTTAGTGTGTTAGATCAACAACCCTTTTTATTTAATACGACCATTATGAACAACGTCCGGATTGGGAATGAACACGCCACTGATGCAGACGTAAAAAAAGCCATTCAGGCAGTGGGGCTCGCGGACTTAGTCGCAACCCTTCCGAATGGCTTGGAAACAGATGTAAGTGAAAATGGAACGCGGTTATCCGGAGGCCAACGGCAACGCTTGGCACTTGCCCGCATTCTGTTGCAGGATAACCCGGTTGTAGTGTTAGACGAACCAACCGTGGGGCTTGACCCCATCACGGAACACCAGCTAATGACGACCATTAACCGGGTCCTAGCCGGCAAAACCATGATTTGGGTCACCCATCACCTGCAGGGCTTAGATCACGTTAACCAAATCATTTTTCTCGAACATGGGACCCTGCAGATGCAGGGAACCCCCGCTGAATTATACCAGCACAACGCCCGTTACCGGAACTTGTACCGCATGGATCGGGGTGACCCCGCATTATAATTGCGCAAACACGTGGTGTAACAACCGCTTCAGCAAGCGAGTACTGTCGTTATCAGGTAATTCGTGGAGGAGTTGTTCGGCCTGGTTGAGGTAGCGTTCCCCCTCTGCTCGGGCAGCAGCAAGCCCTCCGCTGGTTTCCACTAATTGAACAATCGTTACTAGATCACCTTTTTCCAGGTGGTCTTTTTTTAGGAGGGCGGAAAGTTCAGCCCCCCGGTTACTAGCAAGGGTTTTAATGATGGGCAGGGTGTAAGTCCCTTCCTGCACGTCGTGAAGGCGGGGTATCCCAGTTTGAGGGTCAATGGCAAAGTCGCCAAGATCGTTGAGAATCTGGAAGGCAAACCCAATCTGATTGCCTAACGCTTCGGCAGTTTTTACGACGGCAGCAGGGGCATGCGCTAGTTTGGCCCCCTCGCCAAAACTGAGGCGGAATAGTTCGTTCGTTTTCCCCTGGACGGACTGCAGGTATTCAGCTTCCGTCCGCTGCAGGTTAAAGTTCAGTTCGGTCTGCTTGATTTCGCCGGCGAGAACGGCCTTCATCGCGGTCACGCAGTACTGCAGGTTTGCAAAGTCAGTTGAATAACTAAGTAACAGTTCAAAGTACTTGGTGAACAGAAAATCACCGAGGTAAATCGCGGTTTGCTGACCAAAGCGGGCACTTAGCGTCGGTTGACCCCGTCGCAGGGTGGCGTCATCGATTACGTCATCGTGAACGAGGGAGGCCAGGTGAATGACTTCGACAGCCGCCGCGGCATTGATTACGCGCTGCCGGGCGGGAGTGGTTGGTCCCCAGGTACTCGCGAGGATGACAAAGGTGGCCCGGAGCATCTTACCGTTTCCCGTTACGAGGGCTTGAATCGCGGCTTGGTGCACTGGATTAGTGACCTGGATGTCGAGTAGTTGTTGTTCCACCTCATGCAGGTCGGCCCGCAGGTGGGGTGGTAGAGCGAGAATGTGTTTATCCATGGATTTATAGTTCCTCTTAAAACCTAAGGTAGTATTGGCAAGGTGGCTGGGGTGGTCAAAAAATTATTCAGTCAGATCCGCGAAGTGCCCGTGTACAAGCTCCGCGATTTGGGTCGCATTCACCCGCACCGAACGGCCAATTTGACCCGAAGAAACGATGATGTCGCCCTGTTCCTTCGCGCTGTTATCAAAGTAAATGGGATAGCCCTTTTTTTCGTAAATTCCAATCGGGGTGTTGGCACCGTGTTCATACGTAGTGGTGGCCTCTAGTTCCTTTAGGGGGATCAAACCGACCTTTTTGTTGCCAGAAACCTGGGCAATTTTTTTGTAACTAAGGCGGGTATCTAAGGGCACTACCCCGACGATCGGACCGGTCTGTTTGCCGGTTAACGCGAGCGTTTTATAAATCTGGTGCTCTGGATAATCGGATCCATTAGTGTCTAACTGGGCGACATCGCCAGCTTGGTAGGTGTTAAAAATGATTTGTTGGTAGGGAATTTTGTGTTGGCTGAGAATTTGTTCAACCAACGTTTTGTGCAGTTTCTTTTTCTTATGTGCCATTGTAGTTCACCTCTTGTTCATTTTAGCATATTCCCTCTTTTGAGAATTTTTAATGACAATGTCTACTTTATAATGTACAATAAGACTGAATTTAATAGAAAAAGGAGAGATAGCGGATGGCAGAAGCACAAAAGAAACACCGTCTGGTTGAATATGCGAACGGCAGATCACTAGACGAGATTAACGGTTCCATTGAGGTGCCGAAGAACATTGGGTTTTGGAAAACCTTATTCATGTACTCCGGACCAGGTGCATTAGTAGCAGTGGGGTACATGGATCCTGGTAACTGGGCCACGTCCATTACAGGGGGACAAAACTTCCAATTCATGCTAATGTCCATTATCTTGATTTCAAGTTTGATTGCGATGTTATTGCAATACATGGCAGCTAAACTTGGGATCGTGACACAAATGGATTTGGCCCAAGCAATTCGAGCCCGGACTAGTAAGGGACTCGGGATTGTACTCTGGATTACAACTGAGTTAGCCATCATGGCAACGGATATCGCCGAGGTTATTGGGGGTGCGATTGCCCTCTACCTCCTGTTTGGGATTCCGATTGTGTGGGCGGTGTTGATTACCGTACTAGACGTGCTGGTGCTCTTGTTGCTCACTTCGATTGGATTCCGAAAGATTGAGGCGCTCGTGGTGGCTCTGATCTTGGTTATTTTCTTCGTCTTTGCGTACGAAGTGGCCCTCTCTAAACCGGATTGGTTAGGCGTGTTAAAGGGCTTAGTACCAAGCGTTGATACCATTAAGGAGAAACCAGTGGTTCACGGAATGTCACCACTGACTGGGACATTGGGGATTATCGGAGCGACGGTAATGCCGCATAACCTGTACTTGCACTCGGCCATTGCGCAAACGCGGAAGGTCGACCATAACGATGAGGAAGATGTGGCTCGCGGAGTGAAGTTCTCCGCTTGGGATTCAAACATCCAATTGACGATGGCCTTCTTTGTGAACGCCCTACTCTTAATCATGGGAGTGGCAGTGTTTAAGTCAGGGGTGGTTGAAGATACGTCATTCTTCGGGCTTTACGATGCCTTGAAGAACCCCGCCTTTATGAATAATGGTTTGTTAGCGGGAGTTGCTAAAACGGGACTACTATCAACGCTCTTTGCGATTGCCCTTCTTGCGTCCGGGCAAAACTCGACGATTACGGGAACCCTAACCGGGCAAGTAATCATGGAAGGGTTCATTCACATGCGGATGCCCCTTTGGGCGCGGCGGTTGATCACACGATTACTTTCAATCGTGCCGGTCCTTCTGTGTGTCCTAATGTCCGCCGGCAAGCCAGAATTGGCGCAACACGCTGACATTAATGATTTGATGGAAAATTCGCAGGTCTTTCTGGCCATCGCCTTACCGTTCTCAATGCTACCGGTTTTGATGTTTACGAACAGTAAGGTCGAAATGCACGGGAAGCGCTTTGCAAACTCCCTCTGGGTAAAAGTTTGTGGTTGGGTATCCGTGATCATGTTGGTGTTCTTGAACATCTACAACATGCCGAACGCTGTCCAAGGGTTCTTTGGCGAAAAACCATCGGCTAGTCAAATTACGCTGGCCAATGGAATTGCCTGGGCCGTGAACATTTTAATTCTAGCGCTACTCGCGTGGGTCCTTTACGATATCATTCGATCCGACAAGCAGTTTGCTCAGAAACAACAGACTAACAACGAAGCCTAATTAACGATTAAGTCGTCCTCGTCACGCTGACGGGGGCGACTTTTTTAGTTAGCCGCCAGTTGGATGCTTAATTCTGCTATACTTTAACTATCAAAGAAAAAATGAGGTAGGGTGTTTGTGGCTGATTTAGTGTATCAAAAATTAATGAAGCGGTTGCAAGAACAGATTCGCGCCGGACGGTTTGCTGACAATCGGTTACCCGATGAACGGACGCTGAGCGAAACGTACCACGTGAGTCGGAGTTCGATTAAACGGGCCCTCAGTATTTTGGCTCACCAGGGGGTCATTTTTAAAAAACGGGGTTCCGGAACCTTTGTTAATCCGCTGTATCTAAAAAATAAATCCATCTTTCGGTATGAAGGATCCAACCTGGGGATTACCAATAACTTGAAGACCGAGGGTTATGAGCCAAGCATTCGGGTGCTTGATTTTCAGGTGATTCCAGCCCCGGACGAGGTGCGCGAAAGTCTCTTTTTGCAACACGAAGAGTTCGTCTATGAAATTAAACGGTTGCGGTTGTTAAACGAGCAGGCCATCATCATTGAAACGAGTTACATTCCGATTAAAATTGCGCCCGCGTTGACTCGCGAAATCGTGGCGGGGTCGTTGTTTGATTATTTTGCGCAGGAACTCCACCACACCGGGACGAAAGCTGTTATGTCACTGAAAACGGGGCCGAGTAATGCCGACGACCAACGGTTACTGAGTTTAACGGCCCAGGAACCAGTTGGTCTGATGGAGGGGATCTTCTTTCTCGACAACGGAACCCCGTTTGAACTATCCAAAATGCGGGTCCACTACCGCTACTTTAGCTATAATACCTTCGTGGATTTGCCAAATTAACCGGTGAAACTGGCGCGTTAATTCCGGTAAAATTGATACGTACCAATTGTTGAATTGTTTGACTTTTCAACAAAAGTTGTTAAGATAGATACTGTAGTTGAGTGCGAATGAGAGCGCATTCAGACTGTTTCTTCAACCGTTTGGTTGATAATATTAAAAAGGAGTGTTATTGCATGTCAGTAGATTATGATTCAAAAGAATACTTTGACAAAATGAAGCAATACTGGAACACTGCCAACTACTTATCAGTTGGACAATTGTTCTTACGTGCCAATCCTTTACTGAAGGAACCCTTAACCGCTGAAGACGTTAAGGTTAAACCAATTGGACATTGGGGTACGATTTCATCACAAAACTTTATTTACACCCACTTAAACCGTGTAATTAACAAGTACGACCTCAACATGTTCTATGTTGAAGGTTCTGGTCACGGTGGCCAAGTAATGGTTTCTAACTCATACATTGATGGAAGCTATTCTGACATCTACCCAGAAATCAGCCAGGACGAAAAGGGAATGGCTAAGTTATTCAAGCGTTTCTCCTTCCCTGGTGGAATTGCTTCCCACGCTGCTCCTGAAACTCCAGGTTCAATTCACGAAGGTGGAGAATTAGGTTACTCCCTATCCCATGGGGTTGGTGCCATCCTTGATAACCCAGACGTAATTGCTGCGGTTGAAATTGGTGATGGTGAAGCTGAAACTGGTCCATTAGCTGGATCATGGTTCTCAAGCAGCTTCATTAACCCAGTTACTGACGGTGCTGCACTTCCAATTATCAACTTGAACGGTTTCAAGATTGCGAACCCAACGATCTTCAACCGGACTTCTGACGAAGACTTACAAAAATACTTTGAAGGTTTAGGTTGGAAGCCATACTTTGTAGAAACTAACGAACCCCACGGAACTGACATTGACGAAGTTAACGAAAAGTTAGCTAAAGCAATGGACGCTGCCGTAGAAGACATTCAAGCCATTCAAAAGCACGCTCGGGAAACTGAAACTGCTGAAACGGCAACTCGTCCACAATGGCCAATGATTATCTTCCGTTCACCAAAGGGTTGGACTGGTCCAGAAAAGAACCCCGAAGGTTTACCAATCGAAGGTTCATTCCGAGCTCACCAAGTTCCATTGTCATTAAGTGCTAATAACATGGAAACTGCTGACGAATTTGTTAAATGGATGGAAAGCTACAAGCCAGAAGAATCATTTAACGAAGACGGTTCCATCAAGGATTACTTGAAGGAAATGGCTCCTAAGGGTGACCGGCGGATGTCAGTTAACCCAATCACCAACGGTGGAATTGATCCACGCCCATTAGACCTACCAGATTACAAAGACTACGCCGTTGACGTACAAACTCCAGGTGCTACTGAAGCAATGGACATGGTAGTTTGGTCTGACTGGGTTCGGGACACAATGAAGAAGAACCCAACTAACTTCCGGGTCTTTGGACCTGATGAAGCTTGGTCAAACCGGCTTTGGGGTGTCTTTGAAACGACGAACCGGCAATGGGAACGTGCCATTGACGATCCATTTGACGAACACATGGCTCCTTTCGGTCGGATCATTGATTCACAATTATCCGAACACGATGATGAAGGTTGGCTAGAAGGTTACGTCTTGACTGGTCGGCACGGCTTCTTCGCTACTTACGAAGCCTTTGGTCGGGTGGTTGATTCAATGCTGACACAACACTTCAAGTGGTTACGAAAAGCCGCTGAAATGAAGTGGAGAAAGCAATACCCATCATTGAACTTCATTGATTCTTCAACTGTTTTCCAACAAGACCACAATGGTTACACTCACCAAGACCCAGGTATGATTACCCACTTGGCTGAAAAGAAACCAGAATTCATCCGGGAATACTTCCCAGCTGATGCTAACACGTTATTAGCAACTGCTGATGTAGCCTTCTCAGACTACGAAAAGATTAACCTGATCACGACTTCCAAGCACCCACGTCCACAATGGTTTAACATTGACGAAGCTACGAACTTAGTTCACAACGGACTTGGTAAAGTAGAATGGGCTTCAACTGATCACGGTGAAAAACCTGACATCGTTATTGCTTCCGCTGGGGTTGAACCAACGCTTGAAGCTTTAGCTGCGGTTTCAATCTTGAACAAGCACTTCCCTGACTTGAAGATTCGCTTCGTTAACGTGGTTGACTTGCTGAAGTTACGGAGTCCTAAGTTTGACCCTCGTGGTTTGAGTGATGCTGAATTTAACAGCTACTTCACGACTGATGCTCCCGTTCTGTTTGCCTTCCACGGCTTCGAAGACATCATCAGAACGATCTTCTTCGACCGTGACAACCACAACGTTGACGTACACGGTTACCGTGAAAACGGTGATATCACTACGCCATTCGATATGCGGGTCTTGAACCAATTAGACCGGTTCGACCTTGCTAAAGACGTTGTTGAAAATGTTCCTGGTTTAGCTGAAAAGCACCCAGAATTCATTCAAGAAATGAATGCAATGGTTGACAAGCACAACCGTTACATCCGTGCTGAAGGTACTGATTTACCAGAAGTAACGAACTGGAAATGGGAACCATTAAACAAATAAGCATGTAATTAGCTTTTGAAAAAGACCCGCATCTGCGGGTCTTTTTTTTGACTAAAATTAAAACCGAATAATCAGAGCGACTAAACTGGATTATTTCCATAAACTACCCAAAGAACTTGTTGACTTGAATTAATTTTCGTGTTTTAATGAATGTAATTCAGATTTAGAAAGGAATTAATTCTCATGCCAGTTCAAAGTTTGTCAATGACGACCACTTGGTCCAACTTTTATTACTTCACTTATTTTCAGTAGCCGTTCGCCGAGCTGTAGGTGCGAACGGGACCGTTCGTATCTAAGTGGAGTAGTTTAAGGGACTCAGTTAGATGCGTGAACCAACGTTATTCTAACTGGGACTCATTGTCAGTTTGCTTCGGCAGGTAGAAGTAATTCCATGAGCGTAATTTTTAAACCAGTCAGACTAACGTTGGTTAGCCGGACTGGTTTTTTTTGTTGCAATTGAAAGGAGTAGGTTATGGTAATTCATAAGCGGCGGTTAAGTTGGAGTTTATACTTTAATTATTTCATTCACGGCTTTGCACTGATTATCCTGGCGCAAAACATGACGAGTTTGGCCACCAGTTGGCAAACCACGATCGCAGTGGTGTCCTATGTTATGTCAGGAGTTGGAATTGGGCGGCTGATTGCGTACCCGTTAACGGGATGGCTGTCGGACCGGTTTTCCCGGAAAAACTTTGTGTACCTGGGACTTGCCTGTTACTTTGGGTTTGCAATTGGGATGGTGTCTACCACAAATTTAGTGATTGCGTACGGGCTCGCTTTGTTAGCTGGAATCGGTAATTCAGCACTTGATGCAGGGACTTACACGACGTTAGTGGAAATTAACGACGGCCACGGAGCCGGGACAGTCATTTTGAAGGCGTTCATCTCGGTCGGAGAATTCATTTTACCCCTGCTTGTGACTAGCCTAGCTCAGCATCATCTATGGTTTGGCTGGACGTTTGTGGTAATGGCACTGTTAATTTTGGGTAGTATGGTTAACTTATTGTTTGTCCGGTTTCCCCAACCATTCAGCGGAACGGCAACGCAACCTACCACTCAAATTACGATGGGGCACGGTCGGCGGTGGTTAGCTACGGGATGTTTAGCATTATATGGATTTACGGCGATGGCAGTAATGATTTGGTTTACCCAATGGATCACACTGTTCGCCGAACGACAGTTACATTTTTCCACGGACTTATCCCACTGGTTATTATCGCTTTACAGCATTGGTTCCATCATTGGAGTTTTAGCGCTCTATGGATACTTGAAACGAGAACGATCGGAAAAATGGCTCTTGATTGGGTTTAACCTAGGGACATTAGTAGCACTCCTGTTGGTTGTCTTTGGAACGGTACCGCTGGTCGTTGAAATCGGGAGTTGGTTGTTTGGAGTTTGTGCCGCGAGTGGAGTAATGCAACTAGGATTGACCTGGTTCATGAACCTTTATCCCCACCGACGGGGATTGGTAACTGGAACCTTTTACTTTTTTGGAAGTCTAGCTTCACTATTGGTACCACTGCTGAGTGGGTGGTTATCAAAAACTAGTTTGCAGTTAGCATTTAGTGCCAATCTATTGATTGCCCTGTTGGGAATTTGCTTAGCTGTGGGAGCCACTGGAGCAATTAAGTTGAGAAAGGATGAGAACCATGCGAAATGAGATTGATGGACATACTATTTTGATTGGCCTTATGGCAACGCCCATTCGGCATTCGATGTCACCCACGATGCATAATTTAGCGTTTGCTGATTTGGGCTTGAATTATGTTTACCTAGCGTTTGAAGTGGACCAAGCCCACCTACCGGCTGCCATCCAATCGGTGCGAACGTTAGAGATGCGGGGGACCAATATTTCGATGCCAAATAAACGAATTGTCCTTGAATTATTGGATCAGATTGATCCGGCCGCGGAATTAATCAATGCGGTCAATACCGTGGTGAACGACGATGGCGTGCTCACTGGTTATAATACCGATGGAATTGGATTTATGCGCTCCCTAGCCAAACATAAGTTAGACATTCGCGGACAAAAGATGACCTTAATTGGAACCGGTGGCGCAGGAACCGCCATTGGGATTCAAGCCGCTTTAGATGGAGTACGCGAGTTTGATATTTTTAATCGTCAAGATGGACAATGGGAAGCTGCCCAACGCTTAACAAAGATTATTAACGAACAGACGGACGCTACGGCACATCTGCATCCCCTTGCTGAGCAAGCCAAGTTACGGAGCTCACTGCAAACTGCACGGATTCTAGTGGATGCCACGGGGGTTGGAATGAAACCGCTAGCGAACCAGAGTTTGATTAATGACCCGAACTGGTTACCGGCAGATTTAATTGTGTATGACACCGTCTATGCTCCCCGGACTACTAAGCTTATGCAAGTTGCACATCAAGCCGGAGTTAAGACCGTAATGAATGGTTTGGAAATGATGCTAGAACAGGGCGCCGCCGCGTTTAAGTTATGGACTGGCCATGAAATGCCGGTTGAGCACGTACACCAAGTATTGTTTAACGAGGAGTAACCACATGGTTAAAGTAGTTCAGATTGGTCCAGTAACGATCGGCAAGCAGACTAAGGTTGCCGTCCCTATTGTTGCGACCACGATAGCAGAAATTATGGCGCAGGCGCAGTACGTAAAGTCGCTGGCACCCGATTTAATTGAGTGGCGAATTGACAGTTATCAGGCAGTGACTGATTGGGAGCAGTTAGATGCTTGGGGGTTGCGGCTACAACAGGAGGTGGCACCGCTTCCATTACTGGTGACTTACCGTACGGTTGCCGAAGGTGGAGCTGGGACTCTGGAGGCAGACGCTTACCAGCGCTTATTGCAGCGTCTCGTTCAAGCTTCGTGGGTTCAAGCAGTAGACGTGGAATGGAACACGATTTCACCATCCTCATTGCAACGCTTACAACAAAGTCAGTGTCCGCTGGTTCTTAGTCAACACCATTTTCAGGGCACGCCTCCTTTAACGGAATTACGCCAGACTTTACAAGCAATGGCAGCTAGCGGAGTAGATGTTGTGAAAATGGCTACGATGCCCCACACAGCAGCGGATGTTCTTACATTGTTAGCGGCCACCGATGAGGCCCGGCAGACACTGGGCTGTCCGCTAGTGACAATGGCCATGGGTGATTTAGGAAAGCTCACCCGGGTTACTGGGAATTTATTTGGCTCAGCAATCACCTTTGCCACCGGAAAACAGCAGTCAGCGCCGGGGCAACTCTCGGTAACAACGGTGCGTGAGTTATTGGAAACGTTTGGCGGTTCGAACACAAAAGTAAACTAAAGGAGGAAGTGGGATGTCAGAATCACTGCAAACAGCACGCCAAGAGATGCAAGCCATTGATGCTCAGTTAATTCCATTACTGGTTAAACGACTAACAACGGCCCAGCAGATTGCGGCAATCAAACAGCACCACGGATGGCCGATTTTTGATCCTACGCGAGAACAAGCTGTATTACGGCAAGTTCAGGAGGCAGTTGCTGATCAAGCGGAACAGAGCGCGATCTTAGAAATTTATCAGGCATTGATGAACACGACCAAAAAATGGGAAAAGCACACAATCAAGGAGGATAACCATGCTTAATTACGTTACAGCAGGAGAATCACACGGTCCCCAGTTAACTGGGATCGTCACTGGCGTTCCGGCCGGTTTAGAATTAGACATTGCAGAAATTAACGCCGCCTTAGCCGCCCGTCAGGGAGGTTATGGACGGGGGAACCGGCAAAAGATTGAACACGATCAAGTGCAAATTGTCGGTGGCGTGCGCCATCGCATTACGCTCGGCAGCCCGATTGCCCTGGTCATTCAAAACCGGGATCACGCTCATTGGAGTCAGATTATGGACCCAACTGCAGCAGCAACGCCCCAAAATACCCTGCGAAAGGTGGAACGGCCCCGGCCTGGGCATGCCGACTTAGTTGGAGGAATGAAGTATCGGTACCGCGATCTGCGGAATGTCTTGGAACGCTCATCGGCGCGCGAAACTGCGATGCGGGTCGCGATTGGAAACATCTGTAAGCAACTGCTACGGCAGTTAGGGATTGATCTAGTTGGGTTTGTGACCCAAGTCGGTCCCATTGGTGGGACGGCGGTCCCCACGCATGATGTTGCTCGGATTACCAGCGCGATTCAGGAAAATGACCTCCGGATGGTGGACCAGACGGAAGTGAGTGCGGTACATGACCTCATTGATCAAACAAAGCGAGATGGCGATACCGTCGGTGGCATCATTCGGGTAATCGCGGAAAACGTGCCAGCAGGACTCGGAAGTTACGTTAACTGGGATACCAAGTTAGATGCAAAGTTAGCGGCCGCCGTGATGGGGGTGAACGCCATGAAGGGAGTTAGCATCGGGGCTGGGTTCACTGCCGCCCAAAGCTTTGGGAGTCAGGTCATGGATCCAATTAATTGGGACGAAACTAACCACTGGTCACGAGCGAGTGACCACCTCGGTGGCTTTGAGGGTGGCATGACGAACGGGATGCCCATCATTGTAAACGCCGCCATGAAGCCAATTCCAACCCTGTATAAACCGTTGCCAACGGCAGATGTGAATACCAAGGAAGCGAAAAAAGCGAACGTGGAGCGTTCTGATACGACCGCGATTGTTCCAGCGTCCTTGGTCATCGAAAGTGTGGTGGCCATTGAGTTAGCTAAGGTTATCACGGATACCTTTGACGGTAGTAGCCTTGGCCGGTTACAGGAACAAGTAGCCGCCTATCGTCAAGAGTTGGCGGACTATTAACATGCAACCGACGAAAACATTGCATACCTTGGGACCGCAATCCACGGATTGTTACCGGGCGGCCCTAGTTTATGAACGCCGGCATCCAGACGTTGACTGGCAATTGCAATTGCATCCGAGTTTTCCCGCCGTGCTGCAGGCGGTTGAGCAGGATCCGGGCGCACAGATACTCCTGCCCGCAGCGCTCCAATTGGCGGATGGAACCGACTGGGGGACGCTCCACTACCGGTATCTAGAGCGGTGGCAGCTCGTTGATGTTTTTACCCATCCGCTCGATCCGTTGGTGTTAGTCCACAGTCAGCGCCACACCGGGATTGTAGATCTGCATCCCGCTACCGCGGAGGTGGTCCAGCACAGGTTGCCAGCGAAGACCCAGTTTCGCTATGCCCCCAGTAAGTGGGCCGCGTATCAGGCGTATCAACGGGATGGAGAATTTTGCGTTACTAACCAGGCTAACCTACAGCCAGCTGAAACCGTACTGAAACGATGGCAGGTTGACATGGTCTGGACGGTTTATCAGGTACAGGAGGATGAAACATGCGAAAGTTAGAATCAGCGCCACACGGTCTCCACGGTCAACTGGAGGTACCAGGCGATAAGAGTATTTCGCACCGCGCCCTAATGCTCGGAGCGGTGGCGACCGGAACCACTACGATTGAACACTGGTTACCCGGAGCGGACTGCCTGCACACGTTACAAGCCTTGCGGGACGTGGGCGTTATCATTGAACGGCAGGGAACCCAGGTTACGGTGCAGGGCCAAGGCGGCGCGCAACATTTTACGGCGCCCACAGCCCCTTTGGAGATGGGCAATTCTGGGACGACGACCCGGCTCTTGATGGGTCTATTAAGTGGTGCTCCGTTTACCAGTACGCTGGTCGGAGATGCATCTCTACAGCAGCGACCGATGCAACGGGTTACGACTCCCCTGGCAGAACTGGGAGTGACGATTGATCTAACCGAGGCGGGAACGCTACCGGCCCATGTACACGGGGGACCAGTGCATGGCGGAACGGTTAGGTTAGCCGTGGCGAGTGCGCAGGTTAAGAGTGCGGTGTTACTAGCCGGGTTAACGGCTCCTGAACCGACGGTGGTGGTTGAAAAACTGCCAACCCGTGATCATACGGAAATCATGTTGCGCCAGTTTGGCGCAGAGGTCACCACAGCTGCTGATCACCGGACAATCACCTTACAGCCGCATCCCCAGCTCACGGGGCAGACCGTGGTGGTGCCTGGTGATTTGTCTTCCGCGGCTTTCTTTTTGGTGGCGGCTACGATTGTGCCTAATTCTGAAATTCGCCTGACCAACGTTAATTTAAATCCGACGCGGACCGGAATTTTGCGCGTGCTGACGGAGATGGGTGCGGATGTCACCGTCCAACCAATGACGAGTGCGGGCGAACCCCGGGGTGATTTAATCGTGCGGAGCCAGCAATTACGGCCGATCCACCTGACGGCCTCAGAGATTCCAGCTGTCATTGATGAATTACCGTTAGTAGCCCTCCTGGCCGCCACGGCGAATGGAACCAGTACGATTCGGGGTGCGGCCGAGTTGCGGGTGAAAGAAACCGATCGGATTGCGGTGTTAAAAACGGAACTAGAAAAGCTGGGGGTCACGGTGTCCGAGTATCCAGATGGATTGGCCATCACAGGTCGACCAGAATGGCAGCCCCAGACCACCCAGTTGGATAGCCACGGTGACCATCGCATTGGCATGATGTTAGCCATCGCCGCGTTGCGAAGTCAGACACCGTTGACCTTGCAGAACGAAAGCGCCGTGGCCGTTTCCTATCCACAGTTTTTCACCGATTTGGAGCACTTACGGGAGGGCAGCTAATGACAACGGTTTTGATTCACGGCTTTGGGTTGTTAGGGAGTTCGTTAGCACGGGCTTTGAAGCAGGGACCCGCGCCCGTGACCATCATTGGAAGTGATCAGAATCCAACCCAACTGGAATATGCGCAGACGCATCAGTTAGTGGATAAGGTCAGTCAGGGTTTAGACCTAGTTAACCAAGCGGATGTGATTATCCTTGCTACTCCGGTTGACCAGATTAAACAGACGTTAACCGAGTTAGCCCACCGGTCGTTAAAGCCCGGCACGATTGTAACCGACGTGGGGAGTACCAAACAGAGTATCGTCGCGGCTAGTCAGGCACTGGCTGCGACTCCGGCGGTCTTTGTCGGCGGTCATCCGATGGCGGGCTCCCACAAAACCGGTGTACGAGCGGGCCGAGCGGATCTGTTTGAGAATGCCTTTTACTTTCAGACGCCCCAAACAAACGCAGAACGTAGCGCGGCGCAACAATTACAGCACTTGTTAGCCGCCACTCGGGCTAAATTCGTTACGATTACCCCCGCCCGGCATGATTACCTAGTCGGGCAGGTGAGCCACTTACCCCATGTGTTAGCCGCCGGGCTGGTGAACCAGGCCCAGCAAGCTTTACAATCCGATCCACTCGGACTACGGGTGGCCGCGGGGGGCTTTAAGTCAATGACGCGAATTGCCGCCGCGGATCCGACGATGTGGCAGTCAATTTTGTTGAATAACGGTCCGGTTGTGAGCGCGCAGGTAGCTACTTACATGGAAACGTTGCAACGCATTAAAACCGCCATTGATGATCAGGACGGAGACGCGTTGCTGGCCTACTTTCAACGCGCACAACAAAGTCGTCAGCAGTTGGAGCAGCATGATGATAACCGGGGAGCGGGCTTTTATGATCTGTTCTTAGACATTCCGGATCAGCCGGGGACGTTGGCGCACATCACGACGTTACTGGCTGAGCAGCATTTAAACCTCGTGAACATCCAGATTTTAGAAGTGCGCGAGGAAGTTAACGGGATTTTACAACTGACGTTTAGTACCGCACAGGATGCACAGGCAGCGGCAACGTGGTTAGCACCTGACTATCACATCGTGAGGAGGGATTAAGATGGACTTGATTTTGATTGGGTTTATGGGGAGCGGAAAGACTACGATTAGTCGGCGCTTGGGACAACGGTTGGGGCTTCCCGTGACCGATCTCGATCAGGTGATCGTGACTACCGCCGAGCAATCGATTGCTACTATTTTTGCGGAGCAGGGCGAAGCGGGGTTTCGGCGCTTAGAAACGCAGGCGTTAGCCCAACAAATCTCCCAGCCTGGGATTTTAGCAACGGGCGGAGGAGTCCCTACTCAAGCGCAGAACCGGTCTCTCTTACACCGGCAGCCCGCGCCCGTAGTTTTACTGGAAATTGCCCCGGAAACAGCGTACGAACGGGTTAAGGCGGATGAACAGCGTCCGCTGGCAAAGCAGCTCGACCTTGCCAAACTGGCGGCCCTGAAAGTCGCGCGGCAAGCCAACTACCAACGGTGCGCAGATTTGATTGTGGATGCGAATCAGTCGCCGGATCTGATTGTGGATGAGATTCTAACTAAGTATCAACTGGGCTAATGGAGATAGGTTAAAGTAGCAATGTAAAAAGGACGGCAGTAAGGTTGCTTACTACCGTCCTTTTTTACTGAATGGTTACGGGCTGGCACTGTGCATGTTAGTGGTTAACAACTCTAAATTCCAACCAACCACAACGCGAGGCCCCGTTACTAACGAACTGGTTATCATCGTTAATTTGCCACAGATAATCCTCGGTTGAAATTTTTTTCCGCTGACAAAACGCTTTGAGTGCTACGAGGCCCCGGTGAATGCCGGCTAGGGTGTTTTCAACGTGAATCCCAACGAATAACCCCGCGGGTTTATTAATGACCGGAATCAAGAGTTCATTTGGTTGGTGATTAACTTCTCGGATGATTCGAAATGAAGCTGTTGCATAGCCAGCTGGATTATTGACTCCTAACGTAGTTAAAAACCCAGATTGGTTCGTATCCAGCGCTGCTAATTGCGGAAATTGTTGATAAAATTCAGAGAAGAGCTGGGCAACTTCCTCCTCAGTACAATTAACGGATTGGCGAGAACACCAAAAGGCCATTGCAGGATCATTGCGAAGGACGGGCTGATATAGAGGAATTGGGGGCCGCTTAGTTTGCTGCAATCGATTATTGATGATGGTTTGAATCTCAGTTAATTCAGTTATTTTACGGTTAATTTGGGTCTGGATTCCAATTAATTTATCGGCAGCGAGCGCTTGCTGGTCGGTGTTTCTAATGGCTTGGATGTCACTTAGAGAAACTCCTAACTTGCGTAACCCAAGAATGAAAGTTAAATCATAGAGTTGGTTGTAGGCGTAATAACGGTAACCATTTTGGTCACGATGGTGCGGTTTGAAAATCCCCTTTTCATCATAAAAGATGAGGGTTCGGCGGGTCGTATGGGCTAATTTTGCCATTGCACTGATTTTTAGCATGAGCCATCCTTTTGACTGTAACGTAACGGGACACTGTATAATGTAGTTAAGATTAATTATCAAGTTTTAACCCATGTTTATCAAGGGAAGGTGGTAAGTAACTTGCGACAGGAATCACTTTTTGCAAATGAGGAAGCCAATGCCCCCCTCGCTAGCCGGGTGCGGCCCCGCACTCTAGCAGAGTTTGTCGGTCAGCAACAACTTTTGGGTCCAGGTAAAATTTTACGCGAAATTATTGAGAATGATCAGGTGTCCTCGATGATATTTTGGGGACCACCGGGAACTGGCAAAACTACGTTAGCTGAAATCATTGCCCGGCAAACCCAGGCGCATTTCATTAGCTTCAGTGCGGTTGATAGTAGCATCAGTAAGATCAAAAAAATTATGCAACAGGCCGAAGTCGAGCGGGAAGTCGGCCAAAAGACGATGGTTTTTGTCGATGAAATTCATAGGTTCAATAAGGCCCAACAGGATGCGTTTTTACCGTATGTGGAACAGGGCAGCATCACCCTAATCGGGGCAACGACGGAAAATCCTTCGTTTGAAATTAACTCGGCCTTATTGTCACGGTGTAAGGTGTTTGTGTTAAAACCCCTCCAAGTGGCAGACATTGTGGAGTTACTGCAGCATGCGCTCAATCATCCTGCCGGATTTCCTAAGCAAACGATTAAAATTAGTTCCGCTGAGCTTCAGGCGATTGCGACCTTTGCAAACGGGGATGCCAGGATTGCACTGAACACGCTCGAAATGGCAGTTTTAAACGGGCACCGCGCCCAGAATGTGGTCACGATTACCGCTGCTGATTTAAGTCAGTTGATTAGCCAAAAATTCGTGCTCTATGATAAAAATGGCGAGGAACATTATAACCTAATTTCCGCCCTGCATAAGTCAATGCGCAATAGTGATGTAGATGCCGCCATTTACTGGCTTTCACGGATGCTTGCAGGGGGCGAAGATCCTTTGTACATCGCGAGACGACTGGTCCGGTTTGCCAGTGAAGACGTGGGTCTTGCTGATACCAATGCTTTAAACGTGGCGATTAACGTGTTTCAAGCCTGTCAGTTGATTGGGATGCCAGAATGTGACGTTCATCTCGTAGAAGCGGTGACGTATTTAGCCCTCGCGCCGAAGTCGAATGCGATTTACAAGGCGCGCTTGGCCGCGAAAAAGGACGTGAAGCAGACCATTAATGATCCAGTTCCGTTGCAGCTTCGCAACGCTCCGACTAAATTAATGAAAGAGTTGGGTTACGGCAAGGATTACCAACTAGCACACGCGCATCCGGATAAACTGACGACGATGAAGACGATGCCACCAGACCTTGCCGGTCGGGAATACTATCTTCCCACCGACTCTGGCAACGAAGCCCGGTTTAAGGCGCGCTTGGCACAAATCAAAGCCTGGCATCAGCAACATGATGAACCGGAATGATTTTGGATAATGAAGCAAAGTAGTTAATGGAGATAAAATAATGGTTGATAAGCAAAACCAGGTTACCCAGATTGAAGTTCGGGGTGGCAACGTTCATAACTTAAAAAACATCAACGTCAACATTCCCTTAAACCAGTTCGTGGCCATCTCGGGCCGGTCGGGCTCAGGAAAAAGTTCGTTGGCAATGGGAATTTTATACGCAGAGGGTTCAAGACGCTATCTAGAGGCCCTGTCGACGTACACCCGCCGGCGGATTAGTCAGAGTAAGGGAGCCCAGGTCCAAGAGGTGAAACACATTCCCTCGGCCCTTGCCCTCCGGCAACGACCAGATGTCCCGTCCGAACGGTCAACGGTGGGGTCAATGACCGAGATTTTCAACGTGGTGCGTTTGATATTTTCGCGTTTAGGGTCGCCGGTGTGTCCCAACGGGCACCGGTTACCACCTAGTTTAAAAATTGCGCAAGCGATGGATTTACCGGCTGATTCAAGCGCCATGGGCCAGTTAACCTGTCCGGTGTGTGGGGCGCAGTTTCAGGCCAAATCGGCCGAGGATTTTTCCTTTAATGCGGCCGGTCGGTGCCCCAAGTGTAACGGAACGGGAAAGGTTCGGGAGTTAGATGAGAGCAAGCTAATTGGTGATGAAAATCTGACCCTCGATGAGGGAGCCGTCGCCTCCTGGCACTTGCCGGGGCGGAATTTCATGCCGACGGTTGCCGCCACGTTAGGCGTGCGGACGGATGTTCCGTATCGCGACCTGACGAAGCACGAAAAGGAGATTGTCCTGCACGGGGCCAAAAAGCAGTATCCGGTGGACTTTCGGACGTCGACGGGGCGGGTCTTTCATACGGATAACACTTTGTATGAGAATGCCTATGCAGCCGTCTATGACTCGCTTAAAACGGCGAAAAGCGAACGGTCCCTGCAAAAAATCAACCAGTTCTTCCACTTTTCGGTGTGCCCCGTGTGTCACGGGAGCCGCCTGAATCCGGATCTATTGACCCAACTGGTCGGACACAAAAACATTGCGGAAGTGGCTGATCTAGCGCTCGGTGACTTGGAGAACTGGGAAGCAGATACCAAACATGAACTCCCAGCTGACATGCAGAACATGGCAACGGTGTTATTTCAAAATCTCCAAGAAACCCTTCATCCGTTGTTAGAACTGGGCCTCGACTATCTAACCTTAGCCCGGAGTAGCAATACGTTGTCGACGGGTGAATTGCAACGGATTCAACTAGCGAAAACCCTGCGGACGGAGACGACCGGGGTTTTGTACGTGTTAGACGAACCGTCGATTGGGCTTCATCCTGATAACGTACGGGGGCTCTTGCACGTCTTTCGTGCCTTAATTAACCAGGGGAATTCCCTCGTGGTGGTTGATCATGACGTTGACATTATTGCGGCGGCCGATTGGGTCATTGAAATTGGACCGGGATCCGGTGCACAAGGCGGGCAAGTCATCGCAACCGGAACGCCACGGCAACTGCAGAAGAATCCGAGTTCCCTAATCGGGCCCTTCATTGCTGGGACGGCGTCCGTCATGCACCCCAAGGTGGCCAGTGCGAAAACGGCCGGGGAATTAGCGACCACGGTGCAGATCGGAGATTACTTTAATTTGCACGATTTAACGGTGACGATTCCTGGCAATCAAATCACGACGGTGACCGGTTTTTCGGGAGCTGGAAAGACTAGTTTGATCGTGGATAGTCTCGTACCCGCTCTCAAAGCGCAAGCCCGGGGGCAAGCATTGCCACCACAAGTGCAACTGCTGGACACCAAGCTGAACCACGTTGTCAGTGTGGATGCTAAGCCAGTGGGCAAAAACGCCCGGTCGAGTTTGGCGACCTATACCAACATCATGGACCAGTTGCGCAAGCTATTTGCCGCGCTCCCGGAGGCCAAACAGCACCACTACGGCGTTTCGGCTTTCTCCTATAACAACAAAAAGGGGGCTTGTCCCCACTGTGGGGGCCTGGGTGTCATCTCGTTAGATATTCAGTATCTGCCAGACATTCAACAGACCTGTCCCGTCTGCCACGGGAATCGCTATAACGATGAGATTCAAACCATTAAATGGCACGGAAAATCAATCGTGGAGTTACTGCAGCTGTCTGTTCGAGATGCATTACCGGTATTTCAGGATGAAGCTCCCATTTACCGCACGTTACAAACGTTAGTTGACGTCGGACTGGGGTACCTCCACTTGGGTGAGAGTACGCCGAGCTTGTCGGGTGGAGAGGCCCAACGGCTTAAATTAATTAACCACCTTGGTAAGAAGCAGGCGCGGACGCTCTTTGTCTTTGATGAACCTTCGATTGGTCTGCATCCCTTAGACGTGCAAACGCTCCTCGGCGTGATGAATCGCCTTAAACAACGGGGCGCAACGATTATCATCATCACGCATGATTTGGAGTTGATAGCGAACGCCGATTATCTAATCGATCTTGGACCCAAGGGTGGGGCAGCCGGAGGAAAACTGATGGCAGCTGGGACGCCTGCCGAATTAGTGCAGCACCCAACGAGCCTAACGACTCAGTATTTAGCGCAGTACTGGCACAAATTTGACCTTAAAGATGAGTAAAAACAACGTTAACCAGCTGGAAAGTTGGTTTTTTTATGCAAAAACAGACTCTAAGTCGTTGACTTAGAGTGGACTCAAAGGAATAACATAATGCTAACAGGAGGAAAGGAGATGACGCTTACGAGTGAACACTATTCGATTGGAGCCTTTGCGAAAAAAACGGGATTATCAACTTACACCCTGCGCTATTATGAGCGGGAAAATTTGATTGTTCCCCAGCGTGATCAACACCAGCGCCGCTTCTATACGGAGCAGGACGTTGGCTGGGTGCATTTTCTTATGCACCTGAAGGGCACCGGAATGTCGATGAATGAGATGCAACGCTACATCACCTGGCGGGCCCAGGGGGATGCTACGATTGAACAACGAAAGGAGCTGTTACAAAACGTTCGGGAACGGAGCTTGGCTCAGATTCGGGAAACGCAGCACCACTTAGAGGTCCTGACGCACAAAATCGATTGGTACGAAGGTAAGTTGGACCATTCAATTCAGGATTCCGAAACGTTTGCGGAGTATTTGCAACAGTTTAAGACAGAAAATTAAGCTAGTGAGATGAAATAATCGTTGAAAAATACCAAAATTATGAATGTTAAACAAGCCAGCGAGGCTACCGGAACATCATCTGATACAATTCGTTATTACGAAAAAATTGGATTGATTCCACGCATCAAGCGAGATCAAGTGGGGAACCGACAAATTGATGAAGGGATTATTCGGCGCATTAAATTTGCCAGACAAATGCGTGCAGCTGGAATGTCAGTGAAGTCACTGAAAAAATACATTGATTTAGTTGATGACGATGATGATAATGCTGTGGAGCAAAAAGTGATTTTAAGGTCTGAAGTTAACCTAATGCTTCAGCGAAAACATGAAATTGAACAAGCATTAGCTTTATTAACATATAAACTAGATCATTATGATGATCACATGCGTGCAGCTGAGGACAAGCTAACTAAATAGGTAACAGGAGCAAAATTTGTTGCTCCTTTTTTATTGCTTTGGAGTGAACTCCAAGGTGTAATGTTACTCCTGAAATATAGAAAGAGGGAGGAATACATGAATAAAACAGCAGTTAGAATTTCTACGTTTGCGTTGTTATTGGCTAATTTTATGGGTGGTTTAGATTCGACGGTAATTAATACGGCGTTGCCGTCTATCTTGAGTGATTTGCATGGTACCAACCAATTAGCTTTATTAACCTCTATTTTTTTTATTTTTTGTTGCAGTCTCCACAATTATTTGGGGTGATGTGGGAGAAAGAATTGGGAATAAGCTAGCGTTTCAATTGTCAGCAATTGTTTTCGTAATTGCTTCATTGCTAGGGGCACTAGCTCCCAATATTTATCTTTTAATTATTGCTCGGGCGCTGATGGGAATTGGGACTGGTGGGATGGTTGCTATTCCATTTATTATTTATGCTGATTTATATCCTAATCCAGTTGAAAGAGCCAAAGCACTGACGTGGGTTACAGCTTCATATGGATTATCTGTTATTTTAGGACCAGTTATCGGCGGAATAATTGTAGATTCATTCGGATGGCGTTGGACGTTTGGAATTAACGTTCCCATTGGTCTCTTGGCCATCATGTTATTGCAGCATTTTTATCTTGAGCAAACGCCTAAAAAGCAAAAACAGCCAATTGATGGATATGGAATCTCAACCTTAGTCATTTGGTTGGCAATGATTTTATTTGTTACCCAAACAACTTTGTCAATTTGGTCATTATTGGCTTGCTTACTTGTGATCTTGGGATTAGGTTTTCTTTTTTGGTGGATCGAAGGAAGAAGTGATAATCCCATTATTCCGCATGTCATTTTGGAAAATAAATTTTACATGGGTAAAAATCTCATTATGATTCTATTTTATGGATTGTTTACGGCCTATAGTGTTTATGCTCCCATGTGGGCCCAATCAATCTTGGGGAAAAGCGCTACGATAGGTGGTTCCACGATGATGTTATGTTCTGTAGCACTAATTATAGCAACGCAGGTAGTATCTCGCTTAATGAAGTTCATTACCTTTCAAAGAATTACTGCTTTAGCAGCAGTTAATTTTTTGCTAGCGGGAATCTTATTGTCGTTATTGCCAATGAACGTTCAGCTGGGATTGATTATTGTAGGCGGGATTTTTATTGGAATTGGGCAAGGACTAGGAATGTCACCACTCCAGGTGGCGGTCCAAAATGACGTTGATAAAAAGCAAATTAACATTGCCACGACTTTTAGTTTGCTGGCACGGACCTTGGGACAAACCCTCTTTGTTTCTATTTTTGGGACGATGTATGTACAACAAATTAGAAGTGGAATTAAACACAATCCTAAAATTAGTATGAATTTAATTAATCAATTAGGAACACCAGCGGTAAAGGAGGTACCACAGTCATTATTACACCAAATGCGTGTAATTGCGTTTGGCGGGATTCAACATATTTTTATGGTAGCCACAATTGGATGCCTGCTAGCCTTATTTATTAATCAATTTGTCTGGAAGAAGGAAATAAAATGAATTATCAAACTTTAAGCAATAATGTAAAAATGCCTATGTTGGGATTCGGTGTTTTTCAAGCTAGTCCAAGTGAAACGGAAAAAGCGGTGGGGATGGCATTAGCAACTGGCTATCGACTAATTGATACAGCGGTTGCCTATCAGAATGAAGCAGCGGTAGGAAATGCAATTAAAAATAGTAACGTCTCAAGAGATCAATTATTTGTAACCACTAAAGTTTGGCTCCAAGATTATGGATATCAGCAAACCCAGCAGTCTGTGTTTCGTTCGTTGGAACTATTAAAAACTGATTATTTAGATTTAGTCTTATTACATCAACCAATCGGGGATGTTTGGGGAGCCTGGCGAGCATTAGAAGACTTATATCGGGATGGTACTGTACGGGCAATTGGAGTTTCTAATTTTCCCCCGGAGTTAGTGGAACAATTCTTGCAGATTAACGAAATTAAGCCAATGGTTAATCAAATTGAAATTAACCCGTTTTATCAGCAGACCAAAAACGTTTCTTATTTACAAAGTAACGATGTAGTAGCAGAAGCGTGGGCTCCGTTTGCAGAAGGAAAAAATGGTATTTTTCATAACCCTCAGTTACAAGAAATTGCAAATGTACATCAGACAAAAGTAGGAAATGTGATTCTGCGTTGGTTAAATCAGCGCAACATTGTTACAATTCCCAAGTCTATTCATCAAAATCGAATTGAATCCAATTTTGCAATTTTTGATTTTGAGTTAAGTCCTACGGAAATGGAAATGATTAGTTCTTTAAACACCGACGTTAGCATGTTTAATCAAGCTGATCGTCCTGATGTTGCTAGAACTAAAAATTTAATTAATTGGCACGTTAATCATTAGTTAATAAAAAAGCACTTTTAGTGCTTTTTTTGTTTGACTTATAGTTCACTATAAGTTGTATCTTAATAACTGAAGCAGAGATTAAGAAATTATTGATGGGAGGTTGATAGAATTGCAAAAAATTACGATTATTGGTGCCAATGGTCAAATTGCTAAATTAGTGGAACGAAAATTACTTAATGATCATGACTTAGAAATGAAATTATTTGCCAGAAATAGTAGCCGAATTCCCACAGAAATTGCTACTGCTAGGAATGTTGAGTTGGTTGAGGGAGATGCTAATGATTTTAGTTCCGTTAATGATGCCATCCAGGGAGCAAATCTAGTTTACGTTAATTTAGGGGGAGTTTTTGCCCCCATGGTTAAAAATATTGTAAGAGCAATGAATCAAAATCAGGTTAAACGATTAATCTATGTAACCGGACTAGGACTCTATCATGAAGTTCCAGATCCATTTGGATCATGGGTTGAAGAATCGGTGGGACATAATGTTATGGAAGACACGAGAACGGCTGCTGCTGAAATTGAGAGTAATCATGAAATTATTTATACAATCATTCGTGCTGCTTATATGTCTAATCAACCCGAAGTGGACTATGAATTAACGAAAAAAGGTGAGCCGTTTCAAGGAACGACAATTTCAAGGAAAAGTATTGCTGATTTAATTGTTAAAATTATTGTGGATCCAAAAAAATATCAAAATGAAAGTTTAGGAATTTCAAAACCAGGAACAGATGGGGAAACCCCACAGTTTGTTTAATAGATATTAAATTTGAGCGGATTAATTAAAGGAGTATGAACATGGCAAACGAAGTTAAAAATGAAAACGTCAAACAGGGAGTAATTTTCCCCCTCGGTGAGGATAACCCGTACGGTAAATTCTTTACTGGGAAGAGTTTTTTGGATACCCTAGTTGCCGATCCTGACATCGATGCGGGAGTGGGAAACGTGACCTTCGAACCGGGAACGCGAAACAACTGGCACGTCCACTATGGTTACCAGATTTTGCTCGTAACGGGTGGCGAAGGTTGGTACCAGGAAGCCGGCAAACCAGCCCGCCACCTCGTTCCCGGGGACGTAGTGGTCACCAAAAAGAACATTAAACACTGGCATGGAGCGACCCAGGATAGTTGGTTCTCCCACATTGCGATTACCAGTGGAAAATCTGACTTCTTAGAACCAGTTTCTGATGCCGAATACGATCAGTTAGGAGCATAACGATGGCGCAAAAACAAACCGCAGGACACGATAACTTTGGGGATTTTGCCCCGAAGTTTGCCGAAATGAACGATGACGTTTTGTTCGGAGAGATTTGGTCGCGGGAACAACAACTTCCTGCCAAGGAACGAAGCCTAATCACGTGTACCAGCCTGATTTCGCAAGGCATTTTTGGACCGTTGCAGTTTCATTTAGAAACGGCGAAACAGAACGGCGTGACTAAGGATGAGATGGTGGAAGCCATTACCCAACTCGCTTTTTATGCCGGTTGGCCCAAAGCCTGGACAGCGATGACACTGGCGAAGAAAGTTTACACCGAAGCTTAATTAAGAAAGGTGATTACAATGGCGGCGGAAAAATGGAATGCAGCACAACTAAAAGAATTTAGCGGAGCTGATGATATGAAGGTTTCTCCATTTTATCGTGACGGAACCACTTATGGAACGCCAACCTGGATTTGGTCTGTGGTTACGAATGATAACTTGTATGTGCGGGCCTATAACGGCCAGAAATCTTCGTGGTATCAAGCGGCCATCTACCAAGGAGCTGGCAAAATTCATTTAGCGGGTCAAGACTATGAAGTTAAATTTGAGCGAGTTACGAATACGCCTGAATTAGATCAGGCGATTAGTGCGGCTTATCAGGCTAAATATGCGAACAGTCCTTATTTGCCTCCGATGTTGCAAGTAGGACCAGTTGGAGCAACTGTGAAAATTATCCCAGCTCACTAGATCGATAGAAGAAATGGACGCAATCCGGTTTTTGGATAATTAGCGCCGGTACGAAAAAGGAGAACCACCAATGGAATTCCCGCGATATTTAAAGGAAAATACCCCGGCATTTAATGAAAGCCTCAAAATTAAAAATGCGAACGAACCGTTAATTCAAGCGCTTAACCAAAAGCCGCATTCCTTAGCAGAAATTCGGGCCCTGCTAACCCAAATCACGGGGAAGGAAATCCCCGCCAGTACGGAAATTAGCATTCCGTTTGAAACCGACTTCGGTAAAAACATCACAATTGGTAAGGAGTGCTTTATCAATAAAAATGCGATGTTCGATGATCTGGGGGGAATTTCAATTGGAGACCGGTGTTTAATTGGACCGAATGCGACGCTAGTTAGCGTGAGTCACGTCCACGCGGTTAACGAGAGAAGAAGCGTGAACCTTGACGCCGTTCACATTGAAGCGGACGTCTGGTTAGGAGCCAACGTCACGGTTTTGCCGGGCGTCACCATTGGAGAAGGGGCCATTATCGGTGCAAACAGTTTAGTAAACAAGGACATTCCACCGCGAACGATTGCGGTCGGTAGTCCAGCCAGGGTGATTAAACAGGTTGAACCGGATGCCGATTAAAAGGAAAAACTCCCCGAACAGTGAATTCATTGTTCGGGGAGTTTTTTTAGTAAGCGGTGAGTGCCAACTAATCTTTAGATGGGTTGACCCGTTGGGCGGACCAAGACTTCGTTAATATCCACGTTTTCCGGTTGACTCATCATAAAGACGGCGATTTCGGCAATGTCTTCTGACGTTAACCAGCCATTTTTATTGGCACTGTTACCTTCTAGCATTTGTTTTCTAATTTTTTCATCATGAACCGTTGAGTACAGGTTCGTGTCCACGGCCCCTGGGGAAACAATTCCCGTCTTAATGCCATGTTGGTGTTCCTCTTGACGTAAGCCTTCCATGATGGCGCGGACGGCGTACTTAGAACCATTGTAAACGGCAGAGCCGGGATAAACCACGTGGCCAGCTACGGAATCGGTGGCCATGATTAACCCATTTCCTTGCTTCCGCATAATTGGCGTGGCGGCACTAATTCCATTGAGCACGCCCATGATGTTGGTATCTAAAATGGCTTGCCATTCGGAGAGCTTTTCTGGGTCAGCAACCATCCCTTGGGGCATGATCCCAGCGTTGTTATAGATCACATCCAGGTGCCCAAACTTTTCCACGGCGAGGTTAACTAGGTTTTGCACGTCAGTTACCTTAGTTACATCGGTTAACTGAGCGGCAAAGTTTTCGGGATGAGCGACCGTGGTTAGCATTTCATCTAACTTAGCTTGGTTCCGGGAACCAATTACGACCTTAGCGCCCCGTTCGTTGGCTAACTTAGCGGTGGCAGCTCCCATTCCGGACGAACCACCGGTGATAACAACGACTTTATCTTTAATTGACATGATGTGTTCCTCCTTTGAAGTTTATATGATTAATATAAACCTTCCACTGGACTCTAAGTCAACGGGAAAGTCTTAAGAGCATCATTTTAATCAGGCGTATAATTAAACTTGGGAAGTAAGTCGTGAGTTATATTAAACAAGAAAGTGAGCAAAATGATTCTATTAGTGAGCTATAGTTGGATTAGCGTCATCAAGAAAGTCACTTATTTATTTGAACACGGTCTAACCGGCAGTCGTAGCATAGTGGTGCTAGCAACGCTGTTCGTAACGTTATTGGTGTTAGCGATTTACTGGTGGTCGCGTCAGGGATCAGACCCCCGTCGGCGCCAAGTGGCTAAACTGGTCGGTCGCACCGGCTCAATCTTTAAGCGGGTCATGAACCTGTTTCCATTTAAATAAAGTTACCTGAATAGTTAAAAGCCCCCCGTTGGATCATATTTCCAACGGAGGGCTTTTGTTCGTTTGCTTTTTATGATGACTCCATTTCCGGTGGTACCGGCGCTGTCACGGTTAATGGTTGGTTGGTAAAGGGCGTGCGCATCTGGACGCGCCACGAATGGAGTTGCATAGCTTGGCCCGCTTGGGCGTACGGGTCATACAGGGGATCGTTTTGAATCGGATGTCCCAGCAAGGAAAGGTGCACCCGAATCTGGTGGGTGCGCCCGGTTTCTAAGCGGACGGCCAGTAAGCTGCCGGTTTTAGTTTGACTCAGAACCCGGTAGTGGGTAACCGCGGCCTGCGCCTGGGGACCGTTTACCTGTCGTTTGCGTTGGTCATTCGGATTCAAGCCAATCGGAGCCTTGATGATTCCCGCAGGAGCTAGTAACTGTCCCCGAACCCGCACGAGGTATTCCCGGTGAATTTGTTTCTCGCGAATCATCTTGGTGAGGATTGGGACCGCAGCGGGGCTTTTGGCAAAGATGAGGGTCCCACTGGTTTCCTGATCCAGGCGGTGAATGATGTAAACCGGATCTGGAGCATAGTGAGCCGCCAGGCCGTTTAAAACGGCCCCGGATTCGCCCGGTTGATTAGCATGCGTTTTTAGCCCCCGGGGTTTATTGACAATGACAAAGTCGGAGTTTTCATAGAGAATCGGGATTTCGAGCTGGGGGTCTAATAGCGTCTGGGGAAACGGATTGCGAAAATCGGCGGGCTGGAAGGTCAAACTGATTAGATCAGTGGTCTGTAAGCGCGTGTTCATTGGGCGATACTGCTGGTTAACTAGCACGCGCTGGTTTCTCCGCAAGTCCCCGATTAACCGTTTTGGAAGTTGAAAGTAGTCCTTGAGCAAATCACGGAGGGGGCGCGTTGCAAACGCTGCGGGAACTGGTAATTGATAGTGCCACTGCATGCCAAAGCTCCTTTGGGGTAGTAAAAAACCGACCACCACGGTGATCGGTTTGCTGCAAAACGCAGTTATTTAACGATTAAAACGTCCGGCTTGGCGGTCCGGATTACGTAGCTAGTAACGGATCCCACCACTAGTTGTTCCACAGCTGATAAGCCGGTGGCTCCCATGACGATCAGGTCGTCTTTGTGGTCGTCAGGAAATTCGTGAGCAATGATGCGCTTGGGATTTCCAAACCGCATGTGGATGGAAACGTCCGTTAACCCATTCTTCACAGCGTCTTGTTTGAGGGTTTCCAAAATTTCCTTCGTTTGGTCCGTTAGTTTATATACCGTATCAGCTGAAACGGCATTGCCGTAATTCCGATTAAACTGGGTCACTTGGATGACGTTTAAAATGTCTAAGTGACTGTTGTTTTGCTTTGCAATTTTAATCGCCCGATTCAACACCGGCATGGTGTCTTCTCCACCATCTACAGGAGCTAAAATCCGTTTGTAATTCTCTGTCATTACGATCACCCCATCATTCTATTTACTTAACTATATCATTTTTTGCCCCACTTGACACGTTAAGTAAAAGACAATTAATGCAGAAATAAGTGCGAAAAAAGGTTTGACAGAAGCAGGGCCTCGTGCTTAAATAATAACAACTCAAAAGAGAGGAATTTACTAATGAAGAACTTGACGAAACAACCTACCAATCGGACCAGTTTAGTCATTGCGTTTATCTCCTAACGGGAATCTACGCAGGGACGATTTGGTAGTGCTCGGCTAGATTCACCACGTGATGGTTGCCGGGCGGTTCTCCTAATGAATTCGAAGCTAGAATGATAACCAGCCCGCGACCACCATGAGGTGGCGTGGGCTTTTTAGTTTAGTAAATTTATTGCTGATTTTAGAGGAGGACGAACAGATGCGATACGGAATTATTGGAGCCGGAGCCATGGGCTATCGGTATGGAGTTTTACTGCAGGAACAAGCGGGCGTGGCGGTTGATTTTATTGAAACCTGGGATCCCAACCGCAAACAAGTGGAAGAGCAGGGGGGCGTGTATGTCTCTCGGGACCACCAGCATCGCCATCTAGTGCCAATTCAAATTTATACTCCAGAGGCTTATCATGGGCATCCGGACGTCTGGATTGTCTTTAAAAAGCAGATGCAACTAGATGCAGAACTGGAACGGGATGCGGCTGCTGACCTATTTCACCCGGATCAGTACGTCTTTTCTGCCATGAACGGGTTGGGCCACTTTGAAAAGATAGCTCGGTACTTTAATCCTAATCAGATCCTGGCGGGGACGGCGATGATTGCGACCGTTTTAAATGGGCCTGGAGACGTTGATTTCATGGGTCCAGAGCGGGGTGAGGCCATGCACATGGCGCCCTATAACGATCAAGCGCCGGACGAAACAATGGAAGCCATTTATGCTGACTTTCAGCGGGCCACGTTAGGACCGGAGTGGAGTACGAACTGGTTAGGGATGTGTTTAACAAAAGTGGCGTTTAACGCGGTTTGCAACACGTTGTGTACGATGTTTGAGATCAACATGGGCCAGTTTGGTTCATATCCGGGCGCGGCTGCGATGGCTGAGCAACTTTTTAATGAAGCTCACGATGCGGCGGCCCGGGCCGGGATTAAACTCCTGGAAAACCGTGCTCAACAGGTACAAAGCGTCTTGGATTCTTGTGTGAAGCTAAAGTATCACTATCCATCTATGTACCAGGATTTCTCAAAGGGGCGACCGACGGAAGTTGATTACATTAACGGCTACATTGCCCGCTTAGGCCGCGAACACGACTATCCGTGTCGGACCCATGAATTTGTAACGCACGAAGTTCACCTGGCCGAACAAATGCGGTCGGTAAAAAAATAACGAAGTGAGGAAAGCAGCATGACATTTAACTACGCAAACGCAGTTCCTAAGACTACCACCAACGCCACGGAGGCCATTTTAAAGGCCGCCGCTGACCCGAAAGTAATTTCCTTTGCGGGTGGGCTTCCGGCCCCCGAGTTGTTCCCAGTTGCCGCCGTTAAACGGGCAACCGATCGGGTGTTTGATCAATATGGAGAACAGGTGTTGCAGTACGCGGGCACGCTCGGGTATCCGAAGCTCCGGGAACAAATTGCACACCTAATGCGCGGCCGTAAAGTGAAGGCGACCGTGGAGAACATTGGGATCGCGACGGGGTCACAGCAGGCGATTGATTTAGTGGCCCGGATGTTAATCAACCCTGGTGACGTGGTCTTGGTGGAAGACCCGACCTACCTCGCCGCCCTGGACGTGTTTCGCGCTGACGGAGCCCAAGTGGTGGGGGTTGCCATGGATGACGATGGGATGCGGATGGATGATTTGCAACAAAAATTAACCGCAAATCCAACGGCTAAATTTATTTATACGATTCCCAACTTTCAAAACCCCACGGGGCGGACGATGACGGCGGCCCGCCGGCAACAAATGGTCAAGCTTGCTGACCAGTTTGGGGTTCCCATCGTTGAGGATGATCCCTATGGGGCCATTCGCTACGCGGGGACAACGGTACCTCCGATTAAGCATTACGACCGCACGGGATCCGTGGTATCAATCAGTTCCTTTTCCAAAATGCTGGCGCCCGGATTACGGATTGGCTGGATCACCGCAGACCCAGCCTTCTTACAAAAGTACACGTTGTTAAAACAGAATGCCGATTTGCATACCGATAATCTAACCCAGTACATCATCGCGCAGTTTTTAACGGATGAAGACCTACAGGCCCACGTCCAACGGATTACAGCCGTGTACGAACAGCGCGCTAAGTTAATGTTGGCAGAAATTGACCGCCACTTTCCGGCAGACGTCTACCACAGTCAACCAGAAGGTGGGATGTTCATCTGGGTGCAGGTGCCAGGCGAAATCGATAGCGATGAGTTAGCGCAGCGGTGCTTAGAAAAAAACGTGGCCGTGGTTCCCGGATCGGCCTTCTACGCTGGAAAAGCCCAACCAGGGACGTTTCGGTTGAACTTCTCTAACATGAATGATGACCAGATTAAAACTGGGATTAAGCGGATTGGTGAAGTGCTCACAGATTTAGGGGGGCAGTAAGTTAAGTGCTTCGCCTGGTGAGTGACGATGGTCAGCTGTTCTTATTTTCGGTATACTGGGAACAAAGGATGGGATGGCGATGAAATTTAAGCAGTTGAATTGGTGGACGTTAGTGACGCTCGGGATTTTTCTCCTGCTCAACGTGCTCTTAAGTTTAGTAGTATTTCACACGAGCAGGGCCACTTTTGCTCGGTCTGAAATCGCAGCATTGGTCTTAGTTTTAGTGCCACTGGTGCTCTTTTGGGGCGGACTGCGCGTGGGCTTGTACCTGTTAGCGCTGGTACAGGCACTGTATCTGGCCGGTTACTGTAGTGCTTTGTATCGGTTGGTGCAACTACCAAAGCTTCCGCTCGTGCTCCGCGGCGGGGCCTTAATCGCCGTTCTCATCGCGTTAGGCGCTTTGCTGTACTGGTTCCGCTTGGCTTGGCAAGCCCGGCAGGCGTTAACCAAAGAGCGGGTCCAGCGTTACCTAAAATTTAGAAAATAGTGAGGAACAGTATGAAGATTAATGAAACTGACTTCGTTGCAGAAGCTGAGGCGGAAACGTACGCCCACAAAACGATCACGGTCCCGATGGCAGACCTGCAAAAGCAGACGGCCAAAACGCTCGCACCACTAGTTCAATTCGTAGAGGCAGCCATTAATTCGGATAAAATTGCGAGTGCTGATTTACAGGTTAGTGATGCTGAGGTGCTAGTTCAGCTGCAAACTTCGATCATTAATCTCCCGTTAGCCTACGGGAAAAACATTCATAAAATTATGGTTGATGATGGAGAAGTCGACGTGAACGTGTACATGATCATTGCCGCACCAGCGATCAACAAGTCCAAGTTGCGCATCGATGAATTACTAGATGCAACGACCTTTGTGAAGCAACCCGACCAAGCGCTTGACCAATTTACCGCTTGGATGCAGACCCAGTTAGCGGTGTTGGCTGACCATGAGGCCGAAGCGACCGCCGACTAGCGAATTACGTGGAATTCTGTTATAATTAAAGCATGCGACGAGCCGCATAAGCATAGCTTATGATGGGAACCACGTTAACTGCCGCATTGCAGGTGGTTTGACTAGCAGGTGATGTGAACACCGCGTTAGTCCGCTTGGAAATCCAAGTTCCTAACAGAAAAGCCCCTCTGATTTAACGATCAGAGGGGCTTTTTTGGTGATTAATTAGTGATGGTTGTTAAGGTAATCCGCCTGGGTCAATCCCATGTAGTGGGCATCCCGATAGGCTCCGGCTGCAAAGAATTGGTCGGCAATTGTGCCTTCGATTTGAAAGCCGAACTTTTGGTAAATGTGCAGCGCGGGGGCATTGGTCACATCGACGTAGAGGTAGAGTTTATGCAGATTTAACTGGGTAAAGGCCAACTGGAGTAGTTGCGCCATGGCTGCCTGAGCATAGCCATGCCCATTTTCGTCATTTAGTAATGCAATCTCAAATTCACCGACGCGCGCCACGGGATCGAGATCGATGATTTCGACCAAACCGACCCCGTGGTGCGGTGTCTGGCTGGTTTGAATCGTTTGGCTAATGATGCGGTCGTCAGTGGTGTGCTGCTTTAAAAAATTAGTGACGTCGTGCGCACCCAGTAACGGCGGTTGAAACCAAAAGCGTTGGGTACTAGCTTGTTGAAAGATGGTTTGGATTAAGCTGTAATCAGCCGCCTCAGTTGTGAGGGGTTGTAAAAATACGGATGTTGAAGTGGCCATGGCAGTTCTCCTATTTAACTAAGTAGACGCGGTCGTTGATCAAATCAAAGTTGGGTAAATATTGATTGAGCTTGTCGATACCCGGATCGGAAACCAACTCGGCGTGGTTCCAGAAGGCCGGGGAATTGGTGGCTCCCTCCTTTTCGCCGATCACAATTAGTTGGACCGGATGGCCGTCCTTGCGGATGGCGTCCAGGAGTTCAGCGTCCACTGGATCCCCATCGGGAGACCAACTCATGATGATGTAATCCACCTGGTCTTTGTATTTATGGTACGCGTCCAGGGCGCTGAGTTTTTCAATTGGTGTGACCTGGTGGTTGCCGGTTTCATTTTCGGCTTGCCATGCGAGGCTGTCGGTTCCAATTACGGAGGCTTGTTGTTCACGCAGCCCCTTGGTGATGTAGCCGTTGCCCGCCATGACTTCTAGGGCGGGTTTCCCGTCCAAATAGCGCGCTAATTGGTGGGTGAAAGACGAAGAAATGTAGGCCCACATGCCGTAGCGTTCTTCTAGGTAGTCACGAAACGAGCGCAGATCTTTATCGACCTGGGGCAATAGATTAGAAATTCGATCCCACTCGCGGTCACCAGCCGGGTCACCCAGCGCAAACCGGGCGTTGACACTTTCGTACAGGTGATCCTGAATGTCCTCTGGTAACGTGAGGTTGGGAATGTCTTGGGGCAGATGACCCGTTTGTAAGAGGTGGTCGGCCATGAGGGCGTGGTTCAGCAAGAATTTAACCTCTGGATAGTGGTTAAAGGCCGTCCGGTCTGCCTGCAGACGTTGGATGTAATCTGAAGCTTGCTTGCTTTGGGGATGCCTTTTTTGAAAGTTCTTGAGGAGCTTTTTGCGTTTCATAACATTAATTATCCTGTTTAGTTAGTAGTTGAGATCGAGTTCTTCTTGGGTATCGTGTCCATCGTCGTGGCGGCCCTTCTTACCGTGTAAGAAACCGTCAATTAACTGGTAAATTTCATACCGATCGTTCCCGGTTAGGAGTTGCTCGTTAAAATACAGTTCGGTTCCGGAAATAAACAGCTTGGACAGGTCGGTTTTTTCGCTATCAACCCGGCCACTGAGGTAGTCCATCGAAATGCCAAAGTAGGTGGCGAGCTTGCGCACTTCCACGTAGGATGGGTTCCGAATGCCCCGTTCCCAATTTCCAATCTGGGATGCGGTATTCTCATGATGCTTGTCACTAGGAAACTGCCGGTTTAATTCAGCGGCCAGTTCCGCCAGGGTAATGTGCTTACCGGTGCGTAAGGCCTTTAGTCGTTCTGGAAACATGTCACTACCTCCTCATATTTTTATTATACTTCATCGCCCGCTAAATGATAGGGGGCTACATTTTAAAATCCCGGGTGAAATGGTATGATTAACGTAGCTAAAAACACCATGAAAGGGGGAACTACGATGCTATATTTGCTTGTGGGAATCGGAGCGCTTGTGGTCGGCCTAGTTGCTGGATACGTTCAGCAAAACCGCCAGGTGAACCACAACCTCACCAACGCGCACACCCAGGCGAAAACGATTGCGACTGATAATCAACGGCAGGTAGCGGATACCGTGCAGCAGATTCGACAAAAAATTGAAGCTGAAGTGGCGGATCACCAGGCCGATGTGGAACAAGAAATTGACGAACAAGTCGCTGAAAACGAATTGCGCCAGGATCGAATTGATTTTCAGGCGAAGAGTCTCCAGAGTTTTGCCAATCGGTTAGATAAGACTAAGCAAAACCTCAATCGGTCCCAGGCCGAACTGCAGGACTTACAAACCACCATTGCCACGGATCAAGCTCAAGCTGATCAGTTACAGCAGGAACGGGAACGCGTGGTCCACGAAAAGAGTGGTCTAGCGCCTGAACAGGCCGAACAGGTGGTATTGCAAACGACGAGAACCACCTTGCAACAGGATTACGAAATGACGGTTCGCGATGAACACGAAGAACACCAGTTTACGGCTCCAAAGGAAGCGCGGCAGTTGATGGTGGATGCCATCCAAGCTGGTCCCGTGGACGTTCCTCGGGCGCACATCGACCGCAACGTGATTATCCCGGACGAGGGCATGCGCAATAAAATCGTTGGGAAGAACGAACAACGGTTGCGTTTGTTAGAAACGCTCATTGGGGTTGATTTGATTTTTAATCCCGAGAGCCCGGAAACTCTGATTATTAGTACTAACGACCCGCTCCGCCGGGAGATTGCCCGGGGAGTGGTGAACGAACTAATTACCGCCAAGCAGGTCAACACCGGTGTGATTGAAAATCTGGTGCGGAGTACCGAACGGCAGGTGCTCGAGCGACTACGGACAACGGGGGAAGAAACCTGTGCTAGTTTGCACCTTGGTTGGGTTCATCCCGATCTCATGAAACTGGTGGGTCGCTTACAGTACCGGACCAGTTACGGGCAAAACGTGTTGCAACACTCCGTGGAAGTGGCCGAGTTGTGTGGCATGATGGCCACGGAGTTAGGTGCGAACGTCCGCTTAGCCAAACGGGCAGGATTACTGCATGACATTGGGAAAGCAGTGGATCGAGAAGTCAATGGGACCCACGTGGAATTAGGGGTGCAGATTGCCCAAACCTATGGTGAAGACGAAGCAGTCGTGGATGCGATTGCGGCTTCCCATGGCGACGTGGATTCGGAAGCTACGATTGCCGTGCTCGTGCGCGTGGCCGACTCAATGTCTGGAGCGCGACCGGGAGCGCGGAGTGAATCCGTGGAAGAATATTTGAACCGGTTGAAGGGCCTTGAACGAATTGCCAATTCCCATCCGGCAGTTAAGGATAGCTATGCAATTCAGGCCGGTCGTGAGTTGCGAATGATGGTGGATCCCACGACGATTAACGATCAGCAAACCGATCAACTGGCGGAGCAAGTCTGTGAACAGATTGAATCCGAGTTAACCTATCCCGGAAAAATCAAGGTCACGGCGATTCGCCGTTCGAATGCAGTTCAATATGTGGGGGGCAAACCCCAGGCACGCAAAAAGCACGCAAGTTAAGGACCCGAGTTCCGGTTGGAACCGGGTCTTTTTTTTAAGGAGAAAGCGGTGACCGGACGCCCGTTACCGGGGCGAGTTGAGTTTCCCTCGGAGTTCTCGGTATAATAGACCATAACTGTGCAAGCGTGAAGGGGAGAAAGAAAGCTATGATTAGACAAACGAAGGCATTTCATTTAGCAATTTTGGCGTTATTAATTGCCATTGTGATTTTACAAAGCATCATTCCGTTTTTAGGCTACATTCCGGTGGGGCCGGTTAACATTACGATCATTCAAATTACGGTCATCATTGCGGCGGTCCTGCTCGGACCAAAGGATGGAGCCATCATCGGCCTGGCGTGGGGAATTTTATCCTGGATACGCGCCTTTGTCGCCCCCACCAGTCCCGTACAAACGTTGGTCTTTACCAATCCGTTGATTTCCGTCGTGCCCCGGGTCTTAGTTGGATTACTAGCAGGCTACCTATTTTGGGGATTAATGCGCGCCCACTGGAAACAAACCTGGGCCTTGGTAGTTACCGGGGGTTTGGGAGCGGCCTTGAATACTCTGTTAGTGGTCGGCTTGATTGCATTGTTCTACCACACGCCCGCGGTGGCACAGGCCTATGGAGCTGGGAATCCGGGCCTTTTGAGTAAGGTATTGATGACGTTGGTGGTAACGAACGGGATTCCCGAACTCATTTTGTCAGCGCTGGTCGTGCCCCTCGTGGCCACTCCGTTGTTAAAATGGTTTCGTCGATAGGGGAGTACAAGAATGAAACAAGCGCATGGGATCGTCGTGCAGCACGTTCACTTTCAGTATCCAAACCAGCCCCAGCCGTTACTAACAGACGTTAGTTTCCAGGTGCCTGCTGGGCAGTGGTGGTCGGTATTAGGGAGTAATGGGAGTGGGAAATCAACCTTACTAAAGTTACTGGTCGGGCTCGAACGCCCGCAAGCTGGTCAGCTACTGATTAACGGGCAAGCGGTGGTTCCAATCACGGAGGGCGCGAACCCCACGGTGGGTTTGGTGCTTCAAAATCCGGATAACCAGTTCGTCGGCGCGACCGTGGCCGATGACGTTGCCTTTGGGCTCGGCAACCAAGGATGGTCTCAATCCGAGGTGCAAGCCCGGGTTAAGGCGGCGCTTCAATCCGTTGATATGACTGCCGCGTTGCAAAAGGCCCCCGATGAACTGTCGGGTGGGCAAAAACAACGGGTGGCCCTTGCCAGTGTTCTAGCGCGCCGTCCCGCCGTGTTATTGTTAGACGAAGCAACCAGCATGCTGGATCCGCAGGGGCGGACGGCGTTGGTGACGAAGTTACATCAGCTTCAGCGGCAGTTGGGCTTGACGGTCGTTGAAGTGACCCACCAGCCTGCCGAGGCCGAGCTGGCCGACCAGGTCGTCGTGTTACACGCGGGTCACATCGTGCAACAGGGCGCTCCAGCTGCCGTATTTGCCCACCCGGAACGGTTACTAGCCTGGGGGATTCAGGCCCCGCTACGGTATCGGTTGCGAAGCTGGCTGGCCAACCAGGGGTATCCGCTGGCAGTGGAACAGGTTGCACACGTTGATGATTTGAGGGACGCACTATGGCAATTACGATCACAAACTTAACCCATCAGTACCCGGGCCAATCCACGGACCAGGCGGCGCTCCAGTCCGTATCCGTGTCCATTCCCACGCACCAAGTCACCGCGATTGTGGGAAAAACGGGTAGTGGAAAGTCCACGCTGATTAAACATCTGAACGGCTTATTATTACCAACGGCCGGTTCGCTTCACTTCGCTGGCACCACGCTAACGGCGCAAACCAGTGCGAAGGAGTGGCAACGGATTCGCCAGCGGGTGGGACTCGTGTTCCAAAATTCGGCCACCCAGCTCTTTGCACCCACGGTTTTAGCGGATGTCATGGCGGGGCCGCTCGCCTTTGGTCTGGACCACAACCAGGCAGAACAGCGGGCGCGCGCAGCGCTGCAAACGGTGCAGGTCCCTCGTGCGCTCACTGAGCAAAGTCCGCTCTTGCTATCAGGTGGGCAACAACGGCGGGTGGCCATTGCCGGGGTACTAGCAAACCAACCGGAAGTGGTGATTTTTGATGAACCAACGGCCGGCTTAGATGCGCCCGGACAACGGGAATTAGTCAGTTTGTTCGCGGCGCTCCAACGCGACCACCGGACCATTTTAGTGGTTACCCATGAGATGGACGTGGTGGCGCAACTATCCCAACGGGTGTTAGTGATGGATCAGGGGCAAGTTGCTTTCTGGGGAACTCCAGCGGAACTGTTTCGAAACCAGCCGGCCGTGGTGAACAGCACGAACCTTGAGCTACCAACCCCCATGCAACTGGCCCATCAGTTAGACCCCCAGGCTTCGCAGGCGCACTTACCCTTGACCGAAGCAGAACTAGACGAGTGGGTCTTACGACGACTCAGAAAGGATGATGAGCGTGGCACAACGACAACCTAGTTGGCTCGACCGGTTAACTCCGGGGACGCAGCTTGTGAGTCTTATCCTGATCCTAGTTTCCGTCTTTTGGAATCAACGGCTGCCATTAGCCGTGCTCCTATGGCTGGCTAGCTGGGGGCTGGTAGTTAGCGCGCGCATCAGCTTAAAAACCTTTGGGAGGCGCATCCGCCTGTTTACGGTGTTCATTGGCCTGACCGCGCTCCTGCAACTCGTAGTGGTACCCCAGGGACCAGTCCTCTGGCAGGGAGGGATAATCCGGATTACCACCGGGAGTTTGGTAGCCGCCGGTTTACTGTTCACTAAATTTGGGACCGCCCTCGTGCTGTTAAACCTGCTGTTCCTCCTGGCCAATCCGAATGCGATGACCGCCGCGGTGGAACGGTGGTTAGCACCCTTACAAAAGCTGGGGCTTCCCGTTAGTGACATGGCGCTTACCATGAGCATTGCCTTTCGCTTTCTCCCCACCCTACACGCCGAATTTCGCGCGGTAACGGCCGCCCAGCAAGCCCGGGGACTGACCTACCACACGGGTTCGGTCCGCAAGCGGGGCCAAGCGCTGCTCTCGGTCTTTGTACCGGTCCTCGTGAATAGCTTCAAACGGGCCGAAGACCTGGCAACTGCGATGTTACTCCGGGGCTTTCAAACCCATCAGTCCCTCACGCAGTATGCGGTCCCGCGGAGGACTTGGCGGGACGGAGCGGCATGTGGGGGGAGCATCGTGATCCTCTTCGTCGTGATTGGCATGAATCTGAATTAAAAAAAGCAGTTCTTTCGTGGGAAAGAACTGCTTTTTTAGTTATTTAATCACTTTGAAGTTATGGTGATGGTCGGCTTTAATCTGGGGATGTTGTTGGAGGTACTTAGCAATCAGATTACTCATGGTAATCGTATTGTAGCGGAGCACTTTCTGTTCGCTATACATCGGATAGTGGCCGCCGCCGACCGCCCGGTAAGTATTCAACACGATCTTTAGTTTCATTTTGTTGGTAACGGGTTGACCGTGGTACGTTGGGTTTAGGACACGGTTCCCAATCGGATTAGACACCTTAATGGTGTAATCAATGCCCGCGTACATATCGTAGTTATAATCGCGAATCTTAGGATGATGATACTTTGGATCTACGATGATCTCTCCGTTCTTGATCGTAAAGTATTCGGCCGTTTTTTCGAGGGCGGCTTTCAGATCAGCTCCCGAAATTTCGAGGAGGGAGAGGGTGTTCGGATAGACGTAGTTTGTGATGATGTTGCGCATGGTAATCGGATTTTCAAACCCGCGGGCTTCATTTGAAAAGAGGGCGGTTGCTGAAATATCGCATCCCATGGTTTCCATTTGGACCTTTTGAATAAAATTAACGAAGGCGGAGCCATGAAGCCGGACTTCAAAGGGATCGGTGTAGGTCATGGAGCCGTCAATGTGGGCGAGGGGCAGGGAGAGCCATTTTTCGACCGCTGCCTCGGTTTGGCGAAAACTCGTCGCCGTCGCGTGATCCGGTTTGGCATCCCCGGTTTTAATCAGTTTTTGGTGGCTTTTTTGAATCTGGTAACGTCCGTTGACGCGCTCTAAATCTAACTGAATTTTACCCACGTAGCTGCCCCGGTGTCCCGGTTGGACGTAGGGGATGCCAAACAGTTTGCCGGCCAGGGCGCGGTGTTGGTGTCCGGTTGCCATGACGTCGATTCCCGGAACGGTTTTCATGATGGCGTAAGCTTCATTTTCACCGTCGATTTTATCGTTGGGCTGTCCGTTACTTAGATCTCGTTCAAACCCACCGTGATAGAGAACGACGACCACGTCGGCTTTTTGCCGCATTTCGGGCACGTATTTTTGGGCGGCTTCTAACGCCGAGATAAATTTGAGGTTGGCAATACTAGCCTGATTTTCCCAGGCATCCACGGACTGGGTGGTTAAACCCAGAACGGCGACCTTTAAGTCTCCCACCGTTTTGATGGCGTACGGTTTTCCAAAGGCCGGTTCCCCCGTCGCCGTTAGAATGTTGGCGGACACAAACTGGCGGTGACAACCTTGAATGGCATTTTGTAAGTACGTTTGTCCGTAGTTAAACTCGTGATTACCAATGGTGCCAAAGTCATAGTCAACCTGATTAAAGGCGGCGTTAATGGCAGTGGGCGCGGGGGCATGTTCCACCTCGGCTTGATAGTATGCAAGCGGGGAACCTTCCAAGAAATCACCGTCATCAAGCGTCAGATGGTAGTCACTCTTGGCCTGTTCGCGTTTGATGATGGTTGCTGCTTTTTCGAAGCCAAAGGGAAGATTGGCATGGGGCTTAACGTAGTTGGTGGGAGCTAAGAAGCCGTGCGTATCGCTGGTGGTTAAGATTGTCAATTTCATGTGCAGCCCTCCGTCAAATGGTAGAATGTTTAAATTATAATATTAAAACCCAACTGTGTAAATTATTATTAAGTTTTGGAAATGACGTTGAACTCTAGCGTCAATATGATAAGATAGAGATGTCTAATAAATAGTCAATGTTTGTCAGACGTACTTTATGTCACATGCTTTGCATGAGGAGGTAAGCTGATAATGTTAAATTTGTATGTTGCCCCAAGTAGCGCATCCAGTCGGAAAGCGCGGGCTTGGTTAAAAGATCATGATATTCCCTTTAAAGAACGAAACATTAACTCACAACCATTAAATGCAGCTGAAGTTAAACACATTCTTCGTTTAACTGAAAATGGGAGTGAAGATATCATTTCAACACGCTCGAACATTTTTAAGAAACTGCACTTAAACCTGGATGACCTTTCGTTAACCCAATTAGTTGACCTATTGGTTAAATACCCAGATTTAATTAAGCGTCCGATCATCTTTGATGACAAGCGCTTGGAAGTTGGTTACAACGAAGAAGAAATTCGGCGCTTCTTACCCCGGAGTATCCGGCAAGCCGAATTAAAAGAATTAGAAGCAAAATTAAGCTAAACACTGAAGGCGCCTACGTGGGCGTCTTTTTGATTGGAGTAGCCGCATGATTAAAATGATTGCCCTGGATTTGGATAATACGTTGTTAAACTCAAAAAAGCAAATCAGCCCACGCAACGAACAGGTGCTCCGACAGTTGCACGAAGCCGGGTTACGGGTGGTTCTGTGTACCGGGCGCCCCATTAATGCCATTTGGAATTACATCGAGCAACTCGGGTTGACCACCGCTACAGACTACACGATTACGTTTAACGGGGGGTTGGTAATTCAAAACCCGACGAAGCAGGTCCTGGCTGAGCAGGGGATGCCGAAAGCAGCCTTGCAACCACTCTACGAGTTTGCTAAGGCTCAGCACGTGCCCCTCGATGTCTTAGATTTTCACCAGGTGTATCCGCTCCAGGAACTCGGAACCTCCATTTATCGCGAGAAGTTAAACGGGAAAATTAACTTTCACCCGGCTTCGTTTGCGACGCTCCCGGAGCAAACCTATGCCAAGGGCATTCTGGCTAATCAAGCCGAACGTTTGGATCAAGTACAGCAGGCGCTGCCCGCGGAGTTGACCACCCAGTATCATGTAGTCCGCTCCCAACCAGAAATCCTAGAATTCTTGCCCCCTCAGGTGGATAAGGCAACGGGGCTTTCCGCCTTGTTACAGCACTTTGGATGGACCTTTGCGGAGTTAATGGCATTTGGCGATGCGGAAAATGATGCCGGAATGTTAGCCCGTGCGGAAGTGGGGGTGGCCATGGGGAACGCGACTCCCGCGATTAAACAGGTGGCGCAGTTTCAAACCACCACGAACGACCAGGATGGGGTTGCCACCTTCTTGACCCGGTATTTTTCCCAGCAATAACCGAACTTTATTTGTTTTATGTTTTTGACTAGATAGTTTAAATTGAAAATATAGTGAATGTTTGTATAATATAGCTAATTGATAATTTCTTTAAAAAAGGGTGATAACATGGTTAGTAATAAAGATAAAAATATAGGATATGAACTTCCGGATAATACTTCATTAGTATTTGCTAAAGGAGTTATTAAGGGAAATAGAACATATGCGGAAGAAAAATTAAGAATGAAGGATAAATTTAAAATATCTAGTGGTTTTTCATGGATGCGAGCAAACATAATTGATGATTCTGTTTATAATGCTATTGATGAAAGTAAAAATAAAGAAATAGAACTAGGTAAAGATTATGATTTTGCGAAAGCAGGGTCTTCTTGGAAATATTTAAAATTTTATGCATATGATAATGACGGAGATAAAGTATTAATTATTATAAAACCTGGTTCTTTTAAAACAAATCAAGCTTTTTTAAATAACAATGGACAATTAAATCAAGATTATATGAAGAAATTATCTGAACTAAATGAATCTAGTTTTGACATTATTTCTGAAAATTCAAAGCATTGTAAACAGCTTACTTTATTTGATAAGGTTATTAGCGATGATGTAAATTCACAACATGAACAGAAACAGGAACAAGAACAGGAACAAGAACAGGAACAGGAAATAAGTCATTTTTATATCTTACTTTATGAGTTAGATGGAAATCACGAAGTTAAAGATTTGAAATTAGTTATGCCTAGTCCTGATGGTAGGGAAATTTATCAAATTCAAGATCTTAGATCATATATTAAAGGTGAGAAATTAAGCGAGGATCAGAGAAAAGCTGTTTCTGAAGAAACTGAGAATACTGAATTAGCTCAGTCTTATGAATACTATATGAGTGATGATGATATTGATAATGATATTGATAACGAACACTAATATTTAATGAGAAAGAGGAACGTATCTTGAAATTCAATGGATTAAGACTTCGAGATATTCGCGAGGCTTTTAATTTATCCAGAAAAGATTTGTCAAAAAAAATTAACGTTTCTGAGCAGAGTATTAGAAAATACGAAACTGGAATTGATTATCCTGATTTTAATGTATTGAGTAAGTTAAATAATATTTTTGGTGTTAATTTAAATTTTTTTTCTATACAAACTAATATTCCTAAAGTTGTTGATAGTAAATATGTTGCATATCGTTCAGATTTAAACAACTCTGTTAAAGAAACTGATAAAGAGACTTCATATTTGAATTTTGTAGATTATTTAATTGATTTATTGTGTTCAAAGACAAACATTTATAGTGAAACTATTACTAATATTAGCTCTAAGTCAATTAAAATGATGCAAAGTGGTCAACCAATTGATGATATAGCTGGATATGTAAAAAAAACTTTGCGGATAGATAATCAAAATAAAAATATGATGGCTGCAATTGAAAAATCTGGTGTATTTATTGTTGAGCGAAATTTAAATAATAAAATAGATGCATATAGTTCTTGGACTGATACTAATCGTCCCTATATTATTTTAGGTATGAATAAATCTAATCCACGAAGACTTTTTGATTTGGCACATGAATTTGGGCACATTATATTGCATCATAATTTGGAATTTAATGAAATTAATAGTTTAGAATTGAAAAAGTTGGAAAAAGAAGCAAATAAATTTGCATCATCTTTTTTGCTAGATAAAAATTCTTTTACGTATTTGTTTAAAAAGTATGTTAAAAATCCATCCAATCCAGATCAATACATACCTTTAAAAAGGTATTATGGTACTTCAATTGCAGCGTTAGAATTAAGAGCTATTAATTTAGATCTAATTACTACTAAACAATCTGGTATTTTTTGGGCAAATATGAATAAATTTAATTATAAATTTAGAGAGCCTTTAGATAATGAAATACCATTAGTTATACCTGGTAAGTTATACGCAATGATTAATTCTTTTAATTCTACTGAAAGAAGACTATTGTATAAAAATGATGGAATTGATTTCAGTCTATTCAATAAAATATTAGTTAGAAAAATTAAACATAAAAATAAATATAATTTTTATAATAACGTTGTTAAGATTAATAGCGAAAAACACAATTGTTGATAAATATTTTAATAAAATCATTATCAACAAATTAAAAATATATATTCACATCTATTAAAAAACACCACACGTAATTATCTTTTTTATTGATAAGTACATGTGGTGTTTAATTTTTAATTTAAAAATTCACGTTATTTTTAGCGAAAGAGGTGGTTGAAGTGGTGCATAAAGACAGCTAAATACCGGTCGATGTCTACGGCTACTGCCACCTTCACGTTCGGATTGGGCGCATTAAGGCGGGCCTTATCCCCAATGGTCCGGGCGTAGTAGGGATCGTGCTCAGTGGTGACCAACATGTTCAGCGAAATGGTCTCAACGAAGCTGGGGTCAATGGCAACGCCGACCGCGAGGGGATCATGCAACGAACACCCCCCGAGTTCGGGATAAATGTCCGCATAGACGTTGATGTAATAGTCCACGATGTCGGCCATCTTCGTTCCCGCTTCCGTAGTGCGCCATTGGGCCGTTTCGTCCTTCGTCAAAAGCGTGCGGAGCGTAACGTCTAACCCAACCATCGTGATGGGAAGCCCACTGGTAAACAGTTGGTTGGCAGCCACGGGATCTTGTTCAACGTTGGCTTCAGCGACGGGAGTAACGTTTCCCGGAACGGTCAGGGCGCCCCCCATGATGGTGATGTTTCCCACTTGTTGCATGACCTCGGGTGCTTTAGTTAGTGCCGCCGCAAGGTTCGTCATGGGTCCGGTAGCGACGATTGTTAAGTCTTTACCATACTGCTGGGCAGCAGCAAGCAGAAAGTCCACTCCATTCTGGGTGGCAACCGCTTGGTTGGGTGTAGGTAATTGAACGTCGCCAATCCCGTTGTCCCCGTGAATTTGGGCGTTAATTGGTAACCGGTTGTATTCATGATCCAGGGGATTCCGGTGGCCGACGAATACGGGCACGTCAGGGGCGCCTACAAGGTTTAAGATGCGCAGGGCGTTAGCTGCCGCCCGGTCAGCTTCTATGTTACCAAAGGAGGAGATAACCCCGATTAACTCAACCGCCGGATCGGCTACGGCGTACGCAATCGCCATGGCGTCGTCAATCCCGGTATCAACGTCTAAAATCATTTTCTGAACACTCATGCATTATCCTCCGCTAATCATTAATTATTTAACCTTATAATACTGGAAAACAATGCGCAAAACAACATTAAATTCGGAAAATGCGAACAAAAAAGCAGTTATCGCCCGATAACTGCTTTTTTTGTTGAAAATTTCGTTAATTAAAGAGGTATTCCGCAATAATCTTATTGACCTCGGGATTTTCGTGCAACATGGAATGTTGTGCCTGTTGGGGATCACCATTATAAACGTAGAGCTTGTAACTCTTGACGTGTCCCTTAACCAGCTCTTTCATTTTAACCACGTCTCTAACTGGGATTAAACCGTCACTACCGGTGTTGCTGACGTTCCCACAGAAGTTCAAGATCTGGAGGTTCTTGGGTAAGTTGTTAATGTACTTCGGATCTTTCAGGGGATAGGTATTGGCCATCGAAACGAAGTGTTCGACTTGTGGTTGATCAGGAACTTTGCGGTACCGGGTCAGGTAGTCGTAAATGATTTCTCCACCCGACGAGTGGCCGATTAAGTTGACCCGTTTAATGCCGTATTCCTTGCGGAGATAGGCCATTAACTGGGGCATCCGTTTCGCTTCGAAGCCGGGCTTGTTGTTCGTTTGGAAGTTTGCTTGGATGACGGGATTGTTTTTACCAATCTTGTTAAACTTCTTGACGGTGCTAACCTTCCCGTTATCCTTGACGTACACCTGTAAGGCCTTGGTGGCCGCACCGTTGTTATCCCACGAGGAGACCATGTAGTCTGAGGTGATGAAGTTTCCACCGAGCCCCGGAATAAAGACCGTTGCGGTTCGCCCCTGCTTGACGTGATAATTGGAAGCTTTTTGGGTGTTGTACCACCAACCACCAAAGCCGGTGGCAACCACCAGTAAAAAAATGAGGAAAATAAATGTCTTCTTGTGTTTCATAATGTTAAAATTTCCTTTGTAAATAAATTTAGATTAGGGTTGATGAAAATGACTAACGAAGTATATGATATCACAATTATTGGCGGGGGACCCGTCGGAATGTTCGCCGGTTTTTACGCTGGACTGCGGGAAGCCAAGGTGCAAATTATTGAAAGCTTGGAACAGCTCGGAGGCCAAGTGGCCGCGCTGTATCCCGAGAAGCAAATTTTAGATGTAGCGGGGTTTGCCGGTGTGAGTGGCCGCCAGTTAATTCAGAATCTGCAGGACCAACTGGATACGGTGCCCGAGGTGGAACGCCACTTAAACACCAAGGTGACGAACGTAACGCGTCGCGATGACTACTTTACGATTGAAACGACGCAGGGGACAACGCGCAGCCGAGCGGTGCTCCTCGCGGCCGGAAACGGCTCGTTTAAGCCCCGAGAACTCCGGGCGGAAAACGCAGAGGAGGAAACGGGCAAGCACCTCTTTTATGGAATCTCGGACTTGCAGCGCTTTGCAAACCACGACGTGTTAGTCGCTGGTGGAGGCGATTCGGCCGTTGATATGGCACTGATGTTAGAACCCGTTGCTAACCAGGTGACCTTGATTCACCGACGCAATGAATTCCGTGGCTTAGAAAAGATGGTCAAAAAGCTGGAGGCGTCCTCGGTTCAGATTGTAACGCCCTATTTAATCCAGAAGTTGACGGAAACGGCGGACGACCGCGTTCAGGTTGAAGCAAAACGGCTCAAGACGGATGATGACCTGATTGATCTGACGGTTGATGATGTGGTCGTTAACTACGGCTTTATTGCCAATAACAAGGATTTACAGAGCTGGGAGGTACAGCCAAAGCTCGACCACCGGTTAGTCCAAGTAAATCAGGAATTAGAAACCAGCGAACCGCTCCTGTTCTGTATTGGGGATCAGGCGATTTATCCGGGGAAGGATACTTTGATTGCGACCGGCTTTGGGGAAGCCCCCGTGGCCGTTAACACCATTATGAAACGACTGTATCCCGACCGCCGGCTTCCAATTCACAGTACGGCCTTAAAACGCTAGAAACGAGGTTCAGAATGTTTACTGATAGTGATTTTGAGGTGTTTGCTGAGCCGACGTTACCGGGCCGGATGGCGCAAATTCGCAGCGAACTGGATCCAAAGTTTGAACAAGTAGCGCCCGCGCTCCTGGCCATTCTCGCTGAGACGGGGGAAACTTGGTACGCCCACGTGGCCCAGCACCGGATGCGCACGACCAACCCGCCGGAGAATACGTGGATTGCGTTTTCAACTAACAAGCGGGGCTATAAAATGCTCCCGCACTTTGAACTAGGACTGTGGGCCGATCGGTTGTACCTGTATCTGGCGGTGGAAAGCAACATGAAGCCCCGTCAAACGGCCACGATTATGCCCAAGCTTGTGGACCTTACTCCGCTGGTTGCCCAGTTACCCGCGGACTTTGTGCTGAGCGGTAATCACATGGAACCCGAAGTCCAGCCCCTAGCAACTTATCCAGAGCTGGTGACTCGCTTTCAGAAGGTTAAAGCGTCAGAGGTTTTAGTGGGCATCGATATCCACCGTGGAGACCCCCGCGTGGGGACGCCGAGCCTCAATGATACGCTTCAAACGACCTTGAAAAGGTTGCTGCCGTTGTACGAACAGTTAACAATGAAATAAGTGGGTACCAAGTACAAAAAAGCCCCACCTACATTTGTAGGTGGGGCTTTTAGTTGAGCGACTTTATTTTTCCTGGTTGGAGTCTGGATTTTGAATTTGAATGCGACTAGAATCACTGCGCGGTTCGTTTGCTTCGGGAGCATCCGTCTTGTACAGTTTCGTCGTATCCTGATGCCCATTAGTATCAAAGAGACTCTTCGATTTATCCCCAAGTTGGTTTTCCGTCCGTTTCTCGTGACTCAAACCGTTGGAATAGTTAAACTTCGCTGGGTTAACCTTTTTAAAGCCAGCGGGGTGGTAGAACTGCAACAGGTTTTGCTGGTTTAGCGTATCGGAAAGCGCTAACTCAGTGTCCACCTTCTGCTGAATGGCATCCAATTCCTTCTTGAGTTTAGCGTTCGGATGGATGACTTTCCCCGTCTTGGAGTTGTAGATCGTGCCATCAATCGAAGTGTATTCAGGAGAGACCCAATCTTTATTTCGAAAGGCCACGATCTGGTCGTGCTTGCTTGAGAACAAGTCCGTTCCAAACTGGATGTATTCCTTGGAATTAATCCCCAAGAGGTGCATCAAGGTTGGCAAGACGTCAATTTCGCCTCCGTACGTATGATCAACATAGCCGTTGTTGATAGCGGGTGAATTAATCATGAACGGAACCCGCTGTAACTGGGCGTTGTCAAAGGCATTCCACTTGGCTTCACTCTTCCCAAGCAGGGGAGCGAGGGTCGGGTTCTCCGAGTTGGATAGTCCGTAGTGGTCTCCATAGAGGACGACCACGGTGTTCTTGGCTAACCCGCTTTTATCGAGGTAGTCGTAGAACTCTTTGATGGATTGATCGAGATAATGGGCAGTCACGAAGTAGTTGTTAACCGCATTATCATCGGTATCGGGTGCCTTGAGCTTGCTATCCTTCGTGTCTTCGTCATCCAACTGGTAGGGGAAGTGGTTAGTAACGGTAATGTACTTCGCGTAAAACGGCTGTTGCAGGCGCTGGAGGTACTTGATGGAATCCTTAAAGAGGAGTTTATCCTTTAGTCCATAGCCCGTGGCCTTATCCCCGGTCGTATCGTAATAACTGGCATCAAAGAAGTATTGATAACCGAGGTTCTTATAGGTGTTGTTCCGGTTCCAGAAGCTCGCAACGTTGCCGTGGAAAACGGCCGAACTGTACCCATCCTGATCTAGAATTGCGGGAGCGCCCTGGAAGGTATTGTCGCTACCGAGTTGGGCAAATAGGGATCCCTGTGGTAACCCGTAGGTACTGGTTTCTAGCATGTTTTCGGCGTCAGAAGTTTTTCCCTGACCGACCTGATGGAAGAAGTTATCAAAGGCATAGGTATGGTTACTATTGTAGATGTGATTCAAAAACGGCGTAACCTCTTTGCCGTTGATCTTTTTGTTAATCAGGAACTGTTGGAAACTTTCCAGATGGATGACAACCACGTTTTTCCCCTTTAAGGAGCCAAACATCTGGGGATTAGGCTCGGCGTAGTGGGCATCCGTAAAGGCCTTCACGTTGTAAATTTCTGATTTGTTTGCTTGGGAACGAAGCTCGTTGGACTGGTGGGTTTGAAAGGCGTCGTACGCCGTAAACACGTCCAACCCGAGGTATTTCACCAGGTAGTTGCGATCAAAGGCCCGAGTTAACAGTTGGGGACGATCCATGTCGGCCAACGCAATGTTGAAGGTTAAACATAACGCCCCCACTGAAAAGACCGCAAAGGCAAACCGATTGGTCAGCGCTCGCTTATCAACCTTAATGACCCGGAATAACAGCAAGAAGATGACGACCACGATGTCTAGCCAGTAGAAGACGTCGTGTGGCATCGTCAGGGCAATCGAGGCCCCGCTCAAGCCCTGATCGACCTTGGAGTACCCGGTCATGGTTGACACGGTCATAAAGTCGGTAAATTCCCGGAAGTAAATGACGTTTAGGTACAGTAACACGGTATCAATGATATCGAGGAGAATGATTGCAGGATAAAATAGCTTTGCAGGTTTAAAGTAAAAAGCCAGCCCGAAAATTAAGATGGTGGTGGCGATGGGGTTCAAAAAGAGCAGCAAAAATTGTAGCATGCCCTCGGTTCCCAGCGCAAAATCGGCAAAGTAGGCGTAAATGGTTTTGAGCCAAAAACATCCCACTAAAAAGACGAAAAAGCCCACTCGGGTATTAACCTTGGCTAGGGTCTGTTTGATGATTTTCAAAGGTAAGGTTCCCTTCATATGAATTCGGTAATCATAACTTTAATGATAGCAGACTTTGAAAGCAAAAAACACTAAGGAAAGTATAAGAATACCGAAGTGCCAGGGAGCGTGGTATACTGAACTAAATAAGAAAGAAGATGACTGAAAATGGCTAAGTTTACCTTATATTTAGTGCGCCACGGGCAAACGTATTATAACGTCTTTAACAAGTTACAGGGTTGGAGTAACTCACCGTTAACGGAAACGGGGATTAACGATGCCGTTGTAACGGGGAAACGCTTGAAGGACATTAAGTTTAAAGCAGCATACTGCAGTGACTTAAACCGCGCCCAAAAGACGATGTCGTTAATTTTTGATCAAAACGAAACCTTTAATTCGATTACCCCGATTGTGTCACCGTTCTTTCGGGAGGAATTTTACGGCTACTTTGAAGGTCTGAACATGGACGAAGTCTGGTATCAAGCAGGTGCTCCTCACGGTGCTAAGACGTTTGCAGAGATTATCGCACAGTACGACATGAACGCGGCAAAGGATTTTCTTAAGGAAGCCGACCCGTTCCACATGGCGGAGAACGCCGCTGAATATTGGGAACGGTTGCAAAAGGGACTGAATTTAATTACCCAAAATCCTACCATTGAGGACGGCGATTCCGTCTTACTTGTCAGTCATGGCAACACGCTGTTGAGTTTAGTTGATTGGTTTCAACAGCCAGGCCAGTATGATTTGCGAACGCGGCCTGCCAATGGTAGCATTACAAAACTAGCGGTCGACGGGGACCAATTTACGGTAACTGATTATAATAAGTAGGGAGGACTGAGCTTGGTAGATCACGCTGCTTTTTTTCAAACGTGCAACGAGAATAACTACATCTTCCGGATTGGCGAAGTAAGCAAGATGACGGATGTTTCTCCCCGCCAGCTCCGGTACTGGGAGCAGAAGGGTTACATTCATAGTGAACGCGATGAAAAAATGGCTTCACGGGTGTTTAACCACGAAAACTTCATGATGGTAAAGCTCATTAAATTTTATCTCGACCAGGATCATTCGTTAGGAACGGCCTTTGAAAAGGCCCAGCATCACATGCAAATTGTGCGGTCGACCTATGCGTTTATCTTGAAAATGCACCATGGATTAGTGCAAAAAGACGGACATACCATGATTGATATGGGTTACTTTGACCGGGCCCACACTAAGCGCCTCTATGGCTATTTGGATGACCAGCAAGAGATTGTCTATACAGTTAGTGACGTTAATGAGCAGCCTAAGCAAGTTGAGTAGGGGCCTGCTTCAACAATAAAAAAGCCAGCTTTCTCATTGAAAGCTGGCTTTTTTAGGTAAAGAAAAAGAACAGCAATTTGCTGTTCTTAGTTATTATGAGCGGCCAAGGACTTGAACCCCAATCTCACGAATAAAGAATTCGTTGCTCTAACAGTTGAGCTAGCCGCTCATCACAATATGGATTTAGTATAGCATAAGTTGAACGTAGTTGCCAACCCCCATCGGGTAATTTTTATTGGAAACAATTAAGTGCAAACGCAGGCCGGGGATTGACACCCGCACGAAATGATGGTTTAATCAGTAGTATCAAATGAGAAAGGAATGGTCAGCATGACAAAAATGATGATGAAATTGATGTCCTCCTCTAACTCTACTTGGAACGCGTGGCGCTAAGTAAGGTTAGTTTGGGATGCCTAGTTAGTTGCTCACGAAGTTACTAACCGGGCCATCAGTTGTGCGAAGCCTTCCTACGACTAGTTAAGTAAGGGTCCTGGTTAGTAATTTACTAACCAGGACCTTTTTAGTAAGCAGGAGTAAGGAGCGAGAAATTATGACAGAACAAAAGTTAAAACGTAGTATTGGACCGTTTACCGCGCTCGCACTAGTGATGGGAACCGTGATCGGGGGCGGGGTGTTCTTTAAAATTGCGAGTGTGACCGCCGCCACCCATTCGGTTAGTCTGACCTTGTTAGCATGGGTTGTAGCGGGAATTCTCACGATTTGTGGTGGTCTGACGGTGGCAGAATTAGGGGCAGCGATCCCAGAAACCGGCGGAAGTGTGCAGTACATGCGCCATACCTACGGGCCCTTAAGTGGATTTTTGTTGGGTTGGTCTGAAATGTTGATTTACGTTCCTGCTAACATGGCTGCTTTAGCAATTATCTTTGCGACCCAGGTGGTCATCTTACTGCACCTGGCCACAACCCTGGTGGTGCCGATTGCCTTGGTTGTGGTGGTTACCATTACCGGCTTGAACCTGCTAGGTGCGAAGGTCGGTGGGAGCGTGCAGTCGCTGACGTTGATTTTTAAGCTGATTCCGGTTTTCTTAATCGTGATCGTCGGACTGTTCATGCCGGGCCACGTTGATGTGACCCTCTTTCCCATGACCCCGACGGACCATTCGAACGTCATCACGGCCTTTGCGGGTGGGTTGCTCGCAACCATGTTTGCCTACGAAGGGTGGATCAACGTCGGTGACATCGCCGGGGAGATGAAAAATCCGAAGCGGGACATTCCGAAGGCAGTTGTCCTCGGCCTAACCTTTATCATGGTAATCTACGTGCTGGTTAACTGGGTCTTTTTGAAAAACATGCCGATTGATCAAATCGCTGGCAATCCCAACACGGCCGCTGAAGTAGCCGGGAAGTTATTTGGGAACCTTGGTGGAAAACTGGTGACAATTGGGATTTTGGTATCCGTCTTTGGTACCATTAACGGTTACACGATGACGGGGTCCCGGATTCCGTACGCGTTAGCCAAGCAAGATTTGCTGCCGTTTAGTCACGCCTTTCAACGTTTAAACCGGGCGGCTGCACCGTTTGTGGCCAGCTTGTTCATTCTGGTAATTGCGATCATTATGATTTTCCTAGGGAGTTTCGACGTGTTAACCGACATGTTGGTGTTTGTGATGTGGTTGTTTAACTGTCTGTTATTCCTGGCGGTTTTCATTCTCAGAAAGCGCGAGCCCAACTTGGAACGGCCGTACCGAGTGCTGTGGTATCCGGTGGTTCCTGCGGTTGCCATTCTGGGAGGGCTCTTCATTATCGTGACGACCCTGATTAATCAACCGGGCTTAGCCTTCGCCGGGTTAGGCATTACCCTGCTGGGAGTGCCGATTTATTACCTGCACCAGTGGCAACGCCGAAAAAATTAAGAAGCAAAAGCACCGCCTGCTAGTTAGCAAGCGGTGCTTTTTTATTGAGTGAATTAACGGTTAAAGAAGTCACTAAAGCGCATGATGAGCAGCACGATTACCACGAAGATGGCGGTAATCACGATTGTGAGCTGCCAGGCAATCGGACTGTCCATAAACGGAAGCTTGACGTTTTCTCCGTAAAAACCAAAGACAATGTTTGGAACCGTTAGCACGATCGAGAAGACGGTCAGAAATTTCATCGTGGTATTCAGGTTACTGTCCAGCAGGTTGGAATAGGCGTTGGCTACCTGTTGGGCAGCTTGATTTGCCATTTGCGCCATGGACAGTCCCTGCTGAATTTCGATGATGACGTCGTCTAACACGTCGTTGTCATTATCCGATAAGGTCTTACCTAACTTACGCTTAAACATGGTTAACATATCGTTGTTAGCCGAGAGCGAAGTTAAAAAGTAGACCAGGTCGGTTTGCAGGTTTAGCAGTTGGTTAATTGCTGCTTTGTTAGTCCGGCCCCGTAAGTTCCGTTGGATGCTCGTCCGAATACTGTTGATGTGGTTGATATAATCGAAGTATTGGATGGCAAGCTGGTACATGGTTTTGAGGACAATGTCCAGCGGAGCGGCGTTATCGCGCTGAACTTGAGGTAATTTGTCAACGATTGACCGAATCAGCGGATTAACGAAGTTAGTTTGGTTAGCGGTAAAGGTAAAGAGGGTGTCACCACGCACGATTAGCCCAATTGGTTCGGCGGCAATATCACCGTTAAAACGGGTCGGTTCGGCAACGTCAAAAATGATGAGCAATAACTGTTCATCTTCGTAGTATTCCAAGCGGGGGCGTTCGTGGTGGTCAAGCGCGTAGTAGAGCATCTCGGTCGTGAGGTGGTACTCCTGCTTTAAAGTTTTTTTCTCGACGGGGAGGCAATCGGTGACCTGGACCCATTCGATGTTTTGGTTGATTTTATCGGTTTTAATCATGTGATTGCCTCCTTTTTACGCATTACCTACCATTATAATGGAAAATTGGGGAAAAGTTTAGCTTTCGCCCTGATTTTCTAATGATTTGAAAGCAAACTGTAATTAATTTTGGAAATCAATGGGGTATAATGAAGAATACAAAGGAGTGCAATAATAACATGAAACAGAAACCAACTAATTCAGAACGTAGCAATTTATGGTATCCACTGATTGGCTTTCTTATTGTGGCCAGCGTTTTTTTAGCGCTCTTTGGAACCTATAAAATTCGCCAACACATTAACTACCAACGGATGATTACCGCCCAAAAGAAGTTTGAGGAAGAAAACAATCCGGTGTTAAAACACGAACGGAAGTTTATCAAACAGGTGGCGCAACCATCGGTCCAGCTGTATCGGCAGGATCACAAGGTCTTACCTAGTATCGTGATTGCCCAGGCAATCTTGGAGTCAAACTGGGGGAAGTCCAAACTGTATACTGAAGCCAATAATCCGTTTGGGATTAAGGGAACTTACAATGGGAACTACATCATCTACGAAACGGGTGAGTACATTAACCACAAACACATTACGGAAAAGGGTCAGTTCCGTAAGTACCCGAACTTACAGGCCGCGATTGAAGACCACAATCAGGCCCTGTACGATAAGTTTTTGAATCGCAATGATAACATCACCGATTATCGCGAAGAAGCTAAATTGTTACAAAAGAACACTTATGCCACTGATCCTAACTATGCCAAAAAGCTCACGCGGGTGATTAAAGCCCACGATCTGGAAAAGTATGATCAAGAAGCGATGCAAAAATAACGACTACCTAAAGGAGGAACGATGTGCTTTCCCTAATTGAAAAACTTTACGGTCCGTTTTTCGACCTGCATAACTGGGAAACGGTGTTGACCTCAGGAAACGATTGGTTAATCATTTTTTCCCTCGTGGTGTTGGAATGCGTGATGTCTGTTGATAATGCGATTGTGTTGGCCACCCAGACGCAGGTACTCCCGACCAAGAAGCTCCAGGAGGAATCGTTATTTTACGGTCTCTGGGGAGCGTATGTCTTTCGCTTTTTAGTAATTGGAGCCGGGGTCTATTTAATCCACTTTTGGGAAATCAAGGTGGTGGGGGCGCTTTACTTAATCTACCTGGCTGTGAAGTACTTTCTTCCCAAACGATCCCAATCGGGTAAGCAGCGCAACATCAGCACGCGCGGTAATCCCCACAGTCGCAAGTTCTTCTGGTGGGTGGTACTCCAAATTGAATTTATGGACATTCTCTTTTCGATTGATTCCGTGTTAGCTTCACTCGCGGTTTCCAGTAACCCGGTGGTGGTCTTAATCGGGGGGATGGCTGGCATTTTAGCTATGCGGGGCATTGCCGAAGTCATTATGAACATCATGAAGCGGATTCCAGAATTAAAAACGATGGCCTATGTGTTGGTCTTTGTAATTGGGGTGAAGCTCTTACTCTCCATCCCTGCCATCGACATTGAAATTCCCGCCACCTGGTTTGGAATCTTTGTGATTGCAGCCATTACGGGAACTTTAATTATTCATTTTGTGCGAAGGAGGAGAAAGCCAGATGGCAGTTGAACTCACTCAAACTAATTTTGCTACTGCAGTCCAGGGTCCAATGACGTTGGTCGATTTTTGGGCGCCGTGGTGCGCTCCCTGTCGACGCATGGAACCCGTCTTAGACCAATTGGATCATGATTTTGCCGGTCGGGTGAAGTTTGCGAAACTAAACGTTGATCAAAACCAAGCACTGGCCAAACAATACCGGGTGCTGGGGCTTCCCAGTTACGTCCTCTTTGTGAACGGCAAAGGAGTCGAAAAGGTGACCGGCCTTTATTCGGTCGCCCAATTAACGCATTATTTAGAACGCAAGTTAGCAGCACAGTAGAGTAGGAGATGAAGATGCAAGAGACAAAACAGCCTCGGTTGCTCGAGGCCAGCTTAATTTTACTAGGAATGTTAGTGATTATGGGAATCGGGATTATTGGCCTGCACTTGACGCCAGTTGTCCCGATTTTGATTGTGATCTTTGCCCTGATGCTGTGGGGGAAAGTCCGCGGATATTCGTGGGATGAGATTCAGGATGGCATCGTCGTCGGCGTTAAGAATGGAATCATCCCGTTGTTTATCTTCCTGTTAATCGGGAGTTTGATCGGTGTTTGGATCATGGCCGGTGTGATTCCGACCCTGATGGTCTACGGGTTTCACCTCTTAAGTGTCCGGTGGTTCTTGCCTTCGGTCTTTCTGATGTGTGCCTTTGTCGGCTGTTTCATTGGAAGTGCCTTTACGATCATTTCGACGGTCGGGCTCGCTTCCATGGGGATTGGGTTGACCATGGGGATTGACCCAGCGATGATCGCGGGAGCGGTCGTCTCAGGGGCCGTGTTTAGTGATAAAATGTCCCCGTTGTCCGCCACGACCAACTTGGCCTCGGCGATTGCCGGGGATGACCTTTACAGCCACATTAAAAACATGCTGTGGTCGACCATTCCGGCCTTTGTGATTTCACTGGGGTTATTTACCTTATTAGGGAATCACCACCAGACCGCTAGTTTGACTAAAATTACGCAAACGGCCCACGTTTTATCGAGTCACTTCACGATTTCGTTGTGGATGCTCCTCCCGGTTTTGTTGCTACTGATTTGTGCCTGGACCAAAATCCCAACGATTCCGACGCTGTTTATTAACGTCACGGTGACGAGCATCATGATCATGGTCAATCCGCAGCACCACTTCTCCTTTGCCAAAATTGCTAATGTGATGCAGAACGGATTTACCATTAAAACCACTAGCCCAGAGGTCAACCAAATTTTGAACCGGGGTGGGATTAGTTCCATGACCGGGACGATGACCTTGATTATTTTGGCCCTGGCGCTGGGCGGGCTGTTGATTAAGCTCGGCATCATTGAGGTCGTTATGAACCGGTTTTCCGCGCACATTCATTCCAGCGGGATGTTAGTGTTGAGTACGGTGTTAGCAGCGATTGGGGTGAACCTCTTCATTGGGGAACAGTACCTGTCCGTTGTTTTGCCCGGGACGGCGTTTAAAGCGGACTTCAAGAAGGCCCACTTAGCTCCAGAAGCACTCGGGAGAGCGCTCGAAGATGGGGGAGCGGTGATTAACTATTTAGTCCCCTGGGGCGTTGCCGGCGTCTTTGTGGCCAATACCCTGAACGTGCCGACCTTACACTACCTACCGTTTGTCTTCTTTAGTTTACTTTGTCCAGTCTTTTCCATTCTTAGTGGCTTCACCGGGATTGGACTAAAACGTGAACCACATTAAAAACTCCGAAAATTATGCTTTGAACTTAAGTTACCAAAAACGCTCCTGTTTAGGAGCGTTTTTTTGTGGCAGAATGTGCTGAACTGGTCGAAGCAAACTAGTGATTACTTCTTGAAGGGCAGATAATCAAAAAGTTGTAAAAAAATGGCAGAAATTGTTAATTAAGTTGACAATAATTTGAAATGGTTTGACACATTTAATGCCCATGCTGGTAGTAATTCGCTCCGGTTCCAGGTCTTTAAGTAACAAAATATGTCTAAATGATTGCGAGATTACAAAAAAGCGATTTTCAGTAACCTTTCTGTAATCTCTCTGTAACGTTACCCCATTAGTATAGCAATTGTTGTTTGATGCGAATGCGTCATCGAGCAATCATTCTAGTTACACGACCTGGATTTTACATTTACTATTTAAGGAGAGATTTATTTTATGAAGTTAAAAGGTCTTAAGTCAATTGCCGCAGTTGCTGCTGTATCGGCTGGAGTTATGTTTGCTGGTGCTAACAACGCTGATGCCTCAACTAAGATCACGGTGCACTCTGGTGATACGTTATCAGAATTAGCCCAAACTTACGGTGTGTCTGTTAACATTATGCAAAAAGCTAACAACATTAAAGACATCAACCGCATCTACGTTGGTGAAGTTTTCATCGTTGGTGACAACGGAAACGTTAAGGTTGCCAACTCAGCTTCCCAAGCTGCTAAAGTTGCGCCTGCCCAACCGGTTGCTGAATCAACTAACAACCAAGCTGCTACTCCAGCTAAAGCTGCTGCGCAAGCAACGACGCCAGCCGCTCAACCTGCTGCTAAGCAAGCCCAAACGCAAGCTCCAGCTCAACCAGCTGCACAACCAGCCCAAACGCAAGCTCCAGCTGCTACCCAAGCAAGCAGTAATACTGGTGCCGAAAGTGATGGTTCCTTAGACTCCATCGCCGCTGTTGAATCTGGTGGCTCATACACGGCCCGGAATGGTCAATACATTGGTAAATACCAATTGTCTTCATCATACTTGAACGGTGATTACTCACCAGCTAACCAAGAACGGGTTGCTCGTCAATACGCTGTTAGCCGGTACGGTTCAGTTGCAAACGCCGTTGCTTTCCGGAACGCCCACAACTACTGGTAAACAAATCAGCTTCATTAATGAAACAGGATTGTCCCGCTGGGATGATCCTGTTTTTGTGTGGTCACAATGTTAAAAAAGCTCCCGTCAGTGAATGACGAGAGCTTTTTTAAGTTAAGTTAATTAGTGACCCGGGCTAAGAAGTGTTTTTTCTTCCCTCGCCGGACAATCACGTATTGTCCGTCAAAATGATCAGCGGGATCAATCGTAGCGTTCACATCCGTAACCTTGGTTCCATTGACGGTAATGGCCCCGTTTTGGACGTCTTCGCGGGCTTGGCGTTTGGAACTATCCACGTGCATCGCTAACAAGAGGTCGATGATGTTCTGCGGTTCTGCATTGATTGTAACGGTCGGGACGTTATTAAAGGCCTGCCCGACCTCAACCGGACTTAACTCTTGGACGTTCCCGGTAAAGAGTAACTTCGCAATCCGTTCGGCATCTTCAACGGCCGCTTGTCCGTGTACAAACGCAGTTACTTCCTCAGCTAACCGCCGTTGCGCTTCCCGTTTCCAGGGTTCCGTTTCCACCTGTTGTTCCAGGTGGTCAATTTCTGCGTGGTCAAGGAAGGTAAAGTACTTCAGGTATTTAATCACATCGCAATCATCCTGGTTGAACCAGAATTGGTAAAATTCGTAAGGAGACGTTTTTTCTGGGTCCAACCAAACGGCGCCACCCGCCGTCTTACCAAACTTAGTCCCATCAGACTTGAGCATGAGGGGAATCGTGAGGCCATAGACCTTGGTTTCAGGCCCCCGCAGTTTGTGGATCAGATCGATCCCGGCGGTAATGTTACCCCACTGGTCAGCGCCCCCAATCTCTAGTTGTACATCGTGCTGTTCATGGAGCTGGAAAAAGTCATACGCTTGCAGGATTTGGTAGGTAAACTCTGTGAAGGAAATCCCCTGGGCGAGACGACTTGCGACCACTTCCTTGTTTAACATCGTGTTGACGTTAAACAGCTTGCCGTAATCCCGTAAAAAGTCGAGGAGGGTTAAATCCTTGGTCCAGTCGTAGTTATTAACGATGCTGATGTTCGAGTTATTTCCAAACAGGTGCTCCATTTGTGCGGTCAGCGCTGCCACGTTTTTTTCGACTTGTTCCTTAGTTTGTAACTGCCGTTCCGTTTTCCGACCACTGGGGTCTCCAATCGATCCGGTTGCTCCTCCAATGACGATGTAGGGATGGTGGCCAGCGCGCGCAAAGCGTTCCATGATCATAAAGGGAATCAGGTGGCCAATGTGCATACTGTCACCAGTTGGATCAACGCCACAATACAGGGCAATCGGGTGTTCGTCAATGGTTGCTTCCAAACCAGCGGCGTCAGTCTGTTGGTTAATGGCCCCACGCCACTGTAAATCTTCGATGATATTCATAGTTTCCTCCGCGTTAGTGATGATTAGGTTCGAGGTAGAGTGCTTGTAAGCGTTCCCGTTCCGCAGTGCCGACTCCGAGAACGTCACTAAGATATTGATCGAGACTACCATAGTGTTCGTTAATCGTTGCTAGCGCCGCGTCTAAAAAGTCCATGTCAACGGTATACAGTTCCCGTAGGTTCCGAATGGCGGCTTCGGAAAAGCCCTCAGCGCGAACGGCTGCCATTTTTTGGTCCACTACATCCTTCACTACTTGGTTTGTTAAAATGTAGTCCTGCTTGATCGTCTCTAAATCAACTCCGAGGGCAGCCAACAGGAACACGGCGGCCATGCCCGTCCGATCCTTCCCAGCCGTACAGTGAAACAATAGGGTTTGCTCGGGTTGGTCATTTTGCAACAGGATTTTAAAAAACCGGCGGTAGGCTTGGTGACAGCCGTCGTTAAGCACCATCCGTTGGTAGACGTCGACCATGTGGTCATGGGCGTAGTTGGGATTGTCCTCGAGCATCTGACGAAATTCGGCCGGATCCTGCGAGTTATCGGTTCGGTCCTCGTCAAACACGGGATCAAACAGGTATTCAATCTGACCAGCGGTAACCGCATCTGGGGCGGTCGTTCGTTCTTGACCAGAACGAAAGTCCACGTCATAACGGACTCCGTATGCCTCTAAAAAGGCTTGGTCAGTGGGCGTCAGCAGACCTAAACTTCCAGAACGCAGTAATTTATGCCATTTAATGGTGCGCCCATCAGTCGTTTGGTAACCACCTAATTCCCGGAGATTTTCCGTAGAATCAAGCTTGATGATGCGTTCGTTCTTCATCTGATTCACGTCCTTTGCTCGATTGTCATACCGCTATTATAGCACTGAAAGATTCGAGAATTGAAGTATAATAATTGTTTACAAACGAAGCTAATTGCACTACGCTTATGGTAATGACTTACGAAAGGAAATGAAGCAGATGGAAATGACAGAACGCCAGTTAATTCAAGAAATTTTAAACACCGTTGATGTAATTTATGACTTCGAAAATGTGGATGAAGATACGAAGGAATACACATTACTGATCAAGCGCCAAACCGGGGATGTCAGGGACTTAAACGTCATTAATGATGAAATGAAACACTACTTCAACGAAGCCAACTTCGACTACCAAGAACAGGTTGAACCAGCTGAAATTGATTGTGACATTCGGGTCCAAATTAAACGCTAATCCGTGATTAAGTAAAGAAGGAGCTTGCTCCTTCTTTTTTCTTAAACTTTTTGTAGCTATGGTATGATTAGTCTGCAAGAAATGATTGAAAAAGGGGCACGTTTGATGAACGCAACTAGCAAATATGTATTAGCAATTGATCAGGGATCTACCAGTACCCGGGCGGTGCTGTATGATCACGCCGGGCGTAAGGTAATTGCTAGTACCCAACCCCTCCGCCAACTGCGTCCCCATCCGGGGTGGGTGGAACAGGATCCCGATGAGATCTGGAGCTCGGTGTTAGCTGCGATTGCTAATGCGTTGATTGACGGGCGGATTCATCCAGATGAAATTCATTCACTTGGGATTACCAACCAACGAGAAACCGTGGTGGTGTGGGACAAACAGACCGGGAAACCGATTTATCATGCAATCGGCTGGCTTTCAAATCAGACAGCGGCGATTGCCCACCAGTTGCAAGTTGCGGGTTATCAAGCTATGATTCAGGAAAAGACCGGGTTAGTGCTCGATGCTTACTTTTCAGCCACCAAAATTCGCTGGATCTTAGACCACGTTCCGGGCGCCCAAGCCCGGGCTGAACGGGGCGAACTGTTAGCGGGGACCATCGATACATGGTTGGCCTGGAAGTTATCCGATGGTAAGTGCCACGTGACTGACTATACTAATGCCAGCCGTACGATGCTATATAACATTCATCGGTTGGAGTGGGATGACGACCTGTTAGCGTTGCTGCGAATTCCCCGCCAACTGCTGCCTGCCGTCCGGGCTTCGGATGAACGGTACGGCACGACGGAGAACTATCAGTTTTACGGGGTCTCGGTGCCGATCGCAGGCATCATTGGGGATCAGCAGGCGGCCCTCTTAGGGTCGTTGAGTTTGGAACCCGGAATGGTAGAAACCACTTACGGGGACGGAGCCTTTGTCATGATGAACAGTGGGGAAACCCCGGCGACCTCGAAACACTTGTTAACCACGATTGCCTACGGGCTGGATGGAAAAATCACCTATGCGTTAGAAGGAAGCATTTTCACCGCCGGCAGTGCCTTGGGGTGGCTTCAAGATCAGGTGGGGTTAATTCAAAGCGTCCCCGAATCACGCCTAGCGGCGCAACGGTCGACTAATCAGAATGAGGTGTACTTTGTTCCCGCCCTAACTGGATTAGGGGCTCCATACTGGAACCCGACCACCCGGGGCGCCTGGTTTGGTTTGACCCGGGGCACCACCAAGGATGACCTGGTCAAGGCTACCTTGCAGGCAACCGCCTACCGCACCTGTGACATTGTAGACGCCATGGAACAGGATACCGGATTGGCAATTTCGCAGTTAAGCGCGGCCGGCGGGGCCAGTCGGAATAGCTACCTCATGCAATTTCAAGCGGATCTGTTAAACCGCCAGGTGCTGCGGACCAACGATGCGGAAATCACAGCCTTTGGGGTTGCCGCGTTGTCAGGGGTTGCGACTGGGTTTTGGGCTGACTGGACGGAAATAAAAACGATTTATCAGGCTGGAAAAGCATTTGTTCCAGATTTGTCCGCCACAGCGCGGACCCGCCTGTATTCCGGATGGCAACGCGCCGTCCGAGCGGCGTCCGCCTTTCAGCCCACCCCGCGCCCCCAAGAAAATTCGTGAAATCGCTTTCATTAATTAGTGAGTTGCGGTATAATTGATTCATCAAAGAGATTTAAATCAGATGCAGTGGAGGATATTTACATGAGTGCATTAGCGTTATTAATCGGGATTGTTCCCGTGATCGGTTGGGGATTCTTCCCCACGGTCTCCTCAAAAATTGGTGGGAAGCCTGCTAACCAAATTTTAGGGGCGACCATCGGAGCCTTAATTGTGGCTTTCGTCGTTTTCTTAGTAACTGGATGTGGTTTCCCAATGGGCTGGAACTTAGTCTTTGGGATTATATCTGGTTGCGGTTGGGGCTTTGGTCAAATCATGGCCTTTAAGGGTTACTCATTGATCGGATCATCTCGGGTAATGCCAATTACCACGGCCTTTCAATTAATCGTAACGGCCCTGTGGGGTGCCTTTGCGCTGGGGAGTTGGCCTGGGGTTACGAACAAGATCATCGGTATGATTGCGCTGATCGTAATTATCATTGGGGCGACCTTGACCACGTGGAGTGAAAACAAAGAAAACACCAACGCCGCAGCGCTGCGCAAAGCCATCATTTACCAACTGATTGGGGTAATTGGGTACTGGCTGTACTCTGCTGCACCACAGATTGAAAATCTGAAGTGGGCCCAGGGCTTTGTTCCACGGACCACGCCGATGAGTGGGTTACAAGCTTTCTTACCACAAACAATCGGGATGGTGTTAGTCGCCGTAATTTACGGGATTACCTTGTTGAAACAGGAAAACGTCTTCAAGCAAGCAACCTCGTACAAGCAAATCATTGCTGGGTTCTTCTTTGGAATCGCAGCCCTCGCTTACTTAGTGGCTGCTCAACCAGTCGAAAAGGGTGGTTTAGGTTTGTCAACGGCCTTCGTAGTTTCACAAGTTAGTGTCGTAATCGCAACCTTGACAGGAATTTACATGTTAGGTCAACACAAGACCCACAAGGAAATGGTTGCAACTTTAATTGGATTAGCTTTAATTATCGTTGCCGCTGCCGTAACTGCGTTCTTAAACTAAACATTTAGCATAATAAAAAACCTTAAACCAAGTCTGGTTTAAGGTTTTTTTATTGCTGCAAGCAGGAGTTATGCATGGTTCCTGCATGTAGAGCAGCCTCGTTGTTAACGATAATAATGATGTTGCTGTAATAACTGCGCCGAGCGGCGGTCGTACGGCTGGTAGTTGAGGTTTTGGGAGTGACGGAAGTACATTAGGTTGTAGATCGCAAACCACAGGAGGTTAAAAAAGATGCCGAGTTGGTAGGAAGCGGTCGCGAGGTCACTTCCAGTCAGGTAGCTATAGAGCATTGTAAAGAAGGCTTCCACCCCTAACATACAGAAAACGTTGTACCAATCTCCGCGAAACCAGGCCGGTAAAATCCCAAAAAAGAGGGCGGTAAACGAGAGGCCGACCTTGTTAATCCGGACCCGGCCATCAGCTCGATATACCACGGCGTAGTTATCTGGAAGCATGTTGATCAGTTGCTTTAACTGGGCGTCATCTTCGTCATTAAAGTGAAACTGGTTCATGAAGATTCTCCTTTGGTTAATCTTTACGAGTTAATTTGACCACAATTTCAATGTGGGGTGTCTGGGGCAACATGTCGACAGGTTGGAGGTAGTCGACGTTATAAGCCTTACTCAGTTCGACTAAGTCTTGCGCTAACGTAGATTGGTTACACGAAACGTACACGAATTTGCGGGGCCGCGTTTTTAAAATCGTGGCAATCAGACGTTGGTCAAGGCCGACCCGTGGGGGATCAACCACGAGCGCATCCGGCTGCCAGCCAGCGGCTTCCCATTCGGGCAGGAGGTCTTCGGCTTTCCCGGTAAAGTACTCAGCATTGTCAATGTGATTGAGACTGGCATTTTGGCGGGCATCGCTCACCGCCTCGGGAATGGTTTCCATTCCCCGCACTTCAGCGACTTGCTTGGCTAGGGTGAGCCCAATCGTACCGACCCCCGCGTAGGCATCCACAAGGCGATCGGTAGGTGCTAGTGCGAGCGCCTGGCTCGCCAAGTCGTAGAGCTTGGGCGTCATGATGGAGTTTAACTGGAGAAAGGCCCGGGCGGAAAGCCGGAAGTCGAGACCGTTAATTTTTTCGGTAATGGTCTCAGTCCCCGCTAGCCGGTTGGTCTTATCGCCCCAGATCAGCGGTGAAGTTCCCGGATTGACGTTGTGCATGATGGAGGTCACTTCCGGTAGTTCTTCTGCAATCCGCCAGATTAACTGGCGTTGTTTGAGGAGTTTATTGGCGTGGGTGATGAAGACTAGCTGGACCTGGTCGGTATTATGTGCGGCCCGGACCACAATCGTCTTTAAAATTCCGGTGTTGGTTGCCTCGTCGTAGGTGGGAATCTGGAGCTCCTCCACCATGGCAACCACGGCCCGCATGACCTTCATCGTCACCGGGTCTTGAACGGCACAGGTTTCCATGTCCACGACGTCATGGGTTCCCTCCCGGTAGAGCCCGGCGATTACGTGACCATCTTGCGCCGTTCGAACTTGGAACTGCGCCTTGTTACGGTACTCATAGGGATGCTGCATGCCAATGACCGGGCGAACGTCATACTTGGCGAAGCCGCGGGGATGGTAGCGACTGAGGGCCTGTTTGACCAAATCGCGCTTAAATTTTAGCTGTTGGGGATAGTCAAGGACCTCCAGTTCTAAACCGCCGACCGTGGTTGCGTAAGCATCGCGGGGTTCGGTCCGAAACTGACTGCGTTTGTCAATTTGGCGGATGGTTCCGCGCAGGTAGCGCGGTTTAATTTCGCTAATTTCGGCCTGAACGACTTCGGTGGGCAGGGCCCCCGGAATAAAAATCAACTTCCGCCGGTAGTAGCCGACTCCTTCCCCGTTAATCCCCAGGCGTTTGATTGTGACGGTCACATGCTGGTGTAATTGGACCTGGACGTCTCCAGTGTGATGTGAAACTTGCTTGCGTTGTTTTTTCATTTTTTCTCCTTTGTAACGAATCTGTTTAATTATATCATTTCTGGGCCGTTCCCTCAGGAGTTAGCGCGCCCGGGTTTTTGGTTGGAGTGCACGGTAAATCAGCGTATAATAACAAAAGATTTAAGAAAAGAGGAGAACGCCATGCATCAGTTAGAAACCCATCATTTGTGTTATACGGTGGATGACCGCCAGATTATTCAAGATATTAATTGGTCAATCGATCCCGGTGCGGTGGTGACAATTACCGGACCATCCGGGAGCGGGAAGTCGACGTTTGTAAAGCTGTTGGCATACCTGTTAAACCCCACCAGTGGGACGATTACCTTTGAGGACCAGCCGTTAGACCAACTGGATCCGATTACGTACCGGCGCGCAGTTTCCTACGCCGTCCAACAACCGACCTTGTTTGGGGATACGGTGCGCGAAAACCTAGAGTTTCCCTACCAAATTCGCAAGCAACCGTTTGATGAGCAACACGTCATTCAAGCCTTGCAGACGGTGGATCTTGGTGCTGCCGATTTAGACCGGCAGGTGACGAGTCTCTCGGGAGGAGAAAAGCAACGGATTGCTTTGTTACGGAACGTGCTGTTCCCACCCAAGGTGTTAATTACCGACGAGGTGACCACCGGACTGGACAATGATAGTAAGCAGAGTGTGCATAAGATGCTGGATTACTTTAACCACAAGTACCAGATGACGGTGATTATGATCACGCACGATGACGCGGAGATTAACGCCGCCGAACACCTATACGAACTCAAAGCGGGGCAAATGCAGGAGGTAGCTAAACATGAGTAATTTAATTGTTTCCAATACGGCCCTGGCGCTCACGGGGGTCTTCGTGGTCTTTGCCATGTGGATTGGATACCGGGAACACCTAGGCATTACCAAGGACCTCATCGTTGCGACGATTCGGTGTGTGATCCAGTTGTTTGTAGTGGGATACGTCCTAAAGTATGTCTTCCAAGTTAATAACTGGTTGTTAACGCTGATCTTGATTTTGATTATCATTTTCAACGGGGCTTACAACGCGAAGGGGCGCAGTGGCGGATTACGGAACGCCTTCTGGATTTCGTTAACGGCCATTGCCACGAGTACGCTCGTGATTTTATTGGTCCTGGTTCTCGATGGGGCCTTGAAGTTTATCCCGTCGCAAATCATTCCAGTTTCGGGGATGATCGTTAGTAATTCAATGGTCTCAATGGGGCTCTGTTTCCGGACCATGAATTCGATGTTTAAAGATCGGCGGTCCCAGGTGCAAGAAATGTTAGCACTTGGAGCAACCCCGATGGTCGCCAGCAAGGGGATCATTCGGGATGCAATTAAGACCGGGTTACAACCCACCATTGATAGTGCCAAAACGGTTGGGCTGGTGGCCCTCCCTGGGATGATGTCTGGAATGATCTTTGCCGGAGCAGACCCGGTGCTGGCAATTAAGTACCAGATTATGGTGACTTTCATGTTGCTGGGGATTACTTCAATCAGTTCCATCATCGGGTGTTACCTCGGGTATCAAAGTTTCTTTAACCAGCAATCACAATTAATTCGTTAAAAAAAGCCGAACTCGCTCGAGTTCGGCTTTTTTAGTTATTGAGACGCTTTGGTATGGGTCCGGTACAGGTAGATTCCCAGCCCGATCACGATAATGAGGGCGAGAACCAGAAAGCGGACAAGCCGGGACGCTCCGATGGGAGCAGCGGTCGTTTTACTAATGATCGGTAATAAGAGCAGGGGATAAAAGAACAGCACCCACAGGACCACGGTGAGAATAATGGTGCCCCACGTGGGTAACCGCAGGAAGAACTTTAGCATCCTGGGGCGGGTGACAACCCAGCCAAACAGCCAGAGGTAGGCGATGGCAAGGGCAAAACTCCCTAGGTTCAGTTGTAGGTTGGGAATCAGCAGAACGGGAACGCAGATGGCGATGATGACGACCACGGTCAGCACGCCCAGTAAGTTCCACAACGATTTGGTACTGATCTTTTGCGCTTGGGTAATTTGGTAGGCGAGCGCCTTGGGATTCATGCCCAGGGTTTTTGCGGCCGACTGGCCCTGCGCTTGTCCATCGAGGATGTGGTATAGAATCGCCAGGAGTTGCGATTCAATTTCAGTTTCGTGAATAAAGAAACTGAAAAAGCGGACGTAGAGCAACAAGGACTGGTAGTAGCGCTGGTTCGCAGGCGTGAGCTGTTGTTGTAAGTCGGCATTTTGTTGCCGTAGTTGCCTAATTTTCACGAGGGCGGATGCTCCTTTGGTTAAAATCAGTTTTTTATTATTATACCACTTTCACCAGGGCCTCAGCGGGACCCGTTAGGAGCAGGAACTAAAAAAACCACTCAGCTGAGTGGTTTTTTACTTATTGATATTGTTTGGCGGTCGCTTCATCACAGTAGAGGAAGTGCCCCGGTTTGACCTCGCGGAGTTGTTCTCCCGCTTTAAAGGGATGCGAGTGGTCAAATTCGATGATGTGATGGTGCTTTTCTTCTTCTGGATCGGGCACAGGTACCGCCGAAAGTAAGCTCTGGGTGTATGGATGTAAGGGGTGGTTATACACCTCTTCGGTATCCGCCATTTCGACGATTTTCCCCTTGTAGAGCACGGCAATCCGGTCGCTAATGTACTTCACCATTGACAAATCGTGGGCGATGAACAGGTAGGTGAGCCCCTGTTCTTCTTGGATGTCTTGCAACAGGTTCACCACCTGCGCTTGAATCGAAACGTCCAGCGCGGAAATCGGTTCGTCGGCGATGATGAAGTCTGGTTGAACGGCGAGAGCCCGGGCAATCCCGATTCGTTGCCGTTGACCTCCAGAGAATTCGTGGGGGTACCGGTTGGCAAATTCCGGGTTTAAATTAACCTTCTTTAAGAGCGCTGCCACCTGATGGTCCCGGTCCTCGTGGTTCTTGGCCAGGTGGTGAATGTCAATTCCCTCGGCAATGATGTCTTTGACTTTCATCCGTGGATCGAGCGAGGCATACGGATCCTGAAAGATCATTTGCATTTGCTTGCGAAAATCCTTTAGGTGGCGGTGTTTTAACTTCGCGATGTTTTCATCGTGGAAGTAAACGTCCCCGCTGGTCGGGTTGTAGAGGCGGATGATACTCCGGCCGGTAGTGGTTTTTCCAGAACCGGATTCTCCAACGAGTCCCAACGTTTCGCCCTGGTAGATGTCGAAAGAAACGTCGTCAACCGCTTTGACTTCATCTTTTTTGCCTTCGTTAAAGTACTGCTTTAAGTGGCGGACCTTTACGATTGGTTTTTGTTCGGACTTAGGCATCTTGTTCACCTCGCAGTTGTTGGTATTTTGCAAACCGTTTTTGGATGGAAGCCGGGGGCGTCACCTTGGGCGCCCGCGGATCTAACAACCAAGTGGCGGCATAGTGGGTATCGGTCACTTTGAAGAAGGGCGGTTGTAACCGTTCATCAATTTTTAAGGCGTAGGGATTACGGGGCGCAAATGCATCACCCTTGGGCGGCTTAATCAAGTTGGCTGGCGTCCCAGGGATTGCTTTGAGACGTTGGCCCTGAATATCCAGGGTTGGCATCGAATCGAGCAGTCCCCAAGTGTAGGGGTGCCGGGGATCGTAGTAGATCTCGTCCGTCTGGCCGTATTCGATGATTTTACCGGCATACATAACGGCAACCCGATCGGCAATCCCTGCCACTACACCGAGGTCGTGGGTGATAAAGATGATTGAAGTCCCAATCTTTTGTTGCAGATCCTTTAACAGTTTAATAATTTGAGCTTGGACGGTCACGTCAAGGGCCGTCGTTGGTTCATCGGCAATTAAAATTTCAGGATTATCAATAATCGCCATGGCGATTACGATCCGTTGCCGTTGCCCGCCAGAGAACTGGTGAGGATAGTCCTTCATTCGTTCCTTGGCGTTTGGAATGCCCACCATTTCGAGTACTTCTTGAGCCCGCTTCATGGCGTCTGATTTCGAGGCTTCTCCGTGGGTTAGGAGTGGTTCGGCGACCTGCTTACCAATTGGCATCGTCGGGTCGAGGGACGTCATCGGATCCTGAAAAATCATCGAGATGTCTTTCCCACGAATCTTATCCATTTGCTTTGGATGCAAGCGGAGGAGGTCTTGATCATGGAAAGTGACGGTTCCACCGGTCACGATTGCGTTCTTAGCGTATAGTTGGATCACGCTCCGCACGGTGACGGACTTTCCGGAACCGGATTCCCCAACGAGGGCGAGGGTTTCACCCTTTTTCAGGTTAAAACTAACGTCTCGAATCGCGTGAACGGTTCCATTGAGCGTGGTAAAGTCCACTTCGAGATTTTGCACGTTTAAAATGTTTTCAGTCATCAGTACTCCTCCTTTCTAATCAGATTGTGGGTCAAAGGCATCGCGCATGCCATCGCCAACGAGGTTGGTTGTGATCATGATCAAACTCAGGATTAAGGCTGGAATCCACATCTGGTATGGCAAGAAGTGGAAGGCCTTTTGTCCATCACTCATGAGCGTCCCGAGGGAAGCATTCGGAGCCGGAATCCCGATCCCAATGAAGCTTAGGAAGGCTTCAAAGAAGATCGCAGTTGGTATGGAGAACATCGTTTGAATGATGATGGTGGAACTCAGGTTTGGAATTAAGTGTTTCCAAGCAATCTTTGGTTTGGATTCTCCCAGAGTTTGGGAAGCTAACACGTATTCGTTTTCCTTCAGTTTGAAGACCTGCGCCCGGACTAACCGGGCCATCGTAATCCAACCGGTAAAGGCAATCGCAATGATGATGGAGGTCAAACCGGGTTTAAGCACGATCAACAACAGAATTACGACGATTAGGTCCGGAACGGACGAAATAATTTCGATAATTCGTTGCATAAACGTATCGACCCGTTCACTGGCTAGTCCAGAAACGATTCCGTACGGCACCCCAATGAACAAGTCCAAGAGGGTGGCCACGATGGCAACGATGATTGATAACCGCGTTCCGTAGAGAACCCGAGCGAACAGGTCCCGCCCGAGGTAGTCAGTTCCAAACAGGTAGTAAGTCCCGTGGGGTACGTGGGCCTGTTTGTAGGCATCGACGGTGTGCCCAGCCACGGTCTGCATCCCGTTTAAACCGGGAATGTTGAGGTTACCGAGTTTGGGCGGAAGGTTAGCGAACAGCACGTTTTGTGCATTTGGGTCCGTAGGGACAAACGCCGGGCCGAGGAAGGCAATTAAAATGATAATTACGAGTAGGATTCCAGACACCATCGCGATCCGATTGTGGACAAAGCGGCGCTTAACGTCTTGAAAGTAGGTCCGAGAATCACCGACCACCTCACCGGAAGTTGGGAGGTTGGAGAGGTCATTACTGACGAATTGAAATTCGGATTCCTGTGGGGGTAAATTTTGTGCCATTATGCTTTTCCTCCTTTACCAAGTCTAATCCGAGGATCGATGATTCCGTAGAGAATATCAACAATCAGGATAATGGAAACCATCAAGACTGAATAGAAGATGGTTAGACCCATGATGGTTGGGTAATCGTTGGTTAAAATTGATTGCACAAATTGATTTCCAATGCCCGGGATTGAGAAGATGGATTCCACCACCATGGAACCAGTCATGATGGAAACGGCCATGGGACCAACCACCGTGATGATCGGAATTAAGGAGTTCCGCAGGGCGTGTTTGATGATCACCTGGCGACTGGTATCCCCCTTCGCCTTGGCGAGTTCAATGTAATCACTGTGCAAAACATCCACCATTTCTGTCCGCATGTATCGCGCAATGCTGGCCAAGGGAAAGGCTGCAAGGGCGAGGGTGGGCAGAACTGAGGAGCTGAACCCGTGCCACAGGGCAACTGGGAACAGTTGCAGTTTGTAACCAAGGTAGTATTGGAGCAGGATTGCTAACACGAAACTGGGAATCGAGAGCCCCAGGATGGATACAATCGTGGCGAGGGCGTCGACCCAGGTGTTCTTGCGAATTGCCGCGATGCTCCCGAGGATAATCCCAAGGATGGTTCCCAGCACCATGGCCTGCAGTCCGAGCTGGATGGATGGTCCGATGTGGTCCCCAATTAGCTGGGTAACGGGTTGGTTATTAAATTGGAACGAGGTCCCTAAGTCACCGTGGAGTAAATTGCCCAGGTAGATAAAGTATTGAACGTACAGGGGCTTATCAAATCCATACTTGTGGTTCATCATTTTAAGCTGGTCGGGCGACATTTTTGCTTGGTTGGTATAAGGCGTTCCGGGGAGCCCCTTCATCATGAAGAAGGTGATGGACGCGATAATTAATAACGTTAAGAACAGATAGAAAATGCGTTTTAAGATGTACTTCGTCATCAGTAACTAACCTCCTTTATTTTTTGTAGATTGCGCCCATGTCGTATTGACCAGTTGGGGTAACTTGGAATCCGTGAATTCCTGGTTTGGTGACGGAAGCCGTACTGTACTGGTAGAGCGGAATGATTCCCTGTTGCTGCGTCAAAATGTGTTGAGCGGTTTGCATGTTTTGCCACCGGGCCATCGGATCGTTAGCATTCGTGGTCGTTGCGGCTTTTTCTTGTTGGTCAAAGGCCTTGTTAGACCATTTTCCGTTGTTTTGGGAGTTACCGGTCGTCATCAGGTCCAAGAAGTTGGTTGGGTCTGGGTAATCGGCGTTCCAAGCGGAGGTAACCATGTCAAACTCACCACTTGTTTGCCGTTGTAACCGGGTTTTGAACGGTACGGTACTAATCGTTAGTTTCAACCCAGGTAGGTCGTTTTCCATGTTGTTTTGGATGTATTCCGCCATCTTCTTGGTGGTATCCAAGTTATCGGCCGTGAAGGTTAACTTCAGTTCCTTTTGACCGGTTTCTTTCATTCCTTCTTGCCACAACTTTTTGGCCTTGGTGGGGTTATAAGCGGTGTACTTGCGGTCCGCAACGGCTTGCGGATCATTGGTAAAGTCTTGTCCCGTTTCGGGATTCTTGCTCATCTTACTAGGAACCAAGCTGTGGGCTGGCAGTCCCGTTTTTCCGAGGATGATGTTTGAGAGATCATTCCGGTTAATCGTGAGGGCCATCGCCTGCCGTAACTTGGCGTTTTTAAGGGCCGGAATCTTTTTCTGGTTGAGTTCTAGGTACGAAGTCGAGTTGGACGGATCGGTTTTAAACTGTTTACTGTTAGCCAGTTGCCGCGCCGTATCCCCACTCAGATCCTGATACCGGTCTAAGACGTTGGTATCGTAAAGGTTCAAACCAGTGTTGGGATCCGCGATGTAGTAGTACTTAATCTTGTGGAGTTGGACGTGTTTGGCATTCCAGTATGAATCGTTCTTCACGTCGGTCCACTCGGTATCGCCGACCTTCCAGTTTTTCAACTTGTAGGGTCCGTTAAAGACCATTCCCTTGCTGGAAAGCCCGTATTGATCCCCGAGTTTTTCAACGACCTTCTGGTTTAACGGGTAGAATTGGGAACTACTCATGAGGGTGTCGAAGAAGGGAATCGGGTGATCCAAGTCAATTTGCAACTTGTACGGCCCGAGGGCTTTGATCCCTAACTCACTGGGCTTTTTCTTTCCCGCGGCAATCGCGTCAGCGTTTTTAATCCCACTGTAAATGTAGGCATACTGCGAGGCCGTTTTTGGGTCGACCATGCGTTGCCAAGCGTAGACAAAGTCATGTGCAGTGACCGGGTCCCCGTTGGACCACTTAGTCTTTTTAAGGTCAATCGTATAGCGTTTACCGTCATTGGTCGGTGCGGCAATTTGTTTAGCAATCGCCGGTTTGAGCTTTTGACCGGTGAAACGATACAGACCCTCCATGGTGTTATTTAAAGACTGTGCCCCGTAGGCATCAGTATTTAAAGATGAGTCCATGGTATTGACCGGGGCCTTGGCACTAATTGAAAGCGTTGTTTTAGAGCCACTGTCGTCAGCAGCATGTACCGGGCGAGCTAGTCCGGTCAGCGTGAGGGCAGCGGCACCAATCAGCGCAACTGAAATTAAGTTACGGTGCCGAAAAAAATCCATAGTGACTACCTCCAAAAAAATTCAAAAACTTAAGTTTTTCTTATCGTACCCCCAGCATCCCGAAATGTAAATAAAAAATGTTAATATTAATTGTATTAATGAGGATGTTCTGAATTAATTTACGAACATGTTATAAAAAGTAACATTAAATGTTTGCAAATCACGGGACAAAGCGTAAAATGCGCCCGCCTTGGGGGTCATACCGCTTCGTTAATGGCGAATGAAATTCTGCCGGCAATCCAATTACAAAAGCAGTCCAACTAAGGACTGCTTTTTAAGTTAGTGATTTAAAACGGAGTGTCTGCGGCTGTAGCCAAAGTAAACGAGGAGGCCGAGGGCGAGCCAGATTAAGAATCGAACCCATGTTTCCCAGTTGAGCCCCGCGATGAGCAGGCCACAGAAGAGGATCGATAGGATCGGCGTGAGGGGTACCAAGGGCGCTTTAAAGCCCCGCTTTGCGTGCGGTTGGGTGTAACGCATCACCATGATTCCAGCAGCCACCAAGATGAAGGCGGACAGGGTTCCAATGTTAACCAGCTCGGAGAGAATGTTCAGGTTGACGAGCCCAGCGGCAAGCGCGGTGATAATCCCAAAGAACCAGGTCACCACGTAGGGCGTTTGGTGTTTTTGATCAACCTTGCTAAAGACCTTCGGGAAGAGGCCGTCTCTGGCCATTGAGTAACTAATCCGGGATTGACCGTAGAGCATCACCAAGATCACGGTGGTCATTCCGACTACGGCCCCCAAACTTACCACGGCGGCTAACCAGGTTTGGCCGGTCTGGGCGAGCACCGCGAGCACTGGAGCGTTCAGGTACTTAGCAAAGACAGGGTACTTCACGACCCCCGTCATGATCAAAGTCATGATGATGTAGAGAATGGTTGAAATGATCAGTGAAAAGAGAATCCCGCGGGGCAGGTTCTTGCTGGGGTTAATGGTTTCTTCGGCACTTGAAGAAACCGAATCAAACCCGATGAAAGAGAAGAAGACAATTGAAGCGGCCGGAATAATCCCGGCGGCCGTGTGGTTGTGAAGTGAGTACCAGCCAAAGGGACTGAAGGGTTTCCAGTTGGAAACTTTGATGGACCAAACGGTAAAGAGAATGAAGAGCAGGATTACACCAAGTTTAATCGCCACCATGATGGTGTTTAAGCGTTTGGTTTCGTTAATCCCCAGCGCAATCACCCAGGTAATCACCAGGACAATGACAAAGGCGGGGAGGTTAAAGACGGTGTGCACGCCCGGGGTCGTACCGGCGGCTGCGGTCAATGCGGTGGGGATTTTAATCCCAATGTTTGCTAGGATGTTGACGAAGTAACCCGACCACCCGACGGCTACGGTAGCCGATGCGAGTGCATACTCCAAAATCAGGTCCCAGCCGATGATAAAGGCGATTAATTCTCCAAAGGCAATGAAGGAATAGGTGTAGGCGGAGCCAGCAATCGGCGCCATCGATGCAAATTCCGCGTAACAGAGACCGGCGAAGCCACAACAGATGGCGGCGAGCAGAAATGAGATTGAGAGCGCGGGACCAGCCGTCAAGGCCCCTTTCCCGGTCAGCACGAAGATTCCGGTTCCGATAATGGCCCCGATTCCAAGCAGGGTCAGGTCCTTGGCGGTCAGGGTACGTTTCAGGGGCGTAGTTTGGTTGAGCAGTGTAGTAATGTTTTTCTTCCGAAAGAGACTGTTCATGAGCAATCCTCCTGTGGGTAAAATAAATTTTTCTGACTATAGCACGAACTTTAAATTAGTGTCAATGTTTTTTAGACAGTTGTTCATGTTATAAAACAGAACATGGGGAGGAGAGTTCCACCAGGAACCGTCCGCGGTTGACGGATTGCACGAAAAAAAAAGCCCCCGTTACTAACTTAGTAACAGGGACTTTATGCAAGTAACTATTTGTGGTCGTGACGTTCGTCGTAAGCTTCGATATCACTATCGATTTCTTCAACGATGATGGGTTCATCACCATCAGCAACGTCGACTGCTTGGTGTTTCAACCGGGGAAAGACCATTTTATCGGCCCACCCGGTAATGTTTCCTTGGAAGAGGAAGGCAAAAATGGTTCCAATTCCGTAGAAGGTAAATTGCCGGGTCATTACGTAGGCCACCACGGCCATGATCGTTGGGGGAATGTAGGAAGCCCACATTGCCCGACCAGCGTTTCCCTTGAAGTATTTAAACCGCAGGATCTGCATCAGATCATCAGCCGGGTGCAACACGAGGTTAACCCGTTGGTAGATTGAAATTGCAATTGCAATGAACGCCACCCCGATAAAGTTAATCAGGATGTAAATGGCGATTAGCCACCAGTCACCAGCGTGCACGTCAGCCTCCGGAATGTTGACGATGGGACTCATGTGAATCCCAAAGAAGTCACCACCCACGAACAAGTTGTTAAAGAATTGGATTAAAAAGGAGAACGGCACCATGAAAATCACGTTTCCGATGGCCCGGCCCCAATCCCAGTGGCCCACCAGAATGGCATTTAGGATGGTAATTACAACTCCGAGAATTAAGAAGGCCCAAAAGAGGTTCCAGTGAAAGGCAATCCCCAGGTTTGTTTCCGCGGCGGTCCAGTAGGCTGAACCTAAAAACGAGGGGAGCACTTTGGAACTAGAAACCAGCGTGAGCACGTTTCCCAAGGAGTTGATCACCAACGAAAGGGCAAAAAACATGATGGATGTTTTCATGGAAATGGTCCGCGGCGTTTTTTTCGGTTTTTGATTAGCCATGTTGGTCTCCTTTATGCCAATTATTTCAAGTTCGGGTTAACAGCAACGATGGTTTTACCAGTCTTAGGAGTAGAGTGGTTCAAAACCCCTTCCACTTCTTCTAACGAAATTACGTTAGCTTGGAATGGTTCAACCTTAACGGCACCAGATTCAAGCAATTCGATTGAATCAACGAAGGCGTGTGGGTTAATCATGGAACCCTTAACCGTTAATTGTTTCTTGAAGATTTCGTACGTGTTCATTGAGAACGTTTGACCGGGAGCACCAACCCCGAACATGAACACTTGAGCACCCTTGTTCGTGTGTTGAACGGCTTGTTCTTGCGTTTCTGGTTTACCAACGGCTTCGATCACGACGTCGTAGTTACCAGGAATGTCTTCCTTAGTCGTGTTTACAACGTTCGTTAAGTTTAATTGTTCTTTTTCTTGGGCCAGCAAGTCATCGTGACGACCAGTCATCGTGATGTTTTGGATTCCGTAAGCCCGTAATAATTGAGCAAACAGTTTAGCCATGTAACCATCACCGATGATTAAAGCAGTCATGCTAGGTTGAATGTCTTCCATGATGTGCATCGTGTGAACACCACAAGAAACTGGTTCCGTTGAGCAAGCAGCCTTTAATGATAGGTCATCCGGAACATGGTAAGTTACTTCTTCTGGAGCAGTGAAGTATTGTTCCAAACCACCGTCACGAGTAACTCCAACGGCAGAAAGGTTGTCACATTCTTCGTAAAGGCCGATGTGACAGTAGTGACACTTGCCACAGTAGATGTTAGGGTCAACGGCTACCCGGTCGCCTTCTTTGAAGTCTTGCACGTTTTTACCAACGGCCCGCACGATTCCAGAGTTTTCGTGACCAAGGACAATTGGGGGAACGGCGTCAGCTGAACCAGGGAGACCGTTAAAGAGTCCCGTATCAGTTCCACAAATTCCCGTGTATGCAGTTTCTACTAAAACTTCATCATCTTTGGGAGTTGGAACATCGCGTTCTTGGATTTCCATTTGTTGTTTGGCAGTCATTACCAAAGCTTTCATTTTGTCAGCCATAGTCATTCTCCTCATAAAATAATCTAAAAAAACAAAGTGATAATTTGAGCATGCTTACTAACTGAATCTAAACTTCACTGAGAAGTCAGGTTCCACCTAGGAAAGCTACTCGATGGTACACCTAAAAATATAAACCGTTTACATTATTATTGCAAGGGGTTTTAGTAAGATTCCCATAATCAAATTAATTTCACAAGTGAAAAGCGGCACAAAATTGTTTTCGCTCCGATTTGAAGCTCGAACCAGTTAAAATGGGCGGGCAAACTTAGGAATTTTTTCACAAATTCTGGAGACAAAGAGACTTCCGAATTTTCGGTAAGCGCTTACATAAACGTGGTATAATTTAAGCAAACCAAGAGAAATGGGGTCATGAGATGCAGAAAAAAATCGTAGTGGTCGGTTCTACTAACGTGGATAAGGTTTTAAACGTGCCCAAGTACGCACTCCCCGGCGAAACGTTGGCGATTGATAGTTACCAACAAGCCCATGGAGGGGGGAAGGGTGCTAACCAAGCAATCGCGGCCGCCCGTTCTGGAGCGGCGACGACCTTCATCACCAAGTTAGGTAATGATGAGGATGGGCAAGCGATGTTAGCGGGCTTTACGCGCGATCAGATTAACGTCGACCACCTCGTTACCACGGATCAGGCCCAAACCGGGCAAGCATACATAACGGTCGATCAGTCCGGCCAGAATTCAATTTACGTTTACGGCGGGGCCAACATGGAGTTGACGGCGGCCGATGTTGAAGCCCAGGCGGACGTGATTGCCCAGGCCGACCGCGTGATCGCCCAACTCGAAATTCCGCTCCCAGCGATTCTCGCTGCCTTTCGGATTGCCAAACACCACGGCGTGCAAACGATTTTAAATCCGGCCCCGGCCCGGGAGTTACCCGCAGAGCTATTGCAGCTCACGGACGTCATCACGCCGAACGAAACGGAGGCACAGACTCTGACGGGCATCGAAGTCACCGATGAGGTTTCGATGCTGGATAATGCAATGGCCTTTTTCAGTCTGGGCATTACGATGGTGATTATCACGGTCGGTTCCAAGGGCGCGTTCTATGCAACTCCGCAAGCCCACGGTTTTATCCCGGCCTTTAAGGTTAAGGCTGTTGATACAACTGCCGCGGGGGACACCTTTATCGGGGCGTTGGCGACCCAACTGGATTTGGATAACCATAACATCGAAGATGCAATGCTCTACGCCAACCGGGCCTCGTCGTTGACAGTGCAAACGGCGGGGGCGCAGAATTCGATTCCCACGCGGGACCAAATCGTGGCCGCTAATCACAAACGGACCCACTCAAAGGAACGAATTGAACGGGAAAAGGAACAAGCAGCCCAGTACGTGGCAGCTCGGATTCCCGATCACATCGTGCTGGGGCTGGGCTCCGGGACCACGGCAGCCTACTTTGTGCAGGCCATTCATGACCGGATTGAAGCCGAACACTTAGACATTGAGTGTGTCGCAACGTCGGTCGGCACTCAACAACTCGCCGAACAGTTGGGAATGCGGATGCTGGATGTTAATACGATTGATGCCGTCGATATCACGGTTGATGGCGCAGACGTAGTGGACGAACATCTCGACGGGATCAAAGGTGGTGGCGCCGCGCTCCTGTTTGAAAAACTGGTTGCTAACATGTCGAAACGGAACATCTGGATCGTGGATTCGAGAAAACCACGGAAATCGCTCGCATGGCAAATGTTGCCAGTCGAAGTGATTCCGTTTGGCGGGATGGGCGTCTTTCGTTACCTGCGCGACCACGGGTATCACCCGGCGTTTCGCTTTCAGGACAACGGCGACATCCTCGCCACGGATTCTGGGAACTACCTGATTGACATCACGATTCCCAAGGGTGCTGATTTGCCAGCGCTAGCGGCGAACCTTAAGAAACAGACGGGCGTCGTGGAACACGGACTGTTTTTAAACGTCTGTGATGAACTGGTCGTTGGTGGTGATGAAGTCCAGGTGACTAAGCGCCACGTGGAAAGTGCCTAAGGATGGGTTAATTAATTCAAACTACAAACGGGGTGGGAGAACGTGTCGTTCTCCCACCCCGTTATTGTTATCTAGGTTAGACCCCTATATAAATCGAAAAGTACATTAAGACCGTCCCGAGCATCACGAAGAGGTGCCAAATTACATGACCAAAGAGGATGCGTTTAAAACTGTATAGCACGGCGCCCACGGTAAAAGCAACGCCACCGGCAAACAGAAGCCAGAAACTTAGGTGGTTCAGACGTTGCCATAGCGGAAGGGCATCCACTAGACAGGCCCAGCCCATCACGACGTAAATGACGGTGGAAACAACCGGGAACCGATTGCCATACATGGCTTTATAGATAATGCCAGCAAGCGCCATCAGCCAGATCACAATCAAAGTGGTCCAACCGAGCCACCCTCCAATGGTCACCAAACAGTAGGGCAGGTAAGTTCCCGCAATCAAGATGTAAATTGCCGAGTGGTCAAAGACCTGGAAAATGTGTTTAGCAGGTGTAAACGAGAGGCTGTGAAAGAGGGTCGAGGCCAGGTAAAAGAGCACCAGAATCGAACCATAGATGGCAAAGCAGGTGATTCTGAGGGCGCCACCTTCTTGCACCCCACGTAAAATGAGTAGGACTAAACCCGCAATGCTCACTGCCGCTCCGATTCCGTGGGTTAGGGCACTGAGAATTTCATTGAGAATCTGGTAATCACGACTGTTGCGAAAGTGGTTCAGCATAAGCATCCTTCTTTATTGACAAGATTAATTCAGCTTCATGATACCAAAAAAGGAACCGCAGGTGCGGTTCCTTTTTAACGAGTTGATTTATGATAGCCAGCGGCCTGCGCTTCTGCTTCGGAATCGAAGGAAACGATATTGCCACTGTTAATGTGATAGTTTGACTGGTCCGGAGTATGGTAAACCAGCGTGCGACTGTTACCAATGATTGTGCCCGCGGAGTTTGGTTGCGGGTCCGGTTCATTATTCGTGACGGGCTCCGAAGTAGTGGGTGCCGGTTTCGGAGTCGGGGTTTTCACCTGCTTTGTTTGCCGGTGCCGAGCTCGCTGGCGGTGCTTTTGCTGGTGCCCCTTGCAATGGTGATGCGTCTTAGCGTGGTGACTAGCGGCCTGCACGGACAGCTGGGTAGTTCCGGCACTACTGAAGGTTAGTAAGGCGATCCCGCTTACGATGAACGTAAACACAGTATGAAAATGACGAATGATGAACAACTCCTCCATAAAATTAACCAAACACTAGCTTTCATGATAGCAATTGTCCGGATAATTTTCCAGCCCAGGTTGTGACGAACGCCGGGTAGTTGTCACAAATCACGGTAGCTTACCACCCAATCTGATGGTCTGGTTTAGCAATCCGCCCCGCCTGCAAGTCGGCACAGGCGGTTTCAATGATTTGAAAGGCCTGTTGCAAAGTTTGTTCCGGAATTACCAATGGTGGTTGGAACCGTAACACGTTCCCCCGAACGGTAATCATTAAGACGCCTAGTTCCAATAACCGGGTGATTAACATTGAAGCTGCGATTGCATCGGGTTGCTTCGTTTCTGGATCAACCACATCAATCCCACCGTTGAGGCCATAGATGCGGACGTCGCCGATGAAAGGATATTGCTTCCGTAAGTCGAGAAAGAACTGGCGCGCCGTCTTACCTAACCGGGCACTCCGTTCGACCAGGTGTTCATCGTTAATGACGTCGAGAGTCGCGTTAGCCGCGGCCGTGGTGACCGGGTTTCCCGCCGTGGTGTAGACGTTTCCGGGCGCAGCAAGGGCGTCCATGACTTCGGCCCGGCCGAGGACCGCACTTAATGGTAAGCCGGAAGCAATCGATTTCCCGACCGCGATGAGGTCGGGATGGACGTTGGGGAAGTGGTCGATACTCCACATGGTTCCGGAGCGCCCCAGTCCCTGGTTAACTTCATCAACGGCAAACAGGATTCCGTGTTCCTGACAGAAGGTATAGACCTGGTCGAGGTAGCGAGCGGGAGCCTTACAAAAGCCGCCGTCACCCTGGATGGCTTCGATTTCGACTAAGGCTGTTTCATCGGCAGGAAGGTAGGTTTCAAAGGGTTGTTTGAAGGCGGCAAACATCCGGTCACAGAACTCAGCTTCAGTTTCGTTGGGTAACCGGTCCCAATGACTCGGGAACGGCACCTTAACGACGCCCGGTAATAACGGACCAATCTTGCGTGCCATGTTGAGGCTCACTGCTGAGGTGGTGATTGAACCGTACGTAGAACCATGGTAGGCGCCGGTGAAGCTCACCACGTTTTGCCGGCCGGTGTAGGCCCGGGCGAATTTTATGATCGCATCGTTTGCATCCGACCCCGAGTTACCAAAGGCTACCTTGACGGGACCAGCAATTGGAGCCAGCGCAGTTAAGCGCTTGACCAGTTCAATCTCTGGCTCAGTCGCAAAGTAGGCCGGTGTGTACTGGATTAAGCGGGTAGCCTGTTCCTGGATGGCATGAACGACGTGCGGATGCGCGTGTCCGGTGTTCGTGGACGAGGCACTGGAGAGTAAGTCAATGTAATCGCGGTTGTCGGCATCGGTCAGGATGGCGCCCTTGCCGGACTTTAAAACGACATTGAAGAACTTGATGCGACTCGCCGGTGCTAATCCCTGGGATTCTTGGTGCAGTAGTGCTTGATTCTGTGACATAACGGTTCCTCCTCTAGAATTCCAATTAACACTGAAAAGAGCCTCCAGCTTGTGACCGGGGGCTCTTTGTGAAGGGCTGTTATGTGTAAATCAAGCCCGTCCCCACAGTTAGCAAGCTGTACGGACGGTGAAATGACGAGCTAGGCGCACACCACTTTATCATCCGCATGTTTAACAATGACGGATAATAAAATGACCATTGTAGTTGTGGTGGGTGCAGCCATGCTTGTCACTCCTTTCAGTAATTTTTATTAGTATAGAACCAGCCTTACCAGCTGTCAATCCTTAATTTTTCTGGCAGGTGATGTTGCATAACCCGACATCAACCCTAAACAAATAGAAACGAGCTTTCTATACTGAGAAAAACAGCGAAGGGGAGATTTACAATGGCGGTTAACGTGTTATTTATTTTTCTATGTTCGATTTTGGTCCTGCTGATGACGCCGGGCCTGGCATTTTTCTACGGGGGGATGGTGCCCCGCAGAGACATTAACAATACCCTGATGGCGGTCTTCATCATGTGTTGTGTACCGGTGCTGCTCTGGGTCGTCTGCGGGTATTCCCTCTCGTTTTCGGGGAATAACTGGAACCTGATCGGGAATCTTCATAACTTCTTTTTACACAACGTGAAACTGAACGCGGGAGCGCCGACCACCGGTGGCAGCATTACTAACATCGCGTTCCTGATTTTTCAAATGATGTTTGCGGTGATCACGCCCGCCCTGTTTGTGGGGGCCGTCGTGGAACGAATCAATTTCCGCTTTCTCTTACTATTCGTCGTGTTATGGTCGCTCTTTGTGTACTATCCCTTGGTCCACATCGTGTGGGGTGGCGGATTCCTGCAAAGCCTCGGAGTTCTCGACTTTGCCGGTGGATTGGTAGTGCACATTAACGCTGGAGTGACGGCGTTGTTACTGGCGTACTTCTTAGGACCACGGTTGATTAAGGAAAAGGGGAGTCCGAAGAGTTTGAGCTGGGTGCTACTTGGAACGACCTTCCTCTGGATTGGCTGGTACGGGTTTAACGCCGGCTCCGCCTTTGCGATTAACGGAATTGCGATGCAGGCCATGTTAACCACGACGGTAGCAACCGCAACTGCCATGTTAATCTGGATCATCCTGGACGTGTTCACCAAACGTAACGCAACCTTGTTTGGAATTTGTTCGGGGGCAATCTGTGGGCTAGTGGCAATCACGCCGGCCTGCGGGTACGTGTCGATTGAAAGTGCGATGATAATTGGTGCATTGGCTACGATGGCCAGCTACGGATTTATCACCGTGATTAAACCGCTCTTGAAAGTCGATGATACGTTGGATGCCTTTGGTTGTCACGGGGTGTCTGGGATCATGGGAAGCGTGTTAACCGGTCTCTTTGCTAGCAAGGCGATTAACCCGGTGGTTACCCACAACGGCTGGTTAGCCGGAGGGAACTTCCACCAGTTTGGGATTCAACTCGGGGCAACCCTGTTTACGGTGGTCTTTACCGTAGTGGTTGTAACGATCATTGTGTTGATCTTGAAACGGATCATGAGCATGCGGATGCGCCATGAGGAAGAAATCGTGAAACGAGAAATGACGGAATCATAAGGAATTAAAAAAGGACTTACCGTGGTGGGGTAGGTCCTTTTTATTTATTTAAAATATTGAATTAAATCTGGTACCTTTGATTTTGCATAACTAATTAGTTTTGGTTTTTTTATACTAGATTCGTTTTTTAATTCATTATAATGATCAGAAAGTGATTTTAATATGACAATAGATATGAAACCTAATAGATTTAAATCATTTTTTGAAATTATTCCCGTTCCACCATGTGATATTTTTGATCTTAAATTGTATAGATTTTTAAAATCCTTTATGAATTTGTTTCTATTTTTTTTGTTTTTGATTCCCTCAGGTCCTAAATAAATAACTGCAGTAGTTATAGCAATTTGTTCAGTGATGTGTTTTGATTTTATTTCTACTAATGATTCAATTCCCATCATGAAATTGGTTAATTTCTTTTCACTTTCTTGTTCCTTGATCCCATTTCCAATATGTTCATTTGCTTTCCATAAATCACTTTCAAAATTAGTTAGTGGTTCATTTTTTTTAATTTTCTTAGCAATTAGATTGATTATAGAAAAAAATGTTTTGTTTTCTTCAAGGTTCACAGTTCTGCTTAAATATTTTTCATTTAATAATGGCGGTTCATACTCGCCAAAGTGCACAATTATTTTTTTGTCTTTCGGTTTTATTACAATTGGAGAAGTGGGGAAATCTATTTCTGAATTTGCTAACTCAATTCTGTACGGTTGACCATAAACCATAATTTGTGTTGCATTTAAAATTCCGGAAATGATTCTTTTTGCAGCTAGAATTGCATAGTAGCCATCATCATTATCAGTACTATTATCAATTGATTTGATATTTAAAATCACAAAAGGTTTCGTTTTTGGGAATTCACGAGTTGATTCTTCCGTGAAACTTTGTATATTGTATTGTTCTTTAATTTGGTTAAATATCTTTTGTTGTTGACAGCTATTGTAAATCTTTAAAATTCCAAGATTTAATTCATCGTTTATTATATATATTCCAGATATAGGAAGTAAAACAATAAAAGTGGTTTTATCCTGATTTAAAAATGAATAAATTATGTCTTCTATATCTTCATTGCTAGTCTGTGGTTTATCAGTACTATCACTTTTTTCGATAAATTTAGTTTCAATATACTCAGTAAGCTTATGTTCCAGTCGTGGTTCAAAAAATATATTTTTATATTTTTCGTTTTTTACAATTTCTGAAAGCAAATTACTCATCTTGTCTCCTGAATATGAAAAATTGAATTTTCCATATAGGACATTAATAACTTCATCAGGATTTAAATTAATCGATTTAACAAAATCTTTAATTGCTTTATCTAAATTATCATTTTTTTTCTTCATTCTATACCTGCTCCAAGTTATTTTTGTATACGGTATAGCACTTTTATACAAAATAAAAAAGCCACATCACTGTGACTTTTTTATTCGACCATTAGTCGCTTACCATCTGTAGATAGCAGCCACGTTAGCGTTGTCCGGCATGTCCGCGGCTGGTAATACGGTAACATCACCGTCTAAGCCGAGAACCGTCAAGGCAAGGTCATTAAGTTGGTTAGCAGGACGGGCACCGTTTGAAGTTACGTCAACGTTTTCGCCGTTATCCTTGCTTTCTACGTAAGCATTTTCAGCAATCAACAAGTTGGCAACGCGGTCTTCAAGCGTAGCGGCTTTGATGTCATCAAAGTCAGCAGAAGCTTTCTTAGCACCGAGCATCTTGCTGTAAGTTTCTTTGGTAGCTTCTTCACCAACTTTAACGAATTGATCGTGAATTTGTTGAGCAATTTCTGCCACGTTTTCGCCAGCGTTTTTAACGGCAGCGTCGATTTCAACGGACTTGTCAGTTACCAAGTATGGGTTGTGCGAAGCCTTCTTGAACATACCAGCGTCTTCAGCGTTAGCAACTAAGACCAGTGGGTTGTGGTCAACGTCTGAGTAACGTTTTTGAACGTACTTATCAACTTGTTCGAAGTATTCGTGAGTATCCCATTCTGGACCGTTCGTCTTAGGATCCTTGATCGTGTTCGTTTCCGTCTTGTCACTGTCAAATGGATCAGCAGGAACGTTATCTGGGTCAGTAATGTCCAGGTTCTTAACCGAGTAAAGCTTGTATGAGTCACGTTGTAAGAACAACATGTCGAAGTTCGGCGTGAACTCTAATTGCTTAACGATTGGGAGTACTGGTAACTTGTCGCTTAACGAGAATTCTGGTTGTGGCGTGTAGTTTAAGTTGAAAGCCACAAGGGAGTCGTTAGTAACGTACAATACCACTCCGTTCGCGATGGAAGCGTTGGGTTTCAGACCCTTTAAGTAGTTTTTGATTTGGAAATCGTAAGCATTCCATAATTCTGGCTTGTAAGCCTTTTGAAAGGCATCCTTAGCTGATTTCACTAAACTATCCGTTTGGATTTGGTCGAGTCTAGTGTCGTCTTCCTTGGGGTTCAGGGGAATCGTAATGGTAACGATGGGACCTGATTGGGCTTCTAAGTCCAATAAGTTTTTGATTTTGCCTTTTTGATCGTGTCTTGCCATGAGTAACACCCTCCAATAATCTATTAATTCGCTTTCCATCTTACTCCAAATGGTGTTGTTTGAATAGAATTATCTTCCTTGAATTTTTTAGTTGGAACTGGGCGATTTAATTCGTAATTGTTGGTACTACTAAAAATAGGGAGAAAATAATTTGGAAAATGAACTTACTAAGCAAGGATTTGATTTTTAATGGATGGCGACCATGAAATTGTTATTTGTGGAGTTTTAAAACGCCTGAATATTCGTCCTTTTCATACTAATTATCAGGATTTAGTTCAAGAAGGGCGCTTGGCATTCGTAATCTGAAACGCTACTAATATATGTAGGGTTTGGCCAATCATTTACTACTATTAAAAACACAAAGGAGAATGAATTATGAAGAAAAGTTGGTTAAAAACGACCGCAACGTACACAATGGTAGGCGCAGTACACGAAAAAGGGATGCGACGTGGTTTTGCGAACCTTACTGATGATTTAACTGCTGACCAAGTGACGGAATTCGGGAAAATTTTAACAGAACTAACCGGAGATACTGTGGAAAAAGTTGTGTTGAATGACGTTAATGTAATTACAGCGTAAACAGGGGGATTTTACATGAAAATTTTAGAATTAGTATTTAAGACGGAACAACACAAGGTACGGACTTTACAATTGAACTATGCGAATCAGAACTTGGAAGCATCTAAAGTGGAAGATTTGATGAAGCGAATTTCGGCTTTGGAAATGTTTAAAAAGGATGGAATCAATTTGTATGCTACTCCTGTTGCTGCCAGATATGCGGAAAATAGTAAGTATCCAATTTTTGGTGAAATTAAAAAAGTTGCATAATAATTAATATAATTAAGCAATCCGCCTAGTCTAGGTGGATTGCTTTTTTGTTTAATTATCTAAATGAATGTAGATAATATGATGTAACTAAATTTATATTGTTTAATCCGAGTTTAATCTTAATAAGTCAAAGAATTGCGTATATATAATAATTATAAATATTACTAATATTTATTGCATTTTAACTTTTTATTTAATTAATTGAACGATACAATTGTATTATTAAATTATTTAAAATGAAGGGTATTTTAAATGGAGTATGAAAGTAAAGAATCAGTTCATAATAAAGCTTTAAAAATAAAAGGTAAGACACAAGGTGAATTAGCAAAAGAACTAAATTTAAAGGTTAATAGTAATAAAAACTTAATGGGTGATATTTTTGAAGCATGGTTTGGAAAGGAAAAAGATAATAAGAGCGAACCAGATTTAGGTGTTTCAGAATTAAAAGCAACCCCATTTAAAAAATTGAAGAGAAAGACTAATGGAAATCTTTATAGCTCTAAGGAACGATTAGTTTTAAATATTATTGACTATAATAAATTGGATAAAGAAAGCTTCGATAACAGTCATTTTCTGCATAAGAATAGAGTTTTAGAAATCGCATTTTATGAATATTTAGAAAATATTAGTCCTGATAATTTTGAATTCAAATATATCATCATGTATCAAATGCAAAAATCACCTAAAGATTTTGAAATTATAAAAAAAGATTGGGAGATAATCCAAGATTTTGTTCATAAAGGTAAAGCTGAGGAATTGAGTGAAAGTGCTACTAACTATTTGGCTGCTTGTACAAAGGGGGCAAATAAGAATTCAAAGCGGCAACAGCCTCATTCTAATCAGCCAGCTAAGCAAAGAGCTTTTTCGTTTAAAAATAAATTTATGACATACTTATTGAACGAAAAAGTTATAGGAAATAAACATGATGATGCTGTTATAAAAAATTCAATCGAGTTAAAAAATAATTCTCTTGAAGAAGTAATTGAGAAAAGATTTAAAAATTACGTTGGTTTAACTGATATTCAAATTGCCAAAAAATTAGATGTTAATTTGATAACAACAAAAAATAAGGCACCAAAAAACTTTCATAATATGATTGTTAGAGCCATATTAGGAATTAATAAAAATAATGGTAATTTAAATAACATTGAAGAATTTGAAAAATCGTCTATTATTCCTAAAACCATCCAGTTTGATAGTAAAGGGATAAATAAAGAAAGTATGTCATTGAATTATTTTAAGTTTTGTAATCTTGTTAATGAATATTGGGATGATGAAGATGAAATGGCAGTTGCTGACTTGAATATTTATTTATCTGAAAGTAAATTCCTGTTTATTGTTTTTCAAGAAGATGAAAATGGAAATAATATTTTAAAAGGAATTAAATTTTATACATTCCCGAAAGAATTAATCAATGGACCGATTAAGGAAGTTTGGGAAGATACTAAGAATAAAGTTAAAACTGGAGTTAAACTTTATTATGATGGAAATCATGTCCATAATAATTTTATAAAACAAAAGAATAATATGATTATTCATGTTCGTCCACATGCATCTACAAGTAGCTACGTAAATAGTTCATCATCATCAAGATTACCTACTCCTGCGCAGTGGACCAATAAGCCAGCAGATTTTGATGATAATTTCATGACCATTCAATCTTTTTGGATTAATAATACTTTTATTAGAAAAGTAGTTAAAAACCTAATATCTAAAAAAACAGATGCCTAAAAGCATCTGTTTTAATTTTCATTTAAATCAATCTTTTTAATTCCGTCACCAATTCGCTTAATGATGTTCGTAACTAATGCGTTGCCCATAAAAAACATTCTCATTCTATCTGCAACTTCAACTTTTTTACCATCTACGATTTTATATTTTGTCCAATCATCTGGGAATGATTGGAGCCTTTCTGCTTCAACTGGAGTTAATAACCGATATCTATTGTTTATTTTTAATAAATGAGTAGATCTATTAACGGAACCTTCAGAAGTAAGCATAGTTCTGCCGGGAAGATTTAAATCATCAGTTGGATTCATCCCACCTTCACTGTATGTGTATATATGTCCATCTGCTGTTTTTCTTTCTTTCCTTTTTGGTCCTCGTAGATATTTGAATTTTTTGAGTTTTTCTTCATTATTAATGTAAAATTTCTCGGGAACATCTTTTTCATTTTGGATGATATCTTTTAATGGAATCGGTTTCTCTGTTTCTAATGGCTTAGTATCTATTGAATAATAAATCCCATGACGCATAATCCCAGTGTTGAAAACTTTACCTGAAAAGTTATCAGAAGTATCTACTATATCACTAGGTAATTCATAAAAAACTTTTCTATTTTTATATGGCTTTTTTTCAATTGGGAATTCTTTAGCAAATAATCCACTTTTAAAAATGTACTCGTCATAAGTATCTTCATTTTTTAATAAATTTGTATTTTCAAATTCTTCATCGAGTTTTTTAGCATAATTCAAATCATTTCTAAAAATAAAGATATAGGTTCTTCTTCTTCTCTGTGCTTGTCCGTAATCGGCTGCATTTATTACTCGCCATTCAACTGAGTAATTTAATTTATTTAATGCTGTCAGCATAACTGCAAAGTCACGACCTCTTTGTTTTGCTGGTGCCTTTAGTAATCTATCTACATTTTCTAACAATAGGTACTTAGGCTTAATATCTTGAATGGCTCTAATTATTTGCCAAAATAGAACGCCCTTTTTTCCATTAATTCCTAACTCATTCTTAGTTGATCTAGCTACAGAATAGTCTTGACAAGGGAATCCCCCTACAATCATATCTGCATCCATAGATTTGAATTTTTCGTCACTAATATTATTAATATCTATCCCAATATTTTCTGAGTCAGGAAATCTATAGTTATATACCTCAAATGCATCTTGAGATTTTCTTGCAGGTTCAAATTGGTTTGACCATTTAGTTTGGAAATATTTTTTATCAGAATTCTCTAATCCAATTCTAAACCCTCCAACTCCAGCAAAAAGTTCTAAAACTTTAATTGATTTTTTAGACATTTTATCCCACCCTAAATATTTTTAATTTGTATCCCAGTTTTATTGTTAAATTAATTGTATATTAGTTTAAAAAAAAGATCAAATAATCCATTTATAAATACGTTAAACTTATTCATATTTACTAACTGAATTAAATATTTTACCATTTTTTTATTAAAAATTGTCGATATTCTATGTGTTTATTAATAATAAAATTATAATAATCAATTAATTTGGACAACGAAATGACGCAATAACCCTTTGGCTTTTTAATTGGATTGAAATCATGAACTAGTAATAACCTATTGTATGTTAAAACGACTAAATATTCGTGTCTTTAGTGGACAGCATCAGTAGTTAGTTCAAGATTGATGTTTATTAATTTTCATAAAAAATACTTATACAATCAAGATAACCAAAAACAAATGTTGAAATATATTTATTAGTTTGTGAAATGACAGTTGTTGTATATATTTTATAAACAACAATGCACCACCAATAAAATTTTGTTTAATTAATGATTATAAGGTATTTTTAGAAATATTTTGTATTACAAGTATGAAGATTAAGTTGAATCTAAATTTGTATCTAATTAATCAAGAACAACTATTGGTTTACTCGTTATAAGTAGAAAAAACTATATTAAACTTATTCAGTAAAATTATATTCGATTTTAATTAACACATTTATAATCCTAAGCTTTACTTATAATAGATATAAGGAATGGCTGATTAATTATCACTAAATTGAATTACATCTAGAGATTTTCAAATTTTATGTCTAATCTAATTATTGATTAAGATACTTAATTCGTTAATGTTTTAGTAGGTCTAACCAGATACATTATTGAAAAATTAGTACTAAATTTCAATAATGTAACTTATTAATAACTTGAAGTAAGTTACATTGATGACGTTTAGGATTAGTATTTAATATAGATTATCACAATGCCATACATTACAATTGAACTATGCGAATCAGGTTTTGGAAGCTGATAAGTAGCAAGATTTTATAAAGTTGATTTTTAATTTAGAAATGAATGCATTAATTTGTATTACACTTAATTTACGAAGCAATATGCGGAAAATAGTAAGTATCCTATTTTTGTAGATGTTAAACAAGTTGCAGTGACATTCATTAAAAAATACATTATATAGTTATTTTTTTGATATTATATAAAATAGGAGATAATTTATATGACTGATGCTAATTTTAAATATGCTGAAATAAGTGATATTAATAGAAGTATTTCTGAAATAGAAATTTTTTTGGCAATTTATAAAATACTAAAAAAGGATTTAAATAGAGAACAAAACAAGAAATTGGGTAAATGTTTATATTTTGCTTTTATTGACTTCTTAAATAAACAGCATTGTAAACCTAAAAAAGCATATTATAATAAAGATTCCTACTATAATCATTTGAAAAAATATAAAAAATATATAAATAAACATAATATAAACAGAAAGGCTAATATATCACCAAATAAACCAAAGAGAAATGGTGATTGTTGCTGGATTCATTTACATCATATAAATGAAGCACTTTTTTTAAATTTAGGTAGTCCAATTAGTATTTATAAAAAATATAGTCAATATAAAGCAAATGATTATAAAGATGAAGAAGCATGGATTTATTCCAATTTTTGGAATTATGATAATCATAAATCAGAAAATTTAGTGCGTTGTAACGTTTTAGAGCATGCTTTTTTGCATGCGATTATAATTATTGCATTTGATGTACCTAATTTTGATAAAAAAAATAATGGATATGAAAGTTTGAAAAAGAATGTAAAACATCTCTATTCAAGTGAAAGTAGATATTTATATACAGATTTTGTTTATAGAGATGGTTCAAACATTTATATTTATGAAAGAAGAATAACAGATATAATTAATGAATTGGATGGTTTGATAAAATAAAATCAATAATTTTTAAAAAGGATTTAATTAAATGGAAAATGATATAAAAAAAGATTTATTAGTTATTGGTAATGGATTTGATTTGAAATGTAAATTGGAAACTAGATTTTCTGATTATTTTGATTCGTTAGGGAATGATGAAATATTTACTAATTTGAAGAATATAGAATCATCGAATTCATTTTCATTAGTAATATTAAACAAATTAACAAATAAAATTAATATTGAGATGTATAGAAAAAATTTTAAAAAAGGAAGAGATTTATTTATTGATGGTGAGCGTAAACGCATGTTTTCTGATGCTTTAAGAATTTTTGATGAGTATGAAAAGATAAACAGTATTTCAAATAATTTATTAGAAGATAAGCTTTCTTTTTTTGATTTATATTTTAAATACATAAAAGTAGATAATATTGGTAAGAATTGGTCTGATGTAGAACAACGGATAAGTGACCTAATAACTAACGGAACTTTTAATAGAGTTTATAATCTCATTGATAAAATTAAAGAAAGTAAACAATATATTATAAATGAAGAAACACCTGGTGAACTATCTGAAGATGCACCTGAAGATGAATTTATTGCTCAAGTTTCTGATTTTGATAAATTAATAGATATGTCAGTTCATAAAGATATACAATTATTATGTGTCTTTTTTTTAATAAATATATTTGAATATCAAATTGAAAGTCATACACCTAATTATTTTATTAATTTTATGGTCAATCAACTTAATAAATTTGAGGATAATTTAGGTAAATATATTGAAAAAAAGTCCGAACGTAATGATTATTTAGTTAACTCTCAAAATTTACTTAAAAGTTTTGGAATTGCAAATAATTATAATGTTTTAAATTTTAACTATACTGATCCTTTTTCATCTAAAGATAGACATGTTGAAACAGTTAGTAACATTCATGGTAATACTGATAATCCTATTGTCGGTGTAGATGCATCAATCATTGAAAAAGCAAATAACAATAATGAGAGTTTAATTTTTAATCAATTCACAAAAACTTATCAAATTATGTCTAATACTGAAAAGCATAAAAAAGTTTTACCAAATCTAAAATCTATTGATACAATTTATTTTTATGGACATTCTTTAGCTGAAGCAGATTATTCTTATTTTCAGTCAATTTTTGATTACTATGATTTATACGGCTCTCAAATTAATTTAGTTTTTTATTATTCAGTTTATAATTCAAACAAAAAAGAACAAATTGTTAACCAAAACATTAATAACGTTTGGAATCTAATTAATGAGTACGGTGAATCAATGGAAAATGCAAAAGGTAAAAATTTATTGCATAAATTAAATTTGGAAAATCGAATTAAAATCAAGGCAGTATAGGTATAATCACATATAATAAAAAAATACTCACGAATCTAATTTCGTGGGTATTTTTTATATTATTCAATTCTACAAATATTTCTCATCTTCCTTCGGATCCTGCGACGTCAGAATCTTCGGGCCGTCTTCCGTAATCGCCAAGGTGTGTTCGTACTGGGCGGAGAGGGAACCATCTTCTGTGACGTAGTAGGTCCAGTCGTCCTTGTCATCGAAGCGGTCCTTGATCCGCCAGTCCCCGAGCGTCACCATCGGTTCAATCGTGATCGTCATTCCGGGCCGTAAGCGCAGACCACGACCTTTTTCTCCGTAGGCTGGGACGGCTGGTTCTTCGTGAATCGTGGGTTGGATTCCGTGGCCAATCAGTTCGCGGACGTCGCCCATGTGGTTTTCGTCTTCGACATAGTGTTCGATGGCGTAGCCAATGTCACCGAGCCGGTTACCGACCTGGGCTTGGTCGATGCCCTTGTACAGAGCTTCCTTGGTTACGTCCATCAGTTTTTGCGCTTCGGGACTAATCTTCCCGACCGCGTAGGTCCAGCAAGAGTCACTTTCAAAGCCGTCCTTGTTGACGCACATGTCGACCTTGACGATGTCTCCGGACTTCAGTTTTAAGCCCTTGCGGGGGATCCCGTGGGCGACCTCGTCGTTGATAGAGATACAGGTCCCAAACTTGTAGCCGTCAAAGCCCTTTTCGGACGGGGTGGCACCGTGGTCGGTGATGTATTTATCCGCGAATTCTTCGATTTCCCAGGTATCTAGTCCGGGTTTAATCAGTTTCTGGAGCCCCTTGTGGACACCTGCTAGGACGGCGCCTGATTCGGCCATTTTCTTAATTTCACGTTCTGATTTTAAGGTAATCAATGTTGTTCTCCTTTGGTGCTAGTGCAGTAGTGGTCCTGAGTCTTCATCGTCACTATACCACGAATCAGGTTGTTCGGGTCCTCACGACGTCGAGTGACCGCTTACTGCTGTTTTTTATTATTAATTGTGTTTTTGACGATCGGGAGCATTTTCTTGATGAAGCGTTTTTCCCGTTTACCACTGGTTAGGTAACTAACGAAGTAGTGGCCAGCGAAGAAGATGAGCAGGCTGACTACGATAAAGATCGCAATCCCGAGCCGGCCCAGGGCGAGCTTTTCGATGATTAGTTCGTACGTGGAGCAGACCCCGTTTAAGAAGCCGGCGTAGGATACGAAGTACCAAGCTAGCCCCTTGTTATAAAAGCTGTAGAAGCTTTGAAAGTCTTCCTTGTTGTTAATCAGATCATTGATCTGGGCCTTGCCCGCCGTGCGTTTAATCCGCCGGAACAAAAGGGGTGGGATCATCCATTCCAACAGGCTGGCGTTTTTGGGTTTGTGCCCCTTGATTTGGTACTTTGCAAACACGGAGTTGGACTCCATCAGTTCCATTTGGCCTTGGTAGAGGGGAAAGATGAAGAGGAGCCAATCCCCGATAAAGCCTAAAATTCCAATAACTACTTCCATGATTAATCTGACCTCCAAAATATTTGTCTCCTATCTATTAAATAATTAATCAGGCAAAAAATCAATTCTCGCCTGGTTCAGATGGTGGGAGACGAGCGAGCTGTGGTATGATGGTAACAGACATTTTTCGTCGAAAATAATGTAAAAGGTGATTTTTTGAAAAAAAAAATATTTAATAAATGGGACTTTGTGGTCCTGATCATTGGACTCGCGGCGGTGGTCCTGGGCTTTTGTTACGTCCACTACGGTACCTTTACGCCTAGTAAGATGCACAAGCCCCAACAGACACCCATCATGTTTGTGTCCGACCAGAACCGGACCTCTCAAGCCGCACGCCACTTGGTAACGACGGCGAGTCGCTCGGGAGGTTCCGTTGCGATGCACATCGACGTGCTGAGCGATGGTCAGATTAACTACTACCCGAATGGCAATTTAAAGGCCAAACAGCCGATTGTAGAGGTTAATTTCAGTGACCGGAGTAAGACCACTAAGGAACAATCAGCGGCCTTAAATCGCATTCTGCGCCATTTAAACCGCAAGTACCAGTACGAACAGTATGATGCGATTGGATTTGGCTCAGGGAGTCTCGCGGTCTTTACGAACGCGACGACCTACGGAATGAAGAAGAACCAGATGAAGTTAAATCACTTCGTGTCGGTTGCTGGTCCGTACCAAGGGGTGACTGTCAACGTTCCCCCAATGAAGCAGCAACCGGGTCAAACTGGCAACGGGAACCAACCGAACCAGGGCAAGCCCAACCAGGGTCATCCCGGTGGCCCGAATCCAGAGGTGCTCCGGCAACAAGCTCAGGAACGCCAGCAGGCGATTAACAGTCGCTACCCGTCCTATGCCGAGTTTAAACGGATGGCGAAGCACTTGGATCCGAATACCGAGGTCTTAAACATCTACGGGGTGATTGACAAGCGCACGAACTCCGACGGTCGGGTTTCGGCTGCTTCGGCAACGTCGTTGAAGCACCTCGTGCCCGCCAAAAACTACGAGTCACTCCGGTTAACCGGTCCGATGGCGGAACACTCCCAGATTTTAGATAATCAGGTATCCGAACGCATCATTAACCGCTTCTTATTTAACGAATAACCAAAAAAGCCTCCTGGCAGTTACCAGGGGGCTTTTTGCTTACCAAATTTGGACACGTTTTTCAGGGTCAAGGTACATGGCATCACTCGGTTGGATGTCAAAGGTGGTGTAGAAGTCGTCGAGGTTTTTCACCTGAACGGTGGCCCGCAGTGGACCGGGCGCATGGACGTCAATCGTCAGTAACAGTTGTTGGTACTCTGGCGTGGCCTTCATGCGCCAGATTCGGGCCCAGTTAGTGAAGAACTCGTAGAGATCTGCATCCGGTTCTTCCTTCGTGGCTGCTTCGGCACAACTGAGTCCCCCGGCGTCCGCGATGTTTTCGGAAACGGTGAGCTTCCCGTTCACTTTCCCACCGGCATACGGTAACCCGTCGAATTCGGCGATCATCTGCTGGGCGAGCTTGGTGAAGTGTTGGTGGTCGGCATCCGTCCACCAGTTGTTAAGATTCCCGTATTCATCAAAGAGCGACCCGTTGTTATCAAAGGCGTGCGAGATTTCGTGGGCAATCACGGCTCCAATCCCCCCGTAGTTAGCACTCGCCGACTGGTCGAGGCTGTAGAAGGGTGCTTGGAGGATCGCAGCTGGGAACACGATGATGTTTTTAAACGGATGGTAGTAAGCGTTCACCGTGTTAGCACTCATTTCCCACTTATCACGAGCGACCGGCTTGTTCCATTTGGAGAACAGGTCCTTTGTTTCGAGGTAGTCAAAGTGGAGCAGGTTGGCGAGTAAGCTGGCCTTTTCATTGACCTTGAACTGGTAGTAAATTGGATCAATGATGTCTGGATACCCAACTTGAATGCCGAGTCGTTTCAACTTCTTGATCGCCATGGCCTTCGTTTCGGCACTCAACCACTGGTTATCAGTGAGCCGTTGTTGGTAAATGCCGATCATTTTTTCGACCATGTGGTGGACGTCTGCCTTGGCTTCTGGTCCAAAGTAGCGTTTTCCGTAGTAGTCACCGACCACGTGCTTAAAGGTCCCAGAGGCGAGGTAGAAGGCCGCCTTTTCGGGTTTAACGGCTTCCTTTTTCCCGGATAGCGCGCGACTAAACTGACCGCCGACTTGCCGGAATTCTTCTGAGAGGGCACCGGCGAGACCGTTTACCGTTTTTACCAGCATCCAGGCTTTCAAGTTGGCGAAGTTGGCGTCTGTCAGGAGTTCGTTCAGGTGGGTAAAGTAGTCTGGTTCCGTTACGATGATTTTCTCCGGCACGGCGCCGACTAAGCCCCGGACGGTTTGTTGCAGGTCAACCGCGTTCGTACTGTCAGCTAGTTCGGCAGTCGTGTACGGGTTGTAGGTCTTACTGTAATCAGCGGATTCTTCGGCGGACTTTACGTGAGGGGCGATTTGGGCATCAAAGTCCTTGGCCGCCGCCACGAGTTCCTGGGCATCCGTCTCCGAGTAGCCCGCCATGGTCAGCAACTGTTCACTCATCTTGGTAAAGACGGGCATCAGTTGGGCGTAGGCCTGGTTGTCGGGTTCGTAGTAGGTTTTGTCCGGCAGGAAGAGCCCGGGACCACTCGCAAAGAGGGCGTTGACCTGGGCGTTCTTCATGTCGGCATCAATGTCGAAGCTAAACGGGGTCGGGTAGCCTTGCAATACGAGGTCTGCTAGTTGTTGGTTGAGATCGGCATAGTCGGCCAGTCCTTCGATCCGTTTTAAGCGCGGTCGTAGGGGAGTGGCCCCTTCTGTGTCGCGGCGGGCAAAGTCCATCGCCTGCCGATAGAACTTGACGTACTCACTCATTTCCGGGGTTGGGACGTCTAACTCGCCCTGTGCAAAGGCGTCGGAGTCGTGCATCAGGGTTTTGTCGATGTCATCGACCAGGTCCATGAAACCACCGACCGATGAGTGGTCAGCGGGAATCGTGGCTTGTTTAACCCAGGCGCCGTTGACGGCGTCGTAGAGGTTTGTTTTAATTTCCGCTTGGTTAACGGGGAAATCTGCTTGTGCCATTCTAATTCCTTCTTTCATTGGTTAGGTTACTGGCTATCTTACCAAAAAAAGCGGCGTTAAGGAAAACTTAACGTCCGCTTTTCTGATGATGGTGCTGTTACTTTTTCAAATCTTCGATCGAGTTTACGTTCTTCATGTACTTCGGAACGGCTAAGCCGACCCGAGCACCTGGACAGTTGGTTCCGACTACTTCGACCTTATCCTTGAACTTCGCGTACAGGGGGCCAGAAGTAACGGGCATCCAAGCGGCGGTCGTGACATCGGCTGATCCCCGCGCGATGGAGGACCATTCTGGTTGGGCTTCCATGGCGGTCATCGTAACCTTGTAACCCTTATCCCGCAGGATTTGGGCAGTGACGTTCGTCGAGGCAATCGCATCATCCCACGTTACGTAGGTCATGCGCACTTGCTTCCCGTTTCCGTCCGGAACGCCCGCCGTCCACTTGGCAACTTCCTTCGGGTGCTCCTTGATGAACTTCTTAGCCGTCTTTTGCGGATCCGCACCCTTAAAGTTGGCGTACATTACGTCACCCATCATGCTAGGATTCCACTTGAATTGCTGGAAGAACTTGTAAGCGCCGGGGTTATCCTTCTGGAAGCCCTTGCGAGCGACCGTATCGATCTGTTCGGACTTTCCGTAGATTCCCTTTGGATCCTTCAAGAACTTAATCGGGTACTTTTTGAACATCCAGTGTGGTTGCCAAGCGGTTACCACAATCGGTTGCTTGTAGCGAATTGATTTTTCCAACTGGCTACACATGGCTGCGGTCGAACTGGTTTGAAGCTGCCAGTCCTGTTGCTTTAAGCCGTAGCCTGAGAGCGCCTTTTGCGTGGAAGCCATGATTCCGGCCCCCGCGTCAATCCCAGTGATCGTCTTGTGGACTTGGGGTCCGACGCTTTCGTGGGGATTATACTTCTTCGGTGTCACACTACAAGCTGATAGTGTGATTGCCAGAATACCTAAACTGACGAGGCCGATGAAGCGTTTCATAGTTGATTTTTTCATCTGACCACTCTCTCCTTTACTCGTTGTGGGATTGGTTACTACCGCTAACCCCTTCGGATAAGCGGTCTAGGATAATGGCCAAGATCACGATGGCGATTCCGGCAGCAAATCCAGCTCCGGCATCGTTGCGACCAACGGCGAAGTAAACTAGAGAACCAAGTCCCAACGTTCCAATCATTGAGGCAATTACAACCATGGAAAGTGCCAACATCATTCCCTGGTTAATCCCGGAAATAATCGTAGTCCGGGCCAAGGGGAGTTCGACCTTAAACAGTTTTTGCCATGGGGTACAACCAAATGATACGGCGGCTTCGTTTAAGTCAGCCGGCACTTGTTGAATCCCGAGGCAGGTCGTACTAACAATCGGGGGCAGGGAGAAGATTACGGAAGCAACCACTCCGGGTACCATTCCGATTCCAAACAAGGCTACGGCTGGAATCAGGTACACGAAGGCAGGCATCGTCTGCATGAACGAGAGGATCGGACGAACGATCACGTTCACCGTGTGACTCTTGGCCATCCAGATTCCGAGCGGCACCCCAAACACGATGATGATTAAACTCGTTGCTAACACAAGGGTTAACGTTTGGGTCATGTCGTGCCAGTAACCCTGGTTCCAAATTAAGCCCAGCCCGAGGACTTCAAAGAGCATGAAGCCCCAGTGCTTCGTCTTGCGGAGGATAAACCAGGTTAACAGTAATACTAAAATAATAAAGAGCCAGGCGGGGAAGAGGTCTAAGACCCATTGGATGGCGTCTAAGATCGCACCAATCCCAGCCGTGAGGGCGTTGAAGAAGCCCGCGAATCCAGTTAACCAGTTAACAAAGGCGTTAATCCACTTTGCAATTGGTAAAACGGGCACGCCACTTAAAATTGCTAGAAAACTATTCATTAGTTGCGCCTCCTTCATCGTTACCATTTGAACCAGACATTGCTTCTAGAATGGTACTCCGTAGGATGATTCCTTCTAAGCGACCGTCCTTATCGACCACGGCGTATGGCAGTGGCGACTTGGAAATCTTGTTAAAGAGGTCGGCGATCGGAGTATCCGGACTAGTGGTTGGTAAGCCAGTCTTTAAGACCGTTGACATGTCCCGTTGTTGGTTTTCAATCAACTTAATCACGTCGTCAGCATCGATTAAACCGAGTAAGCGCTGGTCGTCATCAACCGCAAAGATACTGGAGATGTGGTCTTCCTTCATCCGCCGGAGGGCCAATTTTGGTCCGTCCTTTTCGATGTTGATCGTGTTGGGATGAATCATTACGTTTCCAGCGGTCAAGATCTTCGACCGGTCTACGTTTTGGATGAACTTCTTGACGTAGTCGTTCTTTGGATGCGTCAAGAGGTCTTCTGGTGTATCGATTTGTACGACGTCCCCGTTGTGCATCATCAAGATCCGGTCTCCGATTCGTAAGGCTTCGTTTAAATCGTGACTGATAAAGATGATGGTTTTGTGGAGTTTGTGTTGCAAGTCGATCAGTTCGTCCTGCATGTCGCGCCGGTTCAACGGATCCAAAGCGGAGAAGGCTTCGTCCATGAGGAGGATGTCCGGGTCATTCGTGATGGCCCGGGCTAAACCAACCCGTTGTTGCATCCCACCGGAAAGTTCGCTAGGTAGTTGGTGATCGTAACCCTTTAAACCAACCATTTCGAGCGATTCGTGGGCCTTAGTTTCTCGTTCTTCCTTAGCAACGCCCTGCACTTCTAGTCCGAAGGCCGCGTTTTCTAAGATGGTCCGGTCGGGTAAGAGGGCAAAATTTTGGAACACCATGCTCATCTTTTTCCGCCGTAATTCGAGCAACCCTTTTTTATCGAGTTGCATGATGTTTTCGCCATCAACGTAGATGGTTCCCAAAGTGGGTTCAATCAGCCGGTTAAACATCCGGAGCATGGTTGATTTACCCGAGCCAGAGAGTCCCATGATGACAAAAATTTCGTTGTCATTAATTGTAAAATTAGCGTTATCGACTCCGACCGTACTCCCGGTCTTGGCTAAGATTTCTTCTTTGGTTTTTCCTTCAGATAAAAGCTCTTGTGCTTTATTAATGTGTGGACCAAAGATTTTGGTCAAGTGATCAACTTTGATCTTTTCGTTATTTTCTGTCACAGAACTTCTCCTTTCTATTCGTGGGTCAAATTTAAGTAAAAAATAAAAAACCCTCTATCTAACATAACAAGTTCTTGTTTGGCTTGTCAAATAAATGGCAAGGCAAAACGGCGCGATAGGGGGATTTTATTAGTGTTTCACGGATAAAAATTGCTATAAATTACCAAAAAATTCGGATTTTGGAAAGGCTTACACGCTAGTTAGATAAAGTGATCGAGCATGATTCCAACAAAGTAGTGAATGAACATCGTGAGGATTCCGACGATCACGTTTCGGATGATGGCGATTTTCACCAGGCCGTTCCCAAGTTTGGCGCTGCAAAAGCCGGTGAGGGCCACCGCGATGATGACGGCGATGATCGTTCCACTCCATTTGAGCTCCTGGGGTAACAGGGTCATGGCGAGTAATGGGAGGGTGCCCCCCGCGGCAGCTGAGACCAGCGAGGAGGCCGCGGCCGACCAGGGATTCATGTACTTTCCAAGCTGGAGGTCATACTTAACGGAAACGAGCGTTTGTAAGGGATTCTTTTGTAACAGGTCGTCGGCAATTTCTTGGGCAGTAGTGGCGGAAATGCCCCGACTTTGGTAGTAGTCAATCACGTCCTGGCGTTGACCGGCGTAATCAGTCTTCAGCAGGTGTTGTTCTTCGGCCACGGCGGCTTCTTCGGTGTCACGCTGGGAACTAACGGAGGCGTACTCGCCGCCGGCCATCGAGAAGGCACAGGCGAGCAGGTCGGACAGCCCCGCGATGAAAATGGTAAAGGGGTTGGTAGTGGCCACGCCAACGGAGAACAGCACGCCAACGACGGTTAGAATGCCATCGTTGGAGCCGAGCACGCCGGCCCGCAGGTTATTTAACTTTTCGTCCATGGATTGCTTGGATTTTGCTTTTGCTGGGTGTTTCATGAGAGATTCCTCCTTTAGTAACGGTAACTTAGGCGACGAGTCCGACGAGGGCACCGATTAGGTAGGTGACGGACATGGTGACAACTCCTGAAATAACGTTGCGGAGCACGGACCGAGTCCGGTTCGCCTTGCTCAGGATGGCAGCCAGGTAGCCGGTGATGGCGAGGGCGATGATCACCGCACTAAAGGTGGTTAAGATGTGCCAGCGGGCGGGACCCACAAAGATCGAGATCAGGGGCAGTAAGGAGCCCAGCGGAAAGGAGATCAAGGAGGCGATAGCGGCCGCGTAGGGGCTTGTGAACTTGCTCGGGTCAAAGGAGTAGCGTTCTCGGACCACCGTGGTCAGCGGATCATCATTCATCATTTCGCTGGTTGCTTGGTTCGCGAGCTTCGCGTTCATTCCGGTTTGGCGGTATTTATGTTCTACGTAATCGAATTCGGCTTGGTAGTCCGTTTGCAGGGCGGTGCGCACGGTCGTAATGGCCTGGCGCTCCGAGTCTTTTTGGCTGTTGACGGAAACGTATTCGCCCATGGACATTGAGACGGTTCCGGCGAGCATCCCGGCCAGCCCGGAAATTAGGATTGCCCAGTTGCTGGTGGAAGCCCCGGCGACTCCGAGAACGATCCCGGCAATGGAGAGGATGCCATCGTTAGCGCCCATTACACTCGCTCTTAAAACGTTGATTTTTTGTGCAAGCGACATTTTTGCTTGGTTAGCCATAAATAAGTCAGTCCTTTTATAAAGTTTATAATTTTATAACAAATATATTGTAATTGATTAAGGTAGATTAGTAAAGGACCAAATTAAAAAAGCTCCCGAAGTTGGCTTCGGGAGCTTTGCTTAGTGTTTAAATTTGCTGGTAATGCGTTCGTTTTGTGGGTAGGGAACGATGTTTAACTTCCCGTTTTCAAACTGTCCTAGGTACACGTTTTTCAGCGTGATGTGTTGTTCGTTTAGGAGCTTGTTAACGTCATCGGTAGTTAACTTGAGGTGTTTCATGGTCGTCAGGTCAATTTGACCGTCGGTGATGATTGGGTAGTTCACGCTATCGTCACTGTAGGTGGTGGCCGTTAACTGACCGTTTTGTTCCAGCGTCGCGGTCTTCACGTTACTAATGTCGTTAATGCCATCGGTCCGGAGTTTAAACGACAGTTCGTTGGCGTTAATCCCGTTCTTTAGGGCGCGCCGGACGTTCACCTTTCCGTCTTGAATGAGGACCTGGGGCGTCCCGTTGACGATGCTATCGAGGATGTTACTCTGACTGGTAAGGAACTTAATCGTAAAGACGATTACCGACCAGATTAAGAGGATGGCGACGAATTGGAGTACCGTGATCTGCGAGTTGTAGATCACTCCACCAATGATACCCCCAAGAATGTAGTTTTGCAGTTGATCCAGGGCGTTGGACGGTGCGAGGTTTCCCTTCCCGGAGAGGTTGATTTGTAACACAATCATGATGAACCCGACGATGAACTTCAGGGCAATCGTGCCGTAATCGACGCCGTTGTTATCCCCGCCGCCGAATTTAAACTGCCCCTTAGTGATGTACTTCGGGTGACTAACGAGCCGGGTTTCTTTCATACTATAGTTGGTTTTATCGTTATTAAAGTTCAACACATAGAAGTGTTTGCCGACCTTGATGGTCATCCCATCGCTCAGCGCATTACTACTAGAGTAGACCTGGTTAATCGGGACGTGCTTTTGCTTGGCGATGCTCTTTAGGATCTGCACGGTCTGACCAGTTTGACTGTCACTACTGCGCTGTTCGCTGATCCGCCCCGCTTGCATCGCAATTACGAGGGCACCGACGAGCGACACCAGGATGAACAGGTTCCGGAACCGGAAGTCATTTTGGTTGCGGTAGTATATGTACCCAGTGATGAGAATAAAGGCGGCCACAAAGATAATGAGGCCGATATATAAGTAATTCACGACGCTAAAGTTGTGAATTAAGTATTGATAAGAATAAAGGTTCACGATTGTCACTCCTACAATTAAATTTTAAGTTCATTATACCGGACTTGAAGTGGAGTTAAAAGCACAAAAAAGACCATTGCAGGGCACAATGGTCTTTTTTTAATCTAAATTATTCAGCTTTAGCTTGGCATTCGGCACAGACTCCGTGAATTTCAACGTTCGTTACCTTCGGGTCAAAGCCGGTTTTTTTGGCAAGTTCCGTGAAGTGTTCGTTAATTTTATCGAAGTCTGGGTCATCAATGTCAAAAATCTTGTTGCACTGGTCGCAAGCAGCGTGCAAGTGCGGGTGATCGAAGAAATCATACCGGTACCCACCGTCAGAACTAGGCATTTCGATGATCAGGTTCAACTTCTTAAATAAACGTAGGTTGTTGTAAACCGTTGCCATACTTAGGTTAGGAAAGGTCTTTTCCAGGATGTGGAAAATGGTTTCCACTGACGGGTGTTCATCCGTTTCAATCATGTATTTCAAAATAATTTGCCGTTGAGGAGTGATGCGCACGTTATTCTCCTTTAAACGGTCCATTGCTTCTTCGTAACGTTTGTCAGTCATAGTGACGATACCTCTTTCTTAAAAATAAAAATAGCAAACCTCAAAAGTTAATTATATCATAATCACTAACTACATGGGATTTCAAGTGATAACAATTATAAATCATGGTGCTGGTGCCAAAAAGCCTGGAGTTGCTGTTGTAACTCGGATAGATTATGGACAAGGCGGTAGTGGTTCCAGGTCGCTGGGAACCAGGTCCGGTACCGAGCTTGGGCAAAGCGCTGGTCTAACAGCAAAACGACCCCATGATCCTGCATACTGCGCACGACCCGCCCGGCTGCTTGAAAGACGTGGTTCAGTCCCGGGAGTTGGTACGCAAATGCGAAGCCCTGGCCGTTTCGGGCTTCATAGTAAGCTTGAATCAAGTTGGTCTCCGGATTGAGTCCCGGCAGACCAACGCCAACGATTGCAACCCCAATCAGTTTGTCTCCGACTAAATCAATTCCTTCGGAAAAAAGTCCCCCCAACAAGGCAAAGCCGACCACGGGCTTTGTTGTCGGTTGTTGAAACGCAGCGAGAAACTGGTCCCGCTCGTCCGTGGTCATAGCAGCAGTTTGGACTGTGACCGGTTGGGTGGGGAATTGCTGACGATAGGCGGCGTAAATTTGCTCTAAGTAGGCATGGGATGGAGCAAAGATGAGGTAGTTACCCGGTCGACTAGTAACTAATTCGTGGATACTGGCTATAATTTTTGCTAAACTATTGGTTCTTTGATTATAAGTTGTATTAATGTAAGTTGCAATCAATATAGTTTGTGAATTAATCGGAAAAGGGGACGGAAGTTGATATTTCAGGGTTTCGGGATTATCACCTAAAACTTGTTGGTAGTAGTCTAAGGGCGAGAGGGTGGCGGAAAACAGAACGGCGCCCCGCCCGGCGTCTAATTGTTCACTAATGAACGGAGCGGCATCCAGACAAAAGAGGCGCACGGTGACGTGATGATCCTGCTGGAGCAGGCGGAACCGAAAATTGGAGCCAAAGAGTTCGGTGATTTTTAAATAGGTCGTGCAGGCAAAGAAAAACTGCAGGATTGGATCAAGCTTTGGTCCCGCGGGTTGCTGGGGAAGCCACTTGCGCAGTGCGGTGGTGAGTTGGGTCACGGCGTTCGTGAAGCCGTCGTCGAGGTCGACGTTGTCGGACTGGAGCTCTCCTGCGTCTAAGGCGGTTTGCAACCGGCGAAAGTGGCGCCGGAGGTTTTTAAACTTCAAGCGGACGGCATGATTAGGCTTATTTTCTGGAATTAGCGCTAGGGTATTTTCGAGGTCTACCGCGGATAAACTCGTGGAGTACATTTCGCGCGCCCGGTCGACCAGGTTATGGGCTTCATCCACCAAAAAGAACTGGCGGTCGTTGGTAGCCGCAAAGAAACGTTGTAACCGGACGACGGGATCAAACAGGTAGTTATAGTCGCCGATGATGACGTCACAGAACAGGCTGACGTCTAACGAAAACTCAAAGGGATCCAGTATGTATTTCCGTGCGTAGGTTTGAATCAGGTCGGGGGTCAGGTGCCGCTGTTCGGTCAAAATCGCTTTGAGAGCGGGTTTTAACCGGTCGTAGTACCCCAGAAAGTAGGGATTTTCCTCGGGGGTTAACGTTTGTTCCTCGGGGAACTGGATCTGCTCCTTAGCGGTGAGCGTGATGCTTTTTACTCGGAGCCCATGCTGGCGTAACTGATCCAGGGCGGCTTCGGCAACCCGCCTAGTACTCTGTTTGGCGGTTAAGTAGAAAATGCGTTCCAGCGGGGTTGTGGCGAAGGCCTTGATGGCTGGAAACAGGGTGGAAATGGTTTTCCCGGTCCCGGTGGGTGCTTCTGCGAGGAGCTGCTTTCCCCGCACCGCGGATTTGTAGACGGCGGCCGCCAGTTCCCGCTGGCCGGCTCGGTAGGCCGGGAAGGGGAACGTGAGGGTTTGAGCAGACTGCAGGCGCTCGCTGGCCAGCTGTTGTTGGAGTTTGCGCCACTCTGCGTATTCTTGAACAATGGAAGTTAAGAAGTCGAGCGCCGCATCCCGCTCAATCGTTTGCTCAGTTTGAGTAATGATTTCATCGGGAGTTTGGACGTAGGTTAACTTCATGGTGACCTGAGTCAGTTGGGGTTGTTCGCGCATTAATAACGCCGCATAGAGCTTTACCTGCCCCCAGTACAGGGTGAGTTGGTTCGCGGGAAGCTGGTTGAACTCGACGTCTGATGATTTGATTTCCTCTAACTCGGCACTGGTTTCATGAAGAATGGCCCCATCGGCGCGCCCGTGAATCAGTAACGGTTCGCCCGCGCACTCCACTTCGGTTTGCAACGCATACTCCGCCTGGTAGGACTGCGATCGCTTGCGTTGGAGGCGCTGGTGAATCCTAGTTCCGGCCTGGGGCGTGTTAAAACTACTCAACGCACTGTTTAAATCGCCACTGCGCAGGATAAATCCTACGAGTTCACGCACCCCCACCTTTTGCATGGTTGCCCCTCCTTTGGTCCAGAAAAAAAGCAACGATTGCTATGGGCTAGCAAGTTGCTTAACGTCAGGTTGCAATTATTCCTTAATCCAGCGGTTTAACTGGTCTTGATGATGTCCCAAGTACCGAACGGCTTCGTCAATCAGCGCCTGTTGTTCAGCGGCACTGTCCTCTGGTTCAATGTGGTAGTAGTCACAGATGAACCCCTGGGCGATGTTTTGGTAGCGTTCCTTGCGACCGTAGCCATCGTCTTTGAACAGCTGATCTAGGCCCGTTACGTCTGATTGGGCCGCTTGGTAAAGCTCAGCGGCTAGGTCAGCGTTGGCGGGGAGAATTGATTTCGCGTACGTGATTAGGAATTCGTTCATATCAGTTACAATTTTTTCGCGTTCTTGCCGTTCCAGTTTCTTTTTCGACATTAAAAATCACCTCAACTTTAATTGTAAAGCAAAAACGGGGTTAGTCATACCATTAATGTTTAAAACGAATCAATCTTTGATAATTTTTAAAAGTTAGGCCGGCAATAATGTCTGAGGGCTAATGTTGGTTGCTTCTGGAATATGATAAGATTGGTGGAGATGATTGCGAATAGGAGTATGTAGTTGAAATGAAAAAAATTTTAGCAATCCACACTGGTGGAACGATTTCCATGTCCTTAAATGACCAAGGGGGCGTGGTGCAAAACGAACAGAATCCGCTTGATAATAATGAAGGATTAGGGTTGACGGGGATCGAAGTCGAAACGGATGAACTGTTGAACCTGCCGTCGCCACACATGACCCCCAGCGCCATGTTAAAGATTAAAAACCGAATTCAACAAGCAGCGGCCGCGGGAATTGATGGGGTCGTAGTGACTCACGGAACCGATACCCTCGAAGAAACGGCCTACTTTTTGGATCTGACGTTACCCAACACGATTCCGGTGGTGGTGACGGGGGCAATGCGCTCTTCCAATGAAATTGGAGCCGATGGGGTCTTTAACTTTAAGAGTGCCGTGGAGGTCGCAGCTGCCGATGCCGCCCAGAACAAGGGAGTGTTAGTGGTCTTTAATACCGGGATTTATTCGGCCCGGTACGTGACAAAGACCCACACGACGAGCGTCGACACCTTTAAAGATCCGATTTATGGGACGCTGGGGACAGTCGACCATGACCAAGTGATTTTTGCCCAACAATTAATTGGAAGCGAGTATACTGAGATTGACCATGTTGTCGAAGGGGTTTACCTGGTAAAAGCCTACGCGGGCATGACGGGCGAGCTCTTTGACGCCATTAACGCGGCCAAGCCGCGGGGCGTGGTGATTGAAGCAATGGGAGCGGGGAATCTGCCCGCAGTGACGCTTCCCGCTGTACAACGTCTGCTAGATCAGCAGGTGCCGGTCGTACTTGTGTCCCGCTGTTTTAGTGGCTATGCCCAACCAATCTACGCCTATCCCGGCGGGGGCATTGAGTTACAGTCCATGGGAATCGTGTTTTGTGAACAACTCAACGGTCCCAAAGCCCGGATGAAGCTGATTGTAGGCTTGAGCTGTGGCAAATCCGGCCGCACCCTAGCGGAGTACATGGCCAATGCACTTTCGTAGATAACGAGGTGATGACAATGGAAAACTATCAAACAGAAGAAATCCGGCAAACCCTGCAGACGGCCCGGCGAAATCACACGCTGGTAAACGTCTTGCAGAACAGCTCTTCGATCTTTTACACCGGGACGGTGGTGGCAACGGACCAGGTGGGCGTGATTATCACGACCTATACGGAAACCGGGCTAGCCAACGGACTGGTCTATTTGACCTACCAGGATATTTTTGATGTGGACTTTGAAAGTGACGATTTGTTGCGGATGGAGATGCGCATCCGGTCGGCCCAGCAGCTTCACCTACTGGGAACGACGCCGAGTACCATTAACTTAAACGACCGGGTGGATTTATTGACCCAAGTTTTAGGGAATGCCTATGTTTACCAGCAGGCGTTGCTGCTCATCAAACAGGACGGGCAGATGCTCGAAGGGTTCGTGAAGCAACTGACGACTGATCACCTGGTGGTCACGAGTTTTGATAAATTCGATAACCGGCGGGTGCACGAAGTCGAGTTAACCAAGGCTGAAGTTCGGTCGGTTGAATTTTTAGGGGCTGAATTGCAGCTTTTATCCCAGTCCAAAACGCAGTTATTTGCTCCGCACCAAGCAACGGTGGAAGTGACTGGGGCGCTACCGATTTTTGCAAGTTTGCACCGGGCCGCAGAAACCGGCCAGCGGCTCATCATGGTGCCAAAGGTGAACCCCGATTTGTTTTTCATCGGGCAGGTTAAGGCTGTCAACGCGGAGGCCCTCATCATGTCCGTGGTCGATATGAACGGGCAGTTTGGGGGCTACGAACTAATCCGGTTGGGTGAAATTCAACGCTTGCAGTTGAAGTGTGACTACCTGCGCTTGATTAACCACTTGGTTTCGTTGAACCTGGCACACGGAACTTACCGCCAGCCGCTGCTAAATGACGACCGCAGTTTTGACCGGAGCGTCGATTTGGTCTACACCACGTTACGGCAGGCGGTTTACTTCCGGCGCTTTGTGCGGTTTAAAACCCAGAAGGGCAAAACCTATTTGGGGATTCCCTACCAGTTACAGGGCGGTAAGGTCACCTTCCGGTACTTAGACCGGGATGACCCGACCCGGACGAAGCGTAAGACGCTTGAACTAAGTAAGATTGATGAACTAGCCTTTGGCTACCTAGATGCAGAACTGACCCAACGACGGATTCGGGGCGAGCACTAAGTAGGCACCACCGATTAAATTAACCAAAAACCAGCCTCCGGCTTTGCTCCGGGGGCTGGTTTTTTGCGCTGCTTAAAGTGAGTTTAATGAGGGTTAAAATTCTTCGTAGGTTGCGGGATCCTGGTCGTGCGTCCGCCCATCCGGTTTGGTTAGGTGGTTGATTTGCTCCATGTCCGCGTCATCGATGGTAAAGTCAAACAGCTCCAGATTACTAAGCTGATTTTGATCACTGGAGGACTTCGGAATCGGCAAGGTGTTTAACTGGATTTCCCACCGTAAAATCAGTTGGACGACGCTCTTACCGTACTTGTGGGCCAGCTGGATGAGCGTGGGATCAGTTAACATCTCGCTGGCCCGGCCTAACGGACTCCAGGCTTCGGTGAGAATCCCGTGTGCTTCGTCGTACTGGCGCTGTTCGAGTTGGTTGAAGTACGGATGGAGTTCCACTTGGTTAATTTGCGGGAGCACCCCGGTTTCTTGGTTGAGGCGGTCTAGATGAGTTGGTAAGAAGTTGCAGACCCCAATGGTGCGCACTAAGCCAAATTGTTGGGCGGCAATTAATGCTTGCCAGGCTTCGACGTAGTGATCGTCCTTGGGGTTCGGCCAGTGAAGCAAATACAGATCAAAGTAGTCCAAGCCACTGCGATACAGCGATTCTTGAATGGTCCGAATGGCGGCGTCATAGTGATAGTAACGGCCGGGTAACTTAGAGGTGACCAGCAAGTTGGACCGACTAACGTCCGCATCCCGAATCCCCTTGCCAAGTGCGCCTTCATTTTCGTAGTTATAGGCACTATCGAGTAGACGATAACCGTTATTAATGGCCGATTTGATGGCCATGGCGCCACTAAACCCAGTTAATTTGTAAGTGCCAAAGCCAAGCTTAGGAATCTGCATCCCGTTGGCTAGCGTATAAGTTTCCATGCTGTAACCCCTCTCATCACTGAACTCATGAATTTCCTGTAATCGGTGCTATCCTAACATAGTTTGGGGGACGATGAATAGTTGGAGGATTGCTGCTTGTCGGAGGCGGTTTTTAAGCATATGATACACTGGTTATTTACCAGCTAGGCAGTGGAGAAAGGAAGCAATGACAATGAAAACAGTCTTAGTAACTGGAGCCAGTTCAGGAATGGGCTATCAGATTGCGCAGCGGTTAGCCCAGACCGGATACCAGGTATTTGGAGCCGCCCGGCACGTGGAACGGATGGAACCCTTAGCAGCAGTTGGAGTGATTCCACTGCAATTGGACGTGACGAAGGAAGAGTCCCGCACGGCGGTCGTGCACCAGCTGATGGAGCGGGGGCAGCGGATTGATGCCGTCGTAAATGCCGCCGGTTACGGTTCGTTTGGAGCCCAGGAAACGGTTAGTGATGCAGAAGCCAAGCGCCAATTTGAAGTCAACGTGTTTGGCTTAATGGCGTTGAATCGGTTAATCCTGCCGTACATGCGGACCCAACACGCTGGACGCATCATCAACATTTCGTCAATCGCCGGACGGTTCAGTAGCCCGCTGGCGGGGTGGTACTTTGCCTCGAAGCACGCCTTAGAAACCCTGAGTGATTCACTGCGGATGGAGGTCCGGTCGTTTGGGATTCAAGTGATCCTGATTGAACCCGGGGTGGTGAAGAGTCGGTGGGAAGCAATTGCGATGCACCATCTAGACGAAGCGGTCGCGGGAACGGTGTACGAGGATCAGGCTCATGCCTTCCAACAGAACATGGATCGGACGTATGCTTCTCAACATGCGTCTGAGCCCGCAATAATTGCGCAAACGGTTCAAAAGGCGTTAGAATCGAAGCATCCACGCCCCCGTTACGTAGTGGGGTACCTAGCGAAACCGATTGTCTGGTTAACGCACTGGTTGCCAACGTGGCTCCAGGATTGGTTAATTCCGCAGTTAATGTAAGGAGAAACAGTATGGAAATTCCTAAGCAAATGAAAGCTTTTCGTTTTAATCATTATGGTGACATCGCCGAGAACCAGCGCACGGCGGTTCCAACCGTTGGACCGCAGGACGTGCTGGTGTACGTGCGGAACTCCGGGTTAAATCCGGTTGACTATAAGATCCAAGCGGGGAAGCTTAAAACCCTCTTTTCGTTTCAATTACCCCTGACCATGGGAAATGAGTTTGCAGGAGAAGTCGTGCAGGTCGGCAGTCAGGTCCAGAACTTTGTGGTCGGTGACCGGGTCTATGGTCGTCCGGATAATGAGCACACGGGGACGCTAGCCGATTACATCGCAGTTCCCGCGCAGGAAATAGCACTTTTACCCGATGAGTTAGACTTTCAGGCGGCGAGTGGAGTCCCCCTGACGGGTTTGACTAGTTACCAAGCGCTCGTTGAACTGGGGCACGTGCAACCTGGCCAAAAGGTCTTCATTCAAGCCGGCGCCGGTGGAATTGGGACGATGGCCATCCAAATTGCGAAAGCGTTGGGCGCCTACGTTACCACCACGGCGAGTCCCGAGAAGACCGCGCTGGTGCGCTCGCTGGGGGCCGACCAGGTGATTAACTATCACGAGAACTACTTTGCGGATGTGCTGTTTCACTATGATTTGGTGTTTGACACCCTCGGCGGCAAGTACCTCCGCGACAGCTTTAAAATCGTGCGGCCCGGGGGGCACGTGGTCACGATTAATGGGTTACCGACCTATCAATTCGGGCAGCGCCACGGCTTTGGCCTAGCAAAGTCCTTGTTGTTTGGGGCAGTTAGTGCCCCGCTGCGACGCCTCGCCCGGAAATACCGGGTGCACTATGACTTTTTGATCATGCATCCGAGTGGCACCCAACTGCAGGTACTTAGTCAGTTAATCGAAGCCGAAACGTTACTGCCAATCATTGATCGCATCTATGCCTTTGGCGAAACTCAAGCTGCCTACGACTACCTTGAAAGTGGGCACGCCCAGGGGAAAGTGATTGTAAACGTGAATAACTAGCCCCGGTAAGGAGTTTAAAGCTAACAAAAAAGGTCGTTCCGAAGGGAACGGCCTTTTTTATTTATTGTGAAGTAAGAAGTCCTGAATCAGCTTGGTTTCATCCGCGTTTGGTTCCGACCACATGCTTTTGATGTCATGGTAGCGTTCCACCGTCATGTGGAGGGCAACGGCCATTTGATTATCATCAAAATTATGCTTTTCTTCGTATTTAATTAGTTCAGTGGCGAGGTTACTAAACTCTTCGTCAATGTATGCCATAGTAAATCCTCCTTGGGGCGTTTCCTATCATTATAGCAGTTCAAGTGCTTATTGGGGGGCTAATAATTGCTCGGTAATCAAGTTGGCAACGGCAAAATTATGGTCGTTGGCGCTGGGATGTGGGAGGGCGGTGGTCATCCATTCCAGCCCGCTAAGTGGCAGGCCCCAGATAAACAATCCGGGCACGAGCCTGCCGTCAGACTGGCGCGCTTGGTAGGTCGCTAAATCGACGTCTACGGCACCACTCTGGTATAACTGGCCCGTTTTCAGTGGCAGGGTGGCGGGACGTACGAGGCCTTGCTGGCGGAGGTTTTCCAGCAGGGGACTGGCGGTCCGCTCCAGGTTTTGGTTAGGGACCCGCGCTTCGAGGAGTGCTGGGGCATGAAAGAGCTCTTTGGGGTAGAAGTGCGAGAAGGCGTTAAACTGCTGCTGAGCGCCGACAATGCGGAGTTGGGGACCCACGATGGTAACAATTTGCGCCTTAATCAGGGCCGCGAGTTGGCGGTAACGCAGTAAGGGCGGCCCGGCAGTTAGAAAACTACTGCTGGGCACGAACCGTCCCAAAAAGTCGTGGACGTAGTCATCCGGCGGGAACTTTCCCGTAATCACCAGCTGTTGGAGCAGGGGCCGCAGTTCAATGACTAACGTGAGTGCGCCCGTGATGGGAGCGTGGTGTGAACCCCGTTGGGCATCAGTCATGATCTGATCCATCCACTTTAGGAGGGTCTGCTGGTACGTATGCGTTGTTTCAATCTTGGTGCCCGCCACGGGATTTAAAATGGTGTCCCAGTTCCACCGCTCAGCTGCGGGAATCCCCGCACTTTGCACGAACTGCGCGCGGTCCGAGGCTGCTACAAAGCCGGTTGTGAAGTCATTAAGTGCCTTCTCCGACTGGCCCTGATTGGCGAGCAGAATTTGGTAGTAGCGCAGTTCAATTTCTGCTTGCAACAGTTCCAAAAAAACGGCGCCCGGCAGATGCCCGTTAACCAGGTGCTGGTCGATGTTAGCCGGGGTAAGAAAATAGTGCGGATGGGTTTCGCCCACTTGGTCCTGATTAATCGTTTTGGGGTAGTAAGGAACGCCCCGCCGGGACCCGGCGATAATCTGGGGTTCTTGGCCACTCGGATGGTATTCCAGCTGGTGCGCGCTGGTTTCTGTAAAGTAGCCACCCCGACCCGTGGTGAGCTTGGTGACGTAGTCAAAGAAGGAGAGGCCGAGCCCCCGGATGATGACCGGTTGTTGTGGTTGAACGGCCGTTAAGTCTGCCTGGTCTGGCAGATCGGGACCAAGGTACAGGAGTCCGTGGTTAGTCCCATAGTCGGCTAAGGCAGTCTCTGCTGGGCCTAGTTGATTGGGCGTGTTGCCCGTACTCAAAACGATTTGGTCGGCCGGATACGTTGCAGTAGCAGTGTGAACCAGATAGCCGGCGGATTGGCTAGTAAGGTTGGTGACTGCGGTTTGGTGGTAAGTGACGGTTAAGCCCGCCGGGAGCTTAGCGAGGAGCTGCTCCGTGACCCACTGGGCGTAAGCACCAAAGAGGGCGCGCGGCGCATAGTCGTTGGGTTGTAAGGTGGTGGCCCTGGTAGCCAGCTCCGGGTTGAAGCGCTGTTGCTGCAAGAACGGTTGGGCAGCTGCAGATTGGGTCCACTGGTAAAAGGTGGGACCACTGAGTTTTTCGTGGTCGTAATCGTTATACAGGGTCACTAGTTGAGCCGGTGAATTCATGATGAGGGTGGGGTCTTGGTTTGGATCCCACACGGCGCCACCGATGGGGGCCGGATCAAACCAGTCGACGTGAAGAGGCTGGTCCGCGGAGCAGTGTTGCTGCAAGTTCGCAAGGATTAGGATGCCCCGGGGGCCCGCCCCAATTAATCCAATGTTCATACACGTAACTTCCTTTCTCAGTTTTACTTTACCATAGTGGTCTTTACTTCTCACATATGTTTATAATGAAGCAGGAAAGAGGGGCGATTAACGATGATTCCAGAAAACATGGAGGAAGTCCACAAGCGGTTGGCAGAACGCCAGGCCGCGGGCGACACAATTACAGAAACCGCGCTAGTATACGAAACGGTTTGTGATCTATTGCAAAATTACTTGGATAACGCTGAGGACGGACACTACGATTCGGTACAACCAGTTGATGACCAGACGTTAGCATTTGTGAGTGTCATGGGGCGCCAGTTAGGGACTTACCACGCCCAGGGGAAGAGCCTCGTGGACGACTTTCAAACCAATTCGTTTCAAATGTTGTTAGACTTAGAGGAGGCAGCGCTGAAAATCGCGGGCTCACGCTAAACCACTGGTTGCAATGTCCGGGCGAAATCAGTAAAATAAACAACGTAAGGCGTCCCTAGTGTAACGGATAGCACATGAGATTTCGGTCCTCATAATCTCGGTTCGACTCCGAGGGGACGCATCCTTTACTAATAATAACAGCAAGGAACTAAGAACGGGATTTTAGGTAGGGTGACTACTTAAAACATCGTTTTTTTTATGAAAAATTAGAGGAGAGTAGATTATGACAACTGAGATTCCCACTGAAGCACAAATCATTGAACAGGCCCAGGGGACCGTCGAGAAGTTACGCAAGAAGTTAACCTATTACCGGGTGTTATCGAGCATTAGTAACATCACCCGGATCGTGTTATCGGCGTCGATTCCGCTCCTAGTTTCGATGTCGTCTCATGATATTAAGTACCTTGGGATCGTATCCCTGTCTGGGGTAGCGATGAGCATTATTCAAGGAATTGATTCGTTCTTTGATTTTTCCGGTCGCATTTCTGATTTGAAGCAATCGATTTTATCGACGAACAAGGAAATCCTGTTACTGTCGTCGCATAACGATCCGTATGATGAGGATAGCGAAGCACAAAACGTGCAGAAGTTCATGGCGAACCTGGCGGATGCGCTGGATGGCATGATGGATAACATTGATAATTAAGCATAAAAAAAATCCTGAACTGGAAGTTCCAGTTCAGGATTTTTTTCGGTTAAATTAGTCTTTCTTCATTTCTGATTGACTTAACCACTTGTGGTTGGTGTACTTTTCGCCACCGTTAGTAGGGGTGAAGTTAACGGCGTAAGCTGGGCCATCACAAACCTTCACGATCTTACCCTTGGCACCCTTCATGCCGGCCATGTGGTCAGCTTTGATGGTAACCTTGGTTCCCTTAGCTAACTTGTGACCCTTGTCAGCCTTTAATTCAGACTTAACCACGTACTTGTGGTTCTTAACTTCTTTGTTAGTCTTGGTGTCTTTAAAGTCAATGACATAGAGTGGTGAGTCATAAACGCCGGCAACCGTAGCTTTAGCGCCCTTCATCCCAGGCATGTGGTTAGCAGTCAACTTAACCGTGGAGCCCACTTTGTACTTGGGATGACTGGCTTTTTTCAGATCAGTTGGTAACTTACCGTTGTGATCCATTTCCATCTTCATGCCCTTGTCCATGTTCTGGTCGTTCATGTCCATGTTCATGTCATCGCTCTTGTGATCCATCTTTTTGCTACTCATTTGCTGGTTGCTAGCGGCGTTGACCGTTGGGATGATTCCCGTAGCGGTCGAAAGCCCTAAACTAGCTAAAGCAGCAACTGTAATCAACTTGTGTTTCATCATCAGTGACAGCTCCTTTAGAATTCTAAATTAAATTATCAACAATTTAATTGTATGCTTTACGGTTCATGATTACCAGCATTTAGTTTGCAGAGTGAAACGAGCACGGGAAAAATGCCGTTGACAAGCTGAACCCGGTTTAGTATCCTAGGACCAACTTAGACGGAGTACCGGGTACGGACCTAGTTCAGGGAGCGTTTGGAAACTGCAAAAAACGTCTAGGCAACTCGGGAAGGCAGTTAAGGATGCGTTACAATTCAAATAGTGGTCTTGGCGACAAGACAGTGAGGCTACTTGCGTGAGTAAGCGGTAAAATAAGGTGGAACAGTGCACAGACGCCCTTGTACGAATCAGTACAGGGGCGTCTTTTTTTAGTCAGGGAGGGTTTTCAGATGAACAATGAGTGGCACACACAGGATCCAGCAGTTTGGCAGGCCGTTCAGGCGGAAGCCAGCCGTCAAGCAAATGTGATTGAACTAATTGCCTCGGAAAACATTGCTTCACAAGCGGTGCGGGCGGTGCAGAGTTCGGTACTTACCAATAAGTATGCCGTAGGATATCCAGGAGCTCGAATTTATCCAGGGAACGAAGCGATTGATCGTATCGATGAAATCGCGCGTACGCGAGCGCAGGATTTGTTTGGAGCGGAATATGCCAACGTTTTCCCGCACTCCGGAACGCAAGCAAATCAGGCTGTGTATGCAGCCTTCTTACAACCCGGTGACCGGATCTTGGCGATGAGCGAACACGCCGGTGGCCACTTTACCCACGGGCAAGCCCATAACTTTTCGGGACAACTGTACGATGCGCAATTCTACGGAGTTGATCCGACCACGGAACGATTGGATTACGCTCAGATTGAACGGCAGGCCCGTGCATGGCACCCCCGGATAATCATTGCGGGGGCTTCTGCGTACAGTCAATTGATTGACTGGGAGCGGTTTCGCGCAATTGCGGATGAAGTGGGTGCCTACCTGATGGTTGACATGGCGCACATTGCCGGGCTCGTGGCGGGTCAGGTGCTTCCCAGTCCAGTCCCAGTTGCGGACGTTGTGACCTCGACGACCCATAAAACGTTACGGGGACCGCGCGGGGGCATGATTCTAGCCAAACGCCAGTATGGAGCACAAATTGACCAAGCGGTTTTTCCGCGCTCCCAGAGTGGAACCTTAGAACAGATTGTGGCCGCCAAGGCCATTGCATACCGAGAGGCGCAGCAACCAGAGTTTCGGCAGTACGCTGAACAAGTAGTCCAAAACGCGCAGTTAATGGCGCGCATTTTGCATGAAACCCCGAATGTCCGGGTGGTGACGGGAGGAACGGTCAATCACGAGCTGACCCTTGATGTCCGGGCGACTGGATTAACCGGGGCAGCTGCGGCCGACCGCCTCTACTCGGTGGGGATTGCAACGAATCAAGAACTATTACCGCTAGAAACGGGACGAACGATGGGAGGAATTCGGTTGGGAACGCCGACCATTACCAGTCGCAACTTCACGCCCGCGGCTGTGTCAGAGGTAGCGACCCTCATTGGGCAGGTGTTAAATCATCCTTCTGATCTAGAGCAGTTGGACCAAATCCGGCAGGCCGTCCAACGCCTAACCGCCCAGTTTCCGGTTACCCGCTAAGGCCGTGCTGAAATGGTTGCATTTTTCCCATAATTCGCTAGCATAGAATTTATTGCTTAATAATGGAAGTGAGGCGGAGGTTAATGGAGCGAAAACAAACCAGTAAATTTAAAATGCGGAACTTTATTCAGTTAATTCGAAGCGCTCGGCCGCGGTATTGGCAGCTGTGGCTTGGGCTGGGGCTCGGATTAGTAGCCACGTTCGGTCAGTTGGTGGTCCCGAAGTTTGCCCAGGTATTGGTCAATAACTTCAAGCGGGGGGTCGACGGACGGCTCTTAATCGCCATCATCGTGTTATTTATTGGGAGTGCCGTGTTAAACGCCCTCTCGGGGGGACTCCTTGGTTCGTTTGGAGAACGAGTGGTCGCCCAGTTACGGCGTCACGTGTGGGATAAGCTGATTCACCTGCGGATTCCTTACTTTGATAACGTCAAGGTCGGGCAGTTAACCTCGCGGTTGGTGAACGATTCGGACCAGATTAAGGATCTCCTCGCAAGTTCCTTTCCGAACGCCGTTACCTCCGTGTTCCAACTCGTGGGGGCCTTTCTCTTCATGATTATCATGGATTGGAAGATGACGGTCATCATGCTAGTTGCGGTTCCACTGGTCTTTGCACTGATGCGGCCCCTGATGAACCGGACGATGAAGGTGGGGCGCGAACGGCAACAGACCCTGGCGGATTTTAGTGGTCAGGTTGATGATACGTTAAGTGAGATTCGCCTGGTGAAGGCGTCTAACGCTGAAACCTATGAAAAAGAGAGCGGGGGCACCTTGATTCACCGGCTCTACCGGATTGGGTTAAAGGAAGCAATCTATGAAGCCATCGCCTACCCGCTGATGGGGACCACGATGATGGCCTTGATTGTGGGAATCCTTGCCTATGGTGCCCACCGGGTAGCCGTGGGAACGATGACGATGGGGACAATGTTTGCCTTCTTAATGTACCTCTTTCAGGTAATCTCACCAGTTTCAATCTTAGGGCAGTTTTCGGTGCGGCTAGCGAAGGCCAGTGGGGCAACTGAACACCTCCAAGCCATTTTACAGGAACCAGAGGAAGTCTTTGATCAGACGACCCAACCAAAGATTGAAAATCAACCGTTAGCCCTACAACACGTTGACTTTGCCTACGGTGATGGGCAACCTGTGTTAACGGATGTGAATGTTGTTGCCCAACCAAACACCACGGTCGCCTTTGTCGGTCCTTCTGGAAGTGGGAAAACCACGATTTTAAACCTGATTGAACGCTACTATCAGCCTACGGCGGGGCAGATTACGATTGGGAACCAGGACATTAACCAGTTGGACCTCGCTGCTTGGCGCCGGGCAATTGGATTTGTGAGTCAGGATTCGGCAATTGTAGCCGGCACGATTCGCCATAACCTAACCTACGGATTAGACGAAGAATATTCCGATGCCGAACTTTGGCACGTTTTGAAGTTGGCCTATGCGGACGGCTTTGTCCGGGAAATGGACCAGCAGTTGGATACCGAAGTCGGAGAACGTGGGATTAAGGTTAGTGGGGGCCAACGGCAACGGTTAGCGATTGCCCGGGCCTTCTTACGGGATCCCGAGCTGTTAATGCTGGACGAGGCCACGGCCAGTTTAGATTCGGAGTCCGAAGCAATGATTCAAAAAGCCCTGCAACAGCTTATGCAGGGACGAACGACTTTGATTATTGCGCACCGGTTGAGTACGATTGTGGACGCCGATGAAATTTACTTTATTGACGATGGCCAAGTTAGTGGGCATGGTACCCACCAGCAGTTGCTGGAAACGTTGCCGAAGTACCGCGAATACGTAAAGATTCAGTTTAAAGAATAAATTTATAAAACGTAAAGAAAAAGCTCTCCTAATTGATGGTTGCAATTAGGGGATCTTTTTAGTTTGGGGATGAAACAAGCGGGGCATCACCCGATGGAGGTTGCTGCTTAACCAACTCTCGTTAGGATCGTTGTTCTAGTTGTAATAGTGCGCGTTTGCGTTCCAAGCCACCTGCGTATCCGGTTAAGCGGCCATTCTTGCCAAGGACCCGGTGACAGGGGATTAACAGGCTAATCGGATTATGACCAATCGCATTCCCTACCGCCCGGGCCGATGGGGTTGAAACCGCCGCCGCTAGGTCACTATAAGTGGTCGTGGTCCCATAGGGGACTCGTTGTAGGGCGATAAGCACCCGCTGTTGAAAGGGCATAACCTCAGGTTGTAGGGGAACCATTTTAGGATTGGGATTCTGACCCGCAAAGTACTGAGCGAGCCACGTTTTTGCCTGCTGCAGGGGTGCGGTTGTTTGAATCGGCATCTGGTCTACTTGATAGCGGGCGCCATAGTAGCGTTGGTCCTGGAACCACAGTCCGACCACCGCCGTTTTCGTACTTGCCAACGTGATTGGTCCCAAGGGCGAATGGTACGTTTGTTGGACCAGCATTACTTAGTCTCAGCGGGAACGTCTTCGATGATTTGCACGATTAACTCAACCGCCTTTTCCATTGTTTGCAGGGAAACGTATTCAAAACGCCCGTGCATGTTTTCTGGACCGGCAAAGATGTTGGGCGTTGGAATCCCTAAGAAAGAAATCTTGGAGCCATCGGTCCCACCCCGGACCGGAAAGACGTTTGGTTCAATGTCCAGTTGGTGCATCGCGTCCTTGACGAGGTTAACCGGGGTAAGGTCCTTTTCCAGAATTTCCCCCATGTTGTAGTACTGGTCTTGCATCTCGAGGGTGACGCGACCTTGACCGTATCGGTCGTTTAGTTGCTGGGTAATTTGTTCTAGAAGTTGCTTACGAGCGGCAAAGTGATCTCGATCGAAGTCGCGGATGATATAGTCTAACTTGGCTTCATCACAAGTTCCGTTCATTTCCACCAGGAAGAAGAAGCCGTCGCGCCCATCTGTATTTTCGGGACGTTCCAGAGCTGGTAACTGGTTGTGAAATTCGATTGCTAGTTGGGAAGCGTTCACCATCACGTCCTTGGCATCGCCAGGATGAACGTTGGTACCTTGGAAAGTGACCGTGGCAGCGGCCGCGTTGAAGGTTTCATATTCCAAATCCCCGAGTGGCCCACCGTCAACGGTGTAGGCATAGTCAGCTCCAAAGTCCTGCACGTCAAAGTGGTCGGCACCAGTGCCGATTTCTTCATCGGGACCAAAGGCAACCACGATTTTACCGTGCTTGATTTCAGGGTGGTTTACCAGGTACTGCATGGCGGTCATAATTTCGGCCACGCCGGCCTTGTCGTCCGCTCCCAACAAGGTTTCCCCGTTGGTGGTAACCAAGGTGTCACCTTGATACTTCGTTAAACTAGGAAAGACGGCTGGATCTAGTTGGTATTTTCCGTCCTGGTCCAAATCAATCACGCGGTGGCCATCGTAGTTTTCGACCACTTGGGGTTGAATGTTGACGGAGTTAAAGTCCGCTGTGTCAACGTGCGAGATGAAACCCACGACGGGACGAGGAGTGTCGTCTGTGGCTGGTAGGTCAGCAAAGACGTAACCAGTTGCCTGGTTGGTACGCACGTTGCTGAGGCCGATGCGCTTGAGTTCAGCAGCTAGTTGTTTTAAAAATTCAACTTCCTTGGTATCAGATGGCACCGTGGTTGAATCTGGATTGGAACGGGTATTTTGCTTAACGTAGCCCAAAAAACGGTCTAGTAGTTGATTTTGTAGGGAATTTTCCATGGTAATGACCTCCAGTTATTTACTTAATATCATAATATAAATGAATCATTAGGGGAATTAATTGGGTTCTGCCCATGGCTTCGGTATAATGAGGGTAAATTAGGCAGATAAAGGAGTAGCACAATGGAAATTACAATTACACTGAACGATGGACGCTTAGATATTCAAGCTCCATTCAAAATGGATACAGCTGCAGGACAACAAGAATTTGGCAACTTTTGGCAACAATTTATCACCCAACAAATTCGGCGAATCTTGGACGAACTGGGTGATGACAAGTTTTCTAAGATTGTGCAGGAATCAGAAGACGTTCAACTGGCTGCTTTGCCAGCGTCCTTGCAATTAGAGATTAAACTCAGCGCTGAAGCAGGGGCAACAACGCAGGACCAAGCGCAACTGACGGTCAAGAGCGTGGAAGTAACGCCGGCTTTAGATGATGCCCAGTTCCTCTTCTTCCTGGGATATGTGGATGCCGCAGTTAAGGGAATGAAATTGTAAATACAATAACTTTTTAATTGCATAATTTAACTAAACCTCTTAATTTATATTGTTTAAATTAAGAGGTTTTTAATATTGTTTAATAAAATAACTAATATTATAATAAATTAACTATCTTAAATTTTTGCTTTACCTATTTAATGGGAGGATATTCTTAATGACAAAACCCGTAATTTTGACTGCTCCATGTACTGATGTTGTTAATGGAGAAAAGCTTAAATGTGAATTTGAAAAATGTATTAATCGTAGAAGTGGAGTTCCTAAATATGATAATACTGAAGCTCCACTTGTTTGGATTATCAGAGGATGTATCGATTATTTTGCTACCTTAGATTCTGATTTTTTAGGAAATGGGAATGGTTGTGGGATTCCTGATGAAAAAGCTGATCATTTTGCTAATAATTTCTATCGGTTGGATAATTCATTAAAGTATCTTTCTGGTTACTGGGGAGTATCATCAGAAGAATCAGAAGAATCAGAAGAATCAGAAGAATCAGAAGAATCAGAAGAATCAGAAGAATCAGAAGAATGGGATATATTATCAGATATAAGAACTTTAATTGTTCATTTTGGTGAATCGATTAATAATCTTAAAACTGTAAAAATAAAAAATTATAAAGATGTACAACTTTGGCTTATAAAAAAATGTCAAAAAGGTGGGCTTTTTGATAAATGTATATCTGCACCAAATATTAATCAATCTGATTATGATTACTGTATAACTGTATCCACAGATCGCCATGATAAACAAATTAAAAATCACCAAACTGAAATTGATTATAATCTTAGGAAAGAAAATTATAATGATGTTGATATATTAATCAAAGCAGATGATGTTAAAAAAATTATTTTGGCAAAAATAGGCCAGTTTATAAGTGAATTCTTAAAAAAACCAGAAAGTACAAGAAAAATTTGCATACCCAAAGAAGTTAAAGAAAAAGTCGTTAATGAATACAACATTGATAAGTTAGCGATATTTGCTGGTAAAGATAAACGTAGTGGATTTTTTATTGAAAATGACAATAAATATTGGGATGGATTTGGTTTAAAAAGGATGTTGGTCTATTTAGATCATCCCAGTTTCTCATCAATGGAAGATCCCGCTACTCAACAAAGAGTTAGTAATAAAATAAAAGAAATAATTCAGAATAGATTAAAAAAATACATTGAATCTTTAGATAATTCAGATAATAATTCAGTGTATAAAAATGAAATTCCTAGTTTGGATATAAGGGATGTTTTTAAGGATTTTCTTCCTGAATATGAATCAAAAGGATATCTAGAAGGAGCTAAATTTCAAAATATCGCACCATTTTTTAATGTAAAAGAAAAAGGTGACGATACGGATGTCGATTATTTAATTAAATTTATCATTGCAGTTAATGAAGCTTTGGGAACTGAACTGAATTGTGAAAATACAGTTGACAATTTAATTTGTGATTATATTTTTAAGTCAGTTAGACTGAAATTAAATGAAAAAAATTAGAATTTTCCAACAAATTTTAAAAACTTTAAAATTTTTCACTTTTATTTCATCATGTGGATCTAGCAGATTAAACATATTTGGGTTCAATAATAAAGGTAGATAATGAAAAAAATTTTTGTCGTGTTTCTATTTCCCATTCTGGTTGCGTTAATTCAAATTCCTACTCTTGGGGAATTATTATGGAGCAATGAAAGTACAATCCACTTTAATTATTGGGGTCACTTTTTTATTAGTGTGGGATCTTTTCTAATTTTAGGAAGCCTATTGCTTCTAATTTACAAATGGTTAGGCGGATTTCCCATTAACTGGTTCAAGTGGAATTGGAAACTGATCTCAACTGCCGGCTTGGCGGCTGTGGTTTCTCAATTAATCCAGTTTTTGATATCAGTAGTTGCAGGAATTCCAACTAATGATCCAGCTACGATTACGGCGTTACATTCAGGAATTTCTAGCATTACTGTACTGACATTATTGGTTTTAAGTCCGATTTTAGAAGAAATTCTTTTTCAGGGAATTTTACAACAGGGTCTGCTTGGAAACCTGCGACCTTTTTTATCAATTGGAATCACAGCTCTGCTTTTTGCGATAATTCATGGATATTCTTTTGGAATTGAAACCCTTGAATTGATATTTTCGGGATTAGCATATGCACTTGCTTTTTGGTATACAAATGATTTAAAGAGTCCCATTTTAGCGCATGGCTTATCAAATTTAATCGTTATGGTGTTACTGATAGTTTAAGTAAATTATTATTAATAAATAAAAAGTGCTACAAAATTTAATTTGTAGCATTTTTTAAAATCGTTTGAATATTTAAATAGATTTTAGCCTATTTTTAGTTTGTAATTTGGAATGAGAAAATAAGTAACTATAACTATAACTATAACTATAACTATAACTAAACTAAAGAATTAATCCCTACCCAAAAGAAGTTTGAACAACAATCCGCTTGTGCGGGGACCGGCCCAGCAACCGCAGTGCAGCAACTTCCCCGACTCGAACGGGATTGCATTTAATCGTCTTGACATCGGGATTAATTTTTTTAACTAACTCAGTACTGGTAAATCCGGTTAACTGCTTTTCTGGTTGCAGGTGGGTGGTGCGGTTATGACTAGCAAAGAGGAGAAAATCAACGAACCATCTCTCCTTTAGGAAAAAAGCGAGTGCCTGAGGATTTTGGTCGAGCTTGCGAAGTAACTGTTGGTAGCTGTGGTTGGTACTGGTCGGTGAAAAGCCCGGTTCAAGTAAATCGGTGTTTTGTTCACCAAATACATGCTTAACACCGTCAATTCGATCGCGGATGGAGGAGACCTCGTAGTTGTTGTTACCAACGATGTAAACGTGGTTACTGTGTTCCTGTTGCTTAAACTTCCGAGCGACTTGCTGGGCGGAGTCAAAGTCATCAAGGGTAACGGCTGGACAATTTTCACTAGGCACGTCGCAGTTGATGAAGATCACGGGAATTTGTTTTTTGAAAATCGGTTTTAGGGGTGCAAGCTCAAGGTTAATCGGTTGCAGGATAACGCCATCAATGGCGGTTAAATCCAACGACGTTAGGAGCTCGGCTTGGTTAGTCGCGGATTGGTTACTATCCAGGAGATAGGTTTTAATCCCAAATGAAAGCAGTTTATTTTCAATGCCCTTAAACATGTTATTCGAAAAGGGATTACTGATGTCATCAACGATGATGGCAACGTTGTTTTGCTGGCCTTCCTTTCGGCGTAAGTCCCGAGCCGCGGATGCGGGAACGTAGTTTAACTTTTTGATGGCAGCCTTAATTTTTCGTTGGGTCTTGTCACTTAGGAGTTCTTCCTTTTGGTTAATAAACCGGGATACCGAAGTGATTGATAGTCCCGCTTCCTGGGCAACGTCGTATATGGTAATTTTGTTCATTCTAATCGTTCCTGTCTAGATATTGTGAAGTGTGCATGAAATCGGTTTCTCGTTGTAATAACAAGGGTATGAAAACATTTTAGCATGAATATTCTAATAAAGAATAGTAATTTAGTTCCCCGTTTGTGATTTTATATCATATCATTAGGTTAGGTTCTCAGCCATGAGGGCCACAAACTGAATGCAGAAAGCGAGGAAGTTCATCATGAAAGCAAAGCAAATTGCCCAACTACTGACCGAGTTAACGTTAGAGGAGAAAGCCAACTTAGTGCAGGGTCACGATAGTTGGTTTACTGCCGGTGTGGAACGACTGGGGATTTCCCCAATTATGTTAACGGATGGACCCACCGGACTGCGCAAACAAGCGAGTACCGGGTCGGATCCGGATTTAAATCATAGCGTTCCGGCTGTCACCTTTCCCTCTAGTGCGTTAATTGCGAGTACCTTTGATTCACAAGCAGGCTACGAACTCGGGAGTCAACTAGGTCAGGCAGCTCGTAACGAGCAGGTGAGTGTGGTCCTAGCTCCTGCGATGAACATTAAACGCAGTCCGCTCGCCGGCCGGAACTTTGAGTATTTTTCCGAAGATCCGTATTTGACCGGTGAACTGGCAACTGCAGTTACCCGTGGAATTCAACATCAGGGCGTGGCCGCTTGTTTAAAACATTTTGCTGCCAATAACCGGGAGAATTATCGGTTTACCAATTCGTCTGAGGTTGACGAACGCACCTTACGCGAGCTTTACTTGCTACCCTTTGAATGGGTAGTGAAAGATGCCTATCCCGCCGCCATCATGTGTTCGTATAATGCAATTAATGGCACGCTTAATTCGCAAAATGACTGGTTGTTAACGAGCATTTTGCGTGATGAATGGCGCTTTGGTGGCCTGGTGATGTCTGACTGGGGCGCCGTGGTGGACCGGATTGCGAGTTTAAAGGCGGGCCTCGATCTCGAAATGCCCGGGAGCAATCCGAAAACGGCGACTGAAATCGTGGCTGCGGTTCATAACGGTCAGTTGGACGAAGCAACCTTGGATGCCGCGGTTACAAAGGTATTACAGCTCGTCCAGGAATATCCAGCGCAACTGACCACGCCGGATGCACCAACGTTAGACGAACAACATCAAGTTTCGCGGCAATTGGCAACGGTTGGGATGGTCTTGTTAAAAAATGAGGATGCCGTCTTACCGCTTCACCAGCAGGAAAAAATTGGGGTAATCGGCGAACTAGCAGAAAAGCCCCGGTATCAAGGGGGCGGGAGTTCACAAACCAATCCCTTTAACCTAGTCACTCCCTTGGAATCACTGCAAACCTGGTCCAACTCAGTTGAATATGCGCCAGGTTATCACGTTGACCAGAGTACTCCGGATGCGGAGCTAGAACAGGCAGCGCTTCAAATTGCCAGCCACGTGGATAAGGTGGTGGTTTTTGCGGGCTTACCTGCCTGGGCGGAATCAGAGGGGATTGATCGTGATGATCTGTTACTGCCGGCCAATCAGAGCGCTTTAATCACAAAGTTGGCCGAAGTTAATGCCAACCTGATCATTGTGTTACAAAATGCATCGGTGATTCAAATGCCCTGGATTGGTCAGGCGAAGGGGATCTTAGAAACCTACTTTGCGGGTGAAGCGGTCGGAGAAGCGACAGTGGATGTGTTGAGTGGCCAGGTTAACCCGTCGGGCCGCCTAGCCGAAACCTTTCCGGTTCGACTGGAAGATAATCCCACTTTTGGCAGTTTTGATGTGAATGCCAGCACGGAAATTTATCATGAGGGCCTCTTAGTGGGATATCGCTACTACGATAAAAAGCAGCTTGCAACGCAGTTTCCGTTTGGGTTTGGGCTCAGTTACACCCACTTTGATTATGAAAACTTACGGATCAACGAACAGGACGAGCACGTAGAAGTGGCCGTAGACGTTACCAACACTGGTGAGCGCTACGGAGCAGAGGTTGTTCAGGTTTATTTAAGTAACCAGGTGAGTGCCATTGAAAAGCCTGAAAAAGGACTGGTCGGGTTTCGTAAAGTGTGGCTCGATCCTCATGAAACGAAAACGGTCTTAGTGCCAGTGCGCAAAACGGATTTTGCCTACTATAATGAACAGAGCGGGATGTGGGAAACCGATAATGGAAGCTATCGCCTCACCGTGTGTCGCAATGTGGAAACGCCAGTGCTTGCCGAGGAGTTTCAGGTTACATGGGGACAAGACCCACAACCAGCAGTTTCGTTGGACAGCTACATGATTGATGTAGTGAAACGGCCGGGAATTATCCCAGCACTAGAAGAATCGCACCTGATGAAGGTCGTTAAGCCCTTTATTAGTGCGAAAGTTCCCTCTGCGACCGATAAAATGTTTTTAAGCATGCCACTGCGGGTTTATCCAATGCTTGGAGCCAGCGAGGCGGAGATTAACTCCTTTATCAAACTCGCCAACCAAGCAACGACGGCAGAGCAACCGGACCGGTAAGGGGTGATGACGATGAACCAGAGAACGAACAAACCAACGTTAGCAACTAGGCAACTGTGGTATCTAACGATTGGGTTCTTAGGAGCGCAGGGGACCTTGTCGATGCAAACCGGGAACATGAGTCGGATCTTTCAAACGCTCGGGGCGGATCCAACTAAGTTAGGGTATTTCTTCATCCTGCCTCCGTTAGCAGGGATGCTGGTCCAACCATTAGTTGGGTATCTTTCGGACCGCTCGTGGTTTCCTAAACTTGGCGGTCGGCGATTGCCGTATCTAATCCTAGGGACCATCATCTCGGTGATTGCGATGGTCTTATTGCCAAACGCGGGCTCACTGGGATTTGGGTACCGCTCACTAGCAGCGCTCTGGTTTGGAGCCGTTAGTGTGTTTGTGATGGACTGTGCCGCGAACGTTAACCTGTCGGTTTATAAAATGTTGATCCCAGACATTGTGCCCAAGCAACAACAATCAGAAGCGTGGGATTTTCAAAGCATTACGGGGGCGCTCGGAAACGTGCTTGCCTTCCTGTTTCCGTTTTTGCTGACCGTTATCGGAGTGGCTAACGTGGCTCCGCAGGGAGTCGTACCCGCGTCGGTTCAGATTTCCTTTTATGCGGCGGCTGTGATTCTGTTAGTTTCGACCCTCTTCACCCTGAAAAAGGTCCACGAGTATCCGCCCGAAGTGATGGCGAGTTTTACGGGACATGAGGTTCAGAGAAAGCGCCAATCACTCGGACAAATTATCCGTAAGGCGCCCAGTCAGTTTTGGTCTTGTTCCTTAGTGATGTTTTTTGGGATGTTTGCCTTGCAGTACATGTGGACTTACACGCCGGGCGTGCTCGCCCAAAACATCTGGCATAGTACCAATCCGGCTTCTTCAGGTTATCAAGCTGCGGGAAACTGGTTTGGGGTCTTACAAGCCATCATGGCGGTAGCTGGGATTGGAGCCGGGATCGTGATTAGTAAGTTAAAACTGACGAAGCACCGGAAACCCTTGTTTCTTGTGAGTTCAGGTCTCGGTGGAATCGGCTATCTCCTGTTGGCGCTTGGGACAACGCGATTACTGACAATCATTGCCTTTATCTTGATTGGGATTCAATTCGTAACGATTCAAGTGGTGGTCTTTTCGTTATTCACGAACTCGTTGGATGGGAAAAACGATGGTTTGTATACGGGCCTCTTCAACGTTTCGATTTGTTTGCCCCAGATTGTGGCCTCGTTAGCGAGCTTTGGGCTGTTTAACTGGGTCCAGCACGATATGGCTAGCATGCTTATCATTGCCAGTGGAGCGGTTTTTGTCGCCGGATTGTGCATCTATACGGTTAAAGACCCGCTCCAACGAAAGGCAGTTGGATAATGCTGGCTGACTAGGGGAAATTGGCTTAGTCCGATTTCTATTACATGACTATAAGCCAGCGGTCTTCATCAAGTGATAAGTCTAAAAAACAAATTTTAATTAGCCCATACAAAAAAGCAGGTGCCGACGCACCTGCCTTTTTCTATACGATTTAATTACCGATCATTAGGCGTTAAAACCACTTTTTGATCGTAGTGCATGTTGGTGTTTTCTGGGAAGTAAACTCCGTACCAGAGGATGAACGTGTAGATCGTGAAGATCTTTTGCATGCTGGATTTACCGTGAGCGTGTTGTTCCAAAATGTAGTCTAACTGGTCAACGTTAAAGAAGCGTTGGGCAATGTCTGAGTGGAACGCTTCCACAATCCGACCATGGTACTTTGGATCGTTGATCCACTGTGCGATTGGTGATGGGAACCCGAGCTTTTCCTTGTCAGCCACCACTTCTGGAACTTGAGAGGCAGCGGCTTTCCGGAAGGAAGCCTTGGTAACGGGTTTGCCATCTTTGAAAGTGATCCGCGTCTTCGTTGGCATCGTAGCCGCAAAGTTAGCCACTACTTTATCAACTAACGGCGTCCGCACTTCCAAACTGTTGGCCATGCTCATCCGATCGGCCTTTTGCAGGATATCGAACGGCAACCAAGTGTTGATATCGAAGTATTGTTCTTGCGTTACTTCGTCGTGACCAGCGACTTCATCGAAGATGTGCTTCGAGTATTCGGCCGTATCCCGTTTGAGGGCAGGGTTCTTCAAGACCTTGGCCCGATCAACTTCGTCAAAGACGTAGTTAACCCGGTAGTAACGGCGCCATAGTGGTTCTGCACCCCGGATCAAGAACCGCCGACCGTGGAAGCGTGGGAACTTGGCAGCGACGTGACCGAGCATGCTCCGGAGAAATTGTGGAACCCACTTTTGGTAACGTTCGAACGTGAAGGCTTCGAGGTAGGTGTTGTAGCCCCCGAAGAATTCGTCGGCTCCTTCCCCGGAGAGGGTAACTGGAACGTCCTTTCTAGCTCCACGGGATAAGAAGAATAGTTGGGGAGCCGAAGGATTGGAGAGGGGTTCGTCCATGTAGTACATCATGGTTGGTAAGAAGTCGAAGTAATCGTCACCCGTCATGGTAATCGGCGTGTTTTCCTGCTTGATTTCCTTAGCGAACTTCGTGGACCACGATAATTCACTGAACTTCGAGTCGTTGAATCCTAACGAGAAGGAGTGAATTGGTTGTAACTTGGCAGCTTCGTTGAACACGTAACTGGAGTCCACCCCACTGGAAAGGAAACTACCAACGGGCACATCTGCGATCATGTGGGCTTTAACCGAGTCGTCAACCAACTTTTCGATTTGTTGTGCATCGTCATCAATCGTTTGGTGCTTGTCGATATGATCGTAATTGTACTTGTAGTAAGTATCGGTTGTTACGCCACCGTCTTTGTACACAAAGTATTGACCAGGCATCACTTTGTAAACGTGTTTGAACATGGTTTCCTTCGATGGAATAAATTCAAAACTCAGGTGAACAGCGAGCAGGTCTTCGTTAAGTTCTTTCTTAAAGTTGGGATTACCCAAAAAGGCTTTAATTTCAGAACCCCACATGAAGTTGGTGCCGTCATCGTAGTAGTAAAGGGGTTTGATTCCAAAGTGGTCTCGGGCCCCAAACACCTGGTGCTTCGTTTGGTCGTAAATTACGAACGCAAACATCCCCCGTAACTTACTGAGTAACTTCTTTGGCCCCCAAGCTTCGTAGCCCCGGATCAAAACTTCTGAGTCACAATCAGTGTTGAAGGTTTGGCCTTCGTCAATTAGTTCTTTTTGTAATTCTTGGTAGTTGTAAATTTCACCATTAAAAGTTAAAACATCGGTATCGTTGTCACCATACATTGGTTGGGCACCGTGTGCCAAGTCAATGATGGAGAGGCGCCGAAAGCCGAGTGATACATCTTCGTTTTGGAAGTAACCACTGTCATCGGGTCCCCGGTGTTTAATTTTATTGGCCATGTTTTCGATGGCTTCTTTGGGAATTCCCGCTTGGTTAATGTAACCACAAAATCCACACATAGTAAGCTTCTCCTTTTTCTTATCAATTAAAGACTCTATTATTAATTGTACGTAATTTAAATTATTTTTCCAGTGAAATCACTGCGATATTTGTCTAATTAACGGTTACATCCCCGGTTACATCAGCAGTTACAGGGATGAACGCCGCACGGTGAGGCGTTTGAGCGGGAAAATGATCGTCATCAATGCGCCCGCGGTGACGGTTCCTGCCAGCAGGAGTAAGCCCAACCAGTTGGCAGGGGTATGCATAAATGCCGGTGAGTGGTAGACGTATTGGTTCAATAAGTAGCCGGTTAGATATAAAGTGACAAACAGGACGGGCGTCACCACCCCTAATTTCCACAGCAGGGGGCGGTTGGTTGTGATCGTCCACCAGTTTTGCTCGTACAGAATGATGATTCCGAGGGTCAAAACGAGGGGCGGCACCAGCAACAGGCTCGTGCCCCGATACGGAAGTACTAACAGTAATAGGCCCAGCATGGTAAAGCTCACGGTGCCAAAGTAGGCGTACTTACTAAAGTACCCCCAGCGTTTATACCGAATGAATCGGTCTCTGTAACGATGGGTCGTTGTCGTCTGACTGGGAGCGGGTTCACCAAGGAGCGTGGGTAAGTCGACCTGGTACAGGTCCGCGAGCTCGTGCAGCACGTCTAAGTTAGCTGTACTGCGTCCGGTTTCCCAACTAGACACGGTTTTTCTGGAAACGTGCATGTGGGCGGCGACCTCCTGCTGGGTCAGGTGTTGTTGTGTGCGGGCTGCTTTTAAACGTTGGGCAAGCTCCATGCTCCCAGCTCCTTTCGGTAGTAGCCAGAAAAAAAGCTTACTGAAAATTTCCAGTAAGCAAATTACAGGGTTAAAACGATTTATTCAGCAGTTTGGTTATCCATGCCCGTCCGGACAACCGCGACGTCACAACGGGCGTGGGTATTAACAAAACTCGTTACGGAACCAACGAGGAGGCGCGAAACCGCGTTCTTTCCGGTCGCCCCCATCATGATCAGGTCCACTTGATAATCGTGGGGAAAATCATAGGTAATCACGTTCCGAGGACTCCCAAACCGCAGGTGCATGTGGATATCTTCGATGCCTGTGGCTTTTTTCACCCGTTGAATCAGTTTTTTGAGGTAATCAAGTTCGTCGTTTACCATGTCGGTAATGGCATCACCATCAACGACCCCGTACGAAAAGCCGAAACTAGTGGTGTTTAAAACGTTTAAGACGTCTAACCTGGCTTCGTTCCGAATTGCCACTTCCGCGGCCTTGAAGAGGGCGGCTTCGGCTAACTTCGAGCCATCCACTGGAACTAAAATGTGTTTGTATTCATTGTACATAGTGATTCCCCCTAGTTCTTTACTGGTAGGATGGCCGTTGCGGTAGCAAGGACATGACCAGTCAGCTTACTTTCTAATTGGTTGAGCCAGAAGCCGTCTGGTAACGCTAACTTTTGGTCGAGCGCGTAGACGGTTAACCGATAGTTGTGGGGTTGATCCGGTGGGGTCGGCCCGAGGTAGTGCCGGTTTAGTTGCTGATCGGTAACGTTTAAGAGCCCACCAGCTAAACTGTTGTTACCATACGTCATCGCAACGACGCCAGATTGACTCGCATTGGCTGGCAATTCAGTCAGCTGGGGATCTAGATTAGCGACCACCCAGTGGATGTATTCAAAGCCACAGACCGGAATCGAATCGGGATCCAGGAGTGTGAACGCTAAGGAAGCCGCTTCACTCGGAACATTCTGAAATTCAATTGGAAAAGAAACTACCGGATAGGTGCCAATTTTATCCGCTGCGTCAGCGTGTTTGGTATAACGATCTGGTAAGAATCCAGCTTGGAGAGGAACGTTAATTTTCATCTCGAAACGCCTCCTTTTTGTTTTATTATAACTTAATTGGCGTGAAATGAAAAAAATAAGAAGTGCCGAAGCACTTCTTATTTAGTAAAGACTAATACGTAAAAATTTTGGCCGTTTTGCGTAACGGTATAGTTATTGTAACCAGCGGCTAACCACTGTGATTGGGTTGCTTTCGCCCAGTTTTTGGCATCTTCGACCGAACTAAACGTCCGCGGTTGACTAAAATCGTTGGAGGTCGGTTCGTGACTAGTTGAGATGGCGTCATGATCATCCGTGGCCTTTGCCGTCGATTTCGTTGCGGGGGTAGTTTCCGTGCTGGTTGCTGGCGCGGACTGGTTATCATCAGCGTCAGTTGTAGCTTGCGCCGTCCCGGAATTCCCCGTATCCTGCTCCGCGGTAGTTGTATCCTGGGCTGGCTGCTTCTTGTTAGTGTCAGATTGCGCTGGCTTAGTCGTGGCTTTAGTCTTGGGTTTTGACCGCATGGTTTGGTGCGTGCGGGGTTGCGTCGCTTTCGCCTTGTTGGTCTTACTAATCGCATACCGTAGCCCAAACGCGAGGACTAAGACAACAACCACGAGCATTAGAATCCACGGCCAAATCCGGGGCTGCTTTTGCTGGGGTTGGTCAGCTGCTTGGTTGCCAAAGTTATAGCGTTGGTACCTTGATTCTGGATCTGGTTTTTGCATTAAGCTCTCCTCCATCCATTTCAAGTGAGTTGAAGAATGGCATGGGAGTTAAATTCCCATGCCATTCTGCTGTGATATTAGTTTGGTTTTACTTTGTCATTAACTTGCTTAGCGTGGGTCATTTCATCGGTGTTTTGGTAACTGTTAACCCCCCAGAAGTAGAACAAGAGGGATGCGATGATGATAATCACGAAGTCAAATGGATAGTGAACCCAGTTTTGACCGTGGAATGGCGTAGAACCGATGTACGAGAAGAACGACATGAAGACTAGGTAAACGAGCATCCAAAGGCTTCCGTTGAACTTCTTTTTCGAATCCTTCCAGTTAAGCTTTCCTTCATAGAAGAAGTAGAATGGCAACCCGAGGGCGATCACAAGGATAACTTCCACCGTGGTTGGCCACATTGCCCAGTAAATCGCTAAACTAGCGAGGACAAAGGCCATTGGCGCAATGATGTTGGCAATGTTAATCCGCACGGGCCGTTTGAATTCGGGAGCATGGCGCCGGAGGGCTACCAAGGTTACCGGACCCGTCAGGTAGGCAATCAAAGTCGAGGTAGAAATTACACTGGCTAAGACGGCCCAGTTTTTAAAGACGGAAACCAAGATACAACTGATAATCCAGTTGGCAATCATGGCAATCCGGGGAGTTCCCCATTTTTGGTTCATCTTCCCTAAGAACTTCGGTAAGTGACCGGTTTGCGTCATGGCGGCCAGGGTCCGACTAGTTGAGGCCACGAAGGAAACTCCGGTCCCAAATGGTGAAACGAAGGCATCCAAGTACAAGAGGATTACTAACCAGTGAATGTTTAACATGATGGCCAGGTCAGCGAAAGGTGATTCAAAGTTAATTCCGTGCCAACCAACTTGGGCTAACATCGAAGGCTTGATGGCCCCGATGAAGGTAAATTGGAGCATTACGTAAATCACGATACTAATTAGGAGGGCAATCACGATTCCCCGCCAGATGTTTTTCTTCGGGTTAGTAATTTCGTCTCCCACGTTAATCACTGTTTGAAAGGCGTTGTAGGAGAAGATAATCCCGGATACCGTGGTAGCGGCAAAAATAGGAGCAGTTCCGTATGGTAAGAAACCACCGAACTGTGGGTTGTTAAAGTTGCCGGCGTGGAATCCAGAAACGAGCAGCATGATGATCGTCACGGTTGGCACCACGAGTTTAAAGATTGAAGTCAAACTAGTAAAGCGGGTTAACAGGTTAACCGACCAGTAGTTTAAGAGCGTAAAGATCAAGATGAAGACGAAGACGGCGAATAACCCGAGGGTGGTCACCGTTCCGTTGGCAACAAAGCCGTGGGTCCATTTGGCCCAACTCCAGGGCCAGGAACTCATGTATTGCACGGCGGCCACCGCTTCGATTGGTAATAGGGTAACCAAGGAGACCCAGTTGGCCCAGGAAGCAATGAATCCGAGCAGTGGACCGTGGGTGTAACCGGCGTATTTACTCATCCCCCCACTTTCGGGGAACATGGTTCCTAATTCAATGTAGACGTAGGCGATTGATCCAATCACGATGGCTCCGATGATCCAAGAAATAATGGCTGCTGGACCAGAGATCTTAGCAGCTTCCCAGGATCCAAAGAGCCACCCAGAACCAATGATGGAACTTAGGGCTAACATCACTACACTAAATAAGGACATTTTTGTCTTTTTGACTTTAGTAGTGTTTTTTTCCATAAAGTTTGAAGAAATCCTTTCTTTAAAACAAAACGTTAATTCGATTGGTATTCTTTAATTTCCAGTAGGTTACCAGCGGGATCCTGAATGAACAAGGAGCGGACCTGGTGTTTAGCAGTTTGCCGTTCGATTGGACCGGCGACGATGTCAATGAAGTAGTTGGCTAGGTGCGCTTGAATCGTGGCTAAGGAATCCTTAGCTAAAATGCTAAAGGCCGTTGACCCGGCCGTGGGCTGAGCAGCAGTAAGTCCTGAAATACTCGGGAGTTGGCAAACTAGGGTTTGTTTTCCGAGCTGGAATAACAGCTGATCAGCGGTTTCCTTTAATAAGGGGAGGTCTAGAACTTCGTGGTAAAACCGCAGGGCGGCTTCCAGTTCATCAACCGTGACCACCACTTGATCGACGTCTCGTACGCGCAAATATTTCAACTCCTTTCAAAATGATACATACCAGTATAACATTAATATGGATTGACTCCAAATTAGGCCAAATGCTATTGTAGGAGTTATGGATTAAAACACGGAATATGAGGGAGATTAATGGCACTTTTAGAAGTATCCAATTTGAGCATGAGTTTTGCAGATAAGCAACTGTATTCGAATGCCAACTTTCAATTAAATAAGGGCGAACACATGGGGGTCGTCGGACAAAATGGGGTCGGCAAATCGACGCTGATCAAAATTTTGACCGGGCAGGAACTGCCAGTCACGGGCTCCGTCCAGTGGCAAAAGGGCACGAAAGTTGGGTACTTAGACCAGTACGTTGATATTCCCAAGGGGATGACCCTGATTGAGTTCTTGCACACCGCCTTTTCCGATTTGTACGCCATGAACGAACGGATGACGGCGTTATACACCGAATACGCCGAAACAATGGACGAACGCTTGATGGAGAAGGCGGCCCGCTTGTCCGGGCAACTCGATGCAAACGGATTTTACGACGTTGAAACCCGCGTTGAACAAGTGATTACGGGGCTCGGCCTGGATGACCTGGGGCGGGAACAAGAAGTCGCAACGATGAGTGGGGGACAACGGTCTAAGATCATTCTTGCCAAGTTGATTTTGGAACATCCCGACGTCTTACTTTTAGATGAGCCGACCAACTACCTGGATACCGCCCACATCAAGTGGTTGGAGGACTATCTGAATGACTTTGATGGCGCCGCTCTGATTATTTCCCATGATTACGACTTTCTAGAACCCGTCACGAACTGCATCATTAACCTCGCCTTCGGGAAGATTACGAAGTACCGGGGCGACTTTAAATCAGCGATGCGGCAACGGGATGAAAAGGAAAAGACCCAGCAACGTGAGTACGAAAAGCAACAGGTTGAGATTGAGAAGGCCAAGAAGTTCATTCAAAAGAACAAGGCCGGTAGTCGGTCCACCATGGCGAAGTCCCGAGAAAAGATGTTGGACCGGATGGACGTGATTGAACCACCGAAGAATAACATTCAAGCTGAATTTGACTTCCCTTATTCAGAGACCGGTTCGCAAAATGCACTGGTGGTAAATCAACTATCAGTGGGGTATGACGCCCCCTTGCTAGAACCGGTGACCTTCTCCGTGGACACCAATCAAAAGGTGGTTTTACAAGGATTTAACGGAGTGGGGAAGTCGACCCTGATTAAAAGTATCCTCGGAATCATTCCGGCACTTGGGGGCTCCGCCGAGTTTTCCCCCTCGGCTAAGGTAAACTATTTTAGTCAGGACCTAGTCTGGGACAATCCGAACCAAAAGCCGATGCAGCTGATTCAGGATCAGTATCCGAAGCTGACCCAAAAGGAAATTCGGAGCAAGTTAGCCCAAGTCGGATTGGACACGGCCAACGCCTTTAAGCCGATTGGCACCCTCTCCGGAGGGGAACAGGTGAAGGTCAAGCTGGCGTTAATGGAATTTGTCCCGAGTAACTTCTTAATTTTAGATGAACCATCTAACCACTTGGATGATGAAACCAAGGCCGCCCTGCAGGCCGCCATCAAACGCTTCCCCGGAAATGCGATCATCGTGAGTCACGAGGCGAGCTTTGCGGCCGGACTGGCCGATAAAACGATTGACGTGGAAAAACTTAGTTTACACTAAACCGAATGGAAAAAGGGTGAACCCGGACGAAGGTTCGCCCTTTTTTGGTGGGGAGCGTTTAAGGCAAGTTGCATTTAATGCTGGAATCCGGTAACATAAATGCAATTTATGCAACCGTTGTTCTAAGGAGGAAGTAAGATGTTAACTCGAGCTGAGATCCAAAGATTCCCCAAAGCCGAACTTCATTGTCACCTAGATGGCTCCATTCGTCCCCATACGTTACGGCAAATTGCCCGCAGTCAGGGGATGGCAGTTGAATCCAATTTGATGGAATTAACCCGCAAGATGGTGGGCCCACGGCAATGCCGTGATTTAAGCGAATATCTCCAAACCTTTGATTTTGTGCTGCCGTTTTTACAAACGGTGCCGGCCCTGCAACGCGCCGCGTATGACGTGATGGAACAGGCCCATCAAGACGGAGTTTGTTACATAGAGCTGCGGTTTGCACCGAGTTTATCAACCCAGGGGCAACTCACTATTCCAGAAGCAGTTCAAGCGGTGGCCGCGGGGATTGCTGAAGGGGAGCGGACCTATGGAATTAAGGGGAATTTAATTGTGTGTGGCATGCGGACGGAGAATGGTGCGGCGGTGCACCACGACTTTGAGCAACTGGATGAGGTTCGCGATCAGCTTGTCGGGATTGATCTCGCTGGGCCGGAATCCGATGACTTTGTTCCAGAATACGAGGACGCGTTACAGGCGGCCGTTTCCGATTTAGGCGTCCAACTGACCCTGCACGCGGGTGAGTGTGGCTGCGCTCACAACGTGGTGGAAGCAGTGCAGGCGGGGAGCCAGCGAATTGGGCACGGCATCGCAGCGAACGGTGATGAAACCGTGGAGCGGTTATTAGCTGACCGGCAAATTTGTATTGAAGGGTGTCCAACCAGTAACTGTCAAACGGGCAACCTGGCCCGGATTGAGGACTATCCATTGCAGCGGTGGTTAGGGCAGGGGCAAGCGCTCTGCATCAATACTGATAACCGTACGGTCTCAGACACAACCCTCACGGAAGAATACTTCCAACTGGCCCAACACAACGGGTTAACCAAGGAACAGTTACGCCGGTGCAATCAAACGGCGATGCGGCATTCGTTTGCAGATCCGACAACGAAAGCGACGTTGCTGGAACAAATCACGGCGTTTGAAGCGGACGAATGAGGATTAATCGTCAGAATCAAAAAAGCCTAACAGCAGTACTGCTGTTAGGCTTTTTTGGTTGGATCTGGAGTTAGAATTGACCGGTTTCGACGTCGCGAATGAAGCTGGCCAGGTGATCGTAGTAGACGGGGGCGTTATCAATCATGTGGTGGTGCCCTCCATTAGGCGTGGAAGCAAAGCGAGCATGGGGAATCATGCTGGCCATGCGCCGGCCCGTAGCAAGGGGCATCGTTTCGTGTTCACCAAAGGTTACGAGGGTGGGAACGTGAATGTCTTGCAGGTGGTCTGTGAAGTTCCAGTCCTTGAGCTTGCCGGTGATTACGAACTCGTTGTCTCCCTGAAAGGCGTGGTACAACGGGACACTCATCGTATTGACCAAGTGTGCAATTGCGGCCGGTTGCTTGCGGTCCACGTATTCCTCGTTGAGCCGGGTTACTAAGGCCTGGTAGCGGTCGTTATCATAGTCATTGGTAGCTTCACACTGTTGCATGTAGGCGAGTTCGTCGGGGGTTAGGGCAGTTTGACGAATCTCAGCGAGGTGGTCCGTGTAATCGCTAATCCGATCAACCATGGATGAAATGATGGCTCCCTTTAAATGGTCTCCGTATTTGGCTGCGTACATTTGAACGAGGGCGCCTCCCCAGGATTGCCCAATCAGATAAAACTGATCAAGCCCCAGCTTTTGCCGAACTTCTTCCACCTCATCGACGTAGTAATCGTAGGTTTGAATGCGCTTGGCAACGTCTGGATCGTCCCAATCCGGAGTATCGGAGTACCAGGATCCAAGTTGGTCGTACATATGGACCTGAACGTCTAAGCCCTGTTTGTGTAACTGTTGGGCCGTGTCTTCCCAGTATTCATGGGTTCCACCGGGACCACCGTGGAGGGCCAGTAAGTGAATCGTGCCCGTGCCCTGGGTGTTGGTCCATAAATGGTAACCGTTATCGAGGGTAATAATTTTTGTGCCTGTTTGCATGTTCTTCCACCTGCTTTGCTTAGTTTATCCTCATCATACCACGATTGCTGGTGGTCGACACCTTAGGAGCAACGGAGTACCCAAATCCAAAAAAAGTGTGTAAGATAGTAAGTAGAATGAATTTTTTAAGAAAAGAATGGAGTAACGATGGAATACTTAGGGAGCATTTGGATTGTATTGGTCGCCGCCCTGTTATTTGGCTACTTGGCGAGTCGCATTGGCCTGCCCAGTGTGGTGGGGCAGATTATCGCTGGGATCGTGATTGGACCGGCGTTGTTAAACTGGGTCAAGCTCAACGAAATTTTGTCAGTGAGCGCGGACTTAGGGATTATTTTGTTAATGTTTTTAGCTGGCTTGGAGTGTGACTTTAAACAGGTGAAGAAGTACCTGGTCTCTGCCACGGGGATTGCCGTGTGTGGAGTCGTGCTCCCACTGGTGGTTTTCTTTGGGATGGGAATGTTATTTCACCAGGGCATGGTTGAATCCCTCTTCTGGGGGGTCATTTTTGCCGCCACTTCCGTTTCAATTAGCGTGGCCGTGTTACAAGAATACGGCAAGCTGCAAACGGTCGCCGGGGCGGTCATCTTAGGGGCTGCCGTGGTTGATGACGTGATTTCAATCGTATTGCTAAGCCTGTTTACCAGCTTCTTCACGGCTGGGGGGAACTTGGCCGTCATCATCGGGTTACAAGTTCTCTACCTCCTGTTCTTAGTGGTCATGGTGAAATGGATTGTGCCGGAGATCATTAAAATTGGGATGCACTTTGACGACGAGATTGCGCTCGCCATCATCGGGATCGTGCTTTGTTTCTCACTCGCGGAACTGGCAGAAGTTTGTCACTTGAGTTCCGTCCTGGGGGCCTTTTTTGCCGGGATTGCCGTGGGCTTTACGCCTGCCCGGTCGACCATCGAGCGGAGCACAAATATCATTGGGTATGCCTTATTGATTCCAATTTTCTTTGTGTCCGTTGGGCTCGAGTTAAAACTAGTAACGAGCTGGCAGGGTTGGTTAATTGTTATCTTACTGACCATCGTGGCCCTACTAACCAAGTGGGTTGGTTGTGGCCTCGGTGCCCGGGTACTGGGCTTTAGTTGGAAGGATAGCAACGTGATCGGAGCCGGAATGGTTTCGCGTGGGGAAATGGCTCTCATTGTGGCGCAAGTGGGGCTAAGTTCGCACTTATTGTCGAATCACCTGTACTCAGAAATTATTTTCGTTGTGATTTTAACCACCATTTTGTCACCAATTATGTTAAAGTGGGGGCTTAAAAAATAGGGAAATGAGAAACGGAGGTTCAGGGAATGAAACGAGCACAATCAAGCACAGAACGGCACATCATTGTGATCACCGGTCCGGCCGGGGCGGGCAAAACCACCGTGCAGACCTACTTAGAAACGACCTATGGCATTCCCCCAATCATTACCCATACGACCCGGGCTCCCCGCGCCCAGGAACAGGACGGGGTTGATTACTACTTTGAAACCCCAGCCAGTTTTGCCGCGCTTGATCTCTTAGAGGCCGTCCAATACGCCGGAAATCGGTATGGGTCCTCATGGGAAGGGTTAGAACGGGCTTGGCAGCAGCATTCGATTGCTTCGATTGTGCTCGACACGAAGGGAGCGACAACTTACCAGCAACGCTTGGGAGACCAGGCAGTGGTGATTTACCTCGCGGTTCCAGATCCCCAGCAACTGCGGGAGCGAATGCTCAAACGGGGAGATGCACCGGCCGCGGTCCAAACCCGGTTACATAGTGCCGAAACCCAACGGGACTTGGCGTTGCCGCGCGCCCTGCAACAAACGGGCATTTACGTTCCCAATCAGGACTGGGAACAGACGACCCAGAAGTTAGCCCAAATTATTGAAAAATTAAGCAACGATTAAGTAATTCTTAACCCCAATTTGCGATACTAGGGGATAAAGGAGATGAGGTTTATGAATCGGGTGCCACCGTTTATCACGCCGTTTGCCATCTTTGCCATTTGTTTAGCCTTGGGAGCAACGAACGTGGTTACAAATCAAGTTACCAATACGCGTGAAGGGGTCAAGGTCACGGACCATAAATCGGAACCAACGAAGCAAAAGAATGAGCAAAAGCAAACGCCGACTGAGCAACAAAACCAGGAAAACAAGCAGAATTCGGATCAAAAGACGAACCAAACTAATTCAAACGAACAACCAAAACAGACTGAGCAAACGGGTAACCAGGACCAAGCAAATCAGTCCAAAAACCAAGCAACGACCACCACTAATCAGCAACCGGAGGGACAAAAATCGGATTCCAAACCAACTACGGGAACCGGAACTACGACCGGAACCACGAATAATCAGGAGAATTCGAACTCAACGGGACAGACGAATACCACGAATGGTGGTCAACAGTCAGAAGGGGGGCGGTAACTCATGTTCACTTTTCTTGATGCCATTAATTCCTGGCTTGGTTACATTAATATCGAAGCAAAAACGAAGGGGCGCCTGTACGACGTGCTTTCATTTTTAGGGGAACTCTACCTGGTCTATATTACCTATCGGTTTTTATCCAATGGATTTTGGGCACGGGGCGTACTTCTGTTGGTAGTTACGATTGTGTTAGCGTATTTCCTGTATTTGAATACCATCTATTACTTCACGAATCGGACTTCGCGATTGGACCTAACCCCGTGGATTTACCGCCTGTTACACATTAAACCCCAGACCCAAACCGCGACAACGGCCACTAAGGTTCGCAACATTCCTGCCAACGGGTTGTATGACAACCGTAAAACCATGCCCGGCAAGTTGGTATCGACACCAACCGAGCAACAGTTTATCAACCAACTAGCGGGGCAATTGCTCCAGCATGGCTTGCTGACGGCGGACTACGCGGGGGTGAGCGACCGGGAGTTAAAGCAACGCTTGCAAACCGGCACCCAGGTGAATGCGGTCGGCAGTGGCACGTTACTACCGTATTTTGACATGCAGTTTAAGGACGGCAAGCACGTGGTGTATGCGGGGGTGAACCAAGCTGAGGCTCAACCAGTGGGCACGATTACCCAAGTAGGGTTACAGTCAATTGCCGAGGTTGATGCGGCCCACGTTGAAATCTTTTTAGCGGCCGCCTACCTGACCGGAGGGAAGTTTAAACTTCTGGGACGGCGCGGGATCATGGAAAAAGCCGCGGACTATCACATTGAAGTTGAAATTGCGTCACGAACTAAATAACCACTGAAAAAAACCACCCAAACTGGGTGGTTTTTTCGTTGCCAGTCCTAAAAGCGACTATACTGAAGACAAAAGTAGAAGGAGGATTAGGTGATGACAGCGTGTGTGTTAGGAATTGATTTGGGAACTAGTGCAGTAAAGGTGTCAGCGGTGAATCGGGCAGGGACGGTGCTAGCGCAGGAGTCCTTTAGTTATCCTTTAAATCAGCCCGATCCGGGTTACAGCGAGCAAAATCCCAATGATTGGGTGATGGCGACGACGGTTGCGATTGTGCGCTTAATCCTCGATGATCACATTGACCCTACGGAGATTGCGGGGGTTAGTTATTCAGGACAAATGCATGGATTAGTGTTGTTAGACCAGGAGAACCAGGTGTTACGGCCTGCCATGTTATGGAACGATACCCGAACGACCGCGGAACGGTCTGACATTGAAACACAGCTGGGGACTGAATTTGTCCGTATCACTGGGAACCGGCCCTTGGAGGGTTTTACCCTGCCGAAACTTTTGTGGGTAAAAAAGCATGAACCAGACATCTTTAAGCAGACAGCAGTTGTGTTAACGCCCAAGGATTACGTTCGCTACCGCATGACGGGGAAGTTAGGGATTGATTATTCGGATGCCACGGGAACTACCATGCTGGACATTCATACGAACCAGTGGAGTCAAACGATTTGTCAGCAATTCGGGATTCCAATGCGGATCTTACCACCACTGTTGCAATCGATTGATCGGGTTGGCACCATTACACCCGAGTACGCAGAATTTTCCGGACTAACCACGGCGACTCAGGTGTTTGCCGGGGGCGCCGATAATGCGTGTGGGGCCCTGGGAGCAGGAATTTTACAGCCGGGCATGGGCCTGTTAAGTATCGGAACATCGGGGGTGCTGTTACGCTATGAGGAGCAGCCCACCGATCGGTACCACGGGCAACTTCAGTTAGAAGACCACGTAGTTCCAGATGCATACTATTCGATGGGTGTCACCCTGGCGGCTGGGTATTCGCTAAGCTGGTTTCACCGCACCTTTTGTTCAGACTTGATGTTTGCCCAGATGCTAGCCGGGGCAGCAACTGCACCCCTGGGAGCTAAGGGATTACTGTTCACTCCGTACATTGTGGGGGAACGAACTCCGCATGCCGATGCTGACATACGGGGTAGTTTTATCGGAATGGATGCAACGCAGGACCGGGGTGATTTTACCCGGGCGGTTTTAGAGGGAATTACCTTTAGTTTTCGCGATTGCTTAGCAATTTACCGAGCTGCTGGAGCGGACTTGCACCGAATCGTTGCCATTGGCGGAGGGGCGCAAAGCCCACTGTGGTTACAGATGCTAGCAGACATCTTGCACGTGCCAATTCAAAGCCTAGCCAACGAACAGGGGCCCGGATTAGGGGCCGCCATGTTAGCAGCGGTTGGTTTAGGTTGGTACGCTGATTGTGCGAGCTGTGCGCAACAATTTGTGCACGTCGGTCATCAGTACGAGCCGCTTTCTGACCACATGACGAAGTATGATCAGCTTTACGCCCTGTATCAGCAGGTTTATCCGGATACCCGGAAGCTTAGTCAGGGGCTCCGTGGGTTTTTAAGTTAACTAACCAAACAAAAAAGCCACCCGCTGTGGGTGGCTTTTTTTGTGCCAGTTAATTTGATTTGGCAATTTCTTCGCGAATCTGTGGACTCTGATCCGTATCAGTGGAGAAGATGATTTTGTCGTGTAACCGCAGCACCGTATCACCAGTTGGTTGAATAATCTTTTTACCCCGGAAAATCCGGTTGATGGTGATGCCAGTGCCAAACGGTAGGTCTTTAATCCGCGTCCCGGCAAATTTACTGTTTTGCAGGGTAACTTCGTGGAGCTTGACGCTGTTAGATTTAATCATGTTAAAGGTGGATGGAACTTCAATTAACTCCCGTAACATGGCAACGTTGACCGCAAAGGTACTGTAAACTTCCACGCCGAGGGCGGTCAGTTCCTTTTCCTGTTGGTTGTGAACGTTGCGGTCTTCAAACCGGGCAATCACCCGCTTTACCCCGTATTCTTTGGCTGCCTTAGCCAGTCGGTAGTTTGTATCAGAGTCAAAGTAGGCAAACACGATGATGTTACAGTCGAAGTACCCGTTCTCAATGAGCTTCTGCACGTCTAAACTGTCGAGGAGGTGCACGTTAGCCTCGCTGTTAAAGGTTTGGAAGTTTTTCTGGTTGTCCGTGTACACGTTGACGTCGTACCAACTCTTGCCCAGTTGTTGGGCGACCGGAATCGTGACAATGTTAACCCCGAAGATGTTCACCCGTAGCTTGTGGTAAATGTCAGCCTGCGGGTTGAAGAAGTGGTTGAACGCCAGGGGACCGATCAAACAGGTGATGATGGCTGCCAGTAGGAAGGCACCTGATTGTTGACTAGTGAGTACCTTGAGGTTGTTGGCCACGCTTAAAATGGCCAGTACCATGGTCAGGGTGGTCATCGGTAAGGCTGTTCCGGCCAGGGCATTTTGGCGGTTAAACCGGAGCCGAAAGACGGGGTAGAGGCCGAACTTGGCAATTAAATACCCTAATAAAATGAGCGGAATGAGGAGCAGGGCCTTGGGGTCCGCCAGAATTTTTTTCAAATCAAGGCCCACTCCACTCATGATAAAGAAGATTGGGATGAAGAAGCCGTAACCAATCGAATCCAATTTTTCCCGGGTCGCTTCGGATGGTTTCAGAAGTTTATACACCATTCCGCCGACAAACGCCCCTAAGACGGCTTCGGAACCAACCGTCACCGCTACGACCGAGAGGAGCGCAATGATGAAGAAGGCTAACCGAACGTCAATTTGGGTGGTTGATTTGTTGATTTTATCGAAGTAGTCAAAAAAGTTGTGGAAGCGCAGGAGGAGTAAGGCCGCCACGGCAAAGAGAATCAGAATCAACCACAGGGATTTCGATTCGGTGCCAAAGATGGAGGCGTAGATCGTGAGACCAAACACCGGTACGATTTCTCCTAGGGCCGAGATCAAGAGGATGGTTTGGCCAAAGGGAGTACTGAGGGCGTCTCGTTCCTTCAGGGCGGCGAGGACAATTCCCAGTGAAATCGTCATGAAGAGGATCGAAGCCAGCCACACGTCACTAAACAAGCCGGTAACTTTGGTTAGATAACCGAGGACGAACGACAGAACAATGATCGTGAGGTACCCATACAGGGCCAGCCGCACCGGCGTGTACTTCGAGACCTGTTGGCGGGCCTTTTGTTCTAATTGGCTGGGGTTTTTGGTTTTGGGCCGAAAGAGGTCAAAGTCGATTTCAATCCCACTTAAAAACAGGAGGACAATCACCCCAATGCTCGAGAGGGAGGTTAAAATGGTCTGGTGGGGATTAATCCAGTTTAACAAGCTGGGCCCTAAAACAATCCCAACCAGGATTTCAACCACTGAAGTGGGCAATGCCGAGATCTTGAACCGACTCATGAGGAGCGGAATCAAGAGGGCGGCCAGTAAAATGATAACAAGGGAAAGTTGATTCATAGGTTCCTCCAATGGAATGTCAAAATAAGTAATTCACAGTTAGTTATAAAAGACTTGGACGAATTTGTCCATGAGAAAGCCATTAAAACATAAAAAACTGGTTTCTGCGACCCCAATGGGAGTTAGAAACCAGTTTTTTAGCGTTCCAGGTTGTAGCTGTTTATAGTTGAACTTCTTTGTCAGAAGCCCCGGTTTGAATTAAGGATTGGTTAGCGTCAAGGGCGATTTGCACCATGTTCTTAACGGCTACCTTAGTGTAGAAGGCGATGTGCGGGGTAATTAAAACGTTATCCCGTTGCATCAAGTTCTTCAAGCGTTCGTCAGGAATTTTGTCGAAACTCCCAAAGTCAGTGTTAAAAATCCCAACTTCGTTTTCGTAAACGTCGAGGGCCGCTCCGGCAATTTGACCACTGTCAAGGCCGCGAATCAAGGCGTCAGTATCGATTAAGGAACCCCGAGCAGCGTTGATTAACCGAATGCCCGGTTTCATTTGGGCGATCGTGTCGTCGTTAATCATGTGGTCGTTTTCCTTTAGAGCCGGCGCATGCAACGTCAAAATGTCGGAGTTGGCGTACAACTCAGCTGGCGTGTCCACGTAGATGCCTTCCTTTTGTAATTCCGGATTAGGAAATGGATCGTAGGCAATGACCTTAGCACCAAAGCCGCGGACAATGTTAACTACTTGGCGACCAATTCGGCCGGTTGCGTAGACCCCAACGGTTTGTTGGTTCATTTCTTCCGCAATGTCTGGAGCCCAGGTCAGGTCACCGTGGCGTCCTTTATCTTCAAACTTCTTCGTATTTCTCAGGAGTCGCATCATTTCAGTAACCGCTAATTCGGCGATGGCAGCTGGGGAATAAGCGGGAACGTTCGTTACGTGAATGTCGTTGGCCTTAGCAGCGGCAGTATCGACATTATCGACACCGACGTTCCGCAAGGACAAGGCGTGAATTCCGTACTGACCGAGCTTATCAAGCACTGCTTTGGTGTAGGGTTTTTGTTGGTAAGCAACCACCCCATCAAAGCCTTTAGCTTCATCCACCGTTTGCTCGTCTAACAGGTTCGCTTCACTTTTCACCTCAACGTCTGGGTGTTGCGCTTCCCATTCTTTTAAGTACGGTTCTTCGTCGTTCCGAATTCCATAAGCAATAATCTTCATGATTACATCCTCCTTTGCTTTTTCGAGTTCATTATAGCATTTTATCGTGGTGAGCGGGTTCGCAGGCCTCAAAAAGTAACAATTATTGTAATTCAAGCCAGTTGAGCCAACTTGGGGTGAAAAACTGCTCCAACTGGTGGGTCAAAACAAGGGTTTCTGGTTGGGGGTAGTCGTGGCGCAAAATATCGACCACCGTGGCGTAGAACGCAAAGGCGTGGAAATGGAGTTCTTGGTAGTTAAATTGGAAGGTAATCGGCAGAATGCCCCGTTCCTGCATGGCGTTAATGACACGAATAATCTGGGTGGTGAAGTACTGGGTTGCGAGTTCCGCCAGTGGTCCGTACTTAGAACCGTCCGCACAAAAGAGGAGCAGTTGTTTCAGATTCGGTTGCTGGTATAACTCGGTAATGACCGGGTCCAGGTTCATGACCGTTGCCTGCCAAAAGGCCGGGGCATTCTGATTAGTGAGCTCGGTTAAGCCGATTGTTAACTGCTGGTCATAGGTCGTAGTAAGGGTGGTTAAGAACGGCTGGAGTAGTTCTGCTAACAAGTCGGCTTTGGAATGAAAGTATTGGTAAAAGGCACCGGTGGTTCGGTGGGCCCCACGGCAGATTTCACGTAGGGTGGTTTGTTCGTAACCGTGGTCGAGAAAGGCGGCTAACCCGGCCTGTAAGAGCAGGTCGTGGGTGGACGCGGGTGAATTGGTAGTTGCCATGGATTACACTCCTTGGATTTAAACTAGTTGCCAATGTTTAGATAACAGTGTTATATTAGTGAACGAACTTTAAATTAGCATGCAAAAGACGAATGCAACACTGGTTTAATTATAGGAGGAAACGGAGCAAATGGCAAAATTACGGCGAATGATGCTGATAACGGTAACACTGTTGTGCGTAGTCGGATTAACGGCGTGTGGCAAGCAAGCGAAGCAGGCGGAACCGGCGCGGCATCCCAAACAGATTAAGGTGGTGGCCGCGACCAACATTTACGGTCAAATGGCCGAAGCGGTCGTGGGAAAGTACGGCAAGGTGACCTCCCTCGTTAACAGTGGAGTGGATCCGCATGAGTTTGAACCTAGCATTCAAGCTGCTCACCAGGTGAGTGACGCGAACGTGATCATTCAAAATGGGCTGGGCTACGATGACTGGATGCAAAAGCTGACCCAAAATGCCAGTTCCCGGACCACGCAAATCAACGTGGGTAAACTAATGCATAAGCACAACGGGGACAATGAACACCTCTGGTATAATCCGGAAACGGCCCCAGCGGTGGTCCACCGCTTGGTCAAGGTGGCTAGTCAGTTACAACCAGAACACCGCCAGACGTTTGAAAAAAACGGGCAAGCTTACTTAGAGCGGTTAAAACCAGTGAACGAGTTAGCCCAAACCAGTCGTAACAACTTACAGGAACACGATTTAAAGCGTAAGGTGGATGTAAGTGAACCGGTGTTTGATGAAGCCCTTCGTGCGATGGGTTACCAGGTCAACAACCGTGACTTTGAAAATGCGACCGAAAAAGAGGTTGATCCCTCACCTGCGACGATTAAAGCAATGCGGCGCGACTTGACTGATCAGCGCGTGGCCTTTTTCGTTGATAACACCCAAACGGACAGTCAAACGGTGACGCAAATGGTCAAGCTCGCAAAGCAGCACCATGTCCCAGTGGTTAAGGTGACGGAAACGATTCCGAAGGGGCAAAACTACGTGGATTGGCTAACGAAAACATACCAAGAAGTGCTGAAGGTGCAACAACAGGAAATCAACGCCAAATAATTTTTCTAATCTTAGGGTTAATGGTGGTAGTTTCCGGGGAAATGTGCTACATTTAAGGCAAATTAAAAGGAGGGTGTAATCATGAAAGACTTATTTTTAGGAATTAGTTTAGCTGCGAACGCCGCTTTAGGTTACTTGTTATTAAAGGATACGGATGCTTTGAACGACTTATCCGACAAGTTTGAAGACTTAAGCAGCAAAGCAGCCGAAAAAATTGATAGTTTTACTGACCAAGCAGAAGGTAAGGCTAAGCAAGTTGAAGGCGCTGTGAAGGATGACCCGAAGGCCAAACTCGAAGGGGACTTCGAAAACGGCAAAGGCATCGTAAAAGACAAGGTTAATGACGCCAAGGATGCTTTAACTGACTAAGGCACCTTAAAAAGACGCTAATCATTGTGATTAGCGTCTTTTTAGTTGGTGGTGGGGCTTTACCGGTTGGCATACCAGGAGAGTCCAATCAGGGACAACCCGATGAGCACGAAGGCGAAGCCAACTAACCAGTTTCTCAGTTTCATGCACGCATCCCTCCCGTTTCTAGTGTAGCATGAAGTGGCGCTTAGCTAACTTAGTTGACACTAATTCTGAATCTTGGTACGATGGAGCTCGTATTTAAGGAAAACTTATAAAATTAACTTTAAAAATGTCTCGACGCCAAACCGACCTGATTTGAAACGGAGACATTTTTCTTTTAGAAAGGTGTTGAAAATGACAGATAAACCACAACAACAGCAATCCCAGGACTTAAACCGGGGCTTAACCTCACGCCACGTCCAGATGATTGCCATCGGGGGCGCGATTGGAACCGGACTGTTCTTAGGTTCTGGGGAAGGGATTAAGTCCGCCGGTCCGGCCTTGATCCTCGCCTACTTGATTACCGGGATTTTCTCATACTTGATGATGCGGGCCGTTGGGGAATTGTTATTATCAAACCTCAAGTTCCACTCCTTCATTGACTTTGTCCGGCAGTACTTAGGGGAAAAGTGGGAGTTTGCGATTGGCTGGGCCTACTGGTTAAGTTGGGCCAGTCTCGCAATGGCGGATTTAACCGCCTCCGGGATTTACATGCACTTCTGGTTCCCGCAGTTGCCCCAGTGGATTATGCCCCTCATCGTGGTGACCATCTTAGTCATGTTTAACCTAATTAACGTGGCCTGGTTTGGGGAACTAGAATCGGCCTTTTCCAGCATTAAAATCTTTGCGATTTTAGCGCTCATCGTGGCCGGAATCGGGATGATTGCCGTTGGCTTCCACACGCACGGCACGACGGCGTCGCTGGCCAACCTGTTTGACCACGGAGGTTTCTTTGCCACCGGACTAATTGGCTTTATCATGGCCTTTCCCATCGTAATCTTTGCCTTTACCGGGATTGAAATGGTCGGACTGACGGCCGGAGAAACTCGGGATCCGCAAAAGGACATTCCGAAGGCCATTAACTCCGTGCCCATGCGAATTGGATTATTCTACGTGGGGTCAATGGTGGTCATCATGTCAGTGTACCCGTGGAACCAAATTAACCCGAACCAGTCGCCGTTTGTGCAAATCTTTTCGGGACTGGGAATTCGCTATGCAGCTGACATCATTAACTTCGTGGTGCTGACTTCGGCCCTCTCGGCAGCGAACTCAGCAATCTTTTCCACGTCCCGGACCTTGTACATCCTCGGGAAAAACGGCCAGGCACCCCAGTCGTTTAGTAAGTTATCCCGGCATAACGTGCCCTACGTGGGGATTCTCTTTTCCTCAATCCTCTTTTTGGGAATCGTGCTGTTAAACTACTTCTATCCAAGTCAAATTTTCCTGTTGATTACGGGAGTAGCCACGATGAGCTTCATCTTCGTATGGATCATCATCATGATTACGCACATTCAGTACAAGCGGACCCAACCGAATCCGGCGGACCACTTCAAGATGCCGTGGTTCCCAGGTTCCAGTTACGCTACGATTTTATTTTACGTGGCCGTCTTAATTGTGTTACTTGTAAACGCCAAAACGCGGATTTCAGTAATTGCGACGGTGATCTTCTTTGCGGTCCTCGTTGTGGGGTACGTATTGTTTGAACGTCGCAAGGCGCATTAATTAGTTTGACAAGCTCCTTACCAACTGGTCGGGGGCTTTTTTTATCCTTGCGGGTTTATATTATACGGTATATAATATTAAATAACCAATAGATGAGAAGGAGTCAATTAGATGAACTTTCAATTATTAAAACAAAAAACGTTGCGGAGTTTTGCAGGCAACTGGGCGGCGGCTATCCTAGTGGGGCTGCCCTTTGTAGTCATTACCTACTTTACAAGTAGCACTGGAATCATTTACATCATTCTTTCGAGTTTTACGACGGTGGGAATGGTCTTTACCTTCAGCGACTGGTTTGCATTTGAGCAGGCCCCGACGACCCCGTTGACGACCACCTTTCGGAACATGCTCAGCACGCCCCGGCCGTGGGGACCGTTTTTGTTGTGCATCGTGGTGACCATTTATACCTTTTTATGGTCACTGTTGTTAGTTGTTCCCGGCATTATAAAGGGGTTAGCCTATTCGCAGGCCCTGTTTATCTATCGCGAACAAGTCATTCGGGGTGAAAGTACTCCGGATTTAAACGAAGTGATCACCGAGAGTCGCCAGTTAATGGACGGGCATAAACTAGAATTATTCTGGTTGAACCTGTCGTTCATTGGTTGGGCGTTCCTGTCCGTCTTGACCCTGGGGCTTGGCTTTTTATGGCTGGTGCCGTACTACGTCGGAACCATGGTGAACTATCATGCAGCGCTCCGGGTGGGAGCCGATCTAATTTAACCTGCTCACCAAACTAAAAACCGGTCTGTCCCGCATGTTCGGGGCAGACCGGTTTTTTTTAGTTAAAGATTAATTTAAGGCATTCAGGGCCGTTTCGATGGGGGTGGATCCACTTTCCATTGTAATTACCTGGTGGTAGGTGTGGGGATTTTGGAGACTAGCCTTAAGGACAGCGGCCACGTCGGCGATGGGATTGCCAGTGGTGTTAGTGGCTGGATTTAACGTTACGAGTCCGGTCCCGGGAGCTTCCGTCAGGGAACTTGGTTGCAGAATCGTGTAATTCAGGTTTGTGCGGTGGCTGAGATAGTCATCGGCCATGAACTTAGCGGCTTGGTAAGCCTGTAAGCTCGCGTAGCGTTCTTGGTTCAGCCAGCTGTTAATGTCTAAAGCACCAAATGAGCTCAACATGAGGTAGCGCTCCACGTGGGCCGCTTCTGCAGCTAACATCGTCTTGATGGCGCCAAAACTGTCGACGTTAATCAGATCCTGGTTCCGTGAACCAGCAACGAAGTAAACGGCGGAAAAGCCCGTCAGTAACTGGGTTAATGTCTGTAAGTCGCTGGTCGCCAGGTCCAGTTGGTGGACCGTCACCCGGTCGAGCGCAGCGAGGTCCGTCGCCTTTTCGGGGTGAGCCACCGCAATGGTGACCTCGGTAGCGGGATCCGTGAGTAATTCATGGGTCAAGGCGGTTCCAACCCGGCCTGATCCACCAAAGAGCATGATTTTCATAAGTAAACTTCCTTTCCAATGCCAAACTACCGTCATTATAGAAGCTTTCGGTGGACTTTACGAGGATTTTGGTTTTTAAAGGGGTGAGACTTGTATCATGGAATCATTTCTAGTAGTATTTTTATTACTAAAAGTAAGTGAAAAGAGGAAGCAAAATGAAAAATCGTGTGACGGAAATTTTAGGAACCCGGTATCCTCTGATCCAAGCTCCGCTAAACTGGTTGACGGATGCGAAGATGGTGGCGGCGGTGGCCAATGCCGGTGGTTTAGGGACGTTTGGTCCGAATGCCGGCCGTGATTCCCTGGACCAAAATTCGATGGAGGTCATGGAAAACCAGATTAAAACCGCCCAGCATTTGACGAAGCAGCCAATTGCAATGACGCTGGGGTTAAACCCACAGGGCGAGGAGCAAAGCTATGCCCACAAGGTCTTGGACCGGTCGTTGGCACTGGGCATTACGATCTTTATGGTCGGAGGAGAACCGGATGCTGAGATTTACCACCAGATCAAGGACGCCGGCGCGACCCTCATTGCCCGGAGTTATAACCCTACGCCTGCAGAGGCCCAACGCCAAGTTGAACTGGGAGCGGACCTGATCGTTGCCACGGGCTATGATGAAGGGGGAGTGATCCCCGTTCACGGTGTGGGGACCTTTACGACCGTGCCCCGGATCGTTGACGCGGTTTCAGTGCCGGTTCTAGCAGCTGGAGGGATCAATGACGTGCGTGGAGTGCGAGCAGCGTTGGCCCTCGGGGCCGAAGGGGTGTTCGTGGGGAGCCGCTTCATGGTCACCCAGGAATCACGGACGGCGCCGGCGGCTAAACAAAAGTTGCTTGCTAGCAGTGCCGATGACCTGCTCTTAGTGGCACCGAACCAGCGGTCGCTTGCTAATCCGCGCATGGCAGAGTTAGCGGACCGTTTTGCAGCCGGTGACCACACGACCTTCCAGGCCACGCGGAAGTTAGGGGGCGTCCGTCCAGCCATGCTCCACGGTGATTTGGAAGCTGGAGAAGTTAGTGTTAACACCGGGGTGGATTTGATTCGTGACGAACCCCGGGTGGCCGATTTAATCGCAGAATTAATGCAGGACTTTCAATAAAAAAAAGCTCGACCCATAATGAGGTCGAGCTTTTTTTATGCTGATTGGTGATCACGTTGGCGCATCACTTTGAAGTAGTAAACCGGCACTCCAACGGCAACAATCCCGAGGGACACGAGCACTCCGATTGGGTCAGAAAGAATTTCGGAGCCAATCACGAAGAGCGAACCGAGGATGGCGACGATGGGCGTGAACGGAAAGAGCGGAACGGAGAAGACCCGGACTTGGTTCGGGTTGCGTTTCCGGAGCAAGAAGACGCCCACGAAAGCCATGACGTAGAAACAGTAAACCGTAAAGATACAGAGTTCAGAGATTCGGTCGGGGTTCGTAAAGCAAATCATCAAGCCCGCGATGACCAGCGTTGCCATGATGGCAAAGATGGGCGTCCGGGTTTTGGGATTGAGGTAGGACAACCACTTGGAACCCGGCAGTTGTTTTTCTTCGGCCATGGCGTACATGATCCGGGGGAAAGTCATGATCTTCCCGTTCATGCACCCGATGATTGAAATGATGATCCCGATACTGAGGGCCTTTCCGCCCCACATCCCAAAGTCTTGATTGGCAATGTAAGGAATGGCCGTCGTACCAAGTTCATGAATCTTAGCAGGACCGATGCTCTTTAAGACCCCGTAAGAAACCAGGAGGTAAATGACCATCACGGCCATAATTCCCAGTGAGATGGCGCGGGGGAGCATCTTTTTCGGGTTTTTAATTTCGCCCCCGAGGTTCGCAACTAAAATCCAGCCGTCAAACGCAAACAGCGTGGCTAACATAGCCACCCCAAACCCGCCGGCCGTGGTGTGGAGATCCCGAACGCTTTGGCCGAGAGCATCGGCGTGGCCAAAGAAAAGGCCAAAAATAATCAAAGCGGCAACCGGGACTAACTTACAAATCGTCGTGATGATGGCAAAGGCACCACCGTACCGGTTCGGGAAGATGTTCAAAATGCCGACGAGGATAATCGAACCGAGGGCAATGGGAAGGGTCCAGAAGCCTGGCAGGTGGAAGAAATCAAGTACCAGGATGGCTAAGTAGGAGCCCAGCGCTGCAATCATGGCTGGACCATACACAATGATCTGCATCCAACCGGACAAGAAGCCCCAAAATTTGTTATAGATGGCTTCCATGTACGCATATAAACCCCCGGTACTCGGAATTTGGGAGGCAATTTCTGCAATCGTGAGACCGGCAGCTAGGGTTAAGAGTCCTCCCGCTAGCCAGGCGAGCAGGGCCGCTTTAGCGGACCCCGCATCGTTAATCACCGCCGCCTGCCGGACAAAGATTCCTACTCCAATGATGGTTCCTACCACCAGGGCGAGCGCGGACCATAATCCGAGGGACCGGTTGAGTGAAACATCTGCTTGTAAATCTGGTTTTTTCATGATGAATCCTCCTTTAAAGGTGGGAAAATCGAACAAAAAACGCCCCTATACAGCGATAGGGACGTTGTTACGCGCGGTTCCACCCAAATTCTTTCAGTAAGCCTGAAAGCACTTTTAGTTAGTTAACAATTTGGCAACTTAAAGCGGCTAAATAAGGTGTCTCATCCAATCACAGCGCCTTGGATTCTCTGGGCAGACGGTTCCTTAAATTTCATCTTTAAGTAATGTAAGTATTGTACAAAGAAAATGAACAACTGTCAACAATTAACTAACTAAATTTCGTATTGCTGGTAACGGATGGCTACGGTGGCTGGTAAAGCAACCGTTAGTTTGGTGCCACTGGCTTCGTAAGCAGTGGCCTGGACGTCAAAGTTTTGGTTCAGGTCAGCAACTAAGTCGCCCGCCGTAAATGGAATTAGGTAGGTCTTTTGGACGTAGTCGGCAAAGAGTTGCTCGCTGATCATGGCGACCAATTCATCAATGGAGGCCGGATCCTGGGCCGACATGATCAGATTAGCACCAGTTCGTTCCGGAAACCGACTGCCAGTGCGGTCTGCCTTGTTAAAGACGGTGATCATCGGAAGGTCCGGCACCCCAATCGCCTTTAAGGTGTTGGTGGTGGTTTCCATCATGAGTTCCTGGTTCGGATCAGAATAGTCAACCACTTGGATTAACAGGTCGGCATCAGCGGCCTCGGCTAGGGTTGCCTTAAACGCCTCGACTAGTTGGTGAGGTAAGTCGCTCACAAACCCAACGGTATCACTGGCGAGGACCTGTTTGTTACCCGGCAGTTCAAGGTTTCTGACGCTCGTGTCGAGGGTGGCAAAGAGCATGTTTTTCACAAAAACTTGTTTTTCTTCGTTAGTGCCAAAGCGACTGACTAACTGGTTCATAATGGTCGATTTACCGGCATTGGTATAACCAACGAGGGCCACCGTTTTGACCTGGTTTTCCTTCCGGCGCTTACTCTGGGTGGTGTACGCCCGTTGTAGATCCTTGAGTTCGTGGCGGACGTGGGTAATTTGATGCTCGATGGTCCGGCGGTTAAGTTCTAGCTGGGTTTCCCCGGCCCCCCGGTTGGCTAAGCCACCCCCCGCTGCTTGTTGGTCTAAGCGTTGACTAGCGCTCGTCCGTAGCCGAGGGAGTTGGTAGCGCAGTTTCGCCAGTTGCACCTGTAGCTTAGCTTCCTTGGTGCGCGCCCGGTTGGCAAAGATTTCTAAAATGAGCCCCGTGCGATCAATCACCGTGGCGGAGGTCGCCGTTTCGATGTTACGAATCTGGCTCGGGCTCAGTTCATCGTTGGCAACGATGGTGGTGGCACCCGTTCCGTTCACTAAGTCAGTTAACTCAGTCAGCTTGCCCTTGCCAAAGTAGGTCCCGGCATCCGGGTGGTCCAACTTTTGGGTGAGGGTGGCAACGGACGTCATGTGGTTTGCAACCACGAGTTGTTGTAATTCTTCCATTGAATAATCAAAGTGCGGATGATTGACGTTGAGGCCAATCGTAATGACGGGGGTTGGTTCCATTAATGCTCCTTCTTGTTGTAATAAGCGACACTAAACTGGTCCTTGTTGTACGTGACCTTCGTGACGCTTCCATTTAAGATGGCGTCGGCCACGTTTAGGTTACTAAACCGACTTACCACACTTTTAATCAGGGTTCCGTGGGCGGCAATCAAGATGTTTTGTCCCGGTTCAGCGAGCGCCACGATCTCATCGAGGCCGACCTGAAGGCGGTGCCAAAATTGTTCGTCCGTTTCGGCTTCACCGTACGGATCGGCAGCGGCAATCAGATCCCGTGTTTTTTCCATGCCAAACTTGGCGATGAGGTCCGCGTAGGAATAACAGCCATGGGGACCTCCGACGATGTTCCAGGTTTGTCCGGTATCGTTTCCTTCAAAGTAACCAAAGTTTTCTTCACGAAAGGCAAACTTTTGCACGGGTTCGGTAAGGGGAGCGGGATTGGCCTCTAAGATGATGCGGGCAGTTCGACTGGCCCGCTTGGTATCACTGCTGTAGGCCTGGTCGAACGAGATCCGTTGTAACTGTTTTCCAGCCGCGACGGCATCTTGAACTCCTTGGTCGGTGAGGTCTGAATCAGACCAACCTTGGATCCGGTGGTAGTGGTTTAAATGGGTTTGTCCATGACGAACAAAGAATAGGTTAATTTTGGCCATGGGAAAGTCCTCCTTGAAAATCATAATTTAGTTCAGTTTACCATACTTAGTGGCTGTTTCATCGTGTTTACGGGCCGGGTATGTTAGAATAGTTCATCGATTAGACTAATGGAGGTGCACGATGGGAGCAGAGCAGGATCAGATTCGACAGGCAGAACAGCAGCATTTAGACTTTGTCCGCCAGCAACTGAAGGTGGCGGAACGCCAAACGGCCACCACGATTATGAAGGCCAAGCAGAATCAACAGGAACTGGAGGACAACTTTTATGACGACGTCCGCTTAAAAACCAGTACCTACGAAGGCCAGATGGAAACCGGGGTGTCGGTGCGTCAACAGCAACAAATGCTGGAACAACGCCAAAATCGGTGGCAATCGGCAACTAGGGACATGCAGACGTTACAAAAATTGGACCAGAACGCCTACTTTGCGCGGGTCGACCTCCAAGAACAGGGCGAAAGTGAGCCCGAACGCTTGTACATTGGGCTCGCGTCCTTTGTCGATCCTGATCATCCCGACCAGTATTTAATCTATGACTGGCGGGCTCCCATTAGCAGTGTGTACTACGACAGTGGAATTGGGCAGATGACCTATGACGCCCCCAGTGGTCCCCAACAGGTGGATGTATCGTTAAAACGCGAGCTCCAAATTAAAGCAGGACGAGTGACCCAGGTCTTTGATACCGATGAGGCGGTCGGGGACCGGTTGTTGTTAGAAAACCTGGAACACCAGTCCGATACCAAGATGAAGAGCATTGTGACGACCATTCAGCAGGAACAAAATGCAATCATTCGAGACACCAGTTCCGATTTGTTGTTCGTGCAGGGGGTCGCCGGGTCTGGAAAAACGGCCGCGGTGCTCCAGCGGGTGGCTTATTTGCTCTATCGCTACCGGGGGAAGCTGACGCCCGGTCAGGTGATTCTGTTTTCCCCCAACCAGCTATTTAATGATTACATTAACCAGGTGTTGCCCGAACTAGGGGAGCAAAACATGGTGCAGATGACCTACTACCAGTTTATGCGTCGGCGGGTACCGCGTTTAACGGTCGAAACCCTCGAGCAGCGGTTTGACGAAAGCCTAACGGATGAAACCCAAAATGTAACGACCTTGAAAAACAGCTTAGCCATGTTTAACGCGGTCAACCAGTATGCCACCAGCCTAAACCAGACGGGGGCGGATTTTCGGAACATTAAGTTTCAGGGAGAAATCTTCATTTCCAAGGAACAGATCGCAGAAATTTATCGCAGTTTCAACGCCAACTATAACCTCAGAAACCGGCTTGCAGCGACCAAAAAAGAGTTGTTCCACATTTTGAACCGGCGGATTGCCGCAGAGACGAAGCAACGGTGGGTTGAAGAGGCGGTTGAGGGCTTAACCTCCGACCAGATTGACATGTTGTACGCTCGCGCCGGTCGGACCCGAACGGATACCGATCAAGACTACCGCTTCTTGGCTAAGCAGTTGGTAACCGCGGCGTTTGCCAAGGTGCGGCAGCAGATCAAACACAACCGGTTTTTCAACATTAACCAACAGTTTGTGGACTACCTCCGCGCCGTTCCTAAGTTGGTGCAACTGGCGGACTGGCACGTCACTCCACAAGAATGGCAGGCCAGCGTGCGTGCGACCGTTAAGCGGTTTCAAGCCGGCACGATTAGCATGACGGACGTGTCCATCTACCTGCTCCTCTTTGACTTGGTCACTGGGAAACGTCCCGATCTAAAAATGCGCTACCTATTTGTGGATGAAGTTCAGGATTACACGCCCTTTCAGTTGGCGTACTTACAGTGGAATTACCCGCGGGCCAAGTTTACGGTGCTCGGTGATTTAAACCAGGCCATCTTTACCCGCGATAGCAGCCAAACCCTGATGGCCGACCTCCAACAGCTTTTTGATCCGGAGCGGATTCGGGTCATTAAATTGCTGAAATCTTACCGTTCGACCGCTCAAATCACTAACTTTACGAAGCAATTGCTGCCAGACGGAGCAGAGATTGAAGCGTATGCCCGCCAGGGTGAGTTACCAATCATGGCGATTACCAAGACCAAGCAACAGGCCTTGCAGACGCTCTTTGCGACCATCAAACGCAACGACCAAGCCCACGATACGACGGCCGTGATTGGCAAAACGCTCGCCGAGTGCCAGCAGTTAGCCACGGCCCTTAAAGAGGCGGGCGTTGCGGCAACCTTATTACAGACCGAAAACCAACGATTGGTAAACGGAGTGGTGATTGTACCGGCCTACCTCGCTAAGGGACTGGAATTTGATGCCGTAGTGATGTGGAATGGTTCGGCGGCCAACTATCCGGACCAGTCCTTCGATAAGTTGGTCTACACCATCTGTACCCGGGCCATGCACCGGTTGACGGTGATCAGCATTTCGACGCCGTCGCCCATCTTTGCCTCCGTTCAACCGGAAACGTACCGGTTAGTAAAGGAGTAGCGATGGAAAACTTTGCTGAGTATGATAAGCAAGCCTGGGCCGACCTGTATCCGACCACCCTGCAACCGATTGATCCCCAGACGCTTGAGCACCTGAAGGCGTTTAATGATCAGGTGGCGATGACTGATGTGCAACAGGTTTACATGCCTCTGATTCAGCTGTTGCGGGGGGCGTTTGATGCCTATCGGCAATGGCAACAACGCAAAAGTGATTTTTTACACCAACCAGCCCGGACGATTCCCTTTATCATTGGAATCTCTGGGAGCGTGGCGGTGGGGAAATCAACGACGGCGCGGTTGTTACAGTATTTATTAACGGAACTATTGCCGAACCGAACCACCCAGTTGGTTACCACAGACGGTTTTTTGTACCCGACAAAGACGTTGCAAGCCAAGGGCTTGTTAGCGCGCAAGGGCTTTCCGGAAAGTTACGATTTACCGCGGTTAATCAACTTTTTACTGCAGGTGAAGGCGGGGGAACCGTTGGTGAAGGCCCCGGTCTATTCCCATCAGACCTATGATTTGGTCCCGGATGAATTCACTGCGGTGCGGCAACCGGACTTTTTAATTGTAGAGGGGATTAACACCTTGCAACAGCCAGCAGCAGCCCACCTGTACGTGAGCGATTTTACGGACTTTGCGATCTACATTGATGCCGACCCGAAGTTGATTGAAACGTGGTATCTGAATCGGTTCCAAAAACTGTTACAGACCGCCTTTACAGATCCAAATAACTACTTTTATCGTTACACCCAGGATGATCCAGACCAGGCCCTAGCGCGCGCCCGTCAGACCTGGGCCACCGTTAATTTGCCCAACCTCCGTGATTACATTTTGCCAACCAGAGATCGCGCTAATTTGATCATTCATAAAGGGCAGCAGCATATGATTGACCGCTTGTACCTCCGTAATTACTAAGACAAAGCACTTCTTACCGGGGAGTGCTTTTTTTGGTGAGCAAATTAGTTGCATAGTTTACAGTTGTAAACTATACTCAGAATTGAATTTACAAATGTAAACGAAATGGGGTGAGCAAATCACAGCGAAAAAGGTGCCGGTGGACATTACCCCGGCAGAGTGGAAGATTATGCGGTTACTGTGGTCGTTGGGCCCCAGTTCGACGACGGATATCATTACGGAATTGCAACAACAGTCGGACTGGACGGCGTCGACGATTAAAACCTTACTACGGCGCTTATGTGCCAAGGACCTGTTGACCACGACGAAGGATGGTCGGCAGTTTATGTATCATCCGCAGGTGAGTGAGCAGCTCGCCATGAACGACACGGCAGAGGCTTTGTTTAGCCAACTCTGTGAGATGCATAAGGGGCAGGTGCTCCTGGATTTAGTTAGTAAGAGTGAGATCAGCCGGGCAGACATCGAGGCGTTACAGGCCAAACTAGCGGAGAAGTTACCAACGGCTCCAGAAGAAGTTGACTGTAACTGCCTGCCGACGCGGCAACAGTCCTGCCATGAACACGAAAAGGAGTAGATGTAGATTATGAAACCAACAGAGCACAATCACGATATGCAACACATGGATCACAACATGAACATGTCATCGGGGAGTGGTATGCAGATGAACCACGGCTCGATGAACATGGGGTCCATGAACCACGGTTCCATGTCAATGGACATGGGCGGTGGTCACATGATGAACATGGGTAACTTTAAACGGCGGTTTTGGATTTCCCTCATTTTAGCGATTCCGATCCTGTTATTATCACCCTTCATGGGCATCATTTTGCCCTTTCAAATTACATTCCCTGGTTCTAACTGGGTAGTAATGATTCTCTCGACGATACTGTTCTTCTACGGGGGAGAACCGTTCTTCTCTGGTGCCAAGGGGGAACTAAAGGCGCACTCCCCAGCGATGATGACGCTGATTACGATGGGGATTTCAGTAGCCTACCTCTATAGTTTGTACTCGTTTGTCATCAAAACCTTTATTAATCCAAAGGCCCACGTGATGGACTTCTTCTGGGAATTAGCCAGTTTGATTGTGATCATGCTGTTGGGACACTGGATTGAAATGGGTGCGGTGATGAACGCTGGAAACGCGCTTCAAAAAATGGCCGCCTTATTACCAGACACCGCCCACTTAATCACGACGGGTGACCAAACGAAGGACGTGCCGGTGAGCGAACTGCAAACGAAGCAAGTCGTTGTGGTTCAACCAGGAGAAAAGATTCCCGCCGATGGTCAAGTTGTTTCTGGTTCCAGTGCGGTCAACGAAGCCCTGGTAACGGGGGAAGCAAAGGCAGTTACCAAACAACCCGGCAGCAAGGTGATCGGTGGTTCCGTGAACGGGGACGGGAGTTTGCACGTGGAAGTGACGGCCACGAGCAGTGACGGGTATTTGTCCCAGGTGATTAAGTTAGTCCAACAGGCCCAAAAGGAAAAATCAAAGTCCGAAACCCTTGCCAATCGGGTTGCCGGTTGGCTCTTCTATGCGGCTTTAATCATTGGGATTTTAGCCCTGGTAGTGTGGACCATCATCAGCGGCTTTAGCGTGGGGTTGGAACGGATGGTTACGGTCCTTGTAATCGCTTGTCCCCACGCCCTTGGATTGGCAGTCCCCCTCGTGATTGCGCGGAGTACTTCAATTGGAGCCCAAAACGGGTTGCTAGTTAGAAACCGGCAAGCCCTAGAAGAAGTTAAGCATTTGGACTACGTTTTCATGGATAAGACCGGAACTCTGACCAAGGGGGTCTTTCAACTAAACGATTTGATTAGTACGAGTGACTTATCGAAGCAGGAGCTGGTAAACCTGTTTGCCGACGTGCAAGCCAACTCCAGCCATCCCCTGGCAACCGGATTGGTTAGTGAAGCCAAAAAGCAGGGCTTGACCATCACGCCCGCTACTGACATGCAAGCCATCCAGGGGGTCGGAGTAACCGGAACGGTTAACGGCAAGTTCTACCAGATTGTGACGGCCAAGTACTTGGACGAACACCACTTGCACTATGATCGGAACCAGTTTGAAACCCTCGCGGGCGCTGGAAATTCAGTCAGCTACCTGGTTCAAGATCAGCAAGTACTGGGCTTAACTGCGCAAGGGGACGTGTTGCGGCCTGAATCGCACCGGTTGATGCAACAACTGCAACGGATGCACATTAAACCGGTGATGTTAACGGGTGATAATGAATTAGCAGCACAACGAGTGGCCCATGAACTAGGTGACATTGAGTACCATGCCGAACTCTTGCCCCAGGATAAGGAACAGGTCATTGCCAAGACGCAAGCGCAGGGGAATGACGTGATGATGGTCGGAGACGGAATTAACGATGCCCCGAGTCTCTCCCGGGCGAACATTGGGGTGGCGATTGGAGCCGGAACCGATGTGGCCATTGATTCCGCGGACGTTGTGTTAGTACGTAGTAATCCGGAAGATATCATCAACTTCTTAGACCTCGCCAAGGCTACGAACCGCAAGATGGTTGAAAACCTCTGGTGGGGGGCTGGTTACAACATTATCGCCATGCCACTGGCAGCGGGAATCCTGGCTCCGATTGGGATTATCCTCTCTCCAGCGGTGGGAGCGATCATCATGTCACTGTCAACGGTGATTGTAGCTGTCAATGCTCTGACGTTACATTTAAAAAAAGAAAATTAATGCGTAAAAAAGGTGTTACTCATAATTTGAGTAACACCTTTTTTGTGGTAGAACTAGCCTTAGTTATTCTGATCTTCTTTGTGCTTGATGGACACGTGTTGTAAGTTCAAATCGCCACCGTCGGTATTAATGCTACTGTGGTTAATCTTGGCATTTTTAATCTGCACGTCACCGGATTCACTGTTCAGTTTTAACCGGTCATAGGCAACTGGTTTCTGGCTCGTCATGGTGACGTCACCGGAACCGCTGTTTAGCGTGAGGTCCTTGGCGATTAGATCGTGGGTTTCAATCTCTCCGCTACCGGAGTTCAGTGTGACCTTGGTTAAGTTGGTTTGGTTCAGGGCAATATCGCCCGCGCTACTGTTAATCTTAACGGGGCGGTCGGCATCAACCTTTTCAAAGGCAACGTCGCCACTACCGGATTCCACCTGAATGGCCTGCGTCTTGGTGTTTTTGAAGTGGACGTCTCCGCTTGCGGACTTAACCGTAGTTTTTCCGAGTTCGCTGTCGTTACTTCGCACGTCCCCGTTGGCACTTTCTAGCTTGGTTGCTTTGAAGTGTGCTTGGTTCAGCGTCAGATTGCTTCCGTTACTGGTAGCTTGGAAGTTCTGAATGGCCGTCGGGGTCTTAAAGTTCAGAGCGCCGGAGTTAATCTTGACAGTCTTCGGCTTTGCAATCTTGGGTAGGGTAATTACCACCTTGTCCTTGCTCTTGTGGTTGTTTTTGATGGCATCCCAACGCTTCTGGTCCTTAAAGGTGACTTCGATGTGATCGCCGTTTTTACTAACTTCGGGTTTTTGTTGTCCCGCAAAGTTTGATTGCACGGTAAATTCGGTTCCTGATTTTACGGTAACCTGTGCCGGCACGTTGACCTCTAAGGTATCCAGTTGGGCGGTATTTTTGACTTTTTGGGTCTGCGAGCTGGCCGCCAGTGATGAAGGCGTGGTCAGAACGGCGGGCACGGCCGCCAGGGCGAGACCGAGGATGGCCAGCCCGAGGGTTTTTTTGTACATGGGAAACATCCTTTCTTACGTTTCTTTTAAATTTAGCACGGTTTTTTCTCCATCACAAGCAAGAAATTACGGAGAAGCCTTTTATTTCGGCGTGGCTTTTTCTATACTGGTACGAGAACGGATGGTGCGCCATTCGCATTATATTTATCGACAAAGGAGTAACAGGCATGGCAAAGATGAAACGGTTCAAATTTTCAGATTTGGTACGGGGGACGTATTCGCCAATGATGCGGTTCTCGTTGTTAGCAGTTTCACTGGTCCTCGCGAGTTCGTTATCAGTATCGGCAGCGGTGCCCCAGTGGCAGAAGGCCTTTCCGGGTCATTCGTATTCTGCCATTGAGATTATTGCCACGATGCCCTCCCTAGCAGTGATCATCATGTTGCTGTTGAGTAACTGGATTGCAAAGTACATGAAGCCCAAACGCACGGTTTTAGTTGGGCTCGGAATTAGTGGGGTGTTTGGGATCATCCCGCTGGTAGCGACCAACTACTACGTGGTGCTCTTGTCTCGGTTCTGCTTTGGAATCGGGCTCGGGTTGATCAATGGCCTTGCGGTTAGTTTGATTGGAACCTTCTTTGAAGGGAAACTGAAGGACCGCCTCATGGGGTATCGAAGCGGGTTTGAAATGCTCGGGAATGCAATTTGTGCCTACATTGCCGGGGCCCTGTTAGTTGATTATGGTTGGCACAGTTCGTTTCTCGTGTACGCCCTGGCCTTTCCGGTAGCAGTGCTGTTCTATTACTTTGTTCCAGAACCCAAGGAAGAGCCCAAAATGGAAGTAGATAAGCGGTCACCGCGGCTCAATCCGGACGTTGTGTTTTGGACGATGTTGCTAGCTGCCTATCAAGTAACGTACGTGGGAGCGACGGTTCGGCTGTCATCGTTTATTGAAAATACTCACATCGGAACGATTGATCAGTCGGCCATGATCATCAGTATTGCCCCATTCTTTGGACTGATGGGGGGGATTATGTTTGGGAACGCCCTGAGTGCCTTTCGGAAGTTCATGTTGCCATTTGCCCTGATTGCCACGGGAGTTAGCCAGTTAATCGTTGGCTTAGCGCACAGCTTCTTTACGGCGGCGTTAGGAATGTTCTTGGTAACGATGCTGGACACGATGGTAGTGACCTATATCTTGAACGTGGCAACGGAGATCTCGCCCAAGGGAACCTTGAACGTCACCACGTCAATCCTGTTAATTGGGAGTAACGTCGGGATTTTCCTGGCTCCCGTGGTCTTAGGTAGTATCAATCAGGTCTTTAGTTCCAACAGTCCTCGGTTGGCCTTCTGGGTCTCTGGGATTGGCCTGTTAATTATGGGGGGAATCGGGATTTACGATCTCCTCTTCATTCGCCACAAGCTGTTTCGCTAATTAAACAAGCCCGTTAATTTCTCACGACCGGTTGGTAGTGAGAAATTTTTAGTAACAACCCCATCTGAATTGGAGAAGTAGAATGCAAGCACAGTTTCAAAACCACACGGCAGCGCCCCTGTCCGTTAAAAAATTATTAACCACGGCGGGCGTCAGTAACCGCCTTTATCAAGAAGTGAAGCGACAACCCGAAAGCCTACGAGTTAACGAGACCTTGATCGACCCAACCCGGTTAATTGCACCCGCAGAAACCCTCACCGTCACCTTTCCACCCGAACTTAGTGATCCAAACGTGCCGGCCAGTCCGGGACCCTTAGCGATTGTGTTTGAAGACGATCACTGGTTGGTGCTCAATAAGCCAGCGGGGTTAACCAGCGTTCCCGGGCCTACGAACCGCACCGATACGTTGGTGAATCGGGTCAAAGGGCATTTGATTGCTGCCGGCGCCACTGATTTACGGCCCCACGTGATTACCCGCCTCGATCGCTTTACCAGTGGCTTGGTACTGGTGGCCAAGAATCGGCTTGCCAATAGTTACGCAAACCAGGCTCTTGCCCAGCACACCCTGCACAAGGAATACCAGGCCGTGGTGGCTGGCCAGCTTGATCAGCCCCACGGCGTGCTCGACTTTCCGATTGGACGGGTTGGGACGGAGATTGCCCGGCAGGTGACTGCGAGTGGTCAGGCCGCACGGACCGAGTACTGGGTGGAGCAGGTGGGAGCAGCCTTTACCCGGGTCCGGGTGCAGTTGCACACGGGACGGACGCATCAAATTCGGGTCCACTTTGCGTTTGTGGGGCACCCCTTACTCGGAGACCAACTATACGGAGGACCGATGGATCAGGGGACCTCCATGCAGCCCAGCTACGTTTTTACGACCCCTTTGTGGGGCAGGAGCGGAATTTTACGGCGCCCCTGCCAGCAGATATGCTAAAATATGAGTGACATGAAGGAGGCTAAAATCGTGGAAGATGGAATTAAGTTGGGTCAGCCCGCGTTTGCGAAGCTAATGTTTACCTTGAAGACGCCGGTTACCCAGCAGAATCATAAAGACTACAAGTTTATGGAATATGAAATGAGTGAAATTGCCCCAGACATCTGGGCGATGCCGGCATACATGACCGATGAGGACGACTTTTCCCTGTTCTTTATCGTGACGAAGATTGCGACGGGCGAAACCGTGATGGCCTTTGCCACCGGAACTGCCGATGAAGCTGGTGAATTTCAGCTCAGCCAACCGATGAATACCGGAGCTGGATTAAACCAGTTGAACGAGCACGATTCACAACGCGCAGAAAACGTGTTACATTTCTTAAACCAAATTTCAAAGGCCAACGAAGGCGATTGGCGGATGGTCGAACAGGACGCGTAAGCGGAAGGGAGCACAACCGATGGCACAAATTTATTTAGCTGGTCCATTTTTTAGCGAGGATCAGATTGCACGGATTGAAAAAGTGGAACAGGCTTTGACGGCCAACCCCACGGTCCGGGACTTTTTTTCTCCCCGTAAGCACCAATCCACCCAGCATCCCCAGTTTACGAAACCCTGGGCCACGGAAATTTACCAGGCCGATATTGAAAATTTGCGCGCAGCGGACGCGGTAGTGGCAATCATTGATTTTACCGAGGACCACGTGGACAGTGGCACGGCCTTTGAAATTGGCTATGCGGTGCAACTGGGGACGCCAGTCATCGTGCTTCATGAAAAGACCGGAACGGTTAACCTCATGATTGGGGAAAGTTTACATGCCTACTTAACAAGTCCAGCGGCCGTGGCTGACTATGACTTTAACACCCTGCCGGCTAACGAATACGATGGTGAATTTATTTAACCAGGCAGACTAGACGCCAGGTAAATGGGGTGGCAAAGGAGAAGCAGATGTCAGAACGAGAAGAACAACTAACGGGGCGCCGCTTTTTAAGCGTGACGCTGTTAAATTCGGCGATTACACTCCTAGAGTTTATCGGAGGGTTGCTGTCGGGCAGTTTGTCGTTACTGTCTGACGCGGCGCATAACCTGGGAGATTCGTTGTCGATCATCTTTAGTTACGGGGCCCACGTGCTGAGTAAGCGGAAGCAAACGCGGGTGAATACCTACGGGTTTAAACGGGCCGAGATTCTGGCAGCGCTGTTTAACTCGCTCTTTCTGGTCCTGCTGTCACTCTTTTTACTGGGAGAGGCCGTTAGTCGGCTTTGGCACCCGGCGCCCGTTGAAAGTGGCGTGATGATTTGGGTGGCGGTAATTAGTGCCGCCGCGAACCTCCTGTCAACCGTGCTCCTAAACCGGGGTGCGCAGCATAATTTAAACCTGAAGGCGACCTACCTTCATTTGTTAAGCGACGCGCTAGCCTCGTTAGGGATTATTGTTGGGGGAGGTCTGATTCTCTGGACCGGCTGGACCTTCATTGATCCCCTGATTACGATGATTGTGGCGGTTTACATTATGCTGGAAAGCTTGCCGGTCATCAAAAAGACGGTGTCAATTTTAATGGAGTGTGCGCCGCACTTGGATTACGCTGCGATTAACCGCGACTTACTGGCAATTCCGGGCGTGAAGAAGGTCCACCACGTGCACGCCTTGATGGTCGATGAAAATAGCATCGTGTTTTCGGCCCACGTGAACATGGACAACATGGAACTAAACGAGGTGCAACAGCTTTATGCCCAAATTAATCGGGTTTTAAAGGATCGGTACCAGATTGATCACGTGACCATTCAACCAGAAACGACGCAGGGGGCCGATGAAGCCTTCTTTTATGACCGTGATTACGATATTTAGACGAAAAAAAAGCAATCTCAGTAGAGATTGCTTTTTTGGTACGTACTTATAAAGTAGCGAAGGGATCGAGCTTCGTCGTTTCAGCGACATACCATTCGCGCCAGTCCGTGGTGGGGTTCCCATTCGCGAAAAAGGTTTGGGGAAGTTGACTTAGTAACGTTTTATAGTCTTCGTGATTAAATTTGGCTGAAAACGCGCAAATTTCTGCCGGCACCTGGTTGCTAACGTCCATGATGGTGCGGTTGATGTCCGCGATGACGTGATTAAAGTCAAATGAAGCCATGACATCGAGTTCTTCGTTGTTTAAGAGGGAAACGTAAAAGGGAACAAAATCGGTAATGGCCTTTTCCTGTGCGGTTGCATTTAACTCTGAAAATGATTGATTATCACTCATGCTAATCCTCCTGTGCGGTTGTGCCCAAATGTTATATTGTTCATTATAACGATAACGAGGAAATCCGTAAAATCATTTTTCCAGTTTGGTTTTAAAACGCGGCAAAATATAGTAGGCTGGTAAGTACAGCAATTGGAACGAAGGTGGTGCTTACGGTGCGCAAACAGGAACGCAAAAAAACGCAATCATATAAAAATAAGGTCGTCCAGACGTGTCTGCTCGCGGGCAAAATTTTGATTGAAAACGGATCCGAACTGAATCGGGTTTCAGATACGATTAAACGAATTGCCATGAACGCGGGTTTAGATGATTTAAACGCCTACGTGACGATTACCGGACTCATGATTTCCGCGAACGACGAGGCCGGAGCGCAGATTAAGGAAATTGAGCAACGCAACTTTGATTTACGCCGGATTGCCGCCGTTAACAAACTATCGCGGCGGTTTGCCGAACACAAGTTGACGATTTTTCAGTTTTACCGCCTGTTGCTCAAGGTGGAACACATTGGCCTCTATTATCCCTTCTGGTTGTTGATGGTGGCGGCCGCGGTCTTATCCGGAGCGATTACCGTGGTCTTTAACAACGATCTTCCGGATTTCTTCATTACCAGTCTGGTGGGGATGTTTGGCTGGCTGATTTTTCGCGAGCTCAGCCTGCGTGTGCAGGCTAGTTTCATCAGTGAGTTTGTGTCAGCGATGGCGATCGGGGCGATGGCCATTTACGCGGTCCGGCTCGGCCTCGGACAGAGTACCGATAACATCATCATTGGAGCCGTCATGCCCCTCGTTCCAGGGGTCCCGATTACGAATGCCGTCCGGGACTTAATCTCTGGGAATCTGATTAGTGGTCCAGCGCGGGGCGTGGAGGCGCTGATTTGTGCCTGTGCCCTCGGGTTTGGGGTCTCGCTCGCATTGATTTGGTTAGGATAGGTGAAGCAAAATGTTACATTTAGTGATTGTCATCGTGGGCGTCTATGCGGCCACGTTAGGCTTTGCCCTGTTAATTAACGTTTCACCCAAGGCACTAAACCTTGGGGGCGTCGTGGCGGTGGCGGGTTACCTCGTGTATTTGGCGTACTTTACCTACATCGGTGGGTACGTGGGTGCTAACGTCGTGGGAGCCTTTTCGATTGGGATCTTTGGGATGATTGCGGCGCGTTATAAAAAAATGCCGGTGATTGTCTTTAATACGCCGGCCTTAGTCCCGCTGGTGCCCGGGGGACAAGCCTACCAGGTTATGAAGTACGTGGCGTTAAACCAACCACACATGGCGTTTTTCTACCTGACCCAGGTCGTCATGATTGCCGGCTCGATTGCGATGGGCTTTTTACTAGCAGAGTTGTTTATTCAACTGTTTTACTACATGAAGCGACGCTTCAATCAAAAACGGAGTCCCTCATAGGGGACTCCGTTTTTTGGTTGGTTAAAGTTGAAATTCGATGCCAAGGACAAAGCTGGTTAAGAGAATCAGCAGGACCAGGCTGGTGATGATGACGTAGAGACGATCGTGTTCCCGGTAAAAGGAGTAGATTGAGACGACGACCCGTAACACGGGCGTGAGAATCAGGGCAAAGATTCCGACCATCATGATGGCGTACGGTTTACCAGCTATCAAGCCCTGGAGGAGTTGATGGAAGTTTTGTACGTGGTAGTTAGAAGCCACTCCCAAGCTGCCGTCCACGAGGTAGAAGAGCAGTCCCACGATCATAATGGCGGCTGCCACAATTACCCCCCACCGGAGGATGGTTCCAATCGTCATTTCCACCCGGTGCATTTCCTGGGTTTCGTTTTTTGCTTCTGGTTTCATTAGATTGACACCCCAAATCCTTTTAGAATCATTTGTAAGCCAAGGTACAAGAGGATCGGAATAAAGATGATCCGCATGAGCCGGGTCGGCATGATTTGCATAATCCGGGAACCAAGCGCTGCCCCCACAATAATCCCAAGGGCCATTGGGACGGCAATCTGGGGCAGAATGGAACCGTTAAAGAAGTAGATTGTAGCACTGGCAGCTGCCGTAACCCCCATCATGAGGTTACTGGTCGAACTCGATGGTTTGAGCGGCATCTTCATGAAGGTATCCATGGCAATGACCTTGAACGCCCCGGAACCAATTCCGAGCAATCCGCTAGCGACGCCGGCTCCAAACATGATGCCAAATCCGGTCGGCACGTTGGTAACTCCATAGTCGATTTCTTTGTGGAGGTTCTTGTCGTAGTAAGAACCGTTGAGCCGCAGGTCCTGGGCCAGTTTGTCATCCTGGTGGGTAATTTGGTCACTGTTTTTTCCCCACAGCTTTTTAACCATGTTCGCACCGGAAAAGAACAGAAGCAGGCCAAACAAGAGGTAGAGGAACACGGGATTTAAGATTCCAGTCAAGAGGGCGCCGACGATGGCGCCGACGGAGGTCGCAATCTCTAAAAACATGGCCACCCGTAAGTTTAAGACGTTATCACGGAGGTAGGCAATCGTCGCTCCCGAACTGGTCGCGATGACGGCAATCAGGCTCGCGCCAATCGCGTATTTAATGTCTAATCCCATTCCAAGCGTCAGTACGGGGGTGATAATCATTCCTCCACCAATCCCGAGAATAGCCCCGAGGATGCCGACCAAGACGCCGACAGCTAGCATTAGTAAAATACTATTTAGCATGATGATTCTCCTTTAAGTGAAATATAGTTTATTGTAACGCACTTCACAGTTAGACGCAGATTAGAACGGTTCGGGGCGTGGTTTAACCACGAGAATATGCTATACTAAGCGTATTGACTGAATCTGGAGGTAAGAGAAAGACATGATAATTAAAAAGGACCCAAGTCGCCCGTATAAATTAGTGATTGCGACCCTCCTGACGATTATAATCGCCGTGGCCGTTAAAACTAATTCCGGGTTCGTTAACTTTTTGGATACGTTAGTAATCGGTGGGGTGCAACATTGGGACTCGAACTTTATGACCAGTTTGTTTACCATTGTTAGCTTCCTCGCGAGTCCCAAGATGGACGTCATCTGGATGATTCTGTTAGCCTTCATCCTGTGGGGCGGTCGGGATAAAATTCCCGCCGTGTTTGCCATCTGCTTACTGGTCGGGGGCGATGCCCTCGGGTTTGTGGTGAAGCACTTAGTGGCCCGGGATCGGCCGCCGATGCACCTGATGAAGGATACGGGCTACAGTTTCCCGAGTGGGCACGTGCTCGGGACGGTGCTAGTGCTAAGCATCATTTGGATCGTGTTGGTTCCAATGCTGAATGACCGGACGAGTATGTGGATTGTGCGGATGATGCTAATCATCTGGTTGATTCTGGTAATGCTGTCCCGGATTTACCTAAACGCTCACTTTCCTAGTGACGTAGTGGGTGCGGTAACCTTGGCCTATGCCTGGCTGCAAGTGGCCGAATACCTCTACGTGCGGTATGCGCCACGGCTTGCGACCATTAAAGGCTTTCAAAATAGTAACTATTAAAAAAGCTCCCCACGGGGAGCTTTTTTTTATGGCAACTGATCCCGTTGGGAGACCACGTAATCTAAAAAGTGTTGGCTGGCCACGGACAGACTAGCATGATTCTGGTAGGCAATCTCGATTGCTTGGGCAATTGCTGGCTCAGTGGCCGCCGCGTGGATGTGAAAGTCGGAATTACCCACCATTAGTTCAGAGACCAGGCTCACCCCAAGCCCCGCCTCCACCATGGCTAGAACGGTATAGTCGTCTTGAATTTGGTCCTTAATGTTGGGGTTGATTTCCAAGGATGCAAACGCCGCACGGACGTCACTGTGAGTGCCCTCGGGGATCAAAATCAGGTTGTTCGACTGGGCCTTTAAAGCGGCGAGGGAAACGACGGACTGACCAGCCAACGGATGGTCGGTGGGCATCACCGCCAACAAGCGCTCCCGCTTGAGCGGCACGGTGGTCAGGCCCTTGGTTCGGGTGTGCTTTAAAAACCCAATGTCCACTTTACCACTATCAACGTCCGCGCGGATTTCGTCATAATCACCCTGAAAGAGGGTGAAGTGGACGTGCGGGTGTTGTTGTTCAAAGCCCTTGATTAAGCCCGGTAACCAGTAGCGCGAGATACTATTGCTCGCGCCAATCCGTACCGTTCCGGTTTCCAGACCGGTGATTTGCTGGGCGAGGTGTTGGGCATCCGTGTACTGACGTAACAGGCGTTGAAACTCGGGATAAAGTTTATCGCCTGCGGGAGTCAAGCTGATGCCTCGGCGGGAACGTTTAAGCAGTTGTACGTTAAACTCGGCTTCCAGCCCGGCCACGGTTTGGCTAATGGACGACTGGGTATACCCAAGTTCGTGAGCCGCCTTGGTAAAGCTCCCGGTTTCAATGATTTTTTGGAACACGACAAAGCGATTCATTACATCAGTTCTCCTAATGTTTAAATTAAAAAGATTAATTTTACTTATCTAAGTCTAGTGGGTAAGATAAAAGACGTCAATGAAATTGGCTCGGCGTAGTCCGAGCACGAAAGGGAGACGCTTATGTTTAAACGCATTTTTCAACGAGAATCAGTCGCTAACTACCTCAAGGCGGATGCCCGCTTAAGTCGGACGTTAACCGCGTGGGACTTGGTGGCCCTCGGAATCGGGGCGGTGATTGGAACCGGGATCTTCATTCTGCCCGGTCACGAAGCTGCCCAGCACGCTGGTCCTGCGGTGGCGGTGGCCTTCTTACTAGCGGCCTTACTATCGGGGGTCGTTGGGATGGCCTATGCGGAATTTTCGTCCGCGATGCCAATTGCTGGGTCCGCCTACTCGTTTGGAACGGTGATCTACGGAGAAATTGTCGGTTGGCTGATTGGCTGGGCCTTGATTCTGGAGTATTTCTTAGCCGTTTCTGCCGAAGCCACCGGATTTGCGGCCTACTTTAACAATAACCTGTTAGCTCCGGTCGGCATTAAGTTACCGGCGGCGTTGCAAGCAGGCCCGCTAGAAGGCGGAGTAGTCAACCTGACGGCGGTCCTGATTATCGTCGTCATCGCGCTCATCATCGTGAAGGGAGCGGACCTGTCGAAAAAGGTGGAAAACACTGCCGTGCTTGTTAAAATTGCGATTATCATTATTTTCATCGGAATCGGCATTTTTTACATTAAATCCAGCAACTACGTTCCCTTCTACCCGAAGCAATTCCACGGGGCGCCCTTTGGCCTCGGTGGAATTTCAACTGCAGCGGCCACGGTCTTCTTCGCCTTTATCGGGTTTGATGCGCTGGCAGCTAATTCCGCAGAAACCATTGATCCAAAGCGGAACGTGGTCCGGGGGATCCTGGGCACGGTTCTAATTGCCGTTGTTTTGTACGTGGCGTTCTCATTGGTCTTGGTTGGAATGGTGCACTACACCAAACTTAACGTTGATGATCCCGCTGCCTATGCCCTTCACTTGGTTCACCTCGATGGGTGGAACAAGCTGATTACCATTGGGGCGCTGTTTGGAATCTTCACCGCTATGGTGACGATGTTCTTTGGGGGTTCCCGGTTGGTCTACGCGCTTGGTCGGGACGGCTTGTTGTCGAAAAAGATGGGACAGGTTCATGCCCAGTCGAAGGTCCCCAGAAACGCAGTCTTGGTGGCCTTGCTCGTTCAGGCCTTCTTTGCGGGCGTGGTTCCGCTTGCCCAACTGGCTTCGCTGATTAACGCGGGGACCCTGCTGGCGTTTGCCTGCATTTCCTTTGGTATTATTCCTCTGCGGCACCGCCGAGACATTCCAAACGATGGGTTTAAAATGCCTTGGTACCCAGTCCTACCTATTTTGGCCGGTTTGTGTAGCATTTACTTCATCGTGATGCTGCCCACCACCACCAAGGTTGCAGTGGGGATTTGGCTTGCAATCGGGTTGGTAGTGTACTTTAGTTACGGCCTGTGGCACTCCAAGTTGCAACACCGTAACGCAACAGACTAAAAAAAACAGGATGGACTTAGCCATCCTGTTTTTTTAGTCGTCAATCAGTTGGGCGCCGAGCGCGGTTTGAAAGTGTTGTAGGGCAAAGGTTTGGTTTTCAGGCGAAAAACCCGCGGTAGCGCGCGGATGGATTACCAGTTGATAACCCAGGTTATAGGCGCTTACTGCCGTATGCAACAGGCAGATGTCGGTGGCAACGCCCGTGAGATGAAGTTCCGTGATGCCCCGGGCCCGGAGTTGAAGGTCAAGATCCGTGCCGGCAAAAGCGCTGTACCGGGTCTTTGCCATCTCCCACACCGTGGGGTCAGCACGGTGGGCCTCGTACCAGGGTTGGAGTTCACCGTAAAACTGCCGTCCCCAACTGCCGGCGAGGTTGTGTGGTGGAAAGAGCTTGCTTTCTGGGTGGTAGGGATCGTGAGCGTGGTGTAAATCAGTGGGCAAGATGACCACCTGGCCGGTTTCCCAGAAGCGTTGCGCGAGGTTGATGATGGCTGGCTCGGCAGCCTGGGCTGGTTCTCCGAGCGTCAGGGCGCCCTCGGGTGCGACAAAGTCGTTGGTATAGTCGATAATTAGTAAAGCGGCGGGTTGATTAGGCTGAGACATGAACAGGACTCCTTTCTAAGTTCCTCGTTTTCCTTAGTATAGCAAAGCCGGGGACTGATGGGGTGATTTGCATTTTAATTGAGAAACCCCTATACTATGAAAGAATTGCATAATTGAAAATCTAATATTTGAAATCTAAAAAGAGGAGCAATTTTCATTAGTAACCCGGCGGAGGGCACCAGCCCAGTGAACCCGGGGGAAAGGGAACGTTGCCGAAATCGGATGGTTGGTACCCACCTGGTTGGGACTTGGTTCAACAAATCAAGGACTGTCGCACTTGCATGCGGAGCGCTTTAGCAGACGGAATACGAATGGCAAAGTGGGGACTCTTCTGGATTAAGAAGGGTCTTTTTTTAGGTTTTAGTAGCTTTAAAAATACAGGAGGAACGAAGATGGAAGCAGAAAAGGGAACCCAACACGTTAAGCGGGGCTTAAAGTCGCGGCACGTGTCAATGATCGCCCTCGGTGGGTGTATTGGAACGGGACTGTTTGTAGCAAGTGGAGGAGCCATTAGTAAGGCCGGTCCCGGTGGTGCGCTCGTAGCGTACGTGTTAATGGGCATCATGGTCTACTTTTTGATGACGAGTTTGGGTGAGATGGCAACGAACCTGCCGGTCTCCGGTTCATTTTCAACTTATGCCGCGAAGTACGTGGATCCGGCGTTAGGATTCGCCATGGGGTGGAACTACTGGTTTAACTGGGCGATCACCGTGGCCGTTGATGTGTCAACGGTTTCCTTGGTGATGGCGTTCTGGTTCCCCCATTTTCCCGCGTGGATTTGGAGTGCCGCGGCGCTGATCTTGATTTTTGTGATTAACGCGCTGGCTGTGTCGGCCTTTGGAGAAACCGAGTTTTGGATGTCACTAATCAAGGTAATTACGATCATCATCTTCTTAATCGTCGGTTTTTTAACGATCGTTGGGATTATGGGTGGTCATGCCACCGGCTTAAGTAACTTTACCTATAAACAGGCACCGTTTGTCCACGGGATTCCAGGGATTATTAGCGTCTTCGTTGTTGCTGGATTTTCGTTTCAAGGAACCGAGTTAGTCGGGATTACCGCTGGAGAAGCTGACGATCCGCAAAAGAGTGTGCCCAAGGCGATTCATGAGGTATTCTGGCGGATTATTCTGTTCTACTTTTTGGCAATCTTTGTGATTGCCGCGGTGATTCCCTACACGAGCCCAGATTTACTGGGATCATCCGCTAGTGACGTCTCGATTAGTCCCTTTACAATTGTCTTTGAACGGGCTGGGTTAGCTGCGGCGGCCAGCGTGATGAATGCGGTCATTTTAACGTCCGTAATTTCCTCGGCCAACTCCGGGATGTATGCGTCAACGCGGATGCTCTATTCCATGGCCGATGAAGGGTATGCCCCGAAGTTCTTTGGCAAGATTAGTAAGAACGGGATTCCGTTCCTCGCCCTCTTAGCCACCACGGTTGTGGCCTTACTGACCTTCTTAACCAGCTTTGTTGGTCCGCAAATTTACCTCTGGCTTGTAGCGGCCTCGGGATTAACCGGCTTTATTGCTTGGTTTGGGATTGCTTTATCCCACTACCGGTTCCGGCGGGCGTTCATTAAGCAGGGGCATCATTTGGATGAACTCAAGTACCACGCCACCTGGTTCCCCTTTGGTCCGGTGTTATGCTTGATTCTATGTATCGTGGTGATTTTTGGTCAAGACATTGGGGCCTTTGCACAGGGCAAGTGGTTTGAAATTGCGGTAACCTACATCAGTGTGCCGCTCGTCTTAATCTTGTTCTTTGGTTACAAGTTGATTCACCACACGCATTTGATTCCGCTTGATCAGGTGGACGTGTCTCCCGCTAATTTAGATGACGAACAGCAGTCGCACAATTAATGCTAAAATGAAAGCTAGGTAGAAACCAGTTTCAGGGGAGGAATCCACATGATCGTTTTATCAGGCCCCATTGGGGCGGGGAAAACCTCGTTAACCACCTTACTCGCAGAGCACCTGAATGCCCCGGCGTTTTACGAGTCGGTCGATGATAACGAGATTTTACCGTTGTTTTACAAAGATCCACAAAAATACGCCTTTTTACTGCAAATTTATTTTTTGAACAAGCGGTTAGCGGCGATTAAAGAAGCGAACGCCAACCGTTACAGTGTCATGGACCGCTCGTTGTTTGAAGATTCGCTGTTATTTCATTTAAACGCCGATCTCGGGCGTTCAACGGCAACGGAAGTGGACACCTACGATTCGTTGTTGCAAAACATGTTAGAACCCGTTGGGCCCGCTGACTACCAAAAGCTCCCCGATTTATTGATCTACTTACACGTTTCCTTTGACACGATGCTGAAGCGGATTAAGAAGCGCGGTCGCAGTTACGAGCAGCTTGATCACGATGCGAGCCTCTACGATTACTACCGGGAGTTAAACGAACGGTATGATACCTGGTTTGCCCAGTACGATCTCTCACCAAAGTTGGAAATTGATGGCGACCAGCTCGAGTTTGTGGAGGATCCCGCGGCGCGTGACCAGATTTTTGCCCTGGTGGATGCAAAAATTAACCAAATCTTTGCCTAGATATTGTATAATGAAGAAAACACAAACTAATGGTGTAGTTTAAGTAGAACCACAGAGAGGTGACGGGTGGTGTGAGTCATCGTTCGAAATTCCGCTACGCTTCAGGGCAGTTAATCCTGCACGGTGATTCCGTTACCAATCCCAATGAGTGTCTGACGTAGTCAGGAACTTGGGTGGTACCGCGAACAAAGACCTTCGTCCCAATTTAGGGCGGGGGTCTTTTTGCGTAAATACAGCTAATTATAGGAGGTAGTAACATGATTGACATTAAGTTAGTGCGGCAAAAACCTGATTGGTTCAAGGAAAAAATGGCCACCCGGGGCGTGAGCGCGGAAACGGTGGACCACCTCTTGGAACTAGATCAGCGGCGCCGAGAGTTGATCGTTAAAACAGAGCAACTAAAGGCCGAACGGAATTCGGTTTCAGACCAAATTTCCCAGTTAAAACGGCAAAAAGCGGATGCTGAGGCACCAATTCAACGGATGCGCGAGGTGGGGAAAGAGATTAAACAGCTGGACCAGAATCTCGAACAAGTCGAACAAGCAGAACAGGATGTTGCAGCACACCTGCCCAACATTCCTAACGATCAGGTGCCCGTGAGTCTGACGGAAGAAGGCTCCGTGGAACTGCGGAAGGTGGGTACGCCCCGCCAGTTTACGTTTCAACCGCAATCTCACTGGGAAATTGGGGAACACCTAGACATCTTGGACTTTCAACGTAGTGCCAAGGTGGCTGGAAGTCGGTTTGTCTACTATTTAGGAGCCGGCGCTATGTTAGAGCGGGCCGTCTACAATTTCTACCTCGATGAAAATGACCGCGCGGGCTACACGGAAGTCTTGCCTCCGTACATGGTCAACTCAGCTTCAATGTACGGCACGGGGCAATTTCCGAAGTTCTTGGAAACGAAAGCCGGCTTTGAAATCGCTGATAGTGACCTCACCATGATCCCGACGGCTGAAGTTCCGTTAGTAAACTTTTACCGGGATGAAGTAATCCCAGCTGAGAAGCTCCCGGTGAAGTTTACCGCCTTAACGCCGGCCTTTCGGTCAGAAGCCGGTAGTGCCGGTCGTGATACCAAGGGCTTAATCCGGCTCCACCAGTTTAACAAGGTTGAGATGGTGCAATTTACGAAGCCAGAGGATTCTTGGGCAGCGCTCGAAAACATTACGCACCAGGCGGAAAGTTCCTTGGAAAAGCTGGGCTTGCCGTACCACGTGATTACCCTAACCTCGAGTGACATGAGCTTTACGGCTGCCATGACCCACGATATTGAGGTTTGGATGCCATCGCAGGACTGTTACCGAGAGATCTCCAGTTGTTCGAATACAACTGACTTTCAGGCGCGTCGGGCCCACATTCAGTACCGGGATGAGAACGGGAAACTGCAGTACGTCCACACGTTAAACGGTTCGGGACTAGCCGTGGGACGGACCGTGGCTGCCATTTTGGAAAACTACCAAAACGAAGATGGCTCGGTGAACATTCCGGAAGCCCTGCAACCATACATGCACGGGATGCAAAAAATCACCAAACAACAATTATTCTAAGATCAAAGAGCGACGGACGCGTCGCTCTTTTTTCGTGGTTAAAATTCGTGATTTCATCAATTTATAGCTATATAAAAGTAAGTTATCGGTTTAAATTAGTAAAATACGAACTATTTACCCAATTTAAGTTGTAATTGTTAATTTAATTGTGGTAAAATAAAGCCATTCTTAGTTGAGGAGGAACGCAATGAAGGTCAAGAAGTTACTAAAGGTGGGTTGCTTAGCGCTGGTCCTGCTCGTAATCGGGGGCGGGTTGAGCGGATGTAAGCACCACTCGCGGGCGGAAAACTACCAACCCAAGCGACTAGTGGTGGAATTTAATCCGTCTTCAAACGCCGGCAAGATGGAAGCCCGGGCGAAACCCCTGGAAAAAATGCTGGAGCAACAACTGCACATTCCGGTGAAGGTGGTCGTGGCGACCAGCGGGAGTTCAATGGTCGAAGCACTGGGATCTAAGACGGCGGACGTGGCCTTCTTGTCACCCACGGCCTACGTACTGGGGCACGCTAACTACGGGGTGAAAGCCATCTTACAAGCAACGCGGTATCGGTATGGCTCAGATGCCACGGAAGACATTACGAACGTGCCGACGAACACCTACCGGGGCGAAATTGTGGTGAAAAAGAACGGTAAGGTGAAAAAGCTGAGTGATCTAAAGGGAAAGAAGATTGCCATCCAGGACACGACATCAACTGCTGGTTATATTTTCCCGGCCGTGGAATTAGCCGACCGCGGGATTAACATCCACAAAAACGGGATTAAGACCTTCACCGTGAAGGGAGCAGACCAAGGGGTGTTATCCGTGTATAACGGAAATGCCGATGCGGCCTTTGTGTTCCAAGGAGCGCGGAAAATTGCGGCCAAGGATGATCCCAACGTCATGAAGGACACGGCGGTTTTGTATAAAACCCAGCCCATCCCGAACGATACCATTTCGGTGCGCCGGGATATGAGTCCGAAGTGGGACAAGAAAATTGCCCGGGCCTTTCAAACGATTGCGAAGTCCAAAAAGGGGCACCGGATCATCTATGAACTTTATAGTCACCAGGGGTATGTGCCGGTTCAGGATCATGAATTTGACAGTGTGCGGACCAACTTGAAAAAAGTCGGCCGGTTAGACGAGTAAGGGGAGACAGACTAGTGACGGAAAAAACGGTATTGGAATTAAAACACGTTAACAAGGTCTATCCAAGTGGCGTTGTGGGCCTCGATGACATTAACTTTACGGTGCACGAAGGGGAGTTTGTAGCCGTCGTGGGACTATCGGGAGCGGGGAAAAGTACCCTGTTCAATTCGATTAACCGCATGATTGACGTTACTGACGGTCAGGTGCTGGTGGACGGCGAAGACATTACCAAGGTTCACGGAAAAGAACTCCGGCGGATGCGGCGTAAAATCGGGATGATCTTTCAAAATTTCAACCTCGTGGAACGAACGACCGTGCAAAAAAACGTGTTAGCCGGACGGACGGGTTACTATCCGACCTGGAAAACGTTATTAGGGTTGTACTCAAAGGCGGATCAGCAGCAAGCTGTCGCCCAACTCGACAAGGTGAACATGGTGAAGAAACTGTACCGCCGGGCCGACCAGTTGTCCGGGGGGCAGAAGCAACGGGTTGCGATTGCCCGAACGCTCATGCAGGATCCCACCTTGGTGTTAGCGGACGAACCGGTGGCATCGCTGGACCCCAAGACGAGTAAGGGGGTCATGGACGACCTCTATAACCTGAAAAAGTACGAGCGGATTACGGTCCTGGTTAACCTGCACTCCATGGCACTGGCGTTGAAGTATGCCGACCGGATCATTGGGCTTCGGGACGGCAAGGTGGTCTACAACAAGCCAATTGCGGAAGCCAACGAAGCCGAGCTCCGCGATGTTTACGAACACGGGAGGGATGACTAATGAAACAGGGACAGGTACCCGAACAACCACTGAGACAACGTTTCCACGTGGTGGGAATCACGGTGACCGTAGTTCTGCTGGTCTTAATTTACTATTCAGCCCTAATTACGGGGGTTGATGTGAACGCCTTCTTTGAAAATGCCGACCAGTTCGGCGTGGTGTTAAGCCAGATGAAACATCCGGATTGGCCCTATCTAACGAAGATCATGGGCACGCTTGCCCAAACGTTGCAAATGGCGATTCTCGGGACAACGATTGGGGCCATTGTGGCGGTTCCCTTTGCCTTTCTGGCCGCCCGCAACATCGTGAAAAATCGGGTGGGGCGGTTGGTGATCCGGTTGATCTTAGCGCTAATCAGAACCCTGCCAACCCTGTTGCTAGCCGCGCTGTTCGTGGCCATCTTTGGAATTGGGCCGATGACCGGGGTGATTACGCTCGCCTTTTTCTCCTTCGGGATGATTGCCAAGTTATTTTATGACGTGTTAGAAACAATTGATTTAGGTCCGGTGCGGGCGTTACGCGCCACCGGTGCGACCATGCTCCAAACGATTCGGGTGGCGATTTTACCCCAAATCGCGGGGCAGTTTATGAGTTACTTCCTCTATACCCTCGAGATTAACGTGCGGTCCTCAACCGTTTTGGGGTACCTCGGCGCCGGGGGGATTGGATTATACCTCCAGCAGACGTTGGATCAGTTCGATTATCCCCGGACGGCGGTGATTATTTTGGCCATCTTTGCCGTTGTACTAGTCATTGACGCAATCAGTAATTACGTAAGGAAGCGACTTCAATAATGATGAATAAAACCAAATCAACCTCAACCACCCGCTTGAAATGGGGACTGGTGACCCTAGGAATCATTGCCATCTACTGGTGGTCAATCACCGGAATTCCCTTGACCGGGATCCAGCGCTCCGCGGGGCGGGTAAGTGCCGCCATTTTCAAGGGCATTATCCATCCGGACTGGTCGTATGTGTATAACGGGAGCGGGGAAGACTTAGTATCCCAGCTCGTCATCACGCTGGCAATTGCCTTTTTAGGGACAATCATCTCAGCCCTGTTGAGTGTGCCGTTCGCTTTTTTGGCCGCCCAAACCACCAAGGGCTTTTTCCATCCCCGTTCAACGTTAGGCAAGGTTCTGCTGACGGCAATTCGGGCCTTTCCAGAAGTGGTACTAGCCATCCTGTTCATTAAAATGGTGGGCCCTGGCTCCTTTGCCGGGGTACTGGCCATCGGGGTGCATTCAATCGGGATGTTAGGGAAATTGTTTTCCGAAGCGATCGAAGAAATGGACCGCAGTGCGGAAACGGCCATCATGGCGACCGGCGGAACCAAGCTCCAAACGTTTCGGATTGCCACGTTACCCACGATTTTACCCGCCTTGCTGTCGTATACGCTGTATCGGTTTGAAATCTCCGTGCGATCCGCGTCCATTTTGGGGTTAGTGGGAGCCGGAGGGATTGGAACGCCGTTGTTGTTCGCGTTGCAAACCAGAGATTGGTCGAAGACCGGGATTATCCTGATTGGGATCGTGGTAATGGTAATTGTGATTGATACGGCTTCATCCAGCATTCGAAAACGCTTAGGTTAAAGCAACCAGGGGTCCTCGTGAAGGGCGCCTGGTTTTGTTCGGTTAGGGGAGTTGACTTTTTCCGTTCGCATCGCTCAAAATAAAGAGATTAGGAAGGTGCGACCGGTTGCTGGTCGAAAAGGAGGATGTAAGATGCAAAGTGATATTGAAATTGCCCAGGCAGCCCACCCATGGCCCATTACGAAGGTGGCGGAGGCCGCTGGGTTTCAACCAGAAGAAGTGCTCCCCTATGGACGGCAGAAGGCCAAGATTGAACGGACGACTCCCGTTCAGCCAGACCACTTCGGTAAGTTGGTATTAGTAACGTCGATTAATCCGACTCCGGCGGGAGAAGGAAAGTCGACCGTCGCCGTTGGATTGGCGGATGCGATGCAACAAGCCGGGCACCGGACGATGTTAGCGCTCCGGGAACCATCGTTAGGTCCCGTGATGGGACTAAAGGGTGGGGCCACCGGGGGTGGTTATTCCCAGGTGATCCCGATGGAAGACATTAACCTCCACTTTACGGGTGATTTTCACGCTTTAACCGTGGCCCAAAACACGTTAGTGGCCCTCGTCGATAATAGTATTTATCAGGGAAACCCCTTCCACTTAGATCCCCGCCAAGTCGTGATTAAGCGGGTCCTAGACGTTAACGATCGCTCGTTACGGCACCTGGTGACCGGACTTGGAGGTCGGACGAGTGGAGTTCCACAGGAAGGGAGCTTCGAGATTACGGCTGCCTCGGAAATGATGGCCATTTTAACGTTGGCAACCGATCTTTCCGATTTAAAACGTCGGATTAACCGGATTGTGGTGGGGTATACCTACGACCAGACCCCGGTGACGGTAGCAGAATTGGGGGTCGGGGGCGCGATTGCCACGTTACTTAAGGACGCAATTCTCCCGAACCTCGTGCAAACAATTGCCCACACGCCGGCTTTGATTCACGGTGGGCCCTTTGCAAACATTGCTCAGGGAACCAATTCGATTCAAGCGACCCAGTTAGCGCTCCAACAGGCGGATTATACGGTTACTGAAGCGGGATTTGGGGCCGATCTGGGGGGCGAAAAGTTCCTCGATGTCAAAACACCACTACTCGGAAAGCATCCGGATGCAATCGTGGTTGTTGCTACGGTTCGCGCCCTTAAGATGCACGGGGGCCTTGCGAAGGACCAACTCGATCACGAAGACCTTGCCGCCTTACAACGGGGCTTAGCGAACCTGGGCCGGCATGTCCACAGTATGAAACGCTATGGAGTTCCGGTGGTGGTGGCCGTGAACCGGTTTACCAATGATACGGACGCGGAACTCCAGCTGGTGGTTGATTACGCGCGTCAGCTCGAGGTGCCAGCTTACCCCGCTGACGTGTGGGGCCACGGTGGTGCTGGCGCGCAAGCCCTGGCTGCCGGAGTGGTGGCGGCCACGGAACAACCGGCAGCCTTTACCCCCCTGTATGCTCCTGACGCTGACTTATTAACCAAGTTAAAGCGAATTGTAACTGAAATTTATGGTGGGCAAGGGGTGGAGTTGGCCCCTAAAGCGGTCAAACAACTCCACCAGCTGACCGACCGGGGCTGGGATCGGTTACCAGTGATTGTGGCCAAAACGCAGTACTCGGTTACGGATGATGCGAAACGGTTGGGAGCGCCCACTGATTTTAAAATTCACATTCGGGAGTTTGTTCCGAAGCTTGGAGCGGGCTTTATCGTCGCGATGGCCGGCAACATTTTAACGATGCCAGGCTTACCAAAGCATCCGGCAGCGGAACAAATTAAGATTACGGATGATGGAACGATTCAGGGCTTGTTTTAGCCGTTGCTCCCTGAACCCTTGATAATATAAAAAAAGCAACTCTCGAAGTGAGAGTTGCTTTTTCTATGCTTGTTCCGGGAGGGTTAGGGTTCCGGTGTTAGGCTTTAAAGTGTAGGTAATCTTTTGGTTACTCCGAGTTGTCATCGCAAAGTCCGTGGCGTAGAGCACTACTGCCAACTGACGGCCCTGGGGCAGGTGGTAGTACACCGGTTGAAAGTCTAAAGTTAACCGATAAAACTGGCCTGGTTCTAGGGGATCGGTCATGGACGGACTCGTTCGATTTTGTAAGTTGAGGTGAACCCGGGAGATGGTTTTGTGGTCACTGGGCGTCTGTTCTAGCTGGAACTCCCGGACGTCATCTTGATACCACTGATATCCAAGGGGGAGTCCTCGGGGAGCGGAAACGGTAGGCGTTGGCTGGAGCCGGTTGGCACTTCCGACGTCAACCAGCTGGGCACTAATCATGCCCACCGGGTGGTCGCTACTAACGGCAAGCGTGAGGCGCACCGTTCCGTTAATGGTTAGATCGTGATCAAACTCAAGGTGGGCAACCGTTCGTTGGTCGGCAAGGGTCGGATCTGCTAGGGTGGTGAGGTGCGTTTCCCACTGCTGGGGGTGCTGACAGTAAGCAGCAAAGTGCTTTTCCGGATAGGCCTGCGTCCACTGAGAGTGGTTAAAGTGGAGCTCGTGGTCCCTGGAATCGGCACTGAACCAGTTTGGTTGGGCGTGCCAGGTTTCTGGAGTTACGTTGTCCTGGACGATTACCGCTGGCAGTACCGCATCGACATGGTTATTTATGGCGACGAGCTTGTTACTTAACCAGAGGTTGACTAAGTCAGAATAGTCAAAGGACGGAAAGGCGTTTAGGTACATGTGTTGGCCCTGGTGAAGGATCAGCTTTTTACTGATCGGGAGGTGCTGGATGTCCTGCCAAAACTGCCCGGCGTTCTTAAGCTTGACGTTCCAGTCGTTGAGCCCGTGGACCAGTAACACGTCGGCGCGGACCTGATCGTCCTGGTTTCGGTAGTTTCGGTCGTCCCAAAACTGGTTATAATTGCCAGTGGCGCGGGCTTGACCCGCCTGCAGGGCTTGCAGTTGGGCGGTAAAAGCCGGTCTAGTTTTTAACTCGTCGCCCGGGCGCAGGCTCCGTGAGAAGGTTTCACCCGCGAGGACGTCGGCATCTTCGCCTTGAAACCCACCGGGGGCGACGACTAACCCGTTTTCGCGGTAGTAGTCGTACCACGAAGAGATGGCGGCTTCTGGGATGATCGTTTTTAACCCGGCGACGCCCGTGGTGGCCGCCGCAATTGCCAGCGTCCCGAGGTACGAACGCCCGGTCATTGCTACTTTTCCACTACACCAGGTTGCGGCAACGGTGATGCCGTCGGTGCGGTTGGTAAAGGCGCGGCGGTCCCCGTGCAGCCATTCGATGACGGCAATTGTGCTGGCCGTCTGGTAGGGATCACCACACGTTTGGAGCCCGTCCGAATCAAGGGTTCCGATTCCCGCCGCGTAGACGCTGGCGAACCCGCGGGGTAACAAAAAGTCGTTGAGGGTGTAACCCGGATGTGGTTCGTGGCTTAGCGTGGCATGCGGGGCCGTGCCGTTGACGGTGTGTGGTGCTCCCGTCGTTAGCGGGGCTGGCTCGGCGGGGACAAAGCGTTCGGCCGGTTTTTCAGTGAGCGGAACGTTAACGTTGTGGGTGAGGTGTTTGCCTAGTGCCTCATTGACCCCTTGATCATAGGGCGAGGCCGTATAGACGGCGGGCACGGGGCCGGAAGCCGTGGGCCGGGTAATCTCCACTTTGAGTAAATCGTTGTGCCCGTCCCCGTCGCTATCAAAGTCCGTTTCCACAAACACCGTTTCATAGTGAAAGTCACGGACGTTGAATACGGCCTGGGCCTTGCCATTAAAGAAGAGCGGCCGGTAGTGGTCAAATTGAGCCTGGGTAAAGTAGCCCTGGGCGGCCAGTTGATCGAGGTAGGTTAATCCGCCGGGAGTATGCGTGGTGAGCAGCTGGTACCAGGCCTGGTGCAGGGTGGCAATGTCCTGAATGGCTGGCAGGGGCGTTAACCCCAACTGCTTCCAACTTACCACTGGGTCGGCCAGGTCAAAATCAGGGCCCGCTTGAAAGCCCAGTAACTGAAGGGCAATCCGCGTGAAGATTTCCGTGGTCAGCGGTTCGTCACTCTGTAAAAAGGTTGGGATGGTCTGGGTCGGGGTAGCGAGCAGTTGGTCCAGTTGCGCGGTGAGCGCTGCTGCACTAGTCAATTCCCAGTGGACCTGCCGGCAGAAATCGTGCAGGGTTGCTTTCATGGTCGTCGCCGTGGTTGAAAAACCCACCCGGGCTAGTTCCGCTTCGCACTGAGCGGGAGCCACGTTGGTAAGTTGGGCAAATTGATTAATTTTCATAAGGACTCCTTGGGTAAAATGGGGGACGGGTGAACTGAAATTCAGTTCAGCGCTTTAGGAATAGTGTAAAATAATTAATAACTAGATGAAAGCTGAAAATAAATGCAGTGGGAGTAAGTTTAAGATGGTAAATTTAGCACAAGCAGTTCAACCCAACGTTCGTAACACCCGGTTATCAGATATCTACGGCTTTAGCGAACAGCTGGCGCAGATTCCGGATTTGGTTTCCTTAACCCTCGGAGAACCGGATTTTCCGACTCCAGAGCACGTTAAACAGGCTGGAATCGCAGCGATTATGGCGGATCAGAGTCACTATACCGAAACGTGGGGCCGCCTAGCCACTCGCACCGCGGCCGCAGCTTTTCTACACGAGCGGTACGGGCTTGATTACGATCCGGCCACCCAGGTGGTGATTACGAATGGGGTAACCGAAGCGATGTACGCTACGTTGGCAACGCTCGTTGGTCCTGGCGACGAGGTGTTACTCCCGACCCCGGCCTTTCCGGTTTACGACTCCTTGGTGGAATTGAATGAGGGCCACTTAGTGGAAATTAATACCGAACCAGACGGATTTCTCTTAACGCCTGCTCGCTTGCAAGCGACGTTAGCGGCGCATCCCCGCGCAAAGGTCTTACTGTTGAATTTTCCGTCCAATCCGACCGGTCGCAGTTACTCGGCTAGCCAAATCGACGCTCTAGCGCAGGTTGTGGCGCAAACCGACCTCGTGGTGGTGAGTGATGAGATTTATAGTGAGTTAACCTACACGGGCCGGCACGTTTCGTTTGCCAAGTACCTCCCCGAGCAGACGATCCTGTTTAACGGACTTTCAAAGTCCCATGCGATGACCGGGTGGCGAATTGGGGTCATCGCGGGCCCTGCCGCCCTCGTCACTGAGATTGCTAAGGTCCGGGAACTGATGTCGACCTCCGTGATGACTGCGGCGCAAGTAGCGGCCGCGGAGGCGTTTGGTAATGGGATGAACGATGCTGCGCCGATGCGGGCGGAGTACGAACGGCGACGGGACTATCTGTACACGGCCTTTCAAGCCCTCGGCTTTCAGTGTGAAAAACCCCAGGGAGCGTTCTACCTCTTTGCTAAGATTCCGGACCGGTTTGACCTCGATAGCGCGGCCTTTTGTCAGGACGTGGCGGAGACGGCTAAGGTTGGTCTGATTCCCGGTTCCAGCTTTGGGGCCGGTGGGGAAGGCTACGTGCGGGCGAGCTATGCCACCAGTATGGCTAACCTGCACGAAGCGGTGCGGCGCTTACAAACCTACTGTGCTAATCATTAAATAATAAGTTGTTGTATGGTATTAATAATTAAAATATCGATGGTGGTGCTAATATATAAATGAATAATTTGAAGGATTATAAGCACAAGGACGTTCAATATTTTATATTTGCTAATGCAATTATCATAATTTTATTTTCCACCAAATTTTCTAGTAATTCATTATCTAAAAATTATCAACTCTATAAAATTATTGTTGGATTGTTTTCTACATTTGGTAATTTAGGAATCATATATATTTATTCAATTATTTTAGATGATATGATACCAACTAAATTTAAAAATTTATTAGTTTTTGGTAAAGAAACCAAACTTCCTGGAAATAATATTTTCACAAAGTTATTTTCTGGTAATTATAAAGATTACAGAGTTTCTAGTAAGAACATGCAAAATTTTTATAAAAAAATTGGTAAAAAAATAAATAACAGAAGTGACCCTATGATTGAGAATCACGAATGGTATAAAATATATAGTAAAGTGAAAAATGAAGACATTGTTTTCTTTTCTAATTCTGATTATTTGTTAGCAAGAGATTTGACGGTTGTTTCTATTATTTTTTGTATATTGTACTGTTTATTTCCATTGTTACCCTTTGTTTTTTATAACTATAAAGTTCATATATTTTTATTCTGTATGTTTATTTTAACTAGGTGTATTACATTGATATTAGGTTATAAATTCACTAACAATGTTTTGGTTGAAAATTATATAAGAAAGAGGAATGATAAATGAGTATAGTTAAATTTTATAATGTTGATAAGGGCGATATGGCCTATATAAATCATAATTCTGATAATTTTTCAATTATTGATTGTAATCTTAACGAAGATGAAAAAAAACCTAGAATATTGGATGAGATTAAAAGTATTAAAAATAAAAAAGGAATATTGAATTTTATTTCTACTCATCCTGATGAGGATCATTTTCACGGTATAGAATTGATAGATGAAAAAATTGGCATTGATAAATTTTATTGTGTTAAAAATAAGGTTAAAAAAAACGAAATCACTACTTCATTTAAAAAATATAGTGAATTAAGAGATGGTAATAGAGCTAAGTTTATTGATAAAGGTCTTGAAGGATATTTAGGCTTAAATTGTGCTGAACCTAGAGGTTATTCCGGATTAAAAATATTATGGCCAGACACAAAAAATGAGATCTTTAAAGAAGAACTTAAAAATGTAAATAATAGTAGTATTAGCCCTAATAATATTTCACCAATTATAAAATATTCTGTTAAAAATAGCGCTAGGTTTATGTGGATGGGTGATTTAGAGACCGATTACATTAAAAAAATAGAAGAGTTTGTGGATTGGCCTCAAATTGATATTTTATTAGCTCCGCATCATGGTCGTAAAAGTGGTCATATTCCGAATTCAATTTTAAGAAAGCTTAATCCTAAGTTGATAATTCTCGGACACGCTGAATCTAAAGATATGGATTATTATAGCGGTTGGAATACTATATTAAAAAATAAAAGTGGTGATATAGTATTTAGCTGCACTGGCGATTATGTTGCTGTATATGTAGAGAAAAAGAGTTATGTTACAAAAAATCCAAATCTTTTAAAAAAAATATTGAATCGTTCTATAAATAATTATAATTATATTGGTAGTATCAATGTTAAACGTTAAATGTATTAAAAAGAACCGTCTCGGACGTGCGAGACGGTTCTTTTTTTGAACGGGAAGCTTAGGCTAAGCCAGTTTCTTCCATTCCTTTTTGGGTAATTTCCTTTAAGGTTTGGGCAGATGCACTCATCTTAGCTTGTTCTTCGTCACTCAGTTGAATTTCTAAGACATCGGCAATTCCGTTCGCATTTACCACGGCTGGAGTTCCAATGTAGGTATCAGTGAGGCCGTATTGACCATCGACAGGAGCACCCACGGGAAGAACGGCGTTTTCGTTCCGCAAAATAGCGCGCGAAATCCGCATCAAAGCAGTTCCTACTCCGTAGAACGTAGCGCCCTTTTTGTTGATGATTTGGTAAGCCTTGTTCCGGGTGTCATCCTCTAATTCTAAGAGGGTATCCTTCGAAACGCCACGGTCATCAGCATATTTCAACAGCGGTACGTTTCCGATGGAAGCTTCGTCAAGGTCAGCGAATTCGGAATCACCGTGTTCACCGAGAATGTAAGCATCCACGCTGGCAGGATCAATGTCAAACTTCTTAGCAACTGCCACCCGGAACCGGCTGGTATCGAGGGAAGTTCCTGATCCAACGACCTTTTCCTTCGGGAACCCAGAGATCTTTTGGGTAGCGTAAGTTAAGATGTCCACGGGGTTGGCAGCTACCAAGAAGATGCCGTCAAAGCCGGAGTCAACAACGGGCGTAACGATCGATTTTAAGATGTTAAGGTTCTTGTTAACTAAGTCTAACCGTGTTTCACCAGGTTTTTGTGGGGCACCGGCCGTGATTACGACCAGGTCAGCATCCTTACAGTCTGGGTAGTCGCCAGAGTAGATGTTTTTAGCGGCAGTAAACGGAATGGCATCTTCTAAATCCATTGCGTCTCCTTCAGTCCGATCCTTGTTAACATCAATGATCACAAACTCTTCGGCAATTGCTTGTTGCACCATGGCAAAGGCGTATGAGGAACCAACCGCCCCGTCACCAATTAAAACTACCTTTTGGTGTTTCTTCGTCATAATTGTCATCCTTTCGAAATTAAAGATAATTGTGTACCCAAGTATTATAACATTGAAAGTGTGACTTTTCACATACCAATGTCAGTGGCTGGAAGATGAAGGACCGCGATTTTGACATGAATATAAGGAAAAGAGTTCTCCTTTGGGAGTGCTAAGCGAAAAAAAGCGAAAAAAGATGTTGACGGTTTTTCCAACTGATGCTATGATTTAATAGTTGTCAAAACGATGTAATTGTTTTGCTTCTCATCCCATGGAAGATTAGCTCAGCTGGGAGAGCATCTGCCTTACAAGCAGGAGGTCACAGGTTCGATCCCTGTATCTTCCATTATATGAGCCGTTAGCTCAGCCGGTAGAGCATCTGACTTTTAATCAGAGGGTCGGCAGTTCGAACCTGCCACGGCTCATTTGTAAAAATAATAACATGCGGACGTGGCGGAATTGGCAGACGCGCTAGATTTAGGTTCTAGTGTCTTTGAGACGTGGGGGTTCGAGTCCCTTCGTCCGCATCCATTATTTTTGCCGACTTAGCTCAGTTGGCTAGAGCGCGTCACTAGTAATGATGAGGTCGGAGGTTCGAGTCCTCTAGTCGGCATTATGCGGAAGTAGTTCAGTGGTAGAACGCCACCTTGCCATGGTGGAGGTCGCGGGTTCGAACCCCGTCTTCCGCTTTTTTATATGCTTTTTCTTTTGCCGCGGTGGCGGAATTGGCAGACGCACAGGACTTAAAATCCTGCGGTCAGTAATGACCATACCGGTTCGATCCCGGTCCGCGGCATTTGCATTCATATTTTGCACCTATAGCGCAATTGGATAGAGTGTCTGACTACGAATCAGAAGGTTGCAGGTTCGACTCCTGCTAGGTGCATTGCTCGGGAAGTAGCTCAGCTTGGTAGAGCACCTGGTTTGGGACCAGGGGGTCGCAGGTTCGAATCCTGTCTTCCCGATTTAATTTAATCGTAACCAACAACTAGGTATTCGCTCATTTGGAGCGGTACCTTTTTTGTATCGGCACGGTCACGAAGTCCCTTTGCTTGTTATTTGCTGTGGATATTATATAATTAATGTCAAGATTAGTCAGAGATGAGATGGGATGAGGTTATGACACATCGAAGTATGTCAGATACAATCGAAGCATATTTAAAGCAAATGTTACTTAGTGCGGATACTGCTGAAGTGGAAATTCGCCGTTCCGACATTGCGGATCATTTTGACGTGGTGCCTTCTCAGATTAATTATGTCATCAAGACCCGTTTTACCCTGCGCGACGGTTACGTGGTGCAGAGCAAGCGAGGTGGAGGTGGCTACATTCGGATTGAACAAATTGACCTTGCCAGCGATGCCGATGTCTTCGAGCAACTGGTGGCGTCCATTGGCAACCGAATTACCCAAAAGGATGAAGAAGAGATCCTCACTACCTTGTATAACAACGGGATGTTGTCGGCCCGTGAGGTGAATATGATTTCTTCCATCTTATCTCAAGAGGCAATTGCAGTTGCCGATGCTGAAACCGAAGAAAAAGTTAGAGCAAACGTCCTAAAAGCCCTCCTGGGGCGGTTACGGTACGAATGCTAGACGAAGGGAGAACTTATTTATGGCAGATTCATTAACTCCCAGTGCTAAACGAGTACTGGGCATTGCTCAGGACCAAGCCCGCAGCTTTAAACACCAAGCAGTGGGAACCGAACACCTCCTGTTAGCGTTAACCCTCGAAAAAAACGGGATTGCCTACGAAACCTTAACGCAACTCTCGATTACCGATCAGGATGTTTTAGAAGAAATTGAACAACGGGTGGGGTATGGCAACCTAACCGTTGAACCAGCTACGTACTTGAATTATTCCCCTAAACTGCGGGAATTAATTGCCCTTGCTGGCCGAATTGCCCAACAGTACGGGAGCTTAAAGATTGGACCAGAACACCTGTTGTTAGCACTGACAACCGATGAAAAGGGCGTTGCAGCCCGGATCATGGTTGGACTGGGCACGACTCCAGAAGAAGTCCGCAAGATTACCATTCGGAAGATGGGCGTTCCGGACCAGGGCGTGGGTAGCGCGCAGGAAAAACGGAACGCGGAAAGCCAAACCCCGACCCTTGATTCGCTCGCCAAGGACCTGACTAAGGTTGCGCGGGATGGGCAACTTGATCCAATCGTAGGTCGGGATGCGGAAATCAAACGAGCCATCCAGGTCTTGAGCCGGCGGACGAAGAATAATCCAGTGTTAATCGGGGAACCCGGAGTTGGGAAAACCGCGATTGCCGAAGGCTTAGCCCAAAAAATTGTGCAAAAGTCCGTTCCCGAGGACATGTTGAACAAGCGAATTATGATGTTAGACATGGGTTCGCTAGTTGCGGGTACCAAGTACCGGGGTGAATTTGAAAATCGCTTGAAGAAAGTGATTAACGAAATTCAAAGCAGTGGCAACGTGATCCTGTTTGTTGATGAACTCCACACCTTGATTGGAGCCGGGGGCGCAGAGGGTGCCATTGATGCTTCTAACATTTTGAAGCCCGCCCTGGCCCGTGGGGAACTGCAAATGATTGGAGCAACCACCCTCGACGAATACCAAAAACACATTGAATCAGATGCTGCGTTAGAACGCCGGTTTGCGACGATTCAAGTCAACGAACCCACTCCAGCCGAAGCTAAGGAAATCCTCCGGGGCTTGCGGCCACGGTATGAGGAACATCACCACGTGCAAATTACGGACGCGGCGATTGACGCAGCGGTTGATTTATCGCAGCGCTACATTAGCGACCGGTTCCTGCCGGATAAGGCCATCGACTTGATGGATGAAGCTGCTGCTAAGGTTCGAATTGACGAACTGCAAGGGACCAGTCCGGTCCTGAAAAAGCAACAGGAACTGGAAACCGCGCGGCGGGAAAAGGATCAAGCAATCGAAGACCAACGCTTTGACGATGCCGTTACGATTCGCACGCACGAACAGGAGCTTGAACAAGAATTAGAACGGTTGCAGGCGGAAAGTGCTAAGCAACGCAAACAAGAAAACACCAACCATCAGTATGAGTTACAAGAAGATGCAGAAGACGTAGCGCGGATTGTGGCTGAGTGGACTGGAATTCCGGTGACGAAGTTGCAACGAGAGGATTCCGAACAGTTAATTAATTTGGAAGCCAACTTGCACAAGCACGTGATTGGTCAGGACGAAGCCGTGTCCGCCGTGGCACGGGCCGTGCGCCGGGCGCGCAGTGGTTTGAAGGATCCAAACCGGCCGATTGGTTCGTTCCTCTTCCTTGGTCCCACGGGGGTCGGAAAGACGGAGCTCGCTAAGGAGTTGGCAGCCACGATGTTTGGATCTGAATCGGATATGATTCGGGTTGACATGAGTGAGTTCATGGAGAAATACTCTACCAGTCGATTAGTGGGATCCGCCCCTGGTTACGTGGGCTATGACGAAGGGGGGCAACTGACCGAAAAGGTTCGGAACCACCCGTACTCCGTCGTCCTTCTTGATGAGGTGGAAAAGGCGCACCCGGATGTCTTTAACATGCTATTGCAGGTTCTTGATGACGGTTACTTGACTGATTCCAAGGGTCGGAAGGTTGACTTTCGCAATACGATTATCATCATGACCTCGAACCTGGGAGCAACCGCCTTGCAACAACAAAAGACGGTTGGTTTTGAAACGGCCCAAACGAAGGACCGGGATCGGGAAATGAAGCAGGTAATTGACGAACAGGTTAAGCAGTTCTTCCGTCCTGAATTCTTGAACCGGATTGATGAGACCGTATACTTCCACTCTCTCACCAAACCAGAGTTACACCAAATTGTGAAGTTACTGACGAAGCAGTTGGTTAACCGGGTGGAAGCCCAGGGTTATGAAATTCGCATCACGCCGGCCGCCATCGACGCGGTGGTTGCCAAGGGTTACCAACCAGAGTACGGAGCACGACCACTGCGGCGGGCCATTCAAACGCTGATTGAAGACCCGTTGAGTGAAGCACTCCTTGCCGGGAAGTTTAAACCGGGCGACCGGATTACGGTGGGCGCCCGTAAAAATGAAATTACGTTAACGAGCAAGACGCCCAAATTAGTTTAAAAAAAGAGCTAGGGACGGTTAGTCACCTGGCTTTTTCGTTGACGGTTGCTGATTAATATTGTATACTACAGTAGTATTGACTATGAATTGAAATGTGCTATTGCGATCTATTGTCCGGAATAGCGTTTATAAGAAGCCAAAAATAAGTTTTCGACTTATTTTTGGATTTTTTTTGCTTAAAATTGGGGTTTTACCCCAATTGTAATCAAATTGTAACATTTCAGTTCGCGAGATTTATAAGGAGGGTGAACAACTTGGCAGAAGACTTGAAGGTAAACACACCGCAAGCAATGGCCGGTAACGTTGTTAAGTACGGGAAACATAGAACCCGGCGGAGTTACGCCAGAATCAAGAAGGTCTTAGACCTCCCAAACTTGATTGAGGTGCAAACCGATTCTTACAACTGGTTCTTAGACGAAGGGCTCCGTGAGATGTTTAAAGACATCATGCCGATTGACGACTTCCAAGGGAAGTTATCGTTAGACTTCGTTGATTACCAACTATTGGAACCAAAGTACACGGTTGCGGAAGCACGGGCTCACGAAGTTAACTACTCCGCTCCCCTGCACGTGACCCTCAAATTAACTAATCATGAAACTGGAGAAATCAAGACCCAAGACGTTTTCTTTGGGGACTTGCCTCTGATGACTGACCAAGGAACCTTCATTATTAATGGAGCAGAACGGGTAATTGTTTCGCAATTAGTTCGTTCTCCTGGTGCTTACTACCACAAGGAACTTGATAAAAACGGTCGTGAAATTTACAGTGCCACGGTGATTCCTAACCGGGGGGCTTGGATGGAATTTGCGACGGATGCCAAAAACATTTCGTACATCCGGATTGACCGGACGCGGAAGCTGCCGATCACTGAATTAGTCCGGGCGCTCGGGTTTGGGTCTGATGACGAAATTACTGAAATCTTTGGCTCCACGAGTGATACTTTGAACCTGACCTTGGAAAAGGACGTTCACAAAGATGCCAGCGATTCCCGGGTTGAAGAAGCCCTGAAGGATATCTACGAACGGTTGCGTCCTGGGGAACCGAAGACGGCGGAATCCTCGCGGAACCTGTTAACGACTCGGTTCTTTGATCCCAAGCGGTATGACATGGCGCCCGTTGGTCGGTACAAGACCAACGAAAAGTTAAGCCTAAAGAACCGCTTGATGGGAGCTGCGTTAGCAGAAACCTTAGCGGATCCAGATACGGGTGAAATCATCGCCAACAAGGGTGACATCGTGGAAAAGGAACTCATGAAGAAACTGGCTCCCTACTTGGATCGTCCAGACTTCAAGGCCTACACGTTTACCCCGTCTGCAGAAGCAGTTGTAACGGATCCCGTAACGGTCCAAATCATTAAGGTTTATTCCAATGCGGATCCTGAAAAAGTGGTTCCCGTTGTTGGGAACGACAACATTAGCTTGGATTACAAGCACATTACCCCAGCCGACATGTTAGCCCAGGTTAACTACTTCTTTAACCTGCAAGAAGGGCTTGGCTCAGTTGATGACATAGACCACTTGAGTAACCGGCGGGTTCGTTCGGTTGGTGAATTGTTGCAAAACCAATTCCGGATCGGATTATCCCGGATGGAACGGGTGGTTCGGGAACGGATGTCAATTCAAGATACGGCCACGGTTACGCCCCAACAACTGATTAACATTCGACCGGTAGTGGCCTCTGTAAAGGAATTCTTTGGATCCTCGCAACTATCTCAGTTCATGGACCAAACGAACCCGTTAGGGGAATTAACCCACAAACGGCGGCTGTCTGCCTTAGGACCAGGGGGAATTACTCGGGACCGGGCTGGATACGAAGTTCGAGACGTTAACTATACCCACTACGGCCGGATTTGTCCGATTGAAACGCCCGAAGGTCCAAACATTGGGTTGATTAACTCCTTCTCTGGATACGCACGGGTTAACAAGTACGGCTTTATTGAATCCCCATACCGGCGGGTGGATTGGAATACCCACAAGGTAACCGACAAGATTGATTACCTCACGGCCGGCGACGAAGATAAATACGTGATTGCCCAGGCCAACTCCCCGTTGAATCCGGACGGTTCCTTCCGCGATCACGAGGTCATGGCGCGGGATAAGTCCGAATACGTGGAAGCCAACACCGATGACGTTGATTACATGGACGTTTCGCCTAAGCAAGTGGTTTCAGTCGCCACGGCATGTATTCCGTTCTTGGAAAACGATGACTCCAACCGGGCCCTGATGGGTTCTAACATGCAACGGCAAGCGGTGCCATTGTTAAATCCGCACGCTCCTCTAGTGGGAACGGGAATGGAATACAAGACGGCCCATGACTCGGGAGTTGCTAAGATTGTGAAGTACCCCGGAACGGTGGAATACGTTGATGCGCGTGAAATTAAGATTCGCCGCGACAACGGCACGTTAGATACCTATGAACTCACGAAGTTCATGCGGTCTAACAACGGAATGAACTATAACCAAACGCCAATCGTAAAAACTGGTGATCACGTTGATGCCGACGAAATCATCGCCGACGGACCAGCCATGGAAAGTGGAGAACTGGCCTTGGGACAAAACCCAACGGTGGCCTTCATGACCTGGCAGGGTTACAACTTCGAAGATGCCATCGCGATTAGCGAAAAACTCGTTAAAGAAGATTCCTACACTTCGATTCACATTGAAGAATACGAATCAGAAACGCGGGACACCAAGTTAGGACCTGAGGAAATGACCCGCGAAATTCCAAACGTGGGCGAGGATGCCTTAAAGGACCTCGACGAAAATGGGATTGTCCGGATCGGGGCAGAAGTCCACGACGGTGACATCTTGGTTGGTAAGGTAACTCCAAAGGGAATGACAGAGTTGTCTTCTGAAGAACGGCTCCTACATGCCATCTTCGGAGAAAAATCACGGGAAGTTCGTGATACTTCCTTGCGGGTGCCGCACGGTGCCGACGGGGTGGTTCAAGACGTAAAGGTCTTCTCACGTGAAAATGGGGACGAACTCCAACCGGGCGTTAACAAGATGGTCCGGGTTTACATTGCCCAAAAACGGAAGTTGCAAGTCGGAGACAAGATGGCCGGTAAGCACGGAAACAAAGGGACGGTGTCCATCGTGGTTCCAGAAGAAGACATGCCATACATGCCAGACGGAACCCCAGTTGACATTCTACTGAGTCCCATGGGAGTTCCATCGCGGATGAACATTGGTCAGGTGCTGGAAATGCACCTCGGAATGGCAGCAAAGAAACTGGGAATTCACGTTTCCTCACCAGTCTTTGATGGAGCAACCAGTGCTGACGTTTGGGATGCGGTTCGCGAAGCCGGGATGTCCCACGACGGGAAGACGATCCTGTACGACGGTCGGACGGGAGAACCATTTGATAAACCAGTCGCCGTGGGTGTCATGGGGTACCTGAAGCTGAACCATATGTCAGAAGACAAGATTCACGCTCGTTCCATTGGACCTTACTCCTTGGTTACGCAACAACCACTGGGTGGAAAAGCTCAGTTTGGGGGTCAGCGGTTCGGTGAAATGGAAGTTTGGGCCCTGGAAGCCTACGGGGCTGCACACACCCTCCAAGAAATTCTGACTTACAAGTCCGATGACGTGGTGGGCCGGGTTAAAACCTACGAAGCCATCGTCAAGGGTGATCCAATTCCAAAACCAGGGGTTCCAGAATCCTTCCGGGTCCTGGTTAAAGAATTGCAAGCCCTCGGACTAGACATGAAAGTGTTAGGAGCTAACCACCAACCAATCGATCTCCGGGATATGGATGAAGACGATGAAGTTGTCAATGTGAACGCTTTAAACAAGGTGGCGCACGAACAAGCTGCCAAACAAACCGAAGCCGAACCAGAAGCTAGTCACGCAGCTAGCCCTGATGACGCTGAGCAACAAGATCAGTAAAACTGAGTAAGGAGGGAATGCCAATGGTTGATGTCAACAAATTTAAGAGCATGCAAGTTGGTTTAGCCGCTCCAGAGACCATTCGTAGTTGGTCCTTTGGAGAAGTCAAAAAACCAGAAACCATTAACTACCGGACGTTGAAACCCGAAAAAGACGGATTATTCGACGAACGGATCTTTGGACCAACCAAGGACTGGAAATGTGCCTGTGGAAAGTACAAAGGGATCCGGTACAAGGGAATTGTCTGTGATCGGTGTGGAGTAGAAGTGACGCGGGCTAAGGTTCGACGTGAACGCATGGGTCACATCGAATTAGCCGCTCCGGTAACCCACATTTGGTACTACAAGGGAATCCCTAGTCGGATGGGGCTAGTGTTGGACATGAGTCCCCGGTCACTGGAAGAAGTTATTTACTTCGCAGCCTACGTAGTGACCGATCCTGGGAACACCCCGATGGAAAAGAAACAACTCCTGACGGAACAAGAATACCGGGACAAAAAGCGCGAATACGGGAACCGGTTCCACGCTGAAATCGGGGCCGAAGCCATTCGGACGTTGCTCGATGACGTGGACCTGGAAAAAGAAGTAACCGAGTTAAAGGCGGAATTGAAGTCCGCAACCGGGCAAAAACGGACCCGGGCCATTCGCCGCTTAGACATTCTGGAAGCCTTCTTAACCTCTGGGAACCAACTGGCATGGATGGTCATGGATGCCATTCCCGTTATGCCACCTGACTTACGGCCGATGGTACAACTTGAAGGGGGTCGGTTTGCGACCTCTGATCTAAACGACTTGTACCGGCGGGTGATTAACCGGAACAACCGGTTGAAACGCCTGCTCGATTTACACGCCCCTGGCATTATCGTTCAAAACGAAAAGCGGATGCTCCAAGAAGCCGTGGATGCGTTGATCGATAACGGGCGGCGTGGTCGGCCGGTCGCTGGTCCAGGAAACCGGCCACTGAAGTCCTTGTCCCACCTCTTGAAGGGGAAGCAAGGACGGTTCCGGCAAAACCTACTGGGAAAACGGGTCGACTACTCTGGTCGTTCCGTTATCGACGTGGGTCCGTGGTTGAAGTTAAGTCAAATGGGACTGCCAGTTTCCATGGCACTCGAACTGTTCAAACCATTCATCATGCATGAACTGGTGGAACGGGGTTTAGCTTCGAACGTTAAGAACGCGAAACGCGAAATCGAACGTAAGGATGACGTTGTCTTTGACGTGCTGCCTGACGTAATTAAAGAACACCCCGTTCTCTTGAACCGGGCCCCAACGCTGCACCGGTTGGGAATTCAAGCCTTCGAACCTGTACTGGTGAGTGGGAAGTCAATGCGGTTGCATCCCCTAGTTTGTGCCGCTTATAACGCCGACTTTGATGGAGACCAGATGGCCATTCACGTGCCGTTATCTGACGAAGCCCAAGCAGAATCACGGCTCTTGATGGCCGCTGCCGGTCACATTTTGGCACCCAAGGACGGAAAACCAGTTGTGGCACCATCGCAAGATATGGTAATTGGGAACTATTACCTCACGATGGAAGAAGCCGGTCGGGAAGGTGAAGGCATGATCTTCAACGACCCAGACGAAGTGGACCTGGCTTACCGTGATGGTTTGGTTCACTGGCACAGTCGGATCGGGATTCCGGCCGCTGCTTATCCAGATAAGCCCTTTACGGATGACCAACAGGATAAGATCATGGTGACGTCCGTTGGAAAGGTGATCTTCAACAAGATTTTACCGAAGGCCTTTACCTACCTGAACGAACCAACGGAAACGAACCTACATGGGTACGTTCCAGATAACTACTTCTTGGAACCCGGCGAAGACATTCACGAACACATTGACAATGCTGAACTGGTAAAACCATTCAAGAAGGGCTTTTTATCAGACATCATTGCCGAAGTTTACAACCAGTACAAGGTGACAGAAACCTCTGAACTGCTGGACCGGATCAAGGATCTCGGAAACGATGAATCCACGAAGTCCGGGTTGACGGTCGGAATGGCCGACATCATGAACCTGCGCGAAAAGCCTGAAGTTGTGGCAGCTGCGCACAAAAAGGTGGACACGATTACCAAGCAATTCCGGCGGGGACTGATTACCGATCAAGAACGGTACGAACGGGTTGTGAACGTCTGGAACGATGCACGGGATGAAATCCAAGATCAACTGATGAAGAACTTCGATCCAGAAAACCCAATCTTTATGATGAGTGATTCCGGAGCCCGGGGAAACATCTCTAACTTTACGCAGTTAGCCGGAATGCGGGGCTTGATGGCTTCTCCTGATGGAAAGATCATGGAGTTGCCGATTACCTCGAACTTCCGGGAAGGAATGTCCGTGTTGGAAATGTTCATTTCAACCCACGGTGCCCGGAAAGGGATGACCGATACGGCCTTGAAGACGGCCAACTCAGGGTACTTAACCCGGCGGTTGGTTGACGTGGCTCAAGACGTCATCATCCGGGAAAAAGATTGTGGAACCGACCGTGGTTTGACCGTAACGGCCATTAAAGAGGGGAACGAAATGATCGAACCACTCTATGACCGGATTCTCGGTCGGAATGCCATGAAGACGGTCAAGAACCCGCAAACGGGAGCAGTAATTGTTCGTCCGAACGACATGATTGACGACAAGAAGGCGCAAGAAATTGTTGATGCCGGAATTGAAGCCGTTGAAATTCGGTCGGCCTTCACTTGTAACACTGCCCACGGGGTTTGTGAACGTTGTTACGGGCAAAACCTCGCCACTGGTGATGAGGTTGAAGTTGGAGAAGCAGTTGGAACGGTGGCTGCTCAATCAATCGGGGAACCTGGAACGCAGTTAACCTTGCGGACTTTCCATACTGGAGGGGTTGCAAGTAACACTGATATTACCCAGGGGCTTCCCCGGGTTCAAGAAATCTTTGAAGCACGGAATCCAAAGGGTAAGTCAACCATCAGTGAAGTAACTGGAGTGGTTGAATTAATCGAAGAGGATCCGGCTGAAGGGGTTAAGGAAATCACGATCCAAGGAAAAGCCGATACCAGAAAGTACAAGGTTCCATTGACAGCGCGGATGCGCGTTGCTGAAGGGGACACGGTTCGCCGTGGAGAAGCCTTGAACGAAGGTTCGATTGATCCAAAGGAACTCTTGAAGATTCGGGATACCCTGTCAACGGAAACCTACCTCCTGACGGCTGTGCAAGAAGTGTACCGGCGCCAAGGGGTGGAAGTGAACGATAAGCATGCCGAAATCATGGTACGGCAGATGTTACGAAAGGTGCGGGTCATGGATCCGGGCGACACTGACATTCTGCCAGGAACTTTGATTGACATTGATGATTTCAAGGAACAAAACCGGGATGCCGTGATGACTGGAAAAGTGCCAGCCACGGCCCGCCCAGTTCTACTGGGAATCACTAAGGCAGCGCTCGAAACGAACAGTTTCCTATCCGCCGCTTCCTTCCAAGAAACCACTCGGGTCTTGACCGATGCTGCCATTCGGGGCAAGGTCGATCCGTTGATTGGACTGAAAGAGAACGTAATTATCGGGAAGTTGTTACCAGCCGGAACGGGTGTTCATGAATATGAAGACATCGAACCAGAAGAACTGGGACAAGCAACTGACCAAGAGGTACCCGCCGCTTCTGATCCAACGGCTAGCGTGGATCACGACGACGCACCTGAATAAAACGGGAACTGAAAAAGGACGATTACAACATGTAATCGTCCTTTTTTCTGTGGAATTTTGTAATCGGAATTAGTCGGCAAACGTTACCGTTTGATTGGCTAACGAGGCAATTCGGGCCAGGGAAACGACCGGGTATCCATGTTCTCGCAGGTAGGCCCCGCCCGGTTGAAAGGTCTTTTCAATCACGATTCCGATCCCACCCACGTGGGCCCCAGCGGCCTCCGTAATCTTGATCAACCCCTTTGTGGCTTCACCATTGGCTAAAAAGTCGTCAATGATTAACACCCGGTCGGACTGCTGCAAAAAGGGTTTTTCAATGTAGATGTGGTTCGTCGTGTGCTTCGTGTAGGAATACACTTCCGCACTGTAGACGTCGTCTTTTACCACTAACGACTTACTCTTTCGGGCGAACACGACCGGAAGGTGCATGGCCAGCCCGGTCATGACCGCGGGCGCAATTCCTGATGCTTCTACGGTTAGCACCTTCGTGATTCCGGCGCTTTTAAACGCGTCGGCAAAGGTGGTGCCGATTTGTTGCATCAGCTGGGGATCGATTTGGTGGTTTAAAAATGAGTTGACCTTCAAGATGTTGCCTGGTAAAACGGTTCCCTGTGTTTCAATGGCGTGTTTAAGTGCTTCCATAGTATCCCCCTAAATAAAAAGCCCACGGTGAGCGTGGGCAGATTCCCACTTATAGTTCAGAATTGCGGTTCTGAGTAGAAACGGTCAGCCGATTCTGACCATATATAAGTAGTTGGCTTTGTTGTTTATCTTACGCTGAATTACGGGGGGAAGCAACTAGCCCTAGCTAACACCAGCAGGGTACTAACAAATAAGGGCGGTAAGAACGGCAGGGTCCGTTGCCGCCGCCACGCGAGTAATCCCAGGCCACCAAGGGCCGCGCCCAACACGATCAGGCACCAGGTTGCGAGCGGAAAGACGAGTAGCAATAACCACAACACGTCGAGATCGCCGTTGCCTAACCAGTGTTCGTGCCGGTTCAGGCTTAACGAGCAGAGGTACCCGCCACTGAGAAGCAAGCAGACTAGTTGTGAGTGGACGGTAACGAGCAGCCCCAGACTAACCAGGGGAATCATGGTCCAACCCGGAAAGCACCGGCAGGTGGCGTCACAGGTACTTAAAAGTTGCAAGCCCAGTAAGAAGGCTAACCAACTGACGTTTGCCCAACTAATTGGCGGGCTGAGCAACACGCAACTGCCGGCGGTTAGTTCCCAACCGAGCAGGTGAACCGGGAGCCGCACGTGACAGGCGCGACAGCGACCCCGTTGCCAAATGAAACTCACCAGGGGAAGGAGTTCCCACCAGTGTAGTTGCTGTCCGCAGGTCTGACAGTAAGAGCGCCCCCGCCAAAACGGTTCTCCCGCGCACGTCCTCGTTGCCACCACGGTTAAAAATGAGCCCCAACAGCAGCCCCAATAAAACCAAAGTAATCCCATCCAACTCCTCCTTTTTACTAAGGAGAAATACGTAAGCGCGGTTGACAGGGAGAGGGGAGCGTGGTAAGCTACTCATTGTGCTTATCTTAAGTTAAGTGGTTTTACCCAAAAAATGGTCCGCCTGGATGTGTGGACTTACAACTCAAATTTTACGAAAGGAGGACTTTTTAGATGCCTACCATTAACCAATTAGTTAGAAAAGGTCGTAAATCTAGAAGTTCTAAATCAAAGTCGCCAGCCCTTGGCTTTGGCTACAACAGTTACAAGAAGAAACCAACACGGAATGCCTCACCACAAAAACGGGGAGTTGCTACTCGTGTGGGAACGATGACACCAAAGAAGCCTAACTCGGCCTTGCGGAAGTACGCTCGTGTGCGGCTTTCAAACTTGTACGAAGTAACGGCTTACATTCCTGGAATTGGTCACAACTTACAAGAACACAGTGTGGTCTTAATCCGTGGTGGTCGTGTAAAGGATTTACCTGGGGTTCGTTACCACGTTATCCGTGGTGCGCTTGATACTGCCGGAGTTCAAGATCGTCGTCAAGGACGTTCGAAGTACGGTACGAAGCGGCCGAAGGACAAGAAATAAATCGACTAATTGAGGAGGACCTTTAGATGCCTAGAAAAGGAAAAGTTCAACAACGCGAAATCCTTCCTGATCCAATCTATAACTCAAAGTTGGTTTCGAAGTTAATCAACCACTTGATGTTAGATGGTAAGCGAGGAACTGCATCAGAAATTTTATACGGTGCATTTGAAGAAATCAAAGACCAAACTGGTAACGATCCAGTTGAAGTTTTTGAAGAAGCAATGAAAAACGTAATGCCAGTGCTGGAAGTTAAGGCCCGGCGGGTTGGTGGATCAAACTACCAAGTTCCGATCGAAGTTCGTCCTAACCGGAGAACTACTTTAGGGTTACGTTGGATTGTTAGCTACGCCCGGCTACGTGGGGAACACACCATGACGGACCGGCTTGCAAAAGAAATTATCGATGCTTCAAACAACACTGGAGCAGCAGTGAAGAAACGGGAAGATACTCACAAAATGGCCGAAGCCAACCGGGCTTTCGCTCATTACCGTTGGTAAGCAGCTGCTGATTACAGATTGGCAAGGTGAGGTGGCTAATTATTTAGCCACTTTTTTCGAATGATTAGAAAATAAAGGAGTTTAACATGGCTAACAAACGTGCATTTCCGTTAGACAAAACCCGAAACATCGGGATCGTGGCCCACATCGATGCTGGGAAAACCACGACGACTGAACGGGTACTTTACTACACGGGTCGGATCCACAAAATTGGTGAAACTCATGATGGAGCTTCCCAAATGGATTTCATGGAAGAAGAAAAAGAACGGGGAATCACCATCCAGTCAGCCGCTACGACGGCCGAATGGAAGGGTTACCGGGTTAACATCATCGATACTCCAGGACACGTGGACTTCACGGCCGAAGTGGAACGTTCCCTCCGGGTGCTTGATGGTGGAATCGTGGTAATGGATGGTGAAGCCGGAGTAGAACCCCAAACTGAAACGGTTTGGCGACAATGTTCTGACTTTAGTGTTCCCCGGATTGTGTTCATCAACAAGATGGATAAAATGGGGGCCGACTTTGACTGGTCCGTGCAAACCATTAAAGACCGGTTACACGCTAACGCCGTTCCGGTGCAAGTTCCGATTGGGGCTGAATCCGACTTTGCTGGGGTTATTGACCTGGTGAAGATGAAGGCGTACGTCTACGACGAAGATAAAGAAGGGGAAAACTGGGATACGGTTGATATTCCAGCTGACTACCAAGAAAAGGCTCAAGCTGCGCGCGAAAGCATGATTGAAGCCGTTGCCGACGTTGACGACGACGTGATGGGTAAATTCTTGGAAGGTGAAGAACTAACCGAAGAAGACATCAAAGGTGGAATTCGGCGGGCAACTTTGAACTTGGAACTGTACCCAGTTTACGCTGGATCAGCTTACAAGAACAAAGGGGTTCAAATGATGATGGACGGTGTGATTGACTACCTGCCATCTCCACTGGAAGTTCGTCCTTACATGGCTACTGATCCAGAAAATGACGATGCGCAAGTAGAAGTTCGCGCTGATGATAACGGTGACTTCGCTGCCTTGGCCTTCAAGATCATGACGGACCCATACGTTGGTCGGTTGACCTTTATCCGGGTTTACCGGGGAACGTTGGAATCCGGTTCGTACATCTTGAACGCTACCAAGGGCAAACGGGAACGGGCCGGTCGGCTAGTGCAAATGCACTCTGACCAACGGCAAGAAATCCCCGAAGTTTTCTCTGGTGATATCGCCGCTACGATTGGTTTGAAGAACACGACGACTGGAGACTCCTTGACGGACCAAGATCACCCGTTGATTCTGGAATCAATGGAATTCCCAGAACCAGTGATCCAAGTTTCCATCGAACCAAAGACCAAGGCCGACCAAAACAAGATGAACACGGCCTTACAAAAACTGTCTGAAGAAGACCCAACCTTCCAAGCAAATACTGACCAAGAAACTGGTCAAACGATCATTGCTGGAATGGGTGAGTTGCAGTTGAACATCATTATCGAACGGATGCGTCGTGAGTTTGGTGTGGATGCTTCCATTGGTGCTCCTCAAGTTGCGTACCGGGAAGCCTTCAGTAAGCAAGTTAGCGCCGAAGGTAAGTTCGTGCGGCAATCTGGTGGTAAAGGTCAATATGGTGATGTTTACATCGAATTCACGCCCAGTGCTGAAGGGGAAGGATTCTCCTTTGAAGACGCCATCGTTGGTGGGGTTGTGCCTCGTGAATACATTCCATCTGTTGAACAAGGTTTGAAAGAAGCTATGGAAAACGGTGTTCTAGCCGGATACCCATTGATTGACTTGAAAGCCAAGTTATACGATGGTAGTTACCATGATGTCGATTCTAGTGAAGCAGCCTTCAAGATTGCCGCTTCATTAGCCCTCAGAGAAGCAGCTAAGAAAGCTGATCCTAAGATTTTGGAACCAATCATGAAGGTTGATATCCGGGTTCCAGAAGAATACATGGGTGACGTAATGGGTCAAGTTACCGCTCGACGGGGAAACATCGAAGGAATGGAAGCTCGTGATGGGGCCGAAGACATTCACGCCATGGTGCCATTGGCAGAAATGTTTGGATACGTAACGGACCTGCGTTCAGCTACTCAAGGTCGGGGAACGTTTACGATGTCATTTGACCACTACACGGCCGTTCCAAAGAACATTCAAGAAGATATTATTAAACAAAACGGTGGCGAAGCCTAAGCGCGATTCGTCTCCAACTAAAAAAGTTTTGCTGGCAGTTAGCTGGCAAAACTTTTTTGCTTTCTTCGGCGAAAACCCTTGAAAGATCAGCGTTTATCAAGTAAGATGGAATAGTGCTTAAATTATAGGGGACAGTGTGCCCTAAATTGAGTAGATAGCGTTGATGTAGAAGGTTGCGGCACACCCGGCCGCTTTGCCATGGCAGGGACGCCGGTAATTTCTACGGAGTTAGTCAATTTTTGGAAAATAGACGAAGGAGGGATAATTATGGCAAAAGAAAAAATTCGTATCCGGTTGAAAGCTTACGAACACCGCAGTTTAGATCAAGCTGCTGACAAGATTGTAGCAACGGCACAAAGAACTGGGGCCAACATTTCTGGTCCAATTCCACTGCCAACGGAAAGAGCTTTATACACTGTGTTAGCATCACCATTTAAATACAGTAAGGCTCAGGAACAATTCGAAATGTTAACCCACAAGCGGTTAATTGATATTTTGAACCCCACTCCAAAGACGGTCGACTCATTAATGAAGTTAGACTTGCCTAGTGGTGTGGATATCGAAATCAAACTTTAATTTAATTACAAAATATTGGAGGTGTACTCATGACCAAAAAAGGAATCTTAGGGAAAAAGGTCGGCATGACGCAAGTGTTTGCTGACAACGGTGAGCTGGTACCAGTAACTGTTGTTGATGTAACGCCAAACGTTGTTTTACAAGTTAAAAACAACGAAACGGACGGTTACGAAGCAATCCAACTTGGGTTTGACGACAAACGTTCAGTATTAAGCAACAAGCCTGAACAAGGTCATGTTAAAAAGGCAAATACTACTCCTAAGCGCTTCATTCGTGAAATCAGCGATGTCGACTTAGGAGACTACAAAGTTGGTGACGAAGTTAAGGCTGACACATTCGCAGCTGGTGACATCGTTGACGTTACGGGTACTACTAAAGGTCATGGTTACCAAGGTAACATCCACAAAGATGGTCAACGCCGTGGACCGGCTACGCACGGTTCCCGTTACCACCGTCGCCCTGGTTCATTAGGGGTTATCATTAACCGCGTGGTTAAAGGTATGAAATTACCTGGTCGGATGGGTAACAAAACGGTTACCATTCAAAACCTTGAAATCGTTAAGGCTGACGTTGAAAACAACGTCTTATTGATCAAAGGAAACGTTCCAGGTGCTAACAAAACCCTAGTAACTGTTCGGACAGCTGCTAGCGAATCAAGAAAATAAAGAAAGGAGGAACCGTAAATGACAAGCGTATCATTATATAAACAAGATGGAAGTAAAAATGGTGAAGTGGAATTAAACGAAGCCATTTTCAACATTGAACCCAACGAAGCCGTTGTCTTCGACACAGTGGTAATGCAACGCGCTTCCCTCCGCCAAGGAACCAACGGAACTAAGTCCAGAGGTCAAGTTCGTGGTGGTGGAAAGAAACCATGGAGACAAAAGGGAACTGGTCGTGCTCGTCAAGGTTCAATTCGGTCACCACAATGGGTTGGTGGAGGAGTTGTCTTCGGACCACAAGCTCGTTCATACAGCTACCACTTACCAAAGAAGGTTACGAGATTAGCTGTTAAATCAGTACTCTCTGAAAAAGTTGCTAACGGTGATTTACTCGTAGTTGATTCTCTAAGCTTTGATGCACCAAAGACGAAGGAATTTGCTAGCCTGTTGAAGAATCTTGATGCAGCTACGAAAACGCTAGTAGTTTTGGAAGACGGTAACGACAATGCAGCTCGTTCAGCACGGAACCTTGATAACGTTAAAGTTATTAGTGGTAAAGGGGTTAACGCCTTAGACGTCTTGAACAGTCAAAAAGTTATCATTACCAAAGCTGCTCTTTCTCAAGTAGAGGAGGTGCTCGCATAATGGATGCACGAGATATTATTTTACGTCCGGTCATCACCGAAGCTTCAACCGACCGGATGGACGAAAAGAAGTACACATTTGATGTTGATTTACGAGCAAACAAAAACCAAGTTCGCGACGCGGTTGCAGAAATATTCGGCGTTAAGGTTAAAAAAGTGAACTTGATGAACGTGCGCGGGAAAGAAAAACGTCAGGGTCGTTACGTTGGTTTTACCAAGAAACGGAAGAAAGCAATCGTAACGCTCACCAACGATTCAGACGAAATCAAATTATTCTCTGAAGAATAACTCATAGAATAGGAGGGAAACAACGTGGCTTTAAAGAAATATAAACCAACCACTAACGGTCGGCGGAATATGACGAGCATTGACTACAGCCAAATTACGACGAACAAGCCGGAAAAGAGCTTAGTTGCTGCAAACTCCAAGACTGCTGGTCGGAACAACTCCGGTCGCATGACTGTTCGTCACCGTGGTGGTGGAAACAAACACAAGTACCGTGTGATTGATTTCAAACGGAACCATGATGATGTGCCAGCAACTGTAAAGACGATCGAATACGATCCTAACCGGAGCGCTAACATTGCGTTAGTTGTTTACGAAGATGGGATTAAATCGTACATCTTAGCTCCTAAGGGCTTGAAGGTCGGCGATGTTGTCGAATCTGGAAAAGATGTTGACATCAAGATCGGAAACACGTTGGCATTACAAGATATTCCAGTGGGTAGTACCATTCACAATATCGAATTAAAACCTGGTAAGGGTGGCCAATTGGCTCGTTCTGCTGGAAACTCGGCTCAATTATTGAGTAACGAACCTGGTAGCAAGTACTCCTTGGTTAAATTACCTTCTGGGGAAGTTCGGATGATCCTGTCCGTTTGTCGTGCCACGATTGGAACGGTTGGAAACGAAGAACATTCCTTAATCAACTGGGGGAAAGCCGGACGGACTCGTTACCGTGGTCAACGGCCTCACGTTCGTGGATCAGTAATGAACCCGAATGATCACCCCCATGGTGGTGGGGAAGGGAAAGCCCCAATCGGTTACCCATCTCCATTATCTCCATGGCACAAAAAGACTGCTGGGAAGAAAACCCGGAAGAAGACTGCACGTTCAAGCAAGTTTATTGTACGTCGTCGTAAAGGCTCCAAGATGTAAGTTAATTGCAGCTTGAGCACCATCAGTACATGAAGAGGAGGTTTCATTAATGAGTCGTAGTTTAAAGAAGGGACCATTTGCCGACCAATCACTCTTAAAGAAGATTGACGCGCAAAAAGACCAAGAAAAGAAAACGGTTATCAAGACTTGGTCACGTCGTTCGACGATTTTCCCAAGTTTCATTGGATACACTATCTCAGTTTACAACGGTAGACATCATGTCCCAGTGTTCATCCAAGAAGACATGGTAGGCCACAAACTTGGTGAATTCGTACCAACTCGGACATTCCACGGTCACGGAAATACCGACAAAAAAACTGTATAACAAGGAGGATATCTAATGGCTGAACAAGTTACATCAGCAAAAGCAATCGCTAAAACTGTTCGCATTGCCCCTCGTAAGGTCCGCCTTGTTTTAGATCTTATTAGAGGCAAGCAGGTTGCAGAAGCAACTTCAATCTTGAAGTTCACTCCCCGCGGGGCATCTCCCGTTGTGGAAAAAGTGTTACGCTCTGCCGTTGCTAACGCAGAAAACAACTTTGATCTTGACGGTCAAACCTTGGTTGTAAGCGAAGCTTATGCCGACGAAGGACCAACCTTAAAACGGTTCCGTCCCCGGGCAAAAGGTTCTGCTTCTCCCATCAACAAACGTACTAGTCACATCACAATCGTAGTATCAGAACAAAAGGAGGGATAGAACATGGGTCAAAAAATTAATCCGAATGGTTTACGAATTGGTGTTACCCGTGGTTGGCAAGCACAATGGTTTGCAAATGACGATAAATTCGCTTCATACTTAAATGAAGATTTGAAGATTCGTGGCTACCTCGAAAAACGCTTAGCGGACGCTTCCGTATCAGAAATTGATATCGAACGGGCTGCTAAACGGGTTAACATCTCGATTCACACTGCTAAGCCAGGAATGGTGATTGGTAAGGGTGGATCAGAAGTTGAAAGCTTACGGCAAGCCTTGAACAAGTTAACGGGTCGCCGTGTGCACATCAACATCGTGGAAGTTAAGAAACCAGATCTCGAAGCTGACTTAGTTGGAGAAAACATCGCTCGTCAACTAGAAGGTCGGGTAGCATTCCGTCGGGCAATGCGCCAAGCAATGAAGGGCGTTATGCGGGCTGGTGCCACTGGGGTTAAAACTCAATCAGCTGGCCGTTTGAACGGAGCTGACATGGCTCGGATCGAAAGTTATTCAGAAGGTCGGGTTCCGCTGCACACGTTACGTGCTGACATCGACTACTCATGGAACGAAGCCCACACTACTTATGGTTCAATTGGTGTGAAAACTTGGATTAACCGTGGTGAAGTTTTACCTGACAAACCTGAGGAAAATCGTAAGGGAGGTAAGTAAACATGCTTGTACCAAAACGTGTTAAGCACCGTCGTGAACACCGTGGTAAATTACGCGGTCACTCAAAGGGCGGAAACAGCGTTGCTTTCGGTGAATATGGTTTACAAGCCATTGATTCACATTGGATTACTAACAGACAAATTGAAGCTTGCCGAATTGCCATTACTCGTTGCATGAAGCGTGGGGGAAAAGTTTGGATCAAAATTTTCCCCCAAAAGTCATACACGGAAAAAGGTATTGGAGTTCGAATGGGTAAAGGGAAAGGTAGTCCAGCTGGATGGGTTGCTCCCGTTAAGCGCGGTAAGGTACTTTTCGAAGTTGCCGGTGTTAACGAAGAGACTGCCATTAAAGCCTTGACTTTAGCTTCAAACAAGTTGCCAATTCGTACTAAGATTATTAAACGTGAGGAAGTAGGTGGCGAATCAAATGAAGGCTAAAGAAATTAGTAAGTTAACCACTGACGAAATGCGTGCTAAGGAACAAGATTACAAAAAGGAATTGTTCAATCTTCGGTTTCAATTAGCCACTGGTCAATTGGAAAACACCGCTCGTTTGAGAACTGTCCGGAAGACCATCGCCCGGCTCAAAACAGCTTTGCGGCAAAAGGAATTAAATCAATAAAATCCGAGAAAAGGAGGGTTATGTAGATGAGCGCAGAACGTAATGAACGTAAGAGATACAGAGGTCGAGTTGTTTCTGACAAAATGGACAAAACCATCACGGTTGCCGTTGAAACGACTAAAACACATCCAACTTATGGTAAGCGGATCAAATACACCAAGAAGTACAAAGCGCGCGATGAAAACAATCGGGCTAAGATGAACGATATTGTTGAAATCATGGAAACACGGCCATTATCGAAGTCGGTCCACTTCCGTCTCGTTGATGTTGTTGAAGAAGCCGTTATTATCTAGCTTTGTGTCGCTTGATCGTATTTTGATTTTAAAGCTGAAGGGAGGACACACTTACTATGATCCAACAAGAAAGTCGTTTGAAGGTTGCCGATAACTCTGGTGCCCGCGAACTTTTAACTATCAAAGTTTTAGGTGGTTCACGAGTTCGTTATGCTGGAATTGGTGACGTAATTGTTGCTACTGTTAAACAAGCAACACCAGGTGGCGTTGTCAAAAAAGGGGACGTGGTTAAAGCAGTTATCGTAAGAACTAAGGCGGTTTCCCGTCGTAATGATGGTTCCTACATTCGTTTTGATGAAAACGCCGCTGTTTTGGTTAACGATGATAAGAGCCCGAAAGGTACCCGTATTTTTGGACCGGTTGCTCGTGAATTACGGAATAACAATTTTATGAAGATCGTTTCATTAGCGCCTGAAGTTCTTTAATCCAATCACAAAAATAAGGAGGTGCCAGATTAATGTTCTTAAAAACTGGTGACAAAGTGCGCGTAATCGCTGGAAAAGACAAGGGAAAAGATGGCAAAATCACCCAAGTACTTGCTGCCGATAACCGTGTAGTTGTTGAAGGAATCAACAAAGTAAAGAAGCATGAAAAAGCTTCGCAAGGAAACCCCCAAGGTGGTGTTTTCGACGTTGAAGCACCAATCAGTGCCTCAAACGTAATGTTAATCGACCCATCAACTAACGAACCAACTCGGGTTGGCATCGAAGTTAAAGATGGTAAAAAAGTTCGTATTTCAAAGAAATCACACAAAGCAATCGACTAACGATTGTCAGTGAAAGGAGGAAACAATTCGCATGTCTACTCGTTTAGAAGAAAGATATAAGAAAGAAATTCTCCCAGCACTAGTAGAAAAATTCAACTATTCATCAATTATGCAAGGACCAAAACTTGAAAAAATTGTTTTGAATATGGGTGTTGGTGATGCAGTAACAAATTCGAAGAACCTAGATGAGGCCGTTAACGAACTAACGTTAATTTCTGGTCAAAAACCGTTGGTTACGAAAGCTAAGAAATCGATTGCCGCTTTCCGTCTGCGGGAAGGAATGCCAATCGGAGCTAAAGTAACCCTCCGCGGTGACAAAATGTACGACTTCTTGGACAAATTAATCAACGTGTCCTTACCACGAGTTCGTGACTTCCACGGGGTGCCTAACCGCTCCTTTGATGGTCGGGGGAACTACACGGTGGGAATTAAAGAACAATTGATTTTCCCAGAAATTAACTACGATGACGTTAACCGAGTACGTGGGTTAGATATCGTGCTGGTAACGACCGCTAAAACTGATGAAGAAGGCCACGAATTGCTCAAACAATTTGGAATGCCTTTCGCTAAATAGGAGGTTTTAATTTGGCTAAAAAATCGATGGTAGAAAAGAACAAGCGTCCAGCTAAGTTCTCTACTCAAAACTACACTCGTTGCGAACGTTGTGGTCGACCTCGTGCGGTTTACCAAAAGTTCCACTTATGCCGGGTTTGCTTACGTCAACTTGCCCACCGGGGTCAAATTCCTGGCATGAAGAAAGCTAGTTGGTAGAAAAAACAAACTAAAAGGGAGGTTCCACGCTAATGGCAATGACAGATCCAATTGCAGACTTTTTAACTCGAATTCGGAATGCCAACATGGCACGCCATACTTCAGTTGATGTACCTGCATCAAAAATTAAACGTAATATTGCTGAAATCTTGAAGCGCGAAGGATTTATCAGTCGGGTTGAATACATCGAAGACGATAAACAAGGCGTAATCCGGGTTTTCCTCAAATATGGAAAAAACGACGAACGCGTTATTTCGGGCTTGAAACGGATTTCAAAGCCTGGTTTACGTTCGTACGTTAAATCAGATGATGTTCCTAAGGTCTTGAACGGTTTAGGGATTGCAATCATCTCAACTTCAAATGGAGTTATCACTGACAAAGAAGCTCGCGACAAAAAAGTCGGTGGCGAAGTGTTAGCTTACGTTTGGTAATAATCACAACGGAAATGGAGGTGTTTAACAGATGAGTAGAATTGGTTACAAAACAGTTGAAATCCCAGAAGGGGTTACGATCTCTCAAAACGGCGACCAAGTGACCGTTAAGGGTCCTAAGGGTGAATTAACGGCAACTTTCTCTCCAATGGTGGAAATGAAGGTTAACGGTAACGAAGTTAACTTCGAACCAGCTGGTAAGTACGACAACAAAATGCGCGCAATGCACGGAACTTCACGTGCCAACTTCAACAACATGGTTGAAGGAGTTGCTAACGGATTTAAGAAGAACCTTAAGTTAGTTGGGGTTGGATACCGGACCCAATTAAAGGGGAAGACCTTAATTTTAAACGTTGGTTACTCAAACCCCGTTGAAGTACCACTTCCAGAAGATCTTGACGTGCAAGTTCCTGACAACACGACGATTCAAATCGAAGGAATTAACAAACAACACGTTGGTGATTTTGCCGCTAAAGTCCGGGCTATTCGTTCCCCAGAACCTTACAAAGGGAAAGGGATTCGTTACGAAGGCGAACGGATTGTGCTTAAAGAAGGTAAGACTGGTAAGTAGTTTTTAAACAGATAATAGAGGTGACTATTTTGATTTCAAAACCAAGCAAAAACAAAACACGAAAGGTAAGACATGCTCGTGTTCGTAGTAAAATTGCTGGTACTGCTGAGTGCCCACGTTTAGACGTTTTCCGTTCTAACAAAAACATCTACGCTCAAGTAATTGATGACGTAGCGGGTGTAACGCTAGCTAGTGCCTCAACTCTTGACAAAGAAGTAACTGGAAGCAACAAGACGGAACAAGCGAACAGCGTTGGAAAGTTAGTTGCTGACCGGGCTACTGCCAAAAACATCAAAAAAGTTGTTTTTGACCGTGGTGGTTACTTATACCATGGTCGTGTGGCTGCCTTAGCATCTGGCGCTCGCGAAAATGGACTCGAATTTTAATCAAAGGAGGAAGACACTCGCATGGCTAAATTTATTGATCCGAACAAATTGGATTTAGATGATAATGTTGTTGCCATCAACCGGATTACAAAGGTTGTTAAAGGTGGACGTCGGCTACGGTTTGCTGCCCTAGCTGTTGTTGGTGACAAAAATGGTCACGTTGGTTTTGGAACTGGAAAAGCGCAAGAAGTTCCAGAAGCCATTCGGAAGGCCGTTGAAGCTGCTAAGAAGAACTTGATCGAAGTTCCAATCGTTGGAACGACGATTCCCCACGAAATCGTTGGAGTTTACGGTGGGGGTAAGATTATGTTAAAACCAGCCGAAGAAGGTTCTGGAGTAGCTGCTGGTGGTGCCGTTCGTGCCGTTATGGATTTAGCGGGAATCAACGATGTTACCAGTAAACGACTTGGTTCTGACACAGCAATCAACGTTATCCGGGCAACTTTCGAAGGGCTAAAGGGACTGAAGAGTGCTACTGAAGTTTCAGAACTTCGTGGTGTTTCCGCAGACCACTTAGCTGAATAAGGAGGAGATACAGATGGCTCAATTAAAGATTACTTTAGTTCACAGTGCTGCTCATCGTCTTCCCAAACAACGTAAGATTGTGGAAGCATTAGGATTAGGCCGGATTAACAGTAGTGTAATCAAGCCCGATAATGCAGCAACGCGGGGAGCATTATTCAAAATTGCTCACCTAGTTGACGTTGAACAAGTTAAGGATTAATTACATTTAAAGTAAGAGGAGGTGCAATTCATGAAGTTAGACGAATTAAAAGCTGCTGAAGGTTCACGTTCCGAACGGACTCGGAAGGGTCGTGGTCGTTCCAGCAAGGGTAAAACGTCTGGTCGGGGACAAAAAGGACAAAAAGCCCGTGGCAAAACCCGTTTAGGTTTTGAAGGGGGCCAAATGCCTTTGTACCGTCGGATTCCGAAACGCGGATTCACTAACATTCACCGCAAGGACATTGTGATCGTGAACGTTAATGAACTGAACGCGTTTGACAACGGTGCCGAAGTAACTCCTGAAGCATTAGTAGAAACTGGCATTATCCGGAACCTCAAGGACGGAATTAAGGTGCTTGGTAACGGTCAACTTGACAAACAGTTGACGGTTCAAGCCAACAAGTTCTCTGCAAGTGCGAAAAAAGCAATTGAAGATGCCGGCGGTAAAGCTGAGGTGATCTAATGTTATCAACCTTAAAAAGTGCATTCCAAGACAAAGGCATTCGGAACAAAATTTTGTTCACGCTGTTTGTTCTCGCTGTGTTTCGACTGGGTGCTTACATTACAGTCCCAGGGATTAACGCAAAGGCACTTCAAGAAGTTGCTTCTTCTGGGTTAGTTAACGTTTTGAACATGTTCAGTGGTGGAGGTTTAACTAACTATTCGATCTTTGCGATGGGAGTTTCACCTTACATTACTGCTCAAATTGTGGTTCAGTTATTACAAATGGACATCGTTCCAAAGTTTGTGGAATGGGGGAAGCAGGGAGAAGTTGGACGCTTAAAGCTTGATAAAGTGACCAAGCGGCTGACCGTCTTTCTCGCCTTTGCCCAGTCAATTGGAATTACGGCCGGTTTTAACGCTTTAAGTAGTTTAAAACTGGTGCAAAACCCCGGGATTGGAACTTACATTAGTATTGGTCTGATCCTGACCGCCGGAACCATGTTAACCACTTGGATGGGAGACATGATTACCGACAAGGGAGTTGGGCAAGGAGTTTCCATGATTATCTTTGCCGGAATTGTTGCCAACATCCCCACTGGATTTGACAGCATTTACCGGGATTACATTCAGGGAACGGCCATGGATCAAATGTGGGAACCCGCCCTCTTCATCGTGGCGTTGATCATCATTATGCTGATCATCGTGACCTTTGTGACCTGGGTGCAACAAGCCGAACGTCGGATTCCAATTCAATACACGCGGCGGGCCGCTGGGTCAGCTGATTCCAGTTACCTGCCCCTCAAGGTGAACGTTGCGGGAGTGATTCCCGTCATCTTTGCCAGTGCCTTTATCTCAACGCCCCAAACGATCCTAATGTTCTTTACGAAGAACTACGGTGAGTCGGGCTGGTTCAAATTCTTATCAGAATTGTTTAACATGCAAACTCCAATGGGAGCGACCTTTTACACGATTCTGATTGTGGTCTTCACGTTCTTCTACGCCTTTGTGCAGGTTAATCCGCAAAAACTGGCTGAAAACTTGCAAAAGCAGGGGAGTTACATTCCTGGTGTCTGGCCCGGTCGGGGAACGCAGGATTACGTTTCGCGGTTATTGATGCGGTTAAGTACGATTGGGGCATTATTCTTAGGGGTCGTTTCGATTATCCCGTTGATTGCCCAAAACGTCTGGAACTTAAATAGTTCAATTGGACTCGGTGGAACCAACCTCCTGATTATTGTGGGAGTAACCATCGAATTCATGAACCAAATCAAGGGTTTAACCATGCGGCAAGAATATACCGGGTTCATTCAAAATGATCCCAAGGCAAAGTAGGAGGCACAAACGAATGTCAATGAATTTGTTGATTATGGGTCTTCCCGGTGCTGGGAAGGGTACGCAAGCTGATTTTATTGTAGAGCAATATGGGATTCCTCATATTTCCACCGGAGACATCTTCCGGGCTGCAATTAAGCAACAAACGCCGTTGGGAGTGAAAGCCCAAACGTACATTGATCGCGGGGACTTAGTTCCAGATGACGTGACCTGTGGGATCGTTGAGGAACGCTTACAACAACCTGATACCCAACCTGGGTACTTGTTGGACGGATTTCCCCGGACCATTGTTCAGGCCGAACAACTAGAAAAGATGACCACCAAGTTAGCCAAACCACTCGATGCGGTGTTAAACATTGATGTTGATCCGCAAACCCTCGTGGAACGGTTGTCTGGTCGGTTCATTTGTAAAAACTGTGGTGCTACTTATCATAAATTGTACAAAAAGCCTCGTGTTGAAGGTACGTGTGATGTTTGTGGTGGACATGTCTTTTACCAACGAAGCGATGACAAGCCGGAAACCGTGAAGAATCGGTTAGATGTTAATTTAAAGATGAATACCCCATTAATTGACTTCTATTCGAAACGCAAGTTGTTGCACACGGTGGATGGGAACCAAGCCATCGCGGAGGTTACTAAGGAAATCAATCAAGTGTTGTCTCAATTGCAAACCAAATAACAGCTTCGTTGTCGAATGCCTGCTAATATGCTATATTGGTAGGTATTGGGAACGGTTTTTAGAGCGGATTTGATTGATTTAAATTTTGGAGGATTGTTGTGTCGAAAGATAACGTAATTGAAATCGAAGGAAAAATTACCGAAACGTTACCAAACGCCATGTTTCGGGTCGAACTTGAAAACGGCCACGAAATCTTAGCGCATGTTTCTGGTAAGATTAGAATGCATTACATTAAGATACTTCCAGGAGACCGGGTAACTGTTGAGATGTCACCATATGATTTAACCAAAGGTCGCATTACTTATCGGTTTAAGTAAGACCTTTTATCTAGGAGGGTTATAAAATGAAAGTAAGACCATCAGTAAAAAAGATGTGCGAAAACTGCAAGATTATTAAGCGCAAGGGTCGAGTAATGGTAATTTGCTCAGCCAACGCTAAGCACAAACAACGCCAAGGAAAATAAGACTAAATTAGAGGAGGTGGACATTAATGGCTCGTATTGCCGGAGTAGATTTACCACGTAACAAGCGTGTTGTCATTGCCCTGACTTACATTTACGGAGTTGGTAACACAACTGCCCAAAAAGTGTTGCAACAAGCTGGGGTTTCAGAAGACGTTCGGACGCAAGACTTAACTCCTGAACAAGAAGATAAGATCCGGGTTGCTCTCGATGAATACACAATCGAAGGTGACTTGCGTCGTGAAGTTAGCATGAACATCAAACGGCTCTCAGAAATCGGTTCATACCGTGGTTTGCGTCACCGTCGTGGTTTGCCTTCGAGAGGTCAACACACGAAGAATAACGCTCGGACCAGAAAAGGTAAGAGAACGAAAAAATAATAATTAAAAAGGAGGTTATCAGTCCCTATGGTTAAGAAGAATACTCGCAAACGGAAAGCAAGAAAGCACGTTGAAGCTGGTGTGGCTCACATTCACTCAACGTTCAACAACACCTTAGTAATGATTACTGACGTTCAAGGAAACGCGATCGCTTGGTCATCTGCTGGTGCATTAGGTTTCCGTGGTAGTCGTAAATCAACTCCATTTGCTGCTCAAATGGCTGCTGAAGCTGCCGCAAAAGCAGCAATGGAACATGGTATGAAGACTGTGGAAGTTGCAGTTAAGGGGCCTGGTTCAGGTCGTGAATCTGCAATTCGGGCTTTACAAACAACTGGACTGGAAGTTGCCGCAATTCGTGACGTTACTCCAGTTCCTCATAACGGTTGCCGTCCTCCAAAACGTCGTCGAGTTTAATATTAATGCAAGCTCATTGTGTAATAGACTCAACGCTGTTTGAAAGGGGTAGAAGTTAGAATGATTGAATTTGAAAAGCCAAACATTCACAAAATTGAAGAAACAAATAACTATGGTGAAGTAGTTGTCGAACCATTAGAACGTGGCTACGGGACAACCTTAGGGAACTCTTTGCGACGAGTTTTACTAGCTTCTTTACCAGGCGCTGCAGTTACTAGTGTTCAAATTGATGGTGTTTTACACGAATTCTCAACCGTTAAAGGGGTTACTGAGGATGTCACAAAGATCATTTTGAACTTGAAAAAGTTGAAATTGAAAATTGACAGTGAAGACGATCAAAACGAAACCCACACGATGAGTGTGAACGTTACTGGTCCGGCCGATGTAACTGGGGCTGACCTCGTCACTGACAGTGATACCACGATTTTGAATCCCGATTTGCACATTGCAACGGTTGCTGAGGGTGCTACTTTACACATGACGGTAACGGCTAACAAGGGCCGTGGTTATGTATCAGCTGAAGAAAACAAAGCTAGAAATGACGAAATGCCAATTGGCGTGTTACCAGTCGATTCTATCTATACCCCAATCGAACGTGTTAACTATCAGGTTGAAGATACGCGTGTTGGACAGCGTGATGACTTTGATAAATTGACTCTCGATGTTTGGACTAATGGTTCAATTACTCCTTCCGAAGCGATTAGCTTGGCAGCTAAAGTGTTATCACAACACTTAGAAATGTTCGTGGACCTCACGGACAAGGCCCAACAAGCTAACGTCATGGTGGAAAAAGAAGAAAGCCATAAAGAAAAAATGCTCGAAATGTCAATTGAAGAATTGGATCTTTCCGTTCGTTCTTACAATTGTTTAAAACGAGCTGGAATTAATACCGTGCAAGAATTAACCGATAAATCCATGGCTGACATGATGAAAGTTCGCAACCTCGGACGCAAGTCCCTGGAAGAAATCGAACAGAAGCTGGAAGGGCTTGGATTATCATTTCGTAAAGAAGACTAATTAAAAAGGAGGCTCCCACTTATGAGTTATCGTAAATTTGGTCGCGAAAAAGGCCCTCGTCGTGCTATGCTTCGTAACTTGACTACTGAATTAATCGTCAACGATCGGATCGAAACGACCGAAGCTAAAGCAAAGACGGTTAGATCATTAGCCGAACAAATGGTGACGTTAGGTAAGAAGGGTGACTTAGCTGCACGTCGGCGGGCTGCTGCTTACTTACAAAACACGATTGCCGATGTAAAAGAAGACGGCGATGACATCAAAGTTACTACGGCATTACAAAAATTGTTTGATGAACTCGCACCTAAGTATCAAGATCGTCAAGGTGGTTACACCCGGATTTTGAAGACGATGCCACGTCGTGGTGATGGTGCACAAATGGTTATCTTAGAATTTGTTTAATGATTAGGTTGCCCTAATTTCATATTTTCACTGAATCACTAAGGTTGAGGTATAAAGCGTTATGATGATGGAAGGTCCAAGTCTAGCTTGAATGTGGTCTGACCATGCGCCTCAATCTTTTAGTGATTTTTTTATACATAAAATTAAATTCCAATCCCAAGGAGGTGGTGATTGTGACCGCGACAATTGAATTTCAGGGTGTTGACTTTGCGTACCAACCAGAAACGCCGGTGCTCCAGCAGGTTTCCTTCCAAATTCCGGCCGGGCAAACGGTTGCCCTCGTCGGGGCGAATGGAAGTGGGAAGAGTACGATTGCCAAGCTGATGACCGGCTTGTTGACTGCCGATCAGGGGCACATTTTCCTTGATCAGGAGGAGGTCACAGCCACCACCAGTAGCAAGCTCCGGCAGCGCATTGGGCTCGTCTTTCAAAATCCCGATGATCAAATTGTCGGCGCCACGGTCGCCGAAAACACCGCCTTTGGGTTGGAAAATCGGAACGTACCCCGGTCCGTGATGCAGCAACGTGTCCGCACGGCCTTAGATCAAGTGGGAATGTGGGAGTACCGGGATCGCGAACCCGGCTTGCTCTCAGGTGGGCAAAAGCAACGGGTCGCTCTCGCAAGTGCGTTAGCAGTGACGCCCGAAGTTTTAATCCTCGACGAAGCGACGAGCATGCTGGATCCCCAGGCCAAGTCCGAACTTAACCAGATTGTGAAACGCCTGCAACAACAAACCGGACTAACGATTGTGCTCATCACCCATGACTTAGAAATGTTAGGGATCGCCGAGCAGGTGGTGGCGTTAGACAACCACCAGGTGGCTTTTACGGGTACCCCAGCGGTGTTATTTCAACAGGACCAGCTCCTGACGCAACTACAGCTGGAACTGCCGTTTAGCTTACAGGTTCAACGCGATTTTGCGGCGGCTGGCGTTCCCGTCCCAGACCACGATTTAAACGAAAAGGAATTGATTCAATGGCTCACCAAGTTACTTTAAACCACGTTCACTATACCTATGGGGTTAACACGCCGGTGGCGCACACTGCACTGCATGACGTGAGTTTAAGCGTGGCTGCAGGTGAGTTTGTGACGATCGTCGGGACGACCGGGAGTGGGAAATCAACGTTGGTGAAGCTCCTGAATGGACTCCAGTTCGCTCAGACGGGAACGGTCGAGGTTTTAGGCGCTTCGCTCCAGCCCCGGCTTAAGGCCAGTCAGTTGCAACAGCTTCGTTCCCAGGTGGGAATGGTCTTTCAATCCCCCGAACAGCAGTTGTTTGCAGAAACCGTGCTGCAGGACGTCGCCTTTGGACCGCGGAACTTTGGGGCGACCGCAGAGGTGGCCGAACGGCAAGCCCGGACGAGTTTAGCGCAGGTGGGAATTGCTCCGGAATTACTGACCCGCTCCCCGTTTGAACTATCCGGGGGCCAGATGCGGCGGGTGGCCATTGCCGGCGTGCTGGCGAGCCAACCGAAGCTCCTGATCCTTGATGAACCGACGGTCGGTCTCGATGGCCACGGCCGACGGGCGATTTTGGAATTACTCCAAAGCCTAAATCGGGAGCAGCACGTTACCATCATCATGATTACCCACGAAATGGACATCGTGGCCCGGTACGCGCAGCGGGTGGTAGTGATGCAACACGGCCGCATTACCCAGGACACGACGCCCCGGGCCTTCTTTCAAACCACGCAGAACCAGTTCGTACTGCCCGGAGCGGTGCGGGTGGGGCGCGCGCTCCAAGCCCAGGGGATCTCATTCGACCAGCTCCCTCTGACCCGCCGGGAACTGGTAGCCCAGGTTCTCGCGCACCTGCGAAAGGAGGGGGCTAAATGAATCAACTGGTCTTTGGAAACTACCTGCCGGGCCACTCGATTCTGCATCGGCTTCATCCAACTGGGAAGATTGTCGGTCTGATTCTGTTAATTACCTGGATTTTACTGGCGAACAACTGGCTGAACTACGCCTGGTTGACCGCCGTCATCCTGATGCTGGTCCGCCTAGCCCAGGTGCCGTTACACATGCTGGTGACCTCGTTACGGCCGTTTGTGTGGTTAATCGCGTTTACGGTCGTGATTCAGCTGGCCTTTGGGCACGGCGGGACGACCTACTGGCACTGGGGACCAATCAACGTCACCAGTGTTGGGGTGACGACGGCTGGCTTAATCTTTGTCCGGTTCTTACTGATCATCATCGTTGCGATGCTTTTGACGGTGACCACGTCTCCAAACTCGATTGCGAAAGGGGTGGAGACGTTGCTGACACCCTTGAAACGAATCGGGGTACCGGTCGCCATGATTGGGATCATGATCTCAATTGCGCTCCGGTTTATTCCGACCCTGTTGAACGAGATGCAGACGATTATGAACGCTCAGCGGTCCCGTGGCGTGGTCTTTAACAGCGGAAAGCTCTGGCACCGGGTCAAGAACTTCCTGGCGTTGATCATCCCCTTACTAGTCTCGGCCTTTAGGCACGCGGATAACCTGGCGGATGCCCTAGGTGCGAGCGGGTATGATGCGAGTCAGCCCCGCAGTAGTTACTACCAGTATCACTGGCACCGCTTAGACACCGCGGCCCTAGGGCTGATCCTGCTCGTGGGCCTGATTGTAATTGGATTGCGAGGGGTGTAAATGACACAACGCTATAAAATCACGTTTGCCTATGACGGAACTCAGTTTGCAGGCTTTCAACGCCAACCCCACCAGCGAACGGTGGAAGGGGTGCTTACCAAGATTGTGAATCGGATGGCGAAGCAACCGGACGGCACCTTCGGGGTGTACGGGTCGGGTCGAACCGATGCGGGCGTCCATGCCCTCGCGCAGGTTGCTCACTTCGACTTTCCGTTTCCGATTCCGGCGGACAAAATGCTAAAGGGACTCAACAGTATGTGTCCCTTAGACATCCAGATTAAGGACGTCGAGATTGTGCCGGACACATTTCACGCGCGGTACGACGTGACGGGGAAAAAGTATCTGTACCGGTTATCACTCGGACCGTTTACCGATCCGTTTAAGCGGTTTTATACGGCGCACTGGCGCTTTCCGCTCGATTTTAACCGGATGGAAACGGCGATTCAGGACCTGGTGGGAACGCACAACTTTGCCTCATTTGTGGCATCGGGGGCTAAACCGGGAAGTCGGATTCGCACCATCTTTAGCACCCAGGCCACTTATGATGAAGCGGTGCAGGAAATTCAGTTGGAATTTTATGGGGACGGCTTTATGTACAATCAGGTCCGAATCATGACCGCGGTTCTGGTTGAAATCGGGATGAAAAAACGGCCGGTCGATGACATTCAGCGCCTGTTAGCGGTACAAGATCGCCAGCAGGCCCGGCTCACGATGCCCGCGCATGGGCTCTTTTTAAAACGGGTTTATTACCCGGGAGACGACCCCGAACACAGTGAAAAAAAGCGTCACGACCGCGATTAATTCCGCGAAGTGATTGACATTCTAGGGGATTCTTTGTATTATGGTAGTTGGTATTGTTTGCCCCACATAAGCCCCGGAAACTTATAAGGTGTCGAACAAACACAGAAACATGGAGGAAGAAAAAGTGCGTACAACATACATGGCTAAGCCCGGTGAAATTGAACACAAATGGTACATCATTGACGCAGCAGGCGTTCCTTTAGGTCGTCTTGCCAGCGTTACTGCTTCAGTTTTACGCGGTAAAAACAAACCCACATACACACCACACGTTGACTCTGGTGATCACGTCATTATTATCAACGCTGCTAAAGTGGCTTTAACTGGTCACAAGGCAAAGGATAAGATGCACTACCACCACACTCAATACATTGGTGGGATTAAGCAAGAATCATTTGGCATGTTACGCGAAAAGAAGCCAGCTAAGTTAATTGAGCAATCCGTAAAAGGAATGCTTCCTCATGGTACATTAGGACGTAAGATTGCTAAGAAACTTCACGTTTATGCAGGTGAAGAACACAAAAATGATGCGCAAAAACCAGAAGTTTTAGATATTAACAACCTAATTTAAGGAGGAAACACAATTGGCTAAAGTACAATATACTGGCACAGGTCGCCGTAAAGATTCAGTTGCTCGTGTACGCTTAGTACCTGGTACTGGGAAAGTGATTGTCAACAAACGCGATGTTGAAGATTACATCCCATTCCCAAACTTGCGGGAAGTTATCTTACAACCATACAACGTTACGGAAACGCTCGGTAACTACGATACGTTAGTAAACGTAAATGGTGGTGGATTCTCAGGTCAAGCTGGAGCAATCCGGCTTGGAATTGCCCGGGCATTGCTCGAAGTTGATCCGGACTTCCGGGAAGCTTTGAAGACTGCTGGTCTGTTAACTCGGGACCCACGGATGAAAGAACGGAAGAAGCCAGGGCTTAAGAAAGCTCGTAAGGCTGGTCAATTCTCAAAACGTTAAGATTTATACGAATCTTATTTTGGCACTCACACTTCGGTGTGGGTGTTTTTTTTATTGTTTTACATATGATAAAATGATATAAATTAAACAAAACGCACATAATTAAATTATGATATTTTATATATGAGGATTATTCAATGCCAACTAATTTTATGGTAAGAAATTTAACTTTAGATGGAACATTAAGACAAATAGAAGAATTAAGTACTATAAAAGATAAAATAATAAATTTAGATTTTTCAAAAATGACTAAAGTTAGATCAATTGGTATGATTTTATTTACCACATATATTGAATATTCAGTAAATAAAAATCATAAAATATATTATTATTCTGGTAGCACAAAAGTAAATGATAGGGGATATAGTTATGCTGACCATGCATGCTTTTTTAACACACTTAAAGTTAAAAATCTACCGTCAAATATAACTAAGAATAGTGTACCAACAGATAATTTCTATCCATTAGAGAAGATTGATGTTAAGGAACTATATGATTTATCTACAAGTGGAACAGATTGGAAAAAGGGTTTAATAATTAAATCAAAAAAATTAGCAAAAATTATTTCGAATGGTAATAATGTATTAGAAACAAATATTGCATATGCATTGAGAGAGATATTCAGAAATACTTTTGAACATACTACTTCAAATCACTTATTTATTTCAGCTCAAAGACATCCATCTGAAGGAACAATTGAAATAGCTATTTCTGATAGTGGCGAAGGAATATTAAATGTGTTATCTGTAAATAAAAATTTAAATATATATGATGGTGAAGATGCTTTAAAATGGTGTATAAAACCTGGTATTTCAGGTAATGCAGGCAGAGTTTCCAATAGAATTGGTAATGAATGGAAAAATAGTGGATATGGATTATACGTTGTTTCAGAAATGATTAGTAAAATTGGGATTTTTAACATAATTAGTAGTAATGCAAAATTAGAAAAGGAAAATGATAATTTAAGTACATCAAAAAATATAAGCTTTGGAACTACACTATTATTAAAAGTTAACATAGATGATACTTACAAATTAAGTAGTAAGACAATAGATAACATTGTTTCAAAAGGTCAGATTGAATCTAAAAATAATAGATATGCTATTAGAACTGCTTCTACTATGTCAAAAATTTATTAATGATAAAATAAATATGTAAAAACCAAAAAACGTCTCTAAAAGTCGTGTTCTCAATCCTATGACCACTGTTGGCTAATCGCATCCAGCAGCAATTTTTCTGTCTGTTCCACTTGCTGAATAAATTTATAAATATCTAACACAGAAATTTGATTTACAATCCAATAATTGTGCTCTTCATTATTTACTTTATAATCGGGTAGGAGGTTCGCAACTTCCTGTTTGCTCCTAATTATGTAATCAAGTAATTGGAGTTATTTTCCAATTCTAATGCTTGCCGAAAATCACGATTTAGGTGCTCCATGTGCAGTGGGAAGTTCACCTACCCCTTGACCGTTGGAACTAAGTTTGCAGTCGCAGTTCCCCGCAAGTCCACGTAGTTATAATTCTTGTGCACACCATCTTCAATTTCATCGGGAGTGTACAGTGTCGAATCAATTACAAAATTGTAGCTATTGTCACTGCGAAAATTGTGGAAAATTATTTTCACGACCCATTGATTAAAAAACAGCTCACGTCTGTTGCAGTGATATTCCGAATTTTGATTTTTAGTAAGTTATCTTCTGGTTTAATTTATGTGTCATACGAAATTAAATCACTAATGCATATTTTTTCTCGGTGCCATCGCCATTGAGATTATTACTTATATTAGACTAAGAACAATTGCTTCGTTGGTCTTCATCTAGCAATACTTCTAATGTAGCATCATTGTCTATCATTTCATCCATGATGAAGTTACTGGTTGATAATACTCATCTACTCAATCTGAATTCAAAGTAGAATTTTGCATGATTTTTACCGTTGTAGTAGAGCATGGTGTAGTTCAATTAGAATTTAGATAAACAAAAATCTTGTTTCATATTATATGAGACAAGATTTTTTAGATATTTTTAAATTGTTGTTATATAATTTATTAATAAAAATAAAATTTCCATAAATTAATTTAAATGAATTAAACTAGAGGTTTTTATGTGTAGAAAAACAATAAATTTAATTAATAGTTTTAAATATGTTGGAAGTCTTTATGTTTTTAAAGATGAACCAATTGAGACGGAGATAAAAATATATTCTCCATCAATTTTAAATAAGCGTTTTGATTATGAATATTTAATTAATCAATTAGTTAATATTAATATTTATTATTCATTAACTTATGACGAAGTGAAAAGGCTAAAAGAAAATGATGACTTTGGAAGTCTTTCAAAATTAGCCCGTTCAAAATTTAGAGATTCATCAGAAAATGATGGTGAAGGTGGCGAGATATTATTATATAGTTTTTTGGAAGGGGATCTAAAAGCCCCTAAAATCCTTTCTAAAATGCCTTTAAAAACCAATTCAAACCATTATGTTTTTGGAGCTGATGGAGTACATTTTTTGAAGATGAAAACAAAAAGTACCATATTATTTATGGAGAGGCGAAAATGTATAAAGATATCTCCCAAGGTTTAACGAATGCATTCAAATCAATTGGAAGGTTTAATGGTATTTATGGTAACGAAGAAAAGACAACAGAAGACTCTTTGATTAGAGAAAATATTGATAAAGAGAAAATAAATGATGAACAAAAACAAAAGATAATACAGATAATTTATCCAGCATCTCAGAAAAAAGGTATTGATTACTCTAATGATTTCGGTATTTTTATTGGATATGAAATAACAATTGAAAATAATTGGAAACATAAATCTGATAGTGAATTTGAATCTTCAGTATTACAAGAAGCAAAAAATAAGGTTGAGAAACAATTAAGTCATATTAAAAAGCTTATAGAGGATAATGAATTGTATGGTAACGGTTTTTATTTTTATATGATGCCATTTACAGAAATTGACAAAACAAGGAAGATGATTATAGAGGGTATTACTAAATGAGTGACGATATAATTTCACAATTAATTAGAAAAGCTGAGAATGACGATTATTTGGATTATCTTTTAAAAAAAGCTGAAAATGTTCAAGCTTATTATACTTTTTCTGATTTAAAATTAATTGAAAGTAGTTGTCATAGATTAAGTAAAAAAGAAGTTAATGATATATTAAGGTTTGCAGATATATTATCTATGTCCGAAAAGCCTTTAAACAAAAATAAAGCTTTAAAAATAGTATCATTAATGTATGATAAAAATAAAAATAAAAATGAAAATATGTATAAATTAGTTTCTAAAGGGGTTTTATCAAAATATGGTAATTTTCCTTCGATAAAATTTTTGAAATCTAAATTCAATGAAAATGATGTTAGTTGTGATGAGATTGAAAGAAAACTTTTAATAAAAACAGTTACAAATGAATCTCCAGATAAAAAAGTTAAATTCACAGATGAGCAAATCGAAATTTTTAATGAGCTAATAGAAAAAAACAATTTTAGTTTTTCTGCAAGTACATCATTCGGCAAATCATTTTTACTTTTCAATTATATAAAATATATGATCGAAAAACATAATGGCATTAATATATGTTTTTTGGTTCCAACTAGGTCTTTAATAAATCAAACTGTGGAATCATTAAGAAAATTAATAAATAAAAGTAGTTATACTATTTTAGTTAATCCTGATGTGCCAAAAATTTTTTCAAAAAAGAATTATATATTTGTATTTACTCCTGAAAGGTTAATAACATCTTTTAGTTTTAAAAATAAAATTGATATTCTAATTGTTGATGAAGCACAAAATATTGTTTCGGAAGACGAACGTTCACCACTTTTCTATCATGCAGTTCAAGAAGCAAAAAATAGAAAAATAAAAATTTATTTTTCTTCTCCATGGATAAACAATCCAGATATATTTTTTGATATTTTTAATTACGAACTTAAAGATTATAAAAAAACAGAAATTTTAAACGTTTATCAAAATAAATATTTTGTTGATCTTGAAAATAAAAAAATTAATATTTATGAGGATTCATTAAATAAAAATGAAAAATCTAATCACTATATTGACTTAAAAGAATCGGTTGAAACATGTGACTTTATAAAAAGAATAACCAAAGATGATCAGTCTATAATATATTGTAACTCTAGTTCTAAGACCATAAATTTTGCGAAAAATATGGAATCTTATCTTGATTCATCTAAAAATACTGATCTTGAACTACTTTCCCAAAAAATAAAATCAGAAATTCATAAAAAATATTTTTTGAGTAATCTTGTGAAAAAAGGTATAGCATATCATTTTGGTGCATTACCTCCGGCAATAAGAAAAGAAATCGAATATCAATTTAAAAAAGGCAATATAAAATATTTATTCACAACATCTACTCTGCTTCAAGGTGTAAATTTACCTGCTAAAAATTTATTTATTTTAGACGATAAAATTGGTATGAGTAAAATCAAGCCATTACAATTTAATAACTTGATTGGAAGAGCTGGAAGACTTTCTAAAGATTTATATGGAAATGTGTTCGTAGTAAAAACAACTGATAATAAAATCGATGAAAAAATATTTGATGATTTTAAAATTGATGAAATGAATATAAATACTGAAATTTTAACAGGGAAAAATAAATTTTATGATAAAATTTCAAAAATAATTCTTAAGGAAAAATTACCAAAGAGTTTAACTAAAACAAAAAAAAGACAATTAATAGAATATTCTTCAATTGTTACTTATCATGAGAAAAATAAAATTAAATCTAGTTTAGATTTGAAATTTAAGAGAGATTCTCAGTATAGAGAAGCCAAAGATGTCATAAATAATATAGATGTTCCAGATGATATTATTTTTCAATTTTCTCCAATAGATGTTAGACAACAACAAAATATAAAAAATAAGTCAAAAGAAGAACAAGTAGATCTGAATGAACTTTTGAAAGAAAACGAAATTGAAGATGTTTTAAATGAATTATTTAAGCAATATGATTGGGAAAATAATGAAATTCACCTTGATATTGGATCTGAAAGAAGATTAAAATATTATGCATTCTTGCTAAGAAATTGGATTAAATCAACACCACTTAATTTAATTATAAAAAGTGTAATTAGTTATCAATCTAAGAACGAAGGATTAATTTTTATAAATAATAAACCAGAAAAATTTGATGAAACTAATTCGATTCATATTAATAAAACAATTAATGATCTAATGAAAGATGTTGAAAATGTAATAAGATATAAAATAAAAAATTATATTACAAACTATTTGAGCTTGACAAATAGTGGTGAAGATAGTAATTGGAAAGACTATTTAAATTATGGAACATTAGATGATGTCATTATTGAGCTTCAAAAAATAGGATTTGACAGGGCTTCGTCTATTGATATTAATAAAAATGCTAAAGATTGCCTATCTTTTAATGAAAATAAAGAAATAGTTAAAATTGATATAAAAGATATTAAAAATAGAAACTTAAAAAAAGATACGTTAATGCAAATAAACGATATTTTTGATGTTAATGAAAGTTAGAAAATTAATATGAATCATGAAAAAAATAGCTTAAACATCCACCTCAACAACTACCTCCTCCACACTATCACCATGCTGGCCAGCGCCAAGGGCATCAGTGTTTCTGAAGAAATTGAAGCCATCCTCACGCAGCACTTTGCGAAGCCCGAACTGGTTGGGATGACCGACCTCGTCGGCACGGAGATTCCGGACCGCCAGTTACAGGACGACGGGTTGGTCAAACTGCACGGTGTGTTATACTTTTACCAACTCGTGGACACGAACCGTCACGCGCATGAAACGTACGTGGTGGCGGAGGTGTCCGAACAGAAAGTCTATTTAGTCGCTAAAGGAGAATATTATGCTGGGAATTAAAATCGTACAACAGAATAACGTTGGCTTAGTAACGTTCTTAGGGAAGTACTCCCGCCAGTTCGAAAGTGGGTTGCACTTTTACATCCCGTTTTTTGAACGGGTTAAGACCGTTAGTTTACAATCCCAACCCTTAGCGCTCCCAGTCCAAACCGGGATCACTCGTGATAACGCCAGCATCAGCATTCAGGTAACCTTGAACTACCGGATTACCAATGCCGAACGCTACACCTTTGGTAACAGCAACTCGATTCAATCGATGGCATACCAGGTAAGTGGGACATTGCGGGACATCATCGGTAGCATGGATCTGGATGAAGTTTTGAATTCGACCGATAAGATTAACACTAAATTAATGCAAAACATTGGAGACCTCACCAATACCTATGGGGTTATGATTGAACGGGTTCAAATTGGTGACCTGACGCCTTCCAAAGGGGTTAGCGAAGCAATGGAGAACCAGATCACGGCTTCGAAGAACAAGCAGGCCACAATTTCGGAAGCCCAGGGGAATGCGGAACAAATTCGCTTGAACACCGAAGCCCAGAATGCTGCTAAGATTGCGACCGCTAAAGCCGACAAGCAACAAACGGAGATTCATGCGGATGCCGCTGCTTACGCAACCAAGGTGCAGGCGGAAGCTGACCAGTACCGGATTGAACAGTTGCAAGCAGCCTTGGCCCACGTTGACCAGCAGTATTTGAACGCGCAATCGATTGATGCGCTTAAGGCTGCTGGCGAACAGGGGAATTTGATCGTGGTTCCAAACGATAGCAACGCTGATTACGGCCAGTTAGCCAGTTTCAGCAAGATGTTGCATAAACAAGACCAATAAAAAAGAACCACCAATTTAGTTTGGTGGTTCTTTTTTTTACGTAACTTTATTTGTCGTCTTCTGCAGGCGCTTCTGTTTTTTTCGTGCGGGGTGCTTGCTTGACCATCTTTAGGTTTTGCCAGTTAATCACCGTTTTGTTGTGGTAGGTATCAATGATGTCTGGATCACTGCTTTCGAACCCAACTAAGAAAGCGTTCTTGTAGGCTTTTTCGATGGTTCCCGTAAAGTCTTGTTTTTTAATTTGAAAGGATACTTCGTCACCAATTTCAAAGGGTGACTTTTCGGTTGCAGTTTGTTCATCGTTCTTCTTTGGCACAGTCATCGCCTCCCTCAAGTATAGCTAACCTATGAAATATAAACGATTCCGCCACTTTTGTCAATTCTTAACTATTTTGTAGTACAATTTAACCATCTTGAACAACGCAGGTGGTAAACGTGACCAAAAAGCAGCAACGACCGCATCGCAAACTCCGTAAGCGGCCGCGAAAACGGAAACAAACAACGGGATTAGGCGGTTTCAGTCTAATCATTTTAATCGTGGTCTTACTAGGGGGCGCCCTGTGGGGAATTAACTACGTTACGAGTCCCCGTTACACACAAACGAACGTGAGTCAGCAACACCAAGCCTTCATTAACCAAATCCTGCCCGGAGCCTTAAAAGCGCAGAAGGAATATAAAATCCTGCCGAGCATTACGCTGGGACAGGCGATTTTGGAATCCAACTGGGGTCAAAGTCAGTTAGCCGCTCAGTACCATAATTTATTTGGGGTGAAAGCGGGCCCGAACCAACGCGGGGTAGAACTGAAAACGACCGAGTTTACGGATGGTAAAGCCAGCACGGTGACCGGTCGCTTCCGCGTTTACGATAATTTTGATGAATCAATCGAAGACCACGCCAAGCTCTTGGCAAACGGAACGGACTGGAACAACCTTCAGTACCGGGATGTGGTCCAGGCCGATAACTACCGTGACTCAGCCAATGCGTTGAGCAGCGAGGGCTATGCGACCGATCCGGGTTACGCCCAAAAGGTGATTGAGATTATCGAGAAGTACCACTTGAATCAATACGATCGGCAGGTGGGACAACGATGATGCCGACCTTACAACCCGGCCAGCGCCTTGGGATCATGGGAACGGGGGCCCCAGCCCAGCAGTTAGCCACCGTTGCCCGGCAAGCGGGGCTGCAGGTGTTAAGTGCCCCGGCGACGCCAGCAGGCGCCTCCAATCCACTCGCCAATCCCAGCGTCAGTCGCGCCTTTGCTCAGCAGTGTGATTTAGTTACCAGCGTGACCCAACCGGTCGCTCCAGCTATTCTGAGCACCATTACTCAGTATACCAGGTTTCCGCAGGGGTCGGAACTAACCGAACTTAGCCGGGACCGAGCCTTAGAACAAGCTTTTTTCCAATCCTTGAATTTAAACACCCGTCCGGTGCAAACGGTGATTACAGCTGATGATGTCAACCACGCCATCGCCACGCTTGGGTTGCCGGCCCAGATTCTTCCGATTATTAAGGACAGTTCAAATCAGGATGGGATTAGCTTACAGACGCCGGCGGATGTTGCCCAATTTTCCCCGTTAGCCGGGCAGGGGAGTTATTTATACGTGCCAACGGTAGACGTCCAGCACCAATTCGTGGTGTTAGCCACCAAAGCTGAAACCGGCGAGCTGGAACTGTTTCCACCGGTGGCGGTAGCTGCCAATGGGCGGTTGTTAACAACCATGGCCACGGAAATGTTGGATTCAGACCTAGCGGCAGAACTCCAGCAGGCCACCAGCAAGGTCGGGCAAGCACTGACCACCGTTGGCAGTTTTGGGGTTGCATTTTTACTCACCACGACGGGTCTCTTATACGTTACTGGACTTCAGTTATCGTTACCCAGTCTGACGGTTAATCTCTCCCGGGGCTGTAATTTTACCCCGGCCGAGTTGCATGTGCGCGCCCTCAGTGGTTTGCCGTTGCCCACTGTTGAACAACTAATTCCCCAACAGTGGTGTGGCTTTGCAACCAACGCCGAACCAGCGGCGCTAGTCGCTCGCCGGCAACATCCGGATTGGGAATTTGACTTTAGCTATCGGTCGCCAACCGATGCAACGCTCACCGGGGGCGTCTGGGTATCAACTACGGATCCAGAACGGACCAAACGGCAGCTCCAGCAAAGCGGATTGCTGAATCTTCCCTCAGAAAAATGAAAATAAGCAGAGTCAGCCATCAGCTGGCTCTATTTTTGCTATAATTAAAGTACAATTGAGAATTTGAAAGGACGAATCGAATGGCGATTGCAGACTTGCTAACGAATATGAATGATAAACAGCGCGAGGCCGTGGAATTTGTGAACGGACCGTTGTTAATCATGGCCGGCGCCGGAAGTGGAAAGACGCGGGTTCTGACCCACCGCATTGCCTATCTGATCGAAGCCCAGCACGTGTTACCGTGGAATATCCTGGCCATTACCTTTACGAACAAGGCGGCCCGCGAAATGAAAGACCGGGTGAACCAACTCCTAGAAGTCGGCGGGGACGACGTGTGGGTTTCGACCTTCCACGCCCTCGGGGTGCGCATTTTGCGCCGTCACATTGAAAAGTTAGGGTATAACCAGGCCTTTTCGATTGCGGGAACCAGTGAACAAAAAACGCTCGTAAAACGAATTTTGTCCGATTTCGACTTGGATCCCAAGAAAAACGATCCGCGGGCGATTTTAGGGGCGATTTCAAACGCTAAAAATGACTTGGAAACCCCTGCCGATTACCGAAGTCGCCATGACGATGGCAATCCCTTTCATACGGTGGTGGCTAACGTGTACGAAGAGTACCAAAAACGGCTGCGGGCCAATGATTCAGTCGACTTTGACGATTTGATCATGTTAACCATCCAGCTCCTGGAACAATTTCCCGACGTGTTAGCCTACTACCAACAAAAGTTTCGCTACATTCACGTCGACGAATACCAGGATACGAACGAGGCCCAGTACAAGTTAGTCCAAATGCTGGCTGATAAGTACCACAACCTTTGTGTAGTGGGGGATGCCGACCAGAGTATCTACGGCTGGCGGGGAGCCAACATGAATAACATCTTGGACTTTGAGTCCGACTATCCGGACGCCCATGTGACCCTCTTGGAACAGAACTACCGCTCTACCAAAACGATTTTGCAGGCAGCCAACCAGGTAATTCAAAATAACGAGGAACGGAAGGATAAGAACCTCTGGACCGAAAATCAGCAGGGCGAGAAGATTACCTACTACCGGGCGCAGAGTGAACGCGATGAAACCCAGTACGTGGTGGCTAAGATTAAGGAAGAGATGCAAAAGCATCATTATAAGTACAACGATTTTGCCGTTTTGTATCGGACCAACGCCCAGTCCCGGGTAATTGAAGAAACCTTTTTGAAAGCCAACATTCCCTACACGATGGTCGGGGGGCACAAGTTCTACGAACGAAAAGAAATCATGGACATCTTGTCGTACCTGACGTTAGCCGCTAATCCCAATGATTCTTTGAGTTTTGAGCGGGTGATTAACGTCCCGAAACGAGGGATTGGGGCGACTAGCTTTACGAAACTCCGCAACTTTGCGAGTGCGAACGACTGGGGTTTATCAGAAGCCGCCCAGAACGTGGCCTTGGCCAATGACATCTCGTCGCGCGCCCGAAATGCGATTGCCGACTTTGGGCAGACGATGGCCCAGATTCACGCCGCCGTTTCGAACCAGACCGTGACGGAGATTACCGAAGCGATCCTCGAAAAAACCGGGTACGTTGCCAGTCTACGCCAGGAAAATAGCCTTGAATCCCAGGCCCGCTTAGAAAATATTGAAGAATTTCTGACCGTAACCCAGGACTTTGACGAGAAGTTTGATCCGGATCAGAGTGAAACCGGGAACCGGCTCGTGGACTTTTTGGCCGATTTGGCCCTTGTTTCCGCGCAGGATGACGTTGATGAGAGCGCACCGCAGGTGACCCTGATGACGCTTCACGCCGCCAAGGGGCTGGAGTTTCCGGTGGTCTTTATGATTGGAATGGAAGAAAACCTCTTCCCACTGGCTCGGGCCGCGGAAAATCCGGATGAACTAGAGGAAGAACGCCGGTTAGCGTACGTGGGGATTACTCGGGCGCAAAAGAAGCTCTATCTAACCAACGCTTACTCCCGAACGCTCTACGGTCGGCTCCAAAATAATCCGGCGTCGCGCTTTATGGATGAAATTAACGCTGATTTGTTAGAAAATGAGATGAGTCAACCTGCAGCCACAAACGGACCCCGGACGCCGTTTGACAACGACCGGTACCAGCGCCGGACCGCCGCAGCCACCAAGTCGACTTATCAGGCTCCCAAGGCCGTGCAGGCCGCCACGGGAACCGGAGCCGATCGTCAAAGTTGGCAGGTTGGGGACCAAGTGAGCCACAAAGCTTGGGGTCAGGGCACCGTGGTCAAAGTCAACGGGACCGGAGAAGACATGGAACTCGATATTGCATTTACGGACAAGGGCATCAAACGGCTGTTAGCCGCCTTTGCACCGATTCAAAAGGTCGAAAAGTAGAAGGGAGCACACGTCGTGCAGGAAGCGGATCTTCACAACTTAACCGTCCAGGAAGCGGCGGCAGAAGCGGACAAACTGCGCCCCCAACTAGTGCAGTGGGGGAAGGAATACTATGAAAACGACCAACCGACGGTCCCGGATGCGGAGTACGATCAGGTCTATAACCGCCTGGTCCAGTTAGAAACGGCCTTTCCGTCAATTGTGACTCCGGATTCACCCACCCAACGTGTCGGCGGTCAGGTCGACAGTGACTTTACGAAGGTGCCGCACCCGATTCCGATGCTCTCGCTGGGCGATGTTTTCTCAGCGGCCGAGTTGAACCAGTTTGTGGAACGCTTGCAACAGGATTATCCGGAAGTCCAGGAGTTTAATTGCGAACTCAAAATTGACGGATTATCAATTGCATTGCGTTACGAACAGGGACGCTTAGTGCAGGGGTCGACCCGGGGCAATGGAACGATTGGAGAAGACATCACGGCGAACGTGAAGACGATTGCGTCGGTTCCCCAAACCCTCAGTCGGCCGATTGACATTGAGGTCCGGGGCGAGTGCTACATGGGCAAAGAGGCCTTTCTCGCGTTAAACCAACGGCGGGAACTAGCGGGACAAGCAATCTTTGCTAACCCGCGGAATGCGGCCGCTGGGAGTCTGCGCCAGTTAGATCCGCAGGTAACGGCCGCGCGGCACCTCAGCACCTTTATGTACAACGTGGCGGACTATGCCGACTTAGAGGCGACCACGCAGAGTGGGATGCTGACCGAACTCCGGGAACTCGGGTTTAGCGTGGATCCTGATTATCAGGTTGCGCACAACCTGGACGAAATTAACGCCTACATTGAAAAGTACCAAGCGGCCCGGGATCAACTGAGTTATGGGATCGACGGAATCGTGATTAAGACGAACTCATTGGCCTTACAACAAACCATCGGGCACACGGTCAAGGTCCCGAAGTGGGCGATTGCCTATAAGTTTCCGCCAGAAGTAGCGCGGGTCCAGATCGAGGACATCGAATGGACGATTGGGCGGACCGGGGTAGTTACACCGACCGCGGTCTTTGCTCCCGTGAAACTGGCGGGAACCACGGTCGCCCGGGCGACGTTGCACAATCCGGATTACATTGAAAAAAAGGACATTCGGATTGGTGACACGGTCGAAGTTTATAAGGCCGGAGACATTATTCCGGAAGTAGATCACTACTTACCAGCCAAACGACCTGCGACGGCTACTCCGTACGTGATTCCCACGACTTGCCCGTCGTGTGGCGCGGAGCTAGTCCACCTAGACGATGAGGTGGCGCTGCGGTGCATTAACCCGCAGTGTCCGGCGCAGTTAGCCGAACAAGTGACCCACTTTGCCTCTCGGAACGCGATGGACATTGAGGGGTTGGGACCAAAGATTGTGAAGCAACTGTTTGACCGTAATTTGATCAAGGATGTTGCCAGTCTGTACCGGTTACGGTTTGATGATCTGATTAACTTGGATAAGTTTGGCGAGAAGTCGGCGCAGAATTTGTTACAAGCCATTGAGCAAAGCCGGCACAACTCTTTAGAACGATTACTGTTTGGCCTTGGAATTCGCCACGTCGGTGGCAAAGCGGCTCTGTTGCTCGCGCAACATTTTGGTTCGCTAGACCGGTTGCGGCAAGCGAGCGCGGCTGAGATTGAGGCGATCGACTCGATTGGGAGTACGATTGCCGATAGCTTAGTGACGTACTTCGGTGAACCGCACAGTCAAACGCTGCTCCAGGAACTCGCGGACGTCGGGGTTAACTTTGACTATCAGGGTCGTGGTCCGGTTACCAATCAGGATGATTTCTTCTACGGGAAGAAAGTCGTGCTAACCGGTAAGCTGGAGGCGATGACCCGGGGAGAAGCCCAGGACTACATTGAAGCCCACGGCGGCAGCGTGACCAGTAGTGTTTCCAAGAAGACCGATCTGGTGATTGCTGGGACCGATGCCGGGAGTAAACTAACTAAAGCGCAGGAATTAAATGTACCGGTGTGGGATGAACAACGCTTCCACACCGCGATGACGAACGAATAAGCAGGAAGAGGAAGGTGAAGTTGTGAAAAAGATTGGAATCGGGATTATGCTGGCGGCGAGTGCCATCGTGCTGGCAGCCTGTGGGAATCAGAATAAGATGAGCTCCAACAGTGGGTCGACCAAGACCGAGCTGACGGGGTCCAACTCGAACAATAACTACCAGAGTGTGATTCAAGACGGCCATTACCAAACCAGTAAGTCTGCCGGTGTGGACCAACAGCAAACCAGCAACCAGTTTAACCTGGAAGGGTTTCAACACGGGCTGTTAGACATTTCGAAAAAGGAATTTTCGCCTAACAAGTACGTGTTCCAAGAGGGCCAACAAATTTCGACCGAACAAACCTATAACTGGCTTGGTCGCAAAACCAAGAAGAACCCCGAGGGTCTGAATCCGGACCAACCGGACAAGAAAATCGTTCCGGAGTACCTACAACAGATTGACGAGCAGGATTTCTTGCAACAAAACGGTGGCAAGTTACAGCTCAAGGGAATGACGATTGGGCTCGGATTGAATTCCGTGTACTACTACACGAAGGAAAAGTACGGTGCCCAATACACCAAGAACCTATCGGATGATGAGATCGAGGCCAAGGGGAAGGAAATGGCCAACGAGGTCTTGAAGCGGATGCGCCAACGTTCAGAAACCAATGACATTCCGATCGTGATTGCCTTGTACAAGGCCGCTCCGGATGACAGTCTGGTCGGCGGGAACTTCTTTGCCTACTCCGTTAACCGCGGGGGCGCCACGAGTGTTTCTAGTTGGAACAAGGTAAACCAACGCAACTACGTCTTCCCAACGGCCGGGAACGAAAAGGTTCCCAATGCCAATGACGAAGCTGCCTTTGAGCAGTTCAAGAACAAGGCCCAGAGTTACTTCCCGAACCTGAGTGGAGTGACCGCCCAGGCCCAGTACACGGACGGCACCTTGACCGGGATGCACGTGAACATCGTGACCCAGTTCTACAGTTACACGGAAATTAACAGCTTCACCCAGTACCTGCAGACGGCCGCCCAGAAGTACTTGCCACACAACGTTCCAATCGAAATCACGGTTGGATCGACGAACGGAGTGCAGAGTTATCTGAACCGGGGCCAAGACGAGAAGAAGTTCACGGCCCACGTGTTTAACAATTATTAGGAACCACGTAAGGAGGAAGTTTGATGAGTGAAAAAGTAGATCAAGCCCGGACCCAACACATTGCGGGTCTAGCCAAGTTGAAGATTGCGGACCAGGAGCTCGCTCAGTTTACCGACCAACTCAACGAGATGTTGGCAATGCTCGACAAGTTGGAAGCCGTTGATACGGAAGGTGTAACGCCGACGTACTCCGTGACCGACCAACTCAACGTGCTGCGTCCCGACGTCGCCAACAACTGGGGCGAACGCGATGCGCTCTTACGGAACGCGCCGGAATCTGTAGACGGGTTGATTCGCGTCCCAACCATTATTGACGAAAGCGAGGACAAGTAATGAACTATTTTGATCGTGATTTAGAGTCCGTGCACCAGCAATTAGTGAACGGGGACGTAACGTCAGCTGAACTGACGAAGCAGACCCTCGCTAACATTGCAGCGCAGGAACCCGATTTACAAGCTTACTTAGCCATGAACGAAGCAGCAGTCGAACAGGCCGAAGCAGTGGATGCGGCCGGGATTGATCCCGATAACGTGTTATCCGGGATGCCCGTGGCCATCAAGGACAACCTGGTAACGACCAACATGCCGACGACGGCTGCGTCAAAGATGCTCGAAAACTTCCACTCCCTGTTTAACGCGACGGTCGTGGAAAAACTCCAGGCCGCTGGCGCAATCATCGTTGGAAAAACCAACCTGGATGAATTTGCGATGGGGAGTTCGACCGAAAAATCAGCTTACCAAACGACGAAGAACCCGTGGGATCTTACCACGGTACCTGGAGGATCCTCAGGTGGTTCGGCGGCAACGGTTTCCGCCGGTCAAGTGCTTGCTAGTCTCGGTTCTGATACCGGTGGTTCAATTCGCCAACCGGCGTCCTTTACCGGCGTGGTTGGCATGAAACCAACGTACGGCCGGGTTTCGCGGTGGGGTCTGATTGCCTTTGGTTCGAGTTTTGACCAAGTGGGGCCATTTACCCGAACCGTTAAGGATAACGCTTACCTGTTAAACGCCATTGCGGGTCATGATGACCACGATGCAACTTCTTCCGATCAGGAAGTTCCGGACTTTACGGCACACCTAAACGACGGGGTGCAGGGAATGCGGATTGCCTTACCCAAAGAATACCTTGGCGACGGAATTGCTCCGGCAGTGAAAGATGCCATTCGGGCCGCTGCTAAGCAGTACGAAGACCTCGGCGCTACGGTGGAAACGGTCTCCTTGCCCCACGCTAAGTACGGGGTAATGGCGTACTACGCCCTTGCTTCTTCAGAAGCCTCCTCAAACTTGGAACGGTTTGACGGCATTCGGTATGGCTACCGGTCTCCCGAGGCCAAGAACCTCGAGGACCTGTACGTGCAAACCCGGTCTACCGGCTTTGGCAACGAAGTAAAACGCCGGATCATGTTAGGAACCTTTGCCCTGTCGGCCGGTTCGTTTGATAAGTACTTTAAGAAGGCAGCGCAGATCCGGACGCTGATCATTGAAGACTTCCAAAAGGTCTTTCAGGATCATGATTTGATCATGGGTCCGACCGCCCCGACGAAGGCCTTTCAGATTGGGTCCGAAAGCACCGACCCGACCGAAATGTACGTGAATGATGTGATGACGATTCCCGTTAACCTAGCTGGGTTACCGGGGATGTCACTTCCAGCTGGGTTCAGTGATGGATTGCCGATTGGGATGCAACTGATTGGAAAACCGTTTGCCGAAAGCACCTTGTACCAAGCGGGACACGCTTTTGAACAAAACACTGATTTTCACCAGCACACCCCACAGTTGGGAGGTAAATAAGGATGAACTTTGAAACAACAATTGGACTCGAAGTCCACGTGGAATTAAAGACGAATTCGAAAATTTTCAGCCCGTCGCCCGTTAGTTATGGGGCCGACGCGAACGAAAACACCAACGTGATTGACTGGGGTTATCCGGGAACGTTGCCAACCATCAACAAGCAGGTGATTGCGAATGGGATCACGGCGGCTTTAGCTCTCCACGCTGACATTGAAAAACACCCCCACTTTGACCGGAAAAACTACTTCTATCCTGATAACCCCAAGGGTTACCAGGTGACCGAAAACGATACGCCGGCCGCTACTAACGGTTGGATTGAAGTGCAGACCGCTGACGGTGGCACCAAGAAAATCGGGATCGAAGAGATGCACGTCGAAGAAGATGCCGGAAAGAACACCCACGGTAACAAGTACTCCTACGTCGATTTGAACCGGCAGGGGACGCCGTTGATTGAAATTGTGTCGAAACCAGAAATGACAACGCCCCAAGAAGCCTACGATTACCTGGAAGGCCTACGGGAACGGATCCAGTTTACCGGGATTTCTGACGTGCGGATGGAAGAAGGATCGATGCGGGTTGACTGTAACATCTCGATTCGGCCCATCGGCAGTGACCAACTCGGCCAAAAGATCGAGTTGAAGAACCTGAACTCGTTTAACTACGTGCGTAAGGCGCTGGCCTACGAAGAACAACGCCAGGCTCAGGTGATCATGGCCGGAGGCACGATTGGTGCTGAAACCCGTCGGTTCGACGAACTAACCGGCAAGACCTACTTGATGCGGGTGAAGGAAGGCAAGGATGATTACCGTTACTTCCCTGAACCAGACCTGCCGAGTTTGGAAATTTCGGACGCTTGGATTGACGAGTTACGGACTGCCTTGCCAGAAATGCCCGCGAAGCGGCGGGAACGCTACGTGCACGAACTTGGCTTAACCGACTACGATGCCATGGTGTTAACCCAAACCAAGGAAATGTCTGATTTCTTTGACCGTTTGATTGAACTCGGCAGTGATCCGAAGATGGCTTCGAACTACCTCCAAGGGGACGTGAACGCCTACTTGAACGATCAACAGGTGAAGTTGGAAAACACCAAGATTACGCCGGAAGCTCTGGCCGCCATGATTAAGATGTTGATGGATGAAACGATCTCCACCAAGATGGCCAAGAAGGTCTTTAAGGCCATCACGCAGGGTGAAGATCCGAAAGTCTTTGTGAAGGAAAAGGGCTTGATCCAACTTTCTGATCCCGCCGAATTGAAACCAATCGTCGACGACGTGTTAGCGAATAACCAACAATCGATTGAAGACTTCCACAATGGGAAGGACCGGGCGGTTGGCTTCCTTGTGGGCCAAATCATGAAGCGGACGCAAGGGAAGGCCAACCCGAAAGTGGTAAACCAAATCCTGATGCAAGCATTAAATCAATAGAAGGCGGTGGCACCAGATGCGACGACGTGCGCGCGTAATTTACAATCCAACTTCTGGCCGCGAAACGCTCAAAGCCAAGTTGGTTGATATCTTAGACGTTTTAGAACGGGGCGGGTACGAAACCAGTGCCTACGCCACAACGCCCCAGCAAAATTCGGCTCGGGATGAAGCGGCTCGGGTCGCTCACGAAGGCTTTGACTTGGTCGTGGCCGCCGGGGGCGATGGGACCATTAACGAAGTTATCAACGGGATTGCTCCGTTGGAACAACGCCCAAACCTGGGCATTATTCCGGCTGGGACCACCAACGACTTCGCCCGGGCGCTCGGCATTCCGCGGGCAGACTTTGTGGAAGCGGCGCGGGTGATTACCCAGGGACGCTTAATCCCGATGGACGTGGGGAAGGCCAGTAACGATGAGATTACCAAGTACTTCATCAACATTGCGGCTGGCGGCCGCTTGACCGAGCTGACCTACGACGTTCCCTCGGATCTAAAAACCGTCTTTGGGTACATTGCCTACCTCGTGAAGGCGATGGAAATGCTGCCCCAAGCGCGGCCGATTGAGATGAAGGCCACCTTTGACGGGGGCGAATACGAGGGGAAGGCCTCGATGTTCTTCCTCGCGATGACCAACTCAGTTGGCGGTCTGGAGCAGGTGGTTCCGAACGCCTCGTTAAACGACGGGAACTTCACGATGATCATCGTGAAAACCGGGAACATGATGGAAATCCTCCAGCTACTGACGAAGGTCTTAAACGGAGGCCGGCACGTAAACGATGCGCGGATTATCTACAAGAAAACCAAGCACTTTACGGTCGCGCAGCAAAACACGAACCTGCAGATGCCGATTAATCTGGACGGCGAGTTTGGCGGAACGGCGCCGATGCACTTTGAAAACCTCAAAGAACATCTGTCGATTTTTTCAAATCTGCCCCCAGAACCGCAACGATTACTAGAATAAACACGAAAAAGTTTTGTCGTGAATGGCGACAAAACTTTTTGTTAAGGAGTAGCAATGAGCAAAAATAAGCAAGCACCAGTAACGAAAAACGAAACGCTCGACGTGGCGGTGACCGACCTGACCTACGAAGGGATGGGCGTGGCCAAGGTGGACGGCGGCTACCCGCTTTTCATCGAAGACGCCCTTCCTGGGGAACAAGTCACGGTCAAGGTGATCAAGGTCAAACGAAACTTTGCCTTTGCCAAGTTACTCGAGACCAAGCAGGCCAGTCCGGACAGGGTGACCACGGTGGATCGGCGGTTGACGCAGGCCGGAATTGCTCCCTTGCAACACCTGAGTTATGCGAAGCAATTGGAGTTTAAACAACACCAGATTGCCGAGTTGTTCCAAAAGGCCCATTTGGAACAGGTTCAGGTGGCTCCGACGATTGGAATGGACCATCCGGTGCAGTACCGGAATAAGGCCCAGATTCCAGTGCGGGAACAACACGGACAGTTGGAAACTGGGTTTTACCGGCGCCATAGCCATGACCTGATTCCAATCGAAGACTTTTACATCCAGGATCCAGCAATTGATGATGCCATCGTGAAGGTACGCGACGTCTTACGGGACTTCCAAATCCCGGCCTACAATGAAACGACCCATCAAGGAGTGGTACGTAACATCATGGTTCGGTACGGGAAGTATAGCCACGAGCTGATGGTGGTGTTGGTGATCAACGACCGGCACCTGCCGCGGGCCGCAGAAATTACGGCCGCGATTGAAGCCGCCTTGCCTAACTTGGATAGCCTCGTGGTGAACGTGAACCAGAGTACTGGCAATCGGTTGCTGGGGGACAAGAATACGGTGCTGGCTGGCAAGGACTACATCATGGACCAGCTGTTAGATACGAAGTTCTTGATTTCACCGTTATCGTTTTACCAGGTTAATCCGGTACAAACGGAAAAGCTATACTCGTTAGCGATTGAGAAGGCGCAGTTGACCAAGGATGACATCGTAATCGATGCCTACTGTGGGATTGGGACTATTTCGCTCGCAATGGCGCCGCAAGTGAAGCACGTTTACGGCGTTGACGTGGTTAAGGAAGCCATTCAGGATGCCCGCACGAACGCCAAGCTGAACCACATTGAAAACGTGACCTTCGTGACCGGGAAGGCCGAGGACCAGATGCAGAAGTGGGAAGCCGACGGGATTAAACCGGATGTGATTGTCGTGGATCCACCCCGGAAGGGACTAGATGTCAGCTTTATCGAGAGTGCCGTGAAGATGCAACCAGAACGACTGGTGTACGTTTCGTGTAATCCAGCTACGTTGGTGCGCGATGCGCAGTTGTTGCTTGACGGAGGCTACACGATTGACCAACCGGTACAACCGGTGGACCAGTTCCCACAGACGCCGCATGTGGAGAGTGTGACGGTGTTTACAAGGAAGTAGGTAAATACTTTACAGGAGATTATTATGAAATTTAATAAATTGTCTGTTTCTAATTTTCGAGGAATTTCTAAAACAAAAAAATAAATTTTGTTAAAAATTCAAGACCAGAATCTATTTTGCTTTACGGAGATAATGGTACTGGAAAATCCAGTTTTTTAGATGCAATAGAATTTATTACTCAAGGAACCGTACATAATATGAGGGATAAAAAGTATGGTAGTTGGATTTATAATTCTAAATCTAAAGTTAACTTATCTTCGGAGACAAAAATATTTTGTGATTTTGATAATGATGAAAAAGTTAGCAAAAATTGCTTATTGAATGATGGAAAGTTAAAAATCATTACTTTGCAGAATGGAATAAAAAATAATAAAAATGTTTCTATTCCAGAATTTTGCCATGCTCCCTTGGTTTTAAGAAGACGTGATATTATTAAATTTTGGAATTTAGATTCTGTTGAAAGATTAAAAGTATTTATTCCATTTTCTAATAAAAAAAATTATATAGGTTATATACCTCTTACTGAGCAAGAACGATTAGGTAAACTTAGATCAAAAAGATTACGTCTTAAGAAAAAAAGAAATAAGCGTTTATTTTATGTATGTAAACATTATGGATTTAATTATAAAGATGAAAAATTAAAGGTAACAGATAATTTAGTTTCAAAAATAAATGAACAAGAAAATATAAAACAACTTTTAGATTTAAAGAAAAAAAATATCAAAAAATATAGGGAAATTAAAATTTTATGTAATCTTTACAGAAGAATTAAAAATTGTAACAATAAAATAAAGCAAATAGAAAATAAATATAAAAGAATTATGGAGGAAAGTAATGATAAATTTCAAGGATTGAAAAAAATTATGAATGATATTTCTCCAGAAATTACGAACATATTTAAAAAAATTTCACCATCAAGAAAATCCGTAGAAAAAATTACTGTGTATGTTGCTACTCAAACAAGTATTTCACTAAAATTTAAACTTACACTAAGTAATGGTTCTACAGCAGATCCAGAAAAATATTTTTCAGAGGGAAATCTTGATTTGCTTGCATTAATACTATATTTTGAATTTATATATAAAAAGCAGTTTGACGGACAAAGCAAAGTATTAGTGATAGATGATATATTTCAGAGTATAGACTCAAATATTAGGTTTAAATTTTTTCGATATCTTATAAAACGTTTTAGTGATTGGCAATTTATAATAACAACTCATGATAAATTATGGAAAGAAGATCTTATAAATTTATTTATAAATCATAATAAGCAATTGATAAAATATGAAATTGAAAACTGGAATCTTTTAGATGGTCCTCATATTTCTAGTGGTATTAATAATTACGATGAAAAACTAAAAGAAACAATTAATACTGGTGATGCACATGATATTTGTTCAAGAGCTGGATATATGTTGGAATATTTGTGTGATAATTTAAGTAAGATCATTCATTCAGGAGTCGAAAGAAAAAAAGATGATAAGTATACAATTGGAGATTTATGGAAAGGTATTCTAAAGAAAATGAAAAAAACTCCAGCCAAAGAAACATATGAAAATTTAGATGATTTTATTTTTTCAAGGAATATTGCAGGTGCTCACTATAATAAATATGCAGTTGACTTTCCTAAAGATGATGCAAAAGAATTTGCTTCATTAGTTATTGATGCTTATTATGAGGTTTTTTATAAATCAAAGGGAAAATGGATAAGTAGTATTAAAGAAGTAACAGGTGAGAAACTTTAATTTGTTTTTAAAATATGATAATTTTCTCTTTTATTTTATTGTTATTTAAAGATTTTAATTTTATAATGTAATTTATTTAATTATTGCCATTGACTTTTTTTATTATCAACAATGACATTAGAATTTGTGAGTTCTGATGTCATTGTTGATTTTTATTTCATTCATAATAATTGATTCTTTCTAATAGTTGGAACATATTGTAACTAAAGGGTATGTTCTTTTTTATTTTCACTGATTATAAAAAGGTGTACTAACCACATTCACTTAGTTAATGTCATCAGTATCAAAAATTATAGATTCAAAATTTAATTTAGGGAGCTTTCTAGTTACTCATTTTTTGTATCTATTACTGAGTCGGGAATAAAGGAAACATCAGTATCAATGATTACAAATTTGGTTTTCATCATCGCCTCAATTGCTTCGGCAATTTTAAAACTTTCACTAACTTTCTTGTCACCATCAATGACAACTGCCACATTTAGAGTTACTAAATTACCCTTATAGTGGGATTTTAATTTAGGCACAGCAATGACACTAGGATTAGTCATGATGGCATCTTTATATTTTTGCTCTGCTTTGGGGCTAAAGTAGTCAGCAAGGTTCAAACTGGTTTCCCGAAAAATTTTAAATCCAGAATAGAGGATAAAGAAGCCGACAACAATACTAGTTGCTCCATCCAGCCAGGTTATTTTAAAGAACATTGCTCCAGCAAGGGCAACCATGGTTCCGATACTAGTAAAAGCATCACTTAAAATATCTTGTTCAGAAGTTAATAAAACAGCCTTATTTAATTTATTTTCTGCTCGTCAATTTAAGTAATAAATAACAAGCATAATTACGGTAGCAATCTCAGTTCCGATTATGGGAATAGGTTGGGTAATCGTTCTAGTGCTGGGAATAATCAGACACTTAATCCCTCACCAAAATAAAGTAATTTTAGCATATTGAAAGATTAAATTTCACTATTAGAAAATGGAGTTAGCTAGGAAAATTAGAATCATCATAAGGAATTGATTGTCGGATAATTTGATCACTATGGATAAGCTGTTTGTGGTGAGGGAAAGTTTATTAATAATCTAACTTACTAAAAGTATGCAATATCATTGCTATTTCACGGAATCCAGCTATAATTTAGCTATCAATGTTAGCATTTATAACAAAAATGGTTTTATTTAAGGAGGGATTCATCATCACACGACAATTAACGGATTCAGTGAAGTTTCGGCGGGGCGTCGAAGTCCAGGGACGTTTGTTTCTGCCTCCGATGCTAACTTCATCTGGAACGGCGGATGGAAGAGCAACCGCTGATACGTTGCAGTACTACGCAGCCCGGAGTAAGACAGCAGGGATGCTGATCACCGAGTATCATTACGTCAGCGAAAACGGGGGACCGAGTGGTGGCGGTCCGTTTGGTGAACAACTTGGGATTTATGACGACGAGCACCTCGACTCGATTAAAGCACTTGCTAAGGCTATGAAGCAGGATGGGGCCAAAGCCATTCTACAGATCAATCATGGTGGCCTACGAAGTAATGGATTTGCTGATAAGCATGGGTACGCCTTAGGTCCCAGTGCCATTACTTCCCCGAATTTGAACTATGAGGTGCGTGAGTTAACTACTCAGCAGATTGAAGCTATCATCAAGGATTTTGGGTTAGCGACAAAGCGCGCCATTGAAGCTGGCTTTGATGGGGTGGAAATTCACGGCGCTAACCACTACCTATTACAACAATTCATGTCGACCTATTCCAATCGACGGACTGATGAGTGGGGCGGATCGTTAGCTAACCGGATGAGCTTTCCCATCGCGGTTACTAAGGAAGTTCTGCGCATGGTTGCTAAATACGCACCCCAGGACTTTATCGTTGGTTACCGGATCAGTCCGGAAGAACCGCATCAAGATGGTAGCGGGTATTCGATTGCCGATTCTAACCAGTTAGTTAAGGAACTTAACCAGCTCCAACTCGACTACTTGCATGTTTCAATCTTTGGGCACTATTACGATGGCCCCAAGGATAGCAATCTGAGTTACACGCAAATCTATCGGGAATCGCTGGATGCCGAAACCAAGTTGTTGGCGGTCGGCAGTGTATTTAGCGCCGAAGCAGCGCTGGATGCCGTTAATCACTACATGGATATGGTCGGGATGGCCCGCGGTAGTTTGATTGACCCGTTGTTTGGGTATAAGGTATCTCATCATCGAGCTAATGAAATTGTGCATGAGATTTCGCCGGAACAGTTGAAACAAACCGCCTGGACCAAGGGCTTGTTAGACTCATTCTCTTTGCCAGATAACGGGTTGCCACCGTTACCGAACGGTGAGTCAATTAAAAAATAACGCAAAAGAAAAGACCACAGGATTTCTTCCTGTGGTCTTTTTTGTTTAGGCCTGGAGTGCTTTTTTGATGGCTGGTTCTAACTTGGCAGGGTTAGTAATTGGCGCATATCGGTGAATCAACTGGCCATCTTTGCCAATTAAGAACTTGGTGTAGTTCCATTTAATTGCACCGTGACCGGATTCCTTTTTCAAGTAGGCAAATAGCGGATCGGTATCTTCGCCATTAACCTTGATGGTTTCGGTAATGGGGAAGGTCACCCCGTAGTGAACCTGACAGTACTCGGTGATGTTTTTCGAATCCTTCAATTCCATCATGAACTGGTTGGATGGGAAGCCGATAACTTCTAAGCCTTGGTCGTGATATTCGTGGTACAGCTTTTCTAGATCCTTGAGTTGACCGGCTAAACCACACTTGCTGGCGGTGTTAACCACGAGAATAACTTTACCTTTGAAGTCGGCAAAGTTAATTTGATCGCCGTTTAGTTCTTTAGTTTGGTAATCGTAAATTGAGTTGAGCATGAGAAGGACTCCATTCTGTTGAATTTGATGGTGTACAATTAAAAACTTAGCATAACAATAACATACTTTTAATTAGCTAGCTAATAATTGATTTGCTTTCAAATTATTCTAATTCTCCAATCCATTCGTTGAAAGGGTCTATGAAACTTTTATCATTAATCCAATCAGAATTTTTTAAGTTATATCTATGTGTAGATAATGGCAAAGTTCCATTTTCAAAAAGGCCATCGCATTTTAATTCATTATCTGCAATAATCATGATGGGAATTCCAATAATGAAAGCCATCGCGCCTTCAATTTGGTTCCAAACTGAAGGATATAATTTATTATTTATTCTAGTTTCATTTTCTGAACCTGGTTTATAAATACCATCTTTAATTAGGATTTGTGGGATTCCTAAAATAATTATTCCTTTACATTCATGCATTTGTTTTTTTATTTCTTTAACAGGAATTCCGTTAGGAAAAACCGTTGAACCTATAGTAATCGGATAAAGTCCTCTATGATCGAGTTCTTCAGTTAATTTATCAACTGAATTTTGATATATGGGATCAAATTTATTTGGACGACTTAAGAATATATTTTTCATTAATATTAATGTCCTTTTACCTTTTAATATTGCATTTACATATGCAATATAACAGTAATCATAAATTTTGTTAAGGAATATTTAGATTAATAATTTATAATTAATTATTGATATTTTAGTATATTGTTATTTTTATAATTAAAAACGGGGTAGATTTATGGATGAAATTAAAAGTTTACAAGATTTTATTACACTCATTGATGATAAATACGATGATCACTGGTATTTTCGTGGTGAGTCAAAAGATTATGGTATAACTAAAAATCTAGCTAGTGGTTACCGTTGGATGGTTGATAATAAAAAGACGTTTGTTGATTTACTTAATTTAAGAAAAGAATTTTTTAGAGAAGTTGGCGGAAACCTTACACAAAAGGAAATAGAAAATTTTTTATCGTATTCGCAACATCATGGTTTACCAACAGAATTACTTGATATTACAGCTAATCCATTAGTGGCATTGTACTTTGCTTGTGATTCTAATCCAAAAGAAGATGGTTTTTTGTATCTATTTAGTAATTCAATTAAAGATGATAATCTTTATCCAAGACAATTCTATTCTAGTCCATATAGAGATTTAACAAAAAAGTTATATTCACAAGATATATCACAGCAACATATTTTTTTTAGATGGTTTGAAGATATTGATGATAGTATGATTCAAAAGGATTTAATGGAAGAATCTAATCAATTTACTTATTATTTATTTCAAGATTCAGACTTTTTTAAAATCCAAGATGAAAGTGAAAAAGTCTGGAATGAATATTCTATTAAGTATCCAGAACTTGCAAAAGTTAGTTATAGTAAAAATAAATTTTTATCTCAAATAAAGAATAAAAATTATTCACGGTCGGAAGAAATAAGTAAAAGGTTCGATCCAATTATTGGATTAACATTCTCATTAATTGGTATGAATATGGAAAATGGAATGTATTTCCCCAGTCTTAAGTACTTGTTAGTTAAACCAACAATTATTTTTGATCGAATGAAAAATCAACAAGGATTATTTATTTATCAATTAAGAGAAGGTGTAGATGATGAAATAGGGGACTTTCAGCCAATTATACCAGCTGTTAAAATGAATATTCCGGCTAGTAAAAAAGCTAAAATAATGAAACAACTTAATTTGATGGGGATTAATCGAAAATTTATTTATTCTGACGATGATAATGTAGCTGCTTATTTAAAAGAAAATTATAATGAATCCTTTTATAGGGAAATGCATCCTTATAGTAATAATTGAAAATAATAAAAAGGAGCCTATTAACGGCTGCTTTTTCTTTTGCCCTCAATCCGTTTCCCGAAACCGTTCCGACCATTCCTTCATTGAAGTCAGAATCGGAGCTAGCGCAGTTCCTTTCTTAGTCAGCTGATAAGCAACCGTAGGGGGATTTGTGTCAAACACGGTTCTGGTAATAATTCCTCGTTGTTCCAACATTTTCAACCGGGTAGAGAGGGTGCGGGTGCTGATTCCCGGTAACGCACGGACCATCCCACCGTAGTGATTATTCCCGTTGTAAATTTCCCAGAGAACGTAAGCGGTCCATTTGCCGCTAATAATATCAACCACTGGTTGAATTGGACAATCATCAAGATGCTGTTCTGTCGCCATTAAAGGTCCCTCTTTCGTTTCAATACAGATACTGTAAAAAATTACCCTACTTTTATTTTTAAAGTATAGCATTTATGCTTTTAATCAGAAAGGAAATCGCTAGCAATTCTCCTTTTGTAAGTGGCATTGTATCTGAACGAATTTAAGAGGAGGAGTTTTTTTATGTTAAAACTAAGCCATATCAGTAAAACGTACCAAACTGGAGCGGAGACTACTCATGCACTAAACGACGTTAGTTTTGAAATTAATCCGAATCAACTAACCGTTATTTTAGGTCCAAGTGGTTCTGGGAAAAGTACGATGTTGAACATTTTGGGTGGAATGGATCGGCCGACCACCGGTTCCGTAACTTACGATGGGGACGTGATTAATACAGAATCGGATCGCCAATTAACCGAGTATCGGAAAAAGCTGGTCGGCTTTGTCTTTCAATTTTATAATTTAATTTCTAATTTGACGGTGGAAGAGAACGTTGCGATTGCAGCTCAACTGTTGAACAAACAGTACCAACAACCTACAAACGATTGCTTAGCACAAGTAGGTTTGCAGCAACGAAAGCAAAATTTTCCGGATCAATTATCGGGCGGAGAAATGCAGCGGGTTGCCATTGCCCGGGCTTTGGCTAAACACCCCCGGATTTTACTATGTGATGAACCAACTGGAGCACTTGATACGCAAACGTCCCAGCAAGTTTTTAAGTTGTTGCAAGCTAGTAAGAATCCCCAAACGGCAGTAGTAATTGTGACCCATAATCCGTTAGTAGAGCAAATTGCGGATCGCGTCATTCGAATTCGAGATGGTCAAGTAGAAAAGATTAATGAGATTAGTGCGCCGTTGAAAGTGGAGGAGGTTGATTGGGGATGAGCTTTTTAGTCAAAAAATTATTCCGAACGGTCCGGAAAAATTGGACCCAATTCTTCTCAGTTTTTCTGATGGCGTTTCTCAGTGTTCTCTTCTATACGGGACTGGAAGGGACTTGGAATGGTATGAAGCAAAATATTAATCACTATGCAACCCAAACCCACTTAGCAAGTGCCACGTTACGAGCAACTGCTATAACTTCTCGTGATTTGCATCGAATTCGGCAGTTACCGAGCGTGAAGAAGATGAATGCCAAAACGGAAGTGGAAACGAATGTTAACCTCCAAGGGAAAAAGCGTTATTTAACGGTTTCAACTCCCGGAAAACAACAAATTTCGCAAGTTCGCCAAGTTGATGGACAGCGGTTACCGCAGCATCCGCGGGGGATTTATTTAAATCAACGGTTTGCCCAAGAAAATGGAGTACGGGTGGGAAGTTTCATCGCTGTAAAAGTTAATCGTCATGAAGCGCGGCTGAAAGTAGCTGGGTTGATTAATGCACCTGACAAAATGTACTACACAGGTTCGAATGATTTCATTTCTCCTCAGGCACAAGCTTATGGGTATGGATATGTAAGTGAAGAGACCCTAACTAACCAGTTACATGTTCCAACAATCAATAATGTAGTTGATTTACAAACCAAGCATCTGGTTCAAGTTGAAAAACGGTTACGTTCGTTGTTGCAGGATCGATATGTAACGTTACAAACGCAAAAATCGAACATTGGAATATCAACCGCAGTAGATCGGGTGGGACAAATTCGCAATCTTTCACTGCTGTTTTCAATCATCTTTATTCTGTTAGCGGTTCTCGCTATGTATACAACGATTCGAAAAGTAATTGATCAACAACAACAGGATTTATCTACCCTGCAGTCATTGGGGTATCGAAACGGGGTTCTCGCTCTGTACTATTCCATGTATGGATTGTTGGTGGGAACCATTGGGGCCGCAAGTGGCTTAATGTTTGCACCGTTCTTGTCGAACTTTGTCATGAATTCCCAAAAACCAATGTTTACCCTGCCCAGTTGGAAAATTTCTTATACGGCGATGCCTCTTTATATAGCATTAGGAGTGATTCTGATTTGTATGCTGGCGGCTTACCTAGCAGCCCAAGTTAATCATGGCTTACTACCAGCTCAAGCCTTTCGAAAGGGGAGTACTGCTCAAGTTGGCCACCGGGTTTGGTTAGAAAGGATCACCAAAATATGGCAACTAATTCCGTTTGGAAATCGATGGTCAATTAGAGCTAATTTGGGCAATCAGATTCAAACTGTAATGGGGTTAGTTGGAATTATTGGGGGCTTAGCACTGGTAATGACTGGGTTTGGTACAAAGAACTCCATGGATTATCAGGTTCGCCAAACGTATGGACATGAATACGCATACACGCAAAAAATTAATCTGCAGCAACCGGCCAGTGCAACGGAATTACAACGACTCGTGAATAAGACGAATGGAAAGCCGATTGAGACGATTACGGCTGGATTACAACCTCATGGTCAATTTGATCGTCCACTAACCATCTTAAGCAAGCATGCCCCGGTTCACTTGCAGACCACTGATCAACAGCAAATACAAAATGGTGGAGTATATGTGACGGAAGGAATTGCACAACGGTCCCATTTACGTCGCAATGAGTTTGTGACTCTCCATCCCTCGCTCAGTTCGAAGGCGCTGCGGCTCAGAATTAAGGGGATTGTGAAATCGAATGCTCCACAAGGACTTTATCTAACCCAAGCAACCTGGGAAAAGCAGGGGATGCCGTTTCTTCCGAGCTCTATTTTGACGCAACGGTCTCAACTGTCCCGCTCGGTTAAAAATAGTCCCGCTGTTAGTCATTTTGTAAGTTTAAGTGAGCAACGCCAGAATGCCCAGACAATGGTTGATAATCTGGGGAGTATCTTTTTAATGATTCAAGTTTTCGGAATCATGCTTACAATTGTGATTTTATATAATCTGGGTTCGCTGAGTTTTACGGAGCGAGCACGTAGTTACGCCACGTTAGAAATTTTAGGTTTTTCGCGCGGGAAAATTCGAAATTTAACCATTGTAGAAACCTTGATGATCACAACCGTGGGTTGGCTTGTGGGAGTTCCATTTGGAGAATGGTTCCTAGCTCGATACGTTACGACCTTTAACACGAACCAGTTAATTTACTATCCATTTCTCACAAAATTGAGTTTAGTCGGTTCCTCTTTGATTGTGATTGTGGCCGCCTTTTCAACGGTCCTGTTATTGGGTCGAAGGTTACGAAAATTGGATTTGATTGCAGCGACGAAGGGTGTGGAATAGTTTTAATTTTTAAATGTGTACATTGGTATTATAAGTAAATTCATTGTACATTCTATTTTTTATTAATTTAATAAAAAATATCATATAATGTATATATGTTGTTATAAATAAACTGTATAATGATTGTGTTAAATACTTTTGTTAAACGTTTATTTTAAGAGGTATGTATTATTATTATGATTAAAAAAAAGAAGATAAGTTTTTGTAAGCTGAAAAAACGCCAAATTAAAGATTATAGATATTATCTTAAAGAAGGATATATTAAATATTTAGATAAAAATACTTCAGATGAAAATACTTCAGATGAAAATACTTATGAATATATTCAACATGTTGAAAAAAAGTTGGAGGACATAAAAGAAAATATTGAAGATAAAGAAAAAATAAATAGTTCTGTTAACGACATTATAAGAATTATTAACATAAATAATGGTAATTACCAATTGATTGAAGGAGATCTTAATAACAGAATTAAGTCTTTAAATGGTTATGATGGAAAATTCTTTTTGAAAAAAGAATTTCCTCTTTTCCCTGGATGGAAAGATGATTTTTTCGATTTTATTGGTAAGGATTTTGATCTTAGAAAAATAAAATATGATGCTTTAATAATTATTGGAGATAAGGATAATAATAATATCTATGCAATTTCTTTTGGTAATGGAATTGGTTTTTTAAATGATGAAGATATTTGTGAAAATTTTCCCATTAATATTATCAGGAAGGTTTTATCAGTTGAAGATTTAAAAAATATTTCAGCAATTGATTTTTCTGAATATCCATTTATAAAAAATAATAAAAAAACAACTGATAATAAATATATTCCTGTTTCTAGAATAGTAGATGATGACATACCATTTTTGGCAAAAAAGATGACAGGGAATGTGACCTTTTCAGGTGGTAAATGTAAAAAATTGGGAGAATTTTATAAAAAAAAGAGAGATGAAAATAAGAAGGGTTCTGAAAAATATGAAATATACTCAAAGTTTGTTAAAAGTAATAACAAGGATTTTGATATTTTAATAGAAAATGGGAAGTTTTTGAATATTACTTCGCGTTTTGAATCTTTTGTTGATGCTTTAAATGTTATTGATAGAATAAGTCATATAGAATCAGAATCAAAACCTGAAAATATTTCATGGAATAATGAATTAAAGGAATTAGGAGAAACTAAAGATCAGGAAGATAAATTTGAATCATTTTTAAAGGGATTTTTTATTGATGGTAATATCGTTGATGGAAATAAACTTTCATATATTTATGAAAAAGAAGATGAAGAGGATAAAAATAAAATAAAGATTGTTAAGATTGATAATGAATTGTTTGATAATTTAAATAATGATTTATTTAAAGATATTTTTAAAGATATTTTTAGAAAAAAATTATCAGACTTACCTTTTTTTGGTGAAAATTTTAATAAAAAATTTGAAGAAAAAATTTCTTCAATTAAAGATAAAAAAATTAAAGATAAAAAAATTAAAATCTTTAATTTGTATATTAAAAATAATGTTTTAAATAAAACTGTTAGTGAATTTGTAGAAAAAAATACAAAAATTATGCAACCTATAAAAGTGAAGTTTGATATTAAATTTTATAATCCCTTAACATTTATATTGAAAAATTTAAAAATAAGTGAATATGATTCAAATAATAAAAGTATAAGTAAATATACTTTTGTTTATAATTGTTGTCAATTTTTTTATGAAGACAATGAATATACATATTTACTTATAGATGGAAAATGGTATAAATTTACAAGTGAATTTATACAAAGAGTATTCAAATATGTTAATAGAATTAGAGATTTTAAAATAAAATATGCTTTGGATTATACAAAAAAATTAAGAAGTAATGGTAATGAGAAAACTTTTAGTGAAAATAATTACAATAAAATTATTTATGAAAACAGTTCTGGCGAAATTTTAAATTTGGATTGTAAACCATACAATAATAATGGCAAAATAACCAAAATTGAAATCTGTGATTGGCTTTATTATGGAAATAATGAAAATAAATTTTATTTTATTTGTAATAAAATCGGTGTTAGCGGTAATGGATTTAGTCATTTACTTAACCAAGTTAGGTCTTCATCAGAAGTAGTTAATAATGAAAAAGATGGAGTTAAAAATTTTATAAATAAAAAAGGTGGCAAATGGGTTAAAAGACTAGGGGGGAAGCAATCTTTAAATTTTGAAAATAATAATGTTTGCTATGTTTTGGGTATTATAACGGATAAAAAAGCCGACAAAATTTCTGAAAAATTACCCTTTCTATCTTGTTTAGGGTTATATAGTTTGTGTAAAGATTTGAAATCCAATGGTATAGATTTGAAAATTTTATTTATTAAAGATGTAAGCAAATACAAAAAAACAATACTTATAAGTGGAAAACCTCATTTAATAAGTATTTAAATATATTTATATCATTAAATCAATATATTTATAATTTCATAAAATAAATATATTGATTATTTGATTTATTTTTGGCTTTGAAATTTAATGGTTGTCATAAATAAAAATCTCATCTATTTTTTGTTTACACAAATAATCCATCATGCAAGATAATATCTTGATTAATTCACTCCTTTTCATTTACCACTCGCAAAAAATTCTCCACAATTCGTTCTCCCAACTCATCCTCCGTCAAAATCGATTCCGGATGAAACTGGACGCCGTACAGTTGTTGCGCGGGAATTTCGGCCGCCATCAGTTCCTGGTACTCGTCGACCGCGGTAACAGTAAACTCAGCGGGTAGGGTGGCCCGCTCACCGACTAACGAATGATAGCGGGCGACCGTTCCAGTGGGTCCTGCGCCGTGAAACAAAACACTCTTCGGGTTTAACCGGACCGGAGTGGCCTTACCGTGCAGTAACTGCTGGGCGGGGACCACATGCCCGTGATAGGCCTGAATCATGACCTGCAAGCCCATGCAAACGCCCAGCATCGGAATCTGACCGTGTAACTGGCGCACGACGTCCAGACTGACGCCCGCGTCATCAGGATTGCCGGGGCCGGGAGAGAGCACGATTCCAGCCGGATGGAGGGTTTGAATCTCGGCCACGGTTAACTCGTCGTTTTTAATCACGCGGATGTCAGTCGTGAACTGACCGAGCAGTTGGTACAGGTTGTACGTAAAGCTGTCGTAGTTATCAATCAGTAAAATCATCGGATAGCACCTCCTGTTGGGTTGCCCGTGCGAGCGCCTTGCGAATCACCCGGGTTTTATTAAAACATTCCTGATACTCGTGGCTGCCAATGCTGTCGGCGACAATGCCTGCGCCGGATTGGACCAGCAACTGTGGGCCTTTTTGTTGCGCCAGGCGAATGCCGATTGCAAAGTCACAGTCACCGTTAAAGTCTAAGTACCCAAAGGTCCCTCCGTACAGCCCGCGGCGTTGTTGCTCGAGCTGAGCAATGATTTTGAGCGCCGAGCTCTTGGGAGCTCCAGACAGGGTGCCGGCGGGAAAGACGGCTTGTAAGGCATCAAGGGCCGATTTTTCGGGCGCAATTTCACTTTCAACGGTCGAAGCGAGGTGCATGACCTGTTGGTATTTGTGCAACTGCATGTGTTCGTTGACCCGAACCGAGTTGAACTGACTCACGGCCCCCAAATCGTTGCGACCTAAGTCGACTAGCATGTTGTGTTCAGCATGCTCTTTGGGATCGGTGAGCAGTTCGTGGGCCATCTGCTTATCTGTTTCAGCATCGCGCCCCCGCCGCCGGGTTCCCGCTAACGGGAAGGTGGCGAGATGGTTCCCGGTTTTGCGTAGTAATGTTTCGGGCGACGCCGTTGCCATTTGCAAGTCTCCGCAGCTAAGGTAGCAGTGGTAGTGACCGGCTAACTCTTGGTACAGGGCGAGCAGATCGCCACGGACCTGCCCCTGTAAGGGATTAGCGAGAATCAGTTGGAAAATGTCGCCGCGATAAATGTGGTCGACGACTTGATCAATTAACTCAGTATAGGTCGCTTGGTCGAACCGGGGTTGCAGGGGTTGAGTTAGGTGCAACTTAGGCGACGTGGGACCAGCAGCTTGTAGCCGGTCGAGTTCCTGGCGAAGGTCCGCCAAGGTCTCGGGTTCGCCGGCTGGAAGATTTTGGATCAGCGTGACCTCGTGCGTCTGAGGGTTAAAGCCAATCACTTCCGTAAACACGAGGAAAGCAGCTTCCGCAAACCCTAGCGGATTAGCCGTCACCGGCACCTGTGGCACGAGTTCGCGACTATAGTCATAGGCTAGATACCCCACCAGTCCGCCCGAAAAGGGGAGGGGTTGGTTCGTCGTTTCAAAATGATATTGGGCTAGTAAGCGTTCTAGGTAGGGTTGCAATTTTTCGGTGTGCTGGTGCCCGTCCGTTGTAATGACACCGTCTTGATAGATAATGCGATGGAGCGGATGCAGGCCGAGGTAAATCAGGTGGTCGGAATGATCCGGATGGGGATTAGTTAGATCGAAGAGAAAGCCGTCCCCAGGATGTTCGTGGCGTAACTGCGCGAGAATCTGGGTCGGCGAAAACTTCGGTTCGTGGTAAGTGACAACGTGGCGTACGTAATTTGGCATGTTCAACCTCCTAAAAAGACAACAAAAAAAGTCCGTCCTTAACGAATAATGGTTAAGGACGGACTTTTTACTCCGCGGTGCCACCTTAATTGATGGGTATGCCAAAAGCATCCCACCCGCTCAGCGAGGAACGAATCATTCCCCCGGAAACTGACGCATTCCAACTCGTCACTAAGTACTCGGCACGCTGCCTTTGATAGTGCCCTCGGTGGTCCATTTAACTACGGGTTGCTTGACTGATCTCCCACCATCATCAGTTCGCTGACAAGGCCGCGTAATCTTGATCTCCACGTCATCGGTTTAGATAACTTGTTTGGTTTAAGTTATCGCTGGTGTAAATTAATTTTTCTTAGCCTAAAACATTTAAAAAGTAATGTCAATGCTAAAAAAATTTAAATTAATCCTTGACAAGGATTTCATTGCTCGTTATGATAAGCAACAATTAAATCCAACCCACAGAAACCGTTGAGATGGAGATTAAAACTAATGTGCCCGCCAAGAGAGTTGCCGGTGGTGAGAATGGCAGCCGAACGCAGTTAGTTAAATGGACCATCGAGGGCAAACCGGAACGCAGTGCAAGTATGGTTTGACGTGCAGACATACGTCAGTTGTCAGGAGGATGTTAGTCCTCTGATAAGTGGGGTAAACTGCTATCTTTCGTTGACAAAGACCGTCTTTTTACCCAAATTCAAGGTGGCACCGCGGGAAACCGTCCTTAACTACAATAGTTAGTTAAGGGCGGTTTTTTTGTTGGTTGGAAAATTTTAGGAGGAATGGAAGCAATGCAAGGAAAACGATGGCAACGCCGGATCGAAGTTGATTGTCACTAGGATTAAGTAAAGGAGTTAACCATGATTAAAACTGCGATTACGTTATTGAGCCAACGCCGGGATTTAACGGCTGACCAAACCCATGCCGTGTTAGACGAAATGATGAACGATGCAACGAGCTCCAGCGAACAAGCCGCGTTTTTGATGGGCCTTACCAGTAAGGGTGCAACGGTGGACGAAATTAGTGGGGCAGCCGCTTCGTTACGCGAACACGCCACGCAAATTCAACCCCAACAGGACGTGCTCGAAATCGTTGGGACGGGGGGCGATCACGCCCAGACCTTTAACATTTCAACCACCACGGCGTTAGTGGTGGCCGCCACTGGGATGATCCCAGTGGCCAAACACGGGAATCGGGCGGCTAGCAGTGAGAGTGGAGCGGCGGATGTGCTGGAGGCTCTGGGAGTTAACCTGGCATCAAGCCCCGTGCAAGCGACCCACACCATGACGACCGTGGGCATCTGTTTCTTGTTTGCGCAAAAGTACCATCAGGCCATGCGCTTTGTCGCTCCGGTACGACGCGAATTGGCAATCCCGACCCTGTTTAACTACCTCGGACCGTTGGCCAATCCAGCTGGAGCCATGTATCAGCTGTTAGGCGTGAACGACGCCAAGTTGGTAGAACCAATGGCACAGGTGCTGGACCAACTGGGAGTCAAAGAGGCCATGGTGGTTCATGGAGATGATGGTCTAGATGAAGTGACTCTGACGACTACGACGCAGTTTGCCCGGTTGCATCAGCACCAAATTACGACGGGCAGCATTGATCCAGAAGCGTTGGGACTTTCCTTATGTTCTCCAGCGGACTTAGTCGGTGGGACTCCGCAGGAAAACGCTGAGATTACCCGGAACATCTTGCAGGGCGAGCGCGGTCCGCGACGAGACGTGGTGCTGCTAAATGCCGCTTGTGCCTTACACGTAGCCAGACCGGAGGTGACGATTGCGGAGGGCTTAAAGCTAGCGGCGGCAACGATTGATAGTGGCAAGGCAGCCCACAAACTCGCGGAGTTTGTGGCCGCAACCAACGAGAAGGAGGACGCATGATTTTAGATGATTTAACCAACGTGACCAAAGCACGCGTTGCCCGGGCGAAAGCCCAACAACCACTCGCAGAATTACAGGAGCAGGTAGAGGCGCGGGATTTAACCACGGACTTTCCGTTTGAACGTGCTTTGCATCACCCCCACCTCAGCTTTATTTGTGAAATTAAGCGGGCGTCGCCGTCCAAAGGGGACATTAAAACCACGATTGACGTGGCGCAACTCGCCCGCGCTTACGCCGCGGCCGGCGCCAGTGCCATCTCGGTCCTGACGGAACCCGACTACTTTAAAGGGAGCTTGACTGATTTAGAAACCGTGGCACAAACCGTTTCGATTCCAGTGCTCCGCAAGGACTTCACGGTCGATCCGTATATGATTTATGCGGCTAAACAAGCCGGAGCGAGCGCAATCTTATTGATTTGTGCGATTTTATCCGATCAGGAGCTCCGGGAGTTCTTCGCCCTAGCCGAACACTTGGGCTTATCGGCGATCTTTGAAGCCCATAACGCGACCGAGGTTCAGCGGGCGATTGCTGCGGGGGCCCGCATCATTGGGATTAACAACCGCAACCTGAAAAACTTCACGGTTAATTTTGACAACGCCAAGCAACTCCGAGAGGCGGTCCCCGCTGATACGTTGATGATCGCGGAAAGCGGAGTTAAAACGGCAGCTGACATCCGGGAATTGAGCAACCTTGGCGTCGATGGCGTTCTCGTCGGGGAAACGATGATGCTGGCAGCGTATCCCCGGGAAAAGTTGGAGGAGCTCCGTGATGGTGAAAATTAAACTATGTGGGCTGCAGACCGTGGCAGACATTCACAAGGCCAACGTGGTCCAGCCCGATTTCATTGGCTTGGTCTTCGCTCCCAGTCGACGGCAGGTCGACCTTGCCACTGCCCAGCAACTGATGCGGGATTTAGCGCCCACGATTACACCGGTTGGGGTGTTTGTCGAGGCTAGTTTAGCAACCGTAATGGCGGCCGTGCAGGCCGGACGACTGCAATTAGTGCAGTATTATGGGGAGTTGCCAAAGGGCTTAATTCCGGCTTTACACGAGCAGCACGTGCAGTTAATCCAGGTAGTTCAGACAGAAACAGATGTTGATTCGGCGACCGACTACGTGATGTTTGACGCGAGTCGGGGACGGGGACAGGCCCCGTCGCAATTTCAAGCACACCAGTTAACTCAACCAGAAATCCTATCCGGCGGGATCACAATTACTAACGTCCAGGCAGCCGTAGCCAGCGTGAAGCCCGCGGTGGTGGACGTTTCGAGTGGTGTGGAAACCGACGGACAGAAAGACTTAACCAAAATGCAAGCACTGACGAACTTAGTGCACCAGTTATAGGAGGAAAGTAGATGACAACTAACGGTAAATTTGGTGGGTACGGGGGTCAGTTTGTCCCAGAAACCCTGATGCAGGAATTACAGGAAATTGAAACAGTTTATCTGAAGTTGCGCGAGGACCCGGAATTTCAACGGGAGTTACACGATTTGTTGGACAACTATGCCAACCGGCCGTCGCTGTTGTACCACGCCCAGCACCTGACGGAAAAATTAGGTGGGGCTCAGATTTACTTGAAACGAGAAGATCTCAACCACACCGGAGCGCACAAGATTAATAACGTGTTAGGCCAGGCCTTGGTGGCCAAACGAATGGGGAAGCAGAAGTTGATTGCGGAAACGGGCGCCGGTCAACATGGTGTGGCCACTGCGACGGTCGCGGCCCTGCTCGGCCTGGAATGTGAGATTTACATGGGGAAGGAAGACATCGAACGGCAACGCCTAAACGTGTTTCGGATGGAACTGTTAGGGTCCCAGGTGCACGAAGTGACGAGTGGTTCGATGGTCCTAAAGGACGCGGTCAACGCGGCCATGCAGGCCTGGGTTACGGACGTTGATAGGACCTTTTATGTGCTGGGTTCGGCAGTGGGTCCCCATCCCTTCCCCATGATGGTTCGTGATTTTCAGAGTGTGATTAGTACGGAATCCAGACGCCAGATTGTTCAAGCAACCGGAAAACTGCCGGATGCCGTGGTGGCCTGTGTCGGAGGTGGAAGCAATGCGATTGGGAGTTTTGCCGCCTTTCTAGATGATGAGTCGGTTCGACTAATCGGGTGTGAAGCAGCCGGTAAAGGCGTTCACACCAAACAGCAAGCCGCCACGATTACCAACGGCACGGACGGAATTTTTCACGGAATGAAATCAAAGTTTTTACAAAGTCCCGCGGGCCAAATTGATCAGGTCTATTCGATTTCGGCCGGCTTGGATTATCCGGGAATTGGGCCGGAACACGCCGCGCTAGCTACCGCGGGGCGGGCACAGTACGTGCCGATTACGGATGACGAAGCGGTGCAGGCTTTTGAATTGATCGCCCGGACGGAAGGAATTATCGCGGCAATTGAAAGTGCGCACGCGATTGCATATGTGGAAAAGTTAGCACCGACGATGCGACCGGACCAAACGATTATCTGTACGTTGTCGGGACGGGGCGATAAGGATGTTGCAGCGATTGCAAAGTACAAGGGGGTACAGATCGATGAGTAAGTTAACAGCAGCGTTAACCGCTAAAAAAGCGTTAATTGGCTTTGTGGTGGCCGGCGATCCGAGTTGTGAAGCAACGGTGGAAAACATCTTAGCCCTAGCGCAGGGCGGGGCTGATGTGATTGAAATTGGAATTCCCTTTTCCGATCCGGTGGCGGATGGTCCGGTGATTGCAGCGGCTGATCAACGGGCGCTGGATCGGAACGTCACTACTGACGACGTGTTTGACGTGGTTTCACAAGTGCGGGAGCAGTCGGACGTGCCCCTGGTCTTTTTAACCTACGTAAACCCAGTCTTTCAGGTGGGTTACCGGGAATTTTGTCGCCGGTGCACGGCACTGGGAGTCGATGGGCTAATCATTCCGGATCTGCCCTATGAGGAACAGGATGATTTGCGGTCCGCAATGCAGGATTTGGACCTTGATCTGATTCAACTTGTAACCCCGAATTCTAAGGCACGGATTCCCAAAATTGCGCAGCGGGCGCAGGGCTTTGTCTATGTGGTTTCAGCGACCGGGGTAACCGGGATGCGCAATGATTTTGAGGCCAACTTAGCGGGAGTGATTGCGGAGTTGCGCCAGTACACGAAGCTCCCGATTGAAATTGGCTTTGGAATTCATACTCCAGAACAAGCCCACGAGATGAGCCAGTTAGCCGATGGGGTGATTGTAGGGAGTCAGATTGTTGACCTAATTCACCGCGCGGGCGCCCAGGCTCCGGCCCAGTTGATTGACTATGCGCAGGAGATGAAGCGAGCGATTACGGAATAAAAAAAGTCGGGCACTCTATAAAGTGCCCGACTTTTTTTATTTAGGTTAAGGATTTAGCAATCCCCGCTGTTTTGATTAACCATTCCATTTGGTAATTTCAATTTTTTCGACCGAATTATCAAGTTGATATTGATTTTGGTGCGGATTAATTTTAGTGCTATCAACATTATTAATGCTGTCACCAATTTTAATAATTGGAGTTTTCCCATCATCAAGTTTCCAGATTTGGCCATCACTCATGGTTACAGATTGATGGGGACCAATTTCAGTTTTATCCCAGTTATTATAGTCATTATTGATTGCGTCATCAATGGCGCTATTAGCATCGTTGAAATCTTGCATACTGGTGAAATCGCTCGTTCCAAAAGTTTGTTGGGCTGGTTTTTCAGAGTTGGAATCTTTTTCATAAACGTTAATTTGATTATCAGCTAGAATTTGTTTGGGAGTTAGAGCTTGATTACTAGTATTGGTAATTTTGTACATGAAGATTACGCCCATTTTGCCATCGGTTGTTTTACCAGATGCTTCTTTGAGAATTTCAATTTTTCCTTTTGGAGTAACAATAACATTGTTTTTAATGTGAATTAAATCGCTGTTATTTTTTTGCAATTTCGGGTTTTTATCAGTGTTTTTTTGTGCTTCTTTAGTTAAATTAGGGGTGTTACGATTTTGTTGGTCCCGAGCAGCTTGTTCTTGACTAGCCGAAACGGATGCAAAGATGAAATAAATCACGATTAAAACCGTTAAAATCAGCACCCACCAAGTTCGATACCAAACTTTTGCTGCTGGTTGTGAACTGACTTTTTTAACTTTGTTAATGAATTCAAATACTGCAGCAATAATTAAAATGATAATGGCAGGAAGCGCGAATAATGGTGCAATTAAAAATAGTCCATTACCAATGATTCCCAAGATGGGACCAACGAGGGAAACGTGCCAACGGCGACATTGTTGTAACTGAATCAGGTGAAGTAGTAAGCCGAAACAAGATATGAAAGTTAAAAAGAGACTAACTCCAGATAGAGAAGATGTTTTGTCAAATGAATCTGAAAATGATGCACCAATAATTAGAAACCAGGAAATTGCGAAGAGACAGGTGTTGATGATATCTTCTGCAGCAACCCAGTAATTTAGCTTAAGCTTCATAAATGACACTCCTATAATTAAATAATTGTTATTAATTTCACTAACGTTTTAATTATAGGGGAATTTAAGTTAAATGTTAAGTTTTTGCAAAGAAATATTTAAATAAATTTAATGAATTGGTATTTAAAAAAATGGAAAATTCGGGCATTATTTAGACCTCGGCCTTTCCATTTTTAGAAATTATTCCATTTAGATTAGTGATCCAAGCTGTTTAAAGCCGTTTGCAAATCTTCAATCAAATCGGCTTGATCCTCAATCCCAACCGATAGACGAATCAAATTATCTTGAATTCCATCTTTAATTCGTTCTGCTCGTGGAATAGCGCCGTGAGTCATAATGGCAGGGACCTCAATTAAGCTATCCACACCACCAAGGCTCTCGGCGAGCGTGATTAATTGTAAGTGGTCAATCAACTGCTTGGGGCTGTATTCCGGTTTGAGTTCAAACGACAGCATTGCTCCAAATCCACGCATTTGGCGTTTGGCAATGTCATACCCGGGATTCTGAGGATCCCCAGGATAATAAAGCTTGCTGACGTGAGGATCTTGACTGAGAAACTGAAAAATGGACTGAGTGTTTTCTTCATGAACTCGCATCCGGGCGCCTAGCGTTTTAATCCCTCGTTGTAACAGCCAAGCTTCTTCTGGTGCCAAAATACTTCCAATTGAGTTTTGCAAAAAACCAATTCGTTCTGCCAATTGATCATTGTTGGTAACTGCAATGCCGGCGATTAAATCACTGTGGCCACCCAAATACTTAGTTCCAGAAGCGACCACAATGTTGGCACCGAGGGTTAAGGGTTGTTGGTTGTAGGGGGTTGCAAAGGTATTATCCACGATGGTGGTTGCCTGATGACGTTTAGCAATCTGACTTAATGCTGCTAAATCAGATACCTTTAGCAGGGGATTCGTCGGAGTTTCCAGGTACAAAGCCTTAGTATTATCCTGAAAAGCTGCTTCCACTTCTGCTAAATTGGTGGTGTCTACGGTCGAAAATTCAATTCCAAAGCGTTGCATTACCTGATTGATGAGCCGGAAGGTCCCACCGTAAATATCGTTCCCAACAATAATGTGATCTCCAGCTGAAAATAATGATAAGACCGCATGGATGGCGGCTGAACCAGAACTAAAGGCGAATCCGGCTGTTCCAACCTCTAAATCAGCCATTAATTTTTCCAATGCTTGTCGAGTGGGGTTTCCAGTTCGAGAATATTCCCACTGGGGATGACCTAGTTCTGGTTGGTGAAAGGTACTGGCCCTGTAAATGGGCATGGATACTGCTCCAGTGGTAGGGTCTTCGCTAATGCCACCGTGTAATAACTTAGTGTCAAATTTCATGAGGGACTCCTTTGCTAATTTAAAATAATTGTCTAGAAATGATAAGTGAGCCAGGTATACTAGCTACCTAAGTTCAATGAATTCTTATTATTTGTAAGTATAGATATCCAGACTTGGAGTGTCAATGAGACTACCAAAAAAGACCAGTCACAACTAGTGACTGGTCTTTTTAATTAATTACTTTTCCGCATCATGCTGATCTTCAGCCTCGTTTTGGCGCTGGAAGTTCGCAATGTTCTTGTATTCTGGTTGTAATGCCCGGCTAAGCCGAATGTAAATTGGCACTAATTCCCGGTAAGCCTTGTAATTTTCGGGATTTGGTTTGTGGGTGTTGGTAACCCCGACAAAGTTTTCGACGTCGTACAGACTATCAATCATCTTGAAACTGTACATCCCTAAGACCGCAGCCCCCAGTGCCGTTCCTTCGACACTTTCGGGGATGTTGACGTCTTGTTCAAAGATGTCAGCTAACATTTGTCGCCAGAGTTCAGAGTGGGCAAAGCCACCAGTGGCCTGAATCTTGGTTGGTTCGCCAACTACTTCGGCTAGTGCCAACATAACCGTGTACAGGTTGTAGACGATTCCTTCGAGCGCGGCCCGAATCATGTTGGCCCGGGTGTGTTGCCGGGTTAGTCCGAAGAAGGTTCCCCGGGCATCGGCATCCCAGATCGGAGCACGTTCGCCACCTAAGAAGGGTAGGAAGATCAGGCCGTCCGACCCAGCTGGAATCGAAGCAGCAATCTTAGTCAACAGGTCGTACGCATCGAGATTCATTTCCTCAGCGGTTACCTTTTCGGGGAGACAGATTTGATCCCGAATCCACCGGAAGACGATTCCACCGTTGTTAACTGGTCCCCCGATGACCCACATATCCTTGGCGAGGTAGTAACAAAAGACCCGTGCCTTTGGATCAATGCGGGGTTTGTCACTAACAATCCGAACGGCTCCAGAGGTTCCAATCGTCACGGCTACCACGCCGGGTTTGATGGCATCGACTCCGAGGTTAGCTAAGGGACCATCGGAAGCCCCAATGACAAATGGGAGGTCCTTATCAATCCCCATCATGTTGGCATAACGTTCGTTGAGCCCCTTTAATTGGTAGGTGGTATCAACTAGTTCTGGTAACTGGTCGCGCGTTACTCCAGCGACGGAAAGGGCTTGGTCGTCCCAGTCCATGGTAAAGATGTTGAACAAGGCCGTTGCGTTCGCGATGGAGTAGTCTTCCTTGAGCACACCGAACAGCTTGTAGTTAATGTATTCTTTGATGCCGACGAAGTACCGCGTTTGTTTGTAGATGGCTGGGCGTTCGTTTCGAATCCACATAATCTTGGTTAACGGCGTCATGGGGTGCACTGGCACTCCGGTCTTCTTGTAGAGTTCCATCCCAATTCCGTTGTTTTTCAACTCGTCTGCGTATTTTACAGCCCGGTTATCGGCCCAGGTGATTGCCCGGGTGAGGGGTTTGTAATTTTCGTCCAGACAAATCAAGCTGTGCATGGCACAGGAATAGGAAATGCCTTTAAGTTCGCCGGGTTTTAAATCTGCTTTTTCGACGACCTTGGAAACCCCAGCCAGCATGGCACTAAAGATTTCTTCTGGATCTTCTTCGGCCATGTCCGGAGTGTCTTGGTACAGGTTGTAAAGGTCATTTGAATAGCCCTTTACGGCTCCGGTATCATCGTATAAAACCGTTTTTGTACTGGTGGTTCCAATGTCAACGCCAATTACGTATTCCATAATTTTTCCCCTTAATCATTGATTTTGGCTGGGTCAGCCAACTATTTTTGATTTATTATAACGCTTTCATTATATGAGAATTCGTTGGGTACTTCAAGCGGGAACACGCTAATCATGGTAAGATAAGGGTAATCTTAAAAGATGGTAGGCAAGAAAAAATGCAAGCACAAAAACGGAGTGATTATCAACGAGAGCACCGGCGAAGACCTTCCCGGAAACTCGGGTGGACCAGCGTGATCCTAGTCGGATTAGTGCTACTGGGGATTCTTGGCGGGCACCACGTGATTAATCGGCACGCCCGCCAGCAAGCGTTGCTGCGCAACTATCCCGTGCGGGGCGTGATGCTAGACCAAACGGATGAGTACGCTGATTTTAATCAGTTACAAACCAACGGGATTAAATACGTGTACCTGCGTGCAACCCAGGGCGGGGCCCTGGCCGACGATGATTTTAACAACAATTACACCCGGAGCATTGGTTCGGGACTCAAGGTGGGGGTCTATCATCAATATAGTTTCAGTAGCTCAGTGCGGGAGCAGGAGCAGAACCTGAAGCGCACCCTTGGCAATAACATTGGTGATCTACCGATTATGATTAACATTTCCTACTATAATGATTACAACGCCGAAACGGTGGACCGCAAACAGCTAGCCCGACGGATGCGGCAACTAGTAGCCTGGACCCAGCGTTACTCCCAACGGCCGGTCCTAATTAAAACGAGTTCCGCAAACTACCAGGTGCTAAAACAACTCCCCCACACGGAGTTCCTGTTACCGCGAGCGAAGTCCGGACGGCACGTGACGTTTGCGAGCTTAGCAAAGCAGGAGCAACTGTATAACAACGGGAAGGGCAGTGACTTTCGTATGACGGCCTTTCGGGGGAGTAAGGTACAATGGAATCAATACCTGCAAGTGTTAAAACAAAATGAGATTAGGAGTGATGCAGCATGATTAAATTAGGAACGATTGGTACCAACTGGATTACAGAACGAATGATTGAGGCGGCTCATGCAACGGGCGAATACCAACTAACCGCAGTTTATTCGCGCCACGAAGCGAGTGGTCAAGAGATTGCCAAGGGGCACGAACCCGCCACGGTGTACACGGATTTAGAGCAATTTTTAAGTGACCCCAACGTGGAGGTTGTTTACATTGCCTCACCAAACGTGTTGCACTACGAACAAATTCTGCAGGCGCTCCAACACGACAAAAACGTGATTGTGGAAAAGCCAGCGGTGTTAACCCCTTACCAGTATCAAAGTGTGATGGATGAACTAGCCCGCCATCCCCAAGTCCGGTACTTTGAAGCAGCTAGAAACGTTCACATGCCCGCTTTTGCAGCGGTGCGTGACTATCTGAGTGGCTTAGAAATGGGGGTCGACGGGGCCGATTTCACCTTTAGCCAGTACTCCTCTCGCTACGACCAGGTATTAGCTGGTCATGTCTCAAACGTTTTTAATCCCCAGTTTGGTGGGGGTGCGTTGACCGACCTCGGGATTTACCCCGTGTATGATGCGGTCAGCTTGTTTGGGGTTCCCGAACGAGTGGCTTACTATCCAACCATGATTTCGACCGGAGTAGATGGCAAAGGGACGGCGATTTTAAACTACGGGGACTTTGACGTTACCCTGAACTTTAGTAAGCTTTCGAATTCTACCCACAACTCAGAAATTTATCACGGACGAGAGATCATCACGTTTGATAGTGCGGGAGAAGTGACCGAGGCTTCCATTATTAGGGATAACCAACGCCAAATCCTCAGCCAGCTATACGGAAAGAACCCAATGATTCCAGAAATGACTGATTTTGCCCGGGTCTTGAAGGATCCCAAGCAGCCAGAAAACGTGTCCGACTATGAGCTTTGGTTAGAACAGATGCGGAACGTGAACCTGGTGATGAGCCGGTTAGCTTCGTCTGCTGGGCTCGAATACCCAACCAAACTGGAGGCGGATGAGTAGTGTTAGAACAATTTGAAACCCGGTTCGCCCAGTTAGGCTACGCCGCCCCCACGGCGATTCAAACGGCGGCCTACGAACCGATGATCGACGGCGGGTCCGACATTGTGGCGTTGTCACCAACGGGGTCGGGGAAAACGGTGGCCTTTTTGATGCCGATTCTGGCTAATTTACTGGCCGGGGGCGGCCCCCAGGTCATTATTCTGGAACCGTCCCAGGAACTCGCTATGCAAGTGACCAACGTGATTCGTGACTGGGCGGGACCCTTTCACGCCCAGGTGCTCCCGATTATCGGGGGAGCGAACGTGAAACGGCAGCAGGAGAAGTTGAAAAAGCGCCCGGAAATCATTGTGGGAACCCCCGGGCGGGTGCTGAACCTGTTACAGGATCGGAAGTTGAAACCGCAGGGAATCGAAACCGTGGTGGTGGATGAAGCGGATGATTTACTGCAGGATGATTCGCGGGCAAAGGTCCGAGCAATTGTGGGAACCGTCCCTCGGGATGCGCAGGTGGCCTACTTTTCAGCCACTGATAGCGATGTCTTACACCACCTAGAGACCGAGATGGGAAAACCGGCCACTGTGATTGACGTCCGCAAGCAGGATCAGAGTCGTGGGGTCGTTCGCCACGGCCAGTTTGAGGTCTCTCGGGGCAAACGGAACGACGTGTTGAACCGGTTGACCAAGTTGACGAACTTTAAAGCCCTGGTCTTTTTTAATCAGAGTCAGGACTTGAACCGGGCTTACAACTTTTTTAAACACCAGGGCTATGCACCGGTGGAAAAGTTGAGTGGGAATGAAACTAAAATGCAACGGGAACGGGCCTTAAAGGCCTTTCGTAAGGGGCAGATTAAGTTATTGCTGACGACGGACGTGGCTGCCCGGGGACTCGATATTCCCAAGCTGCCCGCCGTGATCAACTATGATTTACCGAGTGACGCAACGACCTACATTCACCGGGTCGGCCGGACCGGTCGGATGGGCGAACCCGGCTTAGTGATTAACTTTGGAGACGACCATGACCTGCGGGATCTAAAGAAGCTCCTGCGTGACACTGATTATGACTTACAACCGATTTACTACTACCGGGGAAAACTAGTCGATCATGTTGAGGCGCCAGCTGATGCTAGTCCGGACCAGCCGGAAACAGCCACCACCGCTACGCAACCGACTGCAACTCCTCGAAGAGGGACTCCTACCCAACCGGTGGTAAGTAATCCGCCCAAGCAACGGAAACGGAAGAAAAATCGGCGCCGGGACCAGAAAAACAAGGGGAAGCACCGGTCAAAGTAATCTTTACGAAACGCAGCTTTCGTGAGAAAATAACAGGGAGTGACTTGGCCCCATAGCACAACTGGATAGGGCATCCGCCTCCTAAGCGGCAGATCTCAGTTCGAGTCTGAGTGGGGTCATCAACGAACCTCGTTCTCCAGTGAAAGAAATTAGCCAACCAAAAAGTCCGAAGCATAACCGCTTCGGACTTTTTTGGTCTAATGAACGGGCCACTGGGGTTCCTTTCCTTCAGCGACGCGAATGATTTCACTGGCAGCATCGGTTGCCATCCGGTTGGTACATTCAACCGTGTTTGACGCAATGTGCGGCGTTAATAACACGTTATCGAGCTGGTAGAGAGGACTGGATTTAGGCAGTGGTTCTTGATCAAACACGTCTAAGGCAGCCCCTTGAATGGCACCGGTTGTTAGGGCAGTAACCAAATCATCCGTATTAACGACCGCCCCACGGGCAAAGTTAATTAAGACCGCGGAGTTTTTCATTAACTGAAATTCACGGGCGGCAATGGAATTTTTAGTGTCGGGACGAATGGGCATGTGCAAGGTAACCACGTCTGATTCGCGCAGGAGCGTGTCGCGATCCACGACCGTTCCGTAGGCCGCAGTTGTGGCGTGTGGGGAGTTAATCAGGATGCGCATGTCGAGGGCACTCATTTTCTGCTCGACCATTTTACCAATCCGGCCGTAACCGATGATTCCGACGGTTTTGCCGGCTAAATCGAAGCCCAAGTGGGTGCGGGCTGCTTCCCACTCTCCGGCGCGCATGGCATTGGTGGCGGGCACGAGGTGTTTAGAAAGCGCGAGAATCGAAGTTAGCGTAGTTTCTGCGACCGTTCCGGCGTTTGCGAGTGGTGTGATCGTTACGAACACCCCGTGTTGGTTCAGATACGGGACGTCAAGATTGTCGTAACCCACGCCGTTTCTGGCGATAATCTTAAGGTTCGGCATCTGATGGATGGTTTCCTTTGGGAACGGGAACGTTAATAAGATAACCCCAAACGCGTCCGGCGCAAGTTCAAGCAACGTGCTCACCTTTTGGTCGGGAAGCTCAACGACGGTAAAGCCGTGGTCACGCAACAGTTGCTTGCCAGCGGGAGCCAGCGTTTGTGGCACTGCAATTTTATCAGCCATGGTAATCTCCTTTACTGTGTAACCTAGTGAACTGACTAGCTTCATTCTACTAGAGTTTGGTGGCCAAGGGCGACCAAATGATTTCACGAAATGGGAGACGACAGCTTCCAGTACGCAATTAGGGGAACTGGTGCTATACTAAGAAAAAACGATAAAGAAGGTTAAGACTGTGCAGAGGTTAAAACAATATCGAAAGCCAATTGGACTCGCAATTCTGGGCCTGATTGTGGTCGTAGTGGCCATTTTAACGGGGGTTAATCAGTACCAGTTGCACCAGACCCAAACCAAGGCTAGTAACTTACAGGTTAAGTACAAAATGCTGAAAAAATCGTACGATGAAATGGCGCCGGATGACGTTACTTACCAAGAAAATATTACGTACGAAAACATGAAAACGATTGCTAAAACCAATAACGAGGCGTTAACGGAAGCCATGCAGATTACGTTTGGCAACTACCCCACGGCGGAGACGAAGCAACAAGCCATCACGAAGTTGCAAAAGCAGTACTTGACGAAAACGGATGCGACGGCCTTAATCAATTCAGTTCCCGGACCAACCCAGTTAAATAACGTGGGAATCTACAACTACAGTAGTTCAGAGGCCCGTAACGGGCACTACTACTACGCTAACGTGACCGTGACGTACTACGGGCGGCACCGTCGGCGGTTGTACACGAATCGTTACCTGTTTAAGGTGGATCTCAATCACGGGGATCTCAACTCGAAGCAAGTGCGGTTCCACTTAATTCAAGTCTTTAAGGGAGGCAAACGATGATGCAGCGACTTAAACGGTTAATCACGCCCACCAAACTGGCGGTGGTCGCAGCGGTCTTGATCCTCGCTGGGTTAGTAACCTGGAACGTGTCCATTTTTAACCAGCGCAAGGCTGCTGACCGGACGGTGCAGACCACCCAACAAAAAATTGATAAGATTAGTAAGGAGTTTGTGCCCAAGTATAAGCAAACCGAGAAAAAAGCCAAGCAGGAATTTCAATCGACCCACCAGGATCCTTTGAATCCTAAAGATTAAGCAACCGAAGCCCATTATTAAGGGCTTCGGTTTTTTAAATTAAAAAAATTCCTTGACAATATATGCGAACTATATATAATAAAAATCAACAATTAAATGCAAAAGAAAAACAAAAAGCACAGGAGAGTAACTAATGTTCGATAGTTAAGAAAGTCTACGGTTGCTGTGAGTAGATCGAATCGGGATTGGTGAAGATGGCCTGGGAATTGGCAGCATTGAGATTCAAATGCTGATGGGGTGGCAACCATTATTCACTGCACGCGTTCCAATGGGGACGTTGATGAGGATAAGTGCGTAAGCAGTTATCAAAGTAGAATGGTACCGTGGAGAAATCCGCTTCTAGTTAAACACTAGGAGCGGATTTTTTTATTGCTCCGCTTTTTTAACTCATTTAATTGTGACGGTTGATTGGCAGAACTTGAAAGGAGTTTTAGACATGGCAGAGGTAGAAAGTTTTACGTTAGATCATACTAAGGTGCACGCTCCATATGTACGCTTAATTACACAGGAAACGGGACCGCAGGGAGACGTCATTTCCAATTTTGATTTACGACTGGTCCAACCGAATGCAAATGCAATTCCCACGGCGGGCTTGCACACGATTGAACATCTCTTGGCCGGCTTATTGCGGGACCGGATCCCAGGAGTAATTGATTGTTCACCGTTTGGATGTCGAACCGGCTTTCATTTGATTGTGTGGGGAACGCCCACGACGACGACCGTTGCCGAAGCCTTACAGGGTTCCTTAGAAGCAATTCGAGACCAAGTAGAATGGTCAGACGTTCAGGGTGTGGATCAATTCAGTTGTGGTAACTACCGGGACCATTCGTTATTTTCAGCTAAGGAGTGGGCACGCACCATCTTAGCGCAAGGAATCAGTACTGACCCATACGTACGCAAGTTAATTTAGGAGGATAGAATTATGACAACCACTCATTTTGATATTGTGGGGAGTTTCTTACGCCCCGCCCAGTTAAAACAAGCCCGGACCCAACACCAAGCGGGAAGCTTTAGTAGGGAGGAGCTCACAACGGTTGAGAACCAAGCCATTGCTGATTTGGTGGCCAAGGAAGTTCAAGTAGGATTAAAAACGGTTACCGACGGCGAATTTCGGCGGAGTTATTGGCATTTAGATACCTTTTGGGGCTTTGATGGGATTAAACATACCCATCAAGCTCACGGTTATCAGTTTCATGGGGTTGAAACCCGGAACGATTCAGCCCAGGTGGATGGAAAAATTAATTTTAATCCGCAGCACCCAGATTTACAGGCCTTTCGGTATTTGCAATCGGTTGTGCAACAATACCCGGGGATTACTGCCCGCCAAAGCATTCCTGCACCAGCACAATTATATGCCGAACTGGTTCGGGGACCAGAAAACAGCGCAGCGGTTGCCAAATATTATCCAAATCACCAGGACTTAGTTCATGACATTGGGACCGCTTACCGGGATTTATTGTTGGCGTTATACGATGCCGGCTGCCGGGATGTGAAGCTCGATGATTGTACCTGGGGAATGTTAGCAGATCATGATTTTTGGAAGCTAATGACGGATCAAGCCGAAGATATTGAACAGTTACAGCAGGAGTATGTGGCCTTTAACAACGCAGCCCTTGAGAACTTGCCTGCTGACTTACGGACAAGCACCCACGTTTGCCGTGGGAACTACGCCTCAACCTGGGCAGCGCAAGGAGGGTACCAACCGGTTGCCAAGACGCTGTTTACTAAAGAAAACGTACCCAATTACTACCTTGAATTTGATGATGACCGTTCTGGTGATTTTCAACCGCTTGCAGAGGTTCCTGATAATAAAAACGTGGTGTTGGGTTTGGTAACTTCAAAACGGCCTGAATTGGAAGATCAAGAGACGTTACAAGCACGGGTTAAAGAAGCTAGTCAGTACGTGGACTTAGACCGCTTAGGGTTAAGCACTCAGTGTGGGTTTGCCTCAACGGAGGAAGGAAACCATCTGACCGAAGCGCAACAATGGGACAAAATTAAACTAGTGATTCAGACGGCCAACCAAATTTGGCCTGATCAACAGGAGGATTAAGGATGACACAGAAGGTTGCAATTATTACTGGGAGTGGTCGGGGGATTGGAGCTGCAATTGCTAACCAGCTTGCCGGGGAAGGGTATGCGATTGCGGTCGCAGATATTGATCCCCAAACAGCTGATCAAGTCGCACAATCCATTAATCAAAATGCAGGGCAAACGGCGCGCGCGTACGTTGTAGATGTTGCTAAGCGCGATGAGGTCTTTCGCTTAGTCGATGAAGTGGTGCAGGACTGGGGGCGACTCGACTTGTTCGTTAATAATGCGGGGATTGCGATAATTGCCTCAATCATCGATAGTGATCCAGAGGAGGTTGAGCGCCTCTTGAATGTGAACCTGTTAGGCACTTTTTGGGGAATTCAAGCCGCGGCAACGCAGTTTAAACGCCAAGGCACAGGGGGTAAGATCATTAATGCGGCTTCCTTAGCATCAGTAGAAGGCTCAGCGCTGCAAGGAGCATATTCAGCTTCGAAGTTTGCGATTCGGGGACTAGGGCAGTCAGCCGCAAAAGAATTAGCTCCAGATCAGATTACTGTGAATGCTTACGACCCAGGAATTGTGTTGACTTCGCTCCGAGATGGAATTGATGAAACAACGGCAAACTTAAAGCAGCGGACCTTTGCTGAGCAACGAGCAAGTGTGGTTAATGAAATTGCCTTAAAACGGGCTGCGACGCCTGCAGACGTTGCAAACGTGGTTTCCTTTCTAGCTTCGCCTCAAGCTGATTACATCACCGGCCAATCAATTTTGATTGACGGGGGGATGCGTTTCCACTAGTTCAAAAGTTGGTACTAACTAGAAGGGAGCATATCCATGAAAAAAAGCAAAATCTTGGTCGGAATCGGAATTTTAGCCGTAGTGGCGTTGGGAGTGTGGACCTTTTGGGGGCATGCCCAGACTCAAAAGGATGAAATCACGTTGGGGACGATTGGTTCGGACGCTAAAATTTGGAATTATATTGCTAAGCAACCGGCCACTAAGCGGGCTCATCTCAAGGTACAGGTTAAAAGTTTTACCGATGGGGTGGCGTTAAATACGGCGACTGCTCAGGGAAAGATTGACGTGAATGCCTTTCAGTCTGATGCGTATTTACAAGCGTACAATCATAAGAATCCGCGCAATCAGTTGAGCATAATCGGAACCACGTATTTAGAGCCGTTAGGAATTTATTCCACTAAGTATAAGAAACTGGGGCAGATTCCGGATGGTAGTACGATTGCGATTGCTGATAACCCGGCCAACACGGCGCGCGGGCTAAAACTATTAGCCAAAGTGGGGTTAATTACGTTGAAGCCGAACTTTAGTGATCTATCCGGCCTCAATGGGATTCAAAGTAATCCGCATCAGTTTAAGTTTCAAGAAATTGATGATACGACTGGGCCCCGGGTAATTAAGGATCAGAAGGTGGCCGCTGCCTTGATTAGTAATACGATTGCGTTAGAGGGGCATCTCAACGTTTTGAAGGATTCGTTAGCGCACGAACAGGTTAATCAGTCGACCAAAGCAAACATTAACGTGCTGGCCACCGCACAAACGGCTTCTAAGCAACAACGGCAAAAATATCAAAAGTTGTTGCAGATCTACCACAGTAAACCGGTTCAAAAATACATTCGTCATGAATTTGATGGTACGAAGATTGAAGTGCAAAAACCAGTGAGTTATTTACGAAAATAGCGACCGCTTTTCTGAAATGAAGTGATTATATGTTGATTATTAGTTGCAAAGTCATTGGCTTGGTAATTTTCTGGCTCATCTATTTTTGGTTGGTTGCCGTGGTTTACCGAGTTAAAATAGTTCGTGAAATTAGGGTTAAGTTAGCCCGAAAATGTAAAAAAGTTTGGTTTCGTTGAGACATTCGTGGTATACTTATTAAAAATTAGTAAAGGAGCTCCACGAATTATGTCTATGAGTCGAGGTTGTTGTTCAAAATTAGCGTGATCAATGGGAAAAAGATTGAATTTTCTCATTGCTAAAGCACGCAACCGAATTTTTTGAGAAAATTCATATTGAACAATTACACGGGTTTCGTGGAGAGCATTACTGGTCACTAAAAACGGGTCACTATCGGTATGAATTGATGGTGGTCCGTTTTTAGGTTGTAAAGGAGTAAAGTATGAACCAGCGGTTAGTGGCGTTACGCGGGAAGTACCGCGGTGGTCGCAGTTGTTAGGAGCAGTATTAACAGTAAGCTAGTCAGAATGCAACTAACAAAGGAGAAGGACGATTATGAAGAAAAAGTACATTATTAGCGGCATCGTGGTGGTGTTTGCCATCCTCTTTATTTTTACGTTTATCATCAAACCCAAGCAGGATGACGCCAAAACCATTCGCTTAGCTTCGTCACCGGGTCCTTACAGTGAACTCTTCTTAAAGGGCGTGAAGCCGATTCTGGAGAAAGAGGGTTATAAGGTAAAAAACCAGTCCTTTAGCGATCTGTCCCTGGCGGATGTCGCCATCAATAACGGCGAAGCGGACTTAAACGTGGATCAGCATACCGCGTACATGAACAACTTTAACCACGAAAAACACGCTCACTTGACGGCGTTAACGAAGATTCCAACGGTGCCAACCGGGATCTATCCCGCCCAAAAGCACAGTTTGAAGGAAGTTGCGAAGGGGGATTCCGTGGCCATTCCGAATGATCCCTCGAACATGGCGCGGGCCTACAACGTGCTGGTTAAAGCCGGATGGATCACGCTAAAACCGGGAGTTGATCCGATTAAAGCTACCAGTAAGGATATTGCTACCAAAAAATATGATTTAAAGATTAAAGAAATGCAGGACGTGCAAATTCCGCGGTCACGATCAGACTTTGCGTACGTAATCTTACCGGGATCGACGGCTTATCCAGCTAAGATTTCGACAAAAACGATGTTACTATCAGAAGACATCAAACCAGATTACTACCTCGTTGCAGCTGTGGATAAGAAGAGCTCGAAGCAGAAGTGGGCGAAGGCAGTTAACAGGGCTTACCACTCCAAGGAATTTAAACAATATCTGAAGGATCACAACAAGCAAAGCTTCTGGAAGCTTCCGGCTGGTTATTAAAGTACACATAAAAAGCATCGCAACCAATCGTTGCGGTGCTTTTTTCGTTGGTGGCAATTGAAGTGGTTCGAGGCAACTTAGCGATGCTGGGTGGCAACTGAAAGGGGCGGGGTTGTCCGGATTGGATGCGGAGCCCGGGCAAAATTTGCTTTGCAAATTAGATTAGATTGGTAATAATAACAGTAACCGTGAAAGGAAGGGTGCTCATGAAAAATAAATTTGCACAGCAATTAAAAAAATTACGGAGCAACCGCGGATTATCGCAGACGGAATTAGCTGAGGAGCTATTTATTTCGCGCCAAGCGGTCTCCAAGTGGGAAGCTGGAACAGCGACTCCGGATCTCAACACGTTAATTAAATTAACGGAGTTGTTGGAGTGCTCGCTTGACGAATTGGTGTTTGCCCAACCAACCCCAGATGAACGGGTGGGAATTTCTCCACCGAGACTGGTGGTTGATTTTTCCGGTTGGCGGTTTTTTAGTCTGGATGCTGAATACCCTGGTGCCGCTTTTTTCGTGAGGCTGGTCATGAAGAAAAGGTGCGAATGGATTAGCCAATGGTGAGATTGAAATGTTTTTAAAGGTTCTAAGTTAAGAAAAAAGTTTCCCTTTTCGACGAAAAGTCGCTTATAATGACACCAACGATAGTTATAGGAGGGCGAAGGATGAAGGGGAAAGAAATTATTTTGGGTCTACTAGAAACCCGGGGACCGTTGACGGGCTACGAGATCAACGAAATTATTCAAAACCAGTTGAGTCATTTCTATGATGGCAGCTATGGGATGATTTATCCGACGTTACGGAAGCTTGAACAGGATGAGCTGGTGACTAAGCGGCAGGTTAATCAAACGGAAAAGCCCAATAAAAACGTGTTTTCAATTTTACCAGCTGGCCAAACAGCATTTCGCCAGGCGCTAACGTCAGATCTTACGACAGATACCTTTAAATCAGATTTCTTGTTAAAAATGTACTTTGGGGACCAACTGACGCCGGCGCAAAAACGGACTTTAGTGCAACAAGAGCTGGATCTGAAGCAGCTAAAGTTAGATGCACTTCATGCTAATTTGACTGACTGGCAAGCCCGGGGAATGACGGAAAACCAACGCTTGACTGCCAACTATGGGATTGCAACGTACACGGCGCAAATTAAGGTTTTAAACGAAGAATTACAGCGGTTAACGACAGGTTAACTAATACCAAAAAGCCCCTCATCAGATTGATGGGGGGCTTTTTGGCAGCCATGATGCAGTTTTAGTGGGGCAGGGTTAAATAGTGGCGAATCCGTTCCATGGCCATTTTTAGGTTAGCCATGGAGGTGGCGTAGCTGATCCGAACGTAACTCTCTCCGCCTGGACCAAAGGCCTTACCGGGAATAACAGCGACCTTTGCCTTGCGGGCTAAATCATAACTAAAGGCAAAGCTAGCTTGAATTTGGTCCGCCGGGATTTTCGCGAAAATGTAAAAGGCCCCGTCGGGACTCGCTAGTTCAAATCCCATTTGTTGGAGTTCCTTTACCACGAAATTCCGGCGGTGCTCGTACTCAGCTTTCATTTGAGCCGTGTCAGTAGCCCCATTTTCAAGGGCTTCGGCAGCGGCAAACTGAGCATTCGTGGTCGTCGAAGTGATGGTAAACTGATCAATTTTTTCGAGCTGGGTGGTAATGTCTTTGGGAGCAGCCATGAGGCCAATGCGCCAGCCGGTCATGGCGTGCGATTTGGAGACTCCATTGAGTAAGATGGTTTGGTCAGGCAGTAGACTCGCAATCGAGACGTGGTGGCCCCGATAGGTTAATTCGCTGTAAATCTCGTCAGAAATCACAAAAATGGCGTGCTTTTTGATGACGGTCGCTAAGCCTTCCAACGCTGCGCGGTCGTAACTTTTTCCGGTCGGGTTAGAGGGGAAGTTAAGCACGATCGCCTTGGTGTTGGGATGTTGGGCTAAGGTGGCTTCTAGTTGGTCGGGGGTCAACACAAAGTCAGTTTTTGACGTATCCATGAACACCGGATGGGCATCCCGCAGTTTGGTAACGGGGATGTACAACGGGAAGATGGGCGTTGGAATCAAAACGTCGTCCCCCGGATTTAAAACGGAGGTTAACGCAGTGTAAATTCCGCCGGTCGCCCCAGCCGTCATAATGATTTCTGTGTCGGGGTCATAGTGCAAGTCGTAGTTGCGAGCCAGAAAATGGGATGCTGCTTGCCGTAACGGCTTAATACCACGGGTTGGTGCGTAGTGGCTTTCATTGGAATTAATGCTGCGAATGGCTGCTTGCTTGATGTGATCAGGAGTCGGAAAGTCCGGTTCACCCAGGGTTAGCGAGATGAGGTCGGGAATTTGGTGAACGTCATCGTTAAATTTGAGGATAGCCGAAGGGGAGAGCTCGAGCATCTCGCGGTTCATTTTGGCAACTAGTGGATTAGACATGGGAACCTCCTTTGGGTTTAAGCTGAGTTGGCGCTAACGCCGGTAGATTGGCTCAATTAAACAATTCTGAACCGGGTCTGTCAAGGGGTGGCTTACTGGACAACGTTGGGACACGTGCCCGTAGCAATTGTCGTCGCAAAGTTCTGGTAACTGGTGGTAATCATATCCTGCAGGGCTGGTTCGGTAAAGGAGCCCACGTGGGGCGTGATAATGACGTTGGGAAAGTGTTCCATGAGGTGGCGAAGTTCCGGGCTGGGAAGGTCCGCGAGGGTGGCAAAGTCATTCCCAAAAATGTGACGTTCGTCAACCACCACGTCCGCCCCGTAACCGCCTAGTTGATGATGTTGCAAGGCCGTGGTGACGGCCGCTAAATTAACAACTTGCGAGCGGGCAGTGTTAATCAAAATCGCAGCGGGTTTCATCATCTGCAGTTCGGTGGCCCCAATCAGATTTTCGGTTTGACCGGCAATTAAGGGCACATGTAGCGAGACTAAATCCGCCCGCTGGAGCAGTTCAGGGAGGTCAACGAGGGGAATCCCATTTTTTTGATGCGGATCAGAAGAATTGGGATCATACCCAAGGACCGTGGTCCCCATCCCTGCGTATAAGCGGGCTTCTGCCGCGCCAATCCGACCACAACCAATGATTCCGACCGTCGAACTGTGAATTTCCTTACTAAAGTAGGAATCGGCAACCGTAAACCGACCAGCATGGGTGTTGGTGAGTTCAGCACCGACCTTGCGAAACAAGGTCATGCCAAGGGTCAGCGCCAGTTCTGCCACCGCATAGGGAGAATAGCTGGGCACCCGCGCTACCGTGATGCCTAATTCCTGGGCAGCCGGAAGGTCGATGTGATCAACGCCGACCGTGCGGGTGAAAACGTAGTTAATGCCCCACTCTTTAAACTGTTCTAAGTTGTGACGATCGGCCTGGCAGTTACCCCGCAGTAGCACTCCGTCCGAGCCCTTGGCAACGTTGGCATTCTGCTGATCTAACAAATCGGGGACCAGGTTGAGGTCGTAGTGGTTGTGATTTAACTTGTGAAAGTACGGAACTTCTATAGGACGAACTCCGTAGGCGGTAATTTTAAACATGCAATTTCCTTTCTAGTGGAACCAGCCGGCGTTATGAATGACCTGTAAAATAGCAATCCAAATGGGCATCATAATTACGGTGAGCACGGTGGAGATGAGGGCGGCGTTTGAAGCCAAAACAGCGTCACGATTAAAACTAATGGCATAGGCAGAAGCCACCGTCGCGGTCGGAGTAGCCATCATAATGACCATCGTTGCAATCGCCACAAAACTTAGGGGTAAAATCCCGATGGCAGCGAAGCCACCGGTTAGTCCCAGGGTGATGAACGGAACGAGGATGACCTTATTAAACCCGTAATACCAAGATAGTTTGCTTTTAGCAGCTTGTTTAAAGGAGAGGGAACCGAGGGTAATCCCAATTGAGAGCCAGGCTAAGGGCGAAGCTAACTGGGCTAAGTAGTTGAGGGGCGTCCACAACCAGAGGGCGGTTTGGTCAATTCGAAAAATGGACACTGAGTGGCTGCTAGCTCCCGTTACCAGAACGCCATTGGCAAAGGTGGGAACCGTGACGTGGGGAAGATCGCCCTGAGTTAACCAGAGGATGAGGCCCAGAAAGGTGGCAATGACCACCGGATTCAGCAGCATTTTTTTCACGTTTTTAACTTCGAGTTTGAGACCGGACATTTTAATGTAAGCATAGGAATACAGAAAAACGCGGTACCCAATGTTGAAAATGGAACTATACATAATCCCCTTCGGTCCGAGCACGGCTCCCACCACGGGAATCCCAAAGAATGTGGTCGAGCCAAAGGTGGTTAAAATGCCCATGACGTCCCGTTCAGATTTGGGTAATTTCAGGTAGAATACCGGCGCGAGAAGCAAGAAGATTACGATGATTAAAAAGCCCCAAAGTAAGACATTCATGCCCTCTGCAAGGGTTTTGCCATCGATTGGTGCCATAAAGGAATTTAAGGCTAACGCGGGAATGGCAACGGTGAGGGTCACTTTGGCTAAGGTTTTGCCAAAGGTTTCGGAAAAAATGGCACGTTTACGGAGCCAAAATCCGAGTAAGATAATCAAGATGGTCGAAGTGATGGCACTCACAATTCGCGGATTTGTTAGTGTTTTCACGAAAGCATCGGTAAGTTGCATAACGTCCTCCATTAAAATAATGATTGCTGGCCTAGGATTCCTAGGTTTTAATTATTGTTATTTTAGCATGAAGGGATTATACTTGTGAATCTTTTTTCAAACATGGGCGGGTTAAACCGAACTGTAATCCGAGCCGGTTTGAAACCGCTCCTTAGCAGGCAGCCAAAAGGTGGTAACGTCTCGTTTTTGTTCCAACTGGCGCGTGATAATTGCCTGCAGGAGTTCAGTCGGAAGCGGATGTTTGTAAGGAACCCGAATGGTTTTATGGCCATGTTGCAGGCCGAGCTGCTCTGCCAAAGGCAGAAAGCGTCGGGTGATGGCCTGGCCTTCGAGGCCAATTGAATAGTGATGGTTGGCAGCGCTTAAGCCAATGATGTAGGTACCATGGGCTAAAAACATCGGTTGGTTATACTTTATGACGAGGTCCAGTTGTGGAAAGTTAGTTGTGATCCACCGTAACACGGCTTGAAAGCTGGCCCGGTGGGCGGGATCAGCAATGGTCTTAAGATATTCGGGAATGGTTTTCATAAAATGCTCCTTGCTAGTGAATGCTGACAGAAAAGCCTACTTACTCGGGATGAGAAAGTAGGCTTTTGCTTGAAGTTACTGCGCTCTTTATTTATCGCGACTATTTAACGACACGTTTCCCTTATCGACCTGGAGAATTGGTTGATTGGTGTCGTTACGAACCACGCGGATGTTGGAGTAGTCGTTTTGATTTTTGGAGTTACTATCGATGTCTTTGGAGATGGTTTGTAAAGCTTTGACCAGCGCGTTCCAAACCTGTGGGGAGCCAGATTCGGCACTCTTTACAATTGGGGAAGAAGCGGGCAGGTTCACGTTAACCGTTTGGGAGTTCGGATCCCACTTAACCTCTGAACCTTTACTATTTGGGACTTTTTTAACGATCTTTTCGACACCCTGGGCGGCATCCTGACCGGATTCATATTTGTTCGATTGGAAGTTAAAGAAGGCAAAGATTCGTTCAATTCCCTGGGGCTGTTTCTGACCGGCTTGCGCAGCCTGATTTGCCTGCGAATTTTGGTAAGTGAAGAAGGCAATGATGGCCAACAAAATGATGATCAATAAAACGATCACATTACGCCAAAAGTGCGATTTCTTCCGCCGGGGACGTGGGCTAGTTGGATTAGTAGCCGCCGTTTTCGTGGGGGTTGGTTGTGATTGCGTAGCGTTAGCGCTAACCCGGGTTTGGGGTTCATCACAGTACGGACAATAGGAAATGTCGTTGGGGAGAATATTTTCACAGCGGGGACAAAAGTGGGAACTAACGTCACTCCGTTTTAAATAAGTCGGATTGAGAGTTGGTTGCTTGGTATTGCAGTAGGGGCAATACTGCGCGGTATTCGGGATCCCTTTCCCACAGTTAGTACAAAATTTGTTGTTTTCGTTATTCATAAATAAACTCCTTTAGGTCTTTACCCTTATTCTACCATATTAACAATCTGCACAAAATTAGAAATAAAAGGCTTGAAATAAGTAATGAAAACGCATACAATGGTTTTTGTACTAAAAAGTAGCGATTAAATTAAAGAGAAGAGGAACTAAATATGATGCCGTTTGTCGTTTTAATTTTAGGAATCATGTTGTTGCTATTTTTAATCATCAAACTCAAGCTTAATACGTTTGTGTCATTAATTGTGGTAGCAATTTTAGTGGCATTGGGACTCGGAATGAACCCGGCCTCAATTGCCAACTCCATTAAGTTAGGGATTGGGAACACGCTAGGAGAACTAGCGGTCGTCTTCGGGTTTGGAGCCATGATTGGACGCCTGGTTTCTGATGCCGGGGGTTCGTATCGAATCGCTCAGACGTTGATTCGCCGGTTCGGAAAGAAACGATTGCAGTTAGCAATTGTGGTGGCCTCTTTCATTATTGGGATGTCGCTCTTCTTTGAAGTAGGGCTGGTGCTCTTGACGCCAATCGTGTTTGCAGTGGCTCTCGAAGCCGATGTTCCGTTCCTATACCTAGGAATTCCGATGGCGGCTGCCTTGTCAGCAACCCAGGGATTCTTGCCACCCCAACCAGCTCCAACGGCCGTTGCAACAGCTTTGGGTGCTAACATCGGGCAAGTGCTCCTGTTTGGGATCATCGTGGCCATTCCATGTGTGATCGTGGCTGGTCCACTATGGACGAAAGTAGTTCAGAAGTTCTTCCCGGATGCCTTTGTGGTAAAGAAAAGTTTACCGGCCTTTGGGGAAGTGAAGGAATACGACTTAAAGGACACGCCAAGCTTTGGACTGTCCGCCTTGACTTCATTACTCCCAGCGATTTTCATGGCAGTGAATACGGTTTACCAACTGACGGTTAACGGTGGGAAAGAAATTAAGAATCCGCATGGTTTTGACGCCTTCATTTCAATGCTCGGGAATCCGATGATTGCGATGGTAATTGCCTTACTCTTCGCCATCTGGTCCATGGGCTTCCACCGCGGTCGCGATATGAAACAAATCTCTGCAAGTATCTCCGAAGCCGTAAAATCAATCGCAATGCTACTGCTTGTAATTGCCGGTGGGGGTGCCTTTAAACAAGTCCTAATTGACGGTGGAGTTGGAAATGCCGTTAAGGACATGATGATGCACTCGAACCTATCTCCAATCCTCTTGGGTTGGTTAGTAGCTGTAATCTTGCGGGTTTCCTTGGGATCGGCAACGGTGGCCGGAATGACGGCTGCCGGCTTGGTAATGCCATTGATGTCCTCCTTGAACGTCAACCCGGTCATGATGGCCTTGGCCATTGGAGCTGGTTCTCTGGCTGCGTCCCACGTTAACGATGCGGGATTCTGGATGTTCAAAGAATACTTTGACTTAGACGTTAAGCAAACGTTAGGAATTTGGACGAGTCTAGAAACCGTGATCTCGGTAACGGGACTGATTGTTGTGCTACTGCTAAATCTGGTGGTTTAAATTTAAATAAAAAAGCAATCATAATTATGGTTGCTTTTTTTATATCATAATCTTTAATTTTTAGGAGCTTAAAATGAATAGGGGAAAAAATATTGTTATTATTGGCAACGGATTTGATTTGATGCACGACTTAGATACTTCATTTAAGAGTTTTGTTGAAAAAACTTTTGATTATAAGGATAAGTATATTTTAGAAAGAATTAAACGGGAAGCAATTATTTTTAGGATAGAAGAATTAGTTAGCCCCAAAAATAACGAAGATATGATTAAAAAAATGATAATTAATGAATATATCAATCAAGTTCAAGGGGGTAATGATTGGTATGACCTAGAAACCATTCTCAGAGATTCAATGTTTTATGAATATAAACATATTAATGATAAGTATGATAGAGATGGTAAAGATGGGAAAAAGAAACCTTTGCAATACAATAAAATAATAGATCGATGGAGAGAAAAGCTGAGAAGGTATCTAAAGGAACAGGAAAATGAGAATAAAAATATAAAATTCAATAAAATTGAAGCTATTTTGCAAGATGCGGATAAAATTATCACATTTAATTATACAGATACTTTAGAAAAAAATTATAACGTTCCAAGTGAAAAAATTAATTATTTTCATGGTTCTATCAATGAGGACTTTGTTTTTGGATATTCACCTGATAAAGTACCAAAAAGTGGAGAACGAAGTCTTAATAATTTATATGATAATGATGATTATCAATATAAAAGTGTTAATTTATCTTCTGATGTTAGAGCTGAAAATCCTGAGGAGATACACATAGATATGATATCGCCAATGAAATCAATCCAAAGGTTTATTTTATGGGCAAAGCAAAGTGAAGAGTATAAAGACTTATCAAAAAAAGAATTAGTTGAAATATTTTTTCCAGATGTTAATAATTATGATCCTCAATATCGATTTTTTTTAGAATTAATAGATGATGCCTTTATGATGAAAAATCCATTTAAACCAACAGACAATATTGCTGAAGATCCCAAGGGGAACATTGCTGGGCTTAGAAGTAAATTAAAACAAAATAATAATAAAAGTTTAGATGCTTTGAATGCCTATTTTGAGGATAAACAAAGTTTAAATATTGAAGAAGGTGATGATGTTACTATCACGATCATCGGACACGATTATGCCTCAGATGTTGATATAAAGATGTTCATTACTGAAGCAGTGGGTTGCATTAACCGGATAGATTATTATTATTTTATAAGTGAAAAAGATGATGGGGGACTAAAAGAAGATTCTAGGAGAGAAGAAATAAGAAAAGCATTAGCAGTTCAATTTGGATCTTATGAAGATAAAATTATGACAAAAAAAATGAATGATTTAAAAGGAACTACTTAGACATCATCCCGCCACAACGGCTGCGACATACAGCGAGCTCCACCCCGGCCTCGAGCTAGTTCTGAGGAGGGGATTTCATGCACGGTAAGACCGTGTTCACGCATCAACTGAATGGAGCGGTAGTTGCGGTCTTAGGTGATCACTTCGCCGGGTGCGATTGCCAGGTTATTCGAGCCGTCGTTCCATTGTTCGCGGGGAGCAACGATGGCATCGCCCCCGCCCGTTTCAATCAGATCAATCTCACTCAGGTCGAGGGCTGCTTGTAAGACGGGTTTTAAGTGGGTGGCCCGTTTAACGGATACTCCACCGTGTCCGTCTGGTTGAAGCACTTCAATATTTAACCGGTAATCGTGGTCCATGATACCGGGGAAAATGGTGAATTGATCGCGATTGACCATCGTAAACACGGTGTCTAAGTGCATCATGGCGTGGTTGTGCGGAATTTGAATGGCGATGATGGTTGTAAAGGACGACGCCGGATCAGTAAAGAGGTGCTGGGCTAACGTCAACGCGGCGGTTCGGGTGGTGCGTTCTGAAATCCCGAGGGCCAGCGTTTGCCGATTAAGCACTAGCTCGTCTCCACCTTCCAAATGAGTTGGGATGGTGGGGGATAGCCAGGTAGGGGTCGTCTGAAAGCGCGGGTGATGCTGAACAATCCACTCAAAGATCATGGACTCCGGTTTACGGGCGGCAAAGGTCATGGGATTGATGGTGAACCCGGTTCCCAACGTAGCCTGGGGGTCGCGCGTAAAGTAAGCATTGGGAAGGGGTGGGAGGAGAAACGGTTGCTGGTAGTTTTCCGGCAACCCGACCGTGGCACTTCGTAATCCCGCGTAAATGGTGGTGGTCAATGCAGGGGACGCTAATTTTTCCAGATAGGTAGTGGCTTCTCGCTTTTGGAGCGGCGAAAGGGGAAATTGGGCGAGGTAGGCGGCGATGAACGCGGTTTTAAGGGTCGGCTCGGTTATAGTCTCCGTCAGCAAGTGCTCAACGTAAACTGGTTCGATGTGATGCTGACGCAGAAGGTCAGTGAACTGATCGTGTTCTTGTTGCGCCATTTTCAAAAAGGGGACATCATCGAAAAGTAACTCCTGCATGGTAGCCGGAGTGATGTTTTCTAATTCAGCCCCGGGACGGTGCACTAAGACCGTTCGTAAGGGGCCAATCTCTGAGTTAACTTGTAATTGGTGCTTCATAAAAGTTCCTCCTCGCTAAGTAGTTCCGGGATTTGTGCTTAGCATAACGGAGTTCTGTGAGAAAGCCGAGGGTTAGTGTTAGGTTAAATGACATTAAAAAAAGTGCAATCGAACTTTAGTCAAAAACTAAAGTTTGATTGCACTTTTAAATTTGGATACTTAGAAATCTTGACCCGTAGGCCGAACCATGATTTCGTTGATGTCAACATTTTCTGGTTGGCTCATCATGAAGACCGCTAATTCAGCGATGTCATCAGCACTTAACCAACCGTTCTTCGTCGCGTTATTTGCAGCCATGATCTGGTCATGGGTAGCTTGATCGTTAATCGTGTTCATCAGGTTTGTGTTAACGAAACCAGGGGACACAATTCCCGTCTTAATGCCGTTGGCATGTTCTTCTTGCCGCAAGCCTTCCATAATTACTTTGACGGCAAATTTAGTTCCACCGTAAACGCCAAAACCAGGGGAAACCTTGTGGCCGGCAACGGAATCGGTTGCCATGATTAACCCATGACCTTGATTGCGCATCGTTGGAACAGCTGCTGCAATCCCATTTAACACACCCATCAGATTGGTTTCAAGCAATCCCTGCCAAACTGGTAATTTTTCGGCATCCGCAATGTCACCCTTAGGCATAATGCCGGCATTATTATACATCACGTCAAGTTGGCCAAACTGATCGATGGCTAACTGAACTAGGGCTTGTACGTCAGCAGCGTTAGTTACGTCAGTGAGCTTGGTTGCAAAGTTTTCTGGATGAGCCACTTCTGCCTGCATGGCATCAAGTTTGGCTTGGTTTCTCGATCCAATCACGACTTTGGCACCACGTTCGTTAGCTAACTTGGCAGTGGCAGCTCCCATTCCTGATGAACCACCGGTAATTACAATCACTTTATCTTTTACACTCATAAGTTTGAACTCCTTTTAGTTGGTATGAGTATATTGTACGCTTGCACTGGGCGCGCAATGCAACTAATTAGCTTACAAAAGTTACACTAATGGAGCAAAAAAATCATGAATCATTTGCTTCCCCGTGGTTTGAATGGCGAAGGAACCGTTGGCAAAACACCAGCTCAACATTAGACCCCGCACCATGGTTTCCAGTTCCAAAAAGAGGGTGGCTTCGTCAGTCCGTGTAATTTCACCCGCAGCGATGGCCGCGTGGAGTTCGGCTTGCAGACCAGTGGTAAAGGTCCGCTGTTGAAAGTGGTTCCCGGGTGCGGTGAGGTTGGCATCCAGATTGGCAATGAAGGCCCGGGTGGTGATTTCAACTCCCATGGTTGCTGCAAATTCAAATTCGGCAGCCACTAGGGTTTGCAATTTGGTGAGGGGCGACATTGATTGCGACGCAAGCCGAGTTAAAAGCGCTTGCATGGTCTGGTTTAAATGGTCGTAATAAACCTGGGAGATCAAGTCCTGTTTAGACTTGAAGTAGAGATAGAACGTCCCGGTGGAGACGTGAGCGGCCGTGACAATGTCTTTAATCGAGATGTGAGTAAACCCGTGTTCCTTAGTTAATTGGACGGCGGCCGCAAAGATTTTTTGCTGGGTGGCGATTTTTTGCTGGGTGCGCTTGTTAACCATTGCAATTTCCTTTCTAGCTGATTATAATGAACGTGTTCAGTGAACTTATTCATTGAAATTAAAGTGGTAGCAAAATGAGGAGGAAGCACTATGTTTATAATTGAATTGACGTACCAAAAACCACTGGCTGAGGTGGACCAGCAGTTAGCGGCGCACAATGCGTATTTAGACCGAAATTATGCCGCTGGGAACTTTCTGTTGTCAGGTCGCAAGGAACCACGGGATGGCGGCATCATTCTGGCAGCCGTTCCGTCTCGCGCAGAATTGGAAGCAATTTATCATCAGGATCCATTTTATCAGCACCAGATTGCGCAGTATCGCATCGTTGAGTTTCATCCATCTAAAGCCGCGCCCAGTTTACAGGCGTTAATCAACGCGTAAATTAATAAAACCCGGTTACCAATTTGGTAATCGGGTTTATTGTATGGTAGTTGTTCCGGTTATGAACCGATTACGCTTTTTGGCGAAACGAAACCCAAATGGCCCAGAAGTAGTTCAAGATGATGACTACCACGTTTTGGAACACGTTCACTAGGTTCTTCCCTAAATTAGAATCAAACTTTAACACGCTTACTCCAAGGACTAAAATGCCAGCTCCGATGAGGTAGGTTAAAAACCGGCCTGCGAAAAAGGTGACCAGTTGGTACCAAAATTCACGGGTAGAGTGGTGGTGATTGTGAAAAACAAAGTACTTATTGGTATAAAACGCAAATAATACCGTGATTACCCAGGCGACCGAGTAGTTAATGACGTAGTTTAAGGTTGTATACTGCGTCAGGAGATAGAAGGTCACGAGGTTCACCACGGTGGCTGCGACTCCCCAAAAGAGGTAGAAGACCACGTCGTGGTGGCGTTGATAAAGTGCTTGCAATTTTTTCATTAGGCCTGCTCCTCAATGATGTATTGGGGACGGCGCTTCGTTTCGAGGTAAATCTTACCAATGTACTTGCCGAGAATCCCAAGGCAAAAGAGTTGAATTCCACCAATGAGGAGCATGATGGACACGAGGGACGGCCAGCCGGCTACGGCATCTCCGAAGCAGAGGGCCCGGATCACCACGATGATGATGCCAATCATGGCGAGGAAACAGGAGATTCCTCCGACAAAGGTGGCGATGCGCAGTGGGGCATCGGAAAAATCAACGATTCCTTCGATGGAGTATTCAATTAGTTGCACCATTGACCAGTGGGTCTCACCAGCGGCCCGCGGGCGGCCGGGGTACTTCAGGTATTTAGTTTGAAAGCCCACCCAGCTAAAGATTCCCTTTGAAAAACGGTTGTATTCGGTTAGTTCGTTGACCGCTTTTACGTACCGGCGGGTCATGAGCCGGTAGTCACGGACGTTGGGTTTAATTTTCACGTCCGAAAGGCTGTCGATAACCTTATAGAAACTAGCGGAAAGAAAGGCCCGGATCGGATTTTGTTTGCGGCTAGTTTGCACACAGCCCACACAATCGTAGGGTTCCGTGGTGATAATGTGGAGCATCTTCGGGAGTAATTCGGGAGGATCCTGGAGGTCAACGTCCATTAACGCTACGTAGTCCCCGGTGGCATTCCGAAGTCCCGCTGCCATTGCGGCTTCTTTTCCAAAGTTTCTTGAAAAGGAAATGAAGTGGACGGTCTCTGGGTGCTCCTGATGTAAATCTCTGAGAATCTTGGCGGTGTCGTCACTAGATCCGTCGTTGATAAAGAGATAGTCCGGTTGGTACTGGGCGGTCGATTGGTTCATTTGTGCAAAGACCTTTTCCACCGTATCGTAAAATAATTGGATTGATGCTTGTTCGTTATAACAAGGGACAATCAGACTGATTGTTTCCAAAGTTGTTCCTCCTTGGTTGTTCAAGGTTAATCGAAAAGTAGCACTACTCTTTTATTTTAGCATTAATTTAGGGTAATTCGAAATGCCAATTTCTGCTACAATGAAACCAACCGATTTTACCGACTAATGAAGTTGTAACTTAGAGGAGGATGTGTAAGCATGACAACCCGCAAACAAAAGGTGATTCAGTTTTGCAAACTGGTACTCAAGCGCTTTAACCTAGGGGACGTTTCCGATTCAGCCGTGGTGTTTGCATACTACGTGTTGTTCTCCCTCTTTCCCATTCTGATTATCATCGGGGGAATCATTCGGCTAACCAATTCCAACGTTAACAACGTGCTCGCCACGATTCATTCGATGGTGCCGGGGTCGATTTACCAGGGCATTGCCCCGATTGCTAAGTCGATTTTTACCGGGAACGGGGGGAGCATCCTGTCGATCGGGATTATTATCGTAATCTGGTCGGCTAGTAGTTCGATGGCAGCGTTTCAGCGGTCCGTCAATAAAATCTACGGAGTTACCGACCAGAGTTCCATCATGAATCGGCTAACTTCGTTTATATGGATGCTGTTGTTAGTAGTCCTTCTGTTTGTGCTCATCATCGTCATGGGCTTTGGTCGCGTATTATTGAAATTCGCCCACAAAGAATTGCACGTGCCAACGAGCGTCGTGAACCTGTTAAATGACGCCCGGTTTCCCGTCACGTTAGTTTTATCCATCGTTATTTTAACCCTGCTGTACTACTTTGTTCCCAGTGTCACGACCAAGTTTCGGTACGTGGTCTGTGGAGCAGTGGTCGCGCTGATCGGCTTATTGGTGTTAACCCAGGTCTTTTCGTTAATTATCAGTTCCTTTTTCAGTAGCATTTCGGCCTACAAAACCCTGGGAACCGTGATGGTCTTGATGCTGTGGTTAAACTTCATGGGGACGATTTTATTGTTTGGCGCCGTAATCAACGCCAGTCTGCAGGAGTACTGTGACGGATCACTACCCGAGGCGACCACGCAAACGTCACTTAAATCACTGGTAAGTAAAAAGTCCCTCACCAAATAGGGAGGGACTTAGTGACCGGTTAGTCTGCGTGGGGCAGATGCTCAACCAGCGTTTTTGAAAATTGATCAAGGGTTTCGATGTCTGCTTCGTCCGGATCAAGATTAATCTTCACGTTCGGAGCGCCTTGGGTGGCGCCGGTTTGTTTCAAGGCATCGGCGAATTTATCAACGGCGACGTTATAAAACTCTTGGTAAAAAACGTCGCCGGAGCCAGCGACCCCAAAGATTTTTCCGGTTAGATCCAGATCAGCAAGATCATCGAAAAAGTCGAGACCTTCTTCCGGCAGGTTTCCTTCATCATAAGTGTAGGGACAGATTACGATCAGATCGCTTTCGAGCAGTTCTTCTGGATCCGTTTGCGAAATCTCGGTCTCCTGTACCGTGAGACCAAGGTCTTCTAATCCCTCGGTGACAATGTCCGCGATGTCTTCGTTGTTACCAGTGATGGTGGCAAATACTACGTGTGCTTGAGTCATGGGCGCACTTCCTTCGATTTTTTCTCCTTAGTATAGCAGAAGCAGTGATAATTGTGAATTTAGAAAGGATGGAGTGCGATGGGAGTTGATGCAGTGACAGCGAAAGTTACCAAAGTGGTCGCCCAACAGCGGCCCGGGCGCTATAACGTGTATCTAGACGGTCAGTATGCCTTTCCAGTAAGTGAAGAAGTCCTAATTCAGTACCATTTATTTCAGGGACAGCAACTGACGCGTTCGTTAATTCAAACAATTCAGGCGGCCGATCAGCAGGCAAAACTATACGCCAAGGCGGTTGACTTTATTTCGTATCAAAGTCGCACGGAGGCTGAGGTACGCACGAAGTTAGCAACGTTAACCGACGATGAAGCGGCGATTGATCAGGTGGTGGACCGGTTAAAACAGTTACAATTGCTTGATGATCGCCAGTACGCGCAGCGGTATGTGCAGCAGATGGTTTTGGCGGGGAAAAAGGGTCCCCAAGCGGCGCAACGGTACCTCCAACACAAGGGAATTGCGGAAAATCTCGCCCAGACGGCGGTAGCAACCGATTATCCCGATGAGCAAGCGCTTAAAATTGCCATCCAGTTAGCGCAAAAGACGTTTGACCAAGCGCAACGTTACCCATATAATAAGAGAATTGAAAAGACTAAATTAGCACTGATGCGCAAGGGCTTTACCTTTGCTACCATCGACGAGGCGCTTGCCGCAATTGACGATACGGTTGATGCGGACGACCAAGCCCGTTTGTTAGCGCAAGCGGGGGAGAAAGCCTGGCATAAGTATCGCAAGCAAACGGGGCTTGCCCGGGAACAAAAGGTCAAACAGGCCTTGTTACGACGGGGCTTTGCCTTCGATGACATTGATCAGTTGATAGACGACATAAAGGGGCAGCAATGAAAACGAGCAACAGCAAACGCACACAGTTATTATTTTGGACCTTAGAAATTCTCCTGGTGGTGGCGATTATCTATGGCTGTACCAAGATTGACTTCATGTTTCGACCAATCGGGGTCTTTATTTCCACCATCTTTGCCCCGTTGTTAATTGCCGGATTCCTCTACTACATGTTGAATCCAATTTTGGAATTATTAATGAAGATTCCCGTTTCAAAAACCAAGCGGATCAACCGGACGTGGGGAACCACGATTATCTTCGTGGTCTTTATCGGTTTGATTATCTTCATTTTCGTGTCCTTTTTACCCCGGTTAGTCGGGCAAATTGCGAACATGGCGAGTCACATGCCCCAGTTTGCAGCGCACCAAGAAGAATCGCTCACGAAGCTTTCTAAGCACGGCTTTTTGAAAAACATTAACTGGGATCCCATTATTACGAAGGTTCAGAGTGAATATTCTTCGTACTTGAAGAGTTTGTTGACCCACTTATCCTCAAGTGCGGGTGACATCATTTCCATGGCGGCTAACATCGTGGTCACGATGATTACAGCTCCGATCATCCTCTTTTATATGCTAAAAGATGGGGATAAGTTCCTTCCTAGTATTGAAAAACTGTTTCCAACGTTGTCAGAACGGCACCGGAAGCAAACGACGGCGTTGTTAACTAAGATGAATCAAACCCTGTCGCACTACATTGGTGGTCAGGTGATTGAGTGTCTGTTTGTCGGAACCTTTACCACGATTGGGTACTTCTTAATCGGGCAGAAGTATGCCTTACTTCTAGGTGTCTTTGCCGGGTTCTGTAACTTGATTCCCTACGTAGGACCCTACATTGGGATTCTTCCCGCCCTCTTAGTGGCGATTACCGTGAGTCCCGCGCAAGCTTTTTGGACGATTGTGGTGGTCATTATCGTGCAACAAATTGATGGAAACTTTGTCTACCCGAACGTAATTGGAAAGTCGCTCAACATTCACCCGTTAACGATCATTATTATTTTGCTCGCAGCCGGGCACATTGCCGGCTTACTGGGAATGATTTTGGCGATTCCAATCTACGCGATTGTCAAAGTGATCATTAGTTTCTTTTACAATATTTGGCAACTTCAACACGAACAATAACCGAAAAATCCGGCAACCCGGATTTTTTTTATGCCGAGCTATTATATAATGAACGCAGGAGGAAGTTATGCAAAAACAACAATTACAACAAGAGGTGGATAAGCGCCGGACGTTCGCGATTATTTCCCACCCTGATGCGGGGAAAACGACGATTACCGAACAACTGCTGTTGTTTGGGGGGATTGTCCGCGAAGCCGGAACGGTTAAGGCCAAGAAGAGTGGCAACTTTGCGAAGTCTGACTGGATGGAAATCGAGCAAAAACGGGGAATTTCCGTGACGAGTTCCGTGATGCAGTTTGATTACGATGATAAGCGGGTTAACATTCTGGATACGCCGGGACACGAGGATTTTTCCGAAGATACGTACCGGACGTTAATGGCGGTTGATTCGGCCGTGATGGTGATTGATGCAGCAAAGGGGATTGAGCCCCAAACGAAGAAACTGTTTCAAATCTGTAAGATGCGGGGCATTCCCATTTTTACGTTCATGAACAAACTCGATCGGGATAGTCGCCCCCCAATGGAACTGGTTGATCAACTAGAAGAAGTCCTGGGAATTGAAGCATATCCAATGAACTGGCCCATTGGTTCGGGACGAATTTTCAAGGGGTTATATGATCGTTACAACCACCGGGTCGAAAAGTTTCAACCGGAATCGGAAGGACGGTCCTTTATTCCGTTAGATGCTGATGGTCAGCTGGCAGAACCCAGCGAGCTGGCTGACGACGACATTTACTTAGAAGCCAAGGACGAAATGGATTTAATCTCAGAAGCTGGGAACCAGTTTGACCGCGAAAAAATTGCGCACGGAGAGCAAACGCCGGTCTTCTTTGGTTCGGCGCTGGTTAACTTTGGGGTCCAAACCTTCTTAGATGCCTATCTAAAGCTGGCTCCCGCTCCTGGCCCCCACGAAACCACGACGGGAGATGAGGTTGCCCCGACTGATCCCGAATTTTCGGGGTTTGTCTTCAAGATTCAAGCCAATATGAACCCGCAACACCGGGATCGAATCGCGTTTGTGCGGATTTGTTCTGGTGAATTTGCACGGGGAATGGACGTGACTTTGAGTCGAACCAACAAACCAATTCGGTTGTCAAACGTGACTGAGTTTATGGCCAACACCAGAGAGAACGTGCAAACCGCCGTTGCTGGCGACATCATTGGCTTGTATGATACCGGAAACTTCCAAATTGGCGATACGATTTATACCGGCAAGCAAGCCCTGCAGTTCGAAAGTTTGCCGCAGTTTACGCCAGAACTATTTATGCGGGTGTCGGCGAAAAACGTGATGAAGCAAAAGTCCTTTCACAAGGGGATTCAGCAACTGGTGCAAGAAGGGGCCATCCAGCTCTATACCACTTATGATACCGGTCAATATATCTTAGGGGCGGTCGGCCAGTTGCAGTTTGACGTTTTTCAGTTCCGGATGCAAAATGAGTACAATTCAGATGTAGTGATGGAGCCCCTCGGCCATAAAATTGCGCGCTGGATTGATCCAGACCAGTTAGACGAAAAAATGTCGTCATCACGGAACATTTTGGTGAAGGACATTCACGGAGACCCTCTGTTTCTGTTTGAAAATCAATTCGCAGAGCGTTGGTTCCAGGGCAAGTATCCAGACGTTAAGTTAACGGCCAAACTGTAAGAACCAAGGAGGTTAATTATGAAACAGTTGTCAGCATGTACGAGTGTTTTAGTCGGGAAAGCGGCGAGCGTTGATGGGTCAACCATGATTGCGAGAAACGACGATACCTTTTTACCGCTGACCCCCCAACGGTTTACGGTGGTGCCCGCTTACCAACAAGCGGGCCGCGAATGGCACTCAGGACAAAACGGGCTCCGGATGCCGTTACCGGACACCGGTTATCGGTATCTGGCGACTCCCAACGCGGACGTAGACCGCGCTGGCGTCTACGCAGAAAGCGGATTTAATGAAAAGAACGTTGCAATGAGTGCCACGGAAAGTGTTTACGGGAACCCCCGGGCCCTCTCACACGATCCTTGGGTTCAAAATGGAATTGCAGAGGATTCGTTGCAGTCGGTAGTCTTACCCTACATTGATACCGCGAAAGCCGGAGTTCAATACCTGGGAAACCTCTTAAAACAGTATGGGTCTCCGGAAGGAAACGGAGTTTTATTTGCGGATGCGAATGAGGTTTGGTACATGGAGATTGTGACTGGACACCACTGGGTCGCCCAGCGCATTCCAGATGATTGTTACGCCGTGGTGGCCAATCAGGTTGCGATTCAAGAAGTTGACTTTGATGATTCCGACCAGTTTTTACATTCGGAAGGGATTGAGGAGTTCGTTCGGCGCTACCATTTAAATCCAGCCGAGGAAGGATTCAACTTCCGGCGGATTTTTGGGACCAGTAACGAAAAGGACCGCCACTACAACACGCCCCGGGTTTGGTACGGACAAAAGTTATTTAACCCAGAAATTGAGCAATCTCCAGTCTCAAATGATTTGCCATTCATTCGCAAGGCAAGTCGGAAATTGACCGTGATGGACGTGGAAGCGGTGTTGAGTTCGCACTATAACGAAACGGAGTATGATCCGTTGGGGAACGGACCGAGCGAGTTGAAAACAAAGTTTCGGCCGGTTGCCATGAATCGGACCCAAAATTCACACGTGCTTCAGTTTCGAAACGATGCGGAAAATCCGCAGTGGGCTGCAATTATGTGGTTAAATTTTGGGGTACCGGCCTTTAGTCCCTACGTACCGTTTTTTGCGAACGTGGCTAAGACACCGGCTAGTTACGATCAGACCCCCCTGACGATGGATGATCAAAGCGCGTACTGGATGTATCGGAAGCTTTCGATGCTTGCGGAAACGCACTATCCACAGTTTGTTCAGACGGTGCGGGACTTTAAGACGGAAGCCAACCAAATGTTTTTGACGCACCTGGAAAATACGATTTATCAGGCGCGACATCTAAGCGAACCTCAAGTGCCAGCGTTTTTGGAGAGACAGAATCTGAGTTTAACGAACGAGATGTACGATCGGGTGCATCAACTGATGAATACGCTAATGTCAAAGGGACTAACCCTCTCTAAACTGACGTATGACATGGATCGCAATCTATAAAAAAAGCTTGGAGCAACGAATCGTTGCTCCAAGCTTTTTTAATGGTTATTTATTTTCTGGAAGTTGGGTGGCAACGGTGGCCTGAATCCATTCGTTACCTCCCAGTGATAACCAGGTATGGTGGTGCACTTGGACTTCCTTGAAGACCTTCCAAACGGAGCCGGCGGGCAGAGCTTCGGGATAGGGATTAGCAACGCGGGGCTCAGGGTAGACCGCCGTACGATGCTTAATCCGGACGCGATAGTAAACGGGTTGCACTAGCCGCCAATTGTCGTGGCGGTAGTAGGCGACTAAGGTTTGGGTTATATCTGTAAAGATTCCGTCCCGGTCTCCCGCTAGAAAGTGCAGTTGGTAGCCCGGTAAGTGGGGGAGTTCGATGTGATAGGGTTCGTCACGGTTCCCATCGATAAATTGGGGCGCACCTAACAAGCGGTTGGTGTCGTAGTCAAAGCAATAGATTGCCACCGGGGCCGCTTTCGTGGGCGCATAAATTAATTGGACCACCTGTTGGACACTGGTGACTCTGGTTGTAAGCCCGGTCAGGGTGATGAAGGTGTAGTTTTGAATAACCGGGATGTGTAGGGACAGATAGGCGCCGAGCTTGGTCTTCATGATTACGGCCGGCCGCAGGGTCTCGCCCTGGTTAGTATTGAATTGAACGAGCACCTCTGCTTCGCGCTCCGGGAGCGGGGGCGTTGCCGGTTGGGGATTGGGAACGGGTACGCTGCCAGTTTTCTCCGTTTCTGGAGTCGGTGCCGGTTCCGGTTCCGGTGTGGGCTCTGTTTGATGCGGAGTTGCGGGTTTTGATCGAAATAGATTCTGCAAGAATTTGAACATTGGTTGAACTCCTTCCTCATGGCTTAATTTTAGCATGGAGGGGGAAAAAAGAAACCCCCAGCTACCAGAGCTGGGGGTTTTTAAAGCGCTGCTTATTGGGCTGAAACGTGAAGCTGGTGTTGGTCATCAACGTCTGCTACTAGTTTCTTAGCATCGGGATGATCTAACAGGTAACTAGCCGTCGGATCTTCAATTTGGTCTTGAATGACCCGCCGTAAGGGCCGGGCACCCATGGCTGGATCGTAACCAAGTTCAACTAATTGTTGCTTAGCTGGTTGGGTTACCGCCACGTTGATGCCAGCGGTTTGCAAGTTTTGGTTCATGTCATCGAGCATTAAATCAACAATCTTGAGCAGATCTGATTTTTGCAGTTGGTTAAACTCGACGATGCCATCAAACCGGTTCAGAAATTCGGGTTTGAAGTAGGCGCCTAACTTGTTGAGGACCGAGTGGGTCTTGCCGTGGGCGGCTGCCCCGAACCCAACGTTTGATTCTGCGTTCGAACCGGCGTTACTAGTCATGATGATGACCGTATCCTTAAAGGAAACCGTTCGGCCTTGCGAATCGGTTAAGCGACCGTCATCAAGCACCTGTAAGAAGGTGTGTAAAACATCGGGATGAGCTTTTTCAATTTCATCGAAGAGGATCAGGCTGTAAGGATGGCGCCGCACCTTTTCGGTTAACTGACCAGCTTCGTCGTAGCCAACGTAGCCGGGGGCTGCTCCGATTAGCTTTGCGACGGACTGGGGTTCTCGGTATTCAGACATGTCGAACCGAATCAAGGCATCCTTGGAGCCAAAGAGTTGGTTTGCTAACTGCTTAGCTAGCTCAGTTTTTCCCACTCCGGTTGGACCGACGAACAGGAAGGAGCCAATTGGACGGCCAGACTTATTAAAGCCAATCCGATTCCGCTGAATGGCTTTGGCAACTTGGTTCACCGCCTCGTTTTGGCCAATCACGTGTTCTTCAAGCTTGTGGTCTAGTTGTTTTAGTTGCGCCTTTTCTTGTTCCTCTAAGTCACCAACCGGGATGTCGGTAATTTCTTCAACCACTTGTTGCATGTCTTTTTCTGTGACCGTGTTGTTATTGGTGTTGTAGTTACGAGCCCCTTTGTCCCGTTGGGCTTCTAGTTGTTTTTCCTGGTCGCGGTAGAAAGCAGCTTGTTCATAATCTTCCTTGTGGAGGGCCGCTTCCTTTTGGCGTTCGGCCTGGGCAATCTCTTTTTCAATGGCCTTCGGATCGATAATGTTGAGGGTCAGGTTCTTCCGTGATCCGGTTTCATCGAGTAAATCAATGGCCTTATCCGGGAGATACCGGTCATTGATGTAGCGGTTCGAAAGATTAACTGCTGCTTCAATGGCTTGATCGGTATAGTGAACGAGGTGATAGTCCTCGTAGTTCTTTTGCAAGCCCTTCAAAATTTTTACGGTTTGCTCTGGACTCGGTTCGTTCACCATGATGGGCTGGAACCGGCGTGCCAATGCCGAATCCTTTTCAATGTCCCGGTATTCTTTCAGGGTGGTGGAACCAATTAATTGGAAGTCCCCCCGGGCCAGTGATGGTTTTAACACGTTCCCGGCATCGAGACCGCCTTCAGAATTGCCAGCGCCCATGATTTCGTGAATTTCATCAATGAAGAGGATGATGTTTGGATCAGCCTTAACTTCCTTAATGAGTTGTTGCATCTTTTTTTCAAATTGACCCCGAATCCCGGTTCCTTGAATGATTGAAACCATGTCAATTTGAATGATCCGTTTGCTTTGTAATTTTTGGGGGACCGTTCCATCGGCAATTTTTTGCGCGAGTCCTTCGACAATCGCCGTTTTCCCGACTCCGGCTTCCCCAATTAACACGGGGTTATTTTTGGACCGCCGGTTTAAGACCTCAATGGCCCGGGCCGTTTGTTCGTCTCTTCCGATGACAGGATCGAGTTTTCCCGTCCGTGCTAGTTTGGTTAAATCGGTTCCGTAAGTTGCTAAAATGCCTTTTTGACCGTTGTTGCCGTTGGAACCTTGCGTTCCGGCAGCCCCGTTTTGATTACTTCCTTGCATGGAGCGAATTAAATCGTCTAGATTTCCAAATCCGTATGCACCTTGTTGTCCTTCCATTGGTACAACCTCCTTTATGGTTCTGGTCTTTTTGACCTTTATTGACTAATGCCATGTGATTATTATTATACTCACCTCAAAGCGGGTTTCAAGTAATTACACTGCCCCCCTTGCAACGTGATTTATGATAGAATAAATGAGAAGAACAGAAAGGAAGCGAAGCCAATGGAACCAACCAAGGAAGCGTTTACCGCCCAACTAGAACAGCTGCAAAATGGAAAGCTCCAAGAATTGACCGTGCAACCTGATCAGTTTTTTACCTTTCAACAGGCGTTTATGGATTATCCCACGCGGAAGCGGGTGGTTGGTACGGCCCAGGAAAATGGCGTGGTTGTTTATCACTATGCTAGTGCTAACTAATCACGGGAACGAGGGCGCAAACGCTTGTATTTTGATGGATATATTGGTAGGCTTAAACTATAAATATGGTTACAAAGGGGTGCGTTGATATGGAAAAACGTCAATTTAAGATCACTGCGGAAACTGGGATTCATGCTCGTCCAGCAACTTTTTTGGTTCAAACGGCTAGTAAGTTTGACTCAAACATTACGTTGGAATACGAAGACAAGACGGTTAACTTAAAGTCAATCATGGGGGTTATGTCACTCGGGGTCGGCCAAAACGCGGTTATTACAATTACTGCTGATGGTGATGATGCGAAGGATGCCCTGGAAGCAATCGCAAAGACCATGAAGGATGAAGGCTTAATCGAATAGTCATCGATTGGGTGTTAAAAGAGTTGCTACGGCAACTCTTTTTCTTTACCGACATGATTTGCAAAGGATGGGCGAAACCAATATAATTCTAGTTGTTTATCGTCATTTGGAAAGGGTGGACCGGCAGTTGAAGATCGGCTTATTTACAGATACATATTTCCCGCAAGTAAGTGGGGTAGCAACTTCCATTAAAACGCTGCGGGATGAATTGGAACGGCGTGGGCATCAGGTCTATATTTTCACGACTACGGATCCAAACGCAAACGAGGACCAAGAAGCAGGCATTTACCGGTTTTCCAGTATTCCCTTTATTTCGTTTACAGAACGGCGCATTGCGGTTCGCGGGTTGTTTCAGGCCACGCAGATTGCCAAGAAGTTAGGGATTGACTTGGTGCACACCCAAACTGAATTTTCGATGGGAATGATTGGGAAGTTTGTGGCCCGGAATCTGAACATTCCGTGTTTGCACACGTACCACACAATGTATGAGGATTACCTGCATTACGTGGCGAACGGCCGGTTGTTAAAACCGATTCATGTAAAGGAAGGAACGCTAGCGTTTTGTCATCACTTGGACGGCATCGTGGCTCCCAGTAAACGGGTGCTCGATAAGTTAACCGACTACGGGGTCAAAAGCCCCATTCGGATTATTCCGACGGGAGTTGACTTACAACACTACGAGGCAGCTGCAACTGGAGACGTCCGGGCTGAGTTGGGCTTAACTGCTGACCAACCCGTGCTGTTATCCTTGAGTCGGTTAGCCTACGAAAAGGACGTTGACACCCTAATTGACCAGATGCCGACGATTTTAGAGGCCGTTTCTAACGCGCACTTGGTGATTGTGGGGGACGGACCCGCGGCGGATGATTTACATGCCGAAGTGGCTCGGTTAGGGCTGCAAGACCACGTGACCTTCACGGGCGAAATTAATAACCAGAATGTAAATGCGTACTATAAAATGGCCGATTTGTTTGTTTCCACCTCGAACTCAGAATCACAGGGGTTGACGTACATTGAAGCTATGGCAGCTGATACCAAGGTGGTTGTAGCGTCCAGCCCGTATACGGATGATTTAATCAATGACCCTTCCTTGGGCAAAACCTTTACAACGTTGGCGGAATTTAGTGCCGACGTGATTGATTACCTACAACACCCCGCTGCCTTTCCTGACAAACCAGAATTGCGCCAGCAAAAGCTGCATGACATCTCGGCCGCTTACTTTGTTGATCAGGTGAGCGCTTTTTACCAGGATGCTGTTTCCCGCTACGTGGGGACAGAAAATAAGGAGTGATATGGTCATGCTGAAAATTGATATGTTTTCAACGGCGACAAAGGTTAAAGGTCAGGGAGTGGGGAGCGCGTATACCGAACTAATTCGGTTGTTGAAGACCCATTTTCCCAATGAATTTGCAATTGAGATTAATCGCTATAACCGGGCGGACATCAGTCATTACCATACAATTAATCCGACCTTTTATTTGTCGACCTTTAGCCGTAAACGGGGCCGCAAGATTGGCTATGTGCACTTTCTGCCGGAAACTTTAGAAGAAAGTTTGAAGCTACCGGTCGGACTAAAACAGTTGTTTTACCGGTATGTAATTGCGTTTTACCGGCGCATGGACCAAATTGTCGTGGTCAATCCAACCTTTATTCCAGAGCTCGAAAATTACGGAATTCCCAAAGACCGGATTACCTACATTCCGAACTTTGTAAGTAAGGATGAGTTTCACCCGGTTCCAACGGCGGAAAAGCACCGCTTACGGACACAATACGGCTATTCGGAACGGTTCACGGTAGTTTGTACGGGACAAGTGCAGACCCGCAAGGGCGTTTTAGACTTTGCTAAACTAGCGCAAGCTAATCCGGACTACCAGTTTATCTGGGTCGGAGGCTTTTCGTTTGGGAGTATGACCGCTGGGTACAGTGAACTGAAACAGCTGGTGGAAAATCCGCCCGCTAATTTGAGCTTCCCGGGGATTGTGGAACGGGAGCACCTGGTGGACTACTATAATTTGGCGGATGTGTTCTTGTTACCGTCATATAACGAGCTATTTCCAATGTCAGTTTTGGAGGCCTTTTCGTGTGGGTTGCCAGTTATTTTGCGTGATTTACCCCTGTATCAACAAATTATTGCGGGATATTATGCCCCCGCTCAGACCGTAGCGCAGATGAACGACTGGGTGCACCGGTTGGCCACGGACCCAACGGAGTGGGAGCAATATCATCAAAAAGCATTGGCGGCGTCTGACCATTATTCAGAAGACCACCTAGCGCACATTTGGCATGATTTTTATCTGCAGCAGGCGCAGATTGAGAATGCGAAAGGAAAATCCCATGTCGAGAAGTAATAAAATTTCACTACTGATCATGCTCGCCATTGGTGTACTGATTTCCTGGTACGCAGTGCGTGACATTCAATTTAGCGTTTTAATTCATGATCTTTCATCAATTAATCCCGGGTGGTTGTTAGTAGCGCTCGGATGTATTTTGCTCTACTTTTTCTTGGAGGCGGTGGTAACTTACGTCCTCGTGAAAAGTAGTACCCCGAACTTTTCGTTTCGCAATGCGATTCGGGTCCCCTTGGTAGAACAACTCTTTAACGGCATCACGCCGTTTTCTTCTGGCGGGCAACCGGCTCAGCTAGTAGTGCTCTTACAAGCCGGCGTGGACGGAGGGAAGGCTAGTTCCGCTTTACTGATGAAGTTCGTGGTTTATCAAGCCATGATCGTGCTGAACTTTGTTGTCAGTCTACTCATTGGGTTTCACTACCTCATCGACACGGTGCACTCGTTGGCCATCTTTGTGTTGTTTGGATTTTTAATCCACGTGGTGGTGATTGTCGGCCTGCTAATGATTATGTACTGGTATTCAATGACCAAAAGGGTGATTAACTGGTGTTTTAAAATCGTTAGCTGGTTTGTAAGCGAACAAAAGTACCAAGCTTGGAAGCAAACGTTGAACGAAAAAATTGATAATTTTCACTATGAAAGTGTGCGGATCGCCCACGAATGGAAGCTGATGGGGAAGGTTTGTGGATTAACCTTTCTCCAGCTGTTCTTTTATTACCTAATTCCTTACTTTGTGATGCTTGCGTTGGGCTATTACAATGCAAACGTGGTGATGGTGACCAGTTTAGACGTTCTGATTTTCCTAGTGATTTCGATCTTTCCAATTCCCGGTGGGGCTGGGGGTGCTGAATACAGCTTTGAAAAGTTGTTTGGCAGTTATATCCACAGTTCCAGTAAGCTGGCGCTTGCCATGATTCTGTGGCGCTTGTTGACTTATTATTTAGGGTTAGTCTTAGGACTCGTAGCGTTGATTGTTAAGCCGAAACCGGCCAAAGTTAAACATGATTAAGCGGAAAAAATGGAGGAAACAAGCATGACTGCTTTTTTGAAACGAATCCGCCAATTTTTTAATACAACGATTGGGTTTTATTGCCTAGTTGTATTTCTTTTTTGGCTAAAAACCTATTATTGTTATAAGACGGACTTTACGCTGGGGGTTTCCGGGGGGATGCAGGAATTCTTGCTGGCCGTCAATCCCATCCCGTCAGCAATGCTGTTGTTTGGGATTGCCCTGTATTTTCGGGGCAAGCTCTCCTACTGGCTGATGCTGATCATCGACTTTTTACAGTCAACGTGGATTTTTGCAAACATCCTGTACTACCGGGAGTTTTCCGACTTCTTATCGATGGGGATTATTCAGGGGACGGGAAACGTCCAGAATAACTTGGGGAAGAGTTTTTTAGAAATTCTGAAACCCACCGACTTCATTGTGTACGTTGACATCGTGATTTTGATCCTGTTATTGCTCTTCCGGGTCATTAAAATTAGTAAGAAGCCCCTCAAATTACGGTATGCCGTGGGGATTACCATTTTGTCATTGGTACTGATGTTTGCAGAATACAACGTGGCAAATGCCGACCGGTCGGGTCTGTTAACTCGGACCTTTGACAATAACTACATCGTTAAGTACCTCGGTTTGAACGAGTATGCGGCCTTTAGCGCTTACCAAACGCACCAAGAGTCAACGACTAGGTCAAAGGCCAAGGCCACTGATTTAAAGAGCGTGCAAAAGTTCGTAAAGAATAACTATGCTAGTCCGAACGTTAGTTACTACGGTAAGGAAAAGGGGAAGAACGTCTTCATCATTCACCTGGAAAGTTTCCAGCAGTTTTTAATTGATTATAAGGTGAATGGTAAGGAAGTAACTCCGAACATCAACAAGTTTTATCACGATCAACACACCTTGTCGTTTGATAATTTCTACCACCAGGTGGCCCAGGGGAAAACTTCTGATGCTGAGATGATGTTAGAAAATTCATTGTACGGACTGCCCCAGGGTTCGGCAATGGTTACCTATGGGGGTCAGAATACCTACCAGGCTGCGCCGTCAATTCTAGACCAAAAGGGATACACAACGGCAGCCTTCCATGGGGATGTTCCGACCTTCTGGAACCGGAATAATACCTATAAATCATGGGGATACGATTACTTCTTTAGTGAGGCATACTATAAGAACAAGCCAAACTACAACATTGGGTACGGAATGAAGGATAAAATCTTCTTCAAGCAAAGCATTCCGTACATTCAGCAACTTCCACAACCATTTTATGCGAAGTTAATTACCCTCACGAATCATTATCCGTATGAAATTGACAAACAAAACACAGACTTTCCCGCCGCAACGACGGGCGATAGTACCGTGGATCCTTACGTTCAAACCGCGCACTACCTGGATCAAGCGTTTGGGGAGTTTGAAGCCTACTTACAAAAGAGTGGCTTAGCGAAAAATAGTGTGGTGGTTCTGTATGGGGACCACTACGGAATCTCTAATAACCACCGGCCAGCGATTGCTAAGCTCCTGAATAAGAAGAGTGTGAATAAGTATGACCTGGCCCAGTTCCAAAAGGTGCCGTTTATGATTAACGGTGCCAACATTCAAGGGGGCATTGACCACACTTACGGAGGAGAAATTGATGTCCTGCCAACCCTGTTGCACTTATTAGGGGTTAATAACCAAAACATGATCCAATTTGGTCAGGACCTTACCAGTAAGGATAATAACCAGATTGTGCCGTTCCGAAATGGTGACTTTGTCAGTCCGAAGTACACCAAGGTTGGCTCAACCGTGTATGACACCAAAACGGGAACGGAATTACGACCGAATGGGGAACAGAAACAAGAAATTGCCAAGATGCAAGACTATGTAAATGGCGCGTTATCAAACTCAGATAAGGTTGTTTATGGTGACTTATTGCGGTTCCATAAAATTAAGGGTTATCACGACGTCAATAAGAAGGCCTTTAATTACAGCAAGAAACCAGCGTTAAAGAAACTGAAACAAACCGATGAGAAAGAAAAGACCGATTTAGTTGACCAAAACGGTGGTAAATCGACCGTGTCTGATTTTCAAACGGACGCACCAGAGCTTAAATAGTTAGTTTTAAGACCTGCTTTAACCGGCAGGTCTTTTTTTATTGAAAAAGTATTGACGAACCTGAGGGAAGTTGATATGATTATTCATGTCGTTAAGGGCGGTCACCTGTTAGTTCCAAACGGATCGAAAAAAACAGTTGACTTTTAAACTTAATCGTCGTATGATAATAAAGTTGTCAAGTGATTGATAACTGAGTAGTTCTTTGAAAACTGAACAAGATTTTGATTACAAAAGTGTAAGGAATTTTTAGACGGAAGTTTAAAAATTAAACAATTGCGAAGTCAATTCGCTTTAAGAAACAAATCAAGTAGAGCTAGTAAAGTTCTCATTTAAAATGAGAGTTTGATCCTGGCTCAGGACGAACGTTGGCGGCGTGCCTAATACATGCAAGTCGAACGCGGTCTCCTAATTGAAAAACCGTGCTTGCACGGGTTGGATTTTAGATCGGACCGAGTGGCGAACTGGTGAGTAACACGTGGGTAACCTGCCCAGAAGTAGGGGATAACACCTGGAAACAGATGCTAATACCGTATAACAACTAAAACCACATGGTTTTAGTTTGAAAGCTGGCCTTGGCGCTAGTGCTTTTGGATGGACCCGCGGCGTATTAGCTAGTTGGTGAGATAATAGCTCACCAAGGCGATGATACGTAGCAGACCTGAGAGGGTAATCTGCCACAATGGGACTGAGACACGGCCCATACTCCTACGGGAGGCAGCAGTAGGGAATCTTCCACAATGGACGAAAGTCTGATGGAGCAACGCCGCGTGAGTGAAGAAGGGTTTCGGCTCGTAAAACTCTGTTGTTAGAGAAGAACGACTGTGAGAGTAACTGCTCACGGCGTGACGGTATCTAACCAGAAAGTCACGGCTAACTACGTGCCAGCAGCCGCGGTAATACGTAGGTGGCAAACGTTGTCCGGATTTATTGGGCGTAAAGCGAGCGCAGGCGGTTTTTTAAGTCTGATGTGAAAGCCTTCGGCTTAACCGAAGAAGTGCATCGGAAACTGGGAAACTTGAGTGCAGAAGAGGACAGTGGAACTTCATGTGTAGCGGTGAAATGCGTAGATATATGAAGGAACACCAGTGGCGAAGGCGGCTGTCTAGTCTGCATCTGACGCTGAGGCTCGAAAGCATGGGTAGCAAACAGGATTAGATACCCTGGTAGTCCATGCCGTAAACGATGAATGCTAGGTGTTGGGAGGTTTCCGCCTCTCAGTGCCGGAGCTAACGCATTAAGCATTCCGCCTGGGGAGTACGACCGCAAGGTTGAAACTCAAAGGAATTGACGGGGACCCGCACAAGCGGTGGAGCATGTGGTTTAATTCGATGCTACGCGAAGAACCTTACCAGGTCTTGACATCTTCTGTTAGCCTAAGAGATTAGGTGTCCCCTTCGGGGGCAGAATGACAGGTGGTGCATGGTTGTCGTCAGCTCGTGTCGTGAGATGTTGGGTTAAGTCCCGCAACGAGCGCAACCCTTGTCTTTAGTTGCCAGCATTCAGTTGGGCACTCTAGAGAGACTGCCGGTGATAAACCGGAGGAAGGTGGGGATGACGTCAAATCATCATGCCCCTTATGACCTGGGCTACACACGTGCTACAATGGACGGTACAACGAGTCGCGAAACCGCGAGGTCAAGCTAATCTCTTAAAACCGTTCTCAGTTCGGATTGCAGGCTGCAACTCGCCTGCATGAAGTTGGAATCGCTAGTAATCGTGGATCAGCATGCCACGGTGAATACGTTCCCGGGTCTTGTACACACCGCCCGTCACACCATGAGAGTTTGTAACACCCAAAGTCGGTTGGATAACCGTTAGGAGTCCGCCGCCTAAGGTGGGACAGATGATTAGGGTGAAGTCGTAACAAGGTAGCCGTAGGAGAACCTGCGGCTGGATCACCTCCTTTCTAAGGAATAATACGGAACCTTACACCGATCAAAGTCTTGTTTAGTTTTGAGAGGATTACTCTCACATGATATCCGCGCTTTTTGGGCCTATAGCTCAGCTGGTTTAGAGCGCACGCCTGATAAGCGTGAGGTCGGTGGTTCGAGTCCACTTAGGCCCATCGCCGACGGGTTCGGCATTACAATTTAACCTTTTGGGGAATTAGCTCAGCTGGGAGAGCACCTGCTTTGCAAGCAGGAGGTCAGCGGTTCGATCCCGCTATTCTCCATTGGTACTAGCTTTAGTACCGCTTGGTTCTTTGAAAACTAGATAATATTATTTTCTGTAAGAATTATATTGTTAATATAATTTCAACCGAGAACAACCATTGTGTAATTTGAGTTTTTTAATAGTTTGATCGCTAAACTCAATGATTTATAATCCGCAGGATTATAGGTTAAGTTAAGAAGGGCGCATGGTGAATGCCTTGGTACTAGGAGCCGATGAAGGACGGAACTAACACCGATATGCTTCGGGGAGCTGTAAGTAAGCTTTGATCCGGAGATTTCCGAATGAGGAAACTCGATTAGTGTCATGACTAATCACTGCGTAGTGAATTCATAGCTGCGGAGAGGTAGACGTGGGGAACTGAAACATCTAAGTACCCACAGGAAGATAAAGAAATTTCGATTCCCATAGTAGCGGCGAGCGAACTGGGAATAGCCCAAACCGAACCTTCGTGGTTCGGGGTTGTAGGACTGAACATTTGAGTTACAAAAGAATTTGATAGCTGAAGCAGTTGGGAAGCTGCACCAAAGAGAGTGATAGTCTCGTAAGCGAAATTGAATTCCCTCAGTTCAGGATCCTGAGTACGGCGCCACACGTGAAACGGCGTCGGAATCCGGGAGGACCATCTCCCAAGGCTAAATACTCCCTAGTGACCGATAGTGAACCAGTACCGTGAGGGAAAGGTGAAAAGCACCCCGGAAGGGGAGTGAAATAGTTCCTGCAACCATGTGCCTACAAGCAGTTAGAGCCCGTTAAGGGGTGATAGCGTGCCTCTTGTAGAATGAACCGGCGAGTTACAGTTGCATGCAAGGTTAAGCCGAAGAAGCGGAGCCGTAGCGAAAGCGAGTCTTAAGAGGGCGAATTAGTATGTTGCCGTAGACCCGAAACCAGGTGATCTATCCATGTCCAGGATGAAAGTGCGGTAATACGCACCGGAGGTCCGAACCCGTGTACGTTGAAAAGTGCTGGGATGAGGTGTGGATAGCGGTGAAATTCCAAACGAACTTGGAGATAGCTGGTTCTCTCCGAAATAGCTTTAGGGCTAGCCTCGGAATTAGAATCATGGAGGTAGAGCCACTGTTTGAGCGAGGGGTCCGTCTTGGATTACTGAGTTCAGATAAACTCCGAATACCATTGATTTATGTCCGGGAGTCAGACGATGAGTGATAAGATCCATCGTCGAAAGGGGAACAGCCCAGACCGCCAGTTAAGGTCCCTAAATATATGCTAAGTGGAAAAGGAAGTGGAGTTGCTTAGACAACTAGGATGTTGGCTCAGAAGCAGCCACCATTTAAAGAGTGCGTAATAGCTCACTAGTCGAGTGATTCTGCGCCGAAAATTTACCGGGGCTAAGCATATTACCGAGACTGCGGACGCAACTACGTTGCGTGATAGGAGAGCGTTCTAAGGGCAATGAAGGCAGACCGGAAGGACTGTTGGAGCGCTTAGAAGTGAGAATGCCGGTATGAGTAGCGAAAGATCAGTGAGAATCTGATCCACCGAATGACTAAGGTTTCCTGGGGAAGGCTCGTCCTCCCAGGGTTAGTCGGGACCTAAGCCGAGGCTGAGAAGCGTAGGCGATGGATAACAGGTTGAGATTCCTGTACTAGTTAATTATGTTTGAACGATGGAGGGACGCAGAAGGCTAGGTTTAGCATACGATTGGAAAGGTATGTTCAAATCGTAAGTCAGGTAAGGAGTGAAATGCTTCTCACCGGGTTGACAAGCGATGATGAGGATCGAAATTAAAGTAGAGAAGGAACCGATGTCACGCTGCCGAGAAAAGCTTCTAGTTAGTAATTAACTACCCGTACCGCAAACCGACACAGGTAGTCGAGGAGAGTATCCTCAGGTGAGCGAGAGAACTCTCGTTAAGGAACTCGGCAAAATGACCCCGTAACTTCGGAAGAAGGGGTGCTGACCGTCAGGTCAGCCGCAGTGAAGAGACTCAAACGACTGTTTATCAAAAACACAGGTTTATGCAAAATCGTAAGATGAAGTATATGGGCTGACGCCTGCCCGGTGCTGGAAGGTTAAGTGGAAAGGTTAGCTTCGGCGACGCCTCGAAATGAAGCCCCAGTAAACGGCGGCCGTAACTATAACGGTCCTAAGGTAGCGAAATTCCTTGTCGGGTAAGTTCCGACCCGCACGAAAGGCGTAACGATTTGAGTACTGTCTCAACGAGAGACTCGGTGAAATTAAGATACCTGTGAAGAAGCAGGTTACCCGCGACAGGACGGAAAGACCCCATGGAGCTTTACTGTAGCTTGATATTGGGTGTTTACATAGCTTGTACAGGATAGGTAGGAGCCATTGAAACCGGGACGCTAGTCTCGGTGGAGGCACCCGTGGGATACTACCCTTGCTATGTGAACACTCTAACCCTGAGCACTTAGCGTGCTCGGAGACAGTGTCTGGTTGGCAGTTTGACTGGGGCGGTCGCCTCCTAAATAGTAACGGAGGCGCTCAAAGGTTTGCTTAGAATGGTTGGAAATCATTCTGTAAGTGTAAAGGCAGAAGCAAGCTTGACTGCGAGACTGACTAGTCGAGCAGGGACGAAAGTCGGACTTAGTGATCCGGTGGTACCGTATGGAAGGGCCATCGCTCAACGGATAAAAGCTACCCTGGGGATAACAGGCTTATCTCCCCCAAGAGTTCACATCGACGGGGAGGTTTGGCACCTCGATGTCGGCTCATCGCATCCTGGGGCTGTAGTTGGTCCCAAGGGTTGGGCTGTTCGCCCATTAAAGCGGTACGCGAGCTGGGTTCAGAACGTCGTGAGACAGTTCGGTCCCTATCCGTCGCGGGCGCAGGAAATTTGAGAGGAGCTGTCCCTAGTACGAGAGGACCGGGATGGACATACCGCTGGTGTATCAGTTGCGCCGCCAGGCACATTGCTGAGTAGCTATGTATGGATGAGATAAACGCTGAAAGCATCTAAGTGTGAAACTCGCCTCAAGATGAGATTTCCCATTCCTATATGGAAGTAAGACTCCTGAAAGATGATCAGGTCGATAGGTTAGAAGTGGAAGCGTAGTGATACGTGAAGCGGACTAATACTAATCAGTCGAGGACTTAACCAAGGAAGAGCAATGGTGACTCAGCAGAAAATAATATTAGCTAGTTTTGAGGGAACGAAGTTCACTCAGAAGTGTGGTGGCGATAGCCTAAAGGATACACCTGTTCCCATGCCGAACACAGAAGTTAAGCTTTAGCACGCCAAAAGTAGTTGGGGGATCGCCCCCTGCGAGGATAGGACGTTGCCACGCGTTTTGGAAGATTAGCTCAGCTGGGAGAGCATCTGCCTTACAAGCAGGAGGTCACAGGTTCGATCCCTGTATCTTCCATATTGAGCCGTTAGCTCAGTCGGTAGAGCATCTGACTTTTAATCAGAGGGTCGGCAGTTCGAACCTGCCACGGCTCATTATTTTAATAGTTATGCATATGCCGACTTAGCTCAGTTGGCAGAGCACCTGTCTTGTAAACAGGGGGTCGGAGGTTCGAATCCTCTAGTCGGCATTATGCGGAAGTAGTTCAGTGGTAGAACGCCACCTTGCCATGGTGGAGGTCGCGGGTTCGAATCCCGTCTTCCGCTTTGTACCACCTTTTGCCGGGGTGGCGGAATTGGCAGACGCACAGGACTTAAAATCCTGCGGTCAGTAATGACCGTACCGGTTCGATCCCGGTCCTCGGCATTTATGCACCTATAGCGCAATTGGATAGAGTGTCTGACTACGAATCAGAAGGTTGCAGGTTCGACTCCTGCTAGGTGCATTTTTCGGGAAGTAGCTCAGCTTGGTAGAGCACCTGGTTTGGGACCAGGGGGTCGCAGGTTCGAATCCTGTCTTCCCGATTAGATATTTTAATATCTATTTTAGGTAATGATTACCTATCAATCGCGGTGTAGCTCAGCTGGCTAGAGCGTTCGGTTCATACCCGAGAGGTCGGGGGTTCGATTCCCTCCGCCGCGATTAGGTCTTGGATCTTTAGCTCAGTTGGTTTAGAGCAGACGGCTCATAACCGTCCGGTCGTAGGTTCGAGTCCTACAAGATCCATTGGTCAAGATTAACTTGACGGCCGTATTTTTCATGTGTTATAATTGTTTTTGTTTGATGGAGGATTACCCAAGTCTGGCTGAAGGGAACGGTCTTGAAAACCGTCAGGCGAGTCAAATCGCGCGAGAGTTCGAATCTCTCATCCTCCTTTTTAATTATCGCGGGGTAGAGCAGTCTGGTAGCTCGTCGGGCTCATAACCCGGAGGTCGTTGGTTCAAATCCAGCCCCCGCAATTTTGGTCCGTTGGTCCAGTCGGTTTAAGACGCCTGCCTGTCACGCAGGAGATCACGAGTTCGAGTCTCGTACGGACCGCTTACCATGGCTCGGTAGCTCAGTTGGTAGAGCAACGGATTGAAGCTCCGTGTGTCGGCAGTTCGATTCTGTCCCGCGCCACTTGTTTCATTATTTTAATATGTTATGCGGGTGTAGTTTAGTGGTAAAACCATAGCCTTCCAAGCTATTGTCGCGAGTTCGATTCTCGTCACCCGCTTTTGTTTTGGGCCTATAGCTCAGCTGGTTTAGAGCGCACGCCTGATAAGCGTGAGGTCGGTGGTTCGAGTCCACTTAGGCCCATATGGAGAAGTACTCAAGTGGCTGAAGAGGCGCCCCTGCTAAGGGTGTAGGTCGCGTAAGCGGCGCGAGAGTTCGAATCTCTCCTTCTCCGTTTTTTATGACCCGTTGGTCAAGTGGTTAAGACACTGCCCTTTCACGGCAGTAACATGGGTTCGAATCCCGTACGGGTCATTTTTTAATTATCGCGGGGTAGAGCAGTCTGGCAGCTCGTCGGGCTCATAACCCGGAGGTCGTTGGTTCAAATCCAGCCCCCGCAATTTTGGTCCGTTGGTCCAGTCGGTTTAAGACGCCTGCCTGTCACGCAGGAGATCACGAGTTCGAGTCTCGTACGGACCGTCCAAAAAAGAGAGATGAAGTAATTCATCTCTCTTTTTTTATGCTTTTGGTTGAAACCGTTGGTAACCGACTTCGTGGTAATCAGCCCCAGGATCATTTTTAAAGTTATCGTATGCAATGAACGCATTTTGGGTGCCATCTTCCCACTGGAGACAATCATAGTGATCATTCCACAGGGTTAATAGAATTCGGCTATCGCTGTTATCAGCGGCAGTGAGGTAGTAGACCCCTGTCAGTCCCTTAGGGGTATCTGGGTTACTCATAAAGTTAGTGATCTGGGCATCGAGCACCTGACGTTGATCCTTTCCTGGGTTAACTTCGATGTAGTCAATGTAATGAGTCCAGTCATCGGTCCCCGCATGGGCATTCACCCGGTACACCACGGGAGAAGTAAAGATTGAATCTAATCCAGAATAATCAACTAACTGCATTCCGTGGGCGTTTCCAGCTGCTGAAAAGAGCGCTAGGTTGCGTTCGGGGTACTTGTGCATGATCTGTTCTAGAATGGCTTGGGAGCCAAAGGTAACAGAAATTTGTGAAATCATCATAATCCTCCAATCATTTAATTACTTTTAGTTTAGAATAAAGTAGGTTAAGTTAAAAGGGAAAAGAATTTTAAGTGGGGATGAAATAATGAAATTAACGGTTTTAGGTTATTATGGTGGCTATCCATTTGACCACACGGCAACGAGTGGGTACTTGTTACAAGCAGGGGAGTTTAACCTGTTGTTGGATTGTGGAAGTGGGGTCTTACTGGCGTTAGAAGACGTCTTAAACCCGTTAAAACTTGATGCGGTACTACTATCCCATTACCATGCCGATCACGTTGCTGACGTGGGGGTTTTACAATATGACTGGCAGCTTCACTCTGAACGGTATCATACTGATCTGCTCCCAATTTATGGTCATTCGTTAGAACAGACGGCCTTTGCCGCCCTTGATTGGCCTGGGGCCACCGAAAAGCATGCCTTTCAGCCGGATCAAAAGAATGAGATTGGACCATTTGAGCTCACGTTTTTACGAACCGAACATCCAGTGCCGGCCTTTGCGGTTCGAATCAAAGAACGTGACACGGGAAAAGTTTTGGTTTATACTGCTGATTCAAAGGATTTTCCAGCCCTCGGGGACTTTGCTCGGGATGCCGATTTATTAATTGCTGACACCAATTTTTTTGCCGATCACACGGGCACTATGTGGCATATGACCACCACCCAAGTTGGAAAATTAGCCCTAAATGCGCAGGTTCATAATCTGTTGATTAGTCATTTACCCCAATCAATAGATCGGGACCGCTTGCAACGGGAGACCATGGCAGCCAGTCACAATCAAATTCCGGTACACCTACCAGAAACTGGTCTAGTCATTAATATTTAAATTAGTAAAGAGGGATCGTTTTGAAATTTGAAAAAACAAATGAAAATACGATTAAAGTTTGGGTAACTAATCAGGACCTGAAGGATCGAGACGTTAATTTACTGGAATTAATGGACAATCAAGAGGAGGTCGAACAATTTTTCTACCAAATCCTTGAAGAAGTTGACGTTGACCATGAATTTCAAAATAACGATTTAGTCTCGTTTCAGGTATTGCCAGCCCACAATGGGTTTGAAATGATCATCAGTAAGGACGACCGCTTGGTTTCCAAACTGACGGAAGCAAACGTTAACTTTGCGTCTGATGAATCGAAGGATAAATTTGAAAAGCTCAAGGAAAAACATCCTGCTGTGGATGTTTTTGACACGAACAATTTGACCCGGGTCGTTCCGATTGAGTTTGCCAGTTTCGAAGACCTGCTTAGTGGAATTCAGGCGGTAAAGCAGCCCCTGCAAATTCATGGGGTTACCGTGACCACGTCCCTGTACAAACAGGACGACCGGTATTACCTAGTGCTACATTATCAAATTTTGCCGGACAACGTTGCGCCGAGTTGGGATGAGATTAAAGTCCAACTGGATGCAATTGACGACCAACTCAGTTTATTTTATGAATTCGGGGAATTAAGTCCTGTAGGTGCTGATCAGCTGGAGCAAGCGGCAACGCCCATCATTCAACAACAGGCCGTTAGTACCTTAACTAAATATTTTCAGTAAGGAATCCGTTCTGGGATTCCTTTTTTCGTACCTTAACTAAGGGTGCTGATTGTGTTAATTGCGTTGCAAAATGGTCACCGGGTCTTAGCGACCCAAGCCACATCCGGATCTAACTATGTCTGTCCCGGGTGTCAGACCCCGGTAATTTTAAAGCGGGGGCGGATTAAAATCGCTCACTTTGCCCATCGGACAGGGCAAGCTTGTCTGGGGGGAGCCCCAGAGACAATCGAACACCTGCAGGGGAAGCTCTGCTTGTGGCACCAAGGCGGTCATCGCACCAGGGCAGTGCTGGAATGGTATTTACCGACCATTAAACAGCGTCCCGACGTTTTCTTGCCACCCGGCAACGCCCTGGAATTTCAATGCAGTCCGATTTCACTGACGCGTCTCACAGAGCGGGTGCAAGGCTACCGACAGTGTGCCATTCATTCTGAATGGATCCTCGGGCGTGCTTATTGGCAACGCCGGCCAGAAGCATCCAGTGTGTTAAAATTTGTGGCTTACCGGCGGACAATTGGGTATTATTTAGTGTTCTTGCTAGTTCACGAACAGCGATTCGTGTTGCGGTACCACTTAAGCTGGGTTGACCAACGATTGACGTTTCAAGAGCGCCAGTTTACCACCTGGGACGCGTTGACCACTTTTTGGGAACAATCCCAGGCCGTGGCCTGGCATAATCCGTCGCTAAGTGCGGTTAACCGCTGGATTGGGCGTCAATTAGGCTGGAAGCGGTCGCCCTGGTTGATCATACAAAGTCGTTGTTATCAAGCCCATCATTTACTGCAAGGTTGCCCAATCGCATGTCATTATCCTCGCCGGGTGCCCCCGTTTCAGACCTATAATTGGTGGCTTAGTTGGCGGGTCGAGTGCGTGTTAGCCTTAGAACAACACCCTCTTGATCTAACCGTGGTCGTTGACCAACTCGCTAGGGCCGTGCAGGTGCCCCTAGTCAAAGCGCCACGACCAGTCCTTGAAGCCATGGTGCTGGCCTTTATTGGCGTGCTTCAGCACCAGCAAGTTATTCGGTGGCAGGGAACGCAGGTGAAGCAGCTTCGTCCGATAACCTGGTTTGGGAATGAACAACAAAAGGAACGAGCAATTAAGGCAAAAGAAAAAGACTAGCATACGCTAGTCTTTTTAAAGCACCCGCAGGTTGGGATTATCCGTTGCTGGTTGCATTTGCTGTTCCATCTGGTCACAGAGTTTATGTAAATGATCATAATCTAAATCTTTAACAAGTAAACCGTTGGCACAGCTAGAGCAGTTAAAAATAACCAAGTTATCGTGGCTGGGGACGTTCATTTCACGGATGAGGGCTTGGTCTGATTTGAACGCTGATAGCGGTAAATCAGAGTGGCGGTCTTCCTGGAACATTTCTAAATCCAAGTGAGTGGCTTTTGCAGCGTCGTTAACCAACGCTTCAGAATAAGCCTGATTTTGATTAATGATTTGGGTTTGTAAGTGTTGGAGGAACATCCGTCCCTTTTTACACCCTTGAAAGAGCGCTGCTTTGTAATCTAACATTATTTGGTAATCAATTTGTTGCTCGGAATTGTTAATGACACCAAGTTGTAGATAGGGAATGAACTTGACGCGGACTTTCTGTGTTAAGCCGTCAGCTACTTTGGTAACTGCCCGTTCCGCTGTGAGACAGCTGGGACAGGTTGGCGCAACAAATAAGTACATTTCAATCATCCCGAACGCTCCTTTCTGAATTTTTAAGGTTTTTAAGACAAACTTTATAATATAGATGCATTATCAAGAATACCAAATTTTGCCCAAAATTCAATGATTTTGTCTCTGAAAGTTAAAAGCGTGCGGGGTGGTTATGGTATCATGACAGTATCAACTGTAAATGAGGTGGTTTTGTGTCGCAAAATTGGGAGTTACTCTTGTTTCCCTACCAACAAGCCGCAAAAGAATGGAAAGTAAAACTACGCGGAATTCGGAAGGAGTTTCAGCTCCAAGATGAGCACTCGCCGATTGAATTTGTCACGAGTCGGATTAAATCGGTGGCAAGCATCCAAGAAAAAATGAAACGGCGTAACATTACGCCGGAGCGGCTGACGGAAGATATGGAAGATCTCTGTGGCTTACGAATCATGTGTCCCTTTCTAGACGATGTCTATGAGGTAGTGCAACTACTGCGCCGTCGCAATGACGTCGAGATTGTGTCGGAGAGAGACTACGTTAATAACGAAAAGGAGAGTGGGTACCGCTCTTATCACATCGTGTTTCGGTACCCGTTGCAACTGGTGACGGGGCAGCGTGAGATTCTTGTGGAAATTCAGATCCGGACCCTCGCCATGAACTTCTGGGCAACGTTAGAACATTCACTCAACTATAAACATCCGGATGTCTTTCCACCAGATGTACATCAACGGCTGCAGGCAGCCTCTGAGACGGCGTTTAAACTCGATGAGGAAATGTCACAAATTCATCATGAACTAGCGGCTGCGGATGCAGATGCAGATGAAGCAACAAAGGATGATAAAGGAGAACAATGATGCGCATTGCAATTTTTGGTAATGACAATCCGACGTCTACAGAGGTAGCAACGTCATTGTCGAACCTAATTAATAACTCCCAACAATTGCAACTGGATGAGTTAAATCCCGAGGTTGTAATTTCGGTTGGGGGTGATGGAACCCTCCTATCGGCGTTTCACCATTATAAGGATCTAGTAGAAAAAATCCGCTTTGTGGGGGTGCACACGGGGCACCTGGGGTTTTATACGGACTGGCGGGATAACGAGGTAGAACAGCTGGTTTCCAGTCTGGAACGGGATAACGGGCAGAGTGTTAGTTATCCGCTCCTAGACATTAAGGTGGAGTATTCCGACCAGGGGGAACCAGATTACATGCTGGCTCTAAATGAATCCACGGTGAAAAAACTGTTTGGAACGATGGTTGGAAAGATTTACATCAAGGATCAGTTATTTGAAAACTTCCGGGGCGATGGGCTCTGTATTTCAACGCCCACCGGTTCAACTGCTTATAACAAATCAGTCGGTGGGGCGATCATCTCGCCGAAGTTTAACGCGGTGCAAGTGGCTGAAATGGCCTCGATTAATAACCGGGTCTTTCGGACGATTGGTTCCCCAATCATTATTCCGCCTTCAGAAGAACTCACCATTGTGCCGAATGTCTCTTTGCACAACGTGTTAACCTGTGATCAATTATTAGTGAAAGACCGGCCCATTAAGGCGATTACCTACCGAATTTCTGAGCGCCGGATTTACTTTGCTAAGTACCGGCACACGCACTTCTGGAAGCGGGTCGGGAATTCCTTTATCGGGGAAGATCTGAATGACTGAGTTTCACTGGGTTAATCACCAACCCAGCCCGCTGAAACTACACACCTTTTTGAAGCACCGCGGCGTGACTCGTTCACAATTAAAACGCATCAAGTTTCATGGGGGCGCCATTTTGGTTAATCAGCAACCCCGGTATCCCCACACGATGCTGCAGCCGGGTGATCGAATTACGCTTTGCTTGCCTCCCGAACCCCAAAATCCCCACCTGCAGGTGTCACACCACCCGGTGCAGATTTTGTTTGAGGATGATAACTATTTAATCGTAAACAAGCCCGCGAACGTGGCAACGGTGCCTTCCCACCTGTATCCTAACGATACGTTGGTGAACCGGGTGCTCGGGTATTATTGTCGAAAAGAAACTGAAAATCGCGTCATTCACGTCGTGAACCGTTTAGACCGGGGGACCAGTGGCCCCGTGATCTTTGCAAAGCATAGTTTCGCGCACTCCTTGGTTGACCGGCAGTTACAACAGCATCGCGTGCGCAAGGAATACGTAGCCGTTGTAACGGGGCGGGTCGTCAACGAGCATGCTTCCATTGTGTTGCCGATTGGGCGAAAACCAGGGTCGTTTTTAGCCCGCATGGTCTTAGCGACCGGCCGGTACTCCAGAACTGAATTTTGGCGGGTTGCAAGCACTGACCAGCACACGCTGGTTAAAATTCGCCTGCACACGGGGCGCACCCACCAGATTCGGGTTCACTTTGCCGCCCTCGGATTACCGTTAGTGGGGGACTGGTTGTATAACCCTACCAACCATGAGTTAGACCACCAGGCGCTTCACTGTTACCGGATTGCCTTTTGGGATCAGTTAGGGCAGCAAATGATTACGGTCACCACCCCGTGGCCAGCTGAGTTGCGACAGTTAATGCAACCAAAAAAGAGCTTTCCCGGTTAGGAAAGCTCTTTTGTTTCATCAACTAAGGGGTGTGATGATGCGGTGGGGGTGTAACTGGTTATTAACGGCTGCCTGCTCCTCCGCGCTTGCAACCAGTGGAATTAGTTGTAAGGTCGGAAAGGCGGAGAGGGCCTCAGATAACGCGGTTAAATGATCTGTGGCAACGATGCCACTAAACTGTTGCTCGCTCAGCCACTGAAAGGCAGTGGCCCATTCTGATTCTGGAAGCTGGGTAATCGCCGGTGAAAAGAAGAGTTCCATGCCGTCAGCGGCGCCAATTAAAACGGCTAAGCCCTCGTAATCAAGTTGGCCGGCCTTCGTAGTCGCCCCAATGATGACGCCGTCTGCGCCGAGTTCCTGACAGGTAAACAGGTCTGCTTCCATCAGGTTTAACTCGGCATCATTCCACTCACTGCGCTCAGGAGCAGCGCTGACCAGAACGTCTAAGCTAGTTTCGTGTTCGTGAAGATACCGGACGGTTTCAGCAATTAACCCCCGGCTGGGAGTTAACTGGTGGTTAGCGAGTGCCACCCGAAGCGTTTCGGGGGTGGTTGCTACGGGCACTTCTTGAAACGTGGTAATTAAAGGTTCAATTTGCATTTTAATCATCCTCCTGTCTTCATGATATCATGATGCCTTGCTACTTGCGGTTGTAACGAAACAAGGCGAACAAGTGTGCTATAATGAATCCCTAAAGTTTAGATAGAAAGAGTAGAAACCATGACGAATCACATTGTTTTATTTGAACCCCTCATGCCCGCAAACACCGGAAACATTGCGCGGACCTGTGCCGGCACTGATACCGTGTTAGATCTTATCAAACCCCTCGGTTTTTCCGTTGATGATAAGCATTTGAAGCGCGCCGGCTTGGATTACTGGGAAAAAGTTGACATTCGGTATCACGAAAACCTGCCGGAGTTCCTGCAAACGGTAACACAGCCGGAGCACATGTTTTTAATTTCGAAGTTTGGGACCAAGACCTATACGGATCCGGATTATCACAATCCCAAACAGGATTACTACTTTATCTTTGGCAAGGAAACCACGGGTTTGCCGGAACGGTTTGAACAGCGCTATGCTGAGCAGGCCCTGCGGATTCCCCAGGATGACCAACACATTCGGGCTTTGAACCTGTCCAATACCTGTGCCATCGTTATTTATGAGGCCCTGCGGCAGCAATCGTTTGCGGGGTTAGAACGGGTTCATACCTATGAACACGATAAACTAAAGGATTTTAAGGAGTAAGTGAGGGATTCTGGTGGCGGCTAAACAAACAACGCGAAAACGAACAACACGCAAGAAAACGACCCGACGCAAACCAACCAAACGGACTCCCAGTATTTGGCACCGGCTAGCAACCGCAGTTGCAAAGTACCGGAAAAACTGGCTTGGTTTACTAATTGTTGCTTTAGCCGGGTTAGGGACTTTCAAACTGGGGCTCGTGGGTGCATTGGTAGCTAATTTGGCCCGGTTGGTGGTCGGTAATCTCTATCCCGTGTTCTTAATCGGGATAGCACTGGTGGGAATCTGGTGGTTGTTGGCAATTCCCCGGTTGAAGATTAGTTTTAGAAATTGGCTGAGTTTGCTTTGTCTGAGTGCCGGGAGTTTGTTAGGAGCGTCCCTGTTACTGTTCAACGGGTTAGGGATTCACGTTCAACTTGTCCAAATCACGTGGGAAACCGTGCTTTCTGACCTAATGCGGGGGCAAGTGCATGCTAATGCAGGGGGTGGGCTAATTGGGGCCGTCCTGCTAGCTGGCTGTGCTAAATTATTTTCCTGGCTCGGGGCGACCATCATTGCTGGCCTATTGTTACTAACCGGGGTTCTCTTACTGTTCCGGGTTAACGTAGTTCAGGTAGGACAGGTGGTGTCAAAGTGGGTCCATGCTTGGGTCGAAGCCGGTCAAGCCGCTTGGCACAGACACCAGCTCGCCCGAAAGACTGCCCAGACGGCTGCTAAACCGCAACCATCTGCACCGGAATCACCGGTAACGCCCCAAGCGACAGCTGCTAAACCGCAGCCTCAGCCGACCACGTCCGCTGACGAACCACCGCTTGAGGAGCAGGATGTGACTACTCCGCCGTTGGCGCCTCGCATTCAGGTCGCTAGTGAAGTGCAACCCCAACCAGTAGTCCGGGACGAGCCAGCTTCATCGGTTGCCACAACGGATGCGGATGCCCCGACCACCGAGTACCAGTTGCCCACGGTGGATCTTTTAGAACAGGTCCCGCCGGTTAATCAAAAGCAGGAATCGCAAACCGCCTCGCATAATACTGAAGTGCTCCGCTCGACCCTGCAGAGCTTTGGGATTGATGCCCAGGTAAAAGACGTCCGGATTGGACCGTCGGTAACGGAATACGAATTGGAACCGGCGATTGGGGTGAAAGTCAGCAAGATCGTTAATTTAAGTGACGATTTGGCGCTTGCTTTGGCTGCCAAGGACATTCGGATTGAGGCGCCCATTCCAGGGAAGTCTTTGATTGGAATTGAAGTTCCCAACCAAAAGGTCGCCACCGTCTCCTTTCGGGAGGTCTTTGAACAGCAAACGGCGGCTGACCAGCAGCGGATTTTAAGCGTGCCCCTCGGCAAGGATGTCAACGGGCAGGTAATTTCTTGTGATCTGACGCGGATGCCACACCTCTTAATTGCAGGATCGACGGGGAGCGGGAAGTCAGTTGCCATTAACGGGATGCTGACCAGTTTACTATTAAAAGCTAATCCCGATCAGGTTAAACTGATGCTCATCGACCCCAAACGGGTGGAACTCGGTGTTTACAACGGGATTCCCCACCTGCTGTCTCCGGTCGTTTCCGATCCGAAGAAGGCGGCGCGGGCGCTGAATAAAGTTGTCAACTTAATGGAACAACGGTACGAACTGTTTGCGAAAAACGGACAGCGTAAGATCGACGGTTATAACGAGATGATTCGGAAAAAGCGCCAAACGGAAGCGACGACCGAAACGGAATTGCCGTACATCGTCGTGGTCGTTGACGAACTGGCGGATTTGATGATGACCGTTTCCAATGAAGTGGAAAGTGCCATCATCCGGCTAGCACAGATGGGCCGGGCGGCCGGGGTGCACATGGTGCTCGCGACCCAGCGACCTTCCGTTGATGTAATTACAGGGTTAATTAAAGCGAACGTGCCCTCCCGGATCGCATTTGCGGTTTCCAGTGGAACCGACTCGCGGACGATTTTAGATGCCAACGGGGCGGAAAAACTCCTGGGACGTGGGGACATGCTGTACCAGCCCATTGGACAAACTAAACCTAATCGGGTCCAGGGTTCGTACATTTCGGATACCGATGTAGAGGCGGTGATTGCCGCGGCTAAAAAAGAGGGGGCTCCCGAGTATGATGAGAACCTCGTTGTCACGGATGCAGAACTAGAGGCCGAATCGGAGGCCGAAGAGCAGGATCCATTGTTTGATGAAGCGTTAGACTACGTGGTGCATGAGCGCAAAGCGAGCACCTCAATGTTGCAACGGCGCTTTCGGATTGGCTACAATCGAGCGGCGCGGATCATTGATGATTTCGAACAGCGCGGCTACGTGAGTCCCCAACGCGGAAGTACGCCGCGCACGGTTTATAAACAGGCCACTGCTGACGAATAGTCCGCAAACTAAAAAGGACTGAAGGGGTTTCAGTCCTTTTTAACTAGCATTAGGTTTGGGTGGTTAACTTCCGAATAGGGTAAGTGCTGATCCTAAAACCACCCCGGCTAGGGTGACAATAATCATAATCCAAACGAACACGTACAGAATTTTTTGAAAGGTTGTTTTATCTCTCCACTTTGTCAAAGTTGACCCTCACTTTCATTTAGAATGGTTCTGTTTAATTCTAAAGGTGTCTGGCAGTCTTTGCAAATGGGATGTGAAGGAGGATTCTCATGAACTTGGTGCAAGTTCCCCAGCAAATTAGTAGCCTATTTCAGGTGCAACTCGTCCCGTTTCTGGGCCTGATTGGCGCGCTCTTAATCATCAGCCTCGTCCGCCGGTTGTTGAAACGTCGGGTACTGCCGCGGTTGCGATTGCTGGATCTGTGGCCACTGTTTGCCATGGTTGTAATGCCGACTTTGACCATTGATGAGCATGGCAACACCTGGCTTCCAGCCCTACTTTGTGGCTGGTGTGTAATTGGAATCGTTGTTCTATTGGGGCAATTATTTAAAGATGGTGAAGTTCTTCTCAAACATTTTTTTATAATTTGGTGGCGGATTGGAGATTTATATTGGCTCCTTGGTTACGTGGTTGCCCTCTTTTATGAAATTGGAATTCGGCTCTAAGTAGCATGAGAACACATGTTCTCGTGCTACTTTTTTTGTGGGAAAGGATTTAAATTAAGTGGTTGCAAGTGGGAGATTGTGGTAGACTGAGATTAGTTTTAGGGGATTGGGGGTCTTACTAGTGCTACTTGGTGAATATCGTCACAATATTGACACGAAAGGACGCCTCATTATTCCCGCTAAGTTTCGCGAACAGCTTGGTCCGCAGTTTATGGTCACCCGCGGGCTCGATGGCTGTCTCTTTGGCTACCCACCGTCAGAATGGGAGCAGGTGCAGGAAGAAATTGACCACCTGCCGTTTAATAAGCGGGATGCCCGGACCTTTGCGCGGCTCTTTTTCTCCGCAGCGACGGAATGTGAGCTGGACAAGCAGGGTCGGATTAACCTCCCAGAACCCCTGATCAAGTACGCCAAGTTGCAAAAACAGTGTGTGCTAACTGGAGTTTCGAAGCGGTTTGAAATTTGGGATGCGGAGAAATGGGATCGCTATAACGAACAAGCTCAGGATGACTTTAACGAAATTGCTGAGAATTTACTGGATTTTTAACCGTAGGAGTTAGGATTAATGACGGAATTTAAGCACGAGACAGTATTATTAGCGGAAGCGGTGGATGGCTTGCAAGTCGACCCCGCTGGAACCTATGTGGACTGCACCCTCGGGGGTGGGGGCCATAGCGCTCGGCTACTTTCCCAGTTAACCACTGGCCATCTGTACGCCTTTGATCAAGATCAAACCGCGATTACCTACAACGAAACCCACCTACAAACGGATTTAGAACGCCATGCAGTGACCTTTATTCATGATAACTTTCGCAATTTAAAACCAGACCTGGCCAAAGAAGGGGTCACACAAGTCGATGGGATTATTTATGATTTGGGGGTTTCTTCCCCTCAATTTGATGATGCGAAACGCGGGTTTAGTTACCAGCGTGATGCTCGCTTGGATATGCGGATGGACCAGCGTCAGGCCTTGGATGCCTACCAGGTCGTTAATCAATGGTCATATGCTGACTTGGTTCGGATTTTCTTTCGGTACGGCGAAGAAAAATTTGCGAAGCCGATTGCCAGAAAAATTGAACGGGTTCGCAGTGAACACCCGATTGTTACCACGACGGAACTAGCGGAGTTGGTGAAAAGCGCCATTCCCGCTGCCGCCCGACGTCACGGGGGAAACCCCGCTAAACGAGTGTTTCAAGCCATTCGCATTGCGGTGAACGATGAGTTAGGGGCCCTCGAGGAGTCCCTTGAACAGGCGTTAGAGCTCTTGAAGGTGCACGGACGGCTCGCAGTGATTACCTTTCAATCGCTAGAGGATCGGTTGGTAAAACGGTTATTTAAAGAAGAAACCGAAATTGTGGATTTACCGCCCAATTTACCGGTGATTCCCCCAGAGTTACAACCACATTTTCGGCTGGTGCAAAAGAAACCGATTTTACCCAGCAGCACGGAACAAACGGAAAATCATCGTTCGCATAGCGCAAAGTTACGCATTATCGAAAGAATTAGGTAGGAGGAAGTACCGTGGCACAGAATGGACTCGCGGAACAACAACGTACAAGTACATATTCACGAAAATCGTTTCAACAGCAACGAGCACAACGAGAACGCCAGGAGGCCCCGGGGCATCTCCGACTTTCGCCGTTTGAAAAAACCATCATGGTTGTTGGTGTAGTGCTCGTCGTGTTCATGATGGTGGCGGTGGTTAGTGCCAAGAATAATTTGAATGCGGCCCAGCGCTCGTTGCAAACCGTAACGACCAAGAGTTCCCGCATTAATCAGCAAAACCAGAGCTACCAGCAGGAACTAGATGGGAAACAGATGAAGGCCATTGACCACGTGGTGAAGCAGGATCAGCTTTCAATCGCAGATGCAACCGTAAGGAATGTTAGTCGATGAGTAAGAAACAAACAGAGATGAATAATCAACGAAGGGCGATCAAAACGCGACGTCTGGCAGGGAAAAGCCTGCTGGTGTTTGTGATGGTTGTGTTTGGGTTGATTGTCATCTTTTTTGCGCAAAAGGCCATTTTTAAAACGGCCAATGGGGTTAACCTAGCGGACCGGACGCAGAAACTTTATAATCAAACCAGTGTGATGCATGCCCGGCGTGGAACCATTTACGATCAAAAGGGGCAGCCGTTAGCAGAAAATACCAATACCTATTCCCTCTATGCCGTGTTAGACCACAAGCAAAAGAGTCTAACGGGAAAGCCGGAGTACGTGCAGGATAAAGCGAAAACGGCCCGGGTGCTAGCAGACAACCTGCCCATTTCATACGAAAAAGCCTCCCGCGTTTTAACGCCCAAGCACAAGAGTTTTCAAGTTGAGTTTGGTTCTGCGGGGCAAAACATTTCGCTGTCAACTAAGAAAAAGATCCAGGCGGCGCGACTTCCGGGATTGAACTTTGTGTCCCAGCCAGCCCGGCTGTATCCGAACGGGATGTTTGCTTCGCACTTGATTGGACTAGCTAGTTCGACGGTTGATCAAAAGACCAAGCAACCGCAGTTAGTCGGACAAATGGGGATTGAGCGGACCTTTGAAAAGGACCTGAAGGGGCAAGACGGCATAAAAAAGAGTCAGCACGATAACTACGGGTACCAAATTCCGTCCGAAAAAGCCACCGAGAAAAAGCCTCGCAACGGGAAGAACGTGCATACCACGATTGATCCGAGCCTCCAATTATTGCTAGAAAACCAGATGAGTCAGGTTGATAGTGATGTCCATCCCAAGGTCTTAAACGCCATGTTAATGGATGCTAAGACGGGGAAGATCGTTGCCGCCGCCCAACGGCCCTCCTTTAATCCCCAAACTGGACAGGGACTAGGTAAAGTGTGGCGGGACACGTTAACGCAGGACTTGTACGAACCAGGTTCAACCATGAAGATCTTCACGATGGCCGCTGCAATTGATAGCGGGCATTACCGGGGTTCTGATACTTACCAATCGGGGATTTATCACATTGGAAATCAAATTGTGCCGGACTGGAATCGGAACGGTTGGGGAACGATTACCTATGACAAGGGATTTGCCTTGTCGAGTAACGTGGCCATGGCGCACTTGGAAGAGAACATGGGACCAAAGACCTGGAAAAATTACATCAACCGGTTCCAGCTATTGCAAAATAATACCTCTGACTTTGACCAACAGTCGCACGGTGTAATGCAGTTTGAACGCCCGATTGAACAGGCCAATACGGCCTTTGGGCAGGGAATTCAAGTAACAGCGTTACAAATGATGCAGGGCTTTACGGCCATCGCTAATGATGGGACAATGGTCCGACCACGGTTAGTTGATCAGGTTACGGATGCCAAAAATCAAAAAGTGCTGAAACGGTATCCGAAAAAAATTGTCGGCCATCCGATCTCTGCGACGACGGCCCAACAGATGCGGAAGCACATGGAAGACGTCGTGTACAAGAGCTATGGCATTGGGCATGACTTTCAAATCGATGGCTATCGGGTTGCCGCTAAGACGGGGACCGCGCAGGTTACAGATGCCAATGGTCAGTACGAAAACGGAAACGATAGTTATCTGTATTCAGTCGCCGGGATGGCGCCAGCTAAGCATCCTCGCTACATCATGTACGTGACGATGAAGCAACCGCAATTGGGTTCTCAAAGTGCCACCAAAGAAATCGCCAAGATTTTTAACGTTGTCATGAAAAAAGCGCTCGATAATGAACGTTCGAAACAAAAGATGACACCGTTACCAGACGTTACCAAGCAACCGGTTGCTGCGGCCCAGGCGGAATTACAAAAACAAAAGGTGAATTCCGTTGTGATTGGCACGGGCGCGACTGTGCAGCAACAAAGTCCAGCACCGAAAGCCCCCGCAGACTTGAGTGCCCGGGTGCTGTTACGAACCGACGGCCAACTGAAAATGCCTGATTTGACGGGTTGGAGTAAGGAAGAAGTTGAGGAACTGGCCCGGCTCGTTAACCTGCAAGTGAATTACAACGGTACGGGACACGTAAAGGATCAGAGTATTAAACCGAACCAGGATTTTGCCGAGCATGCCACTCTGGATGTCGCCCTTAACTAACGTTAATAACGAACAGAACAAGAAAGGAATGGAAAGCAATGGAAATAACGGATGGATTGATTCCCCTCGTGATGGGTTTTTGTTTAACGCTCGGGTTTACGCCCGTGTTAATTAAATACTTTCGCGCCAACAAAGAGGGCCAGATGATTCGAGAAGAGGGCCCCAGTTGGCACGAAAAGAAGAGCGGAACCCCCACTATGGGAGGCCTCGGATTTGTGACCGCCATTATTTTAACGGGGGTCGTAATTGGGATTTTCACCCACCAATTGACTTCGATTCTGTTGATTTTACTGTTTGTGTTGCTGTTCTTTGGGTTAATCGGGATGTGGGACGACAGTATTAAACTGTTTCGGCGCCAAAACGAAGGGTTTAAGGCGTGGCAAAAATTTGCCCTGCAGGTTTTTGGTTCCCTCGTGTTTGCGGCCGGTTACTACGTCGCTGGCTTTCCAATGTCGTTGCGCTTTATGGGCGCCGGAGAAATCAGCCTCGGCTTGCTCTACGTCGTGTTTGTGGTAATCTGGTTAACCGGGTTTTCCAACGCAGTTAACCTGACCGATGGCTTAGATGGCTTGGTCAGTGGGTTAAGTGCGATTGCATTTGCCGCGTACGGAATTGTTGCCCAAGTTCAGGGACAGTACGAAGTCGAACTGTTTTGCTGGGCTGTCGTAGGTGCAGTGTTAGCCTTCTTAATTTTTAACCACAAGCCCGCGCAAATCTTTATGGGTGACATGGGCTCCTTAGCATTGGGAGCGGCCCTCGCAGCCGTTTCCATTTTGCTTCACCACGAATTATCACTGTTGTGGGTTGGACTCGTGTTTGTGTTGGAAACCTTGAGTGTCATTTTACAAGTAGGTTCGTTCCGGCTGACCGGAAAACGAATCTTTAAAATGACTCCGATTCACCACAGTTTCGAGATGATGGGCTGGAGTGAATGGAAAATCGACCTCGTATTTTGGGCCGTTGGTTTATTTACGGCTATAACCGGCGTGTTAGCAATGATTTAGGTAGGAGCGGCAGATGCGAAAGATTAATACTTATCAAGATAAACAGGTGCTTGTGTTTGGAGCTGGAATGAGTGGGACCAACGCAGCGCTATTATTGGTGAAATTGGGGGCCCACGTCACGCTCACGGATGCGAAACCGGCTGCAGAAATTGCTGATTATCAGCAACTGGTGGCGGCCGGAGTTCAGGTGGTTGCCGGTGAGTCGCCAGTCTCGTTGGTAGAAAATGCCGACGTGATGGTCAAAAACCCAGGGATTCCCTATTCAGTGCCTCTGGTTCAAGCGGCGCTGCAAAAGCAGATTCCCATTATTTGTGAGGTCGAACTCGCAGCAGAAATTGCCAGTGCGCCGATCGTGGCCGTAACTGGAAGTAACGGTAAGACCACTACGACCACCATGATTACGGACATGCTGGCGGCGGGGAATCCGCAGGGAACGTCGTATCGCGCTGGAAACATTGGGATTCCGGCCACACAGGTGGCGCAACAGGCAACGGCCAACGACGACATTGTCATGGAACTTTCGAGTTTCATGCTGTTAGGCGTGCCGACCCTCCATCCCCACATTGCTGTAATTACGAATATTTATGCTAATCACTTGGATTACCACGGAACCCGGGCGAACTACGTCGCTGCCAAGCTGCAGATTACGAAAAACCAAACCGCCGATGACTTTCTGGTAATGAATTTTGATCAACCAGAGTGGCGCAAATTGAGTCAACAAAGTGCCGCCATGGTGGTTCCGTTTTCCGCCCAGGGGAAGTATGAAGATGGCGCGTACCAACGTAATGGGAAGTTGTATTTTCGCGATGAATTGATTATGAAAACCGCTGACATGCGGGTGACCGGCGAACCAAACGTTGAAAACGCACTAGCAGCAATTGCAGTTGCTAAACTATCTGGGGTTGCAACCGAAACAATTGTTGAAGTACTCCGCACCTTTGGCGGGGTACGTCATCGGAATCAATTCGTCTTAAGTGCCAATGACCGGGACTTTTACAATGATTCCAAGGCCACTGACATTGAGGCCACCCAGATGGCCCTTGCCGGAATGCACCAACCAGTGGTATTAATTGCCGGTGGGTTAGACCGGGGCTATACGTTTGAAAAGCTCGAACCGGAGTTGCATGACCACGTTCGGGCCCTCGTTGTCTTTGGAGAAACGGCAGATTTACTAAAACAAGCCGGGCAAGCGGCTGGGGTGAGCGAGATCCAGGTGGTTGCGAATTTAGATGAAGCCGTTCCAGCTGCCTACCAGTTAAGTCGGCCTGGAGATGTGATTTTACTCTCACCTGCGAATGCCAGCTGGGATCAGTTTACGAACTATGAAGAACGTGGCGATCGCTTTATTAGCGACGTCGAACGCTTAACCGGCAAACAGGAGGGAAAATAGTAATGAAAATGATGATCTCTGGCGGTGGCACTGGTGGCCACATTTATCCCGCGTTAGCCCTCGTTGCAGACTTGCAGCGCCAAGATAAAGACGCCCAAGTGCTCTACGTGGGTTCCGAACGGGGACTAGAGAAACAGATTGTTCCGCAAAAGGGAATTGCCTTTCGGGAGTTAAAGATTCAGGGATTTAAGCGCAAGTTGTTTTCCCTTTATAACTTTGAAACGGTCTATCTCTTTTTGCAGAGTGTCCGGACTGCCAAACGAATGATTAAAACGTTTCAACCGGACGTTGTAGTTGGAACCGGGGGGTATGTTTCCGGAGCAGTGGTCTATGCCGCTGCTAAAATGGGAATTCCCACGGTTATTCACGAACAAAATAGCGTGGTCGGCTGGACCAACAAGTTTTTGAGTCGCTACGTTGATAAGATTGGGATTTCATTCCCAGAAGCCCGCGCCCAGTTTCCAGCCGCTAAAGTGGTGTTTACGGGGAATCCCCGGGCCCAGCAAGTGGCCGAAGTTCACAGTCAGTTTAGTTGGACCGAACTGGGGTTACAAGCTGAAACGCCAACGGTTCTTGTCTTTGGGGGTAGCCAGGGAGCACTTAAGTTAAATCAAGCGATGGTGGCCGCCATTCCGAAGTTTAATGACCGTGATTACCAGGTGGTCTTTGTAACCGGAGAACGACGGTATGAAGAAGTCATGGAACAGTTAAAAAAGGTGCCCATTAACGCGAACGTCAAGGTGCTGCCGTACATTAATAACATGCCTGAGGTGCTGCCTAAGGTCGCTTTGATTGTGGGACGGGCGGGGGCCACGAGCCTAGCTGAAATTACAGCCGATGGGATTCCCTCAATCTTGATTCCAAGTCCGTACGTAACGGCCGATCACCAAACGAAGAATGCGATGAGCTTGGTTAAGCAGCACGCTGCTTTGCTGGAAACGGAAGCGGATTTGAGTGCACCGTCGTTATTAAGTAAGGTTGATCAACTGATGAACCATCCGGATCAACGCCAAACAATGGCACAGAATGCCAAAAAAATGGGCGTTCCGGATGCTGCCGATCGGTTACTTGACGTGTGTCGCGAAGCGATTCAAATGCACCACCAATAAGCAAGGACCAATACCATGGATGAAAAAGAGCAAGATCAGCGCCTCACCGCACAACTACAGGCCGATCACGTCCAAAAATGGCAAAACCGCCGGTTACGGGTGGGTCGCAAAAATCGAGCCATCAAGCGCCGCCGCTGGCATAATACCGTGCGGGTGGCCGTTCCGTTACTGGTGGGGTTACTCAGTGGTTGTCTGTACTTTGGGTACTTAGCTTCGCCAGCCAGTCGGGTGCAAACGGTACAGGTTACGCCCCAACCGGCCCGCAACCAGCTTCCCCAGCAACTGCCGGTGCAACCAGGCGATAATTTGCAAGTGGTGCGGAGCAAGCGGTCTGATTTAGAACGGCAGTTGCAACAGCAAAATGACAAGGTTAAGCGGGTCAACATTCAGACGACGGGCACCCGGGTGCAAATCCAGGTGCAACTGGAAAAACCACTAGCGATGATTGAACACCAGCGGGTTTTTCACGGCCTGTACTCCTCTGGTAAGATTGCACATCAAGCAACCAAGCGGGTTGATCAACGGCGAACCTGCGTCATTCAGGGGATTAAGCAGCGCTCCCAGCTGCAGCTAATCGGGCGGCAGTTGGGAAAGCTTGCTCCGAACGTGGTCGCAGAGATTCAAACCATCCACCAAGAACCCAGTCAACCAGGAATGGAAAAAGTCCGGTTACAGATGCGCGATGGGAACCAGGTGGTCACGTTTACGAACCAGCTGGCCAAGCAACTGGCCTATTATCCCCAGCTCAAACCAACTTTGAAGCAACCAAGTGTGCTTAATATGGAATTTGGGGCGTATGCGACCCCCTTAAATTAGGTCGCGCTTTCTCATTTTTGGCTTTATATGGTAGACTGATAACAAATATTAACTAACAACGAGCAGTATTAACAAGTAATCGGGAGGCTCCGCATTATGAACGAATCGGATATTTACGTTGGCCTAGACATTGGGACCACTTCAATTAAAGCAATTGTAGCGCAGACCATCGATGGGCAAACGAATGTGATTGGCGTGGGCAATGAACCATCTGCAGGCGTCAGTCGTGGCATTATTGTTGACATTGAGAAGGCTGCACAAGCCATTCGCAAGACGCTCGATCAGGCGGAAACTAAGTCGGGAGTCGAAATTAGTAGTGTGGTCGTGGGCTTGCCGGCGGACTTGATAAGTATTGATCGTTGTTCAGGAATGATTAGCTTACAAGACCAAGCAAATGAGATTGACAACCAGGACATCATGGAGGTCGCCCGGACGGCGATTTCAAGTAACTTGCCCCAGGAACGCGAAGTGGTCAACTTAATTCCCGAGGAGTTTAAAATTGATGATTTTGATGGAATTGCAGATCCCCGGGGGATGGTTGGCTCGCGGTTGGAACTAGTGGGCCGAGTGATTACTGGTCCAAAGACCATTATTCACAACGTCCGCAAAGCTGTTACCCAAGCCGGGGTTACGATTGACCAACTAGTGGTCGGTGCCGAAGCTGAGGGTAAGACCATCCTGTCAGATTCAGAGCAAGACTTTGGGACCATTCTCCTTGATTTAGGGGGTGGTCAGTCGACGGCAGCCGTGATTCATGATAATGAATTGAAGTACATTGATGTTGATCACGAAGGGGGTCAATACATCACGAAGGACATTTCCTCCGTTTTAAATACGTCGCTAAAGGATGCTGAAAGTATCAAACGGGAATATGGAATTGCCGACGCGCAAGCGGCAGTGGCTGATAACGAATTTCCGGTTGAAGTGGTCGGACAGAGTCAACCCCAAAAGGTGAACGAAAAGTTGTTAGCTGAGATTATTGAAGCCCGGTTGGATCAAATTCTGGGTCGCCTAAAGGATAAACTTACCGCTGCCAATGCCCTAGGCATGCCTGGCGGAATCGTATTGACTGGTGGGGTTGCTTCCATGCCTAAGTTGGCGGAATTAGCCGCCAACACGTTCGGTATGAACGTGCGGGTGTACATTCCCGATAAAATGGGACTACGACACCCGTCCTTTGCGTTGGGACTAGCGTTAGTAAACTATGCAACCGGGTTAAGCGATGTTGATCAAGTGATTCGCACCGTTTTCTCGGTGGACGCACCGCTACCGAGTCAGGCTGACCAAGCGACGGAGCAGCCCGCTACTGACCAATACCAAGCTCCTGCTCCAGCCGAGGAGGAGGAAGGCGGACTCTCGCTCTTTTCCCGGCGCAAGCAACCAAAAGAACCCAAACAACGGAAAAAGAATGGCTTTAATTTCTCTTTCAAGAATTTCTTTGAATAACCACGGAGGGTAAAAAGGATGGATTACGCAATGGATCAAAATGCAGGAACTGGCGCCAGCATCAAGGTAATTGGTGTTGGTGGTGGTGGTAACAATGCTGTGAACCGGATGATTGAAGACGGGGTTGAAGGGGTTGAATTTATCGCCGCTAATACCGACGTGCAGGCCCTGGATGCTTCTAAGGCGGAAACAAAAATTAACCTAGGTCCTAAGCTGACCAAGGGACTCGGGGCGGGCTCTAATCCCGAAGTGGGAGCGAAAGCCGCCGAAGAAAGTCAAGAAGACATTACGAATGCGCTCAAGGGCGCTGACATGGTCTTCGTGACGGCCGGAATGGGTGGCGGAACCGGGAACGGAGCGGCGCCCATCATTGCTAAGATTGCGAAACAAGCGGGGGCCCTGACGGTGGCCGTCGTTACCCGGCCCTTTACCTTTGAAGGACCAGCCCGGGCACATAACGCCAGCGAAGGCCTCGCCGCGCTCAAACAAAACGTGGACACGATGGTTGTAATTTCAAATAATCAAGTGTTAGAAATGGCTGACAAAAAGACCTCCTTTTTAGGGGCGTTACACGACGCTGATAACGTTTTACGGCAGGGTGTGCAAGGGATTTCTGATTTAATTACGCGCCCTGGGTACGTGAACTTGGACTTTGCAGACGTTACGACCATCATGAAGGATAAGGGAACCGCTTTAATGGGCGTGGGCTCTGCAAACGGTGAGAACCGGGCTGCAGAAGCAACGAAGAAGGCCATTAATTCACCGCTGTTAGAGGTTTCCATAGACGGAGCTCGCCAGGTCTTGTTAAACATTACCGGTGGTCCGGACCTTGGAATCTTCGAAGCGCAAGATGCGGCGAACATCATTCGCGATGCTACTTCTGATGATACAAACATCATCTTTGGGACGTCTATCGACGAAAACATGGGCGACGAAATCCGCGTTTCCGTGATTGCAACTGGAATTGATGATGATTCTAGTGACATTACGGACGTCCAGAGCATTCAAAGTGCAACGCGTTCGAGTGAAACGGTGGTTCAACCGAATGAAGCTAGTCAGGTCGTGCAACCAGATCGGGCTCCGAGTCAAAGTGCGGAACCAAGTCACCGTGCCGAACCAGACCAACGCTTCCAAAACGTTGAAAAACAGGAATTTGAACCATTTAACGCCGGTAATCAACAGGATGATGACGATCAAAATGATGATATTCCGCCGTTTAACTTTAAATATCGGAATCAATAAAAAGAAAGGGTGAACACCGATGGCAAAGGGTATTTTTAATAACTTTTTTGGGGCTAGTGAGGAAACTGATCAGGAGCGTTACCCCCAAGATGCAAATCCGCAATCGGTCAAGGTTAACCCCCGAAAGGTCTTACCAATGAATGATAACCGGCTTCCAGACAGTAAAATTAACATCGTTGAACCCCGAATTTTTGCGGATGCCAAAAACATTTCGAAGAAGTTGATCAACGGGGATGCCGTGTTAATTCGGATGGAAAACGTTGACAGTACGACGATTCGCCGGATTGTCGACTTTGTAAGTGGGACCGTGTACGCCATTGAGGGGAACTTGCAACAAATTGATGAGAAGGTCTATCTCTGCGCTCCCCAAAACTACGTTGTTAACGGGGACGTTAAGAATCAATTTTACGATCGGTCGGAGAAGAAGTAATGGCGAACGTAATTAGTTTAATTGCAGTGACGCTGGGCTACCTGATCGATATCTATAGCTATCTCATCGTGGCGTGGGCGTTAATGAGTTGGCTCCCCGGGGCGAGCGAGTCCAAACTAGGTCAGCTCATCACCCGCTTGGTGACCCCGTTTGTCAGTTACTTTAACTTCGCCCGGATTGGGATGATTGGCTTTGCGCCCGTGCTCGCAATTCTAGCCCTCTGGTTCATTAAACTAGGGGTAAACGGGATCGCTAATTTTCTAATTGGACTGGTTGGTTAAGATGGGATTAACGTCGAATGTCACCCAGCACTTTCGGGCGAGTGAACTGCCGTTTCTGCACCAAGCCAGTGACTGGTTAGCCCAAGCCCAAACCGAGTACCGACCCATTTTAACGGGATTTTTAAACGAGCGGGAACGGTACCTGGTGCAAACGTTGGTTAATCGAGAACCAGACGTGTATTTTGCGGCGAACGGAGGGTATCCGGGAGCGGAGATGCAACGTGGACTGCTGTATCCGGAATATTTTACGCCGGCCGAAACGGATTTTGAGCTCGGCTTATTGGAAATCAAGTATCCCGCCAAATTTGCTACGTTGCAACATCGTCAAGTGCTCGGCGCCCTACTCGGGAGTGGAATTGAACGAAACGTAATTGGCGATTTGATTACAGATGGGAGTCGGTGGCAAGTCGTCACGCAACTAACGATGATGGAGTACCTCGAACGAACTGTGACGGAAATGGGGAGAACGAAGGTGCAGCTTCTCCCCCAGCCACTGACAGAACGACTTCCGGTCCATGATGACGGCCAGGTCGTCCACGTCACGTTGCCTTCGTTACGGCTGGACGTCGTTATTGCAACCCTGTTTCGGATGTCTCGGGCCGGGGCCAAGGCGTTAGTAACGCATGGCAAGGTGCGATTGAATTGGTTTACATACGATCAGCCTGATTATGAACTAGCAGTGCACGATTTGATTTCCGTCCGGGGGTTTGGCAGAATTAAGTTTGACGAGCAGAACGGGGTTTCAAAAAAAGGCAAAATTAAAGCAGCGTTTGATGTGATAAAAAACAAGTGATGGAGGCTTACCATGGTACTTTCTGCAGAAGACATTCACAACAAAAAATTTGGCACCAAGATGCGGGGCTACAACATTGATGAGGTTAATGATTTTTTGGATCAAATCACGAAGGATTATCAAATTCTTCGAGACGAAAACACCTCGTTAAAACAAGAGCTAGAGCAAACGAAACATGATTTGGCTTACTATGATGATTTGAAGAGCTCGTTGAACCAGTCCATCTTGGTGGCCCAAGAAGCCGCGGATAACGTTAAAAAAACGGCGGATGCTGATGCAGAGGAAACGCTGAAGACGGCGCGCCACAAGGCCAACCAAATCGTAGCCGAGGCCACGCAAAAAGCCCAAGCCACGGTCGAACAAGAAGCCCAAAAGGCCGCTGCTTTAGCCCTAAGTACCGATGATTTCCGGATGCAGATTAAGCAGTTCCGGCAAAAATTAATCGGGATGTTGGAAAGTCAACTCGAGTACGCTCACCAATCCGATTGGACGAAGTTACTTGATGGGGCTGATTACCAAGCGTTCCCAGAGATTAAAGCCGTGGTGGAGAACCTTGACAATCACACAACGGAGAGAGTAAACTCAAACAGTAATCGGACGTTGACGTCTGATAAATACGAGCAGCCGACCATCATGTTTTATCCGGATGGCCGGGTTGAAATCTTATAATAAAGCCAGCAAGCTCCTTGAAAATACCACAGCGAAGCGGGGACGGTGGAAGCCCGCTTGTCACTTTGAAGGTAGTAGATCACTTTATTATGCTTATGTTAATAACAAACAACGAGAGAAGTCTAACTGCACCAGTTGGACTTCTGAACTTGGGTGGTACCACGAAGACTTCGTCCCGATTGCGGCGGAGTCTTTTTGTTTATCAGGAGGAGGAATTTGGATGCGGATTAAAGATACTTTGAACTTGGGAAAAACCAAGTTCAAAATGCGGGGAAACCTCCCCGTTAAAGAGCTCGAACGCGAGCAGGTGTGGGAGACGAACCACTTGTACCAACAACGGCAACGGTTAAATGAAGGCAAGCCCACGTTTGTACTTCACGATGGCCCTCCATACGCTAACGGTGATATCCACATGGGGCACGCCATGAACAAAATTACCAAGGACTTTATCGTCCGCTACAAGTCCATGAATGGATTTCGGGCCCCGTTTGTTCCCGGCTGGGATACCCACGGTTTGCCAATTGAACAACAGCTCAAAAAGGCCGGCTATGACCGCAAACAGATGTCAACCAACGAATTCCGGAAGCTTTGTCATGACTATGCATTAGAACAAGTTGACCGCCAACGAACGGAATTTAAGCGGCTGGGGGTACAGGGGGACTGGGACCATCCGTACCTGACGCTACAACCCGAGTATGAAGCTGCTGAAGTGCGGGTCTTTGGGAAGATGGCCGAACAGGGCTTGATTTACAAAGGTTTGAAGCCCGTAATTTGGTCTTGGTCATCTGAATCTGCTCTTGCAGAAGCCGAAGTTGAATACCATGACATTGAGTCACCATCCGCGTTCTACGCGGAAAAAGTGGTTGATGGCAAGGGCGTCCTTGACAACGATCAGACCTACATGGTGGTTTGGACGACGACACCGTGGACGATTCCAGCATCAGAAGGAATTACGGTGAACCCCGATTTTGATTACGTGGTGGTCCAACACGATGATGATCCGAACCAGTACGTGTTGGCTGCTGATTTAGTGGCAGATGATGCCGAATTATTTGGCTGGCAAAACGTGCGGACCGTTAAGCACATCAAGGGTCGCGATTTAGACCGGGTCTTAGCCGCCCACCCCTTTGATTCAGACCGGCAGTTAGTAACGATGCTTGGTGATTTCGTAACCGCAGATGCCGGAACGGGACTCGTGCACACGGCCCCTGGTTACGGGGAAGATGACTACAACATTGGCAAGCAGTATGACTTACCAATCTTTGCTCCGGTCGACGACAAGGGGTATCTGACTGCCGAAGCGGGTCCTGACTTTGCCGGGGTCTTTTACGAAGACGCGAACCAAATTGCGTTGGATAAACTAAAAGCTCAGGGACAACTGCTCCACTATATGCCGTATGAACACAGTTATCCCTTTGACTGGCGGACGAAAAAACCGGTAATTTACCGGGCAACGCCCCAGTGGTTTGCATCGGTTACTAAGATTCGGCAACAAATCTTAGATGCCATTGATACGGTTAACTTTGATCCAGAGTGGGGGCACCAACGGCTCTATAACATGATTCGGGATCGGGGTGACTGGGTCATTTCTAGACAACGGGTCTGGGGGGTACCGCTTCCCATCTTCTACGCTGAAGATGGTACGCCAATTATGACAGCCGAGACGATTAATCACGTTGCGGACCTGTTTGCAGAGCATGGTTCGGACGTGTGGTTTGAATGGGACGCGCAGGACCTGTTGCCAGCCGGCTTTACCAGCTCCCACTCTCCCAACGGGAAGTTTACGAAGGAAACGGACATTATGGATGTTTGGTTTGATTCTGGTTCTTCCCACCAGGGTGTGCTTGCCGAACGACCGGAATTGACCTATCCAGCTGATCTTTACTTAGAAGGTTCTGACCAGTACCGGGGTTGGTTTAACTCCAGTCTGATTACGAGTGTGGCCACGGCCGGAATTGCACCGTACAAGAACTTGTTGTCACAAGGATTCACCCTTGATGGCAAGGGTCACAAGATGAGCAAGTCCTTAGGAAATACAATTGCTCCCGCAGATGTGATTAAGCAAATGGGGGCTGATATCATTCGCCTCTGGGTAACTAGCGTTGACACGTCTGCCGACGTGCGCGTTTCAATGGGGAACTTCAAGACGGTGGGTGATAGCTACAAAAAGATCCGGAATACGGTGCGCTACTTGTTAGCAAACACCAGTGATTTTGATCCCCAAACGAATTCGGTGGCCTATGCGGACTTGCCTTCTGTCGATCAGTTCATGCTGATTCGGTTAAACGACTTAGTGCGGGAGGTAAAAGCGGCCTACGATCACTACGATTTTATGACCATCAACAAAAAGTTAATGCAGTTCATGACCGTTGATCTCTCGGCCTTTTACCTGGATTTTGCCAAGGATATTTTGTACATTGAACCGGAAAACGGCCAGCGGCGCCGGGCAATGCAAACGGTGTTGTACCAATCCTTAGTAACGTTGACAAAACTGTTAACGCCGATCATTCCGCACACAACGGAAGAAATTTGGCAGTTCTGCCAGGAACCAGAAGAATTTGTGCAGTTAGCAGACATGCCGTCTGTGCGTGAATTTGCCAATGAAACGGAGATTCGCAGCGAGTGGGAAGCCTTCCTAAAACTGCGGAAGGATGTTTTAAAGGCGATGGAAGCAGCGCGGACGGATAAGATAATTGGAAAGCCGTCCGAAGCGAAGTTGATCCTCTACGTTAACGGAGCGGTCAAACAACTGTTGAACCAGTTAGACGTTGATCTTGCCCAGATTCTGATGGTCTCAGATCTAGACATTAAAACAATTGAAGCAGCGGGAGATGGGGTATCCACCTTTGGCGATCAGTTGGCAATTGAAGTTCAACACGCAGACGGAACGGTTTGTGCGCGGTGTCGGTTAATTAAAACGGACGTCGGGAGTGATCCCGACTATCCGGAATTCTGTGCCCGGTGTGCTAAATTAGTGCGGGCCGAGTATCCAGAAACGGCAACGACCGGTTTTGAAGAATAAGAACGCTAAAAGTCGAGATGTTAGTCTCGGCTTTTGTTATGATGAGAGTAAGAAACCGGATGCAAAACAGGAGGATGCAATGCAGGGAAAAGTGAAACAGTACGATCAACACCGGGGGTTTGGCTACCTGATTGATCCAGCGGGGCAAGACGTGTTTATGCACATCACCGGGATTATTCAGGGGAATCCGAAGGCGATTCGGCCCGGCGATCCAGTTGAATTCGTCACGGCGCCAGGAAAACACGGTATTCAAGCTGCTAAAATTCGGTTGCCCCGGTAACCACTGGCGACCGCTATGAGGACAACCATGAAGATGGAGGAACAATCCAATGACAGATAAAGAGTTGGCAGAAACAGAAATCAAAAGCGAGCGGAAGTATGACGGAGAAATCATTCGCGTTGACCAAGAAACGGTGCGGCTCGCTAATGGCAAACTGGCTCATCGCGACGTCGTCCACCATGCTGCAGCGGTGGCAATGTTAGTCCTGACGGCTGAGAACCGGATGGTATTAGAAAAGCAATGGCGAGAACCGGCCAAAGCGGTCATGCTGGAAATCCCTGCGGGCAAGCTAGATGAACGGGATCGGGGTAACGAAGTGCATGCCGTACAACGCGAGTTAAATGAAGAAGTACGCTACCAAGCAGCAACGATTCAGCTCCTTTCCTCGTTTTACACTTCCTGTGGCTTTACCGATGAATACATGTATCTGTACCTTGTGACGGATTTAACGCCCGTGACCACAGAACTCCCTCGCGATGCAGGTGAATTTCTGGAGCTCGGGGAGTATACGCTCGCAGAGGCGCAAGAACTGTTGGCGACTGGTCAGATTCAGGATGCGAAAACCATCATGGCAATTCAAGCCTGGGAACTAATGCAAAAGTAGGTTAAAACAATGGATGATAAACAAACAAACGCCACCCCCGAACCAGAACTAACGCGGGCGGCCTTTCGTCGCCAACAACGGCACCGGTGGGGACGTCCCACCACGGAGGACGCAGAGACCCAGGAAACAGACGCGCCGTTACGCCGGACGGAGGTTAATGACCCGGAACGCCGGCACCGGCGGACCGCACGGAAGTTGGATATCGTGATCGTGATCTTAGTACTGTTAATCATTGCTGTGTTAGTAATCATGCGATTTGTGGATTAATTGAAAAAATGGGAGAAGAACAGAATGAAAACCTTTGGAATTATTTGTGCAATGGATGAAGAAATTAAAGCCCTGCAGGATGCGTTAACGGGCGAGGAAACCACGGTCATCGGGAACGTGACCTTTTACGACGGGACGATTAGTGGGCAGCAGGTCATTTTAGTTAAATCCGGGATTGGAAAAGTAGAAGCCGGGATTACCGCCGCGTTACTGTTAACGAACTTTAACGTGGACGTGCTCATCCACTCCGGCTCTGCGGCGGGGATTGGCGCCGGCTTACAGGTCGGAGATATCGTCATTTCGACCGAAACTGCTTATCACGACGTTGATTGTACGGCAGACGGTGAGGTCTTTGGCCAGTTACCGAATCAACCAGCCCGGTTTCCGGCCTCAGCAGCTTGGGGTGAACAAATTGCCGCTGCTTCTGCTGACCAGGGATTGAATGTCCACCACGGTTTAATTGTGACTGGGGATCAATTTATTGCTGGAAAAGCCATGATTAAAAACATTTTGACCCACTTTCCGGATGCTCTTGCCGGGGAAATGGAAGGAGCTGCCGTTGGTCAAGTGGCCAACCAGTTTGAAATTCCCTACGTAGTGGTGCGGGCGATGTCAGATACGGGTGACGAAGACGCCAACCAGAGTTTTGGTGAATTCATCGTGGCCGCCGGTCGCCAGTCCGCCGAAATGCTCCTCCGCTTGTTTGCAAATACTGCAGCACAATAAGGAGGTTAGGCGATGAGTGAAATTTATTTGGATCATGCCGCCACCACTCCAATTTCCGCACCAGTGCTTGCGGAGCTAACGCACCAGTATCAGACCACCTTTGGGAATCCATCCACGCTCTATCAGATTGGGCGGGCCGCCAATCAGATCCTAGAGGATAGCCGCCACGTCATGGCAGCGAGCATCAACGCCCAGGATAGTGAGATTGTTTTTACCAGTGGGGGAACGGAAAGTGATAACACGGCCATCATTCGGACGGCCGAAGCCCGCCAGGAACTAGGGACACACTTGATTACGACGGCAATTGAACACGAAGCCGTTTTAAAACCAATGCAGTATCTCGAACGTCACGGCTACCAGGTCACCTACCTTCCGGTTGATGAACAGGGGATGATCCGATTAGCAGACTTAGAAGCAGCGTTAGATGAACAAACTACCCTGGTGTCAATCATGAGTGTGAACAACGAGGTGGGGAGTCGCATGCCGATTCATGAGATCGGGACCTTACTCCAGGATCACCAAGCCTGGTTTCATACCGACGCTGTCCAGGCCTACGGCTTAGATGAAATTGACGTGGAACGCGATCACATTGACTTACTGTCAACGTCTGCGCATAAACTGTATGGGCCGAAATTCCTCGGCTTTTTGTACCGGCGCGCCAGTCTCCAGTTTCCCAGTTACATCATGGGGGGCGACCAGGAAGATAAGCGCCGGGCCGGCACCCAAAATGTCCCAGCGATTGCGGGATTTGCAACGGCGGTGACGGAACTGCCGAACGCGAAAAAACAGGAGTTACGGACCCGGTTTGCGGCTTTTCGGGATCAGATTTTAGCCGGTTTTGCCGCCCAGAACGTTGAAGTCCACGTTAATGGACCCGCGGCTGGAGCTGGTTCGCCTCATGTTTTGAACCTTTGGTTTCCCGGCGTGTCAACTTACGTACTCCAAAATAACCTGGATTTAGATGGCATTGCGGTCTCTGGGGGCTCTGCTTGTACAGCCGGGAACTTAGAACCATCCCACGTGTTACGGGCGATGTTTGGGGCAACGAGTCCGCGCTTAGCTGAATCGATTCGGGTAAGCTTTGGACAGGAGACGACGGCCACTGAAATCGACCAATTCGTGGCAACAACGAGTAAAATTATTCACAGATTAGCACAGCGGAGGAAGCAGTAATGGCATTCGCAGACCAAGTTCATTTAGCTGGTGATTCAGCTACCTACCGGGTCAATCCGGGGGTTAAGAAGTACACGTTGAGTGATTTAAACTTCAAAAAAACGAAGCTCGGTAACTATGAACTAACCCAGGCGTTGCAACCGTTAAACGTGCGGGGGAAGGGAGCTGTTCAGGTAAAGCTGAGCATTAGTGCTGACTTACAGCAGTTGAAACTAGCGATTCTGACCGGTTCGGGCCTGCAAACGGTTAATATTTTTACCGGTGACCAGTTTGCAGCTGCCCGCGAACAATACCATTTTTTGATGCAAAATCTGATCATCCGGCAGGTTTTAACTAAAAACTAGCCGGGTGTGCCGAACGCTTGCCAAGCCCAGTTCAGGTGGCGTATCATGATGAATACTGGAATTACGACCTTCAAATCGTGGATTTCTGAATCTATAAGAATGATGGTGATAAAATGCAAGATAATAGTCAAACCCGCGTGGTAGTCGGGATGAGTGGCGGAGTGGATTCGTCCGTGGCCGCTTACTTATTGAAACAGCAAGGCTACGACGTCGTTGGCGTTTTCATGAAAAACTGGGACGACACCGACGCAAACGGCGTTTGTACCGCAACGGAGGACTTTAAGGACGTCGCCCACGTGGCGAACCAACTCGGGATTCCCTACTACTCTGTCAATTTTGAACAGGAGTACTGGGACCGGGTTTTTAAGTACTTTTTAGCTGAATACAAACGGGGCCGGACGCCGAATCCCGATGTGATTTGTAACACGGAGATTAAGTACAAGGCCTTCTTAGAATATGCAATGGATTTGGGCGCGGATTACATCGCTATGGGTCACTATGCCCAACTCAAACGGGATGAAAATGGTAAGAACCACTTGATTCGGTCAACTGACCTCAACAAGGATCAGACCTACTTTTTAAGCCAACTATCAGCAGACCAACTCGACCGGGTGATGTTTCCAGTAGGAGGCATGACCAAGCCGGAAGTCCGGCAAATTGCGCACGATGCGAACCTGTATGTAGCTGATAAAAAGGACTCAATGGGAGTTTGTTTCATTGGTCCCAATAACTTTGATAACTTTTTGAGTCAGTACTTGCCCGCACAGTCCGGGAAAATGATGACCCTTGATGGAGAAGTCAAAGGTGAACACGCCGGTTTGATGTACTACACCATCGGGCAACGGCGGGGGCTAGGTATCGGGGGCGATGGCCAGGATAACCGGCCGTGGTTCGTGATTGGTAAGGACCTTGAAAAGAACGTTCTCTACGTGGGAAAGGGTTACGAAAACCCGTACCTTTACGCGGATTATCTGATGGCCTCCGACCTCTCGTTTGTTGATGGCAACACTCGCGGGCAAACCTTCCACTGTACCGCGAAGTTCCGGTACCGGCAAAAGGACGTCGGGGTGACGGTGCAGATTGCCGATGATCAAAACCACGTCAAGGTGACCTTTGACGAACCTGCTCGCGCCGTGACACCCGGTCAGGCCGTGGTATTTTACGACGGAGCAGAATGTCTGGGCGTGGCCACGATTGACGCTGCTTACAAAAATGAAGCCAAGTTACAATACGTTTAAAAAAGTGTTATTTGACGCTAAGGACTTTAAATAATACGCACAATAGGAAGCTATGGATAAACCCGATGGTTCGAAAAAGATACGATTTAGTATAAGAGTGTTACGATGCTAATTCCGCAAGTTCTATAAGACGATTACAAAAAAGTCCTTGAGAAAAAGGGTGCCATTTTGACCTACGACATTCATAATTACATTTGTTCCATAGTGGAAAAGGATAAGGAAAACGAAGATTAATAAGGCAACGGATGTTAAAACCCCCTCTGGTGAGGCTGAAAGGCTGAACTATAGGGGGTTTTTAGGACTTAAATTTTATTTTAGATTATATTGAATTTATTCAATAAACTAGTACCATTAATTTAAATATATTTTAATGAGAGGTTAAAAAATGGTTGATTTTTCAAAGAAAATTAAAAATCTTAATAAAGATGTTATTATAAATCCCATATATATATATAATGATTTGGATCGACAAACAACTAAAGTTGGTCCACTGCGTAAAAGTCAAGAATTTGTTTTAAATGATTGGTTTGAAAACAGGATTGATAAAAAAGATGTGTTATTAAAATTAAATACGGGCGCTGGTAAAACACTTGTCGGATTATTAATCTTAGAATCTAGAAGACGTCAAGAAAATTCTGGAATAGAAATATATTTATGTAATGATATGAATCTTATTAATCAAACTATAAATCAAGCTAAATTATTTGGAATTAATCTAGAAACTATCTCTGAAAACAATGAAATTCCTGATGATGTTATTGCTAGGAAGAAAATATTAATTACATCTGTTCAAAAATTTTTTAATGGTAAAACTATTTTTAATAGCCAATACAGTAATATCGACGGCTTAGTTATTGATGATGCTCATTCTAGTTCTGAATTAATAAAACAATCATGTGTAATGAAAATAACCAAATCTAATAATAAACAGTTATATAATAATTTATTTAATTTATTAAGTGATGGATTAAAAAGCCAAGGATTTGGAGATTTTGAAGATTTAAAAAATAACGTTAATAATAACTTATTTTTACCAGTACCTTATTGGACCTGGATTGATAAGATTGAGGAAGTAACTAGATTACTTTCTGATCATTCCTCTAGAAGTAATGAACTGAAATTTGTTTGGCCTTTATTAAAAAATAAATTAAAATATTGTGATTGTATTTTTTCTGGTGATAGAATTGAAATTCAACCATTAAAATATCCACTTAATAATTACAAGGGTTTTATCAATGCAAATCAAAGAATTTTCATGTCAGCAACAACTGCATCTGACTCAGTATTAATAAAAGATCTTGACATTGGAGAAAATGCAATAAAAAATCCTTTAGTTTATCCAGATGAAAAATGGTCTGGTGAAAAAATGATTATCATTCCATCAATTATATCAGATAATTTTCAGAGAGGAGATATTGTAAAAGAGTTCGGATCCAAGACAAATAATACTTTTGGCATCACAATAATTGTTCCAAATTTTTATAAAACATGTGATTGGAAGAAATATGGATCCATTATTGGAAGAAAAGAAAATTTAGAGGGAATATTAGAGACTTACCATAAAAATAAGTTTTCAAAGCCATTAGTATTAGTCAATAGATATGATGGTATAGATCTTCCTGATGATGAGACAAGAATTCTTATTTTAGACTCCCTACCAAAATCCGTATCACTTATGGATAAATATATTGAGAGTGTTGTGCCCAATGGAACAGAAAATAAATTAAAAATAGCGCAGAAAATTGAACAGGGATTAGGAAGAAGTGTACGGGCAGATACGGATTATTCTGTAATTATTTTTACGGGACCAGATTTAGTGAGTTTTGTTAGGGATCCTGACAATCAACAATATTTTAGCAAACAAACTTTAAAACAAATTCAAATTGGTATTGAAATATCAGAAGAGGCTAAAAAAGATATTAATAATGATAACTATTTAAAAGTATTATCTGATTTAATAAAGCAGTCTTTGTTAAGAGATGAAGATTGGAAAGAATTCTATAAAGAACAGATGGAAAGTTTGGATTATTCAGAAAATGCACATGATAATATTGCAAAAATATCAAAAGAAAATGTTATTTTAAAGGATGCGGTAAATCCATATGTTAATATAGACAAATTTAATATTTTTATTGATAATTTTATAAGTCATTATTGCAGTTCTGACGAAGAAAAAGGTTGGTATGAACAAATAAAGGCAAGGGTAAATTATTTTTCTTCAAAAATTGATTCTGAAAAATATCAAAAAAAGGCATATAACTATAATAACGGATTATTATTACTTGAAGATAGCATTGAAATATCTAAACTGAAACCACTAATGAATGATGAACGGATTTCTAATATTATTAACGAAATAAAATCATATAAAACATATGAAAATCTCCTTAATCATATTATGGATATAACAGCAAAATTAACTTTTGGAACTAATAGTAAAGAGTTTGAAAATGCAATGGATGATATTGGGAAAATATTGGGTTTTAAAACTGAGCGGCCAGATTATGAATATAAAAAAGGTCCCGACCATTTATGGGCAGTAAAAGACAACTTATATTTTATTATAGAGGATAAAAACAAGGTTAAAGAATCCCGTGAAAAAATTAATAAAAATGAAATGGGACAGATGAATAATTCGATAGGATGGTTTAATGCTAATTACCATCAAAATGATTATCATGCATTTTTAGTGATACCTACTAAATATCATGATCCAGCAGCAAATTTTAATGGGAATGTTACGATTATTAGAAAAGGAAAATTAAATTTTTTGACAACAAACATTAAAAATTTTATTAAAGAATTTTCAAATATTGATTTAAATTCTCTAAGTAATGATATGGTTAGAAGTTGTATACTAAAACATAGTCTTGAAATTGATAATTTTATAGATAATTATTCAGAAAAATATGTATAGATTTATTTTTAAATATTATTTGTTTATAAAGGAATTTACAATTTTTATATAAAATTGTAAATTCCTTTATTTTTATTTAACTTATTTATGATATACCTTATTTTTTGCTTTTTTGCGTCTCTCATCTGAAACTGGCATAATAACAGTAGATTATAAACGAGGATGAAGACCATGAAATTATACTTTGTACGCCACGGCAAAACCGAATGGAACCTAGAGAGTCGCTATCAGGGCGCGGGTGGGGATTCCGAATTACTGCCGGCCAGTTATCAAGAAATGCAGCTCGTGGGAAACTACCTAAAGGACATTCCCTTTGCCCATGTGTATGCGAGCCCAATTAAGCGGGCCCGGATTACGGCAGGTGTGATTCAGAGTCAGTTGCAACACCCCGCTCCGCTGAGTCTGGATAATCGCTTAGAGGAATTTCGGCTTGGGAAGTTTGAAGGAATGAAATTTGCGGACGCTGAAGCGCAATATCCAGAGACGTTTAACGATTTTCGCAATCATCCGGACCAGTACGATCCCACTCCGATTGGAGGCGAATCCTTTCCAGACTTGATTAAGCGGATGCGCAGTAAAATTAATGAGATTACCACGAATTTTGATAATGATGCGAAGCTTTTAATTGTCAGCCATGGAGCGGCGTTAAACGCGTTGATTAACTCGTTACTGGGAATTCCATTAAAGGACTTACGGAAACGGGGTGGCCTGGCCAACACCAGTACGACGATTTTAGAAACTACCGACCACGGTCAGAGTTTTAAACTACTGGATTGGAACGACACCAGCTACTTGGATCACCCGGTTCGGGATTCAGATTTAGTGTAGGAGGAAAGCAATGGCAGAACATGCAGATGCAGAAGCAGACGAAAAACAGGAGCGGGCCGCCGCCACGTTGCACCGGTTAATCACGGACATCGATGAGCATCCCAATGACTATCGTCCCTATTACGACCTCAGTGCTTTCTTGATTCAACTCAAGAGCTACGCGCAGGCCGAAGAATTACTGATGAAGGCGCTCGGGTTGTTTGCGGATCGGAGTCACACGGCCAAGGACACGTTGACCTACGGACTCGGGAACGTGTACTACGCCGCCGGAGAATTTACGAAGGCGATTCAACAATTTCAACAGGTAACGGACCCCGCTTTAAAGCAGGATGCGTACATCATGTTGGGACAAAGTTATTATGGCGAAAAGAACTACGGCAAGGCGTTGGCCTTTTTGATTACCGCTCATGACCACGCGAAGCAGGATCCGGAACTGAATCGCTTAATCGGTGATTGTTTACTGGCGAGTGGGGACTTACAGGCAGCCGCTGATTTTTACCAGCAGACGGTAGCTGCGAATCCAAACGACGCGGCCGCGCACTTTAACTTGGGGGTCATTGAACTAAGTAACGGCCATCGCGAGCAGGCGGAAGCCGAGTTTGAACGAGCCCGTGCGCTGGATGAAAATTACTTTATGACCCATCGGGAGCGCATTGCAGACATTGAAAAAGTGCTGCGCAAGCAGCCAAAGGAGTAACCCAGTGGCACAGTCAATGAGTCTTTTTGATGAGCACCACCCAGAGTATCAACCAGCAACCGCTCAGTTAACCGGCAAGGTTGCCACGACCTTTTTTGAGGGGAATGATAGCTTTTATAAGGTGTTATTGGTCCAGGTGGAAGAACACAACTTTCAGTGGGATGAACCGGAAATCGTGGTAACGGGGAACTTTGCCGAAATTAACGACGAGCTGAGTTACCGGTTTATCGGGAAACTAGTGGACCATCCCAAATATGGAAAGCAGTTTCAAGCTACGAACTATGAACGTGCGACGCAAACCTCAACTGCTGGTTTGATTAAATACTTATCCGGGAGTGATTTCCCGGGGATTGGCCCAAAGACCGCTACCAAGGTGGTTAACCAGCTGGGAACGGAGTTAATTCCGAAACTATTAAAGGATCCGGACGCCTTAAACGGCCTGGGTTTGAAACCCCGGCAACGGGACACGATTTTACAGACCATCCGGCAAAATAACGGAGCCGAACAGGTGATTGTTGGCCTCAATAGTTATGGGTTTGGCAGTTCGTTAGCAGCCGCGATTTTCAAAAAGTATCACGAACAGGCCCTAGAAATCATTGAAACTGATCCGTATCGGCTAGTCGAAGATATTGCAAACATTAGCTTTAAGCGGGCCGATCAAATTGCCCAACGAGTTGGGATTGACTATAACAATCCGGGACGGTTACGAGCGGGGTTACTAACCACCCTGGACCGGCTGTCGATTAGTAGTGGAAATACCTACTCCACGACGAAGGAAGTGATGAACGCCAGCTTTCAAATTTTAGATACCGATCCGAACCAAACGATTGACGATCAGAAACTGGCTGCAGCGTTAAAACAACTGGTGCAGGACGGCAAGGTGCAGGTCGATCAGGATCGCATTTACCTAAAAAACCTCTTTCAGGCGGAATGGCAAATTGCGGAGAACGTGCACCGCATTTTACAGGCGGCGGATGCTGCTCCAGCTGATCCGAACCGGTTGATTAGTCAGGTGGAACAAGAGAGTCACATTCAGTACGATGCTTCCCAGGTTCAGGCGATTGAATCCGCACTGAGCCACGCCCTTTTCCTCCTAACCGGGGGGCCCGGAACCGGGAAAACGACGATCATTAATGGGATTGTCCAGGCCTATGCCACCGACCACGACTTATCGTTAGACCCTCATGACTATCGTGGGGATGAGCCCTATCCCGTCTTACTAGCAGCACCGACCGGCCGGGCGGCGAAAAAGATGGGGGAAGCGACGGGGTTACCGGCCAGCACCATTCACCGCTTGCTGGGGTTAAACGGCGACGACACGGATGCCACCGGGAACGCCCTTGACGGAGAGTTACTAATCATCGATGAGATGTCCATGGTGGATACCGAACTGTTTACCAAACTCGTGCAGGCGATTCCAACCGGGATGAAGGTGATTCTGGTTGGGGATCAAGACCAGCTGCCATCCGTCGGACCGGGGCAAGTCTTTTCTGATTTAATTCGGTCCCAGTTGATTCCAACGATGCAGCTCACGCAAATTCACCGCCAGAGTCAGGATTCAACCATTATTACTCTGGCTCACCAGTTAAAGGACGGGATTGTTCCTTCCGATTTACTGACTAAGGAACCGGATCGAAGTTTCATTCAGTGTGACGTGCGCCAAGCGGTGCCCGTCATTGAACAAATCGTTAGTAAGGCGCAGGCGAAGGACTTTCAAGCCACTGACATCCAAGTTTTAGCCCCCATGTATCGAGGTGAGGTGGGCATTGATCACCTGAACCAGGCAGTCCAAGCAATCTTTAATCCGCCCAGTGCCAAGCGCAAACAGGTGGAAACGGACCATGGCTGCTTTCGGATCGGGGATAAGGTCTTACAACTGGTTAATGATCCGGAACATAACGTGTTTAACGGAGACATTGGAAAAATCGTGGGCCTAACCATTAATCCCGAAGGTAAGCAGTACCTCGATAAACTAACGGTGGCCTTTGACCAGACGGAAGTAACCTATTCCAGAAATGACTGGAAGCAGTTAACCCTGGCGTACTGTACCTCTATCCATAAAGCGCAGGGAAGTGAGTTTCCAATGGTGATTTTACCGGTTGTGGCGCCGTATCGCCGGATGCTTGATCGGAACTTGTTATACACGGCGGTAACCCGGGCGGCCAGCAAACTGGTCCTCGTTGGGGATGCCAGTGTTTTTCAAGCAGCGTTAGCCAAAGAAGCGAGCCGCCGCAAAACCGGGCTGCCCGACCGTCTCCGCTCCGCGTTTCAAGGGGAACCGGAGGCTGCTACCACCTCACAAGCAACAACCACGACCACCGCAACTCATGATCCCCAACCAGTGGATCCAGCCGCAAATGCGGAGCAGGACACAGTGTTAACGATGGCCGCCATTGAACGGCAGGCTATCGATCCCATGATTGGGATGGCAGGGGTGACGCCCCAAAATTTTCTTGATGCTAAATCACAGTGAATTGATTATAATTAAAGATGACATAACCCTTAGTTTGGAAAGGAACGGACATCTTGACCACAAAACCGCAACCAGTTATTTTTGCTTTAAACGCCAACCGCCCCCTCGCCGAAAAAATCGCCCGGGTTAGTGGGATGCCAATTGGGCAAGCCACCATTAACCACTTTAGTGATGGGGAGATTAAGATTTCGATTGACCAAAGTGTCCGGGGCAAAGACGTGTATGTTATCCAATCCCTTTCCAATCCCGTTAATGATAACCTGATGGAACTGTTGATTATGATCGATGCCCTACGCCGGACCAGCGCCCGCCAGATTAACGTTGTTATCCCGTACTACGGCTATTCGCGTTCTGATCGCAAAGCCCGGGCGCGGGAACCAATTACTGCCAAGTTAATTGCGAGCTTTTTGCAAGCTAGTGGGGTGCACCGGGTGGTGACGCTTGATCTACACGCGGCGCAAATTCAAGGTTTTTTTGATATTCCCGTTGATCATTTACAACCCAGTCGTCTCATTAGTAACTACCTCCACGAGCATCACTTAGATGACGATGCGGTAGTCGTGGCGCCCGATCATAACGGTGTCGGGCGCGCTCGTGCGATTGCTAATCGCTTGGATCTACCCTTAGCAATTGTGGACAATCGGGAACCGGATACGTCAGATCAAGTTCCGGAAACCGTGATTGGCTCCGTCGCAGGAAAAACAGCCCTAGTAGTGGACGATTTGATTGTCACGGGGCGCAAGATGCAGGTGTCGGCGGCGGCGCTGCGGCAGGCCGGGTGTCAGCGGGTGATTGTGATTGCTACGCACCCGGTCTTTTCCGCGGAAACACCCGCTAAGCTAAACGATCAAAACATTGACCAGGTGATTGTGACGGATTCCATCGTCATTCCGCACCCGGAACAAATTCCCACGTTGACCATCATTTCAGTTGGGGAATTATTTGGGGATGCGTTAAAATTAATTCAGGAACAAAAATCCACACACCGCTTATTTAGAGGAGGAACTTCGGATGGTATATAAAGCAAGTGAACAACGCTACGATCAAATGAAGGTACGTCGGGCCGGCAACTCCGGGTTACAACTACCAGCACTCTCATTTGGAACGTGGCACAGTTTTGGTGACGATGCGAACTTTCAGGATAGCGAAAATATCATGTTGGCGGCCTTTGACCGTGGCATTTTCAGCTTTGACCTCGCCAATAACTATGGACCGGGTTCAGGAGCTGCCGAAAGAATGTTTGGGCAAGTTTACCGGCGTGATTTAAAACCATACCGGGATGAATTAATTATTACCACCAAGGCGGGCTTCCACATGTGGCCAGGGGTGTATGGTAACTTTTCTTCGAAAAAGACCCTGGTAGCTGCGTTGGACCAAAGTTTGGAACGGATGGGCTTGGACTACGTTGACATTTATTACAGTCACCGGTTTGATCCGAACACGCGGTTGGAAGAAACTGCTGAAGCGTTAGACGGATTAGTCAAAACGGGGAAGGCCCTCTACATTGGGATTTCGAACTACGATGGTCCGCAAACGGCCAAGATGATTGAACTCTTTCAAGAATTGCACACGCCGTTTGTGGTTAACCAGAGTTCTTACAACATGTTAAACCGGACCCCGGAAACGGATGGAACGTTGCAAACGTTAGCGGACGCCCATGATGGGTTAGTAGCGTACGGTCCTCTGGCGGAAGGGTTACTAACGGATAAGTATTTAAACGGAATTCCGGATGACATCCACCTGCACTTTACGAATAACTTCATTCTTGAAAAAGGGGAAGCCACGGCGATTAAGAAGTTAAATCAACTGAACGAGCTCGCCCACAACCGGAACCAAACCCTGGCACAAATGGCAATGGCCTGGTTATTGAATAACCCCACCGTTACTAGCGTAGTGACGGGGGCTTCCAAGGTGGAACACTTGGATGATAACCTCAAGGCCTTGGACAACTTGGACTTTACTAACGACGAATTAGAAGCGATTGATAAGATCGTGAAAGAATAAAGAATTAAAAAAACGAGCTCACCAGCTCGTTTTTTTAGTTGACTGAGGAAAAATAAAAAGGAATGCCACTGGCATTCCTTTTTGATTACTTCGTGTTATTCATAATTAGCATTGGGAGAACCAACGGGTGGCGTTCCGTCTTTTCGTAGAGGAAGTTGGATAACTCGTTGACAACGGCCTTTTTAATCGTTTTTTCACTGGCGTTTTTGTTATTCATCGCCCGCCGAATGGTCCGAAAGACCAATTTGCGACCTTGATCAAGCAGTTCGCCGGATTCACGCATGTAAACGAAGCCCCGGGAAAGGAGATCAGGACCGGATTGAATTTCCTTGTCCTTTAAATTAATGGTAGCAACGACCACCACCAGGCCTTCTTCAGAAAGCAGTTGCCGGTCTTCGATTACCTGTTCGGTAACTGTATCCACACCATTACCATCAATGTAAACGTCCCCCGCGGCAAAGTTACCTGCCATCCGGGCACTGTCCTTAGTCAGGGCCAGCACGTCACCATTTTTCAAGATAAAGCAGTGATCCTTGGGAATCCCACATTGTTCGGCAAGCCCCATGTGAATTTTCTGCATCCGGTATTCACCGTGAATCGGGACGAAGAACTTCGGCTTCATGAGGCGAATCATCAATTTTTCTTCTTCTTGGCCACCGTGGCCAGAAGTGTGAATGTGATTAGCATACCCCTTGATAACAGTGGCGCCCGCTTCTTCCAGTTCGTCAACCACTCGGTTCACGCTTAAGACGTTTCCGGGGATTGGGTTACTGGAAAGGACTACGGTGTCACCAGGTTCAATTGAGATCTGCCGGTGGGTACCGTTGGCAATTCGGGATAGGGCAGCCATTTGTTCTCCTTGAGAACCGGTACATAGAATCATGACCTTGTCGGCCGGTAGGGACTTAAGTTGGTTAGCATCGACAAAGGCCTTGTCAGGAACCTTGATGTAACCGAGTTCCCGACCGTTGACAACGGCAGCTTCCATGCTCCGACCAAAGACGGCAATTTTACGTCCGTTTTGGTAGGCCGCGTCAATCGCCGTCATCACCCGGGAGAGGTTCGAAGCAAAGGTTGCAAAAATAATCCGCCCCTTCACCCGTTTGAAAATTTTGCGGACCGAATCACTAACGTAGCGTTCGGACTTGGTCCACACTGGTTTTTCGGCGTTCGTACTGTCGGCCATCAGGCACAGCACTCCTTCTTCACCGAGCTTGGCCATCGTTTGTAAGTCAGGCGGGGTGTTGGTCACCGGCGTCAGGTCAAACTTATAATCACCAGTTTCAACGATTACCCCGTCGGGAGTGTGAACTGCAACTCCTAGAGCATCAGGGATTGAGTGGGTGGTTCGAAAGAAGGAGACGCTGGTCTTTTTAAACTTTAAGACGGTGTTTTCATCGATGGCATGTAACTCGGTTTGTTTTAACATGCCATGCTCTTCTAATTTACCTTTAATTAAAGCGAGGGCGAGGGGACCGGCGTACACCGGAACGTTAATAGCCTTGAGGATAAAGGGAATCCCACCGATATGGTCTTCGTGACCGTGGGTAATGACCAGGGCCTTAATCTTATCCTGGTTTTCGACCAGATATTGATAATCTGGAATCACGTAATCAATCCCGAGTTGGCTGCTTTCCGGAAACTTAATTCCGGCATCAATGAGAATGATTTCGTCTTGGAATTGCACGCCATACGTGTTTTTTCCGATTTCACCTAGACCACCAACGCCATAAATCGCCGTTTCGTTGTTTTTGACGTTTAGTTTACTCATTATTTATTAAACTCCGTAATTTTAAAATCAGGTTCTTGTTGTTCGAATTCAAGGTGTTTACCCGCGAGCGGTTGAATGAATTCCACGGTGTAGTCCGTGTTTTCAGCAATTAAATCCCGAACTTCTGCCTGGGTTTGGGCATCGACGTATAGCGATTTAGTTGCTTCACGCTTCGGATTTTCCTTGGGGTTTGCTTGATATAAAACTTTGTAAATCAAAATGATTACTCCTTTGTAAATAAATTAATTTTTGTGTCGAACTGTTCGTTGGTATACCAACTCCTAGCACAATTTTATCATAGATTAAGATGCAAGTATATATGGAGCGTTTTCTGGTAGAATAAAGCCAACCCAGCTGAGGAGGGGAAACACGCATGCAGTTTGGAATCGAATTAGTCATTGGAATTGGAGTGGCGTTATTAATCTATAACGTCCTGCATCATTTTTTAGTAACCGTTCCCAATCAACGGCACCAATTGGAGGTGCAACGGGGGGTGAATCAGGAGGTAGAGCGCGCCGTGGCGCACTTGCAAACGGCGCAGGGTACACCCTTGGTTGGAAAAATCAATCAGGCCCGGATTCTTGATGCAGTCTGGGGCCGGGGCATCATGGTTTTTGAATATCGCTGTCAGTTGGAGTCCCAGTTGTCTACCACGGCAGTGTTATCGCAATTAAATCAGGTGCTTTGCCAACAAGTTCATGATGATCACTTTGTGACAGAAACCGGGGCGCCCCGGTTGGTTGTAACTGATGCTTGGATTCAACAGCAACAATTATATTTTGACGTCGCGGACGTTGCCAATCGCGCGACTCAGGAGTATGTAACTGATCTAGAACGCTTAGATGACTAAAAGAGCACCCGGTCAAAGGACCGGGTGCTCTTTGTAATTAGTCGATGAAAATTTCGTTGGGTTCTCGTGCAAAAGGGTCCTGTTTGTTGATGTGATCGTAAAAAAGGGTGCCATGCAGATGGTCGATTTCATGCTGCACGATGATGGCTGGGTAGTGCTTTAACCGAACCCGGTGTTTTTCCCCCTTTAAGTCTTGATACTCAACCGTAATCCGGTCGGAACGTGGTACGTAGCCTGGCACGTCTTTATCGACGGACAGACAACCTTCTCCGACCGTCAGCGCCGCTGGTTGGACGGAGTTAGAAACGATGACGGGATTAATGAGAATCGCTTTAAACGGGGATGGTTCGTCTTCTGCTTCTGGGGGAGTGAGGACGGCGGCCATTAATTTGGAAACTCCGACTTGCGGGGCCGCCAATCCGACGCCAGCGCGCAGGTGATACTTTTTGCAGAGCGCCTCGTCTTGACTGACCTCTAAATATTCCATCATTTTTTCGCCGAGTTCCCGATCTTCGTCACTAAGGGGAAATTGGACCGGTTGTGCTTGTTTGCGCAGCACTGGATTTCCATCTCGGGTGATATCTTTCATTAAAAACACGATGTTGCCTCCATTCGTTGTCAGTATCATCTAATTATTATATGGCATCAAGCCGGCAGTTGTAAATCAGGGACTGTTAATTAGGTTTGGCAAAACTTTGCAAAATCTTAACTTAATGTTAGGTTATTACTGACTTAGAAACTTAATTTCAAGCTAAATTTTAGGAGATGAAAACCGTGCAAGCCCAAATCTTAATTAAGGGAGATCCTGAGCGGGTGCAGCAACTGACGGCTGCGTTAGCCATTTTGGATCTACCGGTAACGTTTTTACAGGATGAAGCTGACATGGCAACCATCCCAATGGTTGATCAGGCTTGTCGCCACTTCAGTGTGCGCGAACTGGCTCCCGATGAAGATTTACGTAATGTAGCTGCGTTGGTGTACCTTCCGGCGGTTGAGTTTTACCAAGCAACGGACTCTGCAGCAGAACAAGTGGCCGCACAGATTGCCCCCGCCATCGATCGGATGCGTCCGTTGATTAATGATCTGATGGGGCGGGCATTTCAGGGGAAAATTGTGGTGGATGCGCCCCATGATGAGGTGTTTTTGTACTTTATCGCGGCGTTTTCCGGATTAGACGTAAGTAAGCTTATGGGAGTGGGAAACGTTCCGGTGTGCTTAACCCTGCGTGAACAGTTGATTCGGAACTTTAAGGTTGCCAACGAAGACATTAACGTGAGTGTTTGTGGGTTGAATACTCGATGTGTGGTACCGTGGAATCGCATTTACATTGGGGCGATGCCGTTACTTTCATACGTTGCGCGCCCTGACAATAACTACGATACGGAACTGATTGGCAAGGTCCAACAACTCGTTTCCGATCCGGAGCTGGTGGTGAATCCGACGCTCCAAATTCAAGCACTGCTTAAGGTGTTACGCTGCTTATTGGGTTGGCAATCAGAATTATATTCCGTGGTTAGTCTGACCAAGAAAAGTGATCAGTTAGAGTTAAACCTCATGCCAAAGATTATTAATCAGGGTGGCTTATCGCACGAGTTTGATTTAAAGTTATCAGAGACAGAGGTCGCAGACATTACGGCCGCCCAAACTTGGGCAATGGATATCATTCAACAAATTAAAAAGGGAAGTCATCATGAAACAGAAAGCTAAGCCAACCTATAGTTACCCGATTGTGGCGGACTGGTCGGTCTCTGAGTTGGTCGCCGTCACCGAGTTTTTCCGAAACATTGAACGGGCTTATGAACAACCCCAGGGGGTCTTACGGACGGATTTAATGGCAAGTTATTCCGACTTTCAAACCATTAATCCAGCCCGGACGGAACAAAACCAGTTGCGGCGTGAGTTTGAACGGTCATCGGGGTTCGATATTTATGCCGTATTACAGGCCGCTGCAGCTCAGCCGACGGCCAAGTTTATTAAACTCAACTAGTTTGACTGCATGTGCCGGTTTGTGTTAAGATTAAAAAAAGTTTTAACAGCGAATAGAAGAGCACCAACCGATTTTGACATTGTTAATAAGGGATGCACGGAGGCTGTGACAGTGTCACGGCCTTTTATCTGAAGTTACGATTGAATTGAGTTCTCGCTTTTTTACTGCTTTGGAGGAGGAACTACTTTTGAAAACAAGAGATGACATTAGAAATATTGCGATTATTGCGCACGTTGACCACGGGAAAACGACCCTGGTGAACGAGCTTTTAAAGCAATCTGACACGTTAAATGGTCACGAACAAATTCAAGACCGGGCCATGGATACGAACCCCATTGAACGGGAACGGGGAATCACCATTTTGTCCAAGAACACGGCCGTTAAGTACGATGGCAAACAAATTAACATCTTGGATACTCCTGGACACGCCGATTTCGGTGGAGAAGTAGAACGAATCATGCGGATGGTTGACGGAGTTTTGCTGGTGGTGGATGCCGCTGAAGGAACGATGCCCCAAACGCGGTTTGTGCTGAAGAAAGCTTTAGATCAGCACCTAACTCCAATCGTGGTGATTAACAAAATTGATAAGCCCGGTGCTCGGCCTGAAGAAGTGGTCGATGAAGTGCTGGACCTGTTCATCGAATTAGGAGCTGACGAAAGTCAATTAGACTTCCCAGTTGTTTACGCATCTGCCATGAACGGAACTTCCAGTTTCGATCCAGACATTGATACGCAGGAACACACGATGAAACCAGTGTTTGATACGATTCTCGAAAACATTCCTGCGCCCATCGATAACTCTGACGATCCACTGCAATTTCAAGTTGCCATGCTGGATTACGATGACTTCGTTGGTCGAATCGGAATTGGTCGGGTCTTTCGGGGTACCATCAAAGTCGGGGACAGCGTAGTGGTAATGAAGCTCGATGGTTCCCAACAAAAATTCCGGGTAACCAAAATCATGGGCTTTGTTGGTTTGAACAAGGTTGAAATTACGGAAGCGAAGGCCGGAGATTTAATTGCCGTATCCGGAATGGAAGACATTAACGTCGGAGAAACGGTCGTAGATCCAAACACCTTGGAACCACTTCCAATTCTGCGGATTGATGAACCAACCATGCAAATGACGTTTGGAACCAACACGTCGCCATTTGTAGGGAAAGACGGGAAGTTTGTTACGGCTCGGCAGTTGATTGATCGGTTGGAACGCGAATTGCACACTGACGTTTCGTTGCGGGTTGAAGAAACTGACGATCCCGGAGCTTGGTTAGTGTCTGGTCGTGGGGAACTCCACTTATCAATTTTAATTGAAACGTTACGACGGGAAGGTTACGAACTCCAAGTTTCGCGTCCCGAAGTAATTTACAAGGAAATTGATGGCGTAAAGTGTGAACCATACGAATCAGTGCAAATTGATACGCCTGAAGAATACTCCGGTTCCATTATTGATACCCTTTCCCAACGAAAAGGGGAAATGCAAAACATGGAAAGCGTTGGAAACGGCCAAACGCGCTTGAGTTTCTTAGTTCCTTCGCGTGGTTTGATTGGGTACTCTACCCAATTCTTATCGCTAACCCACGGATACGGAATTATGAACCACAGTTTTGACAAGTACGCGCCGGTAGTGAAGAACTGGGATCCCGGTCGTCGGAACGGAACCTTGGTTTCAATTAACACTGGAAAAGTAACTACCTACGCCATTATGGCGGTTCAGGACCGGGGTAAGATCTTTACTGATCCAGGAACGGAAGTTTACGAAGGAATGATTGTGGGTGAAAATGCCCGGGATAATGATATCTCGGTTAACATCACGCGGGGTCGGAACCAAACGAACGTCCGGGCCGCTGGATCTGAAGACATTGCGAAGGTTAAAGCCCCCGTTCATTTAACACTTGAAGAATCCTTGGAATTCTTGAATAGTGATGAACTATGTGAGGTTACGCCGGAACATGTTCGGCTCCGGAAACGGATTTTGAATACTAACGAACGGGAAAAGGCCGCCAAGAAGCGGAAAAACAACCGTTAATTAGAATGAACAAGAGCCACTGTGATAGTGGTTCTTTTTCTTTGGAAAAATTTGGAGCTGCAGGATGGCTTGATTGCTGAAACTGAAGTAGTTTATAGTACAATGGACATACTGAAGCAAAAAGAAAGCCGGAGAATGTGGAATGAAAAAGTTTATCAAGGGTTTGGATTGGTATTTATTTTTCCCATACCTGCTGTTATGCGGAATTGGGATTGTGATGGTGTACTCTGCTAGTGCGGGGATTGGGTTAACCCACGGAGGCTTTGCTCCTGATTACCTGGTAAAGCAAGCAGCGTTTGTGGGGATTAGTTTATTGCTACTGGTCCTGGTGTATCGAATGCGGTTTGCTGTCTTTCAAAAACCCTTTTTCCTAGGGATTTTAGAAATTACGTTGCTAGTGCTCTTAGTCTATGTGAAGTTTTTTGGAACGAAAGTTAACGGAGCTGCAGGATGGCTTAGTTTGGGCTTTATTAAGTTGCAACCGGCAGAATTGTGCAAATTTTACTTTATTATTTACTTTGCTAACATGTTTAATAAACGCTCCCGGTTGATTACGCAGGAGGGTATTTTACGGGCCACGTTCCATAATTTCACTCCACTAATAGTTCCAGCACTGTGCTTATTGTTAATTTTATTCCAACCGGATACCGGAGGGTTTGCGATTAACCTGTTTATCATCCTGGTAATGTTCTTAGCGGCTAGTACCGCTAGCAAATTAGTGCCCTGGATTGTCGGGTTGGTCTTGATTCTGCCCCTGTTTTTGATTCACATCGGAAGTGGAGTCATTGCCCACTTTGTTAGTAACAGTCAGAACTACAAACTGCAACGGTTTGTGTCGTTTGCCGATCCGTTCCTGCATGCCCAGACCTCCGGGCAACAACTAATTAATTCTTACTATGCGATTAGTAATGGGGGGATTTTTGGTCGTGGACTAGGAAATTCCATTCAAAAGATGGGCTACCTTGCGGAACCGAATACCGATTTTATCTTGCCGATTATCTCTGAAGAACTCGGATTAGTCGGGGTGGTGCTGATTCTTGCCTTATTGTGTATCCTCATTGTCCGCACGATTGACATTGGCTTTCGGACCACCAACCTGTACTTTAGTTCGGTATGCTACGGAACTGCGGCCTACCTGACGATTCAGACGTTGTTTAACGCTGGGGGCGCGGTGGGCTTTGTGCCGTTGACCGGAGTAACCCTACCGTTTATTAGTTACGGTGGTTCTAGCATGATCACGTTGAGCCTGTGTTTAGGATTGGTAATGAAGATTAGTAGCAAAGAACGCCAACTTAGCTCACAACGCCAACCAGGAATTCAAATTCCGCGACAGTAAGGAGAGACGATGCCATGGAAGCACGCACAGAGTTATTAGTATCGCTTTTTTCGGTTAAACAGGCCAAGCAGTTGCACCGCTTTGGAGATGTGCGCTACGTTTCGCGGCGGATGCGGTATGCCATTTTGTTTGTCAATCAAGCCGAAACGAGTAAAAGCATCCAGAACTTAAACCAACTACGGATGGTGAAAAAAGTAGAGGTGGCTCCCACCCAAACGTTAGCCCACCAGTTTGCGGCTTTAAACGAAGCAGCTGAGGGGGACTAAGCGGCATGCGAATTATTTCAGGAACCTACGGGGGACGAAAGCTGCAACCTGTGCCGGGGACGAAAACTCGTCCTACCACGGATAAGGTGCGCGAATCGTTGTTTAATATGATTGGTCCCTATTTTACAGGGGGCAGTTTTTTAGATTTATTTGCAGGCTCGGGAGCGGTGGCCTTAGAGGCCCTTTCCCGGGGGATGCAGCGAGCGGTCCTAGTTGATCGTCAGTTTGCGGCGGTGAAAACCATTAAAAAGAATGCAACCATGGTAACTAAACCAGATCAGGAAGTAGTGGTTTGGAAGATGCCTGCAGAGCGGGCATTAACTAGACTAGCGGAGCAGCATGAGCAGTTCGAGATCATTTTTCTTGATCCGCCGTACGCCGCCCAACAAATGGTCAAGCAGTTGGCAGAAATTCAAAAACTGCAACTCTTGAAACCACGGGGATTAGTGATCTGTGAAACCGACCACACGGCCGAGTTAGGGGCCCAACCCCACTATCAATTGCTGCGGCAAAAGGATTACGGGTTAACCATGATTTCAATTTATCAAGGAAAAGAGGAAACCACATGAAAACAGCCGTTTATCCGGGGAGTTTTGATCCGCTGACGAATGGTCATTTGAATATTATTAAGCGGGCTAGCGCGATTTTTGATCATGTGATTGTTGCGATTGGGACTAATCCCAGTAAGCAAAGCCTCTTTTCGGTGGCAGAACGCATTCAGCTGATTCAAGCCAGTACCCAGGAACTAGATAACGTTGAGGTAACTAGTTATAGTGGTTTGACCGCTGAATTCGTAAAGTCGCAACATACTAATATCGTGGTGCGGGGAACGCGCGATTCCCGCGATTTTGTGTACGAGCAAGAAATTGCTAATTTAAACGGATTATTGGATGAACAAATTGAAACAATTTTATTATTTGCGAATCGGGATTACGAGTTAATTTCTTCTTCAATGGTTAAAGAAATTAATGCCTTTGGAGGCGACGTCAGTAAGTTCGTTCCGGCGCCCGTAGCCCGTGCTTTACAAGAAAGGAGTAACCATGCGTAAATTTTGGCAAAAAAATCGTAAAACCAGCCTAGCGTTTTTAGTGGCGGCGTTATTAATTGCGATCCTGTGGTTCTTTTTTTGGCCCCTTAACCGAGTTGTGGAAGCTCCCGGTGAGGCCGTGAACATTCAACCGATGGTGAAGATTCAGGGAAAACAACCCCTCAAACAGAATGAATTTATGATCACGGCGGTTTCAATCGCTCCGGCGCGGCCCGTTTCTTACGTGCACCGCTTGTTTGATCCGCACATTGACATTCAAAAAACGAATGATGTGACCGGGGGACAAAATAACGCTGATTTTAACAACGTGCAGAAGGTCTACATGCAAAGTGCCATTAATAATGCGATTACCGTTGGCTTCCAACACGCTAACCGACCGGTAACAAAGCAGTATCATGGTGTTTACATTCTTAACGTTTTCCCCCAGTCCGACTTTAAAAATCGCCTGCGCCCCGCTGATCTGATCGAATCGATTAACGGCCAGCAGCTAACCAAAAGTACGGAATACGTAAATTACATTAAAAGCCTGCCCAAAAACGCACCGCTTAAGATTATGTTTAAGCGGGACGGGCGGCAAATGATGGTTTCTGGTCATAAGCATGACATTGTAAAGGGATTCAATGGGATTGGAATTACCATGATCGATGACATGACGATTAAAACCGATCCGAAGGCCCACATCGATCCCGGCCAAATTGGCGGACCCTCTGGGGGACTAATGTTTGCCTTGCAGGTTTACAGTCAGTTAACCCAGCAACGGTATCAGCTGAAAAAAATCGCCGGAACGGGAACAATTACCAGTGATGGTCAAGTTGGTGAGATTGGGGGCGTAGATAAGAAAATCATTGCGGCTCACAAGAGTGGGGCCCAGGTCTTCTTCTGTCCCTACGTTAAACCAACCAAAACTAATTTAGCGCTCGAGCCGGGACACCAAACGAATTACCAGGTGGCTAAAGCAACGGCGAAAAAGTATGCACCGGGGATGAAGGTGGTTCCCGTTACCTCATTTGATCAAGCCTTAAACTATTTAAAGACGCATCAATAAATTAAAAGCTGAATTCCATAATTGGAATTCAGCTTTTTTGCGTATTTAACGAGGAGAAAGGGGTGGAACAATGGAAAGGATCAGAACAAGTTGGGAAGCATTAGCAGTTAAGTGGAAAATTGCCCTAATTGGAGGGTTGATCAGTCTGGCAATCATTGGAATTGGGGGTGTTTGGCTGTTCCAGTCAGCAGCAGAACCACCAGTGGCAGTGAAAGCCGCTCAAGCTCCCGAACCCGCCACCACAAAACCGAACCAACCCAAGGCTAGGGCTAGTTCGAGTTCTAAAACCAAGGCGCCTGATCGGGTAGTTGTTGACGTGAAGGGGGCAGTCAAGCAACCCGGGGTTTATACTGTTGCCGACAATACCCGGGTTGATCAGGTGGTCCGGTTAGCGGGCGGGTTTTTACCGAGTGCGGATGCCAACCAGGTTAACCTAGCTCAAAAGGCTACTGACCAATCAATTCTCTACGTTCCGAACCAAGGAGAGAAACCACCGATGGGTCCAACCGAGCAGTCCGCTACACCGGCGGGACCGACCGCCGACCGGAAGGTTAATTTAAATCAAGCGGATGCGACCCAATTACAAAGCGTTTCCGGGATTGGGGCGAAAAAAGCCGAAAAAATTGTGGCTTATCGGCAACAAACGGGGAATTTTAAAACCGTGGACGATCTAAAAAACGTACCGGGCTTTGGAGCGAAAACGGTTACCCAGCTGGCAAGTTCGTTAACGGTTTAAGTATCACGTTAGGAGTTTTCCTGCTATACTGAAAGCATTCTAATCGGGAGGAGAATGCACATGGCTAAAAAGAGAATTCCATGGGATCAATATTTCATGCTGCAAGCAATTTTAATCTCCAGTCGGAGTACTTGTGAACGGTTGTCAGTGGGGGCGGTCTTAGTCCGCAATAAGCGGGTAATTGCCTGTGGTTACAATGGCTCGGTGTCTGGCGCTGACCACTGTACAGAAGTGGGCTGTTACCTCGTGAATGGGCATTGTGAACGGACCATTCATGCTGAAATGAATGCCGTATTGCAGTGTGCAAAGTTTGGGGAATCCACCGATCACGCTGAAATTTATGTAACTGATTTTCCCTGTTTGCAGTGTACGAAGATGTTATTGCAAGCGGGAATTAAAAAGATTAATTATCTACGTGAATATCATAATAATGAATATGCGGAACAACTATTACAACAAGAAAACGTTGAGGTGAAAAAAATCACTCTTGATCCCCAACGGGTTGCTGATCTACCTTTTGCTGATTATCTTTCCATTGAGTAACGATTAGACAAAACTTTGGAGTTTTTCCGGCTGTGTTATGGGCCCTCATTTTGTGGACGCTATTGGTCGACGGGTGGAGTGGCAGTTTGCTGACCGGGTTGTGGTTAATTCGCCTGTGGCGGCTCCAGCTCCGCCGGTTTTTAATTTTAAATCTAATTAGTATGGTGATTCCAATTGTCGTGGGGTGGCATGCCCAACACGTTGTTCAGGTGAATGAACGTGCGATTGCCCAAGCAGGCAATCAGGTTCAAACTTGGGAATTACTGGTACTGCCGGATCAAGTGGTTAATACGAAGACGAGTATGCACGGAAGCGGGCAGTTGGAAAGTCACCAGCGGGTCTCATTTCATGGGCAACCGCTAACTAATCAAGGAGAACGTTTGCATCATTGCGTGCGGCTTCGTGTCCAGGGAAGCTTGACGCCCAATCAACCGGCTTCTAACTGGGCCGCCTTTGATTCCCAGTCCTTTGCCCGGGGTCACGGACTTAGCGGGGATCTCCGGATCACAAAAGTTGCAGTGGTTCAGCAAGTGCGCCCACCAACGATAGCGGCCTGGTTTCATGAGTGGCGGGCGCGGGAGTTACGCCGCACCAACCAACTTCCACCTCAGTTACGTGTGTATGTCCAAAGCCTCCTGTTTGGGGTGCGGACTGCGGATTTTCAAGCTACCAGCACGGGGTTTAAACGGTTAAATTTGATTCATTTATTTAGTATTGCCGGGTTACATGTTTATGTATTACTTAACCTGTGGTTCTTTGTAGCAACGATGGTTCGAATGCGCAAATCACATGCAGAACTCGGGGCGATGTTATTGCTCCCTTTGTATGCCGGGGTGGCCGGCGGCGCCATTGGCCTAGTTCGAGTCATTCTAGTGGTTGAACAACGGTACTGGGCCAAGCTAGGGAAGTGGTCGCGCAGCGGTCTTGATTATTGGGCATTTGCACTGATGATCTTTGTGGTGGTTAATCCCTGGCTGATTGGTCAACTTGGCTTTCAGCTCTCTTTTTTGTTGTCATTTACCATTTTCTATTGTCAGAAAACTACCAACGTGCTGAAAACGGTCATGTTAAACTTGGTCAGTCTGCCGCTGTTGTTAGCTTATTTCTTTGAGTGGCACTGGCTATCAATTATTGCTAATTTAGTCGTCGTACCGTTCTTTACGGTTGGGATTTTTCCGTTAATCATCAGCAACTATCTGTGCTATTTAATCTTCAAAGTCCCGATTTGGGGTACGGAGCCATTGTTGCGGTGGTTGACTCAGGTTACCGATCAGGTTGCCAGCCTGCCGGGCGTTTTGCCGTTCGGACAACCGCCGTGGTTTCTGGTTCTGTTGTTAGTGGGGACGACGTTGTTATTGATTGAAAATTGGACGTGGAAACGCCTCGGTTGGCTTTTGGTACTCTATGGGGTGAGTTTTTTAATCATTCATTATCCTCTGAATGGTGAAGTGAGTTTCTTTGACGTTGGCCAGGGTGATAGTATCTTAGTCCGTGAACCCCTCAATCGGACCGTGACGCTAATTGATACCGGGGGCAAACCCAATTTTTTTGCCCGGCAGGGGCAACCAACGGTCCACCTGGCCCCAACGATGACGATTCCCTATTTAAAAAGTCAGGGAATTAGTCGGATTGATAATCTTTGTTTGAGCCATCAGGATGCCGACCACATTGGGGATCTAACCTGTTTTTTAAAAACCATGGAGGTAAAACGGGTGTTAATCCCGTGGGGAATGGATCGCAACCAGCATTTTATGCATAAAATTCGTCCTGAGCTTCACAACACCCAGTTAATCGGAGTTAAGGCTGGTCAGATTGTTCCCGGCACCCACCTCCAGATTCTCCATCCGTATCATCCGGGGTTAGGAGAAAATCAAGATTCAATGGTTCTTTGGGGGCAGATGGGCGGGAAAACGTGGTTATTCACGGGTGATTTACCCAAAGCGGAGGAACGGGAGCTTCTCCAGCACGATCCGCAGCTTCGGGCGAACGTGTTAAAATTAGGACATCATGGTAGCAAGACGGCTTCTGATGATCGGTTTATTGCAAAGTTGGCGCCACAGGTGGGAATTATTTCCGCCGGTCGGCAAAACCGCTATGGGCATCCCAATCAGGAAACCTTGGTAACCATGAAACGACATCATGTTCGGCTAATCAGTACCCAGACGGCCGGAATGATTCGGTATCGGTATGGTTGGTTTGAATTCCGACCGAAATTTGAAACAAAGTGGAAGGACACCCAGCATGGCAGTGAACCAAGCAATTGAACAAATTAGTCAAAAGCCCCAGCCAGTGTATCTAGTGCTGGGCAGAAATGAATATTGGGAAAGCCAAATTATGCACCAAGTGCAGCAGCTCATCCCAGAATCAGAACGAACGATGAACTATGCTACGTATGATTTAGAGGAAACGCCCCTAGCCGTGGCTTTGAATGATGCCTGGTCGGTGCCTTTTTTTGGGGACCGGCGGGTGGTTGTTATGCAGAACGCTACGTTTTTGACGGGGGCCAAGCCAAAGGCGAGCGTGAAGCACGATGTTGATGAGCTAATTAAGTACCTGCAGGCGCAACCGGCAGAGACGGTGTTGGTGATTTTCGCTCCCTACGAAAAAATTGATAACCGAAAAAAGGTGACCAAGCAGCTCAAAAAAAGTGCCACCGTCATTGATTTAAACGCGGTTTCTGAGCGAGAAACAACTCAGTTTGTACAACAGTTTATCCAAAAACAGCAGTATCAAATTGAGCCTGATGCCCTCACGGAGTTGATAGCCCGAACGCAGGGGGACTTAGCCCAGATCATGAATGAACTCCAGAAATTACTGCTCTTTTGCCAGGATGAGCGAACCATTACCGTGGCGGTTGTGGATCAGTTGGTCGCAAAGTCCATGGTGCAAAATGTGTTCGAACTTGTGAACGATCTATTAGCCGGCAAAACCAATGCAGCCATCCAGTTTTACAACGATTTGGTAACCCAACGTGAGGAACCTTTAAAAATTAATGCCATTTTGGAGGGTCAATTTCGGTTGTTGTTGCAGGTCAAGGTTTTACGGGGTCAAGGACAGAGCCAGAGTATGATGGCACAGAAATTAAAGGTCCATCCGTATCGAATTAAACTTGCCGAACGGTTGCTTAATCGGTTTACCCTGGAGTATTTGGAACAGGCATACCTTGCGTTGGTTGCCATTGAGCACCAACTAAAAAGCAGCTCGGCTAATCCGGAGCTGCTCTTTGAAATGTTTGCAATTCGTTTTAGCCAGACAAAGGCGAAAAAAAACACTTAGCAAGTTTGCTAAGTGTTTTTGTTTATAAAGCGTTCTTAACGCGAGCTAAGTGTGCTTTTTTCCGGTTAGCGTTGTTAGCTTTGATCAAACCTTTTGATTTAGTGTGGTCAATGGCAGCGATTGCCTTTCTGTAAAGGCTGTCGATGTCTTCAGCATTATTTACGCTAGCTTTTTCAAACTTTTTGATGGCACTACGCATTTCGTTCTTTTCAGAAGCGTTGCGTTTCCGTGCAATTTCGTTGGTTTTCATCCGTTCGATTGCTGATTTAATAACTGGCATGTTTTATTCACCTCCACTTAGTGAAATAAGCTCATCTATTTCACAGTTTAACAAGCCTAATTATACAAAAAAGCCAGTATAAATGCAATACCTCGCGTTGACTAACTAATGTCAGGGTTGTTTTAGCTTGCGAAAGAGTGTATAGTGATGTTTGGAACTTATTCTTAGTTTTACGAGTCACTGACGTAACACTCAGAATAAGGGATGAGAAAATAGAAAGGTGGAAAATAAGATGGCTTTAACTAAGGAACAAAAGACGGAAATCATTAACAAGTACGCTAAACACGATGGCGATACTGGTTCGACGGAAGTTCAAATTGCAGTTTTAACTGCTGACATCAACGAAATCAACGACCACATGAAGACCCACAAGAAGGATTTTCATTCCCAACGGGGCTTGATGAAGAAGATTGGTCACCGTCGGAACCTTCTTGGTTACCTACGGAAGAAAGACGTTCAAAGTTACCGAGAACTAATTAAGAGTCTTGGTCTTCGTCGTTAAGATTCGACAAGAAAAGGGTTGCGCACTAGGTGCGGAACTCTTTTTTTCTGCCTAATTTTCTTTAAGTATGTTACACTGATTACTAGTTAGACTAAGGACGGCTAGAAGCTGGTGCTTCTGAAAAGAAATGAAATTAGTAATTTGAGGTGTACAAATAATGAAAAAAAACGTCAAAATTATTCCACTTGGTGGAGTGCGTGAAGAGGGGAAGGATCTCTTTGCGGTTGAAATTAACAATAATAGTATTTTTATCCTAGATTGTGGCTCCAAGTTTCCCCTGGATGAAATGCTGGGAGTGGACTACGTGATTCCTGATTTTACCTACTTACGGGAAAATCAAGACAAAATTGTGGGAGTCTTTTTAACCTCGGGACAACTAGATTCAATTGGCTCGTTACCATATTTTCTGAGCGAATTTGACGTACCCGTGTTTGGAACCGAATTAACCATTAAGTTGGCCGAACAACTGGTAGCTAAAAATAAGCAAGCGAAACATTTTCACGACTTTCATATCATCAGTGACAGCAGCGAAATTGTGTTTGATGATGGGACGGTGAGTTTCTTTGGCGTAACCCACTCAATTCCGGATGCGGTTGGAATTGCAATCCAAACGAAGCTCGGGAGTGTGGTTTATTCCGGAGACTTCAAGTTTGATCAAACGGTGCCTGCAGAATACCGGGCCGACTATTCTGCAATTGCAGCGGTGGGAAAGCATAAAGTCTTGGCCTTACTGTGTGACTCACGAAATGCTGAGGATCAAGGAACGGTGGCCGAGGAACAACAGGTTCAAGATTATCTAATCGATGTGTTTGACTTTCAAGCCAGTCGGATTATTGTCACCTGTCTGGCGGACCACTTACTCCGACTACAAGAAATTATCAACGCCGCCGCAACGACAGGGCGAAAGATTTTCTTTGCAAATGACAAGTCAAAGTCCATCTTAGAAACGGCGCTTGCAACTGACAAAGTGAAGAATCCAGATCCAAACCTCTTTATTCAATCTGAAAAAGAGTTAAATCAGTTAGCGCCTGAGGACGTCATCATTTTGCACATTGGTCAACCGGGCGAGGCAATGCGTTCCTTAGCTGACATGGCCAGTCAACGGAATCCACGCGTTCAAATTCAGAGTGGGGACTTAGTGCTCCTAGCGACAACTCCATTCCGGTCCATGGATAACGAATGGGCTCGGACCCGCGACTTGATTTATCAAGATGATGCCACGGTAACCAGCATTAGTGACAACTTAAACCTTGCTAGTGACGCAACGCGAAGTGACATCCAAATGATGACTAGTTTGACGCATCCAAACTACTTTATTCCGGTGCAAGGGGAGTATCGTCAGCTTCAGGCAGCGGCGGAAGCCGTTTATGCAACTGGAATGCCTGCCGATCGGGTAATCATTCCGGCCAAGGGTGATGTAATTGAGTTTGACGAAAAGGGAATGCAGTTATCCCAAGCAGTTCCCGCTTCCGATACCATGATTGATGGAATCGGAGTTGGCGACATTGGTAACATTGTGTTGCGCGATCGAAGTGTGCTTGCCCAAGATGGGGTCTTCATTGCGGTGGTGACAATCGATCGAAAGAAGAAGCTGATTGTCGAAAAACCCAAGGTTACTTCGCGCGGGTTTATTTACGCAAAGTCGAACCAGGCCTTGCTTAATGAAGCTTCGGATGTAGTCGAAAAAGCGGTGCGGAGCAACCTTGACAATAAGGACTTTGATTGGGGCTTTTTAAAACAGGATGTGCGTGAAAAGCTCAGCTCGTTTTTATACAAGAAAACGGATCGGCGCCCAGTGATTCTTCCGGTAATCATGGAAGTTAACCAACACCACCGGCGCTCTAAGAACAAAAAGAAGAAATAAATCGTTAAGAATTGGGCGTGCCCAGTTCTTTTCTTGTTTTTCGGGTTAGGAGCGAAAGGAGAACCAGTTATGAACGACCAACAACGAGAACAACTCCAAACAGCTCAAGCTCAAGTTAGTGCTGGTCACTACGCGGACGCCACACCAACGCTACTTAGGTTGTATGATGAAAGTGACGATGAAGCTGTGTTAGCTCCCTTAGCGCATAGTTTTCTCGGTCAGCACCAAATTACCGAAGCCAATCGGTTAGTTGATGAACATTTTGCTTTCTTCGTGACCCAGCAGTTGGGGTTGTTAACGGAAGTCTTACTAGCCGATCGGCGGTTTGTCGAACTGCACATTCTGTTAGCGCAGTTACCAGCTGTACAAACCGAAGCAGAACGGACCGAGCTCCAGGCCACCGAAACGACGGGAACGAATTTAGACGAAGCGGGGGAACGCCAGTTTAAACACTTAGGAGCATTTACTCCTCAAGAACAACAGGCCATCATTGCACAGGCGGAACATCTCCCGTTGGCTAATTACGTAGCAGCAGCAGTTACTAACCTCCGGGATCCCGATGTGTATCCAATTTGGCGCTTACAATTGCTGAATAACTTAATGCGGTTACGGATTAAGACCCCGGTGTCATTTATCTGGATTGACCAGCAAACTTACACCGTCCAGCCAGATCAGTTAGTAGAAGTTACCGAAACAACTGCTTACGAACAACTACAACGGTTAGTTACTACGAAGTATGGGCAAGTAGACCCAATTAAACAGACACAGCTAATGAGCTTGATGCAGGTTGAATTGCAAAACTTGTACCCATTTATTGATCGCATCATTACGGATCCAAAACAATGGTTAGAGCAGTTGGAACGGCAAAGCCAAGGTGAGCCGCTCGAATCAGCCACATCATCGGTGACCAAGTGGTTAACGTTAATTGAAAAATTAATGGCAGGATTAATTAGCGAAAAAGAAGCGTAAGTGTTTACAAATTAAGGCACAGTGGATATAATATGATAGTGAATTCTTTGAGGGAATACCCTTTATCTTTTCCTATAATGTTGTATAATAGGTGTAAAGATACTTTGGTGTTTATCAAAGGACATCTTACGAAAATCATAGGAGGGTTTCATAATGGCAAAAGAACATTACGAAAGAACAAAGCCCCACGTTAATATTGGTACTATTGGCCATATTGACCACGGGAAGACTACTTTAACTGCAGCAATTTCAAAAGTATTGTCAGAAAAAGGTTTGGCACAAGCCGAAGACTTCTCTGATATCGATGCTGCTCCAGAAGAAAAAGAACGTGGTATTACTATTAATACTGCCCACATCGAATACGAAACTGAAAAGCGTCACTACGCTCATATCGATGCTCCTGGACACGCCGATTATGTTAAAAACATGATTACTGGTGCTGCTCAAATGGATGGTGCGATCTTAGTTGTTGCCGCAACTGATGGTCCAATGCCACAAACTCGTGAACACATCTTGTTAGCTAAACAAGTTGGTGTTGACCACATCATTGTCTTCTTAAACAAGACTGACATGGTGGATGATGACGAACTGATCGACTTAGTCGAAATGGAAGTTCGTGAACTATTATCAGAATATGGTTACGATGGTGACAATGTTCCGGTTATTCGTGGTTCTGCTTTGAAGGCCTTAAACGGTGACAAAGAAGCTGAAGACCAAATCATGAAGTTGATGGACACTGTTGATGAATACATTCCAACTCCAGACCGTGAAGAAGACAAACCATTCTTGATGCCAATTGAAGACGTATTTACGATTACTGGTCGTGGTACTGTTGCTTCAGGTCGTATCGATCGTGGTACTGTTAAAGTCGGTGACGAAGTTGAAATCGTTGGGTTAGTTCCTGACATCGTTAAGACGACGGTTACTGGACTTGAAATGTTCCGTAAAACGCTTGACCTTGGTGAAGCTGGGGACAACGTTGGTGCTTTACTTCGTGGTGTTAACCGTGACCAAGTTGTTCGTGGACAAGTTCTTGCTGCACCTGGTTCAGTTAAGACTCATGAAAAGTTCACTGCCGAAGTGTACATCATGACCAAAGAAGAAGGTGGACGTCACACTCCATTCTTCTCAAACTACCGTCCTCAATTCTACTTCCACACCACTGATGTTACTGGTGTAATTGAATTAGACAAGGACAAAGAAATGGTTATGCCTGGTGATAACGTTACATTCCACGTTGAATTAACGAAACCAGTTGCCATTGAAAAAGGAACTAAGTTCACTATTCGTGAAGGTGGACACACTGTTGGTGCCGGTACTGTTACTGAAATCGACGACTAATTGTTCCTACGTAAAAGGGTCGAAGACATTGTCTTCGGCCTTTTTATATTGGTGGTAAATGTTTACATTTAGGGATGGATACGTTAGAATAGGAACGTATCTTAATTACTTGAAGAAACGTTCGTTTTTTCATGTTGGAGGAATATAAATGGCAGAGTGGAAAAAAAAAGAAGCAAATAAAGGTGAATTAACGTTCGAAATTGGTCCTGATCAAATTAAATCAGGATTGGACCAAGCCTTTCAAAAGAATAAGAAAAACTTGAACGTTCCTGGATTTCGGAAAGGAAAAGTTTCCCGTCAAGTTTTCGATCAAATGTACGGTGAAGAAGCTTTATATCAAGATGCCTTAAACATTGTGCTTCCCGAAGCATATGCCGGAGCCGTTGCTGACGCCGGGATTGATGCTGTTGGTCAACCTCAAATTAGTGTTGAATCAATGGAAAAAGGGAAACCATGGGTATTAAAAGCAGAAGTAAGTGTAAAACCAGAAGTTAAGCTGGGTCAGTACAAGGGCGTTTCCGTTCCCAAGCAAAACACCCGGGTTTACAAAAAGGACGTTGACGCTAAGTTAGATTCATTACGGCAAAGCCAAGCCGAATTAGTGTTAGTTGATCGTCCGGCTAAAGAAGGCGATACGGTTACCATTGATTTTGATGGCTCCGTTGATGGTGACCACTTTGAAGGTGGAAAAGCAAATAACTACGCCTTAGAATTAGGATCTGGTTCCTTTATCCCTGGTTTTGAAGACCAACTAATTGGTCACAAGGCGGGCGATGAAGTTCAAGTTAAAGTTACGTTCCCAGCTGATTACCAACAAAAGGATTTAGCTGGTAAGGAAGCAATCTTTGACACGAAAGTCCATGAAGTTAAGGAAAAGCAATTACCAAAACTGGACGATGAATTTGCTAAGGACGTTGATGAAGACGTTGACACCCTTGACGAGTTGAAAGAAAAGACGAAAAAAGAACTCAAGGAACAAAAAGAAGCCAGCGCCCACGATACGGTGCAAAATGATGCCATTAAGGCCGCCGTTCAAAACGCTACGGTTGAAGACATTCCACAAGCTATGTTGGATGAAGACATTCAACGGCAAATGGATCAGTATCTAGCTGGAATCCAACAACAAGGAATTTCTGCTGACATGTACTTCAAGTTGACGGGTACCAGCCAAGATGACTTGAAGAAACAGTTTGAAGCAGGAGCACCAGAACGGGTTAAAACGAGCTTAGTCTTAGAAGCCATCGTTAAGGCAGAAAAGATTGAACCAACCGATGAAGAAGTAGCACAACAAGTTAAAGACCTTGCGGAACAATACGGAATGAAAGAAGAAGCCGTCCGTGGGGCACTATCCGATGACATGTTGAAACATGACATTGCGATTGAAAAATCAGTTGATTTGGTAACTGATAGTGCCAAACAAGTTGCTGAAACCGATAGTAAAGACGATGACAAGGACAACGACTAGTTCGACTTGTTACGGGAGAAAGATCATGTTGACGTCTGTTCAACATGGTCTTTTTGTATAAACAAACCTTTTTGCAAGCCCCGGGCTTTATGGTATAGTTTGAAAGGTACTTTTTGACTTAGATGAACAATTAATGAAGAAGTAAGGGGACAGAATCATGTTTGATGACGACGAAAATAACAAAGCAGTTCGCTGTTCATTCTGTGGTAAAACCCAGGATCAGGTTAAGAAAATTGTGGCTGGTCCCGGTGTGTACATTTGTAATGAATGCATTGATCTGTGCGACCAAATTATTAGTGACGAACTTCGTAATCAAGGTGGCAGTGACGACATTAACGTGTTAACACCACAAGAAATCGTGGACCGGTTAGATGACTACGTAATTGGGCAAACGGAAGCGAAAAAGACCCTTGCGGTAGCGGTCTACAATCACTACTTACGGATTAAGGATCTTGATCACGACGAAGCCGAAGACACCGATGGTGATGAAGCTGCTTACCAAGCCGTGGAAGCTGATACCGAGATTCAAAAGAGTAACATTTGTATGATTGGGTCAACCGGGTCCGGAAAGACCTACATTGCCCAAACCTTAGCTAACATTATCAACGTTCCTTTTGCAATTGCGGATGCAACGACGTTAACAGAAGCCGGCTATGTCGGTGAAGACGTAGAAAACATTCTGCTGAAATTATTGCAGAATGCCGATTTTGACGTGGAACGAGCTGAAAAGGGCATCATTTACATCGATGAAATTGATAAGATTGCCAAGAAAAGTGAGAACGTCTCCATCACCCGGGATGTGTCAGGGGAAGGAGTGCAACAATCCCTCCTGAAGATTTTGGAAGGGACGGTTGCTAACGTTCCACCAAAGGGCGGGCGGAAAAATCCCCAACAGGAATTTATTAAGATTGATACTAAGAACATCTTATTTATCGTTGGGGGGGCGTTCCCAGGCATCCAAAACATCGTCAAACAGCGCCTTGGAGATCAAACCATCGGCTTTGGCTCGAAGCACCATGAAGTTCTAAAGGAAAGTGATGATGCGCTAATGCAGCAAGTTATCCCAGAGGACCTCATGAAGTTTGGGCTAATTCCAGAATTCATCGGTCGGTTGCCAATCTTAACGGCCTTAAACAAGCTTGATGAACACGACCTAGTACGGATTCTGACTGAACCCAAGAACGCCCTCGTTAAGCAGTATCAAAAGCTGTTGGCACTACAAGGGGTCAAGTTAACCTTTGAAAAGCCAGCCCTTCAAGAAATGGCTCAGGAAGCAATTAGCCGTAACACCGGAGCACGGGGATTACGTTCGATTATTGAAAGCGTGATGCGCGATATTATGTTTATCATTCCGAGTCGCGATGACATTGCCGAAGTAATCGTAACCAAAGACACGGTTGTGAACCATTCGGAACCAAAACTAGTTTTAAAAGCAAAGGTGAAGGAGTCTGCCGGAAAGGACCACGGAGATGAAAGTAACTGATGTTGAATTAACCATCAGTGCGGTTGATCCGAAGCAGTATCCTACGACGGGTTATCCCGAAATCGGCTTTTTAGGTCGGTCAAACGTGGGAAAGTCATCGTTGACGAACGTGCTGATGAATCGGAAGGATTTTGCGCATACCTCGGGGCAACCGGGAAAAACGCAAACCTTAAATTTTTATGCGATTAACCATGAACTCTACTTTGTAGATGTTCCCGGTTATGGTTATGCTAAGGTGTCCAAGCAGGAACGGGAAAAGTGGGCTACCATGATTGAAACCTATTTAACCCAACGAAAAACCCTCCGCGGGGTCATCAATTTGATTGATGGCCGGCACCAGCCGAGTGACTATGACTTACAAATGCGTGATTGGCTGGACTTTTATGACATTCCAGTTTTGTACGTTGCTACCAAAGTGGATAAGCTCCCCAAGAGCAAGGTTGCCCAGCAAAAACAGTTACTGCGGCGTGAGTTGGAACTCGAAGCGGATGAACCGCTGGTGATGTTTTCCGCTAAAACTAAGGTTGGTCAAGCTGAAATTGAAGCGTGGATCACCCAACAAATTCAATAACTAAGCAAAACCCAGTGAGAAAAATCCCACTGGGTTTTTTGTTGGCGGAAATAAAGTGGAATAGTAAAAAACTAGTAATTTTTACATTGCAATGAAATATTACACAGTGGTATAATAAAATGTGTGAATAATGCAACCACACTTGCAATCATGCCCCCTTATTGAAATAAAAACCGGTTAACGATTGTTAACCAGTAAAAGGAGAAATCATGGCAACCGATCGGAGAATTTTAAAAACCCAAGCTGCCATTGCAGCGAGCTTTAAACACCTATTGGAAACGAATGATTTAGAACACATTACCATTAAAATGATTTGCGATGAAGCCAACATTGGAAGAAAAACGTTTTACCTGCACTTTTCGGATAAGTACGAACTGATGGACCAGTTCTTAAACCATTACCTAGAGGAGCTGTTTGCGGCCTGTCAGGATTTAGAGATGAACAATGTCGAGGCTAAAGCCCGTATCTGGGTTAATTTTTTCCAGGAAAATCAGGTTTTTTTCTCAAGTTTGTTTCAAAGTAGTGCTTCGTACTTATTTCGCAAGAAATTTTACGAATTTACGCGAAAATCGCTCATGGACAAAGATCTGAAGCTTGATCCCACGGAGGTTGATTTTATTGACTATGGAATCGATGGCCTCATGGAAGAAGTCGTCGTGGAAAATAAATTTGCTGATTTACCGCAGTTAGCCCATAAAATTGCCGAGATCCTGCTTAAATTTTATTAGGTAGAGTCCATGATAACCGAGCTTGACAAGCCTGCGGGAACCGCCCATAATTAGAACACTTGTGGCCGATGAATCTGAAGTCAAACAAAAAGGGGACTGACTATCCAGTAGTCAATCCCCTTTACTTATGGTCCTTTTTGAAGAATCGATCATGACGTTCTGCTTCGGCATCACGATCTTCGGTTTCGTCTTTTTTTACATAATCACTGCGCTGATTATTTTTTGGATTAATCTTGGCAAACTTGTTCAACATTTCATCCAAATCAGCCTGTTTATTAATGTGTAAGCCCATTGTGTTCACTCCTTTTGCTCCCATGATAGCAAAAAGGGAGCTGCTTGTCATTTAGTTACCTAGTTAAGTACGGACGTTTGGTTATACAAATGAAATTAATTTATTTATAATTAAATTTGAGAACTTTTGGTTAGAAAGGAGGAACGCTAGTGGCCTCTGAACACATCGAAAATAAGTTAAAGCTCCTACCAGAGAAACCGGGAGTTTACATCATGAAGGACCAAAACGGTAAGGTCATTTATGTTGGCAAGTCTAAGAATTTAAAGAATCGAGTCCGCTCCTATTTTAAGAGTCGGCAGTACGGCCGGCGGGCGAAGTTGGTTAAAAACATTGCCGATTACGAAACGATTATTACCGCAACGGATAAGGAATCGTTTCTCCTAGAAATTACCTTGATCCAAAAGTACCGGCCGTACTATAACGTTCGATTGAAAAACGGAACGGGTGGTTATCCGTACATTAAGATTACCAACGAAAGGGATCCGCGGATGCTAGTAACGAGCTACATCAAAAATGATAATGCCTATTACTATGGTCCGTATCCAAATGTGTACGCTGCCGATGAAACCCTGAAGTTTTTACAAAAAATGTATCCGTTACGCCGGTGTAATGGCTATCAGGGACGGGCGTGCTTGTATTATCACATGGATCAGTGCCTCGGTGCGTGCTTCCGAGAGGTTCCAAAGGCCGAGTACCAGGCCCAGATTAAGAAGATTAAATCATTTTTAAACGGGAATGTGACGGAAGCCAAACAGATTCTGACGGAGCGCATGAACAAGGCAGCCGCCAACTTGGAGTTTGAACGGGCAGCAGAAGTGCGTGACCAGTTAAATTACATCCAGGCCACGGTCGAGAAACAAAAAATCATTTCCCATGATTATACGCAACGCGATGTCTTTAATTTTTATGCCAATAACGGCTGGCTGTCGATTCAAGTCTTTTACATTCGTCAGGCACGCTTAATGAAGCGGACTAAGCGCTTGTTCCCCATTTTAAGTACGCCAGAAGAAGAACTAACTAACTTTATCGTTCAGTTCTATGATCAGCAGGGGAAGGTCAAACCACGAGAAATTTTGGTGCCGGAGGAGATTGACACGGATGTGATTACCGAATTAACTGGAATTCCAGCCCGCACCCCAGTCCGTGGTCAGAAACGGGCTTTACTCCTAATGGCGCGTGAAAATGCGAAGTATGTATTAGATGAAAAGTTCCGGTTGTTAGAAATGAACCAGAAAAAAACGGTGGGGGCCGTTAAAGAACTTAGTCAGGCGTTACAGCTTCCACCAGTGAACCGCATCGAAGCCTTTGACCACTCACACATTGATGGGGCAGACCTCGTGTCGGCCTTAGTCGTTTTTGAAGCCGGTAAACCGAATAAGAACATGTACCGGAAGTATAAACTTAAGACGGTTGATCACGCGGATGAAGCGGCTAGTACCCGTGAAGTGATTCGGAGACGGTATACCCGGTTGCTCAAGGAACACGCTGACTTACCCGATCTGATTTTGATGGATGGGGGCGAGATTCAGTTAAATGCTGCCCGAGACGTCTTAGAGAATGAATTAGGCTTACAGATTCCGGTGGCGGGGATGGTAAAGAACGTCAAGCATAAAACTGCTGACTTACTGTATGGTGATAATGATCAGCACGTTGATTTAGATCCGCACAGTCAGGCCTTTTACCTCGTTCAGCGGATTCAAGATGAAGTGCACCGGTTCGCAATTAGCTTCCATCATGACTTACACAGTAAGAATTCGATGACCTCGCGATTAGATAGTATTAAAGGGGTGGGACCGAAAACTCGCAATAAACTGCTTCGCACGTTTGGGTCCATGAAAAAAATTGAGGCCGCCTCGGTTGAGGAGTTACAGGCACTGGGAATCTCAAAGACGGTGGCGCAAACCATTCACTATTCGTTTGCAAAGCAGGTTGCTGCCGGGCAGTCATTACAAAAATAGGTAAACACAGAACGGAGAAAATATGTTTGTAGACCAGGTTAACTTTAAAGTAAAAGCGGGGAAGGGCGGCGATGGAATGGTCGGCTTCCGGCGCGAGAAGTACGTTCCAAACGGTGGCCCCTCCGGTGGTGATGGTGGTCACGGTGGCGATGTCGTGTTTCAGGTGGATTCCGGCATGAGCACCCTGATGGACTTTAAGTATAAAAAATTGTTTAAAGCTGACAATGGCGGAAACGGCGCTAACAAAAAGATGACGGGAGCGAGTGCTGCTGATTTAGTAATCAAGGTGCCGGAAGGGACCACGATTTATAATCAAGCCACAGAGCAACCAATCGCCGATTTAACCGAACCCGGCCAAGAAGTGGTGATTGCGCACGGTGGTCGCGGTGGACGGGGCAACGTCCACTTTGCAACGGCGCGCAATTCAGCGCCAGAAATTGCTGAAAATGGGGAACCCGGCGAAGAGTTGGATGTTAGTCTGCAACTTCGCTTACTAGCTGACGTTGGGCTGGTGGGCTTTCCCTCTGCAGGAAAATCGACGTTATTAAAAACGATTACCAATTCTAAACCGAAGGTCGCCCAGTATCACTTTACGACCCTGGTACCCAACCTCGGGATTGTTCGTAATGAAACGGGCCAGGACTTTGTGATCGCGGATTTACCGGGATTGATTGAAGGTGCGTCGCAGGGAGTGGGACTCGGATTTGAATTCTTACGCCACATCCAACGGACGCGGGTAATTCTCCATGTCGTTGATATGAGTGGCGTTGAGGGCCGTGATCCGTATGCAGACTACCAAAAGATTAACACTGAGTTAGAAAATTTTGATCCGCAATTATTGGAGCGGCCCCAGATTATCGTTGCCAGTAAAATGGATCTGCCTGAAAGTGCCACTAATTTGCAGCACTTTCAGGCGGAGTTAGCGCAACACGATGACCAGCTGGCTCGCCAAGTAGTTCCGATTTCGGCGGTCACGCATCAAGGCTTACAAACTTTGATTCGCGACACCGGTGAATTACTGGCCCAGACACCGAAATTCCCAGTGATTGCTGCGGACGAAACGGAAGCAAGCGATGCAACGATGTATACGGGTCCTGAAGCCCAGGAAGCACCGTTCACCCTTCATCGGGATGAGGAAGGAACGTGGGTCATTAGTGGACCGAAAATTGAACGGCTCTTTAAAATGACAAATACGGATCATACGCAAAGCATGCTGCGATTTACCCGCCAAATGCGTAGTATGGGGATTGATGATGCCTTGCGCGCTGCGGGAGCTCAGGATGGGGATCTTGTTCGGATCCTCGATTTCACGTTTGATTACGTAAATTAAAAAAGTAGTTAACGGGAGTTAACTACTTTTTTAGCCAAAAATAAGTTGGTGTGGTTGTAAGCGGTAGCCAAACAACGGCTGGGGGGCGCTCGGATTAGCAAAGAGTGCGAGGTGGCTTGAAAGTTGCTGGGTTCGGGATTCAAACTGTTCGAGGGTCAGCGGTTTAGTCGGGACAGCACTCGTAACTAAAAAGAGGTGCTGGGCGTGGAACTGAAGTTCAGTTACCGGCCAGAGTTCGTGCTGAGTTTCGACAAAGAGGAGCCGGTGTGGATCAAGGTCAACCGCTGAAACATTGAATTGAGAAAGCTTGATATGATCACCTGCTTGGTAAAGACTGGATTTAATTGGTCTTATTTTAGCACAGTTTGCGCCAGCACACGGCGTAATTGTATGAGCAAAGCAGGCAACGAGGGATTGCAGGCTGCAACCCGCCATGATTTTTTAAGGCAAATAGGCTACAATTAGAATATGAGTTTAGGCGCTTACAGAGTTGGAGGCGTCCGTAAAGGAACGGTAAAAAATATGCAGTTAGAGTTTTTTGGTACCGGAGCTGGGGTACCAGGTAAATTTAGAAACGTTTCCAGTGTGGTACTCCGCCTTCTGGATGAAGCCAATGAAGTGTGGATGTTTGATTGTGGCGAGGGGACCCAGCAACAAATTCTCCGCTCGACTTTAAAACCTCGTAAGATTAACAAAATTTTTATTACGCATTTACACGGGGATCACATTTTTGGCCTCCCCGGGTTGTTGTCAAGTCGCTCGTTTCAGGGTGGCAATGATGATTTAACCATTTACGGGCCGGTCGGAATTAAACGCTATGTGCAAACGGCATTGCAAGTTAGTCAAACCCGGCTCGCATACCACATTCATTACGTGGAGCTCACTAGTCCCGGAGTAATTTACGAAGATTCGCAATTTACGGTTAAGGCGGCTCAGTTAGATCACCAGATCGAATCCTGGGGGTTTCGGGTGGAAGAACATGATCATCCGGGTGAATTAATGGTCGACAAATTGCAAGAGGAGCATATCCCGGCGGGGCCGGTTTATGGTAAGCTTAAACTGGGACAACAGGTCACGTTAGCTGATGGGCGAACCATTAATGGTCAAGACTTTATTGGAGCGCCGCAGCCCGGCCGGACGGTAACGATTCTTGGTGATACGCGCAAGACGGCTAACATCGCCGCCTTAGCGGATCACGCTGATGTGTTGGTGCATGAAAGTACGTTTGGAAAAGGGGAAGCAAAGCTCGCCCATAACTACTTTCATTCGACTAATATTCAGGCTGCCCAGACGGCGGACCAAGCGCAGGTGGGTCGGTTACTACTAACGCACATTTCCGCTCGGTATACGGCTAAAATGGCGCGTGAACTGCAACAACAGGCCCAACAGATTTTTCCACGCAGCAAGGTGGTTAAAGACTTTGATGTGATTGAGATTCCATTTCAAAAGAAGGAGTAATTGAGCATGAAAAAACAAGTTGGAGTAATTACGGCGCTAGTTCTAATCATTATCATGGCGCTCTTTGTGTTGATGAACATGACGAGTACCAAGATTAACTTTGGGTTTACGACGGTAGAATTTCCCCTCATTTTGATTATTTTGGGGAGCTTATTTGTCGGGGCGATTTTGATGTTTCTCTTTTCATCGTTCTCAACGTTTAAAAAGCACCGGGAATCAAAGGCGGCCACGAAGGAAATTAACGCTTTGAATAAAGAAATTTCATCTTTAAAGGATCAGCTTTTAGACCAAGATCAAGATCAGTTGGCGAACCAAAAGGCGGCTGCGGCAGCGAAGCAAAAGGACCAACCACAGCAACCAACTGATTCAACCCAAAACTAGCGGGAGAGAGGGATTGTGGTGTTTTCCGCAAAATTTGATTGGAACTTAGACACGAATCCGGTAGATGCAGAGCAGGTAACGGAGTTGAGTAACACCTTCGGATTACCGAAGTTAGCAGCGGAGCTCTTGATCAAACGGGGTCACACCGATGTGGATGAAGTGCAACATTTTTTACATCCAGACGAGTCTGATCTACTTGATCCATGGTTGTTACACGATATGGATACCACGGTTGAACGGCTTCAAACGGCCATTGCGAATGATGAGCAAATTACGGTCTATGGCGATTACGATGCCGACGGGTTAACCAGTACAGCCATTTTATACGAAACGCTCCTAGAAATGGGAGCGCAGGTAAATTATTACATTCCCAACCGGTTCATTGATGGGTATGGTCCGAACGTGGCTGCGTTTGAAAAACTGATTGACGCGGGAACCTCGTTGATTGTAACCGTTGATAACGGCGTGGCGGGAACTGCTGCGATTACCCGGGCCCACGAGTTGGGTTGTGCAGTGCTAGTCACTGATCACCACGAACTGCCGGATGAACTGCCACCCGCAGACGCCATCGTGCATGCGGAGCTGAGTCCCGATTATCCATTTAAGCAGCTTTCGGGAGCTGGAATTGCCTTTAAGGTTGCCACGGCGTTAATGGATGAGATTCCCCAGGAAAAACTTGATTTAGCTGCGATCGGAACGATTGCCGATTTGGTCTCGTTGACCGGTGAGAACCGGGCGCTAGTGCAATTTGGTTTGAACGTGATTCATTTAACGGAGCGACCCGGACTCAAGGCGCTGATTAAGCAAGCAAAACTAAAGCTCCCTCAGGTTGATGAAGAAAAGATTGGGTTTCAAATTGCGCCCGCGTTGAATTCAATTGGCCGGATGGGGTCCGCCGCGCCCGGAATTGAATTATTAACGACGGATGATGATCAGGTGGCAACGAAGTTAGCGAAGCAAACGATGCAAACTAACGAGGAACGGAAACAGTTGGTCACGACCATCACTAAGCAAGCGGAGCAACTGGCCGAAGCGCAAACTGAACAACCAGTGTTGGTATTAGTAGGAACTGATTGGCACGAAGGCGTGCTGGGCATTGTGGCCAGTCGAATTCGGGAGCAGTTTCAAAAACCGACCTTAGTCCTGACGAACACGAAGACCGGATCTTTAAAAGGGTCGGGACGGAGTGTGCCGGGATTTGATTTGTTTCAAGCGCTGAATCCAGAGCGCGACCTCTTGGAAGCCTTTGGTGGTCACGCCATGGCGGTTGGCTTAACGCTTCAGTCTGATAAGTTGGCGGCTTTCAAGGACCAATTAGCGACAACTGCGCACCAGCAAGGGTTACAGTTGGGGAAACGTGCTGAACTAATGATTGATTATGAAATTAGTCCAGATGAAATTACCCCAACGTTGTTTGATAGTTTGCAGTTGTTGAGTCCCTTTGGGGTTGATAATCCGAAGCCAGAATTTGCGCTCCGCCCCAAGTCCGTAACGGGACTCTTTGCAATTGGAGCCGGAAAAGAGCATCTCAAGTTTGACCTAGTTGGTAAGCAGCAAAAGGTTGGGGCCATTGCATTTGGCTGGGGGCCCGACCTTGGTGAGCTGCGTAATCTCGCTGATAATCTGAAAGTGGCAGGAACCATTGGGAAAAACGAGTTTCGTGGGCAAACGCACTTTCAGGTGATGGTAGATGATTTAGCACCAGCTGGTCAGGTAATTGAAGACCGGCGCACGGCAAAGCTGGTGGAACAAATGTTTCAGCCCACGGCAACTTATTTATTTTTTGACCCCAAACGTCGCGAGCAGCTGGCTCCGCATTTAAACGCGCAGTCGGAGAGTCTCTTATTTGCAGAAGCCGACTTTCAGCACCGCCAGTTTCAGCACCTAGTAATTGTGGATTTTCCCGCGCAGTTGGAAGACTTGCAAACGGTCATGCAGCACGCGCAGGCGGCAGTAATCACGTTATATCTGTATAAGAAACGCCGGTTGCAAGCAGAAGGAATGCCAAGTCGGGAACAATATGCTAAGCTGTTTAAATTTTTAGCTAAGCAACCAACTTTTGCGGTTCGCAACCAGTTGGTTAAACTGGGACAGCAATTACACATTGAGCCCCGTGCCCTCGGGTTTATGGTGCAGGTGTTTAGTGAATTAGGCTTTGTGACGATTCAGGATGGAATAGTGCACAAGGTTGCTAATCCGCCGCACCAGGAGCTCACATCAGCCACTTGTTACCAACAACGCGAAACGGATTTACAGATGGAAAAGCAGCTGTTGGGAAGTAGTCACCAGCAACTAATGCAGTGGTTACGCTCCCTCCGCACACATGATGAGGATTGAAAGAAGGATTAATTAATGACATTAAACTTAAAAGATTACGTAGCCAGTTATCCCGACTTTCCCGAGCCGGGCGTCTTATTTCGCGATATCTCGCCCTTGCTTGAAAACGGGGCGGCCTATCACCAAGCAACTAATCAAATCGTTGATTATGCCAAACAACTTAACGTTGACATGGTAGTTGGACCAGAAGCACGCGGGTTTATCGTTGGGTGCCCAGTCGCGTACGACCTAAACATTGGCTTTGCACCGGCCCGGAAGAAAGGGAAATTACCAGGTCAGACGGTCAAAGCCACCTATGGCCTGGAGTATGGTGAATCATCCTTGTATCTTCACGATGATGCCATTAAGCCCGGCCAACGAGTGCTAGTAACCGACGACTTACTGGCAACCGGAGGGACGATCGCGGCAACAATTCAATTAGTTGAAGATCTCGGGGGAGTTGTGGCCGGAACCGCCTTTTTCGTTGAACTAATGGATTTGAAGGGCCGTGATCAGATTAAGGGCTATGACATTCTTAGTTTAATGCAGTATTAACAAGGCCGTTGCTATTCAGTTTGCAAAATCGTGGATTTCTGGTTATAATTGAATAGTAACATTTTGGAGAGTTGGCAGAGTGGTAATGCACCGGACTCGAAATCCGGCGAACCAAGCTTATACTTGGCGCGCAGGTTCAAATCCTGTACTCTCCTTTTTAGCCCTTTTTATTCCGTTTGTTTCCGAATTAAAGTGTTGATTTAACGGCTTTTCAGCAAATTAACTTCGGATAAACAAGGAATAAAAGGGAACTCATTTTGCACCAATTTTGCACGGTACACAAAAGGCACTAGTTAATTCTAGTGCCTTTTTTTATAGTCATGACGGTCAAATTTATTTCGCTTGCTATAGCTTTGGCGTGAGCTGATAAATAAGTTATATGAGTATACCGAACTTATTTACAAGCATTTAGTTCTCTGAGAGCAACGTTATTAATCTTAGAAATGTGGTTGCTTTTTTGGTTGTAAAGAATTATATTGAACTTTAGTTTGACTTACTGTTTTTTTAAATGATACTCAATAAATGGGAGGGATATCTATTAAAAGGTATACATATATTGATTTTACAAATATTATTGCGATAATTTTTGTTTTGATTATTCATTCATCATGGTATTTCCAAAATAATTCACTAGGAATTTTTGACAATGTTATTAGGTCAGTTGCCTCCATTGCCGTTTTTATATTCATTATGAATTCAGGGGCAACGTTAATTGATTATCGGGATAAATATTCGACGAGGACCTTTTTAAAAAGCGGATTAAAAGAGTAGTCATTCCATTTTTATTTTGGAGTGTTATTTTTTACTTTGTGGACTATCTAGTTAAACAACCGTTACCAGATGTTAACTACAAGTATTATCATATTGATTTTTTCGGATTTATTCAATCCTTAGTAAATGAAAACATCAACGGCGCTTTTTGGTTCTTCTATTTAATCATCGCGTTATATATACTAACTCCAATTATTTCTGTGTTAGCCAATAAACATCGTAATGTTTTGTTTTATATTGTCTGCATTGATTTTGTCTTAAATTTTTTGATCATGTACGTCAATAAGACCGTGTTAAATTGGAACATTACCACGTATGCATTAACTTCCACAGCTAATTCATATATTGGATTTTACATCATGGGATTTTTAATCAAGGTTGATTACTTTAGTGAAAAGCAAATTAAGTTTTTTAAATATATCGGATTAGCTTCTTTGTTGCTGGTAATGTTAATTGGTTTTTTTAAATTTCAAATTAAATCTCCGTTTATTTCTGGACTTGGTGACTATAATGGCCCATTAAATTTCACGTATACCATTGGATTTTACATTATTTGTAAAGAATATGTAGCTAAAATGGATTTTTTCAACAAGACGGGCGTGAAAAATGTTTTGGCAATATTATCATCTTTAAGTTTAGGGATATATGTACTACATCCATTTTTCTTAGAAGGTTTTATGAAATTAACGAATACCCAGTTTGATAGTTGGCTTGATATTTTGGTCATGCCAATGGTTACGTATCTAAGTTGCGGTTTTGTTGTGTATATTTTGAAAAAAATTCCATATGTAAAAAGGGTTTTGCCCTAACTGATCGTTAAATTATATTTCTATAAGCAAGCAATCACAGGAATGTGGTTGCTTTTTTAATTTAAAATTAGTTAGTCTAAATTACATTAGACCTTTTAAGCGGATTAATTTTTGATTTAAGTTGCATTGGTAATGGAAGTTGTTGGGTTCGATCCACAGAGATGAAACCACTAAAAAAAGCCAGTTTCCGAGTGCGGAACTGGCTTTTTCTAATGGATTAGAAGGGGTTCCCTGGCCTTGGAATTGTCCAGACGGTGACTTCATTTAACAATGGGATTCAATTCAGAAAATGACAACTTCTGCTGAAGATCTAACTGCTTCCTTTGGATTCGGTTTAATCCAGAATAGAGCTACAACTTAAACTGAACTTGAATGGCTTTGCCAATGATCTTTGCGGGATTATTCCGGTTAATGATGATTGGTTGAAATGAGGGGCTGGGGTTATCAGGTAACAAAATGACTTGGTCATCCTGATACTGAACGCGTTTCAGGGTTGTTTCGTTCTCATTGAGCAGAATCGCCGCGATGTCACCACTTTCCACCTGATACTGTTGGTGAATTAAGACGCAGGCCCCGTTGGGAATCGTGGGAGCCATCGAATCACCACGACACTTGAGGTAAAAATTAGTCCCCGCTGGGAGTTCGCTTTGTTCGGTGGGTAAGTAGGCCTCAATGTTTTCCTGGGCCACGATTGGCAGACCACAGGCGATCTCTCCCACCACCGGAACTGACACCAACTGGTGCCGATCGACCGGTTGAAATTGGGAACCAGGTTCCTGTAACCCTGCTAGTTGAAAGATTTCGTCAACGGGGACGCGGAGTCCTTTGGCTAATTTTTCGAGGGTGACTGGTTTGGGGACGTTAACTAGGCCATTTTCAATTTGGGAAAGGTAGGAATTAGACATTTGCGCCTGAAGCGCCGTTTGGCGCACCGAAAAGCCCTTCGTTTGCCGCAGGGCTTTGATGCTTTGACCAAATTTTTTATTTTTTTCTGTCATGGTTATTAAATCACCTTCTATGTTAAATTAGTATAACAAAAAGAGTGTGGAATTGTTATAAAAAAAGAAAAGTGGGAGCGTAAACTGATTGAAAAACAGAAACGCTATGCTATAGTAAATAATAATGATTTTATTGTGAAAGGCGGAGTGGGAGATGCTGAGTTTACGCTTGAAGAATCCAGAGGAAGTTCGCAGGGAGATCTCGTTGCGGGGCTATTCGATTAACGGGTTTGCCCGCAAGATTAATTCGAATCCAGGTTACATTGGTAAGGTGCTCGATGGGAAACGGAATCCATATCCACCATTAGCAAAAAAAATTGCTGATGGCTTGGATATGGATATTCGGGATCTTTTTTTCGTCGCTGATGGTCGAAAAAGGGAAACGGATTAGTACGAAATTAAAAAAAGTGGTACAGCAAACGCAAACTGAGCCACTTAAACTTGTTCATGAGTGATCGAATTCCCAGTTGGTTACTGAAAAACCAAAAGTTTGCATAATTACTCACATTGTAATTAAGCTGATTGGGCACGATTAACCGCTTTTTTTCTAAAAACAGTAAAAAACAATTGAATTTTGTGAAAAGTATCATATACTTGTTATTGTGAAATATAAAGAAAAGGGAGTTTTGTAACTCATGAAAAAAGAACAAAATGGTCTGTTAGGCCTGATTAGCCGACTAGACAATTTTAAAATTGACGGAATTGGGTTAGCGGTTTACGCTTTGCTGGCCGTAATTTTAATTGTTGTAGTTAGCTTAAACATCCTTCCCCAGGGGATTTTCGGGGCGTTATTTGTCATGATCATCATGGGAAATATCTTCTACTGGCTTGGTGCACACCTACCAATCTTTAAAAGTTACCTTGGTGGGGGAGCGGTATTTGCCCTCTTTGCGCCGGCATTGCTCGGAATCGCAGGAGTAATTCCCAAGACGGTCATTAAAACGGTTGATAGTTTTATGACAAGTACCGGTTTTATTGACTTCTTCATCATTTCATTGATTGTTGGGGCCATCTTAGGAATGAACCGGGAGATGTTATTAAAAGCATCCGTGCGGTTCTTGCCAGTGGCCTTCTTATCAATGGCAATTGCCTTTTTAGCAGTTGGGTTGATGTCCATGTTAATTGGGAAAGGCTTTAGCTATGGAGCCTTGTTTGTGGCCTTCCCAGTCATGGGTGGGGGAATTGGAGCGGGAGCCATTCCGCTTTCAAAAATTTACCACGAAGCCTTTGGTGGTAACACTGATTTCCTCTCCATGCTACTTCCGGCCGTGATTTTGGGGAATGTGTTCGCCATTATCGGAGCCGGGTTAATCAGCAAGTTCTTCGCTAACAGTAAGTGGAACGGGCACGGGAAAATGTTACCAGGGAACTTTGATGACGTGGCTAAGGACAGCATCAAAATTACCTACCAAAAAATGGGAGTCGGCTTAATGATTGCAGCCGCTTTCCTAATGATTGGATTGACGTTAAACCACTTTATTCCAATGGTAAACGAATATGCGTTCATCATTTTGTTGGTTATCATTTTCAAGGCCTGTGGTTGGATTCCTAAGTACTATGAAGAATCCGCCGTTACCTTTAGTAACTCGATTACTAAGAACCTGACGCATGCCTTACTGGCAGGAGTTGGGTTGACGAAGTTGGACCTACCAGTTCTCGGGCACTCATTAACGTGGCAGTTTGTGGTGCTGGTCTTAACCAGTGTGATTGTGATTGCGCTGGCGGCCGGGTTCATCGGAAAGCTCTTTGGACTTTATCCAGTCGAATCAGCAATTACCGCTGGGTTGGTTAACAACTCGATGGGTGGAACTGGGAATATCTCGGTTCTGGCTGCATGTAACCGGATGAACTTAATTGGATTTGCCCAAATGGGGAACCGATTAGGGGGAGCGATTATGCTAGTCATGGCGGGAATTTATATCTCGATCTTTGGATAGCAAATTTAAAAGGAGTCGTCTTGAGACGACTCCTTTTTGAATGGGTGAAATTAAAAAGAACCGCAACTCCTAACTTGGAAGTTGTGGTTCTTTCTTTAGAATTTGATGACTAGTTACTTGTTAATGGCAAAGGTCTGCGTACCAAGGTCTGTCCCGTCAATTTGTTGGTTAGCATTCTGATCGATTGGGTTGGAATTAATGCCCTGGCTTGCGTTAATGGAGATTGATTCCTTGGGACTCTGCAGTTGGTAAACCACTGCACTTTTAACGGTTTGCCCCTTGGCAATCGTTTGATCTGAGTTCTGCGGTAACGTTTTGTCACTGAAGTTCGTTTCTTTCAGCTCCTGTTTGTTCTGAGAAACTTTCATATTTTCGTTCCAAGCTTGCTTAGGGGTGAGGACCCGCTTGGATTTGTTTGTGACTTGATAGATAAACGCTACCATTGATGGTTCGGTTTCGTTTGGTTGTTTAATTGTTTTGACCCCTTTAATCCGAATTGTTTTGTCGTTTAACTGAGCCACGTTGTTGCGAAAGGACGGCTGCGTCGTTTGACTCGTTGGGGCGGACTTAGATTTAGCGTTATCTGCATGGTGGCCAGGGGTGGAGCAACCGGCCAGACCCAGGGTACAAATGGTTACCATGCCTAGAATGATTTTTTTCTTCACAATGAGGACTCCTTGTCGTGATAGTGTTAGTTCATCTCTCATTGTACAATAAAATCAGGTGATAATAAACGGAACAAAATAGTGGACAAATCCCCCGCCCTTATTTATAATTAATACAAACTGGTTTGTTGATGGAAGTCAATTAAGCAGCAAAATGTTTTCATTTTAGGAGGAGTTATGCATATGAAAGTAGCAGTAGTTGGATCATCTCACGGTGGTTACGAAGCAGTTCGCGGAGTTTTACAACAATTTCCAGATGCGCAGATTGATTGGTACGAGAAGGGTGACTTCATTTCGTTCCTATCCTGTGGGATGGAATTATACCTCCAAGGAGTGGTCAAGGACGTTAACTCAGTTAGTTACGCCACCATTCCGGAAATGGAAGATAAAGGTGTGCACGTGCACATCAATTCAGAAGTAACTAACATTGACCCTGATGGACACAAGTTGACGGTTGTTGACGTCCAGAATGGGCAGGAACAAACCACTAGTTACGACAAGTTAATTTTAAGTGTTGGTGCCGTTCCGTTCCAACTTCCGGTTCCCGGTAAAGAATTACAAAACATTTATGCAATGCGGGGTCGTGATTGGGCAATTAAGTTACGGGCTGCCGAAGTTAAACCAGACATTAAGAACGTAACGGTTGTTGGATCTGGTTACATTGGAATTGAAGCAGCGGAATCCTTTGCCAAGGCTGGCAAACACGTTACCATTGTTGATACGAACCCGACCATTTTGGGAACCTACTTGGATACTGAATTTACGGATATCCTCGCTGAAGAATTGAAAGCTAAAAACGTGGATCTCCGGTTGAGTCAATCAGTGAAGGAATACATTGGGAATGCCAATGACCAAGTAACTTCCGTGATTTCGACGACCGGGGAAACCTGGGATGCCGACCTGGTAATTGAAACTGCCGGCATTCGGCCTGCAACTAAGTGGTTAGCCGGGATTGTCGACCTCGATGATCATGGCATGATCAAAACCGACGAATATCAACAAACCAGTCAACCTGATATCTTTGCCGTTGGGGATGCCACTGAAATTGAATTTGCACCAACGGGCAAGAAACAATTGATTGCCCTTGCCTCTAACGCGCGGCGTCAAGGTCGGTCCGCTGCTGCTAATTTAAACGGACATAACCGTAAAACTACGGCTGTGTCTGGGTCATCTGCACTTCACGTCTTTGATTATAAGTTCGCATCAACTGGTGTTAAGGATGTGACTGCGGACAAACTAGGCGTTACAGTTGATTCCGTCTTTGTTACTGACACCAAGGTTCCTCCGTTTGTCCCAGCAGAATACAATGCAGAAGTGTTCTTCAAGTTAACGTATGATCCAAAGACGCGGGTGGTAATGGGGGCTCAGATCATGTCGAAGTTAGACACGACCGCAAACATTAATGCCATCTCCTTGGCAATTCAACAACATTTAACGGTTGATGATTTGGCATATGCAGACTTCTTCTTCCAACCAGGTTTCGATCGGCCATGGAACATTATGAACGTGGCTGCCCAAAAAGCCGAACAAAAATTAGATAAATAATTATTTTCCCCGAAAAAACTTCAAGTTTACCGCTTGAAGTTTTTTTATTTTCCGGTAAACTGGGATTTGACTTATTGCTCGCGTGGCCGGAAAGACTAGTCACACGGGAAAACGGAAAATTTGGGGGAACCACATCATGCCAGAGTTAGATGAGCGTTTACAAACTGTTTATAACCATCGTTTAGATACAATTACACCGTCACAAATTCGGTCTTTTTCCAAGGAAATTCAGGATATTCCCGGGTTAATCAGTTTGAACGTGGGAGAACCGGGGTTCAATACGCCGGAACACGTGAAGGAAGCTGCCATTCAGAGTATCGCCAATAATCAATCTCATTATTCACCCCAAAATGGGTGGTTGGAACTGCGTGAGGCGATTAGCAGCTATTTACAGCGGCGGTACGATCTTAATTACGATCCCGAAACCGAAATTACGGTCACCGATGGAGCGACGGAAGCGCTTTCGAGTAGCTTTTTAGCCACTTTAAACCCAGGCGATGAGGTCTTGATTCCCATGCCGGGCTACCCCGCCTACACTTCCTTAGTTGAACTAGCTGGAGGCGTGCCCGTGGGAATGGATACGAGTGCCCACCAGTTTAAGCTGACGCCCGAGCAGTTGACTGAGACCCTAGCAAAACACCCGCAAGCTAAGGAACTGGTCCTAAACTACCCGACGAATCCAACGGGGGTTTCGTATTCGCAAGCTGAACTAGCCGAGTTAGCAGCGGTTGTCAAGGCGCATGGGCTCTTAGTTATTGACGATGAGATTTACAGCGAGTTGGTGTATGACGGTGAGCACGTTTCCTTTGCCAAATTACTGCCCGCCAATACGATTCTAATTAATGGGCTTTCTAAGTCCCATGCGATGACCGGCTACCGGCTCGGCTACGTAGCGGGACCCGCTGCCATCGTTAAAAACGTGAATAAGGTCCACGGTTATCTTGTGACCTCACCATCGAACCCAGCCCAGTACGCGGCCATTGAGGCTTTAAATAATGGTATGGACGATCCGATTCCCATGCGTAAAGCGTACCGAGAACGGCGTGATTTAATGACCACGACCTTACAGCAACTAGGGTTTGGCATTGTCAGCCCCGAGGGTGCCTTTTACATCTTCGCTAAAATTCCGGCGCAGTTCTCCGAAAATTCACGCGAGTTTGCCCTCCGCTTGGCTAAGGAAGCTAAGGTTGGAGTTACGCCCGGGAGCGCCTTTGGACCGGCTGGAGAAGGGTACTTACGGTTATCATACGCGGCGGATTTAGACCAAATTAAACAAGCATTAGCCCAAATTACCACCTTCATCAAGCAAACCGAAGATTAATGACTAAGCCCGCACCTTGCGGGCTTTTTTTGCTGGTCCCGGTACCGAAGCTTCCGTCTTTTTTGCCATTGGGAGCATTTATCGGTAGAATTAAGATATTTAATCAAAGCGATGGAGTGATCAAAATGAACGTGGGAATTGATAAGCTGGGGTTTTATACCCCGGCCTACTACTTGGATTTAGTTGATTTAGCGCGGGCTCGCAACGAAGACCCGCAGAAGTATCTAGTGGGGATTGGACAGGCGCAGCAAGCGGTGATTCCGCAGTCCCAAGATGCGGTTACCATGGCCGCCAATGCGGCGAGTCCCATTTTGGATGCTACCAATCGGAAGCAAATCTCACTGATTATCTTTGGAACCGAGAGTGGGGTGGATAATTCCAAGTCGGGTGCAATTTATCTGCAAAACTTGCTAGGGTTGCCGCGCAGCGCCCGGGCCTTTGAAATCAAGCAGGCCTGCTATGGAGCAACGGCGGGGATCCAAATGGCGAAAGAGTTCGTGAAAAACCACCCTGACCAGCAGGCGCTAGTGGTGGGCACGGATGTCGCACGGTACGGGCTCCAGACCGCCGGCGAAGTAACGCAGGGAAGCGGGGCCGTTGCCATGACAATCAGTGCTAATCCCCGAACCCTTGCTTTAAGTGCGAACAGCAGCGTTTACTCTGATGACATCATGGATTTTTGGCGTCCCTTGAACCGGACGGAAGCCCTGGTGGATGGACACTATTCCAACGATATTTACCAGCAGTTCTTTTTAAAAACGGTTCACGCTTACTGTGAGCAGTATCAGTGCTCGTTAACTGATTTACAGGCCTTAACGTTTCACTTGCCTTATACAAAATTGGGCTTAAAAGCTTTACGGACACTCTTACCCGAAGTTTCTGCTGCCCAACAGACACAGTGGTTGAGTGAATTTGAAGCCAGCCGGGTTTATAACCGACAGGTGGGGAACCTGTATACCGGCTCCCTGTATCTAAGTCTGCTGTCCCTATTAGACCAGTCCGAGGGCCTCTCGGCTGGAGCAAAGGTCGGACTGTTTAGCTATGGCTCTGGTGCCCAGGGTGAATTCTTTGTCGGGACCGTCCAACCGGGCTTTCGGGATGAGCAGCGACGGAGCCGGATTGAAGCAGCCCTCGCGCAGCGCACCCGGTTGGATGTTGACCAGTATGAGGAATGGTTTACCCAGTGGCCGACCTTTAACACGGCGAACGTGACCATTGATCCCGCCCCGGACGGAGCTGAATTTGTGTTTACCGGGGTGGTTGACAACAAACGGCAGTACCAGCGCCGGCCGGAAAATGCAGATTGACAGGCTTCTAAGAAACAGTTAAATTAGATTTAAAGATGGAACTTTAAACTGGCCCAGTGAGACCGTAAGTGATGAATGGCGAAGAATCTAGCGTTGCTGGATTCGAATCCGGTTGTCACTGGCAACCGGATTTTTTAGTAGGAGGAAGTTACCGTGAAAAATGAGGAAATTAAGTTAGACATTCATGATAAACCGAGTGGTCTCGCCTGGATTGGGTTGTCCTTACAGCACATGTTTTCAATGTTTGGCAGTACGGTGATCGTCCCGCTGCTAGTGGGTCTAAGTCCTAGCATCGCCCTGTTTGCTTCGGGGATTGGGACGCTGTTACACATTCTCATCACAAAGGGGAAAATTCCTGCGTACATGGGATCGAGTTTTGCGTTCATTACTCCGATGCTGGCCCTCATGAAAACGACCGGGATTGCGGGAGTGCAGCAGGGAGTGATCGCCGTGGGAGTGGTATATCTCATCGTGGCCGCGGCGGTGTGGTTAATTGGAACCAACTGGATTGACCACCTGTTACCCCCAATTGTCGTGGGTCCAATTGTCATCGTGATTGGGCTGTCACTTGCTGGAGCGGCCGCCCAGGACGCCATGATGAAAAACAATCACTATGATCTGACTTACTTCTTGATTGCATTAGCAACGCTTTTCTTGGCGATTTTCTTTAACATGAAACTGAAGGGCTTTTTGGGAATGATTCCGGTCCTCTTAGCGATTGTCGTGGGGTATTTGCTCTCCATGGCCTGCGGGCTAGTTGATTTACATGCAATCGCTACCGCTCCCTGGTTCAAGGTTCCACACTTTGAATTACTAGGGACGGAAAAGGGATTTCACTTAGAATGGAACGCCATCTTAGTGATGGCCCCGATTGCCTTTGTTACCATGACAGAACACATGGGACACCTGATGGTTCTCGGCGAACTAACGCAACGGAACTTCTTTAAGGATCCCGGATTAAACCGGACGTTGGCTGGTGACGGGGCTGCTTCTCTAGCCGCCGGATTACTGGGTGGACCTGCCGTAACTAGCTATGGAGAAAACATCGGAGTGATGGCGATTACGAAGGTTTACAGTGTCTATGTAATTATTGGAGCCGCCCTCTTTGCGATGGCCTTTGCTTTCGTAAATAAGTTGAACGTGTTAATCATGCAGATGCCGCTGCCGGTAATCGGTGGGATTAGTTTTCTCCTGTTTGGAACAATTGCTTCCAGTGGAATTAAGGTGATGATTGATAATCACTTGGATTTAAACCAAAAGCGGAATTTGATGATTGCGTCAGTAGTCTTAGTGATTGGGGTGGGGAATGCCTACCTGCAACTGGGTACGTTCCAGTTCACGGGGGTCGCCTTAGCAACCGTGATTGGAATTGGGTTAAACTTAATTTTGCCCCGCACAAATGCCCCCGAAGCTCCAGAGGAAACTACAAAAACGACTAAATAACAGGCAACTTCTTGGGAAGTTGCCTTTTTTAGGAAGTTAAAAATGGTAATTTACGGTTAGATTCGGTATAATCAAACACGTACAAAAAATAAGTAAATGGAGTGAGAATCATGAAAAAGAAATGGTCTTTAATTTTAATGGCAGGTTTATCTGCATTAGTCCTTGCGGCCTGTGGGCAAAAGCAAGCCGAAACGAAAACTCCCAACACTCTGACCGTTGGGTTGGAAGGAACCTATGCTCCTTATTCTTACCGGCAAAACGGCAAGTTAACTGGGTTTGAAGTTGATTTAGCGAAGGAAACGGCCAAACGAATGGGCTTGAAACCGAAGTTTGTAACGACCGGCTGGGATTCGTTGATTGCTGGCTTGAATTCAAACAACTATGACGTTATTTTCAATAACATGGCTGAAAACCCGGATCGGCAAAAGAAGTTCCGGTTTGCAACGCCGTACATTTACTCGAAGTCCATCTTGATCACCAAGAAGGACGGCTCCATTAAGTCCGCCAAGGATTTGAAGGGGAAAAAGGTTGCTGAAGGAACGGGAACCGATAACTTTAACAACGCGAAAAAATTAGGCGCAACGCCCGTAGCTTCTCCTGACTTTCAAACGTCAATGGATATGATTGATCAGGGACGGGTAGTTGGAGCCGTGAACTCCCGCGAAGCCTTTGAATACTGGAAGAAGAGTCACCAAGATACGGACTTAACGTACAAGGAAATTCCAGATAGTGAAATTAAAACTAGTGCCATCGCGCCAATGATGAACAAAAAGAACGCCAAGTTACAAGCAAAGATGGACAAAGCCATCAAGTCCGAGCGTAAAGATGGAACCTTAAAACGGTTGTCCATGAAGTACTTCGGGACTGATATTACAGAAAAATAGGGGTTGATTAAGGATGCTTGAGATTATTACGTCATCGCTCCCCAGTTTGTTGACGGCGATGGTGAAGTTCACGATTCCCTTAGCACTGATTTCCTTTGCATTTGGGATGGTGATCGCGTTTATCGTAGCTTTGATTCGAACGTTAAAACCGAACCTGGGACCAGTTGGTCATGTGGCCTGGGTTGCGTTACGGGCCGTGATCAGTTTTTACGTATGGGCCTTTCGGTCAACGCCGTTACTAGTTCAATTATTTATCATTTTCTTTGGACTCCCGTCAGTGGGGATTAAGTTAGCACCATTCATTGCGGCGCTGATTGGGTTTTCGCTTAACATGGGGGCCTACGGGTCAGAAACCATTCGAGCTGCGTTACAGTCGGTTAGTGAGGATCAGTGGGAAGCAGCATACACCTTGGGCTTTTCAACCCCCCAGACGTTGTGGCACTTCATCATTCCCCAGGCGTTACGGACGGCTTTGCCACCACTTTCTAACGAATTTATTGGCTTAGTTAAAGATACGTCGTTAGCAAGTACGATTACGATTGCCGAAATGTTTCAGGTTAGTCAACAAATTGCAGCGCAAAACTTTGAACCGTTGCTAATGTACATGGAAGTTGCGGTTCTGTATGCCATTTTGTGTTCGATCTTAAATGTCCTGCAACACTACTTGGAAAAACGGTCATCACGTTATCTGAAGGGGGATGCCGACTAGTGTTTAAAATTAATGACATTCAAAAAAAATTCGGGTCGAAATCCGTGTTACAGGGGATTAGTACCGAATTTCCCGAACACCAAACCACGGTAATCGTGGGCCCATCTGGATCAGGAAAGACCACCTTACTTCGGTCACTAGACCTCTTGGTTCAACCAGATGCTGGAACCCTGGCACTGGATGACCTGCAGGTTGATTTTTCCCGACCGGTTGATAAAAAGACTAAGAACGAATTTCGGGATCAAACTAGTATGGTGTTTCAAAATTGGAATCTCTTTCCTAATTTGACGATTCTCCAAAATATTACGGTGGCGCCAATTTACGTGCAAAAGGTGCCAAAAGAGCAAGCGGAAACGCAGGCCCGGGCGTTACTGAAGGAAGTGGGGCTTTCTGACTATGCGGATGTTTATCCCCAGGAGTTATCGGGAGGCCAACAGCAACGGATTTCAATCTGTCGGGCGCTCGCGGTTCATCCGAAGTATATCTTGTTAGATGAGCCGACCAGTGCGCTAGATCCAGAGATGGAAACGCAGGTTTTAAAGATGCTGGAACAATTGGCTGGTGAAGGACAATCAATGATTGTCGTAACTCACAACATGCAGTTTGCCAAGAACGCGGCCGATAAGATCCTCTTCCTAGAGGACGGCCAACTTCAGTTTGACGGTTCGTGTGCCGATTTCTTTGCCCACCCTACTCCACGGGTAACTAATTTCTTGCAGGGAATTTCCTTGAATTAGCGTGAAATAAAAAACAGCAGTCCCCAATGGCACTGCTGTTTTTAGTTTGTCAAAATTTAATTGATAAATGCGATTAATGCAATCACAAAGAAGGCGACTAAGCAAATGCGCAGGCGTTCGTTGCGGGTGAAGATTTGGCCCCCGTAAGCTAGGAGGACTAAGGCAATTAGCAAGCTGTCCTTTAGGAGTGGAAAGTTTGCTAGGATTAGGCCCGCAAATAAGAAAATGAAGAGCACGTTACTAGGTTGTGCCAGTTCGTTCGTAAAGCGTAGCGCGTAAAAGAGGAAGTAGAGGGTCAGTAGAATCCCAATGTTTAGGAGGGTACTGCGCTCTAAATATTGACTGGTTAAAAAGTTTAAGGACGCTGCCGGAATAACGGCGTTGATCAGGGAGAAGCAGAACAACCCGTACTGGTTGTGAAGTGCCAGGCGCGGAACGCGCAGGGCCACGCTGACCACGGCGTAAAACAGGGTTGCCCAGATCAGAATCCCCGGTAACCGAGCGAGCAACGCCAGCAGGACGGCGCTGCCGGTCAGGATGATTGTGAAGCGGACGTCCCATTTGCGTAAGAAAACTAGGCAACTGCCAGCCCAGGCGATCTCCATAATCAGAAAACAACTCGTTTGCAAGGTCGTGGCCGAACTCGAAGGCCGGTTGGCCGCGAGGTTCCAAACGATGATGGTGAGCAGGAGATAGAACAAATTTTCCCACCACCAGCGGTAGTGAATGCAGAAATTTACGTATTTTTTCATAGTATTTACCTCAATAGCTTAATCTTAGTGGACTTTTTCGTGGGCTTCAACTACTTATTTAGGAAAACTTGTGATAGGATAAAATAGTTATGAGTATGTTCCCGATAGGATTCACGCAAAGTGAAGCTGCCTTGTAACCAAAAACCATTAGGGGGAAAATCAGATGAGTGAGAAACATTTATTTACTTCTGAATCAGTTTCAGAAGGACACCCAGATAAAATTGCCGATCACATTAGTGATGCCATTTTGGATGCCATTTTAGAACAAGATCCGCAAGCCCGGGTGGCCTGTGAAACATCAGTTACCACGGGACTAGTATTGGTCTTTGGAGAGGTCTCAACGACCGCAGATGTTAACATCCGCGAAATTGTGCGCGATACAATCCGCAAGATTGGGTATGACAACCCTGCGTACGGCTTTGATGCTGATAACGTTGCGGTGTTGGTTTCAATCGATGAACAATCACCAGACATTGCGCAGGGGGTAGATGAATCAGAAGAAACCCGGGCTGGCCAAGCTGATCCACTGGACCAAATTGGGGCTGGGGATCAGGGAATTATGTTTGGGTATGCCACTGACGAAACGCCTGAATTGATGCCCTTACCAATTTCGTTAGCACACCAGTTAATGCGTAAAACGGCTGAGGTCCGTAAAAGTGGCGAACTGAGCTACTTGCGTCCGGATGCGAAGGCCGAAGTAACGGTCGAATTTGACGAACAGGGGAAACCACTGCGGGTTGATACGGTGGTCTTGAGTACCCAACATGATCCAGACGTTTCGCAGGAGCAAATTCGGACGGATGTGATCAATCAGATTATCAAGCAGGTGATTCCTGCCCAGTATTTGGATGCCGAAACGAAATACCTGATCAACCCAACCGGGAAATTCGTGATTGGGGGACCAAATGGGGACGCTGGTTTAACCGGTCGTAAGATCATTGTTGATACTTACGGGGGCTCGGCACACCACGGTGGGGGCGCCTTTTCTGGAAAGGACGCCACGAAGGTGGATCGCTCCGCTAGTTATGCCGCTCGTTATATTGCTAAGAATTTGGTAGCCGCTGGGTTAGCCCATCGGGTCGAAATCCAGTTGGCATATGCAATTGGGGTTGCTGAACCGGTGTCGATTGAAGTTGACACCTTCGGAACTTCTGATTATTCGGAACCAGAGTTGATTGCTGCAATTCGCCAAACCTTTGACTTACGGCCGGCGGGCATTATTCAGATGTTAGACTTGCAACGACCAATCTACGAACAAACTGCTACTTATGGCCACTTTGGTCGCGATGATATTGATTTACCATGGGAGCACACTGACCGGGTTGCACAGTTGCAGGATGCGGTAAAAAAGAATTAAGTTAAACTAAGAAAGTCGATCCGAGAGGGTCGTTTTTTTAGTCAGAAAGGAGTGAAGCAGTCGAATGGAAAAACGAGTCACAAACGTCCGGGTGGTGACGATTGCCCTCTTCATTGCCACCTTTATGAGTGCCGTGGAAGGGACAATTGTTGCGACGGCCATGCCTACCATTGTTGGTGATTTACACGGAGTAGCCTTAATGAACTGGGTCTTTTCCATTTTCCTGTTGACCAACGCGATTGCGACCCCGATTTACGGAAAGTTAGCTGATCAACTCGGACGTAAACGGGTCTTTATTTTTGGGCTCATCGTGTTTACGGTTGGTTCCATGTTTTCTGGAATGTCCGATCGGATGATCACCTTAATCATTTGGCGTGCGGTGCAGGGAGTAGGCGCTGGGGTCATCATGCCGGTTTCCTTTACGATTGTCGCGGACCTCTATCCCTTTGAGCGCCGAGCGGACGTGGTCGGGTTACTAGGTTCGGCCTGGGGAATTGCGTCGATTGTGGCCCCCTTATTAGGGGGCTTTATTGTCGACCAGCTGTCCTGGCACTGGATTTTCTTTGTGAACGTGCCGATTGGGCTGGTGACGATTGGGTTAATTTGGTGGTTCTTGGTGGAACCAGTTACCAAACGAACCAGCCGCATTGACTACGGTGGAGTCGTGTTGATCGCCGTCGTGTTGTTAGCCATCATGTATCTCTTTCAATTATTAGGGGAACAACCACTGAACTGGGCGTTGATTGCTGGGTGCATCGTGGTGGCAGCTGTGGGCTTGGTATGGTTTATTCACCAGGAACGCCGGGCGGTCGATCCCATCATCCCGCTCGCCATGTTTAAGCAGCGGACCTTTGTGACCCAGAATTTAATTGCAGCACTGATTAGTGGGTTTATCTTTGCTTATGAAGTTTACCTCCCTGATTGGACCCAGGGAATCCTAGGATTACCGGCAACCATGGCCGGCTTTGCGATCACCCCGAGTTCAATCATGTGGATCATTGGGTCATTTTGGACTGGTAAGTTATTGGTGAAATTCCGTCCCCAACTGATTACCTATTTAAGCCTGATTTTCATTGGGATCGGGAGTCTCGCGTCGATCGTTGCTCCGATTACAACCCCGTTTTGGTTATTTTTCATCATTTCTGGAGTGTTGGGGATTGGGTTTGGACTGTGCATTACCAATGCATCTGTAACCGTCCAAAATGAGGTTGCTAACGATCAAATCGGGGTAGCCTCGTCCTTTAATACCTTGAGTCGGACGCTCGGGCAAACCTTGATGATCTCCGTGTTTGGAATCGTGATGAATACCTCCATGAGCCATGGGGTGGCAACGCACCCGCAAACCAGTCTAAAGTTAATGAACGAACTGATTAACCCCCAAACGGCTAAGCATTTAGCAGCTCACTTACTGCCCCAGCTCAAGGAAATCCTGTACGGGGCGTTACACAACGTCTTTCTGGTCGCTGCGCTTTTAGTGGTTGCGGCTGCGGTTGTTAACTGGTTGGATCATCGGCCCCGCGCCTAGCGCTTTTGGATGGCGAGTAGAATCGGTGGTTCATGTACCTGATTAAGAAACTGATACTGTAAGACGTTAAAGTCAGCCTGAGGGAGTTGGGCGGCCCAGCCTAGGACAGCCGTTTTCTCGGTGGCCCCGCCCGGATGACCATAATAGCAGACGACCACCACGACGCCTTCGGGAGCTAACAGCCCGAGACATTTTTGTAAGGCGGTGAGGGTAGTTGCTGGTTGGGTAATGAGGGCATGGTCACCCCGAGGAAGGTAACCCAGGTTAAAGATGGCGGCGCTAATGGGACCTGCAACCGTTTCATCGAGCCGTTCATGCCCCTGTTGGAGCACAGTAGCGTTGTGGTAGCCCGCTTCTGCCAGCTTGGCTTTGGTGGCCGTTACTGCCGGAGCTTGGATGTCGAAACTATAGACGTGTCCAGTGGGTCCAACCAACTGAGCTAGTTTGAGGGTATCGTGCCCCATTCCAGCCGTGGCATCGACTACGACGTCACCGGGATTCACGACTTGTTCTAAGAGCGTATGGCTAAATTGTAAAGCTGATTGTAATTGCATGATAAACCATCCTTTCCATAGTATTATAGCAATAAAAACCTTGTGTTTTGCCCCGCAGTTTGCTATCGTGGGGGTAACCAAATGATTAAACCAAAGAAGCAGAGTAGTAGTGGTACAAAAGTTATCAGCGACTAAGCGGATGGTGGAAGCTTAGAACTTTTTGCGACGAACTTGCTGTGGAGGTTTCGTTAATCGGACCGATTAACCGTTTTCCGCGTTATGGACTTAAGGGGTTCCCCAGGTGGGGAAAAATTAGGTGGTACCGCGGAAGTTCGTCCTATAGAATTAATTTCTATAGGCTTTTTTTATGGCGTAAATCACAAGCAACCAGTCAGGTTAAAGGAGTGAATGACATGGGCTACAATCACCAGGAAATTGAACAAAAATGGCAAAAATATTGGGATGAGCACCAAACCTTTCGGACGGGTGATGATCCCAACAAGGAGAAATACTACGTCTTGGATATGTTCCCATACCCATCCGGACAGGGGCTCCACGTGGGGCATCCAGAAGGGTATACCGCAACGGACATCATGGCCCGCTTCAACCGGATGCAGGGTAAAAACGTGCTGCATCCGATGGGCTGGGACGCCTTTGGTTTGCCAGCCGAACAGTATGCGATGAAAACGGGGAATAATCCCGCGGACTTTACCAATCAAAACATTCAAAACTTTAAACGGCAGATCAAATCCCTCGGGTTTTCTTACGATTGGAGTCGGGAAGTGAACACGACCGATCCAAAGTATTACAAGTGGACCCAGTGGATCTTTGAACAACTCTACAAAAAGGGCTTGGCTTACGAAGATGAAATTGAAGTTAACTGGGCCCCGGACCTCATGGGCGGAACCGTGGTTGCCAACGAAGAAGTGGTCAACGGAAAGACCGAACGCGGTGGCTACCCCGTATACCGGAAACCAATGAAACAGTGGGTGTTGCGGATTACGGCGTATGCCGAACGACTCTTGGATGATTTGGATGACCTAGACTGGCCGGAAAGCATTAAGCAGATGCAGCGGAATTGGATTGGAAAATCAGTGGGAGCCAGCATCAATTTCCCAGTTGCTGACCAAGCTGAGGCTGCCATTGAAGTCTTTTCAACCCGGGCCGATACGTTGTTTGGAGCAACGTACCTAGTGCTTTCACCAGAACATCCACTTGTGGATCTCATTACCACACCTGATCAAGCCGGGGCAGTTCGCGATTACCGCCAGGAAGTTGCCTCCAAATCAGACCTGGAACGGACCGATTTGAATAAGGATAAATCAGGGGTGTTTACGGGTGCATATGCAATCAATCCGGTAAACGGGGAAAAACTACCCGTTTGGATTGGGGACTACGTTTTGCCTTCCTATGGAACGGGAGCCATTATGGCTGTGCCGGCTCACGACCAACGGGACTATGAATTTGCACAGAAGTTTAACCTGCCTATCGTACCGGTGATTGCCGGCGGAGACATTAGTAAGGAAGCCTACACCGGTGATGGAGTGCACATTAATTCTGGGTTCCTCGATGGCATGGGAAAAGACGAGGCCATTCAGACGATCTTAACCTGGTTGGAAGAGCATGATGCCGGCCAAAAGAAGGTTAACTACAAACTCCGGGATTGGATCTTTTCTCGGCAACGGTACTGGGGAGAACCAATTCCCGTGATCCACTGGGATGATGGCAGTACCTCGCTTGTACCAGAATCCGAATTACCCCTGCGGCTCCCGAAAACCGATAACATTAAGCCATCTGGAACCGGAGAAAGTCCGCTAGCCAACCTGAGTGACTGGATTAACGTCACGGATGCAAACGGTCGCCACGGTCGCCGGGAAACAAACACGATGCCCCAGTGGGCCGGCAGTTCGTGGTACTACCTGCGTTACATTGATCCTCACAACGACCGAATGATTGCTGATCCGAAGAAGTTAGACTACTGGTTGCCAGTTGATCTCTACGTTGGTGGAGCCGAACACGCGGTTTTGCACCTCTTGTACGCCCGGTTCTGGCACAAATTCCTGTATGACCTGGGAGTTGTGCCAACGAAGGAACCCTTCCAGCGTTTGGTTAACCAGGGAATGATTCTCGGGACGAACCACGAAAAAATGTCCAAATCAAAGGGGAACGTGGTGAACCCAGACGACATTGTTAACGAGTATGGGGCTGACACCCTGCGGTTGTACGAAATGTTTATGGGTCCGTTGACTGAATCCAAACCCTGGAGTACCGAGGGAATCACGGGTGCCAACCGGTGGATTAAGCGGGTTTGGCGGATGTATGTCGGTGATGACGAACAAATGACGAGTTTGGTGGTACCCACCAACGATGGGCACCTTGACAAAGTTTATAACCAGACCGTTAAAAAAGTGACTGATGACATCGAAAAGATGCGGTTTAACACCGCCATTTCCCAAATGATGGTATTTGTGAACGAAGTTTATAAGCACCAGGCACTACCCAAGGAATACGCGGAAGGACTAATTAAGTTGCTCTCACCAATTACCCCACATTTAGCCGAAGAAATTTGGCACCGGTTGGGGCACGATGAAACGATTGCATACGCAAGTTGGCCAACTTACGATCCCGCACAATTAGAGGCGGATGAGGTGCAACTGGCCGTTCAGGTGAACGGAAAGGTGCGGGCCCGGATCTCGGTTCCAGCGGATGCTGATCGGGATGCCATTCAAGAAGTCGCCCTTGCTAATCCGGATGTCATTGCCAACCTGGCTAACCAAACAATCCGCAAGGTGATTGTGGTTCCTGGGAAGATTGTTAATATTGTAGCTAATTAGCCTAGTTTGTGTTAGATTAGTTGTTTAAGATTTTTAGGGCGAAAGTAGGTTATTTTAGTGGATAACGATGTTGAAAACAATCAGTTAGAAGAGCAACAACAATTTGCGGATTCGGAACGAGCCAAGGGCCAAATGCTCAAGGGGTCTGCCTGGATGACGATTGGGAGTATCCTGTCGCGAATTCTCGGGGCACTTTACATCATTCCCTGGCGGCTCATCTTTGGAGCCTCCTTATTCCCGATTGCGAACTCACTGTATACCCAGGGTTATAACATTTACAGTTTTGTTTTAATTGTGGCCATTGCTGGGATTCCCTCTGCCATTGCAAAGCAAGTAGCCCACTATAATGCGTTAAATGAGTATGGAGTTGGAGTGCAGCTGTATAAAAAGGGAATTATCCTGTCAATCTTGATGGGAATCATTAGTGCCCTGATTTTATGGTTTGCCGCGCCGTTGCTTACGAATGGAGATCCCAATGTGATTCCGGTGATTCACTCGTTAGCCTGGGCGGTGCTGATTATTCCCGCAATGAGCTTAACCCGGGGGTACTTTCAGGGATATGAAGACATGGCGCCGTCTGCGATTTCCCAGTTTGTGGAACAGTTGGCCCGTGTCATTTACATGTTGGCCTCAGCCTTCATCATCCTAAAGGTGCTTCACGGAAGCTACGTGACGGCGGTGTCGCAATCAACCTTTGCGGCCTGTATCGGAGCCATCTTCGGGTTCTTAATTCTGGGGTGGTATTACTGGAAACGGCGCCACTATTACCATAATTTGGTGGCACACAGTAATAACCAGCTTCAGGTCCCAACCAACCAGTTATACAGAGAAATCATTAGTCAAGCGGTGCCATTTGTGATTTTGGGGGCAGGAGTTACCATCTTTTCCCTGATTGATCAGTTTACCTTCTTTGACATTATGCGGTTAGCAACTAACTTTTCCGAACGGGCATTACAAGTGGACTACGCCGTCTTTGCCGGAAATGCCAACAAGCTGACCATGATCGTGATTTCCTTAGCATCGTCGCTGGCCATCACGGTGGTTCCGCTATTATCCACGGCCTTTACAAAGCGAAATCGGGCCATGATGCGAGATCAACTGTCTAACACCATGATTTTGTTTGAGTTCGTGATGTTACCGGCTTCTCTAGGAATGGCTGCGGTCGCTGGTCCGTTGAACCGGACTTTTTACGGAACGGCCAACATGGACTTTGGGAGTAACGTGTTAACCTTTGCGGCGATTACCGCGATTCCAATTGGTTTATTTGTGGTTACCTCTGCCGTGATGCAGGGGGTATCGCAAAATCGCCGGGCGGTGAAGTACTTTGTGATTGGAACGATTGCCAAGGTCATCACTCAATTCCCACTGGTGTACTGGTTTGGCGCGTTTGGAACCTTAATGTCCACGGTCGTTGGGTTTACCGTAGCCAACCTTCTCATCATTCATTCCTTAAACCATGACTTTGGATTCGAAGTCCACAAAATGTTGATGGATTCGGCTGATTTAATTGCGTACGCTTTGATTATGTATGTAATTACCTTAGTCACAGTTTATGCCATGAACTTTTTGATTGGCTTAGTGGGGAACCCCTATAGTTCGCTGATGAGTCTGGTAGTTACCGGAGTGGCAGCGCTAATTGGCGGAAGTGTGTACATGTACTTTACCCTAAAGAGCCGCCTTGCCGACCAGGTTTTAGGTGCCCGAGTTGGACGATTACGGACCGTATTGCACATTAGTTAATTAAGCATAAAAAAGCAGGATTAGTTTTGAACTAATCCTGCTTTTTTTTCTTTTTTCCATCTGGACCTTCAAGTTTGTCGCCATCTGGAGTTGTATAAATTCCGTTAATAATGATCTCAATCAAGCTGAACACTAATCCGCTGAATGGGAAAATCAAAATTGCAATTCCAGTTCCAATGACCAGTAAGGGGAAACCCCAACTAGTGAGAAACCGGTAACTACACATTTCGGTGATTTCTTTAATGCCGGTTTGATCACCTTCGTGCTTCATTTCGTTCAGAATGACCTTGGCCAAGAAGAGGTAGGCCAGGTTCCAAGCCGTGAAAAATAAGAGGTAGAAGAGCTGCGGACCAACGTCGTTCATGAATTTTCCTACCCAGGCAGAAACGATGGGAATGAGGGACATTGTAAACAGCCAGAGGTTGTTTGCCCAGTAAATCTTTTTGGTAATACGTTTGACGAGATAAAACATGAAATGTTGATTATACCAAGCCACGCCGATGAAAATAAAACTAACGATGTAGGCGAATAACTCTGGAACGTTATCAAAAATTTCATAGAAGTGCGGGGTAGTCGGCACCCGAAAGTCCAGTACCATAATCGTCATAATGATGGCGACAATGGCATCGGTCAGGGCCTCGACTCGTGATTTTTTCAAATCCAAAACCTTCTTTCCAAAATTGTTTTTTCGGACATCAATTATAGCATAGGTTCCCCGCGTTGAAATTCAAAATCCCTTGAGCATGGCTTTATTTATCGTTGGGTAATTGATATGATTAAGAAAATTAACGATGTTTGTGCATAAATTCGCACAAATTAGTCGATAGCAACGTGGGTTAAACAGGGGAGTTGAGCAAAATTAAACAGTATTACATTGTAGATCAATCATTACTGCCAGATATGTTTGGCAAGGTAATCGCTGCCCGCCAGTTATTAGAAGAGGGCAAGGCCGCTAACATTAGCGAAGCCGTGAAGGCCGTGGGTATCAGCCGCGGGAGCTACTATAAATATAAGGATATGGTTTATTCAACTGACGAAGCAACGTGGAACCGCAAAGCGGTGATTTCACTGATGCTGAACGATCGCCCGGGGGTATTGTCACAAGTTTTGAAGCAGGTGGCAGAGAGCGGGGCCAGTATCCTAACGATTAACCAAAACATTCCGATTCACCAGATGGCAAGCGTGGTAATTTCAATTGATTTGAGTCACATTACGATCACGATTGATGATTTATTGGCAAACTTTAAACGGGTAGCGGGAACGAGTCAAATTCGGCTGGTTTCAATCGAATAATGATTTGTAAATGAAAGTCAGAATCACTATAATGATGATAATTTAATAATTTGGTTAGCATGATTAAAGTGAGGCACAGGCAAATGAGTTCGTATACGATTTCTGATTATCTTTTAGACGTTTTGCAGTATGGTCAGGTTCATAAGGTGCTGGGTGTTCCCGGTGATTATAATTTAAATTTCCTCGACCACGTCCTAACCCGAAAAGACATGGAGTGGTGTGGGAACGTTAACGAGTTAAACGCGGCGTACTTAGCAGATGGATATGCCCGTCAGCAAGGCTTGGCAGCGTTTGTAACGACGTACGGCGTCGGTGAGTTAAGTGCCATCAACGGCTTTGCCGGCAGTCAAACTGAGGGGGTCCCAGTCTTAGAAATCGTTGGCTTACCAACTACGGATACCCAACGACAACAAAAACGGGTACATCATAGCCTGGGAGACGGTCAGTTTGGGCATTTTCAAGCGGTGCACCAGGAACTGGGGATTGTGACCGAGGTGATCAGTGCTCGCCATGCGGTTACCGCTGTAAACCGGGTGATTAGAAAGCTGGTGACCACGAAGCAGCCGGCCTATTTAGGCTTGCCTTGTGATTTAACCGAACTTCCAGTTAATCCAGCGTTTAAACAATTAATTCCCACCTTGTTTACGGCACCAGATGCAATTCCAGTGCCTACCGTTCCGTTCCAATTAGTGCAACAGGCCATCCACGCGGCACAGCACCCGTTTGTGGTGATTGGGCAAGCAATTTCCCAGTTTCACTTAGGTCCAGTGTTGCAAGCGTGGCTCGCGGAGCAGAACCTTCCGTTTGTCGATTTGATTGACAGTAAGGGCGCCGTTACTGAATCCATGCCGCAGTTTATGGGCACCTATCACGGGAAACTGGCGAATGAGGCCTTACAAGCCCAAGTTGAACAAGCCGATGTGGTCTTTTTACTCGGGAGTTCCCTTTCGGATGCCAATACGGCCGGATTTTCCCACCAATTTGATCCCGACCACACCATCACCATGAACCCAGCGGTAATTTCGCTTTACGGAGAAACGCTGGTTGAGAACCCACAGGAGCAGTTTCCAACGTGGATTCAGCAATTGTGCCAGTGTCAGCGCGTGACGTCCACTAAATCACCAGAGTCAACGACTCCAGTCCAACCAGCCGAACCGGTTGCAAAGCCACACCAACCGGTCAGCCAAGCCTTCTATCAAGCGGCCTTGGCGCATTTTGTGCAACCAAACGACGTGGTGATTGCCGAACAAGGCACGTCCCAATTCACGGTTGAAGATTTACGGTTACCAGCTGGGGCCGAGGTAATCAGTCAGCCGTTGTGGGCCTCAATTGGGTATGCGTTCCCAGCGGCATTGGGAAGTCAACTGGCCAATCCTGACCGGCGCCATCTGCTTAGCATTGGGGACGGCTCGTTCTTATTGACGATCCAAGAGTTAGCCTTTGCAATTGAGCACCAGCTGACGCCCATTATCCTGTTGCTTGATAATCAGGGATACACGATTGAACGGGTCATTCATGGTGAACAGGCGCGGTATAATGATGTCCCCCAACTTAACTACCAACATTTGCTAACGGCCTTTGGGGCTGCTCCGGACACATACCGGTTTGCCGAGATCACTACAGAAACGGAGTTAATCACGCAGTTCCGGGAATTGCAGCAAGCCACGCCTAAATTAACGCTGTTACAAATTCGGCTGCAAAAGTTGGATGCTCCGCAAACCCTGCGCAAGTTTGTAAACTTACTGTATGATGATGAATAAGTAATCAGAACTAAAACAAGCCCCACCCGCTTAAAGCTAGCGGGTGGGGCTTGTTTAGTAATTAAGCTCCTGACTTAGGATGACTTAGTCATCAATTAGTAACAGGGATTTGATGGCTTGACGGTGATCCATGGCTTCGTAAGCAGCTTGGATTTCATCCAAACTAAATTGTTGCGTAAAGACCTTGCCAGGATTAATTTTTCCGTCTAAGACGGCTTGGAGCAATTCCTCTTTGTCATAGGTGGTAACGGAGGCAATTCCGCCACGTAAACCGGTGTTGTTGTAGAAGAGTTGGTTGGTGTTCATTTCTGGTTTTTGGGGAATCCCCACGCGACCGATGACGGCCCCGGGGCGAACAATTTTAGTGGCGGTATCCACAGATTGTTCCGTTCCCACACATTCGAGGACGGCATCGACGCCGTTTCCATCCGTAAGGTCTAAGACGTGTTGGACCGCTTCGTCACCCCGTTCGGGGACAATTTCGGTGGCGCCAAATTCACGCGCGAGCTTTTGCCGATCTTCATGCCGACTCATGGCGATGATGCGGGTGGCACCCCGGAGTTTGGCGGAGATGACCCCACACAGACCAACGGCACCGTCACCCATTACAGCGACCGTATCGCCTGGTTTAACTTCAGCGGTAGCAGCTGCATGGTAACCGGTGGCCATAACGTCTGAGAGGGTGACGAATGAATTCAGCATGTCATCAGAGTAGTCAGATGGTTGACCAGGGATTTTAACGAGCGCCCAGCTAGCGTTTGAAAACCGGAGATATTGGGCTTGGTAACCGTTGTTAACACCGGATTCGCGGTTCATACAGTTACCGTCAAAACCAGCTAAACAAGCGGCACAGTGGCCACACCCGTGGGTAAAGGGGGTAATGACAAAGTCACCTGGTTGAACGTTTTTGACTGCTGATCCAACGGATTCAACGATTCCGATTCCTTCGTGACCAGTGGCAGAGCCATGTTCCCGCTCTGAAATGCCCCGGTACCACCATAAATCTGAACCACAAACACTGGCTCGGACCATTTTGATGATGGCATCAGTTGGTTTTTCAATGGTTGGCATGGGGGCGTCTTCGATCCGCATTTCCCCGGGTTGAATAAATTTTGCTGCTTTCATACGTCTGCTCCTTCTTAATTTGTAAGTTTGTAAGTTGTAAGCAATTAGGGATAAAAAAACTAACACTTACAACGCTTACTTAAGTATAGCGGTCAACTCAGGATTTGGCGAATATTTTGTTTGGGTCCAACTACGCTACGGTTTAGAATTTATGCAAGCCGGTGCCAGTTACGTGTTGCAGTTGCAACCAGTACCGATCAATTAATGCGGGATGAAAGTGAAATTAATACCAATTAAACAAGGAGTTTTGAATGACTTAGCGAGGACCACTACCTCTATTTTGCAACTGTTCCTTCGTTAGTACGGAGCCTAGAGGTAGTGTTCTTTTATCATTTACATTAACCTAAAGCAAAACAGCCGTCCTGAATGGGACGGCTGTTTTACTAACAATGATTATTCTGCTTGGTGTTCGTGCATAAACCGTGGTAACGCCGCTGAAATTTGGTGGGGTAACACTACGTACTGCTGTTGGGCTAGCTGGTCAGCGACCGCGCTGTGGGTATAAACGGCTGCTAGCACCGCGGCATCAAGATCGGCAAATTGGGCTGCAAAGCCACTGACGATTCCAGCAAGAGTGTCACCCATTCCACCCGTAGCCTGCGCGGGCGTGCCCGTCGTATTTTGAAAGGCTCCAGTTGGGGTAAACACCTCGGTTTGCGCCGACTTCACCACCGCAATTAAGTGGGGTTGGTTAGCGGCTAGCTGGTTGTAGGCCCGTTGATTAGTTTCCGGATTTTGCTCCGCTAGTTTGACGCCGGTGAGCCGTTCCCACTCCATCTGGTGGGGGGTGAGAATGATGTTTGCGCTTGGTAGTTGCAGGTGGTCACGTGCGATTAGGGTTAGCGCCGAACCGTCCAGTAACAGGGTCTGGTGGGGAGTTACCAGGTCAAAGACGGTGTGAATGAGCTCTAGGGCTTGTTGGTCGGTTCCGAGCCCGGAGCCCAAGCTAATCACGGTCATCGTGGGGAGGAGTTGCTGGAGTAAAGTTTGGTCCTGATAGTCGGCAAACATGGCCTCCGGAATCCAAGCGTGGAGACTGCTTTGGTTGCTGGGGGCTGTGAAGGTTGTTGTCAAACCAGCTCCTGCAGAAACGGTGCCTAAGGTACTCATGATGATAGCTCCGCCGTAGTTTTGGTTACCTCCGATGAGCGCGACTTTGCCGTAGGTGCCCTTAAAACTGTCAACTGGGCGTTTTCGAATTACTTTTGGTAGAATGGATGCTGTAATTAGTTTCAATTTATTCACCTCGGGGCTATTATAGCATTTAGATGGTTGATTCATGTTAAACTTAAAATAAGTTAATTCGCGAAAGGATGAACAGATATGACAGATTGGAAAGCAACGGCAGCCAAGTATCAAGATCAGTATCTTGCTGATTTAAAGCAACTGGTTGCAATTGACAGTTCCCGGGATGTAGAAAATCAGACGGATGAATTTCCCCTAGGACCTGGGCCTGCTAAGGCTTTGAACCAGTTTTTGACGTTTGCGGACCGCGATGGCTTTACCACGAAAAACATTGATAACGTGGTAGGGTACATTGAATACGGAACTGGTGACGACTACTTTGCCATTTTAGGGCATGCCGATACGGTTCCCGCTGGCAATGGTTGGGACACGAATCCCTTTGAACTATTAGTGGAAGAGGGACAGGCCATTGGTCGGGGGACTTCTGATGATAAAGGACCAGCATTATCAGCCTACTATGGACTACGGATTTTAAAGGACTTAGGCATTGAACCGAAGTTGAAAATCCGGTTAATCATTGGAACCGATGAAGAAACCAATTGGACCGGGATGAACCGTTACTTTGAAACTGAACCGGCTCCCAAAGCCGGGTTCTCGCCCGATGCCGAATTCCCGCTCATTAATGGGGAAAAGGGAAATGTCACCTTTGAAACCCACTTTGATGGAGCCAGTGCCATTGCCGAACAGCAGTTATTATCCTTTAATGCGGGTCTGAAAGAAAACATGGTGCCCCGTGATGCCGAAGCCTTTGTAACGATGGAAGATCCCGATACGGTGATTCAGCAATTTGATACCTTTATCGGAGCGAGCCCGGTTAGTGGCTCGGCTAGTATCGTTGGAAAACAAGTCCACTTTGAAGTGGTTGGGAAAGCGGCCCACGGGATGGAACCGCGCAACGGGATTAACGCTGGAACCTACTTAGCAATGTTTCTAAAGCAACTCCCATTGGATCAGGCGGGCACGAACTTCATTCGTTTCATTACGAATAACCTGCATGATGATTCCCGTGCCGAACAATTAGGGCTCCAGTTTCACGATGACGTGATGGGGGATCTCACCATGAACGTGGGATTGATGACCTACGATGCTGAAACGGGGGGTGTGATTAATACGAACTTCCGTTATCCAAAGGGAATCGAACCAGCAACGATCCAACAACACTTAGAGCAGGCAGCGGGTCCTTATCAAGCATCGGTAACCCAGGTTAGCAATATGGAACCCCACTTCGTTCCCGCTGACGATCCGTTAGTGACGGATTTAATGGCCGTTTATCGTGAACAAACCGGACAAGCAGCTGCTAAACCAGAAGTAGTTGGTGGGGGAACGTTTGCCCGCCTCATGGAACATGGAGTGGCCTTTGGAGCCTTGTTCCCCGGAGCTACTGATACCATGCACCAAGCCAATGAATTTCAACCTGTGAGCGATTTGATGTTGGCAATGTCCATTTACGCCCAGGCCATCTTTACGGTGACAAAGTAAAATTCGGTAACGTGATTGATAATTGACAGCTAGCTGGATTCGTTATATAGTGTAGCCAATTAAATTAGATATGACTGAAGAGTTGAGTATGTAAGTAACCATCCCAGCGAGTTTCCGGATGGTGTGAGGAAATGATGGGGGCTTACAGAAGATGGACTTGGAGTCTTTCCTAGTGAGTGGGAACAAACTAGGAGCGGGGTTGTGGTCGTTATTACCACTGGGTTTCAGCCGAAAGTAAGGGGCTTGAAACTCACGGAGATTAGCGTAGTGATTCGCTAACAAAGTAAGGTGGTAACGCGGAGCATCCGTCCTTTTAAAGGACGGATGCTTTTTTATTGTAACGAGTGTTTAAAGGGGGAGATCGAATGTCAAAACGAGTGAAAACGGGTCTGTGGGCCGTCATTATCATTTTTATCGTGTTCATGGGCTACTTAAGCTTTGGACGCGGGGCTGCCGAACAAAAGAATACGATTACGGTCGGCATTATGGCGGGTTCCAAAGCAGAACAACAGATTTGGGATTCAGTTGCCGAAACAGCCGCGCAAAAATACGGTCTCAAGGTCCAATTTCAACGGTTTACGGATTACAGTCAGCCCAACGCAGCGCTTGCTAATCACAGTATTGACGTGAATGCCTTTCAAAATTATCCCTTTTTGGACCTTTGGAACCAAAAACACCATGATCACATTGTTGCGGTCGGAGATACAATCATTGAACCAATGCGGATTTACTCGTACAAACATCACACGCTTGATGACTTAGCAACTGGAAGTACCATTACGGTTCCTAATGACGCCAATAATGAGTCCCGGGCCCTATTCGTCCTGCAAAGTGCGGGCTTGTTAAAATTAAAGCCGCACACTAAGCTGGCGGATGCCCGTTCGATTGTAGAGAACCCCCGGAAGCTGAAGATTAAAGAGGTTGATGCTAGTCAAACGGCGCGTTCCTTAAATGATGTGGACGCCGCCGTGGTGAACGGGAACTACGCCCAGACGGCCGCTTTGAATCCGAAGCAAGCAATTTTTACGGAACCGTTTAACCACCAATCGAAACAGTGGATTAACTTTATCGCAGCTAACCGGGAGAATCGCAATGATCCACGGATTAAGAAGTTAGTTAAAGCCTACCAAACAAAAACGACGGCCCGCAAAATTAAAGCCGTCTCGGGGATTAACCAAATTCCTGCTTGGAACTTAAACTTAAAGTAGAAAGGACTGCTAGGCATGGAACAGGAAGCAAAAATCCAAATTTTACGGGATTTGATTCAAATTCCGACCGTGAATGGAAACGAAGGGGCGCTATCTGAGTACCTCGTGAACCTCTTAGATCAGCATGGCATTGCCAGTCAGGTTACACCATTAGCTACCGATGCCGACCGGACGAATCTAATCGTGGAAGTTGGCACGGGAAATACTGACCAAATTTTAGGGTTTACTGGACACCAGGATACGGTGGCCGTCGGAGACGAAGCGGCCTGGCAATACCCACCATTCGCTGCCACGGTAGTTGGTGACAAATTATACGGTCGGGGAGCGGCAGACATGAAAAGTGGCTTAGCTGCGGAAGTAATCGCACTCATCGAACTTGTGGAGAGTGGGACTCCGCTTCCGGGCCGGATTCGCTTAATCATCACGGCGGGAGAAGAGTTTGGGGCACCGGGTGCTTATCAAGTGGCGCCCGAGTTGTTAACTGATTTGGATGCCCTCGTTGTGGGAGAAGCCACTGATGGAGACGTCACCTACGCGCATTCTGGAAGTTTTAACTACCGGATCGTTAGTAAGGGCAAGGCCGCGCATAGTTCGGTGCCCACCCAGGGAATTAATGCCATTCAGGGATTGGCCCACTACATGGCTCAAGAAGCGCAGCTGTTTACAGACTTACCGGTTGATGACCAGCTCGGAAAGGTCCAACACAGCGTAACGGTGATTCAGGGAGGCGAACAGATCAACACGATTCCAGACGCAGCCACATTATTCGGAAACGTGCGGCCCACCCCGGCCTTTGATAACCAGTCCGTGCGTGATTTAATCCAGCAGACGATTGACACCATCAATCGCACCACTGATTATCAGTTAGAATTACAGGTGATTCATGATTTCTATCCCGTGGAGAGTGTTCAGCAGTCCTGGTTAGTGCAAACGGCCGTTGAAATTGCCCAGGCTGCTTATCCAGACCGCAACATTCAAGCTGGGATTGATAACGGGGCCACCGATGCGAGTGTCTTTGTGCAACATCAGCCCGATTTACCGGTGATCGTACTGGGCCCCGATAAGGCCGGGACGTCCCATCAAATTAATGAACATACCACGATTAGTAGTTTTTTAACGACCATTGAGATTTACAAGCACCTCGCGGAGCAGTTTTTTGCAACCCCTAAATAAAAGGACAAGGGCACAACGAGTATAGTCGTTGTGCCCTTGCGGTTATTTCGATAAGGTTTTGATTTTAGCGTCAATTTGGTTCAAGATAACGGAGGTATTGTGCGGATCTTGAAGGTCGTAAGTTTGTAAGTCAATCTTCATTTTGGGACTAACGTCATAGTCTTCGTACCATTGCTGGTATGCTTGCCACATTTTATGGTAGTAATCTTCCAATTCTGGATTATCATCGAACTGTTCGTAATCCCGGCCCCGTTTTTTAATGCGGTTGAGAATCGTCGGGAAATCCGCATCGGCGTAAACCAGCAAATCGGGTCGTTTTTTGGGCATGTCGTTTAGTTCTGCCATCATGTTATCGAGGAGGGTGAGGTAGACGGATAGTTCTACGTCAGAAATGTTGCCAGCGACGTTGTTTTCCTTGGTAAACAGGGCGTCCTCATAAATCGAACGGTCCAACACGTTGTTATCGTCAGCTAACGCCCGCTTAATCATGGCAAATCGTTTGTTAAGAAAATAAATTTGGAGCAAGAACCCATATTGCTTCGGGTTCTTGTAGTATAAAGGTAACACGGGATTGTCGCCTACTGGTTCGTAAAAGGGTTTGGTCCCCAAGTGTTCTGCAATCTTACCCGTTAACGTGGTCTTTCCCACGCCAATCATTCCAGCCGTAATTATCACCATAAATAACTCCTTCTTCTGTAATAATCTTAGTATAGCACGCTCACGAAATTCGAGAAAATGACGAAGCCGGTGGCTAAATTATGGTATCCTATTAATAATCAAAATTAGTGATGGTGAATAATGAAGCGTTTATGCGAAATAACAGTGGCACTAAGTGGCCTGCTCCTTGGAATTGGTTATTTTGAATCCGGAAAACTACGTCTCGGACTTTGGTTGCTGGGGCTTTTAGTGGGATTACAGGGACTATTAATTGTGGTCGTAGTGCTCCTGCGACAGCGCAAGGCGCAGCGCCATCCAGAAAAGGATGATGACCAACGACATGAAGATTAGGGAAGTTTGGCAATTTTTGCTCCGACTTATACTGTTCATTGGTTTATGCGGGTTAGTACTGATCGTGCCGATTCCAGTGATGTTACTGCGAGCCAAGCATTTCAATTGGCTAGGGACAACTGGCGTGGCGGTCGTTTACTTTGGCTTGTATCTAGGCGCAATTTGGTTAGCCTGGCGAGCCTTTCGTCATGTCTGGAACAATCCCCGCGGGTGGCTAACCAAAGCGGATTGGAAACTAATTGGGTACTCCCAGTTGGAAATTTTTGCAGCTGAGATCGGAATTGGAATTATGGGGCAGGTCCTGCATTTGTCCAGTGCCAGTGAAAACAACCAGATTATTTATCGACTATTGTCAAGTAACTCAGTGGTGTTGATTTTATTCAGCATTGGCATTGTTTTTTTGACTCCAATTTTAGAAGAGCTCGTTTTTCGGGGTTACCTAATTCGCGGGGTAATGAGTTGGGCGCCCGTGTGGTTATCGATTATAACGAGTGGAATCGTCTTTTCAGCCGGGCACGCGAGTTCGAACTGGTTAAGTTTTTTGATCTACGCCGTGATGGGGATGATTCTTGCTCGAGCATACGTGAAAACTAATCGGATTCAAGCCTCCATTGCCCTCCATTTTATTAATAATTTGTTTGCAACCGTGATGATGGTGATCACCATTGTGGGGGACCTTCACTAAAAGAAAGGATGGTAAACATGGATATTACAGAATTTAACTATTACCAAAATTTGAAAAGTCGGTTAACTAAGGTTCAAGCCGAATTAAAAGAAGAACAAAAAGCCTATTTAAAGCAAATGGGGAATTTGAAACAACTTTACAATGATTACGATGTCGAAACGACGGAGCAACTGGCGAATGCCTTAAATCAAGGGGATGACGATCAGTTTACGGCAGAAATTGCCACGGCTTTGGATGGGCATGACCAAACCTTCCTATTAGAAAACGTCCAAACCTTAAATCCAAGTGAAGCCCAGCAATTAGCAGCCATCAGTTCTGAAGCCAATGACGTGGAAACGGAATTAACCCGGGTGGAAAAGTTCTACCAAGAATTTGCATTACCGCTCTTAGACCGGTTAAAAACCAATCGAATGCTTCACGTTGAACAATTAACGACCTCTGGAAGTGACTGTGATACGGTGGTGGAAATTAATTACTTTTCCACCTTCGATGACTTTAAAGAGGACTTTAACGGGGCCGCGTACGTCGGTGAAGTGATTGAACAACATCTCCAGGACCAAAAGCCGATTAGTGTGATTGTGACGGACCAAAATTACCCCAACAAGTATGATGTAACGTTGATGCCAACTGATGAGGAGAGTGACGATGGTCGATAAACGAGATTATAAATATCCAGATACGCAGGCCTATGACAAGGTGATTGAGTTTCTGAATCAAAATGGGGTTACCGTTCGCGATATTTCTAAGGTGACCTATAATTTACAAAAACAATTTATTAGCATTCCGAGCATGGAATACGTGGATAAGATTGTGATTGATGTCCTCCACAAGCGGGAAGTGTTGAATAACGCGTTGGTCGGGATGGAAATCGACCGTTTGGCAACGACCCACCAACTCTCGGAGCCACTTCAGAGCATTGTGGAACATGATTTAGGCGTGTTTGGAGTTGATGAAACGCTGGCGTTAGGAATTGCGAACATCTACGGGACGATTGGAATTACGAACTACTGTGGTTTAGATACCAACAAGCAGGGGATTGTGAAGGAATTAGACCAAGAACAGTCCCGGGTCACGACGTTCATTGATGACATTGTGGGTGCCGTTGCCGGAGCGGCGTCCGCTAAAATTGCCCACGAAAATTCGTAACAAAAAAAGAACCAATCCAGTGGATTGGTTCTTTTTTTGTTAGTAAGCAAGTTAGTCAATTTCGCCCCGGTACAGACCGACGACCTTGCCCAAGACCACACAGTTCGTGAGGATAATTGGCGCCATGTCGTCATTTTCGGGTTGGAGCCGGAAGTGATCACTTTCCTTGTAGAAACGCTTGCAAGTGGCCTCGCCATCATCGTTCATGGCAATCACGATTTCCCCGTTTTCCGCGGTTTGTTGCCGTTTGACGATTACCTGATCTCCGTCTAAAATGCCGATGTTAATCATGCTTTCACCACTAATGGTTAACATGAACAGATCCGCCCGTTGATAGCGTAAATCGTTAGGAATCGGGAAGTAGTCAGTGGCCTCTTGCACGGCTAAAATTGGTTCTCCGGCGGCAACCGTTCCTAAGAGGGGCATTTCATTTTCTGTCGTGTGGGGTTGTATGCCAAGCGACCGAATGCCATCCTCGGTAATCTCGAGCGCTCGAGGTTTAGTCGGGTTTTTAGCGATGTACCCTTTCTTTTCTAACCGAGCAAGATGCCCGTGTACCGTTGACGTTGAAGAAAGACCGACTTGCTTGCCAATTTCTCGGACGGTTGGGGGATAACCGTGATCGAGGACGTTTTCGTAGATGAATTGGAGAATTTCTTGCTGCTTTGTATTGACTTGAGAAGACATGTGAACACCTCAGATTCGTTTACTATCAATGCTGTTAGCGTACCATAAAACGGGAAGTTTGCAAACGTTAGTTCGCCCGCTTTCTATTTAATTATCAGCAGTTTCATGCTATTATGGAGGAAATCAGAAAAAAGGAGTGGGAAACGTGGCAGATGATGAAAAGTTAAAACAGCTAATTCCCCGCATTAATGAGTTAGCCCACAAGGCGAAGGCAGAAGGGTTAACTGATGAGGAAAAAGCGGAACAAGAAAAGTTACGTAAAGAGTACTTAAAACGGTTCAAAGCCAACTTTAAAACGCAGTTAGAAATGACGCAGTTGTATGATAAGGATGGTAATGAAGTAACTCCTGAACCCGTTAAAGAAGTACAACGGAAAAAGAATTTACGGGATGACTAAATAGGACAGAAAGGAGGGCGTTGCTAATGGCAGCCTGGATTTGGATTTTATTAATTATTTTAGCCCTCGTCGCTGGAGCAGTAGCTGGGTTCTTCTTAGCTCGGAAGTACATGGAAAAGTACCTCAAGGATAACCCGCCAATTAACGAGGAACAGCTCAAGGCCATGATGTTGCAAATGGGACAGAAACCTTCTAAGAAGAAACTGAACCAAATGATGATTGCAATGAAACGAAATGCTAAATAAGCTAATAAAAAAACCACTATGATGTAGTGGTTTTTTTCGTGGCGTCGTGGTCAACATAATTCGGATTAAGTTCGCGATCAAGGGCGGCAAAGGCTGCGGCCATTTGTGCTTCCACCGCTTCCTGATCAGCATCGGTCAGTTTGTTTGATTTAGGAACGTAGATTGGTTCGCCAAAATTAATGTGTGCCCGCTGGCGTAAAAAGACCTCTTTCAGGGTTAACGGTCCTTGGTACACAACGGGAAGCATGGGCACCTGCGCCATCTTGGCAATGAGGGCGGCCCCTCCCTTTAACTTGGTCGAGTGTCTAGTTCCGGAGGGGAAAATTAACACCGACAGGTCAGTTTTCTTCAGGACCTTAACCGGTTTTTTAACGACGGAAATCCCGGGATTGGCACGATCGACTGGTTCAACGTTACACTTACGTAGTCCCCAAGCTACAATCGGGTTTTTGAACAGCTCCTTTTTCGCGATGAAATAAAAATGCTTTGGTAGCAGAAATGCACCAAAGTAGAGCATGTCAAACCAGGTGCGGTGGGGGGCAATCAGAACGTAGTTGCCAGCCGGGATGCGTTGTTGATTCTTGAGTTCCGGTTTGCCGTTGAAAATCAGAATGATCCATTTAATGATCGAGAAGGCCACTGTATAAAACAATCTTCTCATCCTTTCTTTTGAGAGGTAAAATTAACATCTAACAGTATACCATTTATGCGCCGACCGAGTTTTGCAAAGGAGAAAATTCATGAAGCACGTCGAACTCCAACCGGGAGAACGAATTGATCAACTGTATCAAAACCACATTCAAATCATTCAAAGTGATGAGGTCTTTTCCTTCTCATTGGATGCAGTGCTCCTTGCTAATTTTGCCCAGGTTAAGCAAAGCGCAAAAACTCAGATTGTGGATTTGTGCGCTGGGAACGGTGCCGTTGGGTTGTTTTTGAGTCCCAAAACGCGGGGGCAAATTACGGAAATTGAAATTCAGGCTCGTTTGTGTGACATGGCGCGTCGCAGTGTCCAGTTAAATCAATTAGAAAACCAGGTGCACGTTCAACATGCGGATTTAAACCAAAGTTTACAATTTTTTGCCAAAGAAACGGTTGATACCGTCACCGTTAACCCACCGTACTTTCCTGTCCAAGCGACCAGCCGGAAAAATCCGAATGAGTACCTTGCAATTGCTCGCCACGAGTTAAAAACTAACCTGGGCGAAGTTGTATCGACGGCTAGCGAGTTACTGAAACCAGGGGGGAAACTCTTTATGGTACACCGCCCGGACCGGCTCTTAGAGATTTTAACCACCTTAAAAAGTCAGCGGTTAGCCCCTAAGCAGTTGCAGTTTGTCTATCCGCGGGCAAACCGGGACGCCAACATGGTTTTGATTGCAGCCCGCAAGGATGGTCAGGTCGCTGGGTTAAAGGTGCAACCACCACTAATTGTGTACGATCAGGACCACTATACGCCAGCAGTAAGGAAGCTTTTATATGGAAACTAACCACTTTTATTTTTACGTCTTGTTGTGCAATGATGGGTCATTTTACGGAGGATTTACCACTGATGTCGCCAAGCGCTTAGCGACCCATCAAGCTGGAAAAGGCGCGAAGTATACCAAGGCCCATCGCCCCGTTTCGTTATTATTTGCGGCCGAGTATCCAGATCGCCATACGGCGTTGCAAGCGGAATATTCCTTTAAGCACCAATCACGGTTGCAAAAGGAGGCCTTTTTGCAAAACCAAGGGATTTCTCCGCAGCAGTGGCGGCTCTAGATAACTTGGGTTGCGTTTTAGCAGGAAAGCTTGTATACTATACATCGGTATTAAATTACTAATACACACCCAAGAGGTTTTGCTTGGTAGTGCTCACTGAGTCCCAGGTATAATTTTGGGGAGGAAAAAACTATTTTAATGGAGGCTGATTATGGCTGTAGTAACAATGAAACAATTATTAGAAGCTGGGGTTCACTTTGGACACCAAACTCGTCGTTGGGATCCGAAGATGGCTAAGTACATCTTTACGGAACGGAACGGAATTTACATCATCGACTTGCAAAAGACGGTGAAACTTTTAGGGGTTGCTTACAACTTCATGAAGGATTCTGCTGCTGACGATGCGGTTGTTTTATTCGTAGGAACTAAGAAACAAGCCCAAGATTCCGTTGAAGAAGAAGCAAAACGGTCTGGTGCTTTCTACGTTAACCACCGTTGGTTAGGGGGAACCTTAACGAACTGGAATACCATCCAAAAACGGATCAAGTACTTGAAGGATCTGAAGAAGATGGCCACCGACGGTACGTTCGAACGGTTACCAAAGAAGGAAGCTTCATTATTAGTTAAACAAACGGAAAAGTTGGAACGTTTCTTGGGCGGAATCGAAGACATGCCAAAGGTTCCAGACGTAATGTTCATTGTGGATCCTCACAAAGAACAAATTGCTTTGAAAGAAGCGCAAAAGTTAAACATTCCAGTAATTGCGATGGTTGATACTAATACTGATCCAGATGGAATCGACTACGTAATTCCTTCTAATGATGACGCCATTCGGGCAATCCGGTTGATTACTTCAACGATGGCTGACGCAATCATTGAAGGTCGTCAAGGTGAAGATGATGTTAGCGAAGCCTCCTTCGAAGAACAAAGTGACGAAGAAGCAGCTGCTGACAACGAAGAATAATTAATTACCTGGCTGACTCTGCTTAGACCACCTCGGCCTAGACGAGTCAGCTTTTTTAACCACTAAATAAGAAGGAGAATCAGATTATGGCTGATATTACTGCTAAACAAGTAAAGGATTTACGTGACAAGACTAGTGCCGGAATGATGGACGCAAAGAAAGCCCTAGTTGAAGCCGACGGTGACGAACAAAAGGCAATTGAGATTTTACGCGAAAAAGGGGTTGCTAAAGCCCAGAAGAAGAGTGGCAACACGGCTGCTAATGGATTAACCCAAGTTGCCATTGATGGTGACAAGGCTGCCATTGTTGAAGTTAACTCGGAAACGGACTTTGTGGCTGCCAACGACGACTTCAAAGACCTCGTTGATGCCGTGGCCAGTGTAATTGCTTTAGAACAACCAGCTGATGTTGAAGCTGCTTTGAAGTTATCATTAGGTAACGACACGGTTGAAGATGCGATTATTCACACGAGTCAAATCACGGGAGAAAAGATTACCCTACGGCGGTTTGCCACGATGACGAAGACGGCTGACCAAAACTTTGGAAAGTACCTACACAACGGTGGGGAAATTGGAGTGCTCGTCAAGATTGATGGTGGAAACGAAACGGTAGCAAAAGACGTTTCCATGCATGTGGCAGCTGAAAACCCAGAATTCTTAACTCAAGCTGACATTTCGGCGGACCGCTTGGACCACGAAAAGGAAGAGTTGAAGAAGGAAGCCTTAAATGAAGGTAAGCCAGAAAGCATTGTCGAAAAGATGGTTGCTGGTCGTTTACACAAATTCTTGGCTGGCATTTGTTTAGCTGACCAACCATTTGTAAAGGACCAAGACCAAACGGTGGCTCAATACGTGGAAGCCAACGACGGTAAGTTAGCAGCCTTCGTTCGTTACCAAGTTGGTGAAGGAATCGAAGAAGTTAGTGAAGGCGCAGCTGAATAATTAACGAGAAGGGACTAGCAATTCGTTGCTGGTCTTTTTTTCTGCGCTGAATGAGCCTGTTGTTAGCTGGTCATTTATGCTAAAATTAACGTAACAATTAATGCTTTCAGGGGGAAATTTAATGGCTGATGTGAAATATAAACGGATTGTTTTAAAACTAAGCGGAGAGGCGTTAGCTGGTTCGAAAGGTTTTGGAATTAATCCACCCGTAATCAAAAAAATTGCCGAAGAAATTCGCGATGTCTATAATCAAGGCATTCAAATTGCAATTGTCGTTGGTGGCGGGAACATGTGGCGTGGCGAAGCCGGCGCCGAGATGGGAATGGAACGCGCCCAAGCCGATTACATTGGGATGCTGTCCACCATCATGAACGGACTTGCTTTGCAGGATAATCTGGAGTCAGCGGGGGTTCCTACCCGGCTCCAAACGTCGATTGAAATGCGTCAGATTGCAGAACCATATATTCGCCGGAAGGCTGTGCGTCATTTGGAAAAAGGGCGGGTCGTAATTTTCTCTGGAGGAACGGGAAATCCATACTTTTCTACTGATACGACCGCGGTCTTGCGGGCGGCTGAAATTGATGCCGATGCCATTCTAATGGCTAAGAATGGGGTAGATGGGATTTATTCGGCTGACCCCAATACGAACCCAAGTGCCGAAAAGTTTGCGAAGTTAACGCAAATGGAAATTTTGAACAAGGGCTTGCAGGTAATGGATTCGACGGCCAGTTCGCTGTCAATGGACAATGACATTCCGTTGGTAGTGTTCAATTTAAATGAGCCTGGTAACATTAAACGAGTCGTTGAAGGCCAAAACATTGGAACAATTGTGGAAGGAAAATAAACACGATGAATACTAAAGAACTAACGCAAGAAACAAAACGTAAAATGGACAAGGCCCAATCAGTGTTAGAAAATGATCTCGGGCAAATGCGGGCCGGCCGGGCCAACGCTAACATCCTAAAACCGGTTGTGGTGGACTACTATGGTGCCCAGACGCCGCTGGTTCAGGTGGCGTCCGTTTCTGTTCCAGAACCACGGATGATTATGGTCACCCCTTACGATAAAACTGCCCTTGAAAACATTGAAAAGGGAATTTTAGAGGCTGATCTAGGCTTAAATCCAATGAATGACGGGGATAACATCCGGATTCAGATTCCGCAACTCACGGAAGAACGGCGACAAGAAATTGCCAAAAAAGCTAAGGCCACGGGAGAACAAAGCAAGGTTGCAGTTCGAAACGTGCGCCGGGAAAGCATGGACGCCATTAAACAAGCCAATAAGGCAGATGAAATTAATGACGATGAGGCCCACCAGGTCGAAGATCAGATTCAAAAACTAACTGATACGGCGATTAAAGGCATTGACCAGATTGTAAAAGACAAACAAGCTTCTATTTTAAACGACTAAGGAGCGGGATCATCATGGCAGAGCAAGACATCACGCCGGGCACGCCAGAGTTTGATAAAATGGTGTTTAAATTAGCAGGTCCGATTACAGCTGCTAATCAAACTGCGTTTAAGTTTAAGGACGAAACCTTAACCGAGATTCAACCGGGGGTTTACGTCTTACCAGTTTTGTTGCAACCGGATTTCAACTTGTTTTTGGTAGGGGCTCAATTAGTCGGTAAGGACTGGGTCCTGTGCTTTTCACAAGCTACGATTGAAAATGACAATGAAGTGACGGATTTAACCGAGCCAGAGGCCACAGGTCACGGTTTAAACCAACTGGGTTTTCGGGATCCGCAAGTTGCCAACGAGTTACTCCAGTACTTTGAACGACTGTTAACGGCGGGACTAGGAGAATGGAAATTAATTAAGTAAAAGGGTGAGGGTGCTCATCCTTTCTTTACTTTATGGAGTGAGGTCAATTAATGGAAATGAATGAAGTAGATCGCGAGCGCGTTCCCAAACACGTGGCGATCATCATGGACGGGAACGGCCGGTGGGCGCAACGCCGCCATTTACCGCGAATTGCTGGACATAAACGGGGGATGAATGTCGTTGAAGACATCACCGTGGCTGCCAGTGATTTGGGGGTGCGGGTGCTAACCTTGTATGCTTTCTCGACCGAAAACTGGAAGCGCCCCACGACCGAGGTTAAATACTTAATGAGCTTACCCAGCCTGTTTTTTAATAAGTTTGTTCCCAACCTGATTGCCAATAACGTTCAAGTTCGTACCATTGGGGACAGTTCGCAACTGCCGGTCGAAACACAGCGGGCAGTGGAACGGGCTCAGCAAGATACGGCGGCGTGTGACGGGATGATTCTCAACTTTGCCCTTAATTACGGGTCGCGGGCTGAAATCACGACGGCTGCCCAACGAATTGCAACTGAAGTGCAGGCCGGCGACCTTGATCCGACGGCTATTGACGAACAGGTGCTTAGTGAGCATTTGCACACCGCCTTTTTAGGGAACGAGGCTGATCCAGAGCTGTTGATTCGAACCAGTGGCGAAGAACGGCTCTCGAACTTTTTACTGTGGCAGCTAGCATACAGCGAGCTGGCCTTTACGGATAAACTCTGGCCAGATTTTACGCCAGCTGATTTTCGGGCTGAAATCATGGCATTTCAACAGCGCCACCGCCGCTTTGGTGGTCTGAACAATAAGTAGGAGAATAACTGAGATGAAACAAAGAATTATTACCGCAATCGTAGCCCTCGCAATCTTTATTCCCATTATTTTAATGGGCGGCTGGCTGATTGAACTCGCTGCAGTTGCGCTGGCATTGGTAGCAATGGCAGAAATTTTCATTATGAAGAAACAGATTATTATTTCGGTGGAAGCCCTGATTGCCTTTATCGGGGTGGCGGCGCTGGTGTTACCGAACCTAGCGACAGGTCTATTACCCGCCTACCTGACGCCGAGCGTTGCATTTTATGGGCTCGTCCTGTTATTGCTTCTGTGTACCGTTTTCTTTCACAAGAGTTTTAACTTTGATGATGCCGGAGTTTACACCCTCGCAATGCTTTACATTGGATTTGGATTTCATTATTTTGTCGTTGCTCGTCATGATGGATTGGCGGTCCTTTTTTATGCGTTGTTAATTGTGTGGTGTACCGATACCGGTGCGTACTTTGTGGGGAAATACTTTGGTAAGCATAAGCTGGCTAAGTACGTTTCGCCCAACAAAACCTGGGAAGGCTCCGTTGGGGGCGTGGTGATTGCGACGGTTGTTTGTTCGATCTACGTGACCTTCTTCCCCGTTAGTCCCGCAGGGTTAATCCCCATGATTGGGTTAACCGTCATTCTATCTGTAGCAGGGCAACTGGGTGATTTGGTTGAATCAGCTTTGAAACGGTACTACGGAGTAAAGGACTCCGGGAAAATTTTACCAGGACACGGTGGCATTCTTGATCGGTTTGACAGTCTTTTGTTTGTTTTACCGGTTCTCCATCTCTTAGGAATCGTTTAGGTGAAAGGGAGGTGGTTCTTTGGTAACCACAATTATTAGTTTTATCATTGTTTTTGGAATTTTGGTCTTTGTCCACGAGTTTGGGCACTTTATTGTGGCGAAACGGGCTGGAATCATGGTGCGTGAGTTTTCGATTGGAATGGGACCGAAGCTCTTGTTCTACCGAAAGAATCACACTACCTATACCATTCGCTTACTTCCTCTGGGGGGTTACGTCCGGTTAGCGGGTAGTGGTGATGATGACGATGAGGATTTGAAACCAGGCACCACGGTCAAGTTACAACTGAACCAACAACAACAAGTTACAAAGATTGATCTAAGTGATAAAAGTAATTTATTTCAGGGCATTCCAGTCCAAGTAACTAATGCAGACTTGGTTAATGACCTTGAAATTACGGGATACGAAAATGGCGATGAAAGTGAATTAAAGCACTTTCGGGTTAATCACGACGCCGTGATTGTTAACCGGGAAGGCATCGAGTTACAGATTGCCCCGGCTGACGTTCAGTTTCAAAATGCACCCGTTAGCAAGAAACTAATGGTGAATGCCGCTGGAATTGTTAATAACATCTTGCTGGCCATTGTGGCCTTTACGCTACTTTCCTTTTTACAGGGAGGCGTTCCCCAAAACTCGAACCAAATTCAGTTACCCGCGCACCAACCAAGTGTGGCGCGCCAAGCCGGCTTACAAAGTGGAGATCGGATTATCGCTGTTGATGGCCAGTCCACTCCAACCTTTAATGCGGTGGCCGAACGGGTGAGTGCTAAACCGAACCAGCGCATTCGCTTGACGGTGGTTGACCATGGGCGTAAGCGGCAAGTGAGTCTGAAAACAACGAGTCAAAAGGTCCAGAAACGAACGGTTGGGATGATTGGCGTAACGAAGTCCCTAGATTCCAGTTTCACCGCTAAGTTGACGTCGGGCTTTAGCCAAACTTGGCAGAGTACGAAGCAACTCGGGGCCGCGTTATGGCGGATGGTTTCCGGTCATTTTTCTCTCAATGACCTTGGGGGACCAGTGGCAATTTATGCCAGCACCTCGCAGGCCACGACCTATGGTTTAGTTGGGGTGGTTTCGTTACTGGCTTGGCTTTCGATTAACTTAGCAGTGGTGAACTTGATTCCGATTCCGGCCCTTGACGGGGGCAAAATTTTGCTCAATTTGATTGAATTAATCAGACGAAAACCGCTGTCAGAAAACGTCGAAACGGCAATTACGCTAGTGGGCTTTGCCTGTCTAGCAATTCTAATGATTTTAGTAACTTGGAATGATATAATGCGGTACTTTATTCATTAATAGTAGGAGTGATGAACTAAATGAAACAATCAAGAATGTTAATTCCCACCCAAAAGCAGGATCCGACGGGCGCGGAAGCTCTCAGCCACCGGATGCTACTGCGGGCCGGATATATTCAACAGGTCTCAGCTGGAACGTATGCCTATCTGCCATTGGCGTATCGGGTGTTAGAAAAGATCGAACGGATCATTAAGCAGCATATGGACGCAGCCGCTGCATGTGAAATGCTCGTTCCAGAGATTATTCCCGCCCAGTTTTGGCGGGATTCAGGGCGGTATGAAACTTATGGAGACGAACTCTTTAAGTTGCAGAACCGGCATGATACCGAATTCATCCTGGGACCGACGCACGAAGAAACCTTTACAGAGTTATTGAAGGCGTCGGTGAAATCCTACAAAAAGTTACCGTTAAATTTATATCAAATTCAAAGTAAATTTCGCGATGAAGATCGGCCCCGTTACGGCCTGCTGCGAAGTCGCGAATTCATCATGTTGGACGCCTATTCATTTTCAGCTGATGACGCGGACCTAGATCAAATTTATAAAGAGATGCGGACGGCCTTTGAAGCCATTTTCAACCAAATCGGTCTGAACTACCGCGGGATCATTGGAGATAGTGGCAGTATGGGGGGCTCTGATTCCATGGAATTTTCCGCCCCCGCTGCGGTTGGAGAGGATACGATTGTCTATTCTGATGACAGTGAGTATGCCGCTAACCTAGAAATGGCCACTAATTTATTTGTCCCCCAAAAATCGCATGCGGAGTTGGAACCGTTAGAGTTGGTTGAAACGTCAGACGTAAAGACGATTACGCAAGTCACGAAGTTTTTCGATGTGCAGCCAGACCAAGTCGTAAAAAGTCTCCTCTACGTGGCGGATGGACAGCTGGTAGTCGTTTTACTACGGGGCGACCAGGTCGTTAATGAAGCGAAACTCAAACATGTTCTGGAGGCGGACAGCCTTGAACTAGCAACTCCGGACCAAGTGGCAGCGAACTTACACGTTCAGCCGGGTTCCGTGGGACCATTTGATTTGCCAGCGGGAACGAAGGTGGTGGCTGATGAATACGTGCAACCACTCGTGAATGCCGTGGTGGGGGCGAACCAAACGGATCACCACTACCAGGGCTTTAACCCCACTCGGGATCTACCTGACCTTGAGTACGTAGACGTGCGGACCGTCCGAGAAGGAGACATTTCTCCAGATGGAAGCGGGGAATTGCAATTTACCAAGGGGATTGAAATTGGTCACATTTTCAAGCTTGGGACCCGCTACTCCAAAGTCTTAGGGGCTGACATTTTAGATGAGAATGGCCGGCAACAACCAATAATCATGGGTTGCTATGGCATTGGGGTGAGCCGGTTACTATCAGCGGTTGCTGAACAGCAAGCAGATGAAAACGGGTTGGTATGGCCAACCGCCATCGCGCCGTTTGATGTGCACGTGATTCCAACGAACGTGAAGAAAGCGGAGCAGGTCGAATTAGCAACGCAAATTACCCAGACGCTCGAAGCAGCTGGGTATGAGGTGTTAGTTGATGACCGCAAAGAACGGGCCGGAGTTAAATTTGCCGATGCCGATTTGATTGGGATCCCAGTTCGAGTGACGATTGGGAAAAAAGCCGATGAAGGTATTGTCGAAGTGAAGATTCGCAAAACTGGCGAAACCGTTGAAACCAAAGTTGATGATTTACAAAATACCATTACCATTTTAGCTAAAGAGATGTAACCAAAAGACCAGACGAGACTGGTCTTTTTTGTGCAAATGAGGAGGATACCAGTGTCACTAACCAAAGAAGAACGTTTGCAAAAGTTACTGGATCAAATTGGTTGGTCGGATTCCGAACGGGCTGAATTTAACCACGGGCAGATTACAGCAGTGACAGTGCACCAACAGTCCAACCGGTGGGAGTTTACGTTTCACTTGGAACGAATTCTCCCCTTTGTGCAGTTTCAAAAATTGCTGACCAGCTTGCAGCAAGCTTTTCAAGAAATTGCACAGGTGGGCGTTACAATCAGTACGGATCAAACGACGGTGCCCAACCGCGAACTTGGTGATTACTGGGAGTGGATTGTGCAACACGCGGGGCTGCACTCCAACTTAACCCAGGAACTGTTAAATAACCATGTTCCGATGGTGGATGATGGCCGGGTTAATTTTTTGGCGGTCAATGAAATTGCCAAGGATTACATGACGAATAAGGCGTTGGGACCGATTGAAGCGACTTATCAACGGGTGGGCTTTCCCAAGTTCACCATTAATACCATGGTTGATGAGTCGGCTTCCCAAGCTAAAATTGCCGAACTGAAAGCCGAGAAAAAAGAACGGGACGAAAAACTGGCCCAACAAGCTCGGGCTGCCATGGAAAAGAGCAACGCGCACAAAGAAGCAACGCAGCACACCGGTTCGCAACAAATTGGGCGCAAAATCGCGGATAGCAGTGAAGTTACCCAGATGGTCGATATTACGGAAGAGGAACGATCCGTTGTGATTAACGGGTACGTGTTTAATAAGGAAGTCCGCTCCCTACGTTCCGGGCGGCAGTTGTTAATTCTCGAAATTACTGATTACAGTTCGTCGTTAACCGTGAAAAAATTCTCGAAAAATGATGAAGAAGCGGCCCAGTTTGCTAACCTCGCCGCCGGCAGTTGGTTAAAGGTGCGGGGGAGTATTCAAGAGGATAACTATTCACACGAGTTGGTGATGAATGCCTACGATTTGATGCCCGTTGAACACGAAACCCGCTCCGACCTTGCTCCTGCCGATGAAAAGCGGGTGGAATTGCATCTACATTCGAACATGAGTCAAATGGATGCCACCAATTCAATTTCAGACTACGTCAAACGGGCTAAACAGTGGGGACAACCGGCCCTCGCTGTCACGGATCACGATAACGTACAGGCCTTTCCGGAAGCCTACCAAGCCGGACAGCAAAATGACGTTAAGATGATTTATGGAATGGAAGCAAACGTAGTTGACGATGGGGAACCAATCGGGTTTAACGATCAGCACGTGCGGTTAAAGGATGCCACCTACGTGGTGTTTGATACGGAAACCACTGGACTGTCCGCGATTTATGACCGTGTGATTGAACTGTCCGCAGTTAAGATGCAGGGGAATAATGTGATTGCGGAATTCGAGGAGTTCATTGATCCCGGGTTTCATTTATCAGAAGAAACAACGAACCTGACTTCCATTACCGATGAAATGGTTGCCGGTTCCAAATCAGAAGCAGAGGTCTTTCAACTCTTTCGCGAATTCTGTGGGGATGCCATCATTGTCGGGCATAACGTAACCTTTGATATTGGGTTTATGAATACCGGCTATGCCCGGCACCAAATGCCAGAGATTGCCAACCCGATTATTGATACGTTAACGCTAGCACGCTTTTTATACCCAAATTACAAGAGCTACCGGCTTAACACCTTAGCCAAGAAATTTAACGTGGAGTTGGAACATCACCACCGGGCCATCTACGATGCGGAAACGACTGGCCACCTCAACTATTTATTTTTAAAGGATGCGGAAGAGCAGTACGGAATTGAGTATCACGATCAACTCAACGAACACATGACTGACAATGATGCGTATAAGCACGCCCGACCGTTCCACGTCATTTTACTGACGAAAACGCAGGCCGGATTAAAGGAATTATTTAAATTAGTCTCTTTAGCCCACATTAAGTATTACTATCGGGTGCCACGGATTCCCCGCAGTGAACTTGAAAAGCACCGGGAGGGTCTCCTGGTTGGGTCCGCGTGTTCAAGTGGTGAAGTGTTCACCGCCTTGATGCAAAAGGGACAGTCTGAGGCACTAGCAAAGGCTAAATTTTATGACTACCTAGAGGTCCAACCCCAGGCAGCTTACCAGCCGTTAATTGACAGTCATCTGATTAGCGACCGTGGGAAACTGCAAACGATTTTGAAAAACATGGTGACGGTTGCAGATGACGCCCAGCTGCCCCTCGTGGCGACCGGCGATGTCCATTACTTAGACCCCCATGATTTTATTTACCGCAAGATTTTAATCAATTCCCAGGGGGGTGCGAACCCGCTGAACCGGCAGGCCTTGCCGGACGTGCATTTTCGGACGACCGACGAACTGCTGCAAGATTTCCGGTTTTTAGGGGAAGAAACGGCGCACAAAATTGTGGTCGAGAATTCCCAAAAAATTGCTAACGAAATTGAAACCGTGCACCCCTTAAAGGATAAGTTGTATACACCAAAAATGGACGGTGCTGAGGATGAGATTGAACGACGGACCATGGATAAGGCCCACCAGTTGTATGGTGAAACTTTACCGGACATTGTGGAAAAGCGCCTAAAGCGGGAGCTGAAAAGTATCATTGGGAACGGCTTCTCAGTTATCTACTTGATCTCGCAGCGGCTGGTTGCTAAAAGTAATAAGGATGGGTACTTAGTTGGATCCCGAGGGTCAGTTGGGTCCAGTTTGGTGGCTACGATGACCGGGATTACCGAGGTGAACCCCTTGCCGCCTCACTACCGGTGTCCAAAATGTCAGTATTCTGAATTTTTCACGAAGGGTGAATACAGTTCCGGATTTGATTTACCGGAGAAAAAATGTCCGCACTGTGGTGCCGTCATGGTAGGAGATGGGCATAACATTCCCTTTGAAACCTTCCTGGGCTTTAAGGGGAACAAGGTGCCGGATATCGATCTAAACTTTTCGGGAGACTACCAAGCAATTGCCCACAACTATACTAAGGTCCTGTTCGGGGAAAAGAACGTTTTTCGGGCCGGTACGATTGGAACGGTGGCCGACAAAACCGCCTATGGGTATGTGAAGGCCTACGAACGTGACCAGGGGAAAAACTTCCGGAATGCGGAGATTGATCGGTTAGCCCAGGGGGCGACCGGGGTCAAACGTACTACCGGCCAACATCCGGCTGGGATTATCGTTGTTCCCGATTACATGGACATCTACGACTTTACCCCGATTCAGTTTCCAGCAGAGGACCAAAATGCGGCGTGGAAAACGACTCACTTTGATTTCCATTCCATCCACGATAACATCCTGAAACTAGATATTCTGGGCCATGATGACCCCACCATGATTCGGATGTTACAGGATTTATCTGGAATTGATCCTTATTCCATTCCAATGAACGATGCCGGAGTAATGAAAATCTTTAGTAGTCCAGAGGTGTTGGGCGTGACTGCGGACCAAATTTTCTCCAAAACGGGAACGCTGGGAATTCCAGAATTTGGAACCCGGTTTGTCCGGGGGATGCTCGAGGAAACTAATCCGCAGAATTTCTCTGATTTACTCCAAATCTCTGGATTATCCCACGGGACCGACGTGTGGTTAGGTAACGCAGAAGAGTTAATTAAAGAAGGAACCGCCACGATTTCAAACGTAATTGGGTGTCGGGATAACATCATGACCGACTTGATCAACTACGGGGTGGATTCTGAAACCTCCTTTCAAATCATGGAAAAGGTCCGAAAGGGAAAGGGCATCAAGGACGAATGGCAGTCCAAAATGCGCGAGGCCAACGTTCCTGAGTGGTACATTGACTCCTGTCTTAAGATTAAGTACATGTTCCCCCGGGCGCACGCGACGGCCTACGTGCTAATGGCCCTGCGGGTGGCTTACTTCAAGGTATACTTCCCGCTGGTTTATTACGCTGCTTACTTCTCAGTGCGCGCCTCTGACTTTGATGTCGAAGCGATGGCACACGGTAAGGAAGCCGTGAAAAACGTGATCAAAGCGATTGAAAGCAAGGGAACGGAAGCCTCTGCAAAGGAAAAGAACCTGCTAACCGTGATGCAGATTGCAAACGAAATGTTAGAGCGGGGCTTTAGTTTTGAAATGATTGATTTAGAGCGTTCGGATGCCTCGGAATGGTTGATGGATGGTCAACAGTTAATTGCTCCCTTTAGTGCCGTGCCCGGATTGGGCTTGAACGTGGCCAAGCAGATTGTTGCCGCCCGAGAAGATAAACCGTTCCTATCCAAAGAGGACCTCGCTAAACGGGGGGGAGTCTCTAAGACCATTATTGAATTTATGAATCAAAATGGGGTTTTGAAGGGACTGCCGGACGAAAATCAACTGAGCTTGTTTGATTTATAAGGACATTGCGACCAACTAGCGATTATGCTACAATTATGGTAGTAATTGAAAACTCTTTTTGGAGTGAGCAGCGATGCTCGCTCTTTTTATTAGAACCATTTGGGAGGGAAATAGTTGAGCGAAACAAGCGAGATTATTGCGAAAGTCACAGCAACGGTGGAACCAATCCTATCCACTTTGGGCTTTTATTTGTATGACATTGAATTCGTCAAAGAAGGTGGCAGTTGGTATCTACGGGTTTACGTTGATAAAGACGGCGGGATTACCTTAGATGATTGTGTGTTAGTTAGCGATCAACTAGGAGAACAGCTGGATGAACTAGATCCGGATCCATTTGCTGAACCCTATTTCTTAGAAGTTTCGTCTCCAGGGGCAGAACGCCCCCTTCGCCGTGAGCAGGATTATCAGCAAGCGTTAAACGAATATGTGCACCTCTCGCTCTACCAAAAACTAGACGGTAAAAAGACGTATGAGGGTACGTTAACCCAGTTAAATGAAACCACTTTAACCATTCAGGTGACGGACAAGCAACGGGAACACGAAGTCGAGATTCCGCGGAAGCTAATCTCAAATGCCCGTTTGGCAATTAAATTTTAAACAGGAGGAAGCAGCACAATGAGTAAAGAACTGGTGACAGCGCTCGATGAATTAGAACGCGAAAAAGGGGTCAAAAAGGAAGTTGTGATTGAAGCCTTAGAAGCGGCGTTAATCTCAGCTTACAAACGAAATTATGACCAGGCGCAAAACGTAGACGTTGAGTTTGACGAACGACAGGGCAACATCAATGTTTATGCCGTTAAAAAGGTCGTTGAAACGGTGGTGGACCCCCGCCTTGAAGTGAGTTTGGATGAAGCTCTCCAAATTAACCGGGGGTATGAACTGGGGGATGAAATCAAATTTAAGGTAACCCCCAAGAACTTCGGTCGGATTGCAGCTCAAACTGCCAAACAGGTGATTATGCAACGGGTCAGAGAGGCGGAACGCCAAAACGTGTATGATAAATACAGCAAGTATCAGGATGAACTGGTCACTGCTGAGGTAGAACGCCAGGATAATCGGTTTGTCTACCTAAACTTAGACGGGGTTGAAGCTGCCATGGGGCATAATGATCAAATGCCCAATGAAACTTATCGGCCCCAAGACAAGCTCAAGGTTTACGTTACGAACGTTGACGATGCCGCAAAGGGACCCCAGGTGTTTGTTAGTCGGACGGCGCCCGGACTGTTAAAACGGTTGTTTGAACAGGAAGTTCCAGAAGTTTACGATGGCATCGTGGAAATTGTGTCGATTGCTCGGGAAGCCGGCGACCGTTCGAAAGTAGCCGTTAAATCAAACGAAGCAAACGTTGATCCAGTGGGGACCACGGTGGGACCCCGGGGGCAACGGGTGCAAGACATTGTGAACGAACTCGGGGGCGAAAACATGGATATCGTCCAGTGGGATGAAGATCCGGCCCAGTACATTGCCAACGCTTTAAATCCGGCTGAAGTGGTAGATGTCATCTTCAAAGACGGAGAAGACAAAGCTTGTACCGTAGTAGTTCCTGACGATCAGTTATCGCTAGCAATCGGAAAACGGGGGCAAAATGCGCGGCTAGCAGCCCGGCTCACCGGCTACCGCATTGATATTAAGGCGGAATCTGAGATGAACGATCAGGAGCAAGCGGATGCTGAGCCTGCTTCGGTTAGCGACGATGACAGTGAAGTAACCGACTAGTAAAGGTGCAACGAAGCAAAGGAGTGGAGCGAACTTGAAAAAGCAGAGAAAGATTCCGATGCGCAAGGACGTCATTTCCGGAGCGATGTTTCCGAAAAAGGATCTGGTCCGCATTGTGCGCGATAAGGAAATGAACGTTAGTCTAGATCCAACTGGAAAAAAGGCGGGGCGCGGTGCGTACGTGCAGATTGATGTGGACGCAGTCAAACAGGCCCGGGATGCCAAACTTCTGGAGCAGGTTTTTTCCGTCACTCTGGATCCGGAGTTCTATGACCAGCTGATTGAGTACGTTGATCACATCCAAGCTAGACGGGAATTGATGCAAAATGACCAATTATAAGCAAACGCTTAATTTGTTGGGAATCGCCCGGCGAGCTGGTAAAATAGTTACCGGAGAGGCACTGGTGTTAAGTGGAATTCGGAGTCACCGAGTTCAATTTTTATTCTTAGCCAGTGACGCTGGAACAGCGACTGCCAAGCGCTTTTTGGATAAGAGTCGCTTTTATACCGTTCCTGTGAACCACCAGTTAACCAAAGCCGAATTAAGTGCGGCGATTGGACAACCACGAACAATCATTGGAATTACAGATCAAGGCTTTGCGAGGAAATTAAATGAGATAAACAAGTAAGGAGCGTGGTTTCATGGCCAAAAAAAGAATCTATGAACTAGCAAAAGAATTAAACGTTCCCAGTAAAAAAGTACTGGGTGTAGCACAAGCAAATGGGATTAGTGTGAAAAACCACATGTCATCGTTAGATGCAGCCCAGGAAAAGACAGTACGAGGTGCAATGACTAAAAACGGGAAACCCCAGGCAACTAGTAACAAGCAAGCCTCAGCTGCCACACAGAGCAAGCCAGCGCAAGCAACTGGTAAACGTCCAGAACACCACCAGGCCGCTGCAACAACGAAAACGAACAAGCCTACGCATGCCAATCACGCTAATCATGGCAAAGCAACCAATCAGGGAAAGCCGAAGCCCGCAACTCAAAAGCAACCAGCACGGGCTGCTAAGCCAGCTGGGAGTCAATCAACCACGGCTAAAGCTAAATCAGGGGCTGGTAAATTCGGTGGCAGTTTAAATCGAAACAACAATAGCAACAACAATAAAAACAAGAAAAAGCGCCGTAATAATCGTAACAACCGGTTTGCGAATATGTATTCGAAAAACCAACGGATTCGGCAAAACCACAAGAAAAAGGCGCCAACGGTACGGAAAAACCGGCCGTTACCAGAAGTCTTGGTCTATGAAGATGGGATGAACGCTCAGGATCTGGGAAAGATTTTGCACCGCGAACCAGCCGAAATCATCAAGAAGTTATTTATGTTGGGCATGATGGTTAACCAAAACCAGTCCCTTGATAAGGATGCCATTGAATTATTGGCTGAAGATTACGGAATCAAGGCCCAAGAAAAAGAACACGTCAACGTTTCTGATATCGATAAGTTCTTTGAAGAAGAGGAAAATAACACGAGTTATCAAGCACCGCGTCCCCCAGTAGTGACGATTATGGGTCACGTTGACCACGGGAAGACGACCTTGCTGGATTACCTGCGTCATTCGCACATTACGGCGGGAGAAGCCGGGGGAATTACCCAGGCAATTGGAGCGTACCAGTTACAACAAGACGATCATTTGATTACGTTCTTGGATACGCCCGGACACGCGGCCTTTACCGAAATGCGGGCCAGAGGGGCAAACATCACTGACATTACGGTGTTAGTGGTTGCTGCTGATGACGGAGTTATGCCCCAAACCATCGAAGCAATTGACCATGCTAAGGAAGCAAACACGCCAATTATCGTGGCGGTTAACAAGATTGACCGTCCCAACGCCAACCCGAACCACGTTAAGGAACAACTAATGACCTATGGGTTAGTTCCTGAAGATTACGGTGGCGATACCATCTTTGTTGATATCTCAGCTAAAAACGGAACCAACGTGGATGAACTGCTGAATATGATTTTATTGCAGGCCGATGTGATGGAATTAAAGGCTAACCCAAAGCAAAATGGAGCCGGTTCAGTGGTTGAAGCCCGGCTAGACCGAGGGAAGGGTCCAGTGGCAACGTTGTTAGTTCAACAGGGAACCCTCCATCCTGGTGATCCAATTGTGGTTGGAGATACCTTTGGTCGGGTTCGGACGATGACGAACGAAGCCGGACAAGAATTAGACGCGGCTACGCCATCGACTCCGGTTGAAATTACGGGGCTGAACGCCGTTCCAGAAGCCGGGGACCGCTTTGTCGTCTTTAATGACGAAAAAACCGCGCGGGCGGCCGGAGAAGAACGGGCCAAGGAAGCGCAGATTGAAGAGCGAAAGCAAAATAATCGAGTGACCCTGGATAACCTGTTTGATTCCATGAAACAAGAAGACATGAAGCAGGTTAACGTCATTATTAAAGCGGACGTGCAGGGTTCCGTAGAAGCGTTAGCCGATAGCTTGAAGAAGATCGATGTTGAAGGTGTTAACGTTAACGTTATTCATGCTTCTGTGGGAGCGGTTAACGAAAGTGATATTGCCCTAGCAAAGGCTAGTAACGCAATCATCATTGGATTTAACGTCCGGCCAACGCCCCAGGCAAAGGTCCAAGCCGAAACGGATAAGATTGATGTGCGGCTGTACCAAGTAATTTACAATGCGATTGACGATGTTACCGCGGCGATGAAAGGGAAACTTGATCCTACTTACGTCGAAGAGGTTACCGGAAGCATTGAAGTGCGTCAGATTTACAAGGCCTCGGCGGTCGGAACCATCGCTGGAGGAATGGTCAGTGATGGATACGTTCGCAACGACAGTAAGGTGCGGCTCGTCCGCGATGGCGTTGTGAAGTACGACGGTGAACTGGGCAGCTTGAAACGCTTTAAAGACGATGTTAAAGAAGTTAAACAGGGTCACGAATGTGGGTTGACGATTGCTAACTACAATGACATTAAGGTTGGCGACGTCATTGAAGCTTACCACATGAAAGAAGTCGCTCCTAAGTAAGGAGGAAAGCAATGGCACAACAATATCGAGTTGGACGGCTCCAACAAGAGATTCAAAAAGAAGTTGATGATATCCTGTTGAAACGAGTGCGTGATCCCCGGGTTCAGGGAGTTACAGTGACCGGGGTGAAAGTAACTGGTGATTTACAGCAGGCAACGATCTTTTACAGTATTTTATCCAGTGATCCAGCTGAACAAGAAAAGGTCCAGCAGGGTCTTGATAAGGCAACTGGGTTAATTCGGGGTGAATTGGGACATCGGTTGAGTATTTACGTTACACCGGAAATTCACTTTGAGCGCGATGAGTCAATTGAGTACGGAAGTAAAATTGACCAGTTGCTAAACAACCTAAAACGCCAATAAAAAAATGACTGAGAAATTTTTTCTCAGTCATTTTTGCGTAGTTAGTAATTAGTAAGGAGTGAGGATATGGTAAATGGGATTATTCCCCTCTATAAACCGTTAGGGAGAACCAGTTTTGATTGCGTGAGTCAGGTGCGTAAGATTGTACACCAAAAAAAGGTGGGTCACAGTGGGACTTTAGATCCTAATGTTGACGGAGTCTTGCCGATTTGCCTTGGGAATGGAACCAAGGTGGTTGACTATTTGATGGCATCGGGAAAGACCTATCGGGGGGCAATTACGCTTGGCTTTGCGACAACCACGGAGGATCTTGACGGCGAAATTATTGCAGAACAACCCCATTTTCAACCGCTCACGCAGGCCCAGATTAAACGTGGATTACACCACTTTGTCGGGACCATTCACCAGATTCCACCCATGTATTCAGCGGTGAAGGTGAACGGACGCCGCTTATATGATTATGCTCGGCGGGGGGAAACGGTCACGCGTCCGCAACGAACCGTGCAAGTTACGGAATTTACCCAACTTGACGAAGCCATCGTTGACGAAGCGGCTGGCACCCAAACCATCTTTTTTGAGGTTCACTGCGGAAAAGGGACCTACGTGCGCACTCTGGCCGTTGATTTTGGTCGGCTATTTGGGCTTCCGGCCGTCATGTCCCAGCTCACCCGGGTGGCGAGCGGCGGTTTTGACATTCAACAAACGGTTTCATTAGATACCTTAGCCACTGCTCAAGCAGCTGGCCAGCTAGAGGACCTAGTGTATCCGATTGATCATGCCCTGCATGCTTTTGCGCAGGTGGAATTGACGAACGAGCAGTGGCAACGAGTTCAGCACGGTGGCTTTCTCGCTCCCAGTGAATTGAACAGCACTGAAGCAGAGGTGGTTTTACGGTATAATGGGGAAGATAAGGCGTTATACTACTACAATGAAAAGCACCACCAGTATCAACCACAAAAAATGTTTAGTTTGGAGTAATCACTAATGCAGATTATGCAGTTAACCTATCCGCTCGCACCTGACTTAGAATTTCCCACTCCCGTAGTGTTAGCAATGGGCTTTTTTGACGGCGTGCATCAGGGCCATCAACAAGTCATCGAAAGGGCGCGGCACTTAGCTGCGCAACGGAACTTGCCGTTAGCGGTCTTAACTTATGATCACCATCCCGCACTTGTTTACCAAAAATTGACGGGGGACGCGGCGCGCTATTTAACCCTAAAAACAGCGAAGTACGAACGCTTTGCAGCCTTAGGGGTCGATTATGTTTACGAAGTGAACTACGACTATTTGTTTCAGGCGCAGACCCCGCAGGAATTTGTGGATAATTTTATTATCCGCATGCAAGCTCAGGTAGTGGTCGCCGGGTTCGATCATACCTACGGGGAGCGGGAGGCCGCCATGGATAATCTGACTGACTACGCCCAGGACCGCTTTACGGTGGTGACGGTGCCGGCCACCACCGTTGATGGGAAGAAGGTCAGCTCAACTCGCATTCGGCGCAATCTTAGTGCCGGCCACATTGAAACTGTGAACCGGTTATTACAACGTCCATTTCAAATTACGGGGACCGTGGTTCATGGGTTCGCCCGGGGACGGACCCTCGGGTATCCAACCGCGAACGTTCAATATGACGACTTACAACGAATGCCGGGGTTAGGCGTTTACCTAGTTAAGATGCAGATCAACGACCACTGGTATCCGGCCATGGCATCGATTGGTAAAAACGTGACCTTTGGCGATCAAAATCCGGTGACCTTAGAGGTGCATCTCTTTGATTTTAATCAGAATCTATACGGAAAGCAGGTTGCGGTTCAGTTTTTAACCAAAACGCGTGACGAGGTCAAATATCAGGGCCCGGAAGCGTTGGTAGCCCAGTTGCGACGTGATGAGCAGGAAGCGAGAAAGTTTTTTAAATTAGAGCGTAATTCTTGACCTGCATGGTTATCCTTGGTACAGTATAAATGTACCTTAGCACTTGGTGATTGAGAGTGCTAAAAAGAGGTGGTGAAGATGCTCACTGAGAGACAAAATCTGATTCTGAAACACATCGTTGACGCATATTCACAAACCGGAGAACCAGTTGGTTCAAAGTATCTAGCCGATCATTTACCGATTAAGGTTAGTTCTGCGACCATTCGCAATGAAATGAGTGTGCTAAGTCACAATCATTTCATTGAACAGGTACACACTTCCTCCGGACGGGTTCCCTCTTATCAAGGTTATCGCTACTACGTTGATCACCTGACGGAACCGATTCCACTAGAAATGAAAGCACGCGACTACATCACGGAAACGTTAGATGATTCGTTTAAACAGATTGATGACATCGTGAAGCAGTCAGCTGATTTGTTATCACAAATTACTGATTACACGGCGCTAACCTTTGCACCGACGTTACAATCCCAGGATGTGGTTGAGTCGTTTCGCCTGACTCAGATTAATCATCAGAACTTTATGGCGATTATGATGATGAAAAGTGGATTAGTGCAGAGTCAACCGTTTCTAACCGAAGAAGCGTTGACGCCAGGTAGTAGTGCGAAAGTGGAAGCCTGGTTAAATCAACACTTACGGAATCAACCGTTGGCAGCGGTTACCCGGAGCTTGGAAAATGAAGTTGCCCATGGCGGGCAGCCTTTGGCGGACTTTACGCAAATTGTAAATGCCTTCATGATGGTTGCTAGTAAGTTACAACATGACCAATTCTTTGTGAGTGGTCGGAGTAATTTATTCCATGGGATGGGGGCAGAAGCCTTTGCTAACTTGAAGCCCCTCTATTCATCTTTGAGTTCTGCCGCTGACTTGGCAACGATTTTACAGCCCAGTGGTCGGGATGTTTCCGTACGCTTGGGCGTTGAATTGCCCAACGATCTATGGCGAAACTATAGCATTATTAGTGGAACTTATGATGCCGGAGAACACGGAACTGGTCGCATTGCGGTAATTGGTCCAACCCGAATGTTTTATCCCCGGGTGATGGGGCTAGTTGATGCGTTTCGTGATGAATTACAAACAAGAATTCGTAGTTATTATCATGACTACGACCAATAAAGGAGGGTTAGCATGGCCAAAGACAAAAAGCAGCCAGCTGCTGAAGCAGCCCAAGCTGACCAATCAACTGCTACTAATCAAGCAGACCAAGCGCAACCGGATGCTTCGAAGACAACCGAAGCTTTACAGGCCGAAGTTGATAAATTACAACAACAGTTGGATGACAGCCAAAATGATTATTTACGGTCCCAAGCAGAGATTCAAAACATGCAAAAACGGAACCAAAAAGAACAAAGTGAGTTGGCTAAGTACGGCTCACAATCACTGGCTAAGGACATTGTCCCCGCTTTGGATGACTTGACCAGAGCACTAAACGTGCAGGTAGATGACGAAAGTGGGCGGCAGTTAAAGACCGGGATTGAAATGGTGGTTAAACACCTGCAAAAGGCGCTCACCGATAATGACATCCATGCGATTGATGAGGTGGGAGTTAAATTTGATCCCGAAGTGCACCAGGCAGTGCAAACCGTTCCAGCTAGCGATGAACATCCAGCTGATACGGTCGTGCAGGTGCTACAAACAGGTTACCGCTTAGCTGATCGAATTATTCGGCCAGCAATGGTAATCGTCGCACAATAAAGAAAAATAAAAGGAGATACAACAATGGCAAGTAATAAAATTATTGGAATTGATTTAGGTACCACTAACTCAGCTGTAGCGGTAATGGAAGGTGGCAAACCTAAAATCATTACGAACCCAGATGGGTCACGGACTACTCCTTCAGTAGTGGCTTTTAAAGACGGGGAAACTCAAGTTGGGGAAGTTGCTAAGCGGCAAGAAATTACAAACCCGAACACGGTTCGTTCCATCAAGAGTCACATGGGTGAACAAGGCTACACAGTTGATATTGATGGCAAGAAATACACACCACAACAAATTTCAGCTATGATTTTGCAATACATTAAGGGCTATGCTGAAGATTACCTTGGTGATACGGTTACTGAAGCTGTTATTACCGTTCCAGCTTACTTTAATGATGCCCAACGGCAAGCAACTAAAGATGCCGGAAAGATTGCCGGATTAGATGTAAAGCGGATCATCAACGAACCGACGGCCGCTTCCTTGGCATATGGTTTGGACAAGCAGGATAAAGATGAAAAGATCCTGGTTTACGATTTAGGGGGCGGAACGTTTGATGTTTCTGTCCTAGAATTAGGGGACGGAGTTTTCCAAGTTCTTTCGACTAATGGTGATACGCACCTTGGTGGAGATGACTTTGACCAACGAATCATTGATTGGTTAGTTGCTAACTTCAAACAAGAACAAGGCGTTGACTTATCCCAAGATAAGATGGCTTTACAACGGTTGAAGGATGCAGCTGAAAAAGCTAAGAAGGAACTTTCTGGGGTTAACCAAACTGAAATTAGCCTGCCGTTCATTGCTTCTAATGACAATGGTCCATTGCACTTGCAAACCACTTTAACGCGGGCTAAGTTCAATGAATTAACTTCTGACTTAGTTGATAAAACGAAGGTTCCATTTGAAAACGCCCTGAAGGATGCTGGCTTAAGTACAAGTGACATCGACGAAGTAATCCTAAACGGTGGTTCAACCCGGATTCCTGCTGTTCAAGAAGCCGTTAAGAACTGGACGGGTAAGAACCCGAACCACTCCATTAACCCTGATGAAGCAGTTGCCTTAGGGGCTGCCATTCAAGGTGGGGTTCTGACTGGAGACGTAAAAGACGTTGTGCTGTTGGATGTTACGCCGCTGTCCCTTGGAATTGAAACGATGGGTGGAGTAATGACGAAGTTGATCGACAAGAACACGACGATTCCAACTTCGAAGTCCCAAACCTTCTCGACCGCTGCTGATAACCAAACAGCTGTAGACATTCACGTGTTGCAAGGTGAACGGCCAATGGCTGCTGATAACAAATCATTAGGTCGGTTCCAATTAACTGATATTCCGGCCGCTCCGCGTGGGGTTCCTCAGATTGAAGTTACCTTTGATATTGACAAAAACGGGATTGTAAACGTTTCTGCTAAGGACAAAGGTACTGGTAAGGAACAAAAGATTACGATTAAGGACTCCAATGGTCTGTCTGATGAAGAAATCGATAAGATGATGAAAGAAGCCCAAGCTAACGAAGAAGCCGACAAGAAGAAGAAAGAAGAAGTTGACTTGAACAACGAAGTTGACCAATTAATCTTCCAAACTGACAAGACTTTGAAGGACGTTGAGGGCAAGGTTTCTGAAGCAGAGATTAAAGAAGTTAAAGATGCTGAAGAAGAATTGAAGAAAGCAAAAGCTGACAACAACCTTGAAGACATGAAAGCGAAGAAGGATGCTTTGAATGAAAAGGTACAAGCAGTTGCAGTTAAACTTTACCAACAACAAGCTCAAGATGGACAAGCTGGCGCTGGCAAAGATGCTGATTCAGCTAAGCAAGGCGATGATCAGACCGTTGACGGTGACTTTCACGAAGTAAACGATGACGATCAAAAATAATTAGCCCGTTTTAAGTTCCTAATCAGTGGGAGCTTGCCTGCCAAATGGGTGGGTAATCAAAAAGCCAAAGCCATTATGAACGCTTTGGCTTTTTGTTTTAGAATGGGGCAATAAAACGAGGAGGATTATAATGGCAGCGAAAAATTATTACGATGTCTTAGGCGTTTCAAAAGATGCGACCGAAAAAGATATCAATCACGCCTATCGCCACCTATCCAAAAAATATCATCCGGATATTAATAAGGAACCAGGAGCTGAAGCCAAGTTTAAAGAGATCACTGAGGCTTATGAAGTTTTAAGTGATAAGCAAAAGCGGGCAAACTACGATCAATATGGTTCCGCAGATGGTCCACAAGGCTTTGGCGGTGGTGCCGGAGGTGGCTTTAATGGCGCTGGCGGTGCTGGATTTGGTGACTTTTCAGATATCTTTAGTGATTTGTTTGGTGGCGGGGGTCGGCGTCGAGCTGATCCAACGGCGCCCCAACAAGGGGAAGACCTGCAGTACCAAATGACGCTGACCTTTGATGAAGCAATCTTTGGAAAGACGACGAAAATTAGTTACCACCGGGAAGCTGAATGTCCGGATTGTCATGGTAATGGAGCTAAACCAGGGACCCAACCAGAAACCTGTCCTGATTGTCACGGTTCTGGCCGGATTGCGCGGACGGTTAACACCCCCATGGGCCAGATGCAAACCCAAACCACTTGTCCTAAGTGTGAGGGAACTGGAAAATTAATTAAGGAAAAATGTCCAAAATGTGGTGGAACTGGGAAGATTGAAGAAAACCACGAGGTTGAAATCAAGGTTCCAGCCGGTGTTGAAGAAGGACAGCAGATGCGCCTGCAGGGCCAAGGGAATGCTGGGATTAATGGTGGCCCCTATGGAGACCTGTTTGTAGTCTTTCGGGTGCTGCCGAGTCAAGGCTTTCAACGTGACGGTTCCACGATTTACTACAACAAGGAAATTTCCTTTGCGGATGCGGCTTTAGGAAATGAAGTGGACGTCAAAACCGTTTATGGTGACGGCAAACTGACGATTCCAGCGGGAACCCAGACCGGGACGGTCTTTAAGCTTAAGGGCAAAGGAGCACCACGATTGCACAGCGATAGCAAGGGTGACGAAATGGTGCGCGTGACCGTTGTGACTCCGAAGAAATTATCGCCAGAACAAAAGTTAGCGATGCAAGCCTTTGCGGAAGCGAGTGGGGAACATCCGATTCCTGAAAAAGGATTTTTTGAAAAGTTAAAGGATAAATTAAAATAACTAGTAGAGCGAGATGGTGGTCTCGCTCTATTTGTTTCTGCGGCGGCCCATTGGTATAATTAAGAAAAAACGAACGAAGTAAGAAAGCGGGAAATAACGTGGATTATAATGCAATGCAAACTGCCCAACGCAAGATTCGTAACTTTGCGATTGTGGCCCATATTGACCATGGGAAGTCGACCCTGGCTGACCGCATTCTAGAGTTAACTGACACGGTATCGAAACGGGAGATGAAGGATCAACTGTTAGATAACATGGACCTGGAACGGGAACGTGGGATTACGATTAAGTTGAATGCGGTTCAACTGAAGTACCATGGTAAAGATGGGGTTGATTATGTCTTCCATCTAATTGATACCCCGGGGCACGTTGACTTTTCGTATGAAGTTTCACGGAGTTTAGCTGCCTGTGAGGGTGCCATTTTGGTTGTGGATGCGACCCAGGGAATTCAGGCACAAACCCTTGCTAATGTTTATCTAGCCCTAGACGACAACCTAGAAATTTTGCCCGTGATTAATAAGGTGGACTTACCGTCCGCCGAACCAGAGCGGGTTAAACAGGAAATTGAAGATGTGATTGGGCTCGATACCAGCGATGCGGTTGAAATTAGTGCGAAGACCGGGCTGAACGTTGACCAATTGTTAGCAGAAATTGTGGCGAAGATTCCGGCGCCAACTGGTGAAATTGAGGCGCCCTTAAAGGGGCTAGTTTTTGACTCCATTTATGATGATTATCGGGGCGTGGTTCTTAGCGTCCGGATTTTTGAGGGAGTCGTCAAAGCCGGGGACCGGATTCGATTGATGAACAGCGGGAGCGAGTACGAAGTGACCGAGGTTGGGGTTAACTCGCCCAAACCACTTCCACGGGATTATCTGATGGCGGGGGATGTTGGTTACTTAACCGCTAGCATTAAGGATATTACGCAAACCCGAGTGGGAGATACCATTACGAAGGTCGATGAACCGGCGGACCAGGCCTTACCCGGGTATCGGGAAATGATTCCGATGGTCTATGCGGGGCTTTATCCAACCGATAACGCGAAGTTTGAAGATTTACGGGAAGCCTTGGAAAAACTGAAATTAAACGATGCGTCCTTGGAATTTGAACCAGAGGTTTCTGAAGCTCTGGGCTTTGGCTTTCGGTGTGGCTTTCTGGGCTTGTTGCACATGGATGTGGTGCAGGAACGCTTGGAACGCGAGTTTAACCTTGATTTAATCACTACGGCGCCGTCGGTTACCTACCACGTAAACCTAAATGGGGGTGGCATGGTTGAGGTGGAAAATCCAGCCGAAATGCCGGATGTTTCCAAGATTAACAACATTGAAGAACCATACGTAAAAGCAACAATTATGGTCCCGAATGACTACGTTGGGGCGGTAATGAAACTTTGTCAGGCACGCCGGGGTGACTTTGTTACCATGGAATACCTTGATGATGCTCGGGTGAACGTCATTTACCAGATGCCCCTGTCAGAAATTATTTTTAACTTTTTCGATAAGTTAAAATCAAGTACAAAGGGTTATGCCTCCCTTGATTATGAAGTAGATGGTTATCAAGTTAGTGACCTAGTGAAGGTCGATATTCTCTTGAATGGGGATCAAGTCGACGCCCTGAGTTTTATTGCACACCGCCAGTTTGCGGAGGACCGGAGTCGCGAGATTGTACGCAAATTAAAGGAAATTATTCCGCGGCAAAACTTTGAGATTCCAGTTCAAGCTGCGATTGGCTCAAAAATCATTGCCCGGACGAACATTAAAGCCTACCGGAAAGATGTGACCTCGCGGATTCACACGGGGGATCCCGACCGGCGGGCTAAGTTGTTAGAGAAGCAGAAACGTGGTAAGAAGCGAATGAAGGCAGTTGGGAAGGTCGAAATCCCCCAAGCAGCCTTTATGACGGTCTTACAGTCTGATACAGAACAAAATGGTGATTAAGCAAAAACCCACTGACTACTTATATTAGTCAGTGGGTTTTTAAGTTAGGCGACTTTCATGGTAATTTGTATTCCGAATTAAACGGACGCAATTAATCTTTATCACATAGTAAATATGAAAGTATGATAATTATTTTTTTGTGGTATACTGAAGTCGTTAATGATTTCTTAATAAGTTTAGTTATTGGAGTTCTGGTTTATGAAGTACAAATGGAAAATTATCTTTAGTGGGTTTGTGGTAACCCAGATGTTAGTAGCATATCCAAAATTGGTGAACGCTGATCCGGTGGCAGACCCGACCGTTAGCGCTGCTACGACTCAGGATCAAATCTCTGATCACATTGTCAATGGATCGTTTGAAGATCCAGTTTTGGCCGCGAACAGTGTCAGCATCGCTTCACAAGATAAGGTCCCGGGATGGTCAACGACCGCTAGCGATCATGACATCGAAATGATGAATGGAACCGGCGGTAAGTACCATAATTTTAAGGCGGCCGTTGGTAATCAGTGGGCGGAAATTAATGCCAATGAAACCGGAGAATTATACCAAGTAGTTAAATCAATCCCCGGAACGATTATGCACTGGAGTCTATACCACGCTGGTCGCGATCAAACTGATACCATGGCTATCAACATCGGAACGTTAGCCAACCATAGTACGGTTAGACAAGTCTCTAGTCCTGATCGAACTTGGACGCGGTATGACGGTTACTATGAGGTTCCGGCGGGGCAAACCGAGACGTACTTCGGGTTTAAGAGTGTCTCCAGTAAAGCACCTTCGTATGGGAACTACATTGATGGGGTGGACTTTAGCGTTTATTCCAAGACTCCATTGCAACCCGTGAATGCTAATAATGGGGAGGTCATTCCTCCTAGTGAAAATAAATTTGATTTTCCACCGGTTAACGGAAATGAAGGGGACCAGATTACAATTGATCCCAATAACCTACCTGATATTTCCGGCTATAATAAACCGAAAGAACCGCTTACGGTGACCGTTCCGGCAGAAGGAACGCCGATTAACGTTCCCTACACGCCCGTTGGTGCTACCGAAACGCCAAGTCAGCCAGTGGATCAAAACGGGAACGTGATTCCGCACACCGGGACCGACTTTCCGAAGTTCCCAGGTCAACCAGGTGATCAGGTGACGATTGATCCGAAGAACCTTCCTGATCTTCCGGGTTACGATAAACCGAAGGAACCGTTTACGGTGACAATCCCAGCGGATGGAACTCCGATCAACATTCCGTACACGCCGACCCCGGAACCAGAAACGCCAAGTCAACCAGTGGACCAGAACGGGAACGTGATTTCGCACAGTGGGACCGATTTTCCACAGTTCCCGGGCAAGCCGGGCGAGCAGGTGACGATTGATCCCAAGAACTTACCTGATCTACCAGGTTATGACAAACCGACGGCCCCGTTTACGGTGACGATTCCGGCAAACGGGACCCCGATTAACATCCCGTACACGCCGACGCCAGAACCAGAAACACCGAGTCAACCAGTGGATCAGAATGGAAACGTGATTCCGCACACCGGGACCGACTTCCCGCAGTTTCCAGGCAAGCCGGGCGAGCAGGTGACGATTGATCCCAAGAATTTACCTGATATTCCTGGGTACGATAAACCGACGGCCCCGTTTACAGCGACAATCCCAGCTGATGGAACTCCCATCAACATTCCGTACACGCCGACGCCAGAACCAGAAACGCCGAGTCAGCCAGTTGATCAGAACGGGAACGTGATTCCGCACAGCGGGACCGATTTTCCGCAGTTTCCGGGCAAGCCAGGTGAGCAGGTGACGATTGATCCGAAGAACCTCCCTGACATTCCGGGTTACGATAAACCGACGGCCCCGTTTACGGTCACAATTCCGGCAAACGGAACTCCAATTGACATTCCGTACACGCCGACGCCAGAACCAGAAACACCGAGTCAACCGGTGGATCAAAACGGGAACGTGATTCCGCACACCGGGACTGATTTTCCGCAGTTTCCAGGCAAACCGGGGGATCGTATCACGATTGATCCGAAGAACCTTCCTGACATTCCGGGTTATGACAAACCGACGGCCCCGTTTACGGTCACGATTCCGGCAAACGGGACGCCGATTGACATTCCGTACACGCCGACGCCGGAACCAGAAACGCCGAGTCAGCCAGTGGACCAGAACGGGAACGTGATTCCGCACACCGGGACCGACTTCCCGCAGTTTCCAGGCAAACCAGGTGAGCAGGTGACGATTGATACCAAGAATCTCCCTGACATTCCTGGTTATGACAAACCAACGGCCCCGTTTACGGTCACGATTCCGGCAAACGGGGCGCCGATTGACATCCCGTATACCCCAACCGCAGAACCGAAAACGCCGAGTCAACCGATCGATCAGAGTGGAGCTGTGATTCCGCATCTAGGCATTAACTTCCCTCAGTTCGCTGGCAAACCAAGGGAGCGCATCACGATTGATCCAAATATCCTGCCTGATATACCTGGGTATGCTAAACCGAAGAGTCCGTTCACGGTGACGATTCCAGCCGCCGGAATGGCGATTAAGTTGCCATACGTGCGGTCGCTCAAACAACCGGCAGTTAACCAGCACCAGCCCAAGGCGAACCAACCAATGATTCCCCAAGTAGGAGCTCACAGCTCGCAGTTGGTAATCATGATTGGCTTAGCGCTACTCTTGATAACGTTGGTAATGCTGTTATTGTTGGGATCTTAACCAAAAAGCGCTTAGTAGTGAAAGCTACGAAGCGCTTTTTTTGCTTAGGTTCGGCTGAGCGAGCAGTGAAAACACGGAGATCATTTTGATTGTGCAGTGATGAACAATTGGGAGTATAATTAAGGAGGATTTGTTAATTAAATTTTTTAGGTTAGAAAGTGGAGTAGAATATGAAAAAAGTTGCCTTAATTACCGGTGCTGGTCAGGGAATTGGTGCCGCCATTGCGAAGCGGTTACATCACGATGGGTTTGCAGTGGCCCTCGTCGGCCGGACGTTAGATAAGGTGGAAGCAGTAGCACATACCATTCAAAATGATCATGGAGACGCCCTGGCAATCCAAGCTGACGTGGCCAACCGGGAAGAAGTTTTCGCAGCCGTCCAAACGACCTATGACCACTTTGGTGATTTGAACGTGATGATTAATAATGCGGGGGTGGCACCCACAACGCCCATTTTAGAGGTCACCCCGGAAGTGCTAGCAGAAGCAGAACGGATTAACGTGGGTGGCACCGTGTGGGGAATTCAAGCGGCGGCGACCATGTTCAAACGGCTCAAGCACGCCGGGAAAATCATTAATGCATCTTCACAGGCTGGGATGACCGGTAATCCGAATCTAACGGTTTACGGTTCCACTAAGTTTGCGATTCGCGGGATTACGGAAACCACGGCGAAGGAGTTAGCCGATGACGGCATTACGGTAAATGCTTTTTGTCCTGGGATTGTCGAAACTCCAATGATGAATGAGATTGCCAAGCAAGTGGCGGAGAAAGCCGGCAAACCATTTGCATGGGGCATGGAACAATTTGCCAAGGACATCGCCTTGAAACGGCTCTCGCAACCAGAAGATGTGGCGGGGTGTGTTTCGTACCTTGCGGGTCCCGATTCTGATTACATGACCGGCCAATCACTCTTGATTGATGGGGGCATGGTCTTTAACTAACGACAATTAAAAAAAGCTGATCCATTTTTGGATCAGCTTTTTTTAATTCGGCATGGTTAGCGCCACCGACTCCGGCGGGTTCCCGGTAAAATTAATAAGATGAGGAGCCATAAAGTTCCGATGACCGGAATGAACTGAATCCAAAACCACCAACCAGAGTGATTGGAATCGTGGAGCCGGCGCATGGTAACGGAAATCTGACCCACCCAGGCTAGGGCAAACAGAATTAGATAAACATCCGAAACTACTTGACCAGAAAGTGTGCCTGCCAGGTTGGCAATTAGCCAGGCCGCGATTAACGCGAATAGGTAGTTAAAAATTAGGGGAATCCAGAACTCAACTAACGTTGCCGTTCCAGAAAAATTAAAGATGTTGTGCCAAAAATTACGATAAGCTTTAAACATGATCATCCTCCTGCAAAATGGGTTTGTAGTTAGTAGGTCTTCGTAATTACGCAATGTCCACACAGGCACTTGCATAACTAACCTCCTTTCATTATATCAGAGTTGGTCAGGGCAAAAATGCGTTTACAAACAAAATTAGACGCAGTACAATAATAACCGAACAAGTGTTCGGGAGGTGTGCGAACGTGGATTATCAAACAGAACCCCACGGGGTTTATCTCTTCATCGATAACAAATCTTTTTACGCTAGTTGTGAATGTGTGGCCCGGGGGTTAAACCCGTTAACCGCGGTTCTCTGCGTTATGTCAGAAACCGCTAGTACGAACGGGGGTTTAATTCTAGCGGCCTCGCCACGGGCGAAGCAGTTATTTGGGTTGCATAACGTGAACCGCCAGTACGAACTCCCCCATGACGAACGCTTAGTGTTAGTGCCACCCCGAATGAACTTTTATCTGCAGCAAAATTTAAAAATCAACCGGATTTTTAGTGAGTTTGCCGCTGAAGCAGACATCTTGCCGTATTCGATTGATGAATCGCTGTTAGACGTTACGCATTCGTGGCGGCTAGCTGGAAAAACGGTGCGTGAGGTTGCCGAACGGATTCAACGGGAAGTACACCGACGCTTAGGACTGTACGTTACGGTTGGGATTGGTGATAATCCGGTCCAGGCCAAGTTAGCGCTTGATTTATATGCGAAACATGATGCTGATTTAATTGGCGAGATTCATTATCAGGATGTGCCGACGAAGATTTGGACCATTCGGGATTTAACCGCGGTGTGGGGAATTGGAACCCGGCAGGCACAGCGACTACACCGCTTGGGTATTAATTCGATGGCGGATTTAGCTGCGGCGAATCCGTATGCATTACAACAAGAACTTGGTATCATCGGCGCCCAGTTATTTGCGACCGCCTGGGGCATTGATCGTAGTGATCTTCACGAACAATATCGGCCCCGACACCGGAGTTATAGTAACGGACAGGTGCTTCCCCGTGATTACTGGCAGGCCGCTGAGTTAGAAGTAGTTTTAAAGGAACTGGCGGAGCAAGTCGCTGCCCGAATTCGCGCTCACCAACTGCAAGCAGGCTCGGTCTCCCTTAGCCTGGGGTTAGCCACTGCAAGCCGGACGGCGGGGGCGCGGGGCCGGTTAGCTAAAACTCGGCGGATTGCTGCTACCGACCAAACGATGGACTTGACGGCGACCGTGTTAGCCCTGTTTCATGAACTCTGGCAGGGGGAGGGGATTCGCCGGATTAACCTGGCGTATGGTGATTTAACCAAGGCAACCGGAATGCAGTTAGAGCTATTAGCCAATAATCAGCAACGGGTGAAACGACAACAAGTAACGCAAGTAACCGATCAAATCCGGCAACGCTTTGGGGTCAACGCCATCTTTCACCCGCACAGCCTGTGTCCAGGTGGGACTGCGCTGCAGCGTGCTGGACTAGTTGGAGGTCACAGTGGAGGAAATAGTTATGAATAACCCATTGATCCAGCATCAGGCTAACCAACTCATTCAGCAAATCGGACGGGAATTCCATCCGCAACACGGGATGCGGTATTTACTGGTGATCGTTAGAGATTCCTATGGCCAGCGCTTTAATTGGTTTTTAAACGTCCAACATCCACATCAAAATCAGCGCTCGTACCCAATTGGGGTGGTACCAACCCTTGATTTACAAACCCTAGAAGCAGTTCAATACTTAGTCCACCGGCGGTATCAATTTACGGTTGTCTATCGCAACTTTAACCAGTTGCGGTGGCCAACGACGGGCCAGTTAATTAGCCGGTCCAGGAGGTAATGGAAATGGATGAACGGCTAGCAGAACAGTTTTTTGCCCATGATTATCATGACCGGGGGATTCAGAAATGGCAGGGTTATTTTTTATCTGATCATACCCAATTATTACACCAACAACACCGCACGGCGGCGCAACAGCAAAGCTGGGCTCAACTGACCCCTTTTGAACCAGCGCAAGTAGTGCAGATGCTTCGGAGTGCCTATCGGCATAACCAAGTGGTCACGATTACCTGGCAACAATCCAACGGCTTTGAAGTTCATTATCAGCAAATCCAGGGGAAAATCACCGGCTGGCAGGCCGGTTGGATTCGGATTGGTCAGCAGGCCCTCCTCCTCGATAACGTACTAACGTGTGACGTAAAAAAGTAGGGGGTGCCCCTTTATTCTTGAAAAAAAGTAGCTTATAATAATGGTGTTCACAGTTTCACATAGTTGACATGAACTAAACCTAAAGGAGAGATTAAAATGGCATTAGATAACTACTTTACCGGAATTCAACACGTTGGAATTCCAGCTACAGACTTAGACGAAACGGTTGCTTTTTACGAAAAATTAGGCTTTGAAAAGGCCGGTGAATTTTTATACCAAGGTAATCGGTGTGCATTTATGAAGTACGGTAACTTATTGATTGAAACGTGGGAAGGTGACGAAACCGCGAAGGTTGATGGAGCCATTAACCACATCTCATTAAACACTACGGATGCCGCTGCTGCTTTACAAGAAGCAAAGCAAATGGATTTAAACTTAATTGACACGGAAATTCAAACTCGGCCTTTCTGGGACAAGGGAATTAAGTTCTTTAACATCTATGGTCCGAACCATGAAAAAATTGAGTTCTGTGAAATTGTAAAATAAGGGAATTCCGGAAAGCAGGCGTAGTCACTACGCCTGCTTTTTTCTGAATTGAGTGAATTGTTTTTAATGATTATTAGATAAATTAAATAAATCTCCTTGCCATTTTCAGATTGCTCCAGTACCATGGATAATAGGTTTAGACGAATTTTGGAAAATGGAGGTGGATAACGTGTTAGCAATGACGAAAAAGTTTTTGCGTGACAATGGTTATCATTACAAAAAGGGTTACATCCGCCCATTAATGACTCCAGAGAGTGTGTACATTTTCCGGTTTGGGAAAGATGAATTGAATAACCGGATTATTTTACGTTATGGACACGGATGGACAGGACGCCAAAAAATTAAGGAAATTGACTTGCGCTTACACAAGCAGAAACATCCGCGGATTTTTAAAACCGAGCGGAGCCTGTTGAAGTATTTGAAGTCACATCTTCCGTATCACGAAGCGAAGCTCCAAAAAGCGAATGAAGAACATTAACAAGTGAAGCATCCTGTTGAGGATGCTTCTTTTTGTCAGAAGGGAAGCACACATGAGTTTAACCAAGGTTCAAGTAACAACCACGAATGAAGCCGTCGCAGCGGTTAGTAATTTGCTAGTTGAGTTAGGTGCTCAGGGGATTCAAATTGAGGATCAATTACCGGGGGACCAAGTGGTCGTGGAGACGTATGTCGATGCAGAGGCCGACGTCCAACCGCTGCTTGGCCACATTCAGCACGCCTTAGCACAGTTTGCCGATTATGGCCTTGATGCGGGAGCCGCAACGGTCACCACGCAACCAGTCGATGATCGCTGGACAACCGAGTGGGAGCAGTATTATCATGCCGAACGGATTACCCGCTATCTAACGGTAGTCCCCAACTGGGAGGATTATCAGCAAAACCAACGTGATCAGCAGCTGATTCGGTTGGATCCCGGGATGGCCTTTGGGACGGGAACGCATCCGACGACTAAACTAGCACTCCAAGCCTTAGAAATGAGCCTGCGTGGTGGGGAAACGCTCTTTGACGTGGGAACTGGATCAGGAGTGCTCAGCATTGGCGCTCGCTTATTAGGCGCCGGCGCCATTCGCGCCTTTGATAATGATCCGGTGGCGGTCGCTTCTGCCCAACAGAATGTGGCTGCCAACCCTGGGATGCAAGACATTGAGGTAGCTACTAATAGTCTCCTTGATGGCATTTTGGGAACGGCGGATGTCATTGTTGCGAACATGTTAGCTGAAGTGCTACATGCCTTGCTCCCACAGGTGCCGAGCCATTTAGCGGAAACGGGACAGCTAATTTTATCGGGAATTTATGCGGATCAATTGGCAGGAATTCTAGCTCAACTGGACTCCTTAAATTTAGACGTTCGGTTAACGCTGGCACACGAGAACTGGCGGGCCTTGGTAGTGGAACGGAAAGGACAATAACGTGCAACATTATTTTAGTGAACGGCCCTTAGCGGTGGGCGAAAAGGTCCCATTATCAGCGGAAATTAAGCAACACTGGTTGCGGGTCTTACGCGCTACCGTAGGAACGCAAGCCGAGTTTGTGGACGATCAGCAGCGGGTCTTTGTGGGCGAACTGATTGATGCACAGCAAGGCATCATTAAAATTGTGGCTGCAACCACGCAGAATGTCGAACTGCCGGTGGCGGTCACCATTGCCTGTGGTTTACCGAAAAGTGGGAAAGCCGAGTTAATTGTGCAGAAGGCCACGGAACTCGGAGCGCAAACCATTATCTTTGTGCCAACTGACTGGTCGGTCGCAAAGTGGGCCCAAAAGGCCACGAAAAAGATTGCCCGTTTACAAAAAATTGCGCGCAGCGCAGCCGAACAGTCCCATCGCAACGTGATTCCGGAAGTTCGGTACTGCGAAAACCTAACGGCGTTACAGACGATGGCAGCGGACGCAGACCAGCGGGTGGTAGCTTATGAAGAATCAGCCAAACAGGGGGAGACCAGTCGGCTAGTGCAACTAGGCACCCAGCTTCACCCTGGCGACCGGTTGGTAGCTCTCTTTGGCCCGGAGGGGGGCCTTCGTCCTGAAGAAGTTAGGGACTTACAAGCCACCGGGTTTCAGGTAGTCGGCTTAGGCCCCCGGATTCTACGCACGGAATCGGCACCGTTGTACTTTTTGAGTGCCATTTCTGTACTTTCCGAACTTAAATGATAAAATATGATTAAAATAACTTAAATCACGAATAATCTGATGATTAAATGGAGGTGACAACGATGGCAAGCCTCAAACAATGGCAACCAGCTGAGGTATTTACTAAGATTCAAAGTGAAATGAACCCTGACGAGGTCGCAATGGTTAAGCGGGCGTACCAAGTTGCTCGGCACGCGCATGGATCAAAGCAACGGGCTTCTGGAGAAAGTTACATTGATCACTCGACGAACGTGGCTGGGATTTTAGCGGACCTCAATATGGATGCTGTGGCCATTACCGCCGGTTTTTTGCACGATGTGGTTGAGGATAGTGACATGCAATTGACTGACGTTCGTGAGCAGTTTGGTGCTGACGTGGCCCTGATTGTCGACGGGGTTACTAAAATCAGTAAGATTAAATACAACTCGAGTCGGGAAGCACTGGCGGAAAACTATCGGAAGTTACTGCTCGTGATGTGCAAGGATATCCGCGTGATGATTGTGAAACTTGCAGACCGAATGGATAACATGGATACGCTGGGCGACCTGCCCGCCGACTTTCAAGTGCGGTTTGCCAAAGAAACCCTTGATGTTTATGCGCCCATCGCAGATCGCCTGGGGATGGGAACCGTAAAGTGGGAACTGCAGGATATGGCGTTACGCTATCTGAATCCCGAGGCCTACTACCAAATTGCGCATTCGATGAAGTCGAAACGAAACGAGCGGGAATCTTACATTCAGGATGCCATTCGCGAAGTGCGCCGGGCCATTGCGGACTATCACATTCCAGCGGAAATTTACGGGCGGCCGAAGCACCTCTATTCCATTTACAAAAAGATGGTCGACAAGCACAAAAAGTTTGAAGAAATTTACGATCTGTCAGCCATTCGAATTATCGTGGACACGGTTAAGGATTGCTATGCCATTTTAGGGGCGGTGCACGCGAAGTGGCCACCCATGCCGGGCCGGTTTAAGGATTACATTGCCATGCCCAAACCGAACCTCTACCAGTCGTTGCATACAACTGTGATTGGACCGGAAGGCAAACCGCTGGAGATTCAAATCCGGACCAAAGAGATGCACCGCATTGCAGAGTATGGGGTTGCAGCCCACTGGGCTTATAAACAAGGCCAAACGGACGCCGTTGCCAATGATGACAATAACGTGCAGTTAAACTGGTTTAAAAAGATTATTGAAATTCAAGAAGAAACCGATAATGCGGCTGACTTTATGGACAGTGTCCAGGGGGAACTGTTTAGTGATCACGTATATGCCTTTACGCCGAACGGTGATGTGTTAGAGCTTCCCCAGGGAGCAGGTCCGCTCGACATGGCCTATGCCATTCACACGCAAGTGGGTCATCGTGCCACGGGGGCCCGCGTAAACGGCAAAATGGTGTCGCTTGATTATCAGATTCAAAACGGGGACATCGTGGAAATCATCACCGCTGCGAACTCAACGGGCCCCGGAAAGAACTGGTTAGATTTGGTACACACTAGTAGTGCCAAGCACAAGATTAATCAGTTTTTCAAAAAGCAAAACCGGGCGGATAACATTAAAGCCGGGACCGAACTTCTCCACAATCAGTTGGAGGAAACGGGGTACGCGCCGAACGAATTACTAACAACCGAAAACCGGGAACGGGTGCTCAACGAACTCCATTACCGGACGGAGGATGACCTGTTAGCCGCCCTTGGCTTTGGAGATATCCACGCGGTGGGAGTGGCTAACCGCTTTACCAGTGAGATTCGGGATGAACGACAAAAGGAACGGGAACTCCAGGCGGAACAAGATCTCCTGGAACACTCTCAGACGTTGTCAACGAAAAAAAGCACGTCCCAACCCCGGGGAAATCGGCCAGCCGATAACGTGGCGGTCGATGGGATTGATAACGTGTTGGTGCGGTTGAGTCACTGTTGTTTGCCCCTCCCCGGCGATGAAATTATTGGTTACATCACCAAGGGACGGGGTATTTCGATTCACCGGGTTAACTGTAATAACTTTAGTAACGCCGAGCCTGGCCGGATTATTGCGGCCCACTGGCGGGAAGTTGAAAATAATCAGGTTAATTACCCGGCTAAGTTACGTTTTGAAGCTGATAACCGCAACGGGGTGTTAAATGATGTCATTAAACGGTTTAATAACAGTCCGGCTCAGTTAACGTCGATTAACGGGCGCGTTCACGATGATACGGGCGTGACCATTGATGCGGTTGTGGACGTCCACAATGTTGCTCAGGTTGAGCAGGTAATGGAAACCGTTAAAATGGTTCCCGGAGTGGCAACCGCCGAACGGGTTTTAAACTAAAGGAGTTAATTATGAAGTTAGTGCTACAACGAGTCCAGCGGGCCACCGTGCGGATTGACGAGCAGGTCGTGGGAGCCATTCAGACGGGATTATTAATTTTTGTCGGTGCCGAAGCCGGGGATGACGAGGCCACGGCCCAACGGCTGGCAGCTAAAGTGGCTAAACTACGAATTTTTGCCGATGAGGCGGGGAAGATGAATCGCAACATTACCCAAGCGCAGGGAGCAATTCTCTCCGTTTCGCAGTTTACGCTGTTAGCTGATTTACACCACGGGAATCGGCCGTCATTTCAAGCCGCAGGTGATCCCCAAGCGGCCCACCAAGTTTACACCGCCTTTAATGAGGCGCTGGTAGCCCAGGGACTATCAGTGGCTACCGGGCAGTTTGGCGCGGATATGCAGGTGGAGCTCGTGAACGATGGACCAGCTACGTTCCTATTGAATGATCGGGAGTCTGCACAATGATCAATTTACTTTGGGATTTTGATGGGACCCTGTTTGATACGTACCCATACATGGTAAGTGCTTTTACAAAGGCGCTCCAACGGGTTGGTGTTGATGAATTTGAGATCGATGGGGACGAAATTTATCGGCAAATGCGGGTGCATTCCCTTAATTCGGCCATTACGAAGTTTAGTGCCTGTTTCCACGTTGACCCGCAGCAGTTGCAAACTGCTTATCGGGAGTTTGAAGCCCTGGAAATTCAGCTAGCCCAGCCCTTTGCTGGTGCGCCGGCAGCGCTCCAAGCGGTGGTTAAGAACGGGGGCCAGAACGGCTTGGTCACCCATCGTGATCAAGCCGCGGTCACGTTACTGGAGCAGGCCAATTTAACCCCCTTGTTGACCGGAATTGTGACCCGTGAACAAGGATTTCCACGTAAACCGGATCCGACGGCACTGCAGTTCTTACTGAATCAAATGCAATTGGATCCAGCCCAGACGGCATTTGTGGGGGATCGGAAACTAGATGTGGATGCTGCCAACCGGGCTGGAATCAAGTCAATTTTGTTTGACCCGGATTATGTAATTGAAGCCCCGGGAACGCCCAGTGTTACCATTCATGCTTTAACTGAATTGCCGGCCCTCATTATTGCCGGCCCTCATTCAATAGGTTTGAACTGATTTGGTCAAGATAAGTGCCGTAGCTCTCACCAAAGAGGACGACGTGCATCAGAACGTAGTAAAAGCGATACCAGGGTAAGCGGGCTTCTACTCCCGGACGACAGGGATAGACAGATTGATAGCCGCTGTAAAAGGCAGCGGTAAAGCCCCCAAAGACGGTGGTAATTCCGAGGTCAAATTCGCGGTCACCATAATAAACGTCCGGATCAATGAGCAGGGGCTGGTGCTGGTGGTTAAAGAGCGCATTCCCTGCCCATAGATCCCCATGTAAGAGGCTCGGTTTAATTACATGAGTGGCTGCATAAGCTTGCAGTTGCTGCATAATCAGAGTTAAGGCCGCGGAACGGGTTTGGTTCCAGCGGCCTTTTTGCTGGGCTAACTGCGCCAGTGGCTGTAACCGTTGCTGAATAAAAAAGGTCGCCCAGTTACTTTGCCACTGATTAACCTTTGGAAACCGCCCTAAGCGAAAATCATGGTCGAGACCAAAGCGCTGTTCCTGTTGCTGATGAACGTTAGCGACCATTTTGCCAAGCTCAAACTGGTTGCCGTTGCCAGTTTCAATCCATTGCAGGATGAGATAGCCATCCGTTTCAATCTCGCCGCTCGCAATCACGGTTGGCACGGTGGCAACTTGGCCAATTAGGTTTAACCCTTCCACTTCATGATCAAAAAAAGCTTTACCACGTCCTGGTTGAACCTTTAAAAAGTAGCGGGCGCCGCTCTTCGTGGTTAGCTGGTAGGCCTCATTAATGTCCCCACCAGAAACGGGCGTAACGGTCTGGAGCTCCTGCAGGGGCAGTTGTTGTAACCACGCAGTCGTTAGTTTTTTCATGGAAACCTCCTAGTGATCTGGTTAATAGTTAGTCTTGAGATAGTGGTTTAGGCCCGCGGTCACCTCGGTCGCGACCTTTTGTTGGTAAGCCTTACTTTTGATTTTTTGAAAGTCAGTTTGGTTATTGATGTAACCCATTTCTAATAAAACGGCCGGCACGGTGGTGTCCCGAATGACGAGGTAATCGCCAAATTGAACACCCTTATTTTCTAAACCAAGGCCGGTTAGTTGCTGATTAACCGCTTGCGCCAGTTGTTTAGAGTGGCCCGGATGGTAGTAATAGGTTGTGAATCCGGAAGCTGATCCCGACACGGTGGAGGAGTCAAAGTGAAAACTCACAAACAGGTTGGCCTGTGACTTAGTTGCAAAGCCTGGCCGCCGCTTTAACGCCACCGTTTGGTCGTGATCACGAACCATAATGACGTTCGTACCCGCTGCGCGTAAGCGCGCCGCAACTTGTTGTGCGAGGGCTAAGGTGTAGCGTTTTTCTGGCTGGTTAGAATTAGAGAGGGCGCCGGAGTCAGATCCTCCGTGCCCAGGGTCTAAAACAATGGTCGCTTCCGCTAGCGGACCAGCGGTTTTGAGGTGGGGATGACCGGTTAATAACCAGTTCGGCACCCAACCAATTTTTTGGTGTTGATAGACAACCTGGGCCCATTGATGTTTTTTGGTAATGATTTGCACCCGGTCGCCCCGGTTAACAGTTCCAATCGTAGTGGTAGCTAAGTTGGGACCGGCTTTAATCTGGAGGTTGTTTGTGTGAACGGCGACGTTGTTTCGTAAGAGCATGATGCCGATAATGAGACAGGTACAGCAGGTTACGACCAGGGTAAAGGCCAACCCACGGCGATTTCTGATTGTAAAGGGCATGATTTTTCCTCACTACTTCCTAAATTACTAGTTAATTAATATCATATAACTTTTTCGGGATTCTGGCAGTAAATCCCGTGGATCTCCTTGACTTTCTCCGGGTTTTTGATTAGGGTAAAAATGTTAGAAATAGTTCACTGATAACGAAGAGTACCGGGAAGGGCCGTTTCTCAGAAAGCGTTCGGGAGTGCAAGAACGTAGCGGGTGTTCCGGAAAGACACGTTTAGAACTGGTTTAATTAAAAATGAAAACCTCATGAAGTAATAAAAAAAGGTGGTACCGTGCATTTGCGCCCTTGGAGCAATTTCGCACGGTTTTTTTCTGGCGTCAGGAAGGGTAAGTTGTAGGTTGACAACGCCCCATTAATTGCTGGATTGGAAAGGATGATAATGATGAAACGAACTACATATGCTGGGAATGTCAACGAACAGTATTTAGACCAAACGGTGACGTTGGATGGTTGGATTGCCAAAAAACGAAACCTCGGGAGTTTAATGTTTATTGATCTTCGCGATCGGGCCGGGATTGTTCAGTTGGTCTTTAACGAACATGAGAATCCGACGGCTTTTCAAGTGGCCGAAACGGCGAAAAATGAATTTGTGATCGAAATTACGGGGGAAGTGGTTGCCCGGGCCGAAACGGAAATTAATCCCGATCTATATACGGGGAAGGTCGAAGTCCACGTGACGTCGGCTCAGATTTTGAGTACTTCCAAGCCGGTTCCCTTTGAAATTAAGGACGACACCAACGCCAGCGATGACTTGCGGTTGAAGTATCGGTATTTGGATCTTCGGCGCCCAGAGATGCAACGGGGGCTCTTGGTCAGAAACCGGATTTTGCAGGCAACGCACCGCTATCTAGATCAAAACGGGTTCATTGACATTGAAACTCCGGATTTAACGGCATCGACCCCGGAAGGAGCGCGCGACTACTTGGTACCATCACGGGTGTATCCCGGTTCCTTTTATGCTTTGCCACAGTCCCCACAGCAGTTTAAACAAATGCTGATGGGGGCCGGTTTCGATCGCTACTATCAAATTGCACGGTGCTTTCGGGATGAGGACTTACGCGGAGACCGGCAACCAGAATTCACGCAGATTGACTTAGAAACATCCTTTATGAGTGCCGAAGATATCCAAGCCGTGACAGAAGGCCTGATTAAAGAGGTCATGAAGGACGCCGTTGGGTACGACGTCAAACTTCCATTTGACCGGATTACGTGGCAAGAATCCATGAATCGCTTTGGGACAGATCAACCTGATACCCGGTTTGGAATGGAGCTAAAGGATGTTTCGGACCTCGTGGCCGATTCTGATTTTAAAGTGTTTAGTTCGGCAGTCGCTGCTGGAGGCCAAGTCAAAGCAATTGTCGTCCCTGAGGGAGCAGATCAGTACTCCCGCAAAGACATTGATCGGTATACCGATTACGTGAAGCGGTTTGGCGCGAAGGGGCTGGCCTGGCTGAAGGTGACAGCGGATGGATTCTCCGGCCCCATCGCCAAGTTCTTTAAGGATGCTGACCAAGTTGCAGCTCTTGAAGCACAAACCGGCGCTCAACCCGGTGATTTAGTGCTCTTTGCTGCTGACCGAGCTAAGGTCGTGGCTGATACCCTTGGATACCTGCGGGTAGCAATTGCGAAGGAGCAAGACCTGATTCCAGCCGACCAGTATAACTTCTTATGGGTCGTTGATTGGCCGTTGTTTGAATATGATGAGGGGGCCCAACGCTGGACCGCCGCTCACCACCCGTTCACGATGCCAAATGTCGGCGATGAACATTATTTGGATGAGGGGGAAGATCCCCACAAGGCGCACGCCCAGAGTTATGACATCATCTTAAATGGGCTGGAACTCGGGGGTGGCTCGATCCGGATTCACACCCGCGAGTTACAAGAAAAGATGTTTCGGGCCCTCGGTTTTACGCCAGAAAGCGCCAACTCTCAGTTTGGGTATTTCTTGCGGGCCTTAGACTATGGGTTTCCGCCCCATGGTGGCTTGGCAATCGGCTTAGATCGGTTTGCGCGGCTGTTAGCGCGGCGGGGCAACATTCGTGATGTAATCGCCTTTCCGAAGAATTCTAAGGCCATTGATCCGTTAACGAGTGCACCAACGCCCGTTGCACCTAAGCAACTTGATGAATTAGGAATTGAAGTGGAAAAATCAACTGATAAATAAGGCTAAAGGGGGACGTTACGCGCAACGCGTGGCTTCCTTTTTTCGTGTTATACTATGATGGAATAATTACAAGAATTGGAATTAGAGGGTTGTTTATGGACGATGTACACAAAGTCATTCGCCGGCACCAAATTATTACGAAGCTATCAACCGCGTTTATTTATGCGACGTTAGTTTCAATTGCGATGAATTTCTTCTGGACGCCGGGGCACATTTATTCCTCTGGGATTACCGGATTTGCCCAGTTACTGAACACGGTTTCGCAGCGGTACCTGCCGTTTACCCTGTCAACGGCCTTAGCACTGCTACTGCTGAACCTCCCGCTCCTACTATTAGCTTGGAAACAAATCGGGCATCAGTTTGCCATCTTTACCTTTATTTCGGTGTTGCTCGCTAGTTTTATGATTAAAATTTTGCACCCGCTAACCCTGACGTCCGACCCGTTGATTTGTGCCCTCTTTGGGGGAGCTGTCAACGGATTTGGGACCGGATTAGCCCTGAAAAATCAGATTTCCACGGGGGGATTGGATATCCTTGGGATTGTGATTCAACGGAAAACGGGGCATTCGATTGGAAACATTAACATTATCTTTAACTCGTTGATTATTCTGTCAGCCGGGTTCATGTACGGCTGGCCGTATGCTTTTTATTCTGCAATTGGATTGTTTGTTAATGCGAAAGTAATGGATTTAACCTATACTAGACAGCAACGGATGCAGGTGATGATCGTGACGGACTTTCCGAAAACGGTTGTAGATAGCATTCAAAATCACATGCGCCGCGGGATTACGATTGTCCATGACGCGGAAGGGGCCTATCATCATGACCGCAAAGCGATCCTCTTTACCGTGATTTCGCGATACGAAAAAAATGAACTGGATGAAGCGCTTCACGAATCTGATCCCCATGCCTTTGCAGTGGCGGTTGACGTGGATGAAGTGTTTGGACACTTTTACGAAAGCAAACCGAAATAACGATGACAGAGCAACCTTAGAAAGTGGCGGGATAAAATAAAATGAAAACAGTATATGTGTGGTTGGTTCGCTTCCTCTCCGTACTATTTTACTTTAGAACTAAAAAGAACGTTTATTACCTGATGAGTTACAGTAACAACCTCCACATGATTAAACGGACGGCGGCTGAGTTGCCAGCGGGACAAAAATTGGTGGTAATTTATAATCCACGCACGTTGGCGGCCGCTTACGACCTCAAGGCCTTTGGGGTCAAAGCAATTCCGTTAAAAATGAGTATCCCGTTTTTACTGCAGCGCATTCCGCAGTTAATGTCGGCTCGGTTAATTTTTTGTGATAACTATTACGCCCTGCTAGCTGGCTTAATTCGACCTCGCACGAAAATGAAAATCATTCAACTGTGGCATGCCGACGGCACGATTAAGACGTTTGGCTGGGAGGATCCTAATCAACGGCAAAACGGGTGGTTAAAACGCCGCCGTCATCAACTTGTGTATAACCAGTTCGATGACTACGTGGTGGCGTCTAAAGCTATGGGAAACGTTTTTCAACGCAGCTTTGCCCAACCGGCTGCCAAAATGCAGGACCTGGGGATGCCACGTTCTGATCGGTTGTTTAGTGCGAACTGGTTAGACACGGTGCGACAGCGCGTCTGGTTGGCGGCGCCCGAGTTAAAAAACAAACGGGTGATTTTATACGCCCCAACCTACCGGAATGCTAGTCAAGTGAACCCGCCCACCGGGACCATTGAGGCCTTGGCGGCCGACCCCAACGCGGTTGTAGCGGTTAAACTCTACCCAGAGATTGACCGTGAAAAACTCGAAATGGAACAGTTTAAACATCCAAACGTCAAAATTTATGACGAATTTACCACGACCGACTTGATGACCTTAGCAGACACCTTAGTCACTGATTATTCGTCGTTCATTTTTGACTTTAGTTTGATGCCCCAAGCCCGGTCGGCAATTTTCTTCATGTATGATTTGCACGAATACGCCGAACAGCGCGGGGTTCAACCGGACTTGAAACGTTGGTTACCAACCCCACCAGTTAAGACGGTTGACCAGTTACGACAAGCAATCCTAGCCAATCAACCGGTTGACTTTACGGCCTTTAACGATTGGTGGAATACTTATAACGATGGAAAAGCGTACAAGCGGGTGATTGACAAATACGTCATCGGCCGGCATAACGCAGCTGAGGATAATGATGAGTGAAGAATTATTGCTAGGTTCCCACGTTGGAATGAAAGCACCAGACATGTTTTTAGGCTCAGCGAAAGAGGCGGCCGCTAACGATGAAACCGCCTTTATGGTCTACACCGGAGCGCCCCAAAATTCGCGCCGCAAGCCCCTGGATGAATTAGAAATTCCAGCGGGGAAAGAATACATGCACAGCCACGGGTTGCGAGAAGTGGTCGTGCACGCTCCCTACATTATTAACCTAGCGAACACCAAAAAGCCCCAAAGCTTTGGCTTTGCGGTTGATTTCTTACGTAAGGAAGTGGAACGTTCCGAAGCAATGGGCGCCACCCAGATTGTGTTACATCCTGGTTCCCACGTGGGAGCGGGAGTTGATGCGGGGTTACAACAGATCATTAAGGGATTAAACCAGGTGATTAATCCCGAACAACAAATTCAAATTGCGTTAGAAACGATGGCTGGAAAGGGAACCGAGCTCGGGACTAGTTTTGAACAACTCCAGACCATCATTGCTGGAGTGGAACATCCCGAAAAACTTTCGGTAACCTTTGACACCTGCCATACGTACGATGCGGGGTATGACGTAAAGGATGATTTTGCTGGGGTCCTAGCTGAATTTGATCGGGTGATCGGACTTGAGCGGCTCAAGGTCATTCATTTGAATGATGATAAAAATCCATTGGGAAGTCACAAAGACCGCCATGAAAACATTGGCTTTGGGACGATTGGCTTTCCGGCACTAAACGCCATTGCCCATGACGAAAAACTGGCGGCAGTTCCCAAAATCATGGAAACTCCCGCCATTAAAGTTAATGATAAGGTAAAAGTCGATCCGCACGGTGCAGAAGTTGCAATGTTACGGAACCAACAATTTGATCCTGAGATGATTCAAAAGCTTACGACGGCGGCATTGGAGGATTAGCCTTTGGGAGGCTTTCGGTTATAATGGAGGCCGTTTCTTCGATTGACTTGTCAGCAACGTTAATGCAGAGGCAGCCAATTTTTTGGTAGAGCCGTTGAGCGTAGTCCAGTTCCGCTTTGATGTTTGCAGCGTTTGAATACCGGGTATCGTTTTCAATCCCGTATTCCTTCATCCGTTGGGTGCGAATCTCTTGCAGTTTTGTAATCGAATTGGTTAAGCCAAAGATTTTTTTGGGATTCAACTGCCAAATTTCATCCGGTAGCTGAATGTTGGGCCCCACGGGGACGTTCGCAACCTTATAGCTTTCGTTGGCAAGGTATAACGATAATGGAGTCTTGGAAGTCCGAGAAACCCCCAGGATCACGATGTCAGCTTGCTTTAGTTTTTCAGGATGGCGACCGTCGTCGTTTGCAACCGTAAATTCAATGGCGTCAATCCGTTTGAAGTAGGCAGCGTTTAAATTGTGGACTAATCCGGGAACCGCGGCTGAAGATTCGTGGAGCCGGTGAGAAATTAATTCAATCGGGGTCTGGATACAGTCAAAACTCGACAGGCCATTTTCTTCGGCATACTGCGTTACCATGTCACTGAGTTCGGAATCCACTAGGGTATGGAAAATAATCGCTTGATTTTCCTTAGCCAGCTTTAAGATTCCAGTAAGAATTGACTTGGTTTGGATGAATGGATACTGACTGATGTTCGCATGGGCCTCTGGAAACTGCGCCGCCGCCGTTTTAGCAATGGTTGTTCCGGTTTGTCCACTTGAATCAGAAATGACAAATACATTATAAATGGTTTTCATACAGAACTCCTTTCAAAAAGCTTGTTGCTCTTATTATAGCTTACTTGCTGGACTTTCACTGACCAGAACAAAATCTTAATTCGGTCGTTGACGTGAATTTTAGCATAAGGTATAATTGTACTTGTCAGATAGTAACGCTGGCACTATTTAAGCTCGGAGGGAGGGATTTTACATGTCAAAAACCGTTGTTCGTAAGAACGAATCTCTTGAAGATGCTCTTCGTCGCTTTAAACGGACTGTTTCAAAAAGCGGAACTCTCCAGGAATTTCGTAAACGTGAATTTTACGAAAAGCCTAGCGTTAAACGTAAATTAAAATCAGAAGCAGCAAGAAAACGTAACAATAAAAAGAAAAAGCGTCGTAACAACTTCTAAGCAAGTTCAAACGTAAAAAACACTCCAAAGGTTGATCTTTTGGAGTGTTTTTTAGTGGGCAAACCGGGTTTCCCTTTGGAAAGCTCGGGGGATATGCTAAAATTTAACCAAAACGCATTAAGGAGATATATTTGATTGATTGAAAATTTTGAATATCAAAAACAATTACCGTTGAATAATCCAAACGATCAGGCGCTCTTATTTGGAACTCAAGACGCGCTCGTCAAAATTATTGAAGATGAATTACACACCTCAATCCGCTTTTCTGCAGGAATGATTAAGGTTGAAGGCCATGATGAACAGGAAGTCCAGTTAAGTTATGACATTCTCTTGAATCTCTTAAAACTGATTCACGCCGGGATTCATCCAACCGCGAGTGATTACGTAGCGGCCGTTAACTTAGCACGCCAAGGGCGAATCAGTTCCTTACCGGATTTGTATAACCAGGTATTGATTAAGGACAACAAGGGCAAACCGGTGCGGGTGAAAAACTTTGGCCAGCGTCAGTATATTCAAGCAATTAATCAGCATGACATTACCTTTGGGATTGGTCCCGCTGGAACCGGAAAAACCTATTTAGCCGTGGTGATGGCGGTGGCAGCCTTGAAAAAGGGCAAAGTCGATAAAATCGTCCTCACGCGACCAGCCGTGGAAGCTGGAGAAAGCCTTGGCTTTTTACCAGGTGATTTGAAGGAAAAGGTCGATCCCTACCTGCGCCCATTGTATGATTCTTTGTACGCAATTTTGGGTAAAGACCACACGGATCGGCTCATTGAACGGGGGGTAATTGAAATTGCTCCCTTAGCCTACATGCGGGGGCGGACGTTAGAAAATGCCTTTGTCATTTTGGATGAAGCGCAGAACACGACTAATCCGCAGATGAAAATGTTTTTAACCCGGTTAGGGTTTGGCTCCAAAATGATTGTAAATGGTGACATTCAACAAATTGACCTAAAGGGTAACGTAACGAGTGGGTTAGTTAGTGCTCCGCACGTGTTAGCGGCGATCGATGACATCGCGGTGATTCGGCTCACGGCTGCCGATGTGGTCCGAAACCCAGTTGTAGCTAAGATTATCACGGCCTATGAAGCTGAATAAGGAGAAATGATGGATCTAGAAATTTACGATGAAACCACCCCGCAGGTTCCCGATGCCAAAATCAAACTAATTAAGGGCTTATTAGATTATGCAGCGCAAACATTGGGATTAGCTGAGAATACGGAAATGTCTGTGACGCTCGTGAATAACGAGCGCATTCAAGCCATTAATCGTGAATATCGTAACGTAGATCGGGCAACTGATGTGATTAGTTTTGCCCTTGAGGATGATGCTGAGGCTGATCTTCCCCTCATCATGGACGATGAGTTACGAGCTGAGATTCCGGAAAATCTGGGTGACATCTTTGTGAGCATGGATAAGGTTCAGGAACAGGCTGATTTTTTGGGACATTCCACGGACCGCGAGTTAGGGTTCTTAGTTGTCCACGGCTTTTTACATCTTAACGGTTATGATCACATGGAACCCGAGGACGAAGCGGTGATGTTTCCCCTCCAACGAAAGATTTTAGATGGCTATGGACTCAAAAAATAACCGGCAGATTACCAAAAATAAAAACTTTGCCCAAGCCTTCGGTCACGCTTGGGACGGCTTCTGTTTAATTTTTTTTCGGGAACGGAACTTTCGCATTCACCTGCTCGGCATGTTCATCGTTATCGTAGTGGGGTTGGTGCTGCACGTGGATGCCCGGACCTGGCTCTGGTTATTATTAGCCTGTTTTTTGGTTCTGAGTGCCGAGATTGTCAACACCTTGGTCGAATACCTAGTGGATCTAACCGTCGGCCCCCACTTTGATCCCGTTGCCAAAAAGGTGAAGGATATTGCCGCTGGAGGCGTATTATTTACCGCCGGAATGGCTTTAGTTATCGGGGCAATCGTACTGGTTCCCTATGTAACTGCACTGTTACCGTTTTAAGAGATGAGGAAAAGACATGAGTACAGGATTTAAATCCGGCTTTGTGGCCATTGTTGGTCGTCCAAACGTCGGCAAATCAACGTTTTTAAACCGGGTGGTGGGCCAGAAGGTAGCCATCATGAGCGATAAGGCCCAAACCACGCGTAACAAGATTCAGGGAATTTACACGACGGATGACAGTCAAATTGTGTTTCTCGACACCCCTGGAATTCATAAACCGCAAAATAAACTGGATGAATACATGGATAAGGCGGCGTTATCAGCTCTAAAAGAGGTGGAAGCCGTGCTGTTCATGGTTAGTGCAACCGAAACGCGGGGGGCCGGGGATAATTACATTATTGACCAGTTAAAGCAGATTGAGGCCCCGGTTTACCTCATCATTAATAAGATTGATGAGATTGATCCGAACCAACTCCTGCCGATTATGGATATGTACCGCAAGGCCTACCCGTGGGCCGAGGTTTTCCCCATCTCAGCGTTACGAGGGAACAACGTGGATGAGTTACTGCAGTCCTTAGTAAAAACCCTTCCGGAAGGTCCGCAATACTATCCTGATGATCAAGTTACGGATCATCCCGAGCGCTTCATTGTGCAAGAAATCATTCGGGAACAAATTTTAGCCAATACGCGTCAGGAAATTCCGCATTCGGTGGCGGTCTATGTTGAATGGATGCGTCCCAATGAAACCGGCAAGCTTCAGATTGAAGCTTCAATTATTGTCGAACGCAATGGGCAAAAGGGGATCATTGTGGGGAAGGGCGGTCAACGGCTTAAATATATCAGCGTGGGGGCCCGACGTGAAATTGAAAAACTACTCGGAACGAAGGTTAACTTAAAACTCTGGGTCCACGTTCAATCCGGGTGGCGCGATAAACCAAATGCCTTAAATAACCTGGGATATAGTGCCAAAAATGATTATTAAGGTGGTTGCCACCAAAGGGGTGTAAGTGTGGTCAATACCAAGAGTCGCCCTTTCCACGGGATTTTAATCTACCGCCAGAATTATCGTGAACACGATATGCTGGTGAAGTTTTTTACTGCGGAAGCGGGCAAAAAGATGTTTTTAATCCGTGGGGCGCGCCGGCCCAAGTTTAAAATGACAGCGGATTTGTTGCCGTTTAGTTACGGGACCTACGATGGAACGCTAAAAAAGCAAGGATTATCCTACATTGCAACGGCGGATCATGTGAAGCATTTTAGCCAGATCAGTGCCGATTTAATGTTGAATGCTTATGCTACCTATATTATGGGGCTGCTTGATGCTGCCTTTCCCGATGGAGTAGCGGTTTCTCAGTGGTTTGATAAGTTATTTTATGCCTTAAACCTGATTAACAACGGCTTTGATCCGGCAATTATTACAAACATCGTGGAAGTCCAGTTGTTGCCGGTCTTTGGAGTGGCGCCAGAATGGCACCACTGTGCGGTTTGTGGTCGAACGAGCACGACTTATGATTATTCGGAACAGTTTGGTGGTTTGATTTGTGAGCGCCACTTTGCCGCTGATTCCCACCGGTTGCACTTAGCACCACGAACGATTTACTACCTCCAGTTGTTTTCTACGGTTGATCTTACAAAGATTGGTAAAATTCAGGTAAACCAGCGGACCAAGGACCAATTACAGCAAACCTTAGACCAAATTTATGATCACGACGTGGGGTTGAAACTAAAGAGCAAACGCTTTTTACGGCAAATGAAGCAGTGGTCCCTGACGCCGAAGTGATTGTCGTTGACGTTTGCAAATTAGCCCACTATAATAGAGTTAACTAAATATTTGACACAGACAAAAGAGAGTAACTGAAGGTTGCAAGACAGCGAAGCCATGATAGTGAGAGATGGCACTTGCATTCAGGGACTGGCGCTTTTCGAGTCAATGCGTTTCGAGTTGCTGATTAAGTTCAGAAGTAGGGTGGAACCGCGACGACCTCGTCCCTATGTAAGAGTTTTTACTTTTACATAGGCTTTTTTATTTGTTTGAGAAATGGAGGAATTAACATGACAAAAAAGCTCTCAATGCAAGCAATTGCGGCAACGCTTAAAAAGTATTGGAGTCAGCAAGGGTGCATGGTAATGGATGCGTACGATACCGAAAAAGGGGCCGGGACGATGAGTCCGTTTACCTTTCTGCGGGCCATTGGACCAGAACCATGGAACGTCTGTTATGTGGAACCATCGAGACGGCCAGCAGACGGTCGGTACGGGGAAAACCCAAATCGGTTGTACCAACACCACCAGTTTCAAGTCCTCATGAAGCCCTCTCCAGATGACATTCAAAACCTGTACATTCATTCCCTAGAGGAACTGGGGATTAATCCCTTAGAACACGACATTCGGTTCGTGGAAGACAACTGGGAAAACCCCTCAATGGGTTGTGCCGGAGTTGGTTGGGAAGTCTGGCTCGATGGGATGGAAGTAACGCAGTTTACCTATTTCCAAGTCGTGGGAGGCTTACAGATGGATCCCGTGGCCGTAGAAATTACCTACGGGTTGGAACGACTAGCTTCTTACATTCAAGACGTTAATAACGTTTTTGATCTTGAATGGTCGGACGGGGTTAAGTATGGCGACATCTTCAAAGAACCGGAGTACGAACACTCTAAATATAGCTTTGAAGAAAGTAACCAAGCCATGCTCCATCAATTGTTTGATGCGTACGAAAAGGAAGCACAACGGTTGATTAAACTCGGCTTAGTGCACCCCGCCTACGACTACGTTTTAAAGTGTAGTCATACCTTTAACCAACTGGATGCCCGTGGAGCCGTTTCGGTGACGGAACGGGCCGGGTATCTTGCCCGGATTCGGAAAATGGCTCACGGGATTGCCCAGGCCTTTGTTGAAGAACGCCGGAAGTTAGGCTTCCCGTTGATTAAGGATCCACAAACGCGAGCTGCCGTACTCGCTGAATATACGAAAAAACACGAAGCAACTGTGCATCAACAAGCAAAACAAAAGGGGGAGGCAAAATAATGACACGTGATTTTCTATTAGAGATTGGCCTAGAGGAAATGCCTGCGCACGTTGTAACCCCAAGTATCCACCAGCTAATGGCCAAGGTAGAACAATTTCTGCAAGCTGAACGCATTAGTTACGAACACATTAAACCCTTTTCGACGCCCCGCCGGTTGGCCCTCCAAATTACGGGGTTAGCCGCTAAGCAGCCCGATATTGACGAAGAGGTCAAGGGACCGGCCAAGCGAATCGCACAAAATGAAGACGGGAGCTGGAGTAAGGCGGCCCTTGGGTTTACAAAGGGGCAAGGAGTTACGCCAGACGCCATTACCTTTAAAACGGTCAAGGGAACTGACTACGTGTTTGTCAATAAACACGTCACCGGAAAGCCGGTGGGTGAGGTCTTACTTGGGTTAGTCGACGTGATTAAGTCCCTTAACTTTCCCACCATGATGAAGTGGGGGACAAACCACTTTCAATTTTTGCGGCCCATCAAATGGTTGGTCGCCCTCCTCGATGAAGAGGTCTTACCGTTAGAGATCGTGAACGTCCAGGCGGGGCGGACAACCTACGGACACCGCTTCTTAGGGAATCCGGTTGCCTTAAGTAAGGTCTCCGATTACGAACCGGCTTTAGAACAAGAATTTGTCATTGCCGATGCGGACAAGCGGAAAGCTAAAATCACAGCCCAAATTTCGGCCATTGCCGATGAACACGATTGGCAGATTCCCGTCGAAGCCGATTTACTGGAAGAAGTTAATAACTTGGTAGAATGGCCGACCAGCTTTGCCGGTGATTTTGATCCCCGCTTTTTAGCCATTCCAAAGGAAGTTTTGATTACTTCCATGCGCAATCACCAACGGTTCTTTGCCGTGGAGGATCAAGCTGGCAACTTACTGCCCCACTTTGTTTCCGTTCGTAACGGAAACAGTGAGTACCTTGACAATGTCATTACGGGAAACGAAAAGGTCCTCGCCGCCCGGTTGTATGATGCGGAATTCTTCTACCAGGAAGACCAGCAACATGACCTCGACTACTTCGTGCAGAAGCTCAAGGACGTGACCTTCCACGATCAAATTTCATCGATGTATGACAAAATGCAACGAGTTCAGATGATTGCCCGCTTAATCGGTGAACGAGTGGGCCTCACGAAGAGCCAGTTGGCTCACCTCGACCGGGCCGCTTCCATCTATAAGTTTGACCTTGTAACCGGAATGGTTGGTGAATTTTCTGAATTACAAGGGATTATGGGAGAGAAGTACGCGCTGTTACAGGGTGAGGATCCAGAGGTTGCCCAGGCCATCCGGGAACACTATCAACCAATTGCTGCGGATGGTGCTCTACCGGCCTCCCAGGTCGGAGCGGTGTTAGCGGTGGCTGACAAGTTGGATAGTATCATGACCTTCTTTGCTGCTGGGATGATCCCCAGTGGGTCTAACGATCCCTATGCCCTTAGACGCCAAGCAACTGGAATTGTGCGCATTGTGACGGATCGGCAGTGGACTCTACCATTGCATCCGTTATTAGAAGCGATTGTGACAGCAGAAACAGATCAGGCCGTCCTGCCAAAGGTTGACCAAGCACCCGTCTTTACTGACGTGATCGCGTTTATTAAGGAACGGATTAAGAAAGAGCTCAAGGATGCAGGGGTCAGTTATGACCTTGTCAATGCGGCGGTGGCGGCTACCAGTACCGATATTAACTATAACGAACAGAGTGCGCTAACGTTGCGAACTGCGCATGACCAGGCTGATTTTAAAGCTGTCATTGAAGCTTTGACCCGGGTAACCCGGATTGCAGCTCAGGCCGATTCCCCATTAGCTGATAATGAGGTTAATCCCGCCTTGTTTGAAAACGAAGCTGAACAAGCAATGGATGTAGCAGTCAAGCAGCTCCAGCAGAGTTTTATTACCCTGCCAGCCTCAGATGCTTATGCGGCGTTGGCAGATCTGCGGCCCGTGATTGACAGTTATTTTGATGCCACGATGATCATGACCAAGGATCCGGCCGTTCGGCAGAATCGACTAACGGAAATGCAGCAATTAGCGGCTTTAATTCAGCATTTTGCTGACGTGGAAGCGGTCATGGTAAAGTAAAAAGCCAAGTAAAGGAGGGGGACCAACATGCCAAAGTTGCCAGAAGACTTTGTTGAACGGGTGCGGACCAGTACCAACATCACAGACGTGGTCAGTAAGTACGTTCAGTTAAAAAAAGCGGGGCAAAACTTGTTTGGCTTATGTCCCTTTCATGAAGAACGGACCGCCTCGTTTTCGGTAAATGAAGGTAAACAAATTTTTCACTGTTTTAGTTGTGGTCGGGGTGGCAATGTTTTCACCTTTTTAATGGATTTAAAGGGGCTCTCCTTTCCCGAAGCAGTGGAAGCAGTGGCGAAGGATGATGGAATTGAGTTGCCAGCGGGGGTTACGACCCAAGCAACCAATCCGAAACACCAGCAGCAACAGCCGTTAATTGCTGCCCATCAGGAAGCTGCCCAGTTGTATCACCACATCCTGGTTAATACGAAACTGGGAGAAACGGCTCGGGCTTATCTAAAAAAACGCCAGATTAGTCCGGAAATGATTGACCGGTTTAACCTGGGGTATGCACCCGGTAATCAAGTGCTCCAGTCCTTCTTTTCCGAACGGAAAACGGATTACCAAACGTTGCGCAAAACTGGGCTGTTCGTTGAAGATCAACAGGGGAATTTAAAGGACCGGTTCTCGAACCGCTTGATGTTTCCAATTGCGAACCTAACTGGAGCGCTCGTGGGCTTCTCCGGGCGCCTGTTGCAACCGGATGACAACGCGCCGAAGTATTTAAATAGTCCAGAAACGGAAATTTTTAACAAACGCCGGGTTTTATATAACTATGCGACGGCCCGCCAGGCAGCGCGGCAGGAACACCGTCTGATCTTGTTTGAGGGCTTCATGGACGTGATTTCTGCGACGCAGGCTGGGATTGAGAACGGAGTAGCTTCCATGGGGACCAGTCTGACCGAAGAACAAATTTATGATTTGAAACGGGTAACCGATCACATCGACATTTGCTACGATGGGGACACTCCCGGACAAAAAGCAATCGCGCGGGCAGTAACTCTCTTAGAACAGACCAAGCAATTCCAAATTGGGGTCATTCAGATTCCAAATGGAATGGATCCCGATGAATACCGGCGTGAATTTGGGGCGGCTGGCTTCCAAAACATCGTTAAAAGCGGTCGGGAACCGGTAATTAAATTTCGGTTGCGGTACTTACGGACGCAGTTCAACCTTAGCAACGAAGCAGAGCGGATTGATTATGCCCAACAAGCAACCCGGTTAATTGCTAGTTTGGATAGTTCGGTGGAACGAACCGTCTACCTGAAGGACTTAGCCACCGATTTGGATTTGGAACTTGCCAGCCTGCAAGAGCAGTGTGATCAGGACCGTCAGCGGTTAGAACACGAACAGCGACCCGCGCACTCTAAGGTCACGCCTCCACCAGCTGCCCCCCAGCAGCGGGAACAACCCCGGTATTCGCGGGTTGAAAACGCCGAACGGCAGCTATTAACGGCGATGCTTCATGATTCAAACGTGTGGACCCAGGTGATTAATCGGCCTGATTTTAACTTCGTACACGATGATTACCAACAACTCTACTTGTTTGCACAGGAATTTTTCCGGCAGCATGCCGAATATGATTCCGCTGAGTTTAGCGATTTTGTGGGGGAACGGCACTTACAATCGGTCTTAGCGGAGTTAGAAATGACGCCGGCATACGATTACTATAGTGCCCAGGCCGTGGCGGACTGTGTTAAAATAATACAGCAGGATGCGCCGTTGACCGCGCAAATCAAGACTTTAAAACATGAATTTGCAGTTGCCGAGCAAACGGGGAACGAATTACAACAACTGAAACTCGCAACCGATTTGATTAAGCTCCAACAACAGTTAGATCGGCTAAAGGCAACTGACGATTAAACCGGGGAGGAATTTAGATGGCAGAACGAAAAGCACGTAAAAACGCAGAATTAAAAAAAGCGACTCCCGAAGCAAAAAGTACCACCGCTGCAAAGCAGGAACGGCTGAATCAGGATCTGAAAAAAGAGTTTGATCAAGACGGGTACCACAAGGTTTACGAAGCTTTAGTAAAGAAGTATAAAAAAATTGGGCACGTCACGTATGCAACCTTGGAATCAGAACTCCAGGTTCCCTTCGATCTGAAGAAAAAACAAATGAATGAGTTGTTAGAAAAGGTTGAAGACGATGGGATTAGCATCGTTGACGAGCACGGAGAACCGGATCCGCGAGCGCTAGAAGCCGCTAAAAAGGTTACCCAAAAGGAACTGAAGAATGCCTCAAGCTCGCAAGGGGTTAAGATCAACGATCCCGTTCGGATGTACTTGAAAGAAATTGGACGGGTCCCATTGCTAACTGCGGACCAAGAAGTGCAGTTGGCCCTTCGGATCGAAGAAGGGGACGAGGAAGCCAAGCAAGAGCTCGCCGAAGCTAACTTACGACTGGTTGTTTCGATTGCTAAACGGTACGTTGGTCGGGGCATGCAGTTCTTAGACTTAATTCAAGAAGGAAACATGGGGCTCATGAAGGCCGTTGAAAAATTTGATTACCGCAAGGGGTTCAAATTCTCAACGTACGCTACTTGGTGGATTCGCCAGGCGATTACCCGGGCGATTGCTGATCAAGCTCGAACGATTCGGATCCCGGTCCACATGGTTGAGACCATTAACAAGTTAATTCGGGTCCAACGGCAGTTACTGCAAGACCTTGGTCGCGAACCGCTCCCCATTGAAATTGGAGCAGAAATGGACATGCCAACCGCTAAGGTTCGTAACATTCTGAAGATTTCTCAGGAACCAGTATCGTTAGAAACGCCGATTGGGGAAGAGGATGACTCCCACCTTGGCGACTTCATCGAAGATAAAGAGGCTACCAGTCCCGAAGACCATGCTTCGTATGAGCTATTGAAAGAACAGTTAGAAGGGGTCTTAGATACCCTTACGGACCGAGAGGAAAATGTCTTACGACTTCGGTTTGGGCTTGACGATGGTCGGACCCGGACGTTAGAGGAAGTAGGCAAGGTCTTTGGGGTAACGCGAGAACGAATTCGGCAAATTGAAGCAAAGGCGTTACGCAAGTTGCGACACCCATCTCGCAGTAAACAATTGAAAGACTTTTTAGACTAATTAAAAAACAGAGATCCATGGGGATCCCTGTTTTTTTGCCGGGAGGAAGTATGACAATTCAACACCTATCCAAACGATTACAAGCGGTGGCCGCCTTGGTGCCGTCGGTGCCGAAGTTAGCGGACATTGGCTCTGACCATGCTTATTTACCGGCCTATTTGTTACAACGCCAAGTGATTGAGACGGCGATTGCGGGCGAGGTCCGCCCGGGTCCGTTAGCAAACGCGCAGCGCGAAATTACCAAACTTGGTTTAGAAGAAGTAATGCAGGCGCGGTTAGGGAACGGACTAGCAGTTCTTGATCCCGATGAGCATGTGGATGTGATTGTAATCGCCGGCATGGGGGGCGAACTGATTACGGAAATCCTGACGCGGGGCCAAGCGCAGTTGCGGCAGCACCCGGTTTTAGTACTACAGCCCAATGTCGATGAAAACGTCTTACGCCGGTGGTTGCAAGCTAATCACTATCAGATTACGGCCGAACAACTCGTCGAAGACGCCGGGCATTTTTACGAAATGTTGCGGGCCGAATTTGTGCCTAACCCACCCGCATTAACCAAAACGGAGTTGGACTTTGGCCCGTACTTAGTTAGGGAACGGAGTGCGATTTTTCGCCACAAATGGCAGGAGCGACTCCACAAGAGTGAACTTATTTTGCGACAGTTGCAGGCTTCAAAAAAGCAACCCGCGACTAAAATTGCGGCGATGCAAGCTCGCATTACAGCCATTCAGGAGGTACTTAATGACAAAGGTTAGTGAAATTATTGACCGTTTTGAACAATTTGCCCCGTTAACGTTTAAAGAACCAGGGGATCCCACCGGATTTCAGTTAGGTGATCGGGAGGCCGTGGTCCATCAAATGATGACGACGCTCGACGTGCGGCCAGAGGTGGTGCAAGAAGCCATCGATCGAAACGTTGATTTTATCTTTGCTCACCATCCGGTAATGTTTCGGCCCGCCGCGAATTTAGACCTGGCGAACCCCCAAAATGCAATGTATGCAGAGTTATTAAAGCATAACATTACGGTTTATGCGGCCCATACGAACCTAGATAATGCCCCGGGAGGCATGAATGATTGGTTAGCAGCCGCCCTAGGATTAGAGCAAACGACGGGTTTGGTAGAACACGAGCAACAGGATGACGAACCAGAGCTTGCTATGGGGCGGGTCGGCATTTTGCCCCAGCCCATGACCTTAACGGAATTAGCAACTCGTTGCAAGGAGCGGTTTAACCTGCGTGGAATCCGGGTCGTAAGTTTTGCTCCGAAGCAAGTGGTGCAACGGGTGGCCATTTTAGGGGGCAGTGGGGGTAAATTTTATCCAGCGGCCCTGGCCCAGCATGCGGATGTTTACATCACGGGCGATCTGTTTTACCATACGGCGCAGGATTTGTTAGCCACGGGATTAACGGCGCTTGATCCGGGACATCACATCGAAAGCATCTGTAAACCGCGTCTCCGTGCCTTATTTAACCAGTGGAAAACTGAAGCACACTGGGAAATTACGGTCCTAGAATCGGAACTTAATACCGATCCGTTTCAATTTCAATAAAAAAAACCTGGAAATTAATTTCCAGGTTTTTTTAACAGTTACGGTTTCATCACGAATTTGATAACGTTTACCCCGACCAGGGCTACGATGGCTCCTACAATCGCCACGTCCAGTGCAACCGTTGTCGTAAACGGAGTTTGCAACAAGGCGGCTCCGATGTACCCAATGACTTCACCGTAGAGCACACCCCATAAGAGCGTTGTTAAATTTGTAGCAATAATGCGCATTGATATCCACTCCTTTATTCACTAGTAGTGTATCACTAATTATTAAAATTGCAATTAGGAGCCGGGAGAAAAGGAAGTTCGCGGTGGTCTGCTATAATTAAGAAGAAGCAAATTAACGAAGGGAGCGGTCGCTGATGGCGTATGCACCATTACAAAATATTAGTTCCTACAGCTTATTGCAAAGTACAACTAAGTTACCAGACCTAGTTTCCGCTGCAAAGGAGAAGGGTTATAACGCCGTGGCTTTAACCGATCAAAATGTGATGTACGGAGCCGTAGCGTTTGAAAAGGAAGCCCGACAGCAGGGGCTAAAACCAATCATCGGGTTAAAGCTGACGATTCAAGGAACGGTTTTGACGGAGCACCAGTTTGAGCTAGTGTTATTGGCTAAAAATCAAACCGGGTATCAAAATTTAATGCAGTTGTCGTCACTGGCAATGACGCAACCAGATGCGCTCACGCTGGACCAAATTACCGATTGGTTAACTGATCTGTTTGTGTTACTGCCAGAGAGTAGCGAAGCACTATCACTACTGGACTATGACCGGCCCGCCGATGCCGTTCAAGTCGTCCAGACCTTAACGGCTCTCGCCGATCCGGAGGCCGTCAAACTCGGTCTTCCAATGGATGCCAATGCTGCTATGATCACTGCCCGTCAAGCGGTGGCGGACGACACGCAGACCGAGTTAGTGGCCTTAAATGCCGTTGATTACTTAAAGGCTACCGATTATTTTGACGTACGGGTGCTACGTTCCATTGATACGGGTACGCCACTCGGTTCAATTCCAGAACAACAAGCCCTGTTAGGCGAACACTGGCTCCGACCGGCCCAGGAAGTGGAACAAGCTTACCAACAGCAGTCCCTCCAGGCGGCGTTGGCCGTTAACCAAAAAATTGTGGCGGCCTGTGATGTGCACATTCCCAAGCAAACGCCGCATCTTCCGCGGTTTGCAACGCCTAATCAGGAGTCAGCAATCGCTTACCTTCGAGAGTTGTGTACGAAAGGCTTAGCCGACCGGCTACACCAGGATCCTCCCGCGGCCTATACCGAGCGGTTGCAACATGAACTGGACGTTATTGACCGGATGGGCTTTAGCGACTACTTTTTGATTGTGTGGGATGTCATTAATTTTGCCCACCAGCAGCATATTATTACGGGACCAGGCCGGGGCTCTGCCGCCGGGTCGTTAGTGGCCTACGTTTTACGGATTACTGATGTCGACCCAATTAAGTACGATCTGTTGTTTGAACGGTTTTTGAACGAGGAACGGGCTCAAATGCCAGATATTGACATGGATATTCCGGATGACCAACGTGATGAAATTCTGCAGTACGTGCATGATCGTTACGGGGACACCCACGTAGCCCAAATTATTACCTTTGGGACCCTCGGGGCCAAGCAAGCAATTCGTGATGTGGGCCGGGTCTTTGGAATGCGTCCCGAACAAATGAACCAGTGGAGCGCCGCGATTCCTAATCATTTGCACCAAACCCTGAGCAACGCTTTACAGGAGTCCCAAAAGTTACAAAACCTCATTGCAGATCAACCGTTGAACGAGACCCTGTTTAAAACGGCGCAACAGTTAGAGGGCTTACCCCGGCACTACTCGACCCACGCGGCCGGGGTCATTTTAAGTGACCAACCAATCGTGGAAAAGGCGCCGGTTCAGTCTGGAAACGAAGGGTTACTTATGACCCAATACTCAAAGTATTACGTTGAAGATGTGGGCCTGTTAAAAATTGATTTCCTGGGGTTACGGAACCTCTCCATCATGGCGAACATCTTACAAATCGTGCACGACCAACTGGATGTCGACTTTGACGTGACTAAAATTGACCTTAATGATCCCCAGACCATGGAGCTATTTCAAGCTGGTCGCACCAACGGCGTGTTTCAGTTTGAATCCAGTGGGATTAAACAAGTACTACGCCGGATGCACCCGGACCGCTTCGAACTAATTGCAGCGGTCAACGCCTTGTATCGTCCGGGTCCCATGGAAAACATTGATACTTTCATTAAACGAAAAAATGGCCAAGAAGAATACCATTACCAAAATGCGGCCATTCAAAAGATTTTGGGTTCAACCTATGGCATCATTGTTTATCAAGAACAAGTCATGCAGTTGGCCGCTACGATGGCGGGCTTTTCACTGGGACAAGCCGACGTGTTACGACGGGCCATGAGTAAGAAGCACCATCAAGAAATGGAGTCGATGCGGGAACGCTTTATCTCAGGCTCCGTGCACAACGGCTATTCGCAGGAAACGGCGGAGCAAACGTTTGCCTACATTGAACAGTTTGCCAGCTATGGCTTTAATAAATCCCATGCGGTTGCCTACAGTAAAATGGCGGTTGAGCTGGCTTATTTAAAGGCGCACTTTCCAGGGCCCTTCTTCACAGCCCTCTTAAATTCAGTCTTAGGAAATCAGGTTAAGATTAGAAATTACATTCAAGAAGCCAAGGACGATGGCATTTCTGTGTTGCCGCCAGACATTAACCGGAGCGAGCTTGATTTTACGTATCAAGATCAAGGAATTCGGTTTGGTTTGCGAGCGGTGAAGGGGTTACGTTCCGATCTGATGCAAGCCCTCATTACGACGCGCAAGGAGGAGGGCGACTTTCGTGATCTAAACGATGTAATCCAACGGCTGCCACAGAAATTTCGCAAGGTGGAACCCTTACAAACCTTAGCCGCAGTCGGAGCATTCGATCAGTTTGGCTATAACCGGCGGGAGTTGAGCGAAGCTATTCCAAAGTTTATCAGTGCCGCTGATTTATCGGGATCCCTGTTAGCTTCAATCCCAGGCATGGAGGTTGAGATTCAGCGCAAAGCGGATTGGCCTGATTGGCAAAAAATTAACTACGAAAGCGAGTACCTAGGGACCTTTTTGTCTGGACATCCGGTGGAACGCTATGACCAACTGAAACAGAGTCGGGACGCCTTACGTAGCAACCAATTAAGGGCCGGGCAACAACACGTTAACCTCGTGCTATTAGTGAATCACATCAAGAGCATTCGGACTAAAAAAGGCCAACTAATGGCCTTTGTGACGGCCTCTGATCAATTTGGGGAGGTCGATTTAACCCTCTTTCCGAACGTTTATCAAGCGGCCCAGGAGTGGTTACAACCAAACCAAGTGGTCTTGGTGACTGGGAATGTCGAAGAACGTCGGGGCTTACAGGTGGTGGTGGATCAACTCCAACCAGCTGCAAACGTTGTGCACCAGCAAACGACCAGCTCAAAACGCCTCTTTTTACAAATTCTTCCGACCCAGGAGCAACCAACGCAATTGCAACACTTGCAGGCGGTGTTACAAGCGCATCCCGGATCGGTTCCTGTGATTTTGTACTGGGCGAGTTCCAAGCAACGGCAACTGTTGCCAAAGGCATGGCAAGTCGATCCCAGTCCGGACGTTCTGGACCAACTACAGGCATTGTTAGGGACGAAGAACGTGGTCTTAAAATGATTTTTAGTTGAATACAGACAGCGCCCGTGAAAAGTGATACAATGAAAACGAAATTCAATAAAGGCAAGTTAAACTGGAGACAGTTTGCTTACAAAAAAGGAGAGCTTTTACTTATGAAGAGAACAAAAATCGTAAGTACACTTGGACCAGCTTCAAACGACGTTGATACGATTACAACGTTGTTAAATAGTGGTGCAAATGTTTTTCGTTTCAACTTTTCCCATGGAGACCATGAAGAACACCTATCACGGATGAACATGGTGAAAGAAGCTGAAAAGAGAACTGGAAAGATTGCTGGGATTCTCTTGGATACCAAGGGAGCCGAAATTCGGACGACGAAACAAGCCGATGGCAAGATTGAATTCAAGACGGGTGACCAATTCCGGATTTCTATGGATGATAGCCTTGAAGGTACGAAAGACAAGATTGCCGTAACTTATCCAGGACTTTACGATGATGTTAAAGTTGGTGGTCAAGTTCTCTTTGATGATGGTTTGGTCGGAACGAAGATTCTGGAAAAGGATGACCAAAACCGTGAACTAGTGGTGGAAGTTACGAACAACGGAGTTTTAGGTTCCCGTAAAGGGGTTAATGCTCCCGGTGTTTCCATCAACTTACCAGGAATTACCGAAAAGGATTCGGATGACATTCGTTTCGGTTGTGACCACGGCATTAACTACATTGCCGCTTCATTTGTACGGAAACCCCAAGACATCATGGACATTCGGGCTTTGTTGGAAGAAAAGAACATGCAAGACGTTCAAATCTTCCCTAAGATTGAATCCCAAGAAGGAATTGACAACTTCCCAGAAATCTTAAAGGTTTCTGATGGGTTGATGATTGCCCGGGGTGACATGGGAGTTGAAATTCCCCCAGAAAACGTTCCCGCAGTACAAAAACGGTTGATTAAGATGTGTAATGAAGCTGGTAAGCCAGTGATTACTGCAACCCAAATGCTCGATTCAATGCAGGACGAACCACGGCCAACGCGGGCTGAAGTTTCTGACGTGGCTAACGCCGTTTACGATGGGACGGATGCTACGATGCTGTCTGGTGAAAGTGCCAACGGTGACTACCCAGTTGCTTCCGTTTCAATGATGGCTCGGATTGACGAAGTTTCAGACGGACTCTTTAATGAATTCGGAACTCCACGTCCTGTCTTTCAAGATGGTGATGTAACTGAAGCACTCGGTGAATCAGTCGCTCGGATTGCAAAAGACATGGGAATTCACACGATTGTTGTTGCTACTGGTTCAGGTTACACAGCGCGGATGATTTCTAAGTATCACCCAGATGCTAACATCTTAGCTTTAACCTTTGACGATCGGGTTCGGCGTGGCTTAACGGTTAACTGGGCCGTTAACCCCGTCTTAGTTGAAAAGCCAGAATCCGCAGAAGCAATGGTGAACTTGGCTGTTTCTAAGGCAGTTGAAACTGGCTTAGCACAAGAAGGCGAAGAAATCATCGTTACTACGGGTGTTCCATTAGGTGACGAAGGAACAACGAACACGGTTCGGGTTCAATTAATCGGAACCAAGCTTGCTCAAGGGCAAGGAATTGGGGATGACACCGTAATTGGGAAGGCGGTTGTTGCTGACAACGCCCAAGCTGCTGATGCGAACTCCGTTGAAGGTAGCGTACTGGTAGTTAAAGATACTAATAAGGATTACCTGCCAGCCATGAAGAAGGCCAGTGCCATCGTGGTTGAAACCGGTGGTTTAACTTCTTACGCTGCGGTTATTGGAATTTCATTGGATGTTCCCGTAATTGTTGCTGCTCACAACGCGACGTCTACGATTACCGATGGTGAATTGGTAACGGTTGATGCTCGGCGTGGAGTAGTTTACCAAGGTAACCAAGTTAAGAATGATTAATTAAATTTTATTTAAGAAAAAGGTCGCTGAATTTTTTCGGCGGCCTTTTTCTTTGGTATAATGAAGAAAATTAACTGATCTTACTGAACGGATGCATAAATTGGAGAACAACATGAATAAGCAACTGGGAACGGTCATTACGACCACGGTAACTGACGAAAATGCGACGGAATACTTCGTCCAAAGCGAGGGACTAACCTACTCCCTGGCGAAATCAGAAATTAAAAAACCGCTAAAACTAGGAAGCACCTTTCGGGGGTTTGCCTATGAAAATGAGCAGCATCACCTGCGGATTACCCGGCAAATTCCTGCGATCGGGTTTGATCAGTATGGCTGGGGAACCGTGGTGAGTAAAAAATTTGGCCTGGGCGTGTTTGTTGATCTGGGGCTCCCCGACAAGGACTTAGCCGTCTCGATGGATGATTTACCCGCCATGCGTTCCCTTTGGCCGGACGTCGGGGATCAGTTATTAGTGGCCTTACGGCGGGACAGCAAGGGCCGACTGTGGGGCGAATTGGCCGATGAAGAGGTCTTTAAAGCAATTTCACAGCCAGCAACTAATCCAAAGTTAAAAAATCGGACCGTCAAGGCCCGGGTAATCAACCCGAAAAAAATGGGGACTCAGGTGCTAACCGACCAGTACCAGTTGGGCTTTATTGACCGTTCCGAAGTAGAGCAAGAACCCCGGTTGGGGGAACTAATCACCGCTCGGATTATTGGAATTCGCCCCAATAAAACCGTCTACCTCTCGATGCGGCCCCGGGCTTACGAGGCCATTTCCGATGATGCTGAAATGATTTATCGGACGCTTGCGATGCGGGCGGATCATTTTTTACCGTACAACGATCATAGTGATCCAGAAGCCATTCAAACGTACTTCGGAATCAGCAAGAGTCAGTTCAAGCGGGCACTGGGGAACCTGTTTAAACGCCATCAAATCAACATTACCGCTACTGGAATTCAACTCGTGGAGGACCAGCGTGAATGAGCAACTGGAAAATTATTTACATTATCTCGTGGTCGAACGGGGGCTTTCGGACAACTCGATTAAGAGTTACCGTCAGGATTTAACCCAATTTGCTACGTATTTAGCTGACCAGCAGGTGAGTAGCTGGGCAGCAGTGGATCAGTTTACGGTGTTAAGTTATTTAGAGCAGGAAAAGCAGGGGGGCAAGGCCCGGAATTCTGTAATTCACAGTGTTTCCTCCCTGCGGAAGTTTTTCCAATATTTGATGCGTTTACAGGTCATTCCGGTTGATCCAATGCAAAAAATTGCCACCCCCAAACGGGGCACTCATCTGCCGTCCGTGTTGACCGAACAGGAAACGGACCGCTTATTAGCAGTCCCACCGGTTAATCGCAAACTCGGAAAGCGGGATCGAGCCATCCTCGAGGTGTTGTATGCAACTGGACTCCGGGTTTCTGAGCTGGTTAACTTGAAGTTGCAGGATTTGCATTTGGAAATGAACTTGATCCAAACGTTAGGGAAAGGTGATAAGGAGCGCATTGTGCCAATCGATGCGGTCGCCATTCACTGGCTAACCACATATTTAGAAACTGTCCGCCCCGAGTTGTTAAAACAAAGGCGGAGTCCCTATGTGTTTTTAAACGCCCATGGGGGGCAATTGAGTCGGCAAAGTGTGTGGAAATTATTAAAGCAGACGGCGGCGCAGGCGGGGATTCAGAAAAACATCACGCCCCATACGTTGCGCCATACGTTTGCCACCCGGTTGTTAGAGCACGGGGCCGACTTGCGTACGGTCCAAGAATTGCTGGGTCATGCTGATCTATCCACCACCCAAATTTATACCCACGTTTCGCATGAGCATTTGACGAGTGAATACCAAAAATACCATCCACGTGCGTAATTAGAGGAGGTCGCAATGCTATATAAATATCGCCCAGAACATGAAAAAGTGATTTTAGGCATTTTAACGTTAACCCGGCGGACCGAACAGGTGCACTACCTTCCAGAGGAGCTGGCCTGGTACGCAGACAGTAAGAAGCGGAATCTTTACCTGTGGAAAGACCAGTTTGATAACTGGGCGGGGGTGATTGGAGTGGAGGTTACCCATCACTGTTTGTTGGTGCGCAAGATCATTCTAACCCCGGATGCGGAGACTTATTTCAACGTTTTTCGGATTTTAGATAACATTCGCAAGTTATATCCGAACCAGCCGGTGATTGGGACCCTCCAAAACCAAGAAGTAATTACCCGGTGGGAGCGCACGACGAATGAGTAAGGACACTTTGAAACTGCATTTGACAGATTTTGATGGCCCGCTCGAGCTGTTACTCCATTTGATTAAAGAAGCGCAAATGGACATTTATGACATTAACATTAAAGACATCACCGACCAGTACTTTCAATATCTACAGCAAATGGAGCAGATGCAGTTAGAGATTGCCGGCTCGTTTTTTGTCATGGCGGCCAATCTCATGCGCATTAAATCGCAGTGGTTGCTAGCAGAAGAGATCGATGATGGTGAACCAGAGGAAGATCCACGAGAGGATCTGGTTAACCAATTGTTAGAATACCGACGCTATCAAAAGGCCGCGCACACGCTTCAGCAGCGGGAACAACACCGGCAACGCATTTATTCGGTTCCAGCGGTGCAGAGTACCACTGACGTTGAAATTGAACCGAACGAATTTGAAGTGGCCAGCTTAGTGGGAACTTGGCAGCGAATTTGGCAACGGCAACGTCGAACGGCCGTGGGTCCGGTCAATCAAATTGAAGAGTGGCAGTTTAGTATTCCTACTCAGGCCGCCCGGATTGTGACCCGGCTTAACCAGAAGGGCAACCGGCGACTCGCTTTTTCCGAGTTATATGCCCCCACGGCAGGGTTGGAAGAAGTGGTAACCGACTTTTTGGCGTTGTTAACGTTGGTTAAACGGCAGTTAGTCCGGGTTACGCAACCGGTGGGACGCAATGAAATTATGATTGAAGGTGACAACGCACGCGATGAGCATTAGAGGAAAATTAGAGGCCTTAATTTATGCCGCTGGTGGGGCTGGAATTAAAATTAGTAAATTAGCCGAACTAACGGGGCTTTCGATGGCGGTCGTGCGCGAAAACGTGGTGCAACTCGCACAGACCACGGCAACTGATGACCATGGCGTCATGCTTTACCAAACCGGAGAATTAGTCTGGTTTGGAACGAAACCGGACTACGCTGATGTGGTGCAACAATTGACCGACCAAACGGAATCGTTATTGACCCCTGCCATGCTAGAAACCCTTACAATCGTTGCTTACCAGCAGCCCATTACCAGGGTGCAGGTGGATGAAATTCGGGGGGTCAATAGCGTGGTCTCGTTACGTAATTTACAGAGTTTAGGGTTGATTATCGTTAGTGGGCAAGCTGATGAACCAGGACAACCTAATTTATATCAAACCACCGATTTATTTTTACAGGCGTTTGGGTTGCAAACCCTGCAACAATTGCCTCCGCTACCGGAGAGTGAACCAACTCCTGAGGCGGAAATGTACCGGGAAGATACCGATAAAGGAGATCAGGAATGAGTGAACGATTACAAAAAGTAATGGCCCACGCGGGAGTGGCGTCTCGACGCGCCAGCGAACAACTAATTCAAACGGGCCACGTGCGGGTGAACGGGCAGGTCGTAACCACCCTCGGACAAAAAGTTGAGCCAACTGACCGCATTGAGGTTGACCATAAGCCGATTCATCAGGAAGCGTTAGTCTACTTTTTGCTGAATAAGCCCCGGGGAGTGATTACGTCAGCTGCTGATGAAAAACACCGCAAGACCGTGTTAGATTACTTTAAACATCAAGTTGCAGAACGGATTTATCCGGTTGGTCGACTAGATTACGATACAACCGGAGCATTATTACTTACAAACGATGGGGACCTGGATTATCGCTTAACGCATCCGAAACATGAAATTCCCAAAACGTACGTTGCCAAGGTGACCGGAATCCCGGATGCTACTGATTTTGACCGCTTACGCTCCGGGGTTAAACTTGATGCTAGCCATCAAAGTGCGCCGGCCGAAGTCCGCTTGGTTAAGAAAGCGGGGGCAACGGGGCAAAATGCTGTGATTGAGGTTACCATTCATGAAGGACGGAACCATGAGGTCAAAAACATGTTTCAAGCCATTGGTCATCCAGTTGAAAAACTGAAACGGATTGCCTTTGCGGAACTGAAGTTAGCTGATTTAGAGCCAGGCCAGTGGCGCCCCCTGAACAAACGGGAGCTGCGGAACTTATTTGAACTAACCGAGGGAGGAAGTCGGAATGAAAACTAATAATCAAGAATTAAAGCGGATGGTAGCAATTGCCATGCTCAGTGCGATTGCCTACTTATTAATGTTTGTTTCGTTTCCAATTTTGCCCTACGTGCCCTTTTTAAAGTTAGACTTTGCTGATGTGCCCATTTTACTGGGACTGCTGCTATTAGGTCCGGTCGGGGCCGTGGAAATTACCCTACTTAAGCTGTTTTTATACTGGATGACCATGGGTTTTTCCGTCATTGAACTGGTAGGGTTAATGGGTTCCTTAGTGGCGTCCTTGCTTCTCATTGTTAGTTTTACTTTGTTAAAGAGTTGGCTCTTGGCGGGAAAGCAAAAAACGGTGGCGGCCATTGCCATTAGTGCCGTGGTGCTTGCGCTGGGAATGGGATTGTTAAACTACTTTATCCTGATGCCAGTTTACCTACACGTGGCTGGCTTTCAGCTGTCCATTTCACTGCCCAAATTGATTTTAATTGGAGTCATTCCGTTTAACCTGATCAAAGGAGCCCTCGATGGGACGCTCCTCGTATTAATTTACGGACGTTTACGTCATTGGATTGCGCACCGCTAATGCTGACGATTGAGCAAGCACTGGCCCTGGTGCTGTTAGCTGAAAAGCAACCCCGGCGTCACCGGTCGTTAACCAATTTAGTTCGGGGCAAACGGACCGTTGCAACCCTCTACTGGGGCTTTCGCTATCAGTGGCTGGGGGTGCTAGGGATTGGGCGCTATCTTGCAATTCAGGAGCTGCCCTTTGCTAGTTTGCGACACCAGCAGCTGGTGGCTGTTGACCACGAACAGGACTACCTAACCCCGGCCGGGTTAAACCAACAACAGCTGCTTTTCCAGCAGCTTCCCTTGCAGTGGCAAGCAGAATTTCAAACCACTGATTTACAGCGGCTTAAGAGCCGGTTATTATTATTGACCCAGGTAATTTCTGAATTTAACCATCATGAGAACCATTATTTTGCGGTGCGGACCCCGATGCGTGAACGGGTCTGGGTTAAAAATTACTTTTTCCAGTTGGTTCACACGAACCGATTGGCGGAATTTCAGTCCGATTTAACGGCTTTTTTAGCTGCGTTACCAACGCAAACAGCCCAAGTCGTGAGCCATGAACTAGTTGGCTATCACAATAACGGGTGGACGCGGGAGCAAATTGCCCAAGCACTTCGGTTAAATCCACTGGCAGTCGCCTTTATCGAGTTAGCTGCATTGGCTCAACTGGTTCGTTGGAATCGAAACAAGCCGGCGGGGACCCTCGCACCACTTAGTCAAGGATTGCAAAGGGATTTGATTACGAAAAAGGCCCGCCAGACGTTGCAGCTCTATCAAACCAGTCACGATGTAAAGCGGGTCGCAGCGCAACAGCACATTAAGCCGTCAACCGTAGACGAGCATTTACTAGAAAACGCCATCTACGTGCCCCTTGCCCAGTTCCCGTATTCTGACTTTGTGAGTCAAAAAGAAGTGCAGCGGTTGGTTAGGCAATATGGAAATAACGTGGACGACTGGCAGTTTCAGCCCGATCAAGAAGCTGGGTTATCCTTTTTTCAATTTCGGTTAATTCAGATTTGGTTAACGAAGTTAGCCCGAAAGGAAGCAGGTCATGGATCAGCTAACGCAACTGTTACAGAATAAATTCGGTTTTTCCCGGTTTCGTCCCGGCCAGCGGGAGACGCTTGAACGGCTACAACACCGGCAATCGGTCTTGGCCGTTTTGCCGACGGGAGCGGGCAAAACCTTGATTTACCAGTTGTACGGTGCATTGCTTGACCGCCCCGTGGTCATTGTTTCGCCTTTATTATCGCTCATGACCGATCAAGTAGAGCGGATGCAGTATGGGGGTGAGAAACGGGTGGTAGCCCTTAATTCTCAGCAAAGTTGGACAGAACGGCAACAAACGCTGGCGCACCTTTCACAGTACCGATTTATCTTCATTTCTCCTGAAATGTTAGCCAATCAAACGGTGCTGCGCGAACTCCAGCAGTTAGACATCGGTCTCTTTGTGATTGATGAAGCGCACTGTATTTCCCAGTGGGCGGTTGATTTTCGCCCCGACTATTTAGACCTTGGCAAATACTGGCGGGCGTTAGGCACGCCACAACTCTTGTTATTGACCGCAACGGCGTCCCAACGAGTTCAGGATGATATCATCAAGAAATTACAGGCTCCCAATGTGCAAAAGCTGGTCTGGAACGTTGATCGGTCAAACATTTTTCTAGCGGAACAAACGCTGGCAACGGAAACCGCTAAGCAGGACTACCTGGTGAAATTCGTGCAACAAATTACCGGGCCGGGGATTATTTATTTTTCCAGCAAAAAGGTTGCCAACCAAATGACTGCGAAACTCCAGGCAGAAACGGATCTGCAGGTGGCGGCCTATCACGCTGATCTAGACACCGCGGCCCGCTTTACGATTCAACACCAGTTTATGGATGACGAGCTCCAACTAATTTGTGCTACCTCCGCGTTTGGAATGGGGATTGATAAAGCGAACATCCGGTTTGTAGTTCATTACCACTTACCCCAGGATTTAGAAAGTTACATGCAAGAAATTGGGCGAGCTGGTCGGGATGGACACCAGAGCCTTGCTTTACTCCTCTATGTTCCCGGCGACGAACAGTTAAGCTTAACGCTCGTGCAACGAAGCATTCCAACGGAACATGAGTTGGAATTATTTGAACAGCATCAATCCGCTACTTTGAATGAGCAGATTCGGCGGTTGCTGCAGTATTATCATGATCACAACGTTGACCGAACGACGCTGTTACAGGTTTTTCAAGCGGAACGAAAGCGCAAGGAGCAGGCCATTTTGCTGATGGTGCGGTATGCACTGACCACCGAGTGTCGGCGCACGGCATTGCTCAGTCGGTTTTCTAGTACCAAAACCGCTGACTTAACCTGGTGTTGTGATAATGATCAACCGGACTGGACGGTTGATCAGTTAGGGTTAGCGCCCACTGCGCCGGTGGCCGTTCCATTCCGGGATTGGCGGCAAATTATCGCGGAATTATTTTAAGCTTTAAATAACATGATATAATTAAGACATTCAAGAAAGGGAGGCATTTTAATTGGATAAGCAAGAAAAACCGCAAGAACCATGGGATCAATCTTTTGATGGGAAACCAAGTCAAACGAGTACGAACCAAAAAGCCACGCCCGCTTCATCACGGATGGCGCGCCGTAAAAGGCAGGGGAACATTAAGGTGATTGTGACGATTTTGGCTTCCGTAGTCGTGTTAATCGCGTTATTTGCGTTAGCCTTTGGGATGTCAAAGCAGGGCGATTTGAATAGCTCTGCTAAGCCAGCTACTGCCAAGCAAACGAAGCCGGCTAAGCACAAGAAAGCGGCTAAAAAGCAATCTAAACCGGCGAAAAAATCAGCTACCAAGCAAACTGATTCTACCGCCGATCAGGCAGACCAAACTGGGGACACCACCGCAAGTAGTGCTAATGCAGCGCAGAGCGATGATCAGACTGCGCAAAACAAGCAACCAGCGGCCGCTACTACCGCTAATGGTTCCGAACCAGCTAAAGCAACAACGGCAACGGCCACAACGAGTCAGCAGTCGCAAGCAACCAACCAGGCTGCGCCTAAAGATTACGTTGTTGTTCAGCAGCATGAAGGAATTTACCGGGTCGCTAAAAATGCTGGGATTAGCATGCAAGAACTGGAACGGTTGAATGGGTTGACCTCCCAAAGTGTGATTGTTCCCGGTCAAAAACTACGAATCAGATAAGGATTGATGAGGAATGCAGCCACAAGGATTACAAGTTGCCATTGATGGTCCAGCCTCGGCTGGAAAAAGTACCGTTGCTAAAATTGTTGCGCGTAAGTTTGCGTACGTGTATGTCGATACCGGAGCAATGTATCGGACGGTGACCCTGCGGGCCTTACAAGCGCACGTGGATTTGACGAATGAAACTGAAGTACTGGCGGTTTTGCAGCACACCAAGATTACCTTTACCCCAGGCAATCCGGTGCAACACGTGTTTGCGAATCAGGACGAGGTGACAGAAGAAATCCGGTCTGAAACGGTTACTAACCATGTTTCGACGGTTTCGGCTTTACCAGCCATTCGAGCCGCGTTAGTGAAGCGACAGCAAGAACTTGCCAAAGCTGGCGGGATTGTAATGGACGGCCGAGACATCGGCACGACCGTTCTGCCACACGCAGCCGTCAAAGTTTTTCTAGTTGCCAGTGTCAAGGAGCGTGCCGAACGGCGGTATTTAGAAAATCAGGCCAAGGGAATTACGACGAGTTTAAAAACGTTGCAGCAAGAAATTGCGGAACGAGACTACAAAGATTCCCACCGGACCGTATCGCCGTTACGCAAAGCGCCCGACGCCACTGAGATTGATACAACCGCGCTGTCAATTGATGAAGTGGTGGATCGAATTGCCGACTTGATCCGGCAAAAACAGGACCTCACTCAAAAATAAGTGCGGTTCGTGATGTTTTGCTGGTATTCTCTCATCAATTAAGATAAAATGATGATAGAGTAGTTTCAAGGAGGAAATGTTTGATGAGTGAAAATGAAAACAAACAGTTGTTAGATGCGCTTGATAATATCAAGCAGGTAAACGTTGGGGACGTTGTTGACGGTGAAATTTTAGCCGTTGATAACGATCAACAACTAATGGTTGGAATCGAAGGAGCCGGAGTAGAAGGGGTTATTCCTCGTCGCGAAGTTTCTGGTGATCCTGATGAAAACATTGCCGATAACTACAAAGTTGGCGATCAAGTCAAGGTTGTTGTGGTTTCTAAAATTGGTGATGACAAGGAAAACGGTAGTTACTTGTTATCAATTCGCCGGTTAGAAGCTTTGAAGGTTTGGGATGAAATCAAAGACAAAGCTGAAAAAGACGAAACCATCACGGTTAAGGTTACTCGTCCCGTCAAGGGTGGGTTAGTTGTTAACGCTGATGGTGTTCGGGGCTTTATCCCAGCTTCCATGATTACGGATCACTTTGTTAGTGACTTGAACCAATACAAGGGTCAAGAGTTAGAAGTTAAGATCATCGAAGTGGTTCCGGAAGAAAACCGCTTAATTCTTTCTCACCGGGCAATCGCTGAAAAAGACCGGGCTGCTGCTCGTGAAAAGATTATGAGTTCCATTAAACCGGGTGATGTGATTGAAGGAACGGTAGCACGCTTAACGAACTTCGGGGCCTTTATTGACCTTGGTGGGATGGACGGTTTAGTACACATCTCTGAAATTTCCTACGACCACGTTAGCAAGGCTGCTGATGTCTTAGAAGTCGGCGAAAAGGTTAAAGTTAAGGTCTTATCAGTTGATCCAGAACGTGACCGGATTTCGCTTTCCATCAAACAATTACAACCTGGTCCTTGGGATGATATCGAAGAGAAAGCTGCCGTTGGCAGTGTCTTAGACGGAAAAGTTAAACGATTAGTTGACTTTGGTGCCTTTGTCGAAGTCTTTCCTGGCGTGGAAGGTTTGGTTCACATCTCCCAAATTTCACACAAACACATTGATAAACCAAGTGACGTGTTGAAGTCTGGTGATGACATTAAGGTGAAGGTGCTTTCCATCGATCCAGAAGAACACCGGTTGGCATTATCAATGAAGGCTTTAGAAGAAGCTCCTGCTGAAGAAGCAAAGCAAGCTCCAAAGCGGAATGTTGATGATAACTCAACTGCAAATGCTCCTGAAGAAGAAAGTGGTTTTACTTTAGGTGATATTTTAGGTGAAGACATTAATTCGCAAGACTAATTAATTAGAAAAATCCTTCATTTGTTAAAATGGAGGATTTTTTTAGTTTCAAGGAGGAATGAACATGGCAGATCCAACGGTAGCAATTGTCGGGCGCCCGAACGTGGGAAAATCGACGATTTTTAATCGCATTGCTGGGGAACGAATTTCAATCGTAGAGGACACGCCGGGGGTCACTCGTGACCGGATTTATGCCCACGGGGAGTGGTTAGGCCACAACTTTAACTTAATTGATACAGGTGGAATTGAAGTTTCCGACCAACCGTTTATCCAACAAATTACGGCCCAGGCGGAGGTCGCAATTGATGAGGCAGACGTGATTATTTTCATGGTGAACGGCCGCCAGGGAATTACCGATGCTGACGAACGGGTGGCCCAACTGCTGTACAAGGCCGACAAACCGGTGGTGGTAGCGGTCAATAAAATTGATAACTTCGAAAGTCGAGCCGATGTGTATGATTTTTATGCCTTAGGATTTGGCGATCCCTATGCCATTTCCGGAGCGCACGGGCTTGGCCTTGGAGATTTGCTGGATGAAGTCATCAAAAACTTTCCAGAAGTCCCAGATCCAGCTCCTGACGACAGCATTCGCTTTAGTTTAATTGGACGGCCGAACGTCGGCAAATCATCCCTAGTGAACGCGATTTTAGGGGATCAGCGGGTGATTGTCTCAGAGGTGGCCGGAACGACCAGGGATGCGATTGACACCAAATTTGTGCACGATGGGCAGGAATTTACAATCGTTGACACCGCGGGAATTCGAAAACGGGGCAAGGTCTACGAAAAGACGGAAAAATACAGTGTGATGCGAGCAATGAAGGCCATTGACGATAGTAACGTGGTGCTGGTCGTATTAAACGCTGAAGAAGGCATTCGGGAGCAGGATAAGCGCGTGGCGGGCTATGCCCATGAGGCCGGCAAGGGCATCATTATCGTGGTGAACAAGTGGGATACCTTAAAGAAGGATAATCACACGCAACAACAGTTTGAGGCTCAGATTCGCATGGAATTTAAGTATCTAGACTATGCTCCAATCATCTTTGTTTCGGCGAAAACCAAGCAACGGTTACAGCAGTTACCGGCTTTGATTGAGCGCGTTAATGATAACCACGAAAAACGGATTAGTTCGTCAACTCTAAATGAAGTTATTTTGGACGCCGTGGCGATGACGCCTACGCCCACGATCAAGACCCGGAAGCTCCGGATCTACTACGCGACCCAGGTGGCGGTTGCACCACCCACGATCGTTATTTTTGTGAATGACCCGGAACTGCTGCATTTTTCGTATAAGCGGTACTTAGAAAACCAGATTCGGAAGAATTTTGACTTCACCGGGACGCCAATTCACATTATTGCCCGCAGTCGGAAATAAGGTTGGTTTCGCTAGAACTCTTAAGAATGTATTAAAATGGCGTTGCAATCGGCGTTTCCGTGTGCTATCTTTAAATACGAGATGATGCTTGTTTTGTATCATCTGGCGTTCTGATTTGGATGAGAGCGCTTAGAAGTCGATGTTTGAATTCAAACATCTTTTCAGGAGGTGAATCACTCATGGCCAACAAAGCAGAATTAGTAGACGATGTTGCGCAAGCAGCTGGGTTAACTAAAAAGGATGCTACGGCAGCAATGGACGCTGTTTTTGATGCAATCCAAGCACAACTTGCAAAAGGTGAACGTGTTCAATTAATCGGTTTTGGTAGTTTTGAAGTTCGTGAACGTGCTGCACGTAAAGGACGGAACCCACAAACTGGTAAGGAAATTGAAATCCCTGCAAGTAAAGTACCTGCCTTTAAACCTGGTAAAGCTTTAAAGGATGCTGTTAAATAATTAGTTATTTAACGGGAGTCGGTTCGCATGTGCGAACTGGCTTTTTTTGTTGGAAAAGAGAGGTTGACGATGAGTTATTCAGAACAAGCACTAACTGCCTTACAAAATAACGATTTAGATAGTTATCAAAAAAATTTAACCCTAGCGAAAGAGCACGATGACAGTGAACTACTGTTTTCATTAGCAGAAGAGATTTATGCGCTCGGCTTTGCCGATGATGCGCTACAGCTTTACCGTCAGTTGTTAGCAAAATATCCAACTGAAGATCAACTCCGAACTTACATTGCTGACATTCTCATCACTCAGGATGAAACCGACGCGGCCCTAGATTATCTCCACCAGATTCAGCCGGACTCCGAGTTTTATTTAAATTCCCTGTTAGGGCAGGCTGATTTATACCAAACCCAGGGTTTAACGGTGGTTAGCGAACAGAAGTTAAAGGAAGCCCTACAACTTGCTCCGGACGAACCAGTGGTTAAATTTGCCCTGGCGGAACTTTATTTCTCAGAAGGGAAGTACGCCGAGGCGATCCCCTTGTACCTAGCTTTGATTAAGGAGGGGAACCTCAGCCTTTCGAACGTTAATTTAGTGGAACGAATTGGGGTGGCCTATGCCAACGTGGGTAATTTTGAAAATGCGATTGGCTACCTAGAGCAAATTGAACCAGGCGCGATGTCTCCAGACGTCCAGTTTGAAACTGGGTTTACCTACTTTCAACTAGGGGACTTTAAAAAAGCAATCGAACAATTGGAACAATTACGGGCAGTTGATCCCCAGTATAGCTCGCTCTATTTGTACTTAGGTCAGGCACTAGAAGCAGATCAACAGCCAGAAGCCGCCCTTCGGACTTACCAAGAAGGACTCGGCATTGACGAGTATAACGTTTCCCTATACCTGCACGCCGCCAGTCTAGCAGCGAAGCAGGGTCAACCAGAGCAATCCCTGGAGTATCTGCAAAAGGCGCACCAAACTAATCCAGACCAATTAGCGGTTGTAACCCAGTTAGCGGCAGCGTACTTACGGTCCAATCAAAACCAAGCCGTGGTGGACTTATTGACACCTTACCAAGCTGATCATGAAACGGATGCTCAGTTAGAGTGGGATTTAGCGCTCGCCAATTCGCGCTTGGATCATCTAGACGAGGCAATCCACCAATACCAAGCTGCCTATCCGAGTTTTCAGGACGACCCTGACTTTTTGAAGGAATATATTCTCTGCTTACGAGAGGCGGGGCAGGTTCAAGCAACGTTGCCGTTATTGCAACGTTACGTAAAATTAGCTCCAAATGATGATGAAATGATTTACATGTTAGAAGACCTCGAAGACCAATTTTAAGTTAGGAAACTCATCACAGTGGTGGTGGGTTTCTTTGTTTAATTGTTCGATTTAGCCCAGTAAGGTAAAATTTGTTGGTATAATTGAACCAAAGATGAGAAAGAGGGAGCAACCGGTGCGCATTGAAAACCTACCGGCGGCCTTTGTGGACGCCCAACAAGTGTTACAAGTAATCGAACAACATGGCTATGAAGCGTACTTTGTGGGGGGCAGCGTCCGGGATACGTTGTTACACCTGCCTATTCACGACGTGGATTTAGCCACCTCGGCTTATCCAGCCGAAGTAAAACAACTCTTTGCCCGCACCATTGATACAGGAATTGAGCACGGAACCGTGACGGTTCGCTATCATCGCCATAGTTTTGAAATTACCACGTTTCGGACGGAATCCGGGTATCAGGATTATCGCCGGCCCGATCGGGTCACATTTGTACGGTCCTTACAGGCCGATTTAATGCGGCGTGACTTTACGGTCAACGCCCTTGCGATGCGGGAAAATGGGGAAGTGATTGACCTGTTTCACGGCCTTTTTGACCTGCAAGCGCACATTATTCGGGCCGTTGGGGATCCAGACCACCGTTTTCAAGAAGATGCACTGCGGATGATGCGGTCGGTCCGGTTTGGAAGTCAGTTAGATTTTACGATTGAGCCGGTTACCCTAGCGGCCATTCAAACCAACCGGGCGCTACTAGCCAAAATTGCAATCGAACGAATTCACGTGGAATTTGTCAAAATGTTACTGGGTCGAGCTCCATTACGCGGCTTACAGCAGATGTTGACGACTCACTTGCTAGACTATCTACCCGTGTTAAACCAATCCGTTAAGCAACTCACGGAGGTCGTTAACCGTCCACTAGCGCAGCGACTGGCAAATGAAACCCAAGTTTGGAGTTGGCTAGCGGTTAACTTGGGATGGGAAGCCCCCCAAATTCAAAGTACCTTACACGCTTGGAAGAGTTCCAAGCAACTGACGGGAGCGGTGACGAATGTGACCGCTGCCATTCATGCGCTCTTAGAGCAGCACGTAACCAACTGGCAGTTGTATCAAACGGGCGCGACTAGTTTAACGGATGCGGCGCAGGTGGTCGTTGCACTCGGTCATCCGGATCAAACCGCCGCATTACAACAGCGCTATCAGGAACTTCCCATTCACAGTAAGCACGACCTGGCCATTAACGGGAAACAGTTAATTCAAGCCGGAATTAAACCCGGTCCTGCGCTAGGGAACCTGCTAAATTCATTAGAACACCAAGTAGTGGCCGGGACGATTGCAAACGAAACAACGCAGTTGTTGGCGGCTGCTAAACAACAAAGTGAGGCAAACAAAGCATGGTAGAAACGTTACGATCCGAACATTTAACCAAAACGTACGGAGAGAAAACCCTCTTTTGGGACTTGAATTTTATCATCAACGAGCACGATCGAATTGGGTTGATTGGAGCCAATGGGAGTGGGAAATCATCACTCTTAAATGCGATTGCGCAGGTTGATCATGACGTAACGGGCGAAATTGTTACTTCCAAAACCTATACAATTGGATATTTAAAACAGCAGCCGGACTTGCCGGGCGACAAAACGGTGTTAGAAGCGGTTTTTTCCGGAAATCAACCGATTTTCCGGGTGATTCGGCGCTATGAAGACACGCTGGCGGCCTATTCCGCCCATCCCGAATCTCCTGATGCCGAACGGGCTTACCTTGCCGCGGAAGCGAAGATGAATGAGCTGGATGCATGGACGGCGGAAAGCCAGGTCAAAACGATTTTAACCCAACTGAAAATCACGGATTTACACCAAACGATTCAAACGATGTCCGGGGGAATGCAGAAGCGCGTGGGCCTAGCCCAGGTTTTAATTCAATCGCCGAACCTGTTGTTGCTAGATGAACCAACGAATCATTTGGATTTTGAATCGATTGCCTGGCTAGAGCAGTATTTGAGCCGGTATCACGGTTCTTTAATCGTGGTTACTCATGACCGGTACTTCTTAGATCAGGTAACTAACCACATTTGGGAGCTTTCATTTGGAAAATTACACGAATACGATGGGAATTACCAAAGCTACGTGGCACAGAAAGCCGAACGGGTTGACCAAGAATTGGCAGCGGGGCACAAACAGCAACAACTGTATAAGCAGGAGTTGCAGTGGATGAAAGCTGGTGCCAAAGCCCGCTCGACCAAGCAAAACGCCCGGATTGAACGCTTTCAAGCCCTGAAGCAGGAAGTTGACCAGGGAACCCCAGTGGAAAGCGACGTCAACATTAGCATGGGCCAACAGCGCCTGGGTAAAAAAGTGATTGAAATGAAGGACGTTAATCTTACCGTCGCCGATCATCCGATTTTACGGGACTTTAGTTTGATTGTCCAAAACGGGCAACGCCTCGGAATCAGCGGGGAAAATGGGACCGGAAAATCCAGTTTTTTAAATGCGATTGCGGGGAAGTTACCGCTTGATTCCGGTACGATTGAACTGGGAGCAACGGTAAAATTAGGCTACTATACCCAGCAAATGGAACCAATTCCGGACGATAAGCGGGTGATCAATTACCTCACGGATGTGGGGCAAAAAGTGGTTGATAAGGACGGCAATCAAATTAGTGTCACTAACTTGCTGGAACAGTTTCTATTTCCCAAAGCCACCCACGGCACCTTGATTCGGAAGCTCTCGGGGGGCGAAAAACGCCGCCTCTACCTCTTAAAACTCCTGATGGAACAACCAAACGTCCTGTTACTAGATGAACCGACTAACAATTTGGACATTGGAACGCTCACCGTCTTAGAAAATTACATTGAAAACTTCAACGGCACGACGATTACGGTGTCTCACGATCGGTACTTTTTGGATAAGGTCGCCGATCAATTGTTGATGTTTAAAGGGAACGCCCAGATTGACCGGTACACGGGGTCATTAAGTAGCTACCTAGCGGAACAACAGGAAACCAAAACCGCCCCTAATCAGGAGAAGCCAGCTGGCTCGACTGCAGAAAAACCCACGAAGGCGCCGAAGCAACCTGCGGAAAAAACAAAGTTAACCTACGCGGAAAAATTGGAATGGGATCAGTTGGACCAAAAACTAGCTGACAACGAGGCTGCAATCAGCGCCGTGCAAGAGCAAATGCAGGCGAATGCGGCTGATTACAATAAATTGGCCGAACTACAACGGCAGTTAGACGATTTGAATGCCGAGGGGGACCAACTGGTAGCCCGCTGGGAGTATCTAAGTCAGTACGTTGATGAAGACTAGGCACGGAGGAATGGCATGTTAGAAGAGCAATATTTGAAGTTAGCGCGGTTTGTGCTCGAAAACGGACAACCGAAGGGTGATCGCACGGGCACCGGGACGTTAAGTACCTTTGGGTATCAAATGCGCTTTAACCTGGCGGAAGGGTTCCCCTTGCTGACCACCAAGAGCGTTCCCTTTCGGCTGATTAAAAGCGAGTTATTGTGGTTTTTGCGCGGTGATACAAACATTCGGTATTTACTGCAACATAATAACCACATCTGGGACGAATGGGCCTTTAAAAACTGGGTTGAATCCGCGGAATACCAGGGACCGGACATGACCGACTTTGGCTTACGGTCACAAACTGATCCAGAGTTTAAAGCAGCGTATCTGCAGCAAAAAGAGTGGTTTTGTCAACAAATCTTAGCGGATGCGGACTTTGCAGCGCGGTACGGCGACCTCGGGTTGGTCTACGGGAGTCAATGGCGGAGTTGGCAAACTACCAATGGCCAAACCGTTGATCAAATCCAAAAGGTGATTGACCAAATTAAAACGAATCCGAACTCGCGGCGGTTAATTGTATCAGCTTGGAATCCCGGAGATGTTGATGAGGTGGCCTTACCTCCGTGTCACACGTTGTTTCAATTTTATGTAAACGACGGCAAACTGAGTTGCCAGTTGTACCAACGTAGTGGAGACATCTTTTTAGGGGTTCCGTTTAACATCGCCAGCTACGCCTTACTGACGAGTTTGATTGCGAAGGAATGTGGCTTAGTTCCAGGTGAATTCATTCATACCTTGGGAGACGCCCACATTTACCAAAACCACATTGAACAGGTCAAGACCCAGTTAGCGCGCACTCCATATCCAGCGCCGACCCTGTGGTTAAATCCGGCTAAAAATAGTATTTTTGACTATGATATTGATGACATTCAAATCCAACATTACCAGCACCACCCACGGATTAAAGGGGCGGTGGCCGTTTAGGAGGCAAGACGCATGTTAGCATTTATTTGGGCAGAGGCTCAAAACCAGATAATTGGCAACCAAGGAACGTTACCGTGGCATCTGCCAGATGACATGCACTTTTTTAAGGAGCAGACGACGGGCCATCCCATTTTAGCGGGGAGTAAAACCTATGCCAGTTTTGGGCGCCCGTTACCACACCGGCAAAATCTGGTGTTAACCCACCAACCAGCCACTAATTTTCCGGCAGAAGTGCAAGTTTTTCACACCCCTGCTAGCTTTTTGCAATATGCAAAAGAGCACGATGATGAGCTGATCTTTGTGGTCGGGGGCAGTCAAATTTTTCGGTTATTGCTCCCTGAAGTTACTTGGTTGTATCGTACAGTTATTGCCGCAGACGTCGCTGGAGATACCAGGATGCCTCCGATTGACTACCACCAGTTCACGCTAGTTCAGGAACGACCTGGAGCCACGCCGGCCGAGTATCCGCACCACTTTGAAATTTGGCAGCGAAAAGAGGATGAAGATGCGAAAAAGTTTTTATGAATATTTGATGACAGAACGGAATCCAGCCAGTCATACCGCGCTCGCTGAGTTTGCAAATAATGCTTTCTTTGACCAAAGTTTTCCCAAACACACCGATAATTTTGATGAAATTTCAAAGTACCTGGAGGAAAATGCGGGGTATTTGCCAACCTTAACGATTTTTGATGATGCCTGGCAGAAATATTTAGCTTACCTAGATTAAGGAGTCGGTCATGCAAAGTAACATTCAATGGTTCCCGGGGCACATGGCCAAGGCCATTCGCCAGTTTGAAGCGAACATTAAACTAGTTGATGTGGTGTTTGAGTTGGTCGACGCCCGGATTCCGTTTACGTCCATTAACCCAGAAGTTAGTAGAATTAGTCAGGGAAAACCCCGTCTAATGATCTTAACCAAGGCAGATTTAGCCGACCCGAAGCTAACTCAACAGTGGTTACGTTTCTTTCGGGCGCAGGGTCTGGCCGCGCTTGCAGTTGATGCCAAGTTGACCGGCGTGCAGAAAAAAATTGAAAAAGCCGCACGGACCCTTCTGACGACTAAATTAGCGGCTCAAAGTGAGCGCGGCATGGAACGCCAAACCATCAAAGCGATTTGCGTGGGGGTGCCTAACGTCGGGAAGTCAACGCTCCTCAATCAATTAGTCCAAAAACGATCTGCGCCAGTTGGGAATCGACCAGGGGTGACGAAGGGGCAACAGTGGTTAACCGGCAACGGGCACCTGGAGTTGTTAGATACCCCTGGAATTTTATGGCCGAAGTTTCAGAACCAAACGGTGGCTGAAAAACTGGCTCTTACGGGCGCCATTCGGGATAGTGCTTACCATAGCGATGACGTAGCCCTGTTTGCACTCCAGTTTTTTCGGGCGACTAATCCAGAGGCCCTGCAGGAGCGTTATCATCTGCAAGCGCGCGATTTAGAATTACCCGCTCCGGAATTATTGTTGCTGATTACGGCTAATTTAGGCATGCGGGATGATTACGAACGCGCGTCGGACCGCATGATTACCGATGTGCGGAAGGGGAAATTAGGTCGGTTTACCTTAGATGATCCACAGGACGTCGTGACTGATGAACATTAAAGAACTAACGGCCCAATTAGCGCAGGTAACTAGCCCGACTGATCCGCTACTAACGGCCTACCAAACGGATCCGCGCAAGGGGGTGCAACGCTTGTTACGACAGACGACCAAGCGCCTGGAACGAGACCAGCGGCGTTTTGAAGCTTTTCAACAGCGCTTGCAACAAGAACGCACGCTTTGGCAACAGGGAATTGCGCACGTAGCGGGGGTCGATGAAGTGGGGCGGGGACCGCTTGCTGGACCGGTGGTGGTGGGGGCGGTGATTTTACCGCCGACCTTTAACCTGCCCACCGTGAATGATTCCAAGCAACTATCAGATCACGAGCGTCGGCGCCTTGTGCCCCTCATTAAACAAGCCGCGGTTGCATACAGTCTCGTGAGCGTCAGTCCGGCCATCATTGACCAAATTAACATCTATGAGGCGAGTCGACTGGGGATGAAGCAGGCCGTCGAACGCTTAACCTGTCAGCCGGACCATCTACTAGTTGATGCGATGGTAATTGAGACGAAGATCCCCCAGACAAAGTTAATCAAGGGAGATGCCAAATCGGCCAGTATTGCCGCGGCCAGCATCTTGGCCAAAGTCTATCGGGATGATTTGATGATTCAATATGATCAGCAATATCCAGAATATGGCTTTGCCCACAATGATGGGTATGGTACCAAGGAACACCTGCAGGCTTTACGCCAGTACGGAGCAACCCCCCTCCACCGGCAAAGTTTTGCCCCCGTCCGTGATTTGGGCCACTAATTTCGTATCTCTTAAAAAAGGGAGAATACGATGGATAAACGAGATTTTTTACTACGGATTAAACTCTGCCCCGGGATTGGGCTTAAAGGTGAAAGTGTAATCTACAAGTGGCTACAGCAAGAACCCCATTTTGAACGCTATTCTTTGGCTGGTTTATTACAACCACTAGCTGCTTTGTTACGCGAGCACCGGTTGAAGGTGACACCGTTCGTTCAAAACTTTTTAACGGCAGCATTAACCGAACAGGTGCAGCGGAATCAGGCGGGCGGCTGGCTTACCATTTTAGACGCCGCCTATCCCCAGCAGTTACGGGAGATTTTTCTGCCACCTTTGGTGCTTTTTTATGCGGGGGACCTTGAGCTAATCCGACAAACCCCGGTATTAGGCATTGTCGGGTCCAGAAACTGTTCCGTCTATGCGATTAAATCGTTGAAACGGACGGTAACGGCTCCGGTAGTGCAACGCTATGTGATTGTTTCCGGACTAGCAACCGGGGTTGATACGTTAGGCCATCAGTTGGCCCTGGCGCACCGCGGTCGAACCGTAGCGGTGCTTGGAACGGGTCTGGACCATTTTTATCCAGCCCCCAACCGGGAACTACAGCACACTCTAGCCCACACGCAGTTAGTGGTGACCGAGTATCCATTAGGCGTGGGACCACGACGGTACCAATTTGTTGAACGGAATCGCATTATTGCCGGACTTTGTCAGAAGTTACTGGTGGTCGAAGCCCGCCAGAAATCCGGCAGTCTGATTACGGCCAGCCTCGCCCTGCAGGCCAATCGGGATGTTCTGGCCATCCCCGGTAACATCAACAGTCAGCTTTCGTTAGGAGCGAATGAATTGATTGCAGCGGGAGCCCAACCATGTCTTGATACACAGGATTTACTGGGGCGGGTCGTTATTTAACTGAAGTAATTAAAAAATCGGATTTCTACCGTAGGTGGTAGGAATCCGATTTTTATGTGCGTGAGGACGTGATCAGTCGTACAACTTCCAGTTGCCCGGTTTTAAAGTTTTTGATGTAGGGGCGCAAAAAGTGGATCCGAATTTGGAAGTAGGGAACCCGGTTGGCGGTGACTTGATTGCGAGGAAGTAAAAAGACGTGGTCAGTTTCAGTAAAGTCATTGGCGGTTGGGCTAGTGCTTGGCGTGCGTCCCTTTAGGTACCGTTCGTTTAATTTAATTAGGAAAAAGGAATCCTGATCATTTCCAACGATGCAGTACTTTTGCCCGGCGACTTCTACCTGGGGCAGATAGGTGTTTGGAAAAAAGAGTCGTTTCATAAGGGGGACGATGAGGCGAAACACGATGTAAAAGGAACCCAAGAAGAACAAGATGGCCACGCAAACCAGGAGAATAAAGATCAAGGCGACCAAACTAAAGCCCAGCACACTCGGTAACCGGAGCAATACAGGGGTACTGGCGGGCAGCAGGAGCAAAAATAAGTCTAGGAGGGCATAAGCATAGCAGTAATTAAAGGCGGGAATGAAAATAATGGACGTAAAGAAGACGAAGAGAAAGGTCACGTCCTGTTTATGGTAGATGACGTTAATTAACTTAATTGGATTGTTGAGCGAAACGTGATGAGTTTCTGAATTTTTATAGTTATTATAAAATCTAAGGATGGAAATAATCGGCGTGAGGACCGCAAAAATGGAAAGCAGGGTAAAGGAATTATTAAAAATTAACTGAAAAAGATGCTGCAGGTTCGTCTCCAGAAACTTGAAGGGATTGGGAGGCGTGTACTGGCCACTAAAATCCCCGTAGATGATGATGAAATACGGAATGATCATTAACGCCATGATCAAGACCTTATACAAAAACAGAAGTTGATCAAAGGGGGCCTGTTGTTTAAACTTTTCTAGAATCATGGGGAATCTCCTAACGTGATGCCATTTTCCAGTTTACGGACAGTAGCCTGCCGACAAACTGGAATTAGCAAGCGGATGGACGCTTCTTTGTACTACCTTTTAGGCGACCTAATTGTCTTAGTGTAATGAATTAGGCACAATCCTTCAACCAAATCTTGTAACGAAATTAGAAAAGACGTGTATAATAAAAAGTAGAAGTGACTAATAGATAAAGGAGCAGTGAGTATGTTTAACTTTCTTAGTAGCGTTAACTCATTAGAGTTCTTCGCAGTTGCCAACGTCATTTTATGGATTATTACGGCCCTCTTGTGGGGAATCGATCGGTTAATGAAAAAACCAGCCTATAAAATTGCTTGGGCCGATTGTGGTCAAATCGTTTGTTTTATTGACGCCGTGATTTTAGTTTTCAGTATCCTATTCTATGGAATCGTTGTAACCCTCGGGATGTACATTCCGGATGTAATGTTACTGTTGATTTTCATCTTCGTTCTGGTCGCCGCCTTTATGGGAGGCGTTATCTGGAAATTTTTGGATAAATAAGCACAGTCGGATTTAGACTTTGGTTACAATGAGGCTCTTCCAGTAGTGGAAGGGCCTTTTTGATGGGTTTAATTTGACACCCAGAAAAAATTGCAATATGCTTTGTTAGAAATTCATTGCGCTGTACCTGCGATGATTACGTACATAATATATGTAGAAAAGTGACGAGGGATAGAATTTAATGGCCACCAAAACAACAACAAAAAAGCAACCAACTAAGCGGAAACGCAGTGCAACGAAAAAGAAGTTAGTGATTGTCGAATCGCCAGCCAAGGCGAAAACGATTGGTAAGTATCTCGGACGGACCTATAACGTAATTGCCAGTAAGGGTCACATTCGTGATTTACCGAAAAGTCGTATGGGAATTGAGATTGAAAACGAATTTACCCCGGAATACATTTCGATTCGGGGTAAGGGTGATACAATCAAGAGCCTCAAGTCCGAAGCGAAAAAAGCGAAGGAAGTTTTTCTGGCTTCTGACCCGGACCGGGAAGGAGAAGCGATTGCCTGGCACGTTGCCCACATTCTAAATTTAGATGTGAACGACTATAACCGAGTGACCTTTAACGAAATTACTAAAGAAACGGTCAAGGATGCTTTTAAGCACCCGCGGACCATTGATATGAACCTCGTTAACGCCCAACAAGCCCGGCGAATCATCGACCGGTTGGTGGGGTATTCGATCTCACCAATTTTGTGGAAAAAAGTGAAGAAGGGGTTGAGTGCCGGCCGGGTTCAATCGGTGGCGCTCTGGATTATCATTCAGCGCGAACGTGCCATCCAAAAATTCCAACCAGAAGAATACTGGACGATTGATTCGGTCTTTAAGAAGGGGCGTTCCAAGTTTAAGGCCAGTTTTTACGGATTAGACGGCAAGAAAACTAACCTAAAGGATAACGCAGCTGTCCAGTCCGTCTTAAAGCGGTTGGATCCAAAGGCCGACTTTACCATTGCGGACGTTAAAAAGCGGGAAAAGAAACGGCAACCCCCACGGCCGTTTACGACTAGTACACTGCAACAGGATGCAAATAAAAAGCTCCGGTTTCGAACGGGGCGTACGATGATGGCGGCCCAGCAACTGTATGAAGGGATTAACATTGGCAAGGAAGGAAGCCAGGGGTTAATTACCTACATGCGAACCGATTCAACCCGAATTTCTTCCGGAGCTAAGCACGAAGCCGCGGCCTTTTTGCATGAACATTATGGCGCGGAATACGCCGCCAACCACCCGCAAAAGGGAAAATTACCTGAAGGAGCACAGGATGCCCATGAGGCGGTTCGACCGACCTCGGTCTTACGGACGCCGCAGAGCATTGAGAAGTATTTAACCAAAGATCAGTATAAGTTATACAATCTGATTTGGTGTCGCTTTGTAGCGAGTCAGATGACGCCCGCCGTTGTGGATACCCAAACGGTAACGATTGACCAAAATGGGGTTAATTACCGGGCAAACGGCTCGAAGCTGAAGTTTGAAGGTTACTTAAAGGTTTACGCCGCGGGAAAGGAAAAGGATAACATCCTTCCAAGCTTAGAAACTGGTGATGCGGTTCAGATGGTTAGCAACCAACCGGATCAACACTTCACACAACCGCCAGCACGGTACACCGAAGCAGCGCTCATTAAAACGTTGGAAGAAAACGGAGTGGGCCGGCCATCTACGTACGCTCCAACGTTGATGACGATTCAAAAGCGGTACTACGTGAAGCTTGAAGCCCGTCGGTTTGTGCCAACGGAACTGGGTGAGATCGTCAATAAACTGATTGAAGAGTACTTTCCAGACATCGTGAACGTTGACTTTACGGCGGATATTGAAGGACAACTGGATGAGATTGAAGAAGCCAAACGGAAATGGGTAGCGGTCGTAAATGATTTCTACCAACCATTTTCCAAAGAGGTTACCCATGCCGAAAAAGAAATGGAATCCGTTCAGATTAAAGAACCCTTAGCGGGCTTTAACTGTGATATTTGTGGGGCTCCGATGGTCGAAAAGATGGGTAAATACGGGAAGTTCTTTGCGTGCTCCCGGTTCCCAGACTGTCGCAATACGCAAACCATCGTTAAAGAGATTGGGGTTACTTGTCCGAAGTGTCACAAGGGCCAAGTGATTGAACGGAAAACCAAGAAAAAACGGACGTTTTATGGTTGTTCGCGCTACCCAGAGTGTGACTTTGTCTCTTGGGACAAGCCAATTGGCCGTGATTGTCCGAAATGTCACCACTTCCTGGTCAACAAGAAGGTGCGCGGGGGTTGGCAGGTGCTCTGTCCGCAGGGTGATTACGAAGAAACTATCATTAAGTAACCAAGAGACCGTTCTCATGCGAACGGTCTTTTTTCGAAATGAGGAGGATGACAATGGCAACGAAGCAAACTGATCAGCAATTGCTAACCCTGTTTGAACGGTACTTAGTAAACGAGCGCCAGTATTCACCGTTAACGGTGCGGGCCTACCACGATGATTTATTGCAATTTCAGCACTTTTTACAGTCAACTGGGCCACAGGTTCACCTGACCAAGGTCGAACCGTTTGACGTGGAGGTTTTTTTGAGTGAACTTCATGATCGTGGTGACGCTACGAATACGATTGCTCGCAAGGTTTCGGCCCTTAGTTCGTTTTATAATTTTCTCGTTAACAACCAACTTGCCAGCGAAAATCCATTTCGGTACGTGCAAATTAAGCATCATCACCAACATTTACCCCGTTTTTTTTACGATCGGGAACTGGAGCAGCTATTTAAAACGGCAAAAGCGAATCCGAAGCCGGAACTAGCCCAACGGAACCTCGTGATTTTGGAGGTTCTGTATGGGACGGGAATTCGGGTGAGTGAGTGTGCTAATTTACAGTTACAGCAACTGGACTTAGAAAATCAGATGATGTTAGTTCACGGAAAGGGCGACAAGGATCGGTACCTCCCGTTTGGCCGGTACGCCCATGACGCCATTAGTACGTATCTGGACCAGGGGCGCCGCACGTTAATGGAAAGGCAGCATCAGCACCATGAAACTCTGTTGGTGGACTACCACGGACGACCGTTAACGGTGCGGGGAATTGAATATGCCCTGACCCAAATCATGCAACGCAGTGGCCTAAATAGTAGCATTCACCCCCACATGTTGCGCCATTCCTTTGCAACCCAACTCTTAAATAATGGGGCTGATTTACGGACGGTCCAGGAATTGCTTGGGCACAGTAACCTGGCGACCACCCAAATTTATACCCACGTAACGAAGGAAAAGCTCTTGCAGAATTACCAGCAGTTTTTTAAGCGTGATTAATTCATGAAAGATAATCCTTTTTAATTCGCCCCAGTTATTATAAAATTGAACTAACTATCTCCAAAATGGGAACGACTTGGTCACAAGTGGACCAATTAATGACACGGGAGCGATAATCATGACTGTTGTATTACAAAATGACCAATTAACGATCAAGATTAATGAACTCGGTGCCGAGCTCGTGTCGGTTACTCGAGCTGGACACGAATACATGTGGAACGCTGATCCAAAGCACTGGAAGCGCCACGCCCCCCTTTTATTTCCAATCGTTGGGAAGTTAAAACAGGACCAGTACCGTTACCAAGGACAAACTTACCACATGCCCCAACACGGTTTTGCGCGTGACCAACCCTTTCAAGTGGTTAGTCAGGTTGCTGATCAAGCGGTTTTCTTGCTGGAAGCAAATGATGAAACGCTCCAAATGTACCCGTTTAACTTCTCATTGTTTGTAAGTTACACCTTACGCCATGAACGGGTTGAAGTGCAGCTGACGGTGATGAATACAAGTGAAGCTGGCGACCAACTACGTTTTGCAATTGGCGCGCATCCGGGCTTTCAAGTTCCGCTAACCACTGGCGAACCGTCCGCGACTTTAACCGTTGCTCCGGCGGAACCCTACCGCAAAATTCAACTAGGGACGGACGGACTAACCACGACGGAACACGAAACCACGGAGTTTGAAAAGCCGGTGGCAGTGACCCATGACTTGTTTCAAGGCGACGCCAAAATCATTGACGTTCAACTAAATCCCAAAACGGAACTAACGCTTCAAGCCGCGGATCAAACGTGGGGAGTATCTGTGACCGGGGAATTAAACGATTACTTCGGGATCTGGTCGACGTATCCCACCGTTTCTAACTTTGTTTGTTTGGAGCCGTGGTGGGGGATTGCCGATTCTGAAACGGTAACCGGAGACTTAGAAACCAAGCCCGGAATGCGGACGTTAGCCACCGGGGCAAAGAAAACGTTTGAATACCAACTGAAATTTTTCTAACTAAAAAGGACCTTTGTAATCACGTTCGTTGTCCAAAAGCGACGCTGATTAGAAAAGTCCTTTTTAGTCTGCAATTAATGTTTCTGGTGGGCACTTCGATATTCGCGGTACCAGTAGTAAAGCCCAAAGGGGAGAATGTTTTCGGTTCCATTCCAAATTTTTTTGATATTATTACGATGCCGGTATAAAGTAAAGATAGTCAACACACCCGCAACGACCTGAAGCGCGACATCGTTCGTCGTAAAGGAAACCAAAAAGATGATGATAAAGCCCAAGATACTACCCAGGCTCATCATGCTGGTGACAAAGACACAGGTGAAGGCGGTGGCAGCGGCCAAGAGAAAGAAACTAAAGTTGTAGGCCATCAACATTCCCGCGCTGGTGGCAACCGCTTTGCCTCCCCGAAAGTGATCAAAAATGGAAAAGGTATGACCAAGGACGGCCATAATTCCAAAGATGAGTGGGTACCAGGAGTGGATGCCTAGTTGCATTGGCAACCAGGTTGCGAACCACCCCTTGCCAATGTCTAAAAGCATGACGATCGTGCCGGCCACTGGCCCTAAGACGCGTAAGGTATTCGTGGCACCGATATTTTTGGAGCCATGGCGTCGAATGTCAACGTGAAAAAAGAGTTTTCCAATCCAAATGCCGTTGGGAATGGACCCGAGCAGATAGGCAAATATTAAAAGAAGTACAATCTTAACCATTTTTCCTCCTACTTTGTAAAAACTAACATTCGTTATTTTAGCATTTATTTTCAAATTAAAACAGGTCGGCAGCGCTTCTGATGCTGGCCGAGTTGCAATTGGCGTTAAATCGGTTATGATGAATATGGAAAAAAAGGAGTAATTGACGATGACGAATAAGAAGGACAACCAAACTTATGATGCGAATTCCATCCAGGTCTTACACGGGCTAGAAGCCGTCCGCAAGCGCCCTGGGATGTACATCGGCTCCACCGATAGTCGGGGTCTTCATCACTTGGTTTATGAAATTGTTGACAACGCGGTTGATGAAGCCATTGCTGGTTACGGAGATGCGATTAATGTCACAATTAACGCGGATAATAGTATTACCGTACAAGACCACGGACGGGGCATGCCCGTTGACATGCATGCTTCTGGTAAACCGACTCCAGAAGTAATCTTAACGGTCCTACACGCGGGGGGAAAATTTGGCCAGGGGGGCTATAAAACCTCAGGGGGACTGCACGGTGTGGGGTCTAGCGTTGTTAACGCTCTTTCAACCAGTTTGACGGTCCGGATTGTCCGTGATCATACGTTGTACCAGGAAGAGTTTGCCGACGGTGGTAATCCGGTCGGGACGCTCACCAAGCTGGGCAAAACCACGGAACCCAACGGCACCACGATCACCTTTCAGCCTGATCCAACCATTTTTACGACGGTAGTCTATAACTTTGATACCCTAGCTACGCGCCTGCGGGAAGCCGCCTTTTTACTGAAAGGCGTCAAAATTACGCTAACCGATCAGCGGGCGGGTCAGGAACGGAAAGAAGTTTACCAATTTGACGAAGGCATTAAAGAGTTTGTTGCGTATTTAAATGAAAGTAAGAGTACGCTTGGTCCGGTCATGGACTTTGATACCAGCAAGGATGGCATCGAAGTCGAGGTCGCTGCTCAGTATAACGATGGGTACACGGAAACCATGATTTCCTTTGTCAATAACGTTCGCACGAACGATGGGGGAACCCATGAAGCTGGATTCCGGAGTGGTTGGACCAAGGCGATGAACGAATACGCGCGTAAGGTTGGGTTGCTAAAGGACAAGGATAAAAACCTGGACGGGAGCGACGTGCGGGAGGGACTAACCGCCGTTATTTCGCTCCGCGTGCCCGAAGCAGAACTGCAGTTTGAAGGGCAAACTAAGGGTAAATTAGGGACCCCGGTCGCCCGCTCGATTGTTGATAGTGTAATTACGGAACAGTTACTGTACTTCCTAATGGAAAACGGCGACTTTGCCAATACGTTAATTCAAAAAGCACTACGGGCCCGTAAAGCCCGCGAAGCTGCTAAAAAAGCTCGGGATGAAAGTCGCAAGGGCAAGAAAAAGAAGAAGAGTGAACGGCTTCTCTCAGGAAAGCTGACTCCCGCCCAGTCGAAAGATGCCAGTAAGAATGAACTCTTCTTAGTCGAAGGGGATTCCGCTGGAGGTTCAGCTAAACAAGGCCGGGATCGCAAGCACCAGGCAATTCTCCCGTTACGGGGAAAGGTCTTAAATACCGAAAAAGCCAGTGTAACTGATATTTTGAAAAACGAAGAAATCAGTACGATTATGTACACTGTCGGTGCCGGCATGGGAGCGGATTTTTCCCTCGCCGATGCCAACTACGATAAGATTATCATCATGACGGATGCCGATGATGATGGAGCCCACATTCAAATCCTTCTGCTGACGTTCTTCTATAAGTACATGCGGCCAATGATTGAAGCCGGCCGCGTTTACGTGGCCTTGCCTCCCCTATATAAATTACAGTTTGGTAAGGGGAAGCACCAAAAGGTAGAATACGCTTGGACAAATGAGGAACTGGAACAGGACCGCCAGGATTTTCCCCAGGGAATGACGTTACAACGGTTCAAAGGACTGGGAGAAATGAATGCGGACCAACTTTGGGAAACCACGATGGATCCTGAGCACCGCACCTTGATTCGGGTTGAGATTGATGATGCGGCGCTTGCTGAAAAACAAGTGTCGACGCTCATGGGAACCAAGGTGGAACCCCGGCGCAATTGGATTGAAAGTAACGTACAGTTCACCCTTGAAGACGAGGGTAGTATCTTAGATAAGACGCTAGAGTAGGAGGAACGCCAGTGGCAAAACACGCAGAAATTAAGAACCTGTCATTAGCTGCCGTGATGGATGAACGCTTCAGCCGGTACTCCAAAGCCATCATCCAAGAACGAGCCCTGCCCGATGTTCGTGATGGGTTAAAGCCCGTCCAACGTCGGATTTTGTATTCGATGAACAAGGACGGGAATACATACGATAAGGGGTTCCGGAAGTCGGCAAAATCAGTCGGAAACGTCATGGGTAACTTTCATCCGCACGGGGATAGTTCGATTTACGATGCGATGGTCCGGATGAGTCAAGCTTGGAAACTCCGAACCCCGTTGATTGATATGCACGGGAATAACGGGTCAATGGATGGGGATCCGCCGGCCGCCATGCGGTATACGGAGGCGCGGTTGAGTAAGATTGCGGGCGAAATGCTTCGTGATATTGATAAAGAGACCGTGGACTGGGTGTTGAACTTTGATGACACCGAATCAGAACCAACCGTTTTACCGGCCCGAATTCCAAACTTACTGGTAAACGGAGCAACCGGGATTTCCGCGGGATACGCCACGGAGATTCCCCCCCACAATTTAAGTGAAGTGATTGACGCCCTAATTTATTTGCAGGCTCATCCGACCGCGACTCTGGACCAACTGATGCAGTTTATCCAGGGACCAGATTTTCCAACCGGCGGAATTGTTCAAGGCCTGGATGGAATTAAGCAGGCCTATGAAACGGGCCACGGGCGCATTGTCATCCGGTCGCGGAGTACGATCAGTGAGATGCGGGGAGGAAAGCAGTTAGTCCAAATTACGGAGATTCCGTATGAGGTTAATAAGGCCCAACTGGTTAAACAAATCGATGAGATTCGCTTGAATAAAAAAATCGAGGGAATTGCTGAGGTGCGGGATGATTCGGACCGTTCCGGACTCTTGATCTCACTAGAATTAAAGCGGAATGCAGACCAGCGGGGGATCTTGAATTATTTGTATAAAAATACAGATTTACAGATTTCCTATAACTTTAACGTGGTGGCCATTAAGGACATGCGGCCGGAACGGTTGTCTCTAAAGACGATTTTAACGACTTACCTGGCTTACCAGCGGGAAGTGTTGACGAACCGAACCCAGTTTGACCTGCAAAAAGCCCAAGCACGCCAGCACATTGTTTTAGGTTTAATTAAAGCCCTATCGATTTTAGACCAGGTCATTAAAACCATTCGTGCCAGTGAGAACCGTAAGGCAGCGCGGGATAACTTAGTGGAAACGTATGCCTTTACAACCAAGCAGGCGGATGCAATTGTTGCGTTACAACTCTACCGGTTGACGAATACCGACGTGACCAAGTTGAAACACGAAAATGCCGATTTGGCGGCCAAAATTGCAGAATTTCAAACTATCCTGGCGAATCCACAGGAATTAGATCGGGTGCTAAAGCAGGAGTTATTGGCAATTGCTCAGGAATATCAAACGCCCCGCCGCTCGACGATCCAATCAGAAATTGAAAGCTTGAACGTCAGCAAGCAGGTAACCGTTCCGGACGAACAGGTGATGGTCATGGTTTCCAAGGATGGCTACTTGAAGCGCACGAGTTTACGTTCCTATAATGCCACGGAATTAACTGACAACGGTCTCAAAGAAGCAGATCACCCCGTCTTTATTCAACAGTTAAGCACCCGGGATTCCATTTACATTTTTACCGACGGTGGAAACTGGATCTACCGCCCGGTTCACGAAATTATGGATGCCAAGTGGAAAGATACCGGAGAACACATTTCGCAGTTAACGGGCTTAAATTCCACGGAAAAAGTAATTCAGGTCCAGGCTTTTAATGCATTAGAACAGCCTGGTCACTTTGTAATTGCAACCCGTGCGGGGCACATTAAGCAGGTGGAAGTTAGTAAGTTACAGCCTAGTCGGACGTACCGGAGTCGGGCGATGACGTACGTTAACCTGAAGGATGAACTGGACGAAGTCGTAAACGTAACCTACCGGGAAGCTGATGATCACCGAAATGTCCTGATTATGACCGAACAGGGCCTGGGGGTCCGCTATGCCATTACAGAAGTAGCAGTTAACGGCCCGCGGACTGTCGGGGTCCAGGCGATTAAGCTCTCGGATACCGATCGGGTCATTAACATGCAGTTAGTGGACGAAACTGATCAAGTGGCGATGGTGTTTCAAAACGGCAACTTCAAGAAAATGGCAGTTGCAGAAATCCCACTAACTGCCCGGTCCCGCAAGGGCATCAAAGTTTTACGGGATTTAAAGACGAAAGCCAACAAATTAGCCAGTTTCATTCGAATCAATCCAGAAGAAACTGTCCTGCGGGTTTATACGAACACCCGTCAGGCCGAGGATATTCTCTTGGCTGATTATCATAGTGCATCGCGGACCTCGAATGGTTCCAACCAGGTGAACGTTAAAACAAAGGGGACGCCCGTGCAGTTGGAACATCTGGTGTTGGATACTCCGGCAGCAGAGTAACTTCAGCTTGAAACCACAAAATATGGTAAAGTAAAGGTATTAAATGAAGTAAAGGAGATTTTTTCATGACAAAGGAATTAGTTTTTGGCCACCAAAATCCAGATACAGATGCAATCGCAGCTGCAGTTGCGTTGGCGTACCTCGAAAAACAAGATGGCTATGAAACAGAAGCTGTGGCACTTGGACCGGTGAATCCGGAAACCCAATTTGTCTTAGACTACTTTGGCGTTCAAGCTCCCCGGGTGGTTGACCATGCCCAACCAGAAACTGATCGGGTAATGTTGGTTGACCACAATGAACCCCAACAAAGTATTTCAGACATTGCCGAGTTAACGGTAACGCACGTGGTGGATCACCACCGAATTAGTGGTTTTAATACCGCGCAACCCCTCTATTACCGGGCTGCTCCTTATGGTTGTTGTTCCACCATCATCACCCAAATGTACTCTGAAGAAGGAGTTACGATTCCAAAGGAAATTGCCGGCTTGATGATGTCAGCCATTATTTCGGATACTTTATTGTTAAAATCACCGACAACAACGGATGTTGATTGGGATGCCTTACAAGCCCTTGCAGAGATCGCCGGCGTCGATAACTACGAAGACTACGGGATTCAAATGCTCAAAGCGGGAACAAACGTTGCAGCCAAATCAGACCAGGAACTGATTGATAGCGACGCTAAATCCTTTGTTTTGGGTGGCAAGAATGTCCGGATTGACCAAATCAATGTAGTTGATCTAGCTGACGTCAATGAGCGGCTCGCGGAAATCAAAACGGCGATGAAAACGGAAGCCGACGCGGAAAACTATGATTTGTTCTTAGTGTTAGTAACGAACGTGTTAACTAGCAATTCGGAATTAATCGTCGTGGGAGAACCTAAAGACGTGGTTGCGGCAGCATTTGGTAACCAATTTGATGAAAATGATGTAATGCAACTTCCGGGCGTAGTTTCGCGGAAGAAGCAAGTCGTCCCACCACTTACAGAACAATTAGAACCAACTAAATAAACCTAAAAATTAGTCAGTCCTGCTAATCGGGATTGACTATTTTTTAGTTGTGAGCAATATAGTTGCATTTAATTTTCATATCATTAGAATAAAGAACAGTAATAAACAAGGAGGAATTTGTAATGAATAAAGATGAATTGAAACAGAAGTTAACCCCAGAAGAATATGCGGTTACTCAAGAAGCAGCTACGGAACCAGCCTTTACTGGTAAGTATGACCAGTTCTTCAAAAAAGGAATCTACGTGGACATTGTCAGTGGTGAACCATTGTTTAGTTCCGCAGATAAGTATGACTCCGGCTGTGGTTGGCCCGCTTTCACTAAGCCCATCAAAAAGGAAAACATCAAGAGTAAAACGGATACTTCCTTTGGGATGATTCGTGAAGAAGTGGAAAGTTCTGATGCTGGTTCCCACCTCGGCCACGTATTCCCAGATGGTCCAGCTGACAAAGGGGGACTCCGGTACTGCATTAACTCAGCTTCCCTCAAGTTCATTCCTTATGACGAAATGGATGCTGCTGGGTACGGAGAATACAAGCAACAAGTTGACGAAAATGGAGGTCCAAACGCATGAAAAAAGAAGATACGGCAATTTTTGCCGGTGGATGTTTCTGGTGCATGGTACGCCCGTTTGAAGAAACTCCCGGTATTATTTCGGTAGTATCAGGGTACACGGGGGGACACGTTCCGAACCCAACCTACGAACAGGTTTGCAGTCACACAACGGGACACACGGAAGCCGTTGAAATCACCTTTGATCCAAGTGTGATTTCATACAAGGACCTAGTTGAGATTTATTGGCGGCAAACGGATCCCACTGACGCCATGGGCCAATTTCAAGATCGCGGTGACAGTTACCGGCCGGTGATCTTCGTGAACAGTCCGGAACAACGTAAGGTTGCGGAAGCTTCGAAGAAAGAATTGGAAGAGTCTGGAAAGTTTGATGCTCCAATTGTGACTAAAATTGAACCAGCTCAACCATTTTATCCCGCCGAAGATTACCATCAGGATTTCTACAAAAAGAACCCATTGCGGGCTCAAATTGAAGAAATGGGTGGCCGTGAACAATTTATTAAAGAACACTGGTCTAAATAGTTAGTTTATAAAGGATTGCTCCTAGAGCAATCCTTTTTTATTACTTTAGTTTTTAGATTTGAATCATTGGTAAAAAAGAACTACACTGAAAGCGGATTTGAAATCTAAAAATGAGGCGATAACAATGTTAAGTACCAAAGGGTTAAATTTAACGATGTTGGCGATTCCGTGTGCTAAAAGTCAGCAATTGCACGATCCACAAGCAACAAAATTGATTGCGAATTTTGATAATCCGGGAAAGTTTCAAAAGGACTGCGATACTGTTTATGATGACTTTTTAAACCGTGAAGTGGTAGTTCGGCATCGATATTTTACCCATTTTCTGGAGCAAAAGCAGGATCTGTACGAGCAGGTTTTAATTCTAGGGGTTGGACTCGATACCAAACCCGACATGCTTCCATGCTTAAAAAATAAGGCAGTGTATGGCTGTGATTTAGCTGTTACTGACATTCAAAACATTTATCAGGCAACTGGGGTCCACACTCGCACTAAGTTGGTGGCGTGTGATCTCGAAACCGGAATGAACCAGCAGTTTTTAACCAGGTTACAAGCACGGGGGTTCTCGCTCACGAAACCAACCCTGGTGCTGTGGGAAGGGGGAACTTTTTTTCTACCACCAGAAGCAGTTGTTCATGACCTCAGCTTTTTAAACCAGCAGCTTAACCTAGTTGGCTTATTAGTTGATTACATGAGTAGTGCGGTCTTTAATCCGCCCCGTCACGAAAAAGCCCGTCGGCAACTAGAACTGGTCGCTAAAATCGGGTTTCCTTGGAAGTCATTTTTTACGCCCGCGGAGATTAAACAATTGGAGCACAAGCTGGGGTTCACCGAGATTAACGTGACGGCGCATGGCGAAATTGAGCAACGGGTCTTTGGCAATGTTAAACTCGATAAGGACATTGTGTATCTAAATGCAGCCTTCAAGCCCGCTGCCGGCACCAATTAATTAACATTCATCACGATCATTCGATCTTAATTGAGAAAAAACCGAATTAAAATTAAAAAAAGGGTTGCATTATTTTCAATTCATGCTATCATGAATAAAAATTACAAAAACAAAGCGTTAGTTAGGAAGTAGTAAGCTAAGTGGGACCATCCCAGTGAGATGTTGGTTGGTGCAAAACATCACGGAACCGCTTAGCTGAACGTCACCTAATTGCTGTATGCGATTGCAAACCATACTGGGTGCTCCCATTATCGAGCCAACGATTCGAAGCTGGATCGGGAGAGGTGCTAACGCGTTAGTTAGCATAATAAAGGTGGTACCGCGTACAAGGCGTCCTTTAGTCAAGTTAATTGACTAAGGGGCGCCTTTTTTTGTTGGCGTAATTTAAAGTTTAGAAATTGGAGGAATGGTGATGCAGAAACAGTGGCTTAAATGGTTCGTAGTGGGAATGCTGGTGTTTGTCGGAGCTAGCATCTGTAGCCGTTCCGTGCACGCGGACGATTCGCTACAACGAGTGAAGGAGAAAGGGGTCTTAACGGTCGCTACTTCTCCTGATTATCCCCCGTTTGAATTTCAAGTGAATCAGCACGGCCACGCGAAGGACGTTGGGATGGATATCGAACTGGCCAAGCAAATTGCTCGTGATTTAGGAGTGCGGTTACAAGTGAAAAACATGGATTTTAACGCCTTGTTAGTCGCAATTCAAACGGGCAAGGCCGACCTGGCGATTGGGGGCATTAATCCCACTCCCGCCCGGCAGCAAAATGCCGATTTTTCCCAAATTTATTACTACGGCGGAGAATCCTTTCTCGTTAATCGCGCCGATGCAGGGAAACTTAACCGCCAAAGTGCTTTAAAGGGTTTAAAGGTTGGGACGCAAACGGGGACGATGCAAGAACGACTCGCCAAGCAGAAATTAAAGGGCACCCACGTAGTCACGATGGATAAAGCGACGGACCTGATCCTAGCGTTAAAAACGCATAAGGTTGATGCGGTTGGAGTAGAAACCCCCGTTGCCAAAGCGTACGTAGAAAACGATCCCGAGTTAAAGGACTTTAAAGCTGCTTACCAGTTGAATCCCAAGGATACTGGTTCTGCAGTTGCCCTTCCTAAGGGAGCGACCACGTTACAAACCGCGGTGAACCACTCAATTCAAACGGCCAAAACCGACCATTTATTTCCGAAATATTTAAAGACCGCCGGAAAGTACATGCAGGTTAATACGGCCAACACCTCGATGTGGCACTACTGGAAGTATTTCTTAGCAGGGTTAAAGGAAACGCTCCTCATTTCGGTTTGTGCCGTATTAGGTGGAATCGGATTGGGAGTAATCCTGGCACTGATGCGCTTAAGTTCCTTGAAATGGCTTAGTTGGCCGGCCCTTAGTTATGTAGAAGTCGTTCGGGGTACCCCGATGATGGTGCAGGTCTTACTGGTGTACTTCGGCTTAGGGGTCTTCATCAACATCCCTGCGTTACCAGCTGGGATCATTGCCGTGACCCTGAACAGTGCTGCCTACGTTAGTGAAATCATCCGGGGTGGAATCAATTCGGTGGCAAAGGGTCAAGGAGAAGCCACACGAAGTTTAGGACTAACGAAAGCCGATGCCCTCCGGTTTGTTATCTTACCCCAGGCCTTTAAAAACATTTGGCCGGCGCTTGGTAACGAATTTATCTCGGTCATTAAAGAAAGTTCAATCGTGTCAATTATCGGGGTTACTGATCTAGTTTATGAACTAAACGTGGTCCGAGCCGATACCTACCGAGGGGTGGCTCCGATTGTGGTCGTGATGGTGATTTACTTCGTCCTGACCTTTACACTCACACGGTTACTAAATTATTGGGAAAAGAAAATGAAGCATACTTAAATTAACCAGCAGGGAGGAACAAATGATGCAGAAACAGTGGCTTAAATGGATCTTAGTCGTCGTCACCCTTTTTCTCGGAAGCACGTTCATCCAGAAAAATGTACATGCCGATGACTCATTACAAAAGGTAAAACAGCAGGGCGTCTTAAAGGTGGCGGTAGCCCCAGATTATCCGCCGTTTGCATTTCAGGTCAATGAACACGGTCATTCCAAAGACGTGGGGATGGATATCGAAGTTGCTAAGCAAATTGCGAAAGATTTGCACGTTAAGCTTGAATTAAAAAACATGGACTTTTCGTCGGTCTTAGTGGCGGTGCAAACGGGAAAGGTTGATCTGGCGCTCGGGGGAATTAACCCAACGCCAGAGCGGGCGCAAAATGCCGACTTTTCAAAAATTTATTACTACGGGGGCCAGAGTTTCCTGATTAATAAGACGGACGTGCATAAACTTAAGAATCAACAGAGTTTAGCCGGGCAAAAGGTGGGAACCCAAACTGGTTCCATGCAACAAACCCTCGCCAAAAAGCATTTAACTAAAAGTAAGTTGGTCAGCATGGATAAGACCACGGACCTGGTGTTAGCCGTGAAGACCCATAAGGTTGATGCGGTTGGAGTAGAAAAACCGGTGGCTCAAGCGTACGTCGAAAATGATCCGGATTTAAAAATGATTCCCGCTAACTACAAATTGAACAAAAAGGAAACGGGCTTTGCGGTTGCGATGCCAAAGGGTGCGACCTCCTTACAGACAGCTGTGAACCAGTCTATGGATCGGATTCAACAACACCACTTGATGCCACAGTATCTAAAAACCGCAGCCAAGTACATGAAGGTTAACACCGCGAACACCTCGATGTGGCACTACTGGAAATACTTCTTTGATGGCTTAAAATACACCCTCTTAATTTCCGTGTGTGCGGTCGCCGGGGGCATCATTCTCGGGGTCTTACTCGCACTCATGCGGTTGAGCAACTTTAAATGGTTAAGCTGGCCGGCGATTAGTTACGTTGAAGTGGTCCGGGGAACCCCCATGATGGTGCAAGTTTTGCTGGTCTACTTTGGGTTAGGGATTCTGATTAACATTCCCGCTTTACCCGCTGGGATCATTGCTGTTACGTTGAATAGCGCTGCCTACGTTAGTGAAATTATTAGAGGAGGAATTAACTCGGTTGCCCTCGGGCAGAAAGAAGCCGCGAAGAGCCTCGGACTATCTAAATCAGATGCCCTCCGGTTCGTGGTGTTACCCCAAGCCTTTAAAAACATTTGGCCGGCCCTGGGGAATGAATTCATTTCCGTCATTAAGGAAAGCTCGATTGTTTCCATCATCGGGGTCACCGATCTCGTTTATGAACTAAACGTAGTCCGGGCGGATACGTATCGGGGGGTTGCTCCGATCGTCGTGGTAATGGCGATTTACTTCTTAATTACATTTACACTCACAAGACTCTTAAACTACTGGGAAGGGAAGATGAAGCATGACTAACGCATTAATTAAAATTGACCACGTTCAAAAGCAATTTGGTAAAAATGAGGTTTTAAAGGACATTAACGGTACGGTACAAAAGGGAGAGGTGATTTGCATCATTGGCCCCTCTGGTTCAGGGAAAAGTACCTTGTTGCGGTGCATTAACCAACTGGAACAACCAACGGCTGGTGCGGTGTGGTTTGCAGGTTCAGACCTAACCAAGGCCAATCAACAAGAACTGGCCAAGCTCGGCGAGTCAATCGGAATGGTCTTTCAAAACTTCAACCTGTTCCCCAATTTGACCGTGCTCGACAATTTAACCCTTGCTCCCATGCGGGTGAAGCATCTCAGTGCAGCAGACGCCAAGCAAGTTGGGATGAAGTATCTAACTAGAGTCGGACTAGCCGAAAAGGCTAATGCCTATCCGGCTAGTTTATCCGGGGGGCAGCAACAACGGGTCGCAATTGCACGGGCGTTATCCATGAATCCGGAAGTGATGTTGTTTGATGAACCGACGAGTGCGTTAGATCCGGAAATGGTCGGAGAAGTTTTGCAAGTGATGCAGGAACTAGCTGACGAAGACATGACGATGATTGTGGTAACCCATGAGATGGGTTTTGCCAAGCGCGTCGCCGACGAAGTTTGGTTTATGGATGGGGGCTATCTTTTGGAAAAGAACACGCCCCAAGCCCTGTTTGAACACCCGCAAGAGGAACGGACCCAAGCGTTTATTAATAAGATTATCGTAGACTAAGGAGGACTTAAAAATGACCAAACCAAAAGTAGTATTAGCATATTCTGGCGGATTAGACACCTCGGTAGCCATTGCCTGGTTGACCGACCAGGGTTATGACGTGGTTGCCACCTGTGTGAACGTGGGTGAGGAAAAGGATGCCGCCGCTTTAAAGGCCAAGGCCCTCCAAACCGGAGCCGTTTCCGCGTACGTTATTGACGCTAAGCAGGAGTTTGCCGATCGCTATTTAGCGGTTGCGTTACAGGGAAATACCCTGTACGAAGGCGTTTACCCCCTAGTATCGGCCTTATCACGGCCCCTGATTGTCCAAAAATTGGTTGAAATTGCTCATCAAACCGGGGCAAGTGCGATTGCACACGGGTGTACCGGGAAGGGGAACGATCAGGTTCGGTTTGAAGTTGCCATTCACGCGCTGGCTCCGGAGCTGGAAGTTCTCAGTCCGGTGCGGGACTGGCACTGGTCTCGTGAGGAAGAAATTGCATACGCAAAGGACCATGGCATTGCGATTCCCATCGACCTGGATTCACCATACTCAATCGATGCCAACATCTGGGGCCGGGCCAACGAAGCGGGGGTGCTTGAGGATCCCTGGGTAAGTGCTCCTGCAGATGCCTTTGCCTTAACCAATTCAATTGCTGAGGCACCAGCCACCCCAACCGAGTTAGTAATCAGTTTCCAGCAGGGAAAACCAGTGGCCATTAATGGGGAAGCACTCGCATTTGCTCCGTTAATCGAAAAGTTAAATCAGATTGCCGGAACGAACGGGGTCGGTCGGATTGATCACATTGAAAACCGATTGGTGGGGATTAAGTCGCGTGAAATTTATGAAGCCCCGGCTGCAATGGTGTTAATTAAGGCGCACCAAGCCTTAGAAAACTTGACCTTGGAACGGGACTTGGCCCACTATAAGCTCACGGTTGAACAACAACTAAGCGAATTAATCTATAACGGATTATGGTTCTCCCCGCTGATGCAGGCACTCCAAGCCTTTTTAACCAGCAGTCAACAAGTCGTGACTGGTGAAGTGCGGTTGAGCCTGTGCAAGGGAAATATCACGATTTTGGGGCGGCAATCACAATGGAGTTTGTACGATAAGGACCTCGCAACTTACACAGCGGCCGATTCCTTTGATCAAGAAGCAGCCAAGGGCTTCATCAAACTCTGGGGCTTACCAACTGAAGTTGCTGCCCAAGTAGCTCACCGGGAGGAACACCATGAGTAAAAAGTTATGGGGTGGTCGGTTTCAAGCGGAACTGGATCAACTCGGAGCCGACTTTGGGGCTTCCATTAATTTTGATCAACTGATGGCGGAAGAGGATCTCATCGGGTCGTTAGCGCATGTCAAGATGCTCGGACACACGGGAATTTTAACTGCGGATGAAGTTCATGCCATTACGACGGGACTAGAAGCGTTGCAAACGGACCTGGCCGCGGGCAAGCTCCAGTTTTCAACCGATAACGAAGACATTCATATGAACTTGGAAGCGTTGTTAACCGAAAAAATTGGACCAGTAGCCGGTAAGCTTCACACGGCCCGGTCGCGAAATGATCAAGTAGCAACGGACTTTCATTTATACGTAAAGCGGCGGTTACCCAAGGTTTTAGAGCAAATTCGGCACTTCCAGGCTGTGTTAGTGAAGCTGGCGGAAGAAAACGTGACGACCGTCATGCCCGGTTATACCCACTTACAACATGCACAACCAATTTCGTTAGCCCAGTCATTTTTAGCGTACTTCAACATGCTGCAAAGGGACTACGAACGGTTTGAATTTAACCAACAACATACGGATCTACTACCCCTGGGTTCCGCTGCTTTAGCAGGCACGACCTTTCCAATTGATCGGGAATTTACGGCGGACGAACTTGGCTTTCAGAACCTGTACACGAATTCCCTCGATGCGGTTTCAGACCGGGACTTTGCCCTCGAATTTTTAAGTAATAGTGCCATCTTAATGATGCACCTATCCCGGTTGAGCGAAGAATTAAGTCTCTGGGTCAGCCAGGAATTTAAGTTTGTGGAATTAAGTGATGCATATACAACCGGAAGTTCCATCATGCCCCAAAAGAAAAATCCTGATATGGTCGAATTAATTCGGGGGAAAACGGGGCGGATTTATGGACACCTAATGAGCCTTTTAACTACTATGAAGGGGTTACCGCTAGCTTATAATAAGGATCTCCAAGAAGACAAAGAAGGCGTGTTTGATACCGTCAAAACGATTCTTCCGACCCTGAAAATTTATACTGGAATGCTGCAGACCATGAAAATTAATCAAGAGCAAATGTATGCCAGCACAAAAAATGATTATTCGAATGCAACGGAATTAGCCGATTACCTCGCCAATCAGGGGGTTCCATTTCGAGAAGCGCATGCAATCGTGGGGCAGCTCGTCTTTAAGGGCCTCCAGGAACACCGTAATTTACAAGACATGGAGCTTGCTGAACTGCAAGCCGCGTCGCCACTAATTACGGCTGATGTCTACCACGTTTTGCAACCAGAAGTTGCCGTAGAACGGAGAAATTCGGTTGGAGGGACCGGGTTTAAAGCGATTAAAACCCAAATTAAACAGGCCCACGCAATATTAGCGAACGAGGATTAACGCAGATTAATGTGAAAAAAACTTCTAACTGATTAATTAGTTAGAAGTTTTTTGTTGTTGCAACTGGACAATCTCAGGTGCATCCCGAAAGGATTCAATGAGAACGGAGGTAAGGGTAATTTCCAAAATTGCCTGGTTAGATAGATTGGCGGACAACCCCGTTAAGGTTGGATTGGTTTTGAGAAGCTTCGTAATGGCGGGTTTTCCCTTAATCACCCGAGCTCTAGCGTGGTTAGAGGAAAAGCGCAGTCCCAGTTCAGAATCAGCGAGACTAGCAATGGCAACCTGCTCATGGACCAGAATGTTCTGCACCCGCTTCGTGCGGGGATCGGTGGCAACGTAAAAAACGTTTTCGTGGTGTTCGGATTGGGCAAACGTCACAATTGAATTGCTCACCTGGTCAGTTTGATCGCTAGTGGCTAAATAAAAGTAACTAGGTAATGCCGCTAAGACTTGATTAAAGCGGGATTGAGCTGGTTGGTGCTCCCCACTGGCCGTCGCTCGTTTGGTCATTTTCCGAATCGTCATGATGGTCAGGGGAATGACTAACACGCAATAGCCGATGAGACCGCCCGCTAGAATTAGGAGCCCATTTGTTGTCACAAATGCGATTCCATAAACAAAACTACCTACAACAAATGAGATTAGATACACAATGAAGAGCTCGACAAATCGTTTTAAATACATGGGCTACCTCGATTTTTGTTGTTAAACTTATTATAGTGCAAGTACTGGTGTTTGGAAAATGAACCCTGTAAACGGTCTTGAACTGCCTTTGGAAGTGAGCCAGCAATAATCGATTCATAAATGAGAATGCTTCGAAGTTGAAAGTTAATCATTTTTAATTCCAGCGTTGACACAAAGACCAATTCTAACTTAACATGAAGTTTAGTTCTATCTTTAAATATATAATGAAATGGAGTTTAACCATGGCATTAGATTCACGCAAAAAGGCCCTTGTTTGGAACACCCTGAATAAAACTAGAGGAAAAATTGAGCCGGCAGAATATAAAAATTATGTGTTCGGGATTATGTTTTATAAGTATTTATCTAGTAAAGCGCAAACTTGGTGGCAAACCCATTTTCATGATAAGGACAATCAGGCTGAGCAACTGGCGAACATGCAAACTGAGTTGGGATATGTGATTCAGCCGGGGGACTTATTTACGGATTGGCAGGATGCGATTAAACGAAATGAGTTTACCTTAACGCAGCTCGCAGATGATTTAGAGAGCTTTAATCAATACATTGCTCCGCAAGCACAAACAGCGCTTACGGGGATTTTTGCGGACATTGATTTAGATTCCAGTCGGCTCGGTAATAATCAACAATCACGGACTCAAACCATCATTAATATGATTGATTTAATGGGGCAGATTGAGTTGGATGAAGCATCCGACGTTTTAGGCGATTTGTATGAATATTTAATTGGGATGTTTTCCATTAATTCGGGAACTAAATCCGGTGAATTTTACACGCCCCACCAGGTTTCAGAAATCACAGCCCAAATTCTGACCTCGGGAAGGGAAGAATTAAGCAACTACAGTTTATATGATCCTGCAATTGGGTCGGGGTCGCTGTTGTTAACGACTGCTTCTCACATGAATAATGCGGAGAAAAAAAGCGCCATTAAATATTATGGTCAAGAATTAATTACAACTACATATAATTTGGCAAGAATGAACTTATTAATGCACGGCATTGAATATCAAAACATTGTCCTCCGGAATGCAGATACATTGACTGATGATTGGCCAGATGGGGTGGTAGACGGAATTGATTCTCCCCGGCTGTTTGATGCGGTCACTGCTAATCCACCGTATTCGTTACGCTGGGATAATACTAATCGGGAACATGATCCTCGCTTCAAACAGGGCATTGCGCCTAAATCCAAGGCTGACTACGCCTTTTTATTGCATTGCTTGTATCATTTGAAGTCGGACGGACGGATGGTAATTGTCTTGTCACATGGGGTTTTGTTTCGGGGGGGGACCGAACACCAAATTCGGAAAAATCTCTTAAAAGCGCATAACATTAGTGCGGTAATTGGCTTACCCAAAAAGATTTTTACCAATACCAGCATTCCAACGGTGATTTTAGTGTTAGAAAAGCAACGCCAGGCAGACGACGTGCTTTTCATTGATGCCTCCCAGGGATTTGAGAAGGTAAAGAACAACAACAAGCTCCGCCAACAAGACATTGAAAAAATTGTGAGCACCTATCAAAACCGGGTGGATGTTGCTAAGTATGCCCATGTGGCTTCAATGGAAGAAATCATTAAAAATGATTACAACCTAAACATCCCGCGGTACGTCGATTCGTTGGAAGACACCCCGCCAATTGATGTTAAACAACTATCCCGTGACATTCACCAGTTGGATGAAGAGCAACGGCAACTAACCAAGCACATGAACCACCTTCTGGGAGAATTAGTCGGAACGGATGATGAAGCTCAAGAAACGCTTGATTTATTGAAAGATGTATTTAAATAATGATAGAAAAGCAAAATAAACCTAAGATTCGGTTTAAAGATTTTACAGATGCGTGGCAGGAACAAAAATTAGCCGACATTACCGTTAATCTAGATGGCGATCGCGTTCCGGTCACTAAAAATAAACGAATTGCTGGTCCAACTCCATACTATGGGGCGAATGGAATCCAAGATTATGTCGCCGGTTCGACACATACCGGCAACCTAATTTTAATTGCTGAAGATGGCGCGAATAGTGTTTGTGACTATCCGATTAATACCATCACCGGAAAGGCATGGGTGAATAACCATTCTCACGTTTTAACGGATAAGCCGGGTATTTCCAATTATTTGTTTCTCGGCAAACGCTTAAAAACCATTAAAATTAAGCCGTATCTAACTGGATCTGATCGGCTAAAACTAACCAATAACGAACTAAACAAAATTATGCTAAAGGTACCTCAATTTGCCGAACAGGAGAAACTGGGGGACCTCTTTGCAACGCTTGATTTACTGATTGCTAATCGCCAGCGTAAATACCAAAAGATCCAAACGCTGAAACGACAATTATTGCAGCGCCTGTTTCCCGAAACGCCAACGACGCCGTCACTGCGGTTTACCGCGTTTTCGCATAACTGGGTGACGAAAAAATTAAGTGAAGTTGCCACAATTAAAAGTGGGGGGACCCCCCGGTTAACGGAAACACAGTATTGGAATGGTCAAATTGATTGGTTTACTCCGACTGAGGTCCAAAATCAGGGATATCTACACCATAGTTTAAAAACCATCACGCGGACTGGCTTGAATAATAGCCGGGCAATTTTGCTTCCAAAAGACACGATTTTAATGACGTCGCGGGCTGGGATTGGGAAAATGGGGATTTTAAGTTATCCAGCGGCCACCAATCAAGGATTTCAATCATTAATTCCGAGTAACCAGATTAACCCTTATTTTTTGTATTCAATGCACGATCGCATTGCGAGAATGGCCAATAAACTCGCCTCTGGAATTACCTTTACAGAGATTTCAGCCCGAGAGACTGCCAACATTAAGCTGATTATCCCTGAAACCACTGCAGAACAAGCTAAAATTGGGGACATGTTGAAGCAATACGACCAGTTTTTAAGTGGAATTGAAAGAGAATTAAACCAGCTTAAGCAGGTCCGCACCGCTTTTATGCAATTGTTATTTAGTTAATCTTTAAAAGTCCAAGTTATCCCGATCACGGGAACTTGGATTTTTTTGTGGAATAGGCTTACTCGCAGACGGAATTAATGCGCTAGTAAGACTAATTTAAACCTCGTTAAGCATGCTAGAATCGGGGCGTATAACCTTATGCTGCAGCGATGCAACCAGCAGTTGCGAGCTTGGCAGTGAACGAGAGCGCGAAAATCGCTATTATTCGGCCGCGGCTTCGCTATACTGAGAATCGTTAGAAATTACTCTTCGGGAGAAAGGAACGTGAGCATGCAAAATAATTCATTGGGAACGCAGATCGTACGGTTACGACAACGACAACAATTGTCTCAAGCGCAGTTAGCGGAGCGATTGTTTGTCTCGCGTCAAGCAATTTCAAAGTGGGAAAAGGGGGCAGCGGAACCGGATTTAGATAAACTAGTGCAACTAAGTCAGGTTTTTAACGTTGATTTGGATTATCTAGTTTTAAAGCAAACGATGCATCGTGACAACATCTTGGTAATTACAAATGTTCAAAAAAATTATACGAAGCCCGTTTTAAAGGGCATCAACTTAACACTCCACCGTAATGAACGAGTAGCGCTCTTAGGTAGTAATGGGGCGGGGAAAACGACCTTAGTTAATCTCATTATCGGTCGGATTCAGCCCGATGCTGGTGCAATTGAACGGAATTATGTTCCCAAGCACGATTTAAGCTTAATGCCCCAACAAAACCTGTTAATCGGACCACTCCGGGTGCAAGAAATGCTTGAAATGGAAGTGAAGCTGGCCAATTTACCGAGCCAAAATCTCGAACGGCTGCTAAAAACTGCTAATCTTTGGGACCAGCGCGCTCAGTTAGTCATGAAGCTTTCCGGTGGGCAGCAACGAAAACTCATGTTCTTACTAACAATGATGAAGCAAGCGCGGTTCCTGATTTTTGATGAACCTACGGTGGGAATGGATTTGGAAACCATCGACCGCTTTTGGCAGCAATTAGACCACCTAACTAATACCACGTTGGTCATTACCCATGATTTTAATCAGATTGATCATTACTTTGATCGGGTTGTGTTGTTAAAAGACGGGGTCATTGCTGCAGACGAGCAGGTGGCTACCATCCATGCCCATAATCAAACGTTAGCCAGTTGGTACCGTCACTTTAACCATAGTTAGGAGCCCTATCATGAATAATTACTTAATTTTAAAAATGACATTTCGTAACCGGCGCTTTCTCTTTTTTACACTAATAACCCCGATTTTATGGTATTTAGGCATGCATTTTTATGAAACCGTCTATCAGGTTAAATCGAATGGCTCATTATTAATGGTAACGTGCGCCATTACGATTGGGATCGCGGGTAATTCCTTAGTTACCTTTGCAAAGTCAGTTAACTATACAAAGGATTTTTATCTGCTTCAAATTGAAACGTCGCCCTATACTATTAGGAAATGGCTTAGTGATGACATTCTAGTCCAGGCCATTTTAAACCTGGTGATTGCTAGCGTGGTAATCATCTGTGGTTTGGGAATCGGTGACTACCCGCTGTCGGCAAACTTAGTTGTTTTGTTGGTCTTAATGCTCTATTTAGGCGCATATTTAAGCTTATTTGGCTTTCTCATCGGACAGTGGTTCGATGCCCAAACGCTCGACGCCACGAGTTTCTTTTTAATGTTAGTCGTGATGTTTTTCTTAATCCCGTTTTACAAGTTCGCCGGGCAAAACATTTGGATCAAGGCGATTACCACGCTCCAACAGTTATTTCCACCATATTATGTTTACCAAACCATCAGTCATGCAATTGGGAGCAGTGGTTGGTGGGCAAGCCTGGGACTATTAGTGGTGGTTAGTTTTGGAAGTGGGCTACCGGCGCTGTACTGCATCCAACGGTTGTTAAGTAAAGACCTCGCGTAACTAATCGAAAAGCCCATTTTGATCAGTCCTGAATTTCTTTAGGTTAAAACAGGCCACAATTCCTTTCTTTAAGTTGTTGCAGCCTGTTTTAAAGTTATTTGGAAGCAACAAAAAAGTAGCCATGGTTAGTAGATTAACCATGGCTACTGCTCTAATAAGCTTAATAATTAAAATTTAAAAAACCAAGTAAAAATGTTGAAAAATGGTGACATAAATAACACCTCCTTACTTAACACCTCTCATTTTATAATAATTAATTCTCATTTGTCATAATGTAGTAAATAATCATCATTCTTAATGGTTGGAACCCAAAATTAGTGTGTTACGATAGCACTACAGTTAAACTGAAAGTAAATGGTTAGTAGGTTTTTATCATTAAGGAGAAATGACTGTGACTGAATTTGGAGCATTATTAAAATACTTGCGTACCAGTCGCCACATTACTCAAGCCGAGCTTTCTCATAATTTAATTTCGCGTGACACCGTGGTGAGAATTGAAAATAATCATCAGAATCCGTCATTTGAAACGGGGATTCAGTTGTTGGAAAGACTGGGGATTTCACTCAGTGATTTTGATAAACAACGATCCATTACGAATCCGACTAGTTTTTCGAACCTTACCCAGAAGTTTTTATACCAGTTAAATAGCTCGGGTGATCGAAAAACGTTAACGGACGTCAATAAGCTGGCCCGTCAAATTTACCAAGAAGAGGGGAATTTCACGGCCCGCAATATTATGCTGGTAACAGAAGCCATGGAAAAAATTGATGATTGGAATTTTAATTTAGCGCACATTCAAGAATTGCGGAAATTATTACAACCAGTATGGTCTAATTTAGCGCAAATCGATGAGTGGTGTATGTTAGATTTACGCATTTTAGACTGCTCGCTGTTCTTTTTTGATTTAGAAACGGCCCATGCCATTATGCAACATGCATTTCGCATTATTGATAAGAAATATCCAACCTTGGCAGGCCTAAAAGCAGCTTTTAGTGCTAATTATTGTTACCTTTTAATCTTAAACCGACAGATCAAAGCCCCCTTTGTCGAACTTGCCGAGTCGCGTAAAATTGCCTCGCAAACTGGACGATATGACTTAGTGATTGTTGCAGATATTCGGCGGCTGGTCCTCGAACAACTGCCAAACTATAAAACCAACATTAAGCATAAATTATCAGTGCTAACCAACTTAGGGGCAACTGGATTAGTAGAATCGTTAAAAAAAGAAGTGCAGGCAATCCTGGATCGTTAATGTAAGAATTTTACTACAAAATTAAATTTAAATAGACACCGTTTTACAATGGCATCAATCAAACGAAAGGAGTTTTTTGATGTTTAATAAAACGTGTCGAAAGAAGATGTATAAAGCAGGAAAAACATGGGTAATTGGGGCCATTTTCACAATTACCCTCGCAGGAGTTAGTTTAGTTAGTAGCAGTCAGGCCTTTGCTGATAACGGAACTCAGGGAACCACTCCAGTAGTGCATCAACCTGAAACGCCAACAAAAGCTCCGGTCACGGCTACGCCTTCTCAGGCAGAAACCGGTCAGTCAGCTGAGAAACAAACACCAACGAACTCAACGACTGATCATCAAGCAGAACAGCCAGCTGCAGATCAAACTGCAACCGAGCAAGCATCCCAAGCCTCAGACGCAACAAAGGTTGCTGGAGAAAATTCGCAACCAGCGTCTGATTCAGACTCAGAACCAAAGCAATCTGTAACAACTGAACCACAACCAACAGAACCAAAGCAATCACAATCAGAACAGCCACAGACCAACCAGGCAGGTAACTCAGTTGCGAGTCCGAGCCAAACTGATGCTGATAAATCTGATAAACACGAGCAGAAGCAACCACTTGAGCCGGCAAATGCCGACCAAACTACAGCTGAACAACCTGGAGCTGCAACCCATCATGATGAAGCTTCGGTTTCAGATCAGGGACAACCAAAAACCAATCCTGAAACCAATTCTGATGATTCCGCAGCCACCGAAGACGAAACTGAAAATGACCAGCCCCAACCGAAGCAAGCTCCGGAAAAACCGGGACAATATCTTGATAAAAACGGGGACTTTTATTATCAATATAATGATGGTAGTTATGCCACTGGGATGACGAAGATTAGTGGCATTACCCAATACTTTGATGCTAACGGAAAACAAGTTAAGGGTGGTTACGTTACAATTGACGGCCACAAATACTACTTTAAACCGGGAAGTGGAAATGCTGCTACCGGAATTCAAGCAGTCGATGACCACAACGTTGCCTTTAATCGGAAGGGTGAACAAGTCCAAAATTCATTTTACGAAGCAGATAAGCAAAAAGCATTACCTAATTTAGATGCACTTGCACAGGAGCCAGATGAAAATGAAGCTGATCAGGTAAATGATGATAATAATCCTTACCAACCCCGCCAAAAACCAAAAGACAAAAATAAGATTGCTGGAAACATTTATTACGTTAACCAAAACGGTGAAATTGTAACCGGTTTGCAAACGATTAACGGGAAAACCTATTACTTTGACCATAGCGGGATTATGCGTCGGGGTTTCTCTGGAGTGTTTAACGGTGAGTTGCTGTATTTTGATGCTAAGACTGGAATTGCAACTGAAACCAAAAACTCTAAAATTAAAGAGGGCATTACCGACCAAACAACCTCCTATACAGCCCATAACGCTGTTAATGGTACGAGCAAGGACAACTTTAAGAATATCGACGGGTACTTGACCGCCGAATCCTGGTATCGGCCTAAAGAAATCCTAGCTAATGGAAAAGACTGGCGAGCTTCAACTGCCACTGATTATCGTCCAATCCTGATGACGTGGTGGCCGAATAAAAAAACCGAGGTTAATTACTTAAATTACATGGTAAAAGCTGGACTCATCGATAACCGGCAAGGTTTTACATTAAATGATGATCAAAAGCTGTTAAATGAGTCGGTAACGGCCGTACAAAAAGCCATCGAAGCTAAAATTGGGCAAAAAAATGATACCGAATGGCTCCGAGAATTAATGCGTGACTTTATTAAGGAACAACCCCAATGGAACATCATTAGTGAAAATCCTAATCATGATCATTTACAACGAGGGGCGCTAAGCTTCATCAATAGCAAATTAACTCCCGATGCTAATTCAAACTTTCGGTTGATGAACCGAACCCCAACCAACCAAACCGGAAAAGAAAAGTATGATGTTGATAAGAGCAAGGGTGGATTTGAACTGCTCTTAGCCGATGACGTAGATAATTCCAATCCGGTTGTTCAGGCAGAACAATTGAACTGGCTCCACTTCCTAATGCATTTTGGTGCAATCACTAATAATGATCCGGATGCAAACTTTGATGGAATCAGAATTGATGCCGTTGATAACGTTGATGCTGACTTACTGAACATCGCCGCTAAGTACTTTGCTTCGTTATACGGAGTGAAAAAATCCGATCAAAATGCTTTGAAGCATTTATCGATTCTAGAAGACTGGAGTCACAATGACCCGCTATACATGCGTGACCATGGTCAGGGTCAACTCAGTATGGATGACTATAGTCATACGCAATTAATTTGGTCGCTCACTAAGCCCGATCGGTTGCGGGGGGCCATGAAGCGGTTCTTAGAATATAAAATGGTAGATCGCAGTCGGGATAATCAAGATAATCATGCGTTGCCGAACTACTCGTTCGTTCGGGCTCACGATAGTGAGGTACAAACGGTAATTGCGCAAATTATTGAAGACTTATATCCCAACGTAAAAAACAGTCTAGCTCCAACGCAAGCGCAACTCGAAGCTGCTTTCAAGGTTTACAACGAGGATATGAAACAAGCAGTTAAAAAGTATACCCACTACAACATGCCGAGTGCCTACGCATTGATGCTCACTAATAAGGATACGATCCCACGCGTTTACTATGGTGATTTGTATACCGATGACGGTCCGTTTATGGGAACCAAATCCCCATACTTTGACGCCATCGATAATTTCCTTAAAACACGGATTAAATATGTAGCTGGTGGGCAAACGATGGATGTCGACCAAAATGATATTTTAACCAGTGTTCGGTTTGGAAAAGGAGCGATGAACGCTAGCGACCAGGGAACGACTGAAACTAGAACTGAGGGAATTGGGGTAATTATTAGTAATAATCACAATCTGAAGTTGAAGCAGTCCGATCAAGTTGTTCTTCACATGGGAGCTGCTCACCGGAATCAAGCCTTTAGAGCCGTGACGCTCACCAATGCCGATGGGTTGCAAAGTTATTCCAGTGATGCTCAGGCCCCCGTTCGTTGGACTGATGAAAATGGAGACCTCATCTTTACTGGCAATGACATTAAAGGCTACCTGAACCCGCAAGTTTCTGGTTATCTAGCTGCCTGGGTTCCAGTGGGGGCGGCTGCTGACCAAGATGCTCGAACGCAAGCAAGTTCCCAACCGAACGCAGACGGAAACACGTTCCATTCGAATGCGGCCTCTGATTCTCAGGTTATTTTTGAAGGCTTCTCTAATTTTCAAGCTATGCCTAAAACGGTAGATGAATTTACCAACGTTCGAATTGCGAAAAATGCGCAAATGTTCCGTGATTGGGGAGTTACCAGCATGCAATTGGCACCTCAATATCGTTCCAGTGACGATAATACCTTCGTGGACTCCATTGTTAAGAATGGCTATGCTTTCTCCGATCGGTATGATTTAGGCTTTAATAAGCCAACTAAATACGGAACTGCCACACAATTGCGAGACGTAATTAAAGCGTTGCACGCCCAAGGAATTCAAGTAATGGCCGATTTTGTTCCCGACCAACTTTATAATATGAAGAAAGAGGAATTGACCACGGTTAACCGAACGGATTCATTAGGTAAGCAAAACACCGATTCAAACATGCAGGGAACGCTATACGTTTCTAATACTCGTGGGGGCGGTGCTTACCAGGAAAAATTTGGGGGTGAATTCTTAGCACAACTGCAAAAGGATTATCCAGAACTGTTTAAGGACAAACAAATTTCAACTGGACAACCAATTGATCCTAGCACCAAGATTAAAGAATGGTCGGCTAAGTACTTTAATGGAAGTAACATTGAAGGAAAGGGGCAAGATTTTGTGCTGAAGGATCCTGCTACAGGTCACTACTTCAAAGTGGTTGACAATGGTAATGATAATGGTTATCTTCCCAAGCAATTGTTGAATCTGCCCGCTTCGGCTGGATTTGGCCGCGATCAACAGGGGATTGTGTACTTTGATACTAGTGGTTATCAAGCTAAGGACGCAATCATTCAAGACGACCAAGGGAATTATTACTACTTCGATGCCAGTGGACATCTGGTTACAGGAGAACAGACCATTAATGGCTCTAAATACTATTTCTTGCCAAATGGAACCGAACTTCGAAGCTCCTTCTTCCAAGGTCAAGATGGCAATACCTATTACTACACCGGATCCGGTCGACAAGCCCGGAATCAATACGTACTCGATAAGGGTGGTAATGCTTACTACTTTGGTGACGACGGGAAAATGCTTGTTGACAAGCTGTACTCCGTGGAAGGAAAATATACGCAATACTTTGATCAAAACGGGGTGGAAGCTAAGGATCGGTTCGTGAAAACTCCCGATGGCAAGGTTCATTACTTTGACGATGGAAGTGGGAACCTAGTTGCGAACCGGTATGCTGGTGACCACGACGGTAACTGGTATTACATTGATGACAAGGGTGATGCGACGACTGGAATCATGGTGCTAGATGGACAGAAAAAGTACTTCCACGACAATGGAATTCAAAGTAAAGGGGAATTCATTGATCTCGGTGGCAACCGCTTCTTCTATACCGATGCAGCCGATGGGCACCTAGTTTCCGGTTATCAGGTAATTAATGGGCACCCACATTTCTTTGATCCGCAAACGTTGATTCAAGTTAAGGGTGACTTTGCTACTAATCCTGCCACTGGTAAGACGTACTACTTTGATGCCAATAATGGAGAACCAGTTAAAGACCAATTTATTACTAAAACGGGCCAAACTTATTATCTCAATGCTGCTGGAGAAAAGGTGTTTGGTTCCCAAGTAATTAATGGTAAAACCGTTAACTTTGATCCCCAAACAGGAGCATTGTTGGAAAATGGTAACGACCAAAGTAATGTTAACCACTCCGCTAATAATGCTGAAGAACAGCCTGCTGCACAAGCAAATGGGCAACAAGCACAACCGGACCAACCACAAGCTGAGGTTCAAGCAAAAGATGCGCCAGTGGTTAAGCAGTAAAGTTATTCGATGACTTAAACAAAGCTAGTTAGCAACCTGTAACGTAGTTTAATGATTCAAATTTAATAGGCAACAGAATTCCAGTTTCATTGGAATTCTGTTGCCTATTTTTTAAGCACGTTAATTATAAATAATGTAACATGGTAGTAACTAAAAATTAAATTAGTTAACATAAAGAATGAAATAAACTAAAGCTGATTCGATCAGGTTCAGCCATGAGCTGAAGATTCGTGAATTTTAGAAGCATGTTTGAGATAAAAGCGATTGGCAGGCAGTTGAGTTGTGAGTAAAATCAATGAAATGATTTTGTAAAAGATTTTAAGCAGCCGTTGCATAAGAAGATTATGGAGTCCATGTACAACACGTTAAAAATGATGATCAGCAAACTAAGACTGATTTAATTGCGTTAATTAAACGAAGTGCTACTGAACTAAAAACAACTTTAAAACAGTCCAAGTGGTCGCTAAAATTAAGCGTAGCAACGACCATGGTTGAATTTATAACGAAAAACAAAGCCAGTGCAGCCGATAAAAGCAGTTTAATCAGGCATCCAGACCAAAGAACGGGCGATGGTGGTAATTAAACTGCAAAAAAACGCATTTTCATGCGCTGGTGCCATGAATTCATTGCTTACAACTTAAAATGGCTGACAGGGGCTTAGAATGAGTTGGACTGCTGATTTAAACACTTACTTCGTATAATATATATTATGTAAACTAAAATGGTAATTAAAGCGGATTGCCAGCTTGCTCATTTAGTCCCCCAGATTAATTGCTAAAATAACCGAATAAAAAAAGACGAATTTAAAATTCGTCTTATAACGCTTTAAAGTTTAGTAATGTCCCGTTCCCAACCTAAAGCTAAGGCTCCGGCACCTAAGTGCGTCCCAATCACCGGACCAATCTCAGCTTGGGCAAAGCGCACCTTTGGAAATGCTTCTTCCAAGTGTTCCAGCCACCGCTGGCCGGCTTGCTTGGCATTTGCGTCAAAGACAAAGGCTTTCACCGGATAATCCAGGGTTGGTTCAACTTCACTAAATAATTTTTCCACTCGTTTTAGCGCCCGTTTCATTGTCCGGACCTTATCAAAAGCCACGATTTCGTCAGTTTGGTTATCAAACGTTAAAATTGGCTTAATGTTCAATAAACTCCCAATGAACGAAGATGCGTTTGATAACCGACCGCCTTTAACCAGGTTTTGTAAGTCGTCGACCACAAATAATTCATCAATGGTTGCTCGTTGCTCCGTTAATTTAGCGACAATCTCATCAGGATCCGTATCAGTAGCGGCCAACTGGGCGGCGTAAATTGCTAAATCGCCCATTAAGCCCAGCGTAATTTGGGAGTCGAAGGGAATAATGCGAATGCGGGTGATTTGCTGTGCTAGGTTACAAATTTGGTTATAAAAACCGGAAATGGTGGCTGCCAGCGTGATGGTGATTACATTTTCATAGCCAGCGTCTGCTAATCGATTGTATAGGTCAATTAGTTGGCCGGTAGCTGGTTGCGACGTGGTTGGTAACTCGGACGCGGCGGCTAACTTTGGATAGAATTCTTGACTGGTAATCGTTACGTTTTCTAAGTATTCATCGGTTCCAAAGATAATTTCTAATGGAATAATCTGAATGTTATATTTTTGAATGTCTGTTTGAGACAAATAGCACGTACTATCAGTCACAATTGCGGTTTTCAATCTATGCACCCCGTTTATCTAATCTTTTCATACTAGTTTCTAACCGATTCAAGAGAATTTTGAGTAGCTGGGATTCGTCTGCCGTCCACTGCGCAAAAATTTGTTGCTGTAACTGGTCATAATCCTGGTTAACCTGCGTTAAAGCTGTTTGACCAGCGTCCGTGAGACTATAAACTAGTTGGCGCCGATCCTGACCAACCGCTTGCTTAGCAATCATTTCCTTGGTCAGTAACCGTTTTAACTGCCGCGAAAGCGTAGATGTATCAAGCTTCAGGGCCTGCGCTAACTTTTCTTGGGTATCAACGGTCTGCTGAATGGCCATTAACAGTTGCCATTCAGAAATAGTTACATTATGAGCCTTAGTAATCACTTGTAAATTATGTTGGTGAAGCTTACTCACGTCACGTAATGCGCTTAAACTATTTTTCATCATCAGATCCTCCGCTAACCATTATAGCATTAATTGCCTGATACAAGATTGCGATTTTTCTTCCTGCTGTTTGCTGTTCGTTCCCTAAATTATCAGTTATACTTAACATAACGTTAAATTTCAAAGGAGACAAGTTATGTCATTTGATGGTTCCTTTACCCATGCTATGGTTAACGAATTACAAACTAAACTAACGGGCGGCCGGATTACTAAGATTAGTGAACCGTACCCACATGAAATCATCATGACGGTCCGCGCCCAGCAACAGAATCAACAAGTTCTGTTATCGGCCAATCCTACCTACGCTCGAATCCAAACCACGGAAGTTCCCTTTCAGAATCCGAAAGTACCGAACAATTTTACCATGACGCTACGCAAACATTTGCAAGGAAGTTTCATTAAGGAGATTCATCAGGTTGATAATGACCGGGTGGTCCACCTGCACATCAACACGCGTAATGAAATTGGTGACCTGGAAGAATTGGTGGTCGTTGTTGAAATTATGGCCCGCCACAGTAACATCATTTTGGTAGAAGCTCACGATCGTAACATCATTGATGCCATCAAGCGCGTTGGTCCCGATAAAAATCGGTATCGGACCCTCCTCCCTGGTTCTAAATACGTAAATCCACCCCACCAGGACTTGCTTAATCCGTTTCAACTCCACGATTTTAGCATCATTGAACAATTAGAGCATGATTTTCCCAACGTGGAGAGTCTAGCAACAGAGCTACGCCAAACCTTACAAGGACTTGGTTCGGATACCTCATTAGCACTAGCTGAAGCACTCCACCAAGCAGGCAAACCGCTGGCCACTAACTACACTGATTTTTGGAAGCGGTTTGCAACTCCAGATCCGGTCACCACCCTCTCGGCCCAGGGAAAATTAGGCTTTGCCCCCTTCCCCTACCCGCCCCTGGAAACAGACCATCACTTCCCTTCTTTAAGCGTGCTGTTGGATCATTTTTTCCAGACGAAGGTCCAGCGTGAACGGGTTCGCGAACAAGGAGCCCAATTAATTCAAGTCACCCGAACGGAGTTAAAAAAGAATCGGAAAAAGCTTAAACGGCTAGCGCAGGATGCTACAGAAGCAACCAATGCCGATCAGTATCGGATTAAAGGTGAGGTCCTCATGACTTATCTGCAACAGGTTCACCCGGGGATGACCAGCATTGAACTGCCGAATTTCTATGATAATAACCATCCCCTCCAAATTAACCTGAAACCAGAGCTCTCCCCCGTTGCAAATGCCCAGTGGTACTTTAAGCAGTTTCAGAAGAAAAAGAATGCCGGCCAATACATTACCGAACAAATGCAGCGGACCCAAGCAGAAATCGATTATTTTGAAGCGATTGAAAGTCAAATTGAGTTGGCCAGTCCCGAAAACCTGGCAGACATTAAAACGGAACTCCAACAAGCTGGTTACTTAAAACGTCAGACCAAAAAGCAACCGAGAAAGGTGCACGTGAGCCAACCGGAACGCTTCGTTGCTTCCGATGGAACCGTCATTTTGGTGGGGAAAAATAACTTACAAAATGATCAACTCACGTTAAAAACTGCTGATAAACGGGAAACCTGGTTGCATACACAAAAGATCCACGGTTCCCACGTGATTATTCGCAGTTTTAACCCTAGCGACCAAACCATTTTAGAAGCAGCCAACCTAGCCGCCTACTTTTCTAAAGCACGTGATTCTGCGAACGTTCCGGTTGACTATGCGCCCGTCAAACGGGTTAAAAAGCCCAACGGGGCCAAACCGGGACTCGTTCATTATACGGGGCAAAAAACGGTCTACGTTACTCCCGATCCTCAGTTAGTCGAACAATTGCGGCGCAACGCGACCCACCGGTAACAGTGCTCAATAAAAAAACGGATTTGTATCATACAAATCCGTTTTTTTATTATTTTAAGAGGTGATCGGTAGAATCATTCAGACTATTTCCAAACGAAATTTTAGCACCAATCTCATACCGTCGGCGTTTGGGGACGTTGTTAATCCCCAAATGCTTGAACGGAAATGTAATCTGCATGATGGCAAAGTGCCCTGCTGCATTGATTCGGGGAAGCCGTTTCCGTAACTGTTCCGGATCAAAATGACCAGTGTACATTTGCATTAACACCCGAATCCAATTAATTTCTGTCACTTGATTTAGGAAAATGGTCTCCGTAATTCGTAACGGGGTTATCCCCGTAACCACGTAGTTACCGTCGGAGTCAATTGTAAAGAGAACTTGAATTAGTCCGGTTAACGGATGCCTGTTAATTTCAGCAGTTGCTAACTGTTCCAACCGCGGCACGTCGAGTTGCTGCTCTGCATACGGCACGTAATAGCTCGTTTGTTCCTCCAGTTGGTTCCCAGCCCCCTCCATTTGAGCACGAAAACCAACCGTCGAGATGGGAATAATAGCCTGGGGACTTACTAAGACGTCCAGCGCAAAATCAGCTCGGTCTTGGTAAATCGTTCCGGTTTCTTGATCTGGTGGTAATACGATTAACTTAAAGGTTCCTTGTAACTTTTGTAGTTCGCGAATTAAAAAGTGACGATTCCCAGGCAAAAATACGTACTTGGGTTTTTCCAGATCAATCACATTTAAAATCTCACCGAGTTGAACCGGCTCAATGTACTGCTTATCACTGATTGCAGGAATCAGTGAAACCGAGTTCGGGTTATTATTGAGAATAATCGTTTTGTATCCTAACTTATGCAGTTGAATCAACATCTCAGCCGTATACGTGTCAGCAGCGGTATTCGGACCGAGGTGATTTCGCCCCTTCCCGATTACCAGCGCACTTTGGTTACTTAACTGGCTCGTATCACTTTCAAACTCATAACTGCCATAAAACGAGTTAATGGCTTCCGGGAATTCACCAGCTGTGGGATCAATCATTTTATAGGTTTTGGAACGAGGCAATTCTTGTTGCATGGCCACGATTGTGGCATTATCAACGTTCCAAAAATGACAAAACATCCCATTACCAAACCCATACCGATCTCCCATTAATAACGCTTGCGAATCACAAGGATGGGTTTGTACCTGGTTAATCACCGCCAACAGGTTGCTCATAATGACGAAAAAGAATTCGTCAATCTTAGTGAGCTCACTCAAGTCACTGGCAGAGTAACCCCGTCGCACGGCTTCAAACAAAATCAAAATTTGTTGATCAGTTGGATGAATTAACTGTTCAATCAGGTCATCTTCGCTGAGGTCAGAATATTCCGGTAAAACATCTTGCGGACTGGGTTGCGAACTTCGTAAGCCAATCATTAAGGCCGCCTCGGCACTCCGACCTACCCCAATGGCCGCGCCCGTCGCTTTCGCGTGCGGACCAAGGTGATTATCAGCCATATCAAGGTAGTCAAATGACCAAATCGGCATTTTGACAACGATGTGATCACTTAACGGTTGTAAGATGGTGGTTAACGGATTAAAGCGTGGTGGGAGTTCCACCGCGGTTAGCGGAATATCAAGCAATAATGAGGCCACAACCTTTGCTAACGGGTACCCGGTAGCTTTGGCGGCTAGGGCCGTTTCGGAGTTAAAGACCGGGTTCACCTTCAAGACATACACCTCATCATTTGCAGCATTCACCGCAAATTGAAGGTGACAAATTCCCTTAATTCCTAAACAATCAAGTACTTCGAAAGTAAGCGACCGGAGCCGTTTTAGATAGTAATCATTGAGCGTTTGGGCCGGGGTAAAAATCACGGAATCGGTTGCGTTAATCTTCACCGGATTCATATCTTCCAATGAAGAAATCAACATCTTATTCCCTTCCACGTCCCGAATCGCGACAATGCCGATTTCTTGATAATTTCCGACTTCGCGCTCTAGTGACAGTTTCTGATCAGGAGACTCCTGAAACAGGTCATCAATCTCATTATTAAGACTTTCCATGTTTTTAAAGATCCGGCGTTGCCGCTTCTTGTTGGTACTTAGTGGTTTGACCGAAATCGGAAACTGAATTTTTTCCAGGTTGTTCCGCAATTCCGAAAAATCGCTAATAATCCGCGACGCTACAATCGGAATGTTATTTTCAGCCAGTCGATTAGCTAGCGCGGTATTTTGTTCGGACGCTTCGGCTTCCGTTCCAAACAAATTGAGGTTCGTCGCATTCAACCCGAGTAATTGGACCTGTAACGTTTGGAGCACCTGGTTTTTCATCAACCGCTGGACGACCGTCAGGGCCGCTTTGGTTCCAAAGATCGGCGTAATGCCATCAATGTGGTGCGTTTTTAAAATTCGGGCAACGTTTTTGGCCGTTAGACTCTGCACAAAGGTATGGTCATCATTTGTCTCCTGCAACAATAAGGAATAAGGGTTATTGTCAATTACAAACGTTTCAATTCCCAGCCGTTGCCAAGCCGAAATCGCCTGAAAAGCAGCCGAATCCTGTTCACTTTCATGATCAATATCAGATGGTCCGCCACCGATAATCAAGATTTTTTTAATGTGCTTCATGTGCCATCCTCCTGTGTGCGAGAATGCTTTCAACAAATTCTTCAAATAGGTCAAACCCATCAACCATGCCACCAGATCCGTCCGGAGAAAACTGGACGGAGAACGTCGGATAATCACGACTTCTGATCCCCTGAATCGTCCCGTTAATTAAATCCTTGTAAGTAACAATTAACTTATCGGAAGCGATGGAGTCAGTCACAATGGCATAGTCCTGGGACTGGTTAGGATAAATCAATTCGTTAGTAATGATTTTGCGAACGGGATGATTGCTTCCGTAGTTCCCGATGGACATGCGGGCCACTTTAGCCCCATTGGCAATGGCAATTAATTCGTGACCCAGTCCAATCCCAAACAACGGTAAATGCCGTTGGATGGTTTGAATGTTTTCAATCACTTCCGCATCAATTTCTGCTGGCGAGCCCGGACCAGACGATAATACGACCCCCTCGGGATCTAGATTTTTCATTTCCGCAAAGCTCGTGTTCCACGGCACTACGATCATATTACAGTTAAGTTTGGCCAACTGCCGGATGATGGACTCACGAAGCCCAAAATCAATCACGACAATCGTGACCCCGCTGCCGGGAACTAAGTATGGTTTCGGGGTGGCAACCGCTTGGATTTGTTGGTTACTAAGCACGGCCGCCTGCAACTGGTCAAACGCGTGCGCATCGTTCGTATTCACGATGCTAGCTTTTTTGATATCGTGCTCGCGAACGTGTTTTTGTAACTGGCGGGTATCAATTTGGCAAATTCCCGGAATGTGGCGTTCCTTTAAAAAGGAATCTAACGATAAGTCTTTTAGTTGGGAAAAAGAAATGTTCTCACTCTGATGAACCACGATTCCCTTGGCCGAAGTTAAAATGGATTCATAGTTTTTGGGGTTAATCCCAATGTTGCCAATCGAGGGCTGTAAAAAGGTCACAATCTGGTTGTGATAAGTTGGATCAGTTAGTGCTTCTTGATAATAGTTCAAGTTCGTATTGACGGCTAATTCACCCGTGGTACTGGTTAAGTCTCCGAATGCCTCGCCGGCAAAGGACGTCCCATCGTCGAGCAATAAATAGCGTTTTACCATGGAAGTACCTCCTCACCTGGAGTAATCACTACTTTTGTTTGATTTCCACTCCGTCGCGATCATCAATTTCAGAAACTAATACTTTAATGGTTTCGTGCTTGGAACTCGGGATGTTCTTGCCCACAAAATCAGCTCGAATCGGAAGTTCCCGGTGTCCCCGATCCACTAAGACCGCCAGATTAATTCGTTTGGGCCGGCCAATTTCGTTAATGGCACCAAGCGCTGCCCGTACGGTCCGGCCGGTAAAGAGAACGTCATCGACGAGTACTACATTTTGATTGTCAATTGGCACCACGTTTTCGGCCACCGTCTGATCGGTCAGTTTCGTAGTTTGGTCGTCCCGATACTTAGTAATGTCCAAGGAAATCACCGGAACATCGGTATTTTCGAGTTTCTTCAACCGATTGGCAATTCGGTTCGCGAGGTAAACCCCTCTCGTTTTGATCCCGATCAACACCAGGTTCTGAACGCCCTTGTTTTTTTCGATAATTTCATACGTAATCCGGGTCAAAGCTCGTTGCATTGACATACTATCTAAGACAACTTTTTCATTGTTCATGCGAAATGTCCTCCTCTGAATGCGAAGTACTATACTTCTTTTTTAACGTGGTTAGGGTTGCTTGAAAAATCGGCGGAACGGGACTGGTAAAATCTAATTCCGCACCCGTCGTGGGGTGCTGAAAGCCTAATTCGGCAGCGTGCAAAAACTGACCGTGCCCCTTGATGGTTTTCTTGGGTCCGTACAATGGATCCCCGACAAGTGGATGGTTGATGTACTGCATGTGAACCCGAATTTGATGGGTCCGTCCCGTTTCTAACTGACACTCAACGAGGGTGTAGTCACTCCCAAAGCGTTCCAGCACTTTAAAGTGGGTCACCGCGGACCGACCATTTGCAACCACCGCCTGCTTCTTGCGGTCCTTGGGGGAACGTCCCACTGGAGCTGAGATTGTTCCGGCCGGCTCCTTAATCTGCCCGTGCACCAGGGCGAGGTACTTACGCCGACTGCTCTTTTCCTTTAGTTGCTGGGTCAATGATTGTTGGGCGACGTCCGTTTTGGCTACCATCAAAAGCCCGGAAGTGTCCTTATCAATTCGGTGCACAATGCCCGGACGAATGGTGCCATTAATGGTGGCCAAGTTAGTATGGGCCAACAGCGCATTCACCAGCGTATGGTTCGGATGCCCCGGAGCCGGATGGACCACCATGCCCTGCGGTTTGTTAACGACCAGCACTTGGTCATCTTCATAAACAACATCGAGGGGAAGCGCTTCTGGTTCCAAGTCCAACTTCTGCGGTGTCGGAATCGTAATGGTAATCTCATCGTGCACGTGTGGCTGATACTTCGGTTTTTCCACCTGGTGGTTCACTACAACAGCTCCGTTTTTAATGAGCTTGACCACTCGTGAGCGACTTAAATCCGGAAAGTGCTCCGCAATTAGTTTATCCAAACGCTCCGTAGGCTGTTCGACGGTAAACTGCCGTGTTTCCATTAGTTCTCCTTTACGAGCAAGTGCAGTAACAGTAAAATAACGCCAATGGTTAAATAACAATCTGCTAGGTTAAAGATGGGAAATTGCAGAAAATCTAACTGAATAAAATCAGTGACTGCGCCCCACTGTAACCGATCGATTAAATTGCCAGCCGTTCCAGCAAACATTAGGCCCACTGCCACTAACAAGCCCGGTTCCGACCGACTTTGAAAGAGGAACCATCCAAACACCCCAATTGCTCCGACCGCAATGATTACAAATATCCAGGAATTACCCGCCAAAAAACTCCAGGCTGCTCCAGAATTAGTTAGATTAGTGAGAGAAAGTAGCCCGGAAATGACGGTTCGGTGTCCGCCCACGGTAATGTGACCACGAACCCAGTGTTTAACTAACTGATCAAGTAAAATGAGGCCCAAAATCCCCGCCAGCGTTAAGAGCAGGTTGCGGACCCCCGCTTTAGCTCGCATGGTCGTCCTCCTGTTTTCCGAATTGACCCAATAATTCTTGGAGCTCAATTACCGAGTTCGCCGGTAAGAGGAATTTATACCGCCGCCCGCCCGCATTAAAGGCGATGCTATTGCGATGAGCTTGGACCCGTGAAATCGATTGTAAACTCAACTGTTTGCCAAAGGGATTTAAAACCTGGCGGATCTCAATTGTATCTGACCAAACCAACAACTTACGAAAGTAAATTTGGATCCAAGTTAAACCCGCAAAGGCAATGAAAAAGGCCAACGTAATGTTTTGAAATTGGGTAATTTCTAGCCAGATAATGACTCCCACCAACAAAACAATGACGGTCCAACTCCAGCAAATGACGCTAGTCGTCGGTTGCGGTTGATATAAAAATTTTCTTTTCTGCGTTATCATAAAAAACACCCTTTACGAATGGAGATTGTCATGTACATAAAACTATATTCTGATGCCGCGGAACGGCCTCAAACGCAGGCCAGTAGTGCCGGTATTTTAATGATTGTAGATCACAAACAATATCAGGTAAAACGCTTGCTAACTGCAACTGATAATCATGAGGCCGAATTTCAAGCTTGCATCCTCGCGTTTAGCACTTTAACCGCTAAACTAACGCGGGCTGAATTAGCCACAACGGTCGTTAACTACTACACGGACAGTAAAATCGTTTCCGATAGTCTGCATAAAAATTATGCAAAACACTATCAACACTACGTTGATCAGATTCATCAGTTACAAGCACCATTTTCCCTTGTGTTTGTGAATTGGATCCCAGAACAACAAAATAAAGGCGCCCACCAGTTAGCCCTTCAAGCCCTGCATCACTCAGAACGTAAATAATTAGTGACTGGTTTACTGTAATAAGCAAGGTCGACTGGTTGGTTTAGTGCCAGCTTTGCTAGCAACTTTCCGACCAACGGCCCGGTCGTTAACCCCGACGAACCTAAGCCCGTGCCCACTAAGACATCGGGATGCGCGGGAACGGAGCCTACAAACGGGCCGTAATCAGGTGTGTACGCCCGGGTGCCAACCCTTTCTAGAATAACATTTTTCCGACTAATTCCGCTCATGAACCGTTGCGCCGTGGCAAGTAGCTCGGTAGTTGCTTGCGTGGTGGTCGTGAGGTCAAACCCGGCCTCATCATCATGGGTTGCGCCCACGATTAGCCGGTCTGGTGCAACTGGAATCAAGTCTGCTTCTGCTTCGGGCATTAAAACGGGGCGCTTCGGTAAAGTTGGTTGGGCTAATTTTATTTCAATTAATTGACCCTTTTGCGGCCGAACGTCCGCTTCCACGTGCAAAGCAGCTAAGACCGCTTTCGTCCAGGCCCCCGTTGCCACAATGATTTTATCAAAAGCCTGCGTGGTCGCGCCACGCTTTAAGTGGTGCTCATCTAGTAACTGGACCGCTTGGGAATTAACTAGCTCTAATTGTGAATTACAACTAGCCAACAGGTGCTGGCAAAATCGTTGGCCATCCATCCAACTGCCACCCCCCACAAATAACCCCGGGGTAGTGAGCTTCGTTAACATTGGGAGTGCTTGTCGGATTTGGGCAGGACTAAGTGGCACTAGTGCGCCCATTTGCGGAGCATCAACCTTGCGGGCCTGCGCAAGTTCCACTAATTCTGCTAGTTGGTAGGGATTCTTTCTAGTAATGATGGTGCCATTGTGGGCGTAGGTTAACTGATCCATCTTTGTGGTCGTTGCCAACTCAGCAACGACTTCTGCTCCCGCCCGCGCAAGGTGGTACCACTTCTGATTGCGTCGTTTGGACAGCCAGGGTGAAATAATCCCCGCTGCAGCCCGGGTAGCTTGCCCGGTTCCTGCATCAAAAACAGTTACTTGAACCTCGGAATGATTCGTCCAGTGGTTTAAAAAGTACGCTGCACTAGTTCCAACGATGCCACTCCCAATAATTGCAATGCGTTTCGTAGGCGATTCCTCCTTAACGGTTATTCCCCCAGTACTGGAAGTAGTCCGTTCTGATCTGGCCGTTATACAACTTGCGTCGTTTGGTTGCCCGTTCTCCATAGGCTACTTCAAAGTTCAAATCACTGGTAAGGAAGTACTTTGACCAACTGGTTAAAGGCCGAAAGACAATTCCCAACGCCTGGTAGAGCTTCGTAGCAGCTGCTTGATCCCCTAGTCGTTGTCCGTAGGGCGGGTTTGTAACGACCACGCCATCACGTTCGTCCGTATGAAAATCCTGGACGGCGAGTTGTTTAAACTGAATGTCGTGTAACAGCCCCATGGCTTCGGCATTCACCTTGGCATGATTAATCATTTCACCATTTACATCGGAAGCTTGAATCTGGAGCGCCCCTTGCTCTTTTACGGCAGCTTGGGCTTCGGTACGGGCTGTGGCTACGAGATCGGGACTAATCCAATCCCAGGCCTCAAATGCAAAGGACCGTTTGCTGCCGGGGGCGATGTTGCGAGCAATCATCGCGGCTTCAATCGGAATCGTTCCGGAACCACACATTGGATCTAGAAACGGCATCGTCTCCGGATGCCAGTTCGTTAACAACACTAACGCTGCGGCCATGTTTTCCTTTAACGGGGCTTCCCCCTTTGCAATCCGGTACCCCCGCTTGAACAAACTCGGTCCCGTAGTATCTAAAAGTTCTACGACGTGGTTTTTCACAATCCGCACTTCTAATGGATATAATCCACCAGTTTCTGGTAAGCGCGTGCGCCGGTGATAAAAAGTGGCCAGTTTAGTGGCAATCGCTTTTTTCGTAATGGCTTGCACGTCGGGAACGCTATGCAACAGCGATTTTTTCGACCGACCGGCCACCGGAAATTGGCCATCCATCGGAATTAACCGCTCCCAGGGTAATGCTTTTGTTCCTTCAAATAAATCATCAAACGTTTGCGCCTCAAATTCACCGACGATGATTTTAATCCGATCGGCAGTGCGTAACCAGAGGTTTGTTTTAATGATGTCTGCAACCGTTCCGGTAAACAGCACCATCCCATTGCGAACCTCGACTTGATAACCTAATTGCTTTAATTCCGTGGCAGTTACGGCTTCAATTCCCGCCGCACAGGTAGCCATCAGTTTAAATGTTTGCATGCGTTGTCCTTTCTAATTCTATAAAAAAAGAGTGGGAAAAAACCCACTCATCCTGATTGGTGTAGGCTCCTGTAAGCCATGTTTTGTGCTCAATTGAAAGATCAGGACTAACAATCGAGTAGTAATCATCTATCTCAAGAATCATTTGATTCTTGCCCTACACTTAGTTCAATTTCCGTGTGTAAAGCTCCCCTACCAAAGTTTGGGTTTCCCGCTCGCGGGGTTTACTGCGTTCCAGTAATTCAATTTCTTGAATTAATCGTCTCTATAGCACCTTAGGAAGTACTAAGGCATAGCCAAAGCCGTAGCCAATTCCTTCGCCGTAATTGCATTTGCAATCCCTCGGCTTATTTTTTCACCGGGCACGAACACTACAAGCATCGCAGCTTGTGCGAGAGTGGACTTTCCTCAGCCAGCGATTGCTGACCGCGATTACTCAGAACCTACACCAATTAACACCTATCCGTGATATCCGTCACCAAACACCCGTTGTTCCAGGTTCGACAACCGGCGTAAAATATCGAGCGTCGTACTGTCGGTTGCTTGACTCTCAGAAGCAGTTGGCTGCGCCTGAGTGTTTGAGCGTGGTTGGGGCTGTGCTGGAGTAGCCTGGGGCGTTGGCGCTACTTGTTGCGCTTTCAGTTGGTTGTTTTCAGCAACTAACTGAGCAATACGTTGGTCCTTGTCGTCGAGTTCCTTTTGAAAGGTTTCATAGTCCTTGATAATCTCATCTAGGAATGAATCGACGTCAGTTGGATCATAACCCCGCATCTTTTGCCGAAATTCTTTTTGCAAAATATCTTTGGGAGTAAAGTTAATGCTATCCATAATCTGCACCTCTTATCGTTTGGTAACTATCACATTATAACACAATCATTCCGAAAATTCAGCATTTCTTTCGGCTTCGTACTGATCGGCGACTTCCTGTAAATCGTCAAACTCAATCAATTGACACACATAGGGATGATCAGACTGAAACTGGTGAATTGCGCCTAAGTCATAGTGTGTCTTCCCTTCATTTTCAGAATCATAGAGTAACAGTGCCCCGTCAGTGTGCGTTAACATGAACCGCTGGTAATTCTTTAATTGTTGGGGACTATGGTACTCTGATCGACTCACCGTGGTGGAAAAGTCAGCTAATGCCAGGACGTGTTGCAGTCGCATTTGATTATTCTCATTCCATTGGGAACCAAACTCTGCAAACGGAAGCATGACAGCAATCTGAAACTGGCCTGGAAAGGTGGTTTTTAAGTCGGCAGCAATTTCCACTGCCCACTGTTCCGTGCCAAGTTGGGCTCCAGTAATAATCCAATCGCAGCCATTCTCAATTAAATTGACCATTTGCTCTCGTAGTGCTCGTTTAATGATTTGCACCTTGGGACTTTGCTCGTCAAAGGCCCCTAATTCATAACTACGATATCCCGTTATCCATTGTCTACTCATAAAGTCACCTGAATTAGTATAATTTTATTCATCGGTTGAAATTGCTATAATGGAACCATCATCTGTAATATACCACGCTTCAAATTAATTGCTCAATTTATAAGGAGGTTAATTTGACAATCAATTATCCGAATGGACGTCCCTTTCAAACTTTCACTGCCAACCATAGAGCACAACCCCACTCCACCACGGTCCATGGGGACCGGGGGATGTCACTTGAAGCCGAGATTAATCAAAGTAATCAATTTTATCAAGCACAACAAATCGCGGTAGTCCATAAAAAGCCCACCCCGATTCAGATTGTGAACGTTGATTATCCCAAACGAAGTGCAGCGGTCATCAAAGAAGCCTACTTTAAACAAGCCTCAACCACCGATTATAATGGGATTTATGCCGGTTACTACCTTGATTTTGATGCCAAGGAAACGACCAACCTCCATTCCTTTCCGTTAGCCAACTTCCACCCCCACCAAATTCAGCACATGCAAAGTTGTGCTGATTTGGGGGGCATTTGTTTTGCTTTAATTCGCTTTGTGCGGAAAAATGAAATATACTTGTTAAACGGCCCAGACTTATTCCGATTTTGGGAACGGCAATTTAACGGGGGGAGAAAATCGATTACAAGAACAGAATTAGCCACCACGGCGTACCTGATTAAACCTAAAATTAACCCGTTAATTCCCTATCTCGATGCGGTCCAAGCAATTATTGATAAGAATAAAGGAGAATAAGCATGAGTTCCGATGAAGTTTATAGTCGTTTAAAGAAAAATCGCAAGAAGAAACGGGGCCCCGTTTTTCAAATCACCATGTGGGTGCTGTTTTTCCTCGTTGTGCTTTTTCTAGTGGGATGTGGGGTCTTTACTTATTATGCCTCAACTGCCCCCAACATTTCGTATAAAACCCTGTCTAGTGATAACTCCACGACGATCTATGATCGCAATGGAAAGGTCATCTCACGGTTAGGAATGCAAAATCGCGATTATGTTAAACAAAAGGATATTCCTGAAAACATGAAGAACGCGATTATCTCGGTTGAAGATCGGCATTTTTACACCGATAAGGGGGTTGACCCCGTCCGGATCGCCGGTGCGGCCGTTAATAATCTCTTTGGCGGTGGCGGATTACAGGGAGGAAGTACCCTAACCCAGCAACTGGTTAAACTGTCCGTCTTTTCTACCAAAGCGTCTGACCAAACCATAAAACGGAAGGCGCAAGAAGCCTGGTTAGCCACTAAGGTAAACCGCGAATACAGCAAGCAACAAATTTTAGAGTTCTACATTAATAAAGTTTATATGGGTAACAATGCGTACGGAATGCAAACGGCTTCCGAAGTAATGTACCACAAACCTCTGAGTGAACTGGATTTGGCCCAAACGGCCCTGCTGGCTGGTCTTCCCCAAGCTCCCGTGGCTTACAATCCAGTGCATAATCCGAAATACGCTACGTCCCGGAGAAACCAAGTTCTAGAAGCAATGGTGAAAAACAAAGCCATTACCAGAAAACAAGCTAATCAGGCCGAACAAGAAGACGTTCAGGCGGGCATTGATAAACAAAACGTTGATAAAACGCCAACGCAAAAAGATGAGAAGTACGCAGATGCTTACATCGGGCAAGTTCTGCAAGAAATGAATCAAAAGGGTTACAAACTAAACGCCGGCAACAAAGTTTATACAAACATTGATATGGATACCCAGAAACAGATGTATCAACTAGCAAACGATGATAATTCAGGCTTAAACTTCCCTAACAATGACTTTCAAATCGGAGCCACGATGACGAACCCGAATAACGGGAAAATCGTAGCAATGCTTGGTAGTCGGAAGCAAAACATTCAGTTCGGGTTAAACCGAGCCGTCCAAACGGACCATTCCAGTGGTTCTACCATGAAGCCGCTCATGGATTATGGTCCTGCCATTGAGTACCTAAATTATCCAACCTACCAACCAGTTAAAGATACGCCATATACTTACCCTGGCACTAATCGACAACTGCATGATTTCGATAATAAATACGAAGGAACCATGACCATGCGACAAGCACTCGTTGAGTCGCGGAACATTCCTGCCATTCGCACCCTGGAAGCAGTTGGAGTCCCGCGGGCAACCGAATTCTTGAACGGCTTAGGGATGAGCTTTAAAGAACCGCTGAACCTGCAAAACGGGATTGGAGCTTACATTTCAACGAAGCAAGAGGCCGCTGCCTACGCCGCCTTTGCGAACGGTGGAACTTACTACAAACCCTATGCCATTTCAAAGGTCGAAACCCCAACGGGCGAAACCAAGACCTACTCACCGAGCGGAAAAGAAGCGATGTCTGAATCCACGGCCTTTATGATCACGGACATGCTGAAAGGTGTGATGACTGATCCAAAGGGGTCGGGGACGGCGGCTAACATTCCCGGCTTAAACCAGGCCGGAAAGACCGGAACCACTCAGTATCCTGATGATTGGCTCAGTTCGGTGCCAGAAAACTCCAGCATGGATTCTTGGTTTACTGGTTACACCAAGAACCTCTCGCTCTCAGTTTGGACTGGGTACGATAAACCGTTAGAACCAGGTCACTACATTTCGCAATCGCAGTCCAAAATTGCCCAGCTGTTCTATAAGGAAATCATGCAAAATGCTTCCCAGGACTTGCCAAACGACAACTGGACGAAACCAGCCAACGTAGTTAAGACCAAGGTTGATAACCAAACTCAGTACTACATTGCTGGCCATGCAGGCGACCTGAAGGAAAACGTAATTAAGAACAATACGCAAGCGGGTCAAACTGCTGATAATAAGGCCGTTGTCAACCTGCCGAATAATCAACCAAATAAACAGGAAGAACAAACTACGGATAAAAATACCAACAGCGGTACCACGGCTAATAACGAACAAAAACCAGCAGCCACTCCGCAAACGAACAACAATGAGAAACAAACCAATCCAGAACCAGCCCCTAATAACGGTGGGAACAGTCAGCAACAGAATAATTCCCAACCAACGACTGGGACTAATAACCAAACCGCCCCTGCGAATAACCAAGGTGGGAATAATCAAACTGCGAACCAGCCTCAACCTACGGCTGGGACTAAATAAGCGGTAATAAAAAAGCGGCGACAAAGATTTCCTTTGTCGCCGCTTTTTTAGTTGGTCGGAGTTATTGATCCTTCTTAATTTTAAAGAGCGGCACCTTGGGGAGCGGTTGTTCCGTCCCCGTGGCTTGTTTTTCCTGGCGTTGGGTTCGGTGCGCCTCCACCTGCGCGGCGGTTTGTAAGTGCTGCTTGTCCCAGTTTAGCAGAATGCGGTCCATGTACTTGAGGTTATACACCTGATTTAAGACGGCTTCGCGCAGGGCTAACTGAATCAACTCCGCGGAATAATGATCCTGGTCAAACCAGGCCGTGACTGTTTCTAATTCTATTGGCGATAACATTCGGCCAAATTCATGATTGATCATTTTAAAGGTCTGCTCGCGGTCACTAATACTCGTTTGTGGTGTGGCCGTCTCGCTAGTTGGTGGTGTCGATCCCGGCTGCTGCTCATCCGGAACTTGTTGCAGTAATTCGTTTAGTTTGGCCACTAACGGCGCAAAACTATACTCATCCTTTTCGTCGGCACTGGTGGTAATACTAATCAATTTCTTGCTCACCAACTGGTGCAATAAATCATACACCGCCGGTTCGTTGATCCCCATGGCGTTTGCTAAAGTCTCTGCCGCTGGAAACCGGTCCCCCTGGCTGCGAAAGTACTGAAGTTCTAACAACATCGTTAGTTCTGTGCCACTAATGTTGAGGTTAGCTAAATTAGTTAATAAAAAACCGGATACGTTAATTGATCCGGAATTTAAGTATTTAGCTAGTGAAGATGTGGTGCTCATGTTGAATCGCTCCCCTATAAATTAAGCGTTTTAACGACCTTTCCGGTCTTAAAGTTCACTAGCACGTAATGAACCTGGTGTTTGCTTTGCAAGGTTACTACCCACGTCGGTTGCTTCCGGTAGATCAATAACCCAGCGTTGGTAACGTCCCCAGCTACCCGACGTTGCGCAATTGCACTGGCATTTTCGGCCGTAATCCCATCGGTTTTTTTCATAACGCGAATGTGTTTGAAATCGCTACTAACGATGGCATAGGCGGGTTGGTTTGCTTGGTTCTTCCCAACCACCGTGTAATAAGGTCGTTTGAGGTTGGCTTTGTAAGTCTTTTGGACGTCGTGAAAATGGGCGTGTTGTTCAGCCAGGTTCGTAGCGCTCTTTAACGTTTGTTTTTGCGGTAATTTAGCGATAAACATAATAATTACCAACGCGAGGACCACCACGACGAGGAACGCCCCCACCCAGCTCAATAGGCGTTGTAGTTTAAATTTTCGTTGTCTTCGTTCTCGCATGTCTAAATTCCTTCCCTAACCATTCTGCGTTTATTATAGCAAATCAATGATCCTGCTGGTGCTTTGCTAAAAATTCTTTTTGCTGCTGTTGAATTGCTTTAATTGATCCCGTATGAGCCTGAAGATTTTCTTCGATGGCCGTTAAAATTTGGGTTCCGTACCGCTTGGTTAAAATCCGATTATCCAAGATGGTAATAATTCCACTGTCATCACTGCGGCGTAGTAACCGGCCCATCCCCTGTTTCATGGTAATGATGGCGTGCGGGAGCGAATAACTGGTAAACGGATTCTTTTGTTGTTGTTTAAGATAAGCGGATCGCGCTTGCATCACCGGACTATCAGGCGCAGCAAAGGGAATCCGCGGAATTATGATTGATTTGAGATAGTGTGGCGGAAAGTCAACACCCTCCCAGAATCCAGCTGCGCCCAAAATAATCGGGGCGTGGTGCAGAACAGCTCGCCGCATGATCTTACTCTGACTCCCAGAAATGCCTGAGGCTAAGAGCATCCCCAGTCCAGGTTGTCCCTTTAGTTTTGCGTGGACCGCTTGAATTAACTCTAAGGAATTAAACAGGACTAAGGTCGGAACGGGCGCGGCTCGATAAATTTTTTGAATGGAATTGGCTAGAAACGCCACGTACTCCTCATTTTCTGTTGCAGGAGGCAGTGGCATTTGGTCTGCAATCATCAGCTGGACCTGCTTTTGGTAATCAAAGTCCGTGGGCAGCCGCTTCATCCGCGTTGTACTTCGTCGCAAATCAAGCTGATCATAAATGTACTGCGACTTTTTGGAGGTAAATAAAACGGCCCCCGTGAAAATTGCAGGTTGAAAGGATTGATAAATTTGTTTTTGTAACCGGGTACTGGTATCAAACTGGGCCCATTCTAACCGCATGTTATTCGGATCATGATCGGCTCCGTACCGCAACCAAAATCCATCGGCGACCGACTGGGGTTTTACTTCATGCACCAGCTGCTGGAGCTCACTAACCCCCTGCAGGACGGCGTGCACGTGTTCGTTAAACCGTAAAAACGTTTCGTATTCAGAGGCCACCCACTGCCCCTCACCCTGCCCCAAAGTTTGGTTGAGGGACGTTAAGCGTAGGGTCAGTTGCGTTGCTAATTGGTCCTGTTTTTGTAACTGCGGTTGCGCCTGGGTGGTAAATTTAACCAGCCGGTCGACTGGAATTCGAACGACATCCGCCTGTGGTTGTAAGCGCACGTGTAAAGTGGTCAGGAGTGTTTGAATTAGTTCCTGATTAACCGTTTCTAATTGCGTCAGCTGGTGCATCAGCCGTTTCAGGAGCCCTCGCAGGTCTGGATGGGTGCTAATGATCTCTTCCAGGTTGCGTTCGTGGGTCTGAAAAACATCATTTTTAACCCGACCGACGTTGGTTTTAACTCCCCCCAGCCACCAGTGCTTCCGTTGCGCTGCAAAGGCCACTTCTGGTAAATGTTGCGCTTCATCCACGATTAAGTACGGTTGCCCACCTAAAGTTGCGGCCACTTCCGCCGCATTTTGATTCAGGTAGTGATGATTCACAATCACAACGTCAGCCGTGGCAACTTGCTGCATTTTCCAGTGCCAAAAGTCGTACTCGCCAAATTCACTCTCCGCTAACTGCGGCTCTCGCTGGTAGTTGACCTGCTGTAAAATGGCCGCATTTTGTGGGATATGCAATTCGTCTAAGTCTCCGGTTGTCGTTTGCGTCAACCAGACTAGGATTTGTGCCTTACTAAACTGGGAGAGTTGATTTGAATCATCAGCGACGAGGGCCGTTGCAAACCGGGACAAGTCTAAATAGTGCCGGCGACTTTTTAACACGACGGCTTGGACGTGAAACCCAAAGCCCGCGTTCAGATCCCGCTCGACTACGTGTTGCAATTGCTCTTGCAAGTTAATCGTTGCGGTACTAATCACCGCTGTCTTCCCGGACTGCAACAAAAACGCGAGGGGAAATAAGTAACCCAGGGTTTTCCCACTCCCGGTGGGGGCTTCAATTAACAAATTCCGCGCGGGCTGCTTGGTATCGGCAAAATTACGATACACTAAATTCATCATTTTACTTTGCGACGGCCGCCATTCAAAGTGGCTCCGAAAAACCCGTTCTTTCTGCTTTTTAGCTAACGGAAACTTGGTTAACCGGTCATGATTTTCAACCGTTTTTCGGTGATGCCGTTTTAACACTAAGCCCTCTAGTTCCACCTGATCAGCCGGTAACTGCTGGCTCGGCTGACCCATAGCTTCGAAGTTGACCCGAATGAACTGGGTCGTCTGCTGGGGCAGATTGAGCTCTAAATCGAGCACGGACTGAACCGTTTGCCGGGGAAGCTTGGTGATTTGTTGGCTAATTTTTAGCAGGAGCTGCGCCGTCGCTGCCGCATCACTCGCTGACGAGTGCGGGTGGTGATGATTGATTTGAAAATGCCGACTGAGATCACTGAGTCGGTAACTACCCAAGGTTGGGAAAAAGAGTTGACTCAAAGTCACAGTATCCACCGCTTCAATCTCTAACGCTGGATACCCTACTCGTTCTAAGTGATGATTTAAAAAGGGAAAATCAAAGTTGACGTTATGCGCCACAAAGACGGTCCCCTGTAACATTTGATAAATTTTGGGAGCCAATTGATCAAAACTCGGGGCGTTCGCAATGGTTGCCTGGTCAATCCCGGTCAAGGCCGTGATTTCACTAGGAATGGAAACCCCATCGTTGACGTAAGTGGAAAAGGCGCCCGTTTGTCGGCCGTTTTGCACAAAACTGACACTAAACTGGATGATGCGGTCGCCACGTTGTAAATCAGTTCCCGTGGTTTCCATATCAACCACAGCATATTTTGAATTTGCTTTCATGTCGGTATCGGCCTACTTTCGTTTCTAACTATGCATATTTTACTACAAATCACGCTATAACGGGACATTGACTCCCAAGTTCAAGGACGAAGTTTAGAAACGACTATGGTAAAATAACATTGATAAGAAAGTGAGCGATTGAAATGAAAACAACAGCAACTGGCAAGAGTCATGCTAAGGTCATCTTTTTAGGCGAACACAGTGCCGTTTACCAGCAACCGGCCATTGTCTTCCCGGTTCCCCAAGCGACCGTTACCGCAACCATCAAGACTACTAACGCTCCAGTTTCTTCAATTACCAGTGAGTACTATACCGGACCGGTCAGCGAGTTACCCCCACGCATGGCGGGCGTGGCGACCCTGCTCCACCACCTCCAGCACCAGCTAAATCCGCAATCCATCCCGACCCACCTGACGCTTCACAGTACCATTCCGCTAGGACGAGGGATGGGGTCTTCAGCCGCGATTGCCAGTGCGATTACGCAGGCGTACTTTGCATTGTTTGAAACGCCCCTCCCGCGGGAAACGTTGACCGCCTATACTGATATCGAAGAACACATTACCCATGGTAATCCGAGTGGCATCGACGCCCAAACGGTAAACGTTGCCCATCCCATTTTGTTTGAAGAGCAACAATTTATTGACTTTCAGCCCCCGTTAACGGGGTTTTTGGTTATTGCAGATACCGGTTTAGCTAGTGATACCAAAACGGCAGTGCAGCAGGTCCACCAGTTTTTAACCGCGGATCAGCAACGCCAGGACCTGATTTTACAGTTGGGAAAATTAACCGAACGCGTCAAACAGGAACTCCAGCAACAAGATTTACTGGCCACCGGGCACAGTTTAACCGCGGCGCAGACCATTTTACGTGCGTTAGGCGTAAGCACCCCTCAGATTGACCAACTGGTCACAGCTGCCCATGCCGCCGGGGCGCTGGGCGCTAAACTAACCGGGAGTGGCCTAGGCGGTTGCATCATTGCCCTTACGGAAACTCGAGCAGCAGCACAGACCGTTGCAAAGGCCCTCACAGAACACGGTGCCACCCAAACCTGGATTCAAAGTCTACACGAGTTAAACCCACAGGAGGATTTATCATGAAAAACCATGCTAAGGCCCGGGCGCATACCAACATTGCCCTCGTCAAATACTGGGGCAAAGCTAACGAAGCGTTAAAGTTACCAACTACCAACAGCCTCTCGCTCACTTTAGATCGCTTTTATACAGACACCAGTGTTACCTTCGATGACCAACTACCTGCAGACCAGATTAGTTTGAACGGGACCGCCCTGGAAGGCCCGGCCGCCCACCGGATTACAACTTTCTTGGACCTTGTTCGCACCCAAGCCGGAATTAGTAGCAAAGCGCAGGTTACCACGGTTAACAACGTTCCAACCGCTGCTGGACTAGCTTCCTCGGCCTCTGGGTTTGCCGCCCTCGCTGCGGCTGCTAGTCGGGCCAGTGGCTTACAGTTAGATCACAAACAACTCTCTCGGCTAGCGCGGCGGGGATCTGGTTCTGCGACGCGGTCCATCGATGGCGGGTTTGTCGAATGGCACAAGGGCTTTGGAGACCGAACCTCCTTTGCTACGCAGGTTGCGCCTGCCGACTACTGGAACCTCAACGTGATCGCGATTTTGGTAAACCAACGGCAAAAACAAATCAGTAGCTCCGTGGGGATGAAGCGTTCGCAAACGACCTCACCCTACTACCGCGAATGGGAAAAGCTTTGCAAACACGACTTAAAAAAGCTTAAAATGGCAATTAGTAACCGGGATTTCAATTGCTTAGGCACGATTGCCGAGGAAAATGCGATGCGGATGCACGCGTTGACCCTGAGTGCAGCACCTGATTTTTCTTACTTTGACGCTGATTCGTTAAAGGCCATGCGGTTGATTCACCAACTGCGAGCAACTGGAATTCCCTGCTACTTTACGATGGATGCCGGACCAAACGTCAAGGTCTTAGTGGAACCGAAACACCTCAACGCGGTCTTAGCAGCGCTAACCCCCGCTTTTGGAGCCAATCAACTGGTCGTCGCTGCTCCCGGACCTGGCATCCAATACCTTACTTAGAAAGAAGACTAACATTGATTACAACAAGCACCCCGGGAAAACTTTATTTGGCAGGTGAATACGCCGTCGTTGAGAACGGGAACCCAGCCATTATTGCCGCCGTTAATCGGTTTGTAACGGTCACGATTGCGGAAAATCAAGAGCGGTGCTCAATTACTTCTCAACAATACGAAAACCATCGCGTGCACTGGGAACGGGTTAACTCGCGCATGATTGTAGATGACCGTGATAACCCCTTTCAATACATTATTGCGGCCATCCAGGTAACCGAAGATTACGTCCAAGCATTGGGAAAACCAATTCAAAAGTACCACCTAAGCGTCAACAGTGAGCTAGACAGTGGGACTGGGAAAAAGTATGGACTGGGCTCATCCGCTGCCGTGACGGTGGCGACCATTAAGGCGCTCTGTCAGCTCTACCAGCTCTCGTTGAGCAAAGTCCAACTCTTTAAGTTGGCCGCAATTGCCCACTTCAACGTTCAGGGGAACGGTTCACTCGGTGATGTTGCGTCGAGTGTCTTTGGGGGCTTAATTACATATAGTTCCTTTGACCGCCAGTGGTTAGCTGAATTCCGAGATAAGATTGCCCTCCCGGAACTGTTGAAATTGGAGTGGCCCCGCTTAGAGATCACTCCCTTACAGATCCCGAGCGTGCTCCGCTTTTTAGTGGGCTGGACCGGCTCGCCGGCTTCCACGTCCCGCTTAATCGATAAAGTAGAACTAAAAAAGGGAAAGCATGGCCCTCAGTACGAACGCTTTTTGCATGAAAGTAATAAATGCGTCCGTGAAATCACCAACGGATTTCGGCAGAATAACAGCAAGTTGATCATGCAAAATATCAACCGGAATCGTCAGCTCCTCCAATCATTGAGTACCCTAGCTGGCGTCACAATTGAAACGCCCCAACTAACGAAGTTAATTGACATTGCCGATCACTTTGGCGGTGCCGCCAAAACTTCCGGTGCGGGTGGCGGAGACTGTGGGATCGTGTTAATCGAAGCCAACTACGATATTGCCGGCCTCCAAGCTGCTTGGCAACGGGCGGGAATTGAACCATTAAACCTCGCGATTTATAACTACGAAGGAGAACCCAGTGACTAATCGTCAATCACACCGAAAAGATGAACACGTGTCGCTAGCCAAAAAGTTTCACCAGGCTTCGACAGCTGGCTTTGCGGACCTCCATTTCGTTCCAAATGGCTTGCCGGAGGTGGCCGTTTCAGAGATTGAGCTCAACACGACCTTCCTTGGCCATCAGTTTGCTCTCCCCTTCTACATTGAAGCCATGACGGGGGGCAGTAAGTACACGCAGAAGCTCAACCACCAACTGGCGGAAGTGGCTAAAGCGACTGGGGTTGCCCTGGCATTAGGAAGCGCTAGCGTGGCGCTACGCGACAAAACTACCCTCCCCAGCTTTACGGTCGCCCGCGAGGTTAATCCCACGGGATTTTTACTGTCCAACGTCGGGGCGGGGGTCACCCCCACCCAGGCGCAGACCGTGGTCGACTTACTGCAAGCAGATGCCTTAGAAGTGCACATCAACGTGGTCCAAGAACTGGTCATGCCAGAGGGCGATCGTGATTTTCACTGGCTGACTAATTTGCAACAAATTGTGGAGCAGGTCAAGGTGCCCGTGATTGTTAAAGAAGTTGGCTTCGGCTTGGATCAAGCCACTCTCCGCCAGCTTGAAGCCATCGGCGTGCAAACCGTTAACGTAGGCGGGCACGGGGGGACTAACTTTGCCCAAATTGAAAACTTCCGGCGCCCCCATAAAGATTTGGCCGACTTCAATGATTGGGGCTTAACGACCGTGCAATCGTTATACGAGGCCCAGGCGGTTCCCGATTTGCAAATTGTCGCTGCTGGTGGAATTACTACTCCCCTAGAAATTGCTAAGGCGCTTTATCTCGGCGCGGATGCCGTGGGGATTGCGGGTGCAATCTTAACCACGTTAATCGACGATGGCGTGGAGGCCACCATTACCAAGTTGCAGGAATGGAGCTTTGGCCTACGCGCCATTTTCACCGCGCTTGGTGTCAAAAACATTGCCGAACTACGCGAGCGACCGGTCGTCCTGAGTTCAGAACTAGAAAATTACTTACAACAACGTCATTTACGACCATAAAAAAAAGGATGAGCTAGACTGCTCATCCTTTTTTTATACTTGAAAGCGTAATCCCTTCGGAAAGAAGTTCTTTACAGTTCCATTGACTACCTTCCCAAAGCCAACTGGCATCTGTTGGTACAGTAATAAATACCAGCCCTTGGGTAGCTCAGCATCCGTGCTAAAGGTGTCACCATGCACATACTGCTGCCACTGATCATAACTAATCGTTAGCGTCCGTTGCGCCTGCTCAGGCCGCAGAACCATGGCCAAGCCATAGCTAGGTTCAATTCGGTGTTTTTTTAAGGTTCCCAGTGGCGTTCCCGGTCGCATCACCCGTAGCCCCTGTAAATCCGGAATTTCAGGGTTAAACGAATATAATTGTTCGCCAAATTGCAGTAACGAGCCCGCCTTAAAATCTGTCAGGTTTTGGGCTACAAATTGCTGCCATTCTTTACGCTCGGCACCGGCAACGTTACTGCGCTGGCCCCGAATCTTAACCGGCTTCCCTGTCGCGGTGCTTTGCAGTTTAGCGATGAAATGTCCGTCGCCCGCAAAGGACTGCGGAAATAACCTGAGAGCGCGTTGGAGGTCTGGATTACCGTTGGCCCACTCGGGACGACCATCGCTCATTCCCGCGCTTTTATCCAAAGCAACGAGTTCTAGCGGATACTGGTCTAGCAACCACGCAATGATTTGTTCGTCTTCTTCAGGTGCAAACGTACAGGTTGAATACACGAGTTGTCCGCCGGGCTTTAACATTTTAACGGCTTCTTGCAGGATTTCGCGCTGGCGCACCGCACAGGCTGCCGGATAATCGGTATCCCAGTACGTCGTCGCAGTCGGATTTTTCCGAAACATTCCCTCCCCAGAACAGGGCGCATCCACTAAAATTTTGTCAAAGTAGGCGGGAAATGCGGGGCTTAACCGGTCGGGGCGTTCATTTAAAATCAACGGATTCCAGACCCCGAAGCGCTCGAGGTTCTCCACTAAAACCTTGGCCCGACCCCGATCAATTTCATTGGCCACTAGTAAACCCTGATTCTGCATTAACCCAGCCAGTTGGGTGGATTTTCCCCCGGGTGCGGCACACAAGTCCAACACCCGCTCCCCGGGTTTTGGAGCAACAGCCTCCGCAACCAACATGGCAGATGGTTCTTGACTATAAACATACCCACTTTGGTGGGCCGGCGACTTCCCATCAACCTTGCCATAATACCCATCATGCACGTTCGGAATGGACCGACTTTGATCAACCGCCGGGTTAGCTGGCGGTTTCAAGGGGTTCAGACGAAACCCGTGCTGGGGTGCTTCTGCAAAACTTTGTAAAAAGGCCGGAAACTGGTCTCCTAATAACCGTTGGTACTTAGCTTTAAATTGAGTTGGTAGTTCCATCATGAGGTTCCTCCGCAAATAATCGGGTCGCTGCGACCGCTTGTTGCCAGTTCGCATACCGCCACTCCCGCATGGAGGCAGCTAACTGGGGTTGATAACTAGTCGTGGTCCGTGGTAAGGCCTGTAACGTCGCGACATCTGGCCAATACTTGACCTGTAAGCCAGCCAGATATGCCACTCCTAAAGCCGTCGTTTCTGCTAAGGGGGCCCGCGTAATGGTGGTGCCTAAGATGTCAGCCTGAAACTGCATCAAATATTCGTTTTTGGACACGCCCCCATCGACCATCAGGGATTTTAGGGGCAATCCCGTTTCGTGAGTCATGGTCTGCAAGACGTCCCGCGTTTGAAATGCCAAGGACTCTAAAGTTGCGCGAATGAGCTGCTTGTCATCAGTTTGTTGGGTCAGCCCTAGAATTGCTCCCCGGGCGTTTTGGTCCCAGTACGGCGCGCCTAGCCCACTAAACGCGGGAACAACGTATAACTGATCGGTTGCGGCGGCCTGCTCAGCTTGAGTTGCCGTCGTGGTGACATCCTGGACGAGGGCGACCTGGTCCTTTAACCATTCAACCGCGGCTCCTGCGGTAAACACGCTTCCCTCAAAGGCGTACGTAACTTGCCCGTTTAAGCCATAGGCAATCGTGGTCAGTAGCCCGTGCTCAGACAGTTGCGGCTCATGTCCTAGATTCATCATGATAAAGGCGCCCGTCCCGTAGGTATTCTTCGTCTGACCGGGGTCTAAAGCTAACTCACCAAATAGCGAGGCCTGCTGATCTCCCGCAATCCCCGTAATGGGAATTTGGACGCCCATGAGGGTGAATTCCTGCGTATACCCGTAAAAATGACTGGAATCATGAACCGTTGGTAACATGGTCCGCGGAATCTGAAACAGTTCAAGCAACTCTTGATCCCAATCTAGGGTGTGAATGTTATACAGCATGGTCCGGCTGGCGTTGGTTACGTCGGTTGCGTGCACGTGACCATTGGTCAGTTTCCAGAGTAACCAGGTATCAATCGTACCAAACAGTAAGTCCCCTGCCTCAGCCTGCTCCCGAGCGTGCGGCACCTGGTCTAATAACCACTGTAACTTGGTCGCGGAAAAATAAGAATCAATCAATAATCCCGTCTTTTGCTGAATGAAAGTTTGATAGCCCGCTTGTTGGAGATGTTCTGCAATTTCGTTGGTTTGCTTTGATTGCCATACAATCGCATGGTGAATCGGTTGCCCGGTTTTGCGATTCCAGACCACCGTTGTTTCGCGTTGATTGCTAATCCCAATCGCACGAACCTTGTACGGCGGGGTTTCCGTTTGAAAGAGTACTTCTGAAATAACCGTTTCCGTTCCGTTCCAAATCTCTAACGGATCCTGTTCCACCCACCCTGGTTGGGGGAAAAACTGGTGAATGGGACGTTGCGCCTGGCCGACAATGCTTCCTTGTTGGTCAAAAAGAATGGCACGCACGGAAGTCGTTCCTTCATCAATTGCTAAAATGTATTGTTCGTTTTTCATCGTCTACTCCATCTTTAAAATTCAGTCCTTATTATAACCTTTTCCCCTAGTTCTGCCTAACGACGACCGTCTCTGATTTCGTGCTGTCGCTGAGAAGTGTAGAATGGATGCGGAACTAAAATTATGAAGGAGCATCAGCACATGACAGAACCGAATTATTCCGCCTGCACGAGTATGTTAGTCGGTAAAAAGGCAACCGTGGATGGAAGTACGTTAATTGGTCGTAATGAGGACGCGAAGGCCGCGTGGCCCAAGCGATTTGTCGTTCATGACCATCAGGTTGCTTCGCACCCAGTTGTTTTTCAATCCACTGCAAATGGCTTTCAATTAGACCTACCCAATGAGGCCGCAAAGTACACCGCGACCCCCGAGTGGACCACCAGCGAGGGACTATTTGAAGAGGATGGAATTAACGAACACGGCGTGGCAATGAGTGCCACCGAGAGTACCTATGCCAACGATGCCGTTTTAGGTTGTGATCCACTGGTTCCCGATGGAATCGGCGAAGAAGCCATGGTCACCGTTGTCCTTCCCTATGTAAAATCCGCACGGGAAGGTGTTCAACGCTTAGGTGAAATTGTCAGTACCAAGGGGGTCAGCGAAACCAATGGGGTCCTCTTTTCGGATGACCAAGAAGTTTGGTACTTTGAAATTGGTTCCGGCCACCAGTGGGTCGCACAACTGATCCCCGATGATTGTTATGCTGTCGTTGCCAACCAAATGGCCATCGAAAAGGTGGACTTTAACGACCAAGCGAACTTTCAGTGGGCGCCGCAGTTAACAGAATTTGTGACTACCAACCATCTCAATCCGGATCGCCACGGCTTTAACTTCCGCCACATCTTTGGGACGCGCACTCAAATGGATACCTATTACAACACTCCCCGAGTGTGGTACGGGCAAAAAATGTTTACTCCCGATGTAGATCAGGATCCAACTTCGCAGGACCTGCCCTTTTTACGCAAGAGTGACCGCTTGTTGTCGGCGACTGACGTTCAAAACCTCCTGAATTCTCACTACCAGGGAACCGAGTTTGATCCAGTGGGAACGGGCAGTGAATTTGACAAGCATCGGTTCCGTCCGATGAGCTTTGCCAAAACCCAGGAAGCCCACGTCTTACAACTCCAAGCAGACCTGCCCGTTGAAATTGGGGGCATCCACTGGCTATCAATGGGGGTGGGAGCCGAAAGTACCTTTGTTCCCTTTTTCGCGGGAATTAGTGAAACGCCCGTGGCCTATCAATATCCGGTTGGCCACGACTATGATCCTCAGTCTGCTTACTGGAATTTCAAACTAGTTGGAATTCTGGTTGATGCTCACTACCACCGCTTTATCGGTCAGGTTAACGACGTACAAGCTGAACTACGTCAGAGTTATCGGCAAATTATTAACCAGACGCAGGCCCAAGTTGCCACCAGCAATGATTTAGTTGCATTAGCCAATCAAGCTAGTCAACAAGCAGCTGAGCTGGCTTTAACCCGCTTCCAAACGTTAGCAACCCGGCTGATTACGGAATCTGCTGATCTATCGCCGTTAAACTACCACCAAGATTTGAATTTATAAGGAGGATCAGCACACCATGTCGAAACAAAAAATGAAGACTGGTTCCCTGGTCTTAATGATTTTCTCTGCCATTTTTGGCTTTGCCAACGTCACCGTGGCCTATGATCAAATGGGCTACGCTAGTATTATTTGGTATGCCTTTGCGGCACTTGTCTTCTTTCTCCCCTCAAGCCTAATGTTTGCCGAATACGGTTCTGCCTTTAGCGATGCTAAGGGTGGCATCTACTCGTGGCTTAAAAATTCAATTGGGGAACGCCTCGCTTTTATTGGCACGTTCATCTGGTTAGCAGCCTGGATCATCTGGATGATTTCCGTCGCTAGTAAGGTGTGGATCCCTGTTTCCAACATTTTCTTTGGATCTGATAAAACAACAACTTGGCATCTTTTTAACCTTTTCACGCCGATGCAAACCATTGGAATTCTAGGCGTTTTATGGATTATCATCATTACCCTCTGTGCTACCCAGGGCTTTGAACAAATTGCTAAGGTTGCAAGCATCGGTGGTTTCTTCACCATTTTGTTACCAATCATCTTCGTCTTCCTTTCAATCGTGGTGCTAATCTTGCATCATGGACAACTAGCCGAACCGATTCACGGGCTTAGTTCCTTTATTAAGTCCCCTAATCCCCTGTTTGCTAGTCCCATTGCCCTCCTCTCGTTCGTAGTCTATGCAATCTTTGCCTACGGTGGAATGGAATCCGTGGGTGGCGTGGTCGATGAGGTAGATCATCCCAAACGAACCTTCCCACGTGGTGTCATCATTGCTGGGATTTTAATGGCCATCATTTATTCAGGAGCGATTTTCTTTGTCGGGGTAACTGCTAATTGGCATACCGTCCTGGGCAATAATCAGGTTAATCTTGGAAATATTACCTATGTCTTACTTAATAACCTAGGAGTGGTCTTTGGTCAAGCAATCGGGGTATCACATCCAGTTGCGTTAACAATGGGTAGTTGGTTGGCCCGCTTTGCGGGGCTTAGCATGTTTATCGCCTACTTAGGCTCTTTCTTTGTCTTAATCTATTCTCCGATTAAATCATTCATCGAAGGCTCTGATCCCCAAATTTGGCCGAAACGCGTTACGAAGTTGAATCGCCACGGCATGCCTGCCTTTGCGATGTGGCTTCAAGCGGCAGCAGTGACCGTGGTGATCCTAGCCATTTCCTTTAGTGGATCGGGAGCACAGAAGTTTTATCTGATTTTAACTGACATGGCCAACATCTCTAGCACCTTCCCGTACCTCTTTTTGGTGGGAGCCTTCCCCTTCTTTAAGCGCTTATCTGGGATTGAACGACCATTTGTTTTTTACAAGAATCGAATCATGACTAACGTGGTTGTAACTATCATTCTCATCATCTTAATTTTAGGAATTGGCTTTACAGCCGTTGAGCCCCTCTTAGAACATGATTACCAGACCGCTTTTTGGACCATCTTCGGTCCGGTTGTCTTTGGATTAATAGGTTGGTTGATGTACGAATTTGGGTTGCTGAAAAAACGTAGACAACAATTGCAATAATGAGAAAAAGAGATTGGAATTATCAAATCTCTTTTTCTTTTTTATTTATTTTCAATAAGCTCTTTAAAACATGATCTTTATATTTGTTCTTACCATATCCAAAATCTAGATCGCTATCGTTCACTCCGCTTAGTACCTTTTTACCGTTAGAATCTTTCTCCAGCTGCACTCCATAAGCATCCCAAAATGCTTTATATTCAGTTGCTTTTAACTCCTCAATAAACTTAACTTCTTTATCAAATGGTATATTAATCTTAGAAATAATATTTTCATTTTCTCCAGGTTCAATTTTAATTGTTTTTAATTCAAGAGGATCAACCCGATATCCTAACTTAATGATTAATAACTCTGCATCATAGTCCCTAGTTCCAAATTCGATATTACTAATTTCATTAGTTAATTCATAAAAATAATCTCTTACATTAATAACATTAATTATGTTATTAATATTATTTAAATTCAAACAAGATCTAAAACAATATAATTTTTTAGTATTATTAATTTTAATATCCAAAGAATTAGATGCTTCTGTAAAAATTCCATTAAAATCCGCAAACAATTTTGAATCATCATTGGCTAAATAACCACTGAATTCTTTTCTTTTTTCAAAAATAGTTTTAATTAATTTATTAGGTTTATAACGAATTTTTAAATTGAGTGCTTTATTTAAATTGAGTGCTTTAATAGCATGTTTTTCAAGAATTAATTGACAAGCCTTATATTCATTGTTTCGCATATTACGAATATAATATAAAAATTCATCGTAAAAATTAAAATCTAATTTATTATTATCATGATTATCTTCATCATACGCAAAAAAATCATCCAGCTTACTACCATCATCTTTGATTATTTCATTCAATTCAAAATTTGAATGATTAGTTGCAAGTTCGTTTAAAAAATAAACAGATGGGTTTTTTGAAAAATCCTCAGGAGTAACCTTTCTCTTCTTCAAAATTTGATTTATTAAACTATTTAAATTTTCATCGTCTTGATCATCACTAGGTAACTTTCTCTCAACAATTAACTGATAGCGGTCCGGATGAAATAGATATAGATAAATCAAAAGAAGTTGCTGATCAGTTTGAACCCTATTAATTTTATTGTAATTAATAAATTCACTTTGTACATACGATAAAAAATGATTTCCATCTCTAGCAGTGAGATTATCATTATCAAAAATCTTTTTTAAAGAATGAATGTTAAATGGTACTAACAAAGTGTTTTCTATTACACTAATCACATTTTTAGTTATATTCTTTGAACTTAATGAATATGGTAAAGAAATTTTTTGATCAATTATTTTACCTAAATAATTGTTTTCAATATTCTCAATATTATTCAAATCACCAACAAATATAACTGCAATTTCATTATGAACTTCATTAAATAATATATATAATTCTTTCTGGTTGTCAGCATCAATACGGTCAAAATCATCAATCACAAGTACTTTTTTATTACTTTTTTTTATTAGCTTTTTTTTCGAACTCTGAAAATACCATTTGTCAATATCAAACCAATTTTTATCATTCAAAAATTTATATGATCCTAAAAAGATTAAGGATATAATAAAAATCAAAAACAATACTAAAGATATTCTTTTAAATAAATGATTATTATTAATAAAATTAATCCACGAATGTGGAAAAAATACTGTATAATCAAAAAATGTGTTTTTTAATCCATTGAAAATTAAAAAGCAAGTTCCAATCACACCAAAAAAAACAAAAAATATTTTGAATCTAAATATCCTTTTAGCAAATTTTGGCCTTATTTCATTAAATAAGTTTTTAGAAAATGTTTCTTTGTTTTTGGGTTCCCAAAATTTTAATTCAAAAATGTCGAAATTATCATTTGCTAAAATTTTTTCTACTTGTTTAAGATATTCAGTTTTACCACTGCCCCATTTTCCTTGCAAAAAATATGTTTTAGGTGCCTTTGCAATTTCTTCCGCAAATTTTTGGGCTTGTGGTTCAGTGTCAATTTGATCTATTTTCATGCTTTCATCTTTAGAGCTATTATTCATTGCTATGTGATCCTCTGTTTATTCTACAAAAAAACGACTGGAAAAATTTCCAGCCGTTTTTCTTCTAGCGTTTTTTGAATGATTGCTTGATCCGAGCAGCCTTTCCTTGACGGTCGCGCAAGTAGTAAAGTTTTGAACGACGAACCTTACCACGACGAACTACTTCAAGTTTAGCAACCCGAGGTGAATTGAGTGGGAAAATTCTTTCCACACCAATTCCGTTACTGATTTTACGAACAGTGTAAGTAGCTTGAATTCCAGCACCGCGGCGCTTGATAACTACCCCCGTAAAATCTTGGACACGTTCTGTGTCACCTTCAACAACCTTAACTGATACCGTTACAGTATCACCAGCCCGAAAATCGGGAATATCAGAACGTAATTGTTCCTGATTGATCTTTTCGATCAGCTTGTTTTGACGCATGTCACTTCTCCTAACTAGCACTCATATCTTTCCGACAGCGGAATACTGTTGTATTTTAGTCTCACGACTAACTAATAATATACCACACTCGCTTAGCTAAATAAAGCCTAATTTTGCTCCAATTCAATCTTAACTTCAGCCAGTAATTCCTTGGCACGCGGTGAAAGTCGGTGATAATCAATTAGATCGGGACGATGCACGTAGGTTTTGCGTAATGATTCCTTTAAGCGCCAGTCCGCAATCTTTTGGTGATCACCATTCATTAAGACCTCCGGTACCTTAGCACCCCGAAAATCAGCTGGGCGCGTGTACTGTGGCGCCTCTAACAAGCCGGTGGAGAAGGAATCGTCCACCGCCGATTCATCGTTTCCAAGCACTCCTGGGATTAACCGCGACAACGCATCAATCATAACCAAGGTAGGCAATTCACCCCCGGTTAACACGTAATCACCGATGGAGTATTCATCGGTAACCACTTCCTTAACCCGCTCGTCAAACCCTTCATAGTGACCACAAATAAAGGTTAGATGATCGGCTTGGGCTAACTCGGCTGCCGCTTGCTCATCGAACCGCTTCCCCGCTGGATCAGTTAAAATCACCCGGCCAGCTGACAACCCCTCTGCTTGCGCTTGTTTTTGGGTTGCCGCCACCGCATCGACAATGGGTTGTGCCTGTAACAGCATTCCGGCCCCACCGCCATATGGAGTATCATCGACGTTATGGTGTTTGTTGGTCGAAAAATCCCGGAAATTAGTTACGTTAACCGATAGGAGCTGTTTTTCGACCGCTTTTCCTAAAATCGAGTCATGCAAGGGCCCGTTAATCGTATCTGGGAATAAACTCAAGACATCAATTTTCATCTACTCTAGCCCCTCTAACAATTCGACCGTAACCTGTCCTTGATCCAGATCAACCTGCTTAATCACCTCATCGATTTTGGGTAGGAGTAAATCTGGTTGCCCGTTGCATTCAACCACCCACACGTCGTTTGGACCAAGGTCCATGATGTCCTTAATCGTACCGAGGGTGCGTCCTTGTTCGTCAACTACATCTAAGCCAATGATTTGGCTGTAATAGTATTCACCGGGCTGTAGGGGCGCGTCTGCCTGTTCAGCAGCGTCAATCTTTAAGGTTGCTGGCTTGAGATGTTCTACGTCATTAATCGTGGGATGATCCTTAAAGTGCAACAAAATAAAGTTTTTGTGCTTGCGGACATGATCAATTTCTAAGCGTTCCATGTCGCCCGTTTTGGGAAAGGCGTACAGAATGGCTCCCGGGCGAAACCGGACCTCTGGAAAATCCGTCTGAGAAACCACGCGGACTTCCCCCTTAATCCCCTGGGTATTAACTAACTTTCCGACTTCTAAGTAGTCCATAATTACATCGTTCCTTTAACTTCAAATTATGCTAAAAAAACTCCTAAATAAAACAACGTTTTATCTAAGAGTTTTCTGCTATTTACCATCATCAATAATTAACTTAACCCGTTTGTTGTCAGGCACGTGAATACTGTAAACAATGGCGCGAATGGTTTGGGCCACCCGTCCCCGTTTACCAATCACCCGTCCCACGTCTTGGGGATTAGGGGTTAAAATATACTCGTGAAACTCGTTCGTTTCCTGGTGACGAATCTGAACGTCATCGGGAAACTTCACTAACGGTTTAATGATGGTTGTAATTAAGTTGTCAAAATTCACCATAACTAATCAGCCTTATTTTTGCTTGTTAGCTAATTTAGCTTCATGAAGTTTCTTCATGATCCCGGCTCTTGACAAAATGTTACGAACTGTATCAGAAGGTTTGGCACCCTTTTCTAACCAGTCTAAAATAGTTTCTTCTTCTAAAGTTACTTGGTTTTCTTGAATCAATGGGTTGTAAGTCCCCACGTTTTCAATGTAACGACCATCACGAGGACTTCGTGAATCAGCAACTACGATTCGATAAAATGGATTTTTCTTAGAACCCATTCGTTTCAAACGAATTTTAACAGACATAATGACACCTCCTCATGTTTTCTTAACGGTTTCTATCTTACCAAGAATAAAAAGTAATGTAAAGTGTTTTTTCTTTACACTCCTTATTTTTTCCGCTTTTTCAACCGCTTCCGTTTACTCTTCTTCATTTTCCGGCTCATCCGCTTCATGGCAAGGTTGGAGAGTTTCCCTCCCATGCCACCGCCGCCCATGCCGGCGGCTTGCATCATGTTTTCCATCCCGGCCATGTTCCCGTTGGAAACCTGATTCATCATCTTTTTCATCTGATCAAATTGTTTAATCATCCGGTTCACGCTTTGAATTGGTTGCGCCGAACCCCGGGCAATTCGCCGCCGCCGGGAAGGATTTAACACATCGGGATTTTCGCGTTCTTCATTGGTCATCGAGTAGATCATCGCTTTGATCCGCTCTAAGTCCTTGGGATCCATTTCAACGTTTTTAAGCGCTGGGTTATTGGCCATTCCCGGAATCATTGCCATGATGTCTTTTAACGGCCCCATGTTTTGAATTTGCTGGAGTTGGTCCAAGAAATCGTCAAAGTTAAAGGAATTTTCCCGCATCTTTTCGGCGAGTTCCTGCGCCTTTTGCTCGTCCACGTTTTTCTGGGTTTTCTCAACCAGGGACAGCACGTCTCCCATGCCCAGAATTCGGGAAGCCATTCGATCTGGATGGAAGACATCCAGATCTGTCATTTTTTCCCCTTGACCGGTAAACAGAATTGGTTTGCCGGTTACTGACTTGATCGACAGGGCGGCTCCCCCTCGGGTATCTCCATCTAACTTCGTCAGAATGACCCCGGTTATATCGAGGGCATCGTTAAAGCCCTGCGCCGTTTCAACCGCATTTTGCCCGGTCATTGCATCTACAACTAACAGAATATCGTCTGGATGAGAAACGGTCTTGATTTCTTCTAACTCGTGCATGAGTTTTTCATCAATTTGTAACCGCCCGGCCGTATCAATGAAAACATAATCATTGTGGTTTTCACGGGCCTGAGCCAGTCCATCCTGCACGATCTGAACTGGATCCACATCCGTCCCCTCGGAAAAGACGGGCACGTCAATTTGCTTTCCGACCTGTTCTAACTGGTCAATTGCGGCTGGACGATAAACGTCAGCTGCAATTAACAACGGTCGCGCATGCTCATCCTGTTTGAGCCGATTAGCTAACTTTCCAACCGTCGTCGTTTTTCCGGCCCCTTGCAGCCCGACCATCATGATCACCGTTGGAATTTTAGGTGACTTAGTGAGTTCCGTTGCTGAACCACCCATCATGGCGGTTAGTTCATCGTCCACAATTTTAACGATTTGCTGCCCCGGGTTAAGCCCTTCCAGCACCTTTTCACCCTTGGCCTTTTCCTGGACCTTTTTAACAAAGTCCCGAACCACGGTAAAGTTTACGTCAGCATCTAGTAAAGCCAACCGGATTTCGCGCATGGTGCTCCGTAAATCCGCTTCACTAATTTGCCCTTTCCCACGTAAATTTTTAAACGCATTTTGTAACTTTTCTGATAACCCTTCGAATGCCATCGTTACTCCTTTTAGTTTTCTTCTAGTTTTTCTAGGCGCTCAATTAACCCATTCAAGGTTTGATCATTAGGATACTTCGTCTGAATCGTCTGCGCCAGTTCATCAATCAAATGATTTCTGGTGACAAATTTCTGGTACAAGCCCATCCGTTCTTCATACTTTTCTAAGGTCATTTCCGTCCGCCGGAGGTTGTCATAGACCGCCTGGCGGCTAACCTGAAAATTTTCAGAAATCTCACCCAAAGACAGATCATCCGCGTAATACTGCCGAATGTAATCAGCCTGTTTGGGGGTTAGTAAACTCCCATAAAAATCAAATAACGCATTAATGCGATTATCCTTTTCTAGTTTAGCATTAAAATTCGTTTCCATGGTCATTCCTTAATTAAGCCTTTAAATAGGCCATAGACAAAGTCCTCTGGGTTAAAGGTCTGCAAGTCATCGACCCCTTCACCGAGACCGACGTACTTAACGGGAATGCCGAGCTCTTGCTTAATCGCCAGCACGATCCCACCCTTGGCAGTCCCATCTAACTTAGTCAAAACAATCCCAGTGATCTCAGCGACATCGCGGAACATCTTCGCTTGGACGAGCGCATTTTGCCCAATGGTCGCGTCAATTACCAGTAACACCTCTTGCGGTGCGCCCGGAATTTCCCGCTGAATGATCTTGTTCATCTTTTCCAACTCTTTCATGAGGTTAACTTTGTTTTGCAACCGCCCCGCCGTGTCAACCAGCAAAATGTCGTAATGGTCGTCCTTGGCTTGCTTAACCGCATCAAAAACCACGGAAGCAGGATCGCTGCCCTCTGGTTTTTTCACGATCGCAACCTGATCACGCTCGGCCCACTCGGCGAGCTGTTCAATGGCTCCGGCCCGGAAAGTATCCGCCGCCGCCACTAGGACCTTCTTGCCAGCCTGACGGTACTGATTAGCGAGTTTTCCAATCGTGGTGGTTTTCCCGGCCCCGTTCACTCCAATCATCAAAATGATGGTTGGTCCATCTGGATTTTCATGCAATTCAGTATCCAGCGGTTCGGACCCATCGTAAATTTCCACTAACTTTTGGACAATGAAGTTTTGCACTTCATCGCGCCCCTTGATGTTATTGAGCCGGACCGCTTCTCGCAGTTGGTCACTGATGGAAGTGGCGGTGTTGACCCCCACATCAGCCTGAATCAACGTGTCTTCTAGGTCATCAAAAAACTCCTCATCAACCGACCGGAAGTTTGCAAATAACCGGTTCAAGCTTTGTCCAAAGGAAGACCGGGACTTGGATAGTCCATTTTCATACTTTTGCTCTGGCTCTGCATCACTGGTGGACGTTGCGGTCGAAGTCGTCTCCGTGGTCGATTGGACGTCTGCTTCCGCACGTGTAGTTGATGCAGGCGACTCTGAAGCAACTGTTGAAGTTGCATCCGTGGTGGGTTCAGCGGTTGCTGTTGACTCCGTTGCTTCTGCCACCGAGGTAGCAGCACTAGTGGTCGCCACTGAAACCGATTCCGCAGCACTTGCCGCGCTCTCTGATGCACTGATTGACGCTGACTCGGACTGGGATTCGTCTGGTGCTTGCTGATTTTTCCGTTTAAAAATATCAAATAAACCCATTCTTATTTCTCCTTTTTCTGCGTTGCTTCGAGGTTAACGGAGACGAGCTTTGAGACTCCGGAATCCTGCATGGTAATCCCCACTAACTGGTCGGCATACACCATCGTCTCCTTGCGGTGGGTAATCACAATAAACTGGGTGTGCTGTTTCAATTTTTGCATGTAACGCGCAAACCGGTCAACGTTGGCTGGATCAAGCGCGGATTCCGCCTCATCTAAAATCACGAAGGGAACCGGTTTAACCTGTAAAACCGCAAACAAGAGGGCCAAGGCGGTGAGGGCCTTCTCGCCCCCGGATAACAAGCTCAGATCCCGGTACCGTTTCCCCGGTGGCTTCACTAGAATGTCAATTCCGGTTGTCAATAAATGGTGCGGATCCGCCAGTTTGAGCTTCGCTTCCCCACCACCAAAGATATGCCGAAACACGGCAGTAAAGGCCGTGGCCACTTGGTCAAAGGTTCGTTGAAAGCGTTGCTTCACCGTTTGATCCATTTGATTCATAATTTCTAATAGTTGCTGTTTGGCTGCCAATAAATCATCGAGTTGCCCGTTCACAAAATCAGCCCGGTTTTTTAATTCCTCGTAGGCCGCGATTGCACCCACGTTAACGGGGCCTAATTCTGTGATCGTGTCCTGAACCGTTTGTAATTCTTGTTCTAATGCTTCGACATCTAAGTCAACCACCTGAAGCGGTTGCTGGGATTGGGCTTGCAGGTCGCCTAACTCCCGCTGTAGCTTCGCGGTCTCTTGTTCCTGAAGCGATGCTTGTAATTGCGCTTGTTGCAGGTCCCGTTGCACCGTGGTCAGCGCTTGTTGGGTCGTAGTTAGCTCCCGTTCGTTAGCTTCATCGGCTGCTTGGAACTCGGAAGCCCGCTGTTTACTCTCCGCGAGGGCGTGTTGTTGGCGTTCAATGCGAACTTGTAATTGCTCTGGATCAACCTCAGTCACCGTTTGGAGTTGCTCCAGTTCCTGCTGAAGCTGGGTTACCTGCTGAGTAAGCTGGGTGCCCTCGGTGGCAGCTTTGTCCCGTTGCGCGGTCTCAGTTTGGACCTGTTGGCGCGCCTGTTTCAGCCGTTCTCGAATCTGGCTGAGCCGTTGTTGTTGTTCCATCAAGGTAGCCTGACTACGTTGTTGGTCGGCTTTATGTTGCTGAATTGCTTGTTTTAACTCGCGAACACGGGCTTGGTTTTCCGCAATCTTAGCCTCCGTTGCTTGAATCTGCTGGGGAGTCGTGGCCTCTGAATGGTCCGATTCGTCATCAGCGTGTTGCAACTGGAGTTCGAGGGCAGCGACTTCCCGTTTTTGCTTGGTCAGGGCGGTCGATAAACTGGAGACCCGTTCTGCCTGTGCCTTCAGTTCAGCGGTGTGACTAGATTCTTGTTGATAAGCTTCGTCCCGCTTAGCTTGGGCGGATTGCTCGGCTTGTTTAACCGCCGCGAGTTGCTCTTCTTGCTGCTTTAATTTAGTTTGTAACGTTTGTGCCTGACTCGTTAACGTGGCGAGTTGATGCTTCTGGCGGAGGATCCCGTTTGGTTCGTGTTGATTCTTACCCCCGGTGATTGAGCCCCCCGCGTTCACCACTTCTCCATTCAGGGTTACAATTTTCACCCGCCGCCGAAGTTTATGGCTCAGTTGCGTAGCTTGTTGCAGATTAGTGGTAACTAACACGTTTCCCAGTAAGTGGTTTTTTACCCGCGTTAAGTTTTCGGGCATCGTCACTAAGTCCGCGGCCACCCCCACTAATCCTGGTTGTTCACGGGCCACTTGTAACAAACTAGGGCTAACAAACCGCTCGTTAATGGCATCAAGGGGCAGGAAGGTCACCCGCCCTAACTGATGTTGACTTAAATAGTGAATTGCCTGGCGGGTAGCGGCAACGGTCTGCATCACTACCTGCTGAAGGGCCCCGCCTAACGTCGTTTCAATCGCAACCAGATATTGATCGTCGACCTGCATTAAGTCGGCAACTGGTCCTAAAACTCCGCTCAAATCCTGCTGGTGCTTGAGGAGGTTTCTCGTGCCGCGGTACAAGTTATTGTGCCCAGCGACCATGTTTTGTAAACTGTCTCGTTCGGTTTTAACCGTCTGAAAATCACGAAGTTGCTGGTACCAGGCTTGTTGGAGTTGGTCTTGCTGGTTCGATAACTCATCGACTCGGGCTTGCATCTGTTGTTGACTAGCCTGGGCCGCGCTCGCTTGGTGCTTAATCGCGGTAACCTGCTCCTGCGCTGCTTGTAATGCTTGTTCCAGGCGTTGTTGTTCGGTCTCTAACTGTCGTTTTTGGCGTAGCTTTTCCTGATAAGCCTGCCGCTGTTGTTCTGACATCCGGGAGGCCATCCGTACCTCATTCTTTTGGTTCGTCAGTTGTTGCATTAACGTTACGTATTGACTACGAGCCGTTTCCAACGCTGCTTCTTCACTTTCCACCTGCTTTAGTTTGGCGGTGGCATCGCTATCGGCAATTTCTTGTTCCAACTGATTAAGCTGGTTGGTTGTAGTCTGTACGGTCGTCTGGGCCGTTTGTACCTGCTGTTCTAGCTGTTGCAGCTGAGTTTGGTTGTCCGTGCGCTGACGTTCTAATTCCTGGAGTTGGGTTCGTTTAAATTCTAACTGTTGCTGACGTAACTTGGCTTCTCCCGTAGCATTTTCGAGTGTTTTAGTATCGGTTAATAGTTGTTGCTGTTGCTGCTCGCGTGCTTGTTGGGTGGCCGTTAGCTGCTGGTGAAGCGTCTGCTTTTGGTCCCGCAACTGCTCCAGTTGCTCCGTCAGTTGCCGCTGCTTAGTCGTTTGTTGGGTTACCTGATTTTGAGTCGCTTGGTGGGTCTGTTGCAGGTGATCGGCACGGCGCGTTAGCTGGGTGAAGCGCAACTGTTCTAACCGTTGCTGCTGACGCAAATAGAGCGAAGCAGTCTCGCTTTGCTCTTGTAAGGGAGCTAACTGTTTCCCTAGTTCATGGGCAATGTCTGATACCCGATCCACGTTCGCTTGGGTTTCCGTTAGCTTTTTTTCTGACTCCGCCTTTTGTTTTTTGTACCGGTAGACGCCGGCGGCCGTTTCGATGACCGCCCGACGCTTCTCTACGTCTCCGGCTAAAATATCATCCACGTTTCCCTGGGAAATAATGGAGAGGGAACCTTCTCCCAACCCCGTATCTAGAAACAGTTGTTGAATTTCGCGTAATAAACATTCCTGATCATTAAGCAGATACGTACTCTCACCGTTGCGGTAGTACCGTCTGGTGATCTTGACCTCACTGTAATCAGTGGGTAAATAATGATCGGCGTTATCAAAAACCAAACTTACCTCAGCCCGGTTTAGGGGACGCCGGTCGTTGGAACCAGAAAAGATGACATCCTTCATCTTGTGACCCCGCAGTTGCTTCGCGGACTGTTCCCCGAGCGCCCACCGAATCGCCTCAATGACGTTACTTTTTCCGCTCCCGTTAGGACCAACGATTCCCGTTAATCCATCCTGGCATTCGATGACCGTCCGGTCGGCAAATGACTTAAAGCCGGAAATCTGAATCGACTGTAACTTCACGAATGCTCCCTCACTTTACTGCAATTTCTGGTCTTTAATCCCTAACTTGTTTAGGGCTGCCTTGGCGGCTGCTTGTTCGGCACTCTTTTTCGAGTGGCCTTCCCCGATGCCTAGTTCCTTTTGATCGATTAAGACGGCAACCTTAAACTGACGGTCGTTATCCGGCCCGTTTTCATCAAGCAGTTGGTAGTCAATAGCAACGGGCCCGTTAACTTGAATTGCTTCTTGTAATTCCGTTTTGTGGTCAAAAAATTCGTCAAACCAACCCTCGTCAAGCTTCGGGAAAATCACGAGGCGACAAAAATTCTTCACGGTTTCAATTCCTTGGTCTAGGTAAACGGCCCCGATAAACGATTCAAAAATGTCACACAGTAAGGAATCTCGCTTCCGGGCGCCCGCCTTTTCTTCCCCTCTCCCCAGGCGAATGTACTTATCAAAGTGACATTCCCGGGCAAAGCGACTAAAACTGTGCCGATTAACCATGGCAGCCCGGAGTCGGGTTAAGCGTCCTTGGGGCATCTCTGGATACCGTTTAAAAATGTAGTCAGAAACCACTAACTGGTAAACAGCGTCCCCGAGAAATTCCAAGCGTTCGTAAAATTTTAAATTTTGATCTGGATGTTCGTTAACGTAGGAAGCTTGCGTAAATGCTTCATCAAGCAAATCTTCGTTATTAAATTTAATGTTATAATCATTTGCTAATTTATGATCAAATTCTTTCTGCAAGTGAATTTCCTCCCGAATATTTAATGGTCTTATTATAGCATTAAACGAAAAACCCCATCAGGACGTGATGGGGTTACTTTCATTTCTTGTTAGGCGTATTTTGAATGATGACCGTCACCAAATCTTGGACCGTTTCGATTTGCTCGGCAGCGTCATCTGGAATCACATCACCAAATTCATCCTCAATTTCAACGATAAAGTGGGCTAAATCCACAAAGTCCGCCCCCAAATCACGTTGAAAGTTAGTTGCCACGGTCACGTCCGCCGCTTGAACTTGAAATTGTTCTCCAATCGTTTGTGCAACCGTGTTAAATACCGTTTTTTCATCCATTAGTCAGTACCTCCACCGCTAATCTTGTTGTTGCTTGGCATGAAACTGCGTTGCAATGCCCGCAACTAAATCGGAAGTTGCCACTTCTTCGGCATTCTGTAACGCATAAAAAATCGTTTTGGCGTTGCTATTCCCGTGCGTTTTGATTACCGGGGCCTTCAAACCCAACAGCACTGAACCCCCATACCGGGTGTAGTCCATTTTTTTCGCAATCCGTTTTAAAGCGGGTTTTAACAGGAGTCCTCCGAGTTTTTCGCGGAGTCCCCCCTGCTTAATACTATCCTTGATCATATTAACCACGGTGAGAGCACTGCCTTCGATTCCCTTTAAAGCAGCATTGCCGGTAAAGCCATCGGTGACGGCAACATCTGTCACGTTGTTTAAAAGGTCGCGGGCTTCAACGTTGCCGATGAAGTTCAGTTCCCCCGCTTCTCCCAGGGCAGATAACGCTTCGTACATCTTCCGATGAGCAACGTCCCCCTTGTCGGCCTCGGTTCCGTTATTAATTAGCCCAATCCGCGGATTAGCCTGGTTCCGAACCTGTTGACTATAAATTTTACCTAAGCGCGCATACTGAATAACGTTTTCCACCTTGGCATCCGCATTCGCCCCCGCGTCAATCATGGTAAAACCCTGGTCGTTTTGAATCACCGGGAGGGTGACAATCAGACCGGGACGTTCAATCCCCTTCATCCTGCCAATAATCAACAGCCCGGCTACCATTAAGGCGCCGGTATTTCCTGCAGAAAGCAATAAATCAGCCTCGCCGGCCCGGACGGCTCGCGCCGCTAACACTAAGCTGGCCTGTTTTTTCTTTTTAACCGCCCGCACGGGTTCATCATCCATTTCAATCACTTCAGGGGCATGGACAATCCGCAGGTTTTGCATACTTTTTACTAAAGGTTCGATTTTGCGTTGATCCCCAAATAAGATGTACTCCACATCGTTATGACTGGCATCGCGAGCTAACTCTACTCCTTCTACAATTGCTTGTGGGGCATAGTCGCCCCCCATGGCATCAATTGCAATCTTAATCATGAAGCAACTCCTTAATCGAATGAGGTCTGATTATTTAGTGCGTGTAACTGCCGCACTAGGTTTTGGTTTTCTGGTTTTTGCATCCATTCGGCATCATCAGTTACCATTTTAGCGACTTCTTGAGCGGCACTCAAGACATTTACGTCTGCAACCGGGTCCCCCACGTTAAAGTTCGGAATCCCCGATTGTTGCTTCCCTAAAATATCGCCAGGTCCCCTTAATTCTAAATCTTTTTGGGAAATAAAGAAACCGTCGGTTGAACTACTCATGACATTCATCCGTTTAATGCCCACCTTGTTTTTAGGATCGGCAATTAATATACAGTAGGACTGCTGTGTGCCCCGTCCTACCCGTCCCCGCAACTGGTGTAGCTGGGCCAATCCAAAGTGATCCGCATCAAAAATAACCATGATGCTAGCGTTGGAAACGTCAACTCCCACCTCAATGACGGTGGTCGACACTAAGACTTGCGTTCGATTGGCTTTAAAATCGTCCATGACCTGATTTTTATCGGCTTCGTTCATCTGTCCGTGTAATAAGCCAACGTGAAAATCCGAACCCAATTGCTCTTGAAAGGCCGTATAGGTCATCATGACGTTTCGCATCTCGACGGCATCAGATTCATCAATCAATGGCACCACCACGTAAGCTTGTTCGCCCTGTTGGAGGTGCTTTTTCACAAACTTCAGCATCGTTGCTTCTTGACTACTTTTAATCCAGGTCGTTTTAATCGGCTTCCGACCGCCGGGAAGTTCGTCAATCACCGAAACGTCCATTTCACCATAAGCCGTAATCGACAGGGTCCGCGGAATCGGGGTGGCCGTCATCGATAAAACGTTGGTAGCGGCGCCCTTTTCGCGCATCTGTTTGCGTTGGTTAACTCCAAACCGGTGTTGTTCGTCAATCACCGCTAGCCCCAGGTGGTGGTAGCGAACGTTTTTTTGAAAGAGGGCATGCGTCCCCACCACTAAATCAATCTGTCCCGCTTTAATCCGGGGAAGTAACTGCCGACGGGCTTTGGCCGGCGTATCCCCAGTTAATAACGCGATGTTAACGTTCGTTCCCGCAAATAACTGGGCCAAGCTGTTGGCATGTTGCTCCGCTAATATTTCGGTCGGTGCTAAGAGCACGGCCTGCTGCCCGGCTAACACGGTGGCTAAAATTGCGAGGGCTGCGACCACCGTTTTCCCACTTCCCACGTCTCCTTGGAGCAGGCGATTCATTGGAACTGGTCGTTGTAAGTCCGTTAAAATTTCTCCGACCACCCGGTGCTGGGCGTCGGTAAGCTGGTACGGCAGGTCATTAAGAAACGGTTGCAGGGTTAATTTATCGGTCTTAATGCACGCAGCTTGGTTCTCGCGTTGATGTCGGTGTTTCAGGGTCTGCAACCGCATTTGAAACAAGAAGAATTCGTTAAACTTAGCGGTCCGACGTGCTGCTTGAACCGCCTCTGGAGTGCTCGGAAAGTGCATTTCCCGAATAACCGTTTTAAGTGGTTCTAAGCGGAATTTCGTGCGAATCCACGTGGGCACGAAGTCTTCTAAAGTATCCTGATATTCAGCGTAAGCGGTTTTAATCAGGTCGTGCATGGTTTTCTGGGTAATTTGGTGGTTAACCGAATAAATGGATTGCACCGTTTGTTCCGAAGGTTGCAAGAGCTTCATTCCCGTCAAACTTTGTTTTTGGGCGTTAAATTTCCCGTGCACCAAAATCGTTTGTCCCACTTCAACCTGTTTTTTTAACCAGGGTTGGTTAAAAAACGTCACGACCACAACGTCATGACCAACCATCAATCGTAACAGTAATCGGTTTTTACGGCGCCCAAAATAATTAACGACGGGTTCCGCGGCGACGGTGCCCTTTAACGTGACGGTTTGTTGATCATGTAAGTCCGTGAGGGCTTGGCTTCGAAAGTCCTCATAACGAAACGGAAAATAGGTTAGGAGATCAAACACCGTCTGGATGTTTAAATCGGCCAGCGCCGCCTGCTTTTTCGGACCGACCCCCTTCAGGGTTCCCACTGGATCTAAGCTGCTTTTCACGAACTTCACCCCCTACCTGTTGCAAAAGGCTGCCAATTCTCCTGCGAATTAACAGCCTTTCGTTCTCGTGTTATTCAACTGAGATGAGCAATGGATAAACCGGTTGATCACCTTCGTGAACTTCAATCTCTAATTCATCATCGTGGTCGGCGGCAGCCGTTGCAACCGCTTGGGCATCGGCTTGCGTTGCCCCTTCTCCGTAAATAATTGTCACGTTTTCACTGTCTGCATCTAACATCGTTGCCGTCATTTTCACAGCGGCTTCATCGAGGCTGTCAGCAGTAACTTGGATGTGACCATCCACGATTCCCATGAAACTACCCTTTTTAATGGTTAAACCGTCTAATTCCGTGTCCCGGATGGCAGTCGTTACCTGCCCACTCTTAACCGTTGCTAAGGAGGCTTCCATGGCTGCTTGGTTATCAGTTAAACTAGCTTCCGGATTGTAAGCAAACATCGCCGTTAATCCTTGCGGAATGGTTTGGGTGTGGACGACTTTCATCGGAACGGCCGTTAAATCAGTGGCCTGTTCCGCTGCCAAAAAGATGTTTTTATTGTTTGGCAGCACGAGTACGTGCTTAGCATTGGTGGCATCAACAGCCTTCACAATGTCTTCCGTACTAGGATTCATGGTTTGACCACCACTGATGATGGAGGTGACGCCCAGACTCTTAAACAGTTTTTCCAAGCCGGCCCCTGCCACCACAGCGATTACAGCCATTTCGGTCGGCTCGGCTGGTGTTTCCGGAGCTTGCGCGGGAGTCTCAGTTTCATCATTTTCCATGATGGCTTCTTGTTGTTCTCGCATGTTATCAATCTTAACGTTGATTAAGTCCCCAAACTTTTGCCCCCAGGCTAAAACCTTCCCTGGTTGTTCAGTATGGACGTGGACCTTCGCCACTTCATCATCGTTAATTACCAATAAGGAGTCGCCGAGGGGCGCCAAATAATTATAGAAGCGGTCGTAATCAAACGGCTGATCCACTTCTTTCCCCTTACCAAACCGAACGGTCATTTGGGTACAGTAACCGTACACAATATCATCCGGATTAAGTTGTCCCTGAGCACTTGCATGATCAGACTTTTTCACCATCTCATCCATTTTATTGGCTTCGACGTTAAACTTCGCGTGGACGTCATCAGACGGTTCCCGGTTGTTCAAGATGTCAGCAAATGCCTCTAACACAAAGGTTAATCCTTGACCTCCTGAATCAACAACGCCAACTTGTTTTAGGACCGGCAGTAACTCTGGTGTTTTCGCTAACGCCGTTTGGGCGCCCTGTTTAATGGCATCACTCACGATGCCGAGATCATCAGTTTGTTCGGCGGCTTTACGGCCGGCATTGGCAGCAAACCGAATGACGGTTAAAATCGTCCCTTCCGTTGGTTTCATCACGGAACTGTACGCTGTTTTGGCACCGGCCGTCACAGCAGCTGCAAATTCAGGCGCTGACAAGGTTTCCTTGCCTTCCACGTCCTTCGCAAACCCCCGAAAAATTTGGGACAAAATAACCCCCGAGTTCCCCCGGGCGCCCATTAGTAATCCCTTTGCTAAGGCGGCTGCTTGGGCACCAACGCTGGCTCCCTGTTCCTTCGCAACGTACTTTGCGCCACTCGCAAAGGATAAACTCATATTCATCCCCGTATCTCCATCCGGAACGGGAAAGACATTTAAAGAATTAATAAAATCTGCATTATTTTGAAGGACGACCGCTGCAGCTTGAACCATTTGGTCGAACTCTTTAGTAGTAATCTTCGTTACTGACACTATTATCCAATCTCCCTCTTAATTCAAACTTGTTAGTCGTTAATGACCTTAACTCCCTGTACAAATACATTAACGGAGTCAGCGGTTACCCCTAACATCGTTTCTAAGTTGTACTTAACTTTGGCCTGAACCGTTCGGGAAACTTCCGAAATCTTGGTTCCATAACTGACGATGATATTAACATCAACCTGAATTTCATCATCGACCTGGCGGACAATGATTCCGCGGGAGTAAGCATCCCGACGTAAAATTTCATTCATTCCGTCTTTAATTTGGTTACGGCTTGCCATGCCGACGACCCCGTAGTTATCGGTAGCGGCTCCGCCAACCACCGTAGCAATTACATCGTTGTCAATGTCGATAGATCCATACTTCGTGTTCATTTTTACAGCCATCGGATGCATCTCCCCTTTTTAACGAGTTTCTCACGATACTATATATTACCATACTGGTTTTAAAAACCCAAAACATTCCCTTTTTTACTGTCAAGTAAGATTACTTGAAAGAAAGATTGCAATTTGGCCCTCGTTATGCTAGATTAGTCATATAGCTAATTACGCTTTATTTTATGATAAAGGAGGGATTTTCATGGCTAAAGATGCTTTAACGGGGAAAAGAACCCACTTTGGTAACCGTCGTTCACACGCCTTGAACGCTTCTAGACGTAGTTGGAAGCCAAATTTACAAAAAGTCCGGATTTTAGTTGATGGTAAACCAAAGAAAGTTTGGTTAAGTGCCAGAACCTTAAGATCAGGTAAGTTCAAACGAGTATAGGTTTCAGTCTAAATTTTAATTAATTAAAACAAAAGCGCAACCACTTTTAGTGGTTGCGCTTTTGTTTTAGTCATGGCTTTGAATGACCATCAACAGACCACGGTCAAAGTTAAAGTGCGCGGTCTGCCCCATAAATTCATTACTGGAAAAGGACGTCGGCCGGGTAACCGCAAAGCGGTCTAGTTGGTACTTCTCATCTGGTAACGTCAACGTGGTTGGTTCTAACGCGACAAAATCCAGATATTTCATCCCAACCTGACAGGTTACCTGATGCGTTCCGGGGCGGAAAAACCGGACCCAATTTTGAGCGTCCTGTAATGTCAAGCGTTCGACCACGCCCTGTAAGAACGGTCGGTATCCCATCAAGAGATTAGTGAGCAATTGATCCAACCGGCCTCCAGAAAACCCATACAGGTACAACTGCGCAGCTGGGAACTGTTCCCCAGCAAACTGCAGTGCCAGTTCCGTGTCCGTTTGATCCTTAATCGGACTCGATTGGTGCACCACGTCGACCTGTGTTTGCACGGTCGCCAGTTCAGTGGCCGTGATGGAGTCAAAATCACCAATCGCTGCGACCGGTGTAATGCCCAAATCTAATAAATGTAGCGTGCCTCGGTCAATCCCCACGCAGGGTGCCTGACTGAGTTCCGCCTGCAAAGCCGGTGGCCACTCAGTTGCTGGTCCCCCCGCCAACAGATTAACCCGGGGAATTGGTTGCGTAGCCATCGTTAAAAGTCAGTAGCGTGCTTTAACGCTTGCACCCGGTCGGCTGGATTGGGAGCTGCGAACACGTACGAGCCCGCCACGGCAACGTCTGCACCTGCTTCATACGGTTTAACTACCGTTTGGTCGTTCACGCCACCATCAATTTCAATGGTGAAATCATAATTATCGTGTTCATTGCGCAGCCGGTTTAAGGATTTAATCTTGTTAATCGTTTCTGGAATGAACTGTTGGCCTCCAAATCCGGGGTTAACTGTCATTACTAAGACTTGGTCGACCATGTATAAGACTGGTTCAATGGCACTAACCGGCGTTCCTGGGTTGATAACCACTTCAGCCTTCACTCCCTGGTGCTTAATCATTTGCAGCGCCCGGTGAATGTGAGGCGTTGCTTCGACATGTACTCCGATTAAATCAGCACCGTTCTTAGCAAAGGTGTCAACGTACCGCTCCGGATTTTCAATCATCAAATGACAATCTAATTCCATGTTCGTGATGGGGCGAATGGCCTTGACCCAGTTCGGACCATAGGAAATGGCAGGCACAAAGAGTCCGTCCATCACATCAATGTGGAGCACCTCGGCTCCAGCTTGATCGACTTTCTCAATGCTACTTTGTAAGTTCACGTAATCTGCGCTTAGAATTGATGGTGCCACTTTAATCATGTTAATTTCCCCTTTTCCGTCGGTAGACCGGTTTTTGGGCCTTGATGGTCTGATATTGGTCTACGTAATCTTCATATCGGCTCGTTAAAATTGTACCATTTTTTACCGCCTGCTTCACGGCGCAACCGGGTTCATTAATGTGTAAACATTCCCGAAATTTACAATTAACGGCCACCCGCACCAAATCAGGATAATAATTCTTTAGGGTGGTTGCCGTAATGTTCATCGGATCAAAGGACGAGAAGCCCGGGGTATCGGCCACTAATCCGTGATTAATGGTAACCAAGGAGACCTTTCTCGTAGTGTGTTTCCCCCGGCTAAGGGCCTGTGAGATTGCTCCGGTCGCTAGATTTAACGTGGGGTCCAAATGATTTAGCAACGTGGACTTTCCAGCCCCCGTTTGACCGAGAACCACCGTTTGACGCTTCGGCAATACCGCTCGGAGTTGCTCGTCTGCGTTCTCAGCCGTTGCAACGATTGTGGGATAACCAACTTGGTCATGATAACGCTGGACCACCTCCGTTAAAAAGTGTTCCTGAGCGCCTTCCTTGAGCAAATCAACTTTTGTAAACACCAAAATGGGCCGAATGTGTTCCCGTTCTAAGGCAACCAGTTCTTTGTCCAACAAACTAGCGGAAAAGTCCGGTTCGATGGCAGAAGTAACCACAAATGCCTGGTCAGTATTAGCAATCGGGGGCCGCACCAATTCGTTTTCACGGGGGTGAACCTTTAAGATGTACCCCTCCTGCTGATTAGGAGCGGTGAATTCGACCCAGTCACCGACCAGTGGTTTAATTTGCTGTTTGCGAAAATTCCCCCGGGCGCGGGTCCGATAGGTTTTTCCGTCGACCTCAATGTCATAAAAGCCGCTTAAGGATTGATAAATCTTTCCGGTTTGCAGGTCTGTCATTCGCTTCCCTTTCTAAATCCAGCAATGAAAAAGCCATCAGAGGCGTAGTCATCTGGATAAATCGCTAGGTCTGGTGTTGCGCGGTCCGGTTTTAACTGGTGCGCCGTAGGTACCACCACTGGTTCAAAATTAGGATGGGTAGCAAGAAAGGCGCTAACGTTCTCCCGATTTTCCTGATTCAAGATGGTACAGGTACTGTACATCAGGGTGCCTCCGACCTTCACCTTAGGGGCCACCGCCGTCAAAATTGCCTGTTGGATGGTTGCTAGATGCCTAACATCCGCCATTGATTTTTCGTACCGAATCTCTGGTTTGCGACGGACTAAGCCTAGTCCCGAGCACGGTGCATCAACTAAGATGTGATCAAAGGTCTGATCGGCAAAGACCTCATCAACTCGCCGGGCATCCAAGGCCTGGGTTTCAATCCGATCCGCAACGCCCAGGCGCTCCGCGTTTTCGTGAATCTTCCGTAATTTCTTGGCATGTAAATCCAATGCAATTACCCGCCCGCTCGTTAGTTGTTCCGCAAGTTGCGTCGTTTTTCCACCGGGAGCCGCACAGGCATCAAGGACCAGCTCACTCCCCGTCAGCGGGAGCGCTTGGACCGGTAACATCGCACTTTCATCCTGAATGGTATAGAGTCCCGCTTGAAATAACTCTGACTGCGCGGCAACACCATGACTGACTACTAAGGCATCTGCTGCAACCGTACTGGGGCGGACCGTAAAGCCAGCTGCTTCTAGTTTTTCCTGTAGCTCATTTGGCGTTGTTTTGTGCCGGTTAACCCGAATTGACTGGTGCGCTGGTTGATTAATCGTGGCTAATAAATGGTTTGTCCGGTCGTTCCCCAGTTGGGCTTGTAACGCCTCCACTAACCACTGGGGAGTGCTGGTTTCAATCACTAAACGTTGCTCGGGATCCTGAATCTGGTTTAGGTCTGGAAGGCCCCGGCGGCCAACCGTATGTAACACCCCGGTTACTAACCGTCGAATCCCATCGTGGCCACGTTGCTTCGCAATTTTAATTGATTCGTCAAAAATTGCCCGGTTGGGAACCTTATCAAGATAAATCATCTGGTACAGAGCACTATCTAGCAAAGCGAGTACCCACGGCTGTAATTTGTCCGTATGCTGAACGAGCTGATCCACATAATAGTTCAGCGTCAACTTATGCTGAATGACGCCGTACACGATGTTTGTAAACAAGCGCACGTCTTTTTCCGACATGGTACTGGTGGTAATCACGTTGTTAATTTGCAGGTTAGAATACGCTCCGTTTTGAACGCGCTCTAGCGTTTCAACCGCTAAGGCTCGGGGGTTACTTTTATTCGTGGTCATCAATAAATTGGTCTCCTGTTTGTAATTGTTGGTTCCCGTTTAAAAACGCTTGGATGGTCGTCCGTGGTTTGCCGGCCGGTTGAATTTCGTTAACCTGTAAAACGGTACCTGCTCCCGCAGCTAGCTGCAGTTCTCGCTTGGTACGCTTAACGACCTGTCCGGGTGCCAGGTCCGTGGTTTGATCTAGGACCGTAACATCCCACACCTTATAGCGTTGCCCATGAACCAGTGCATACGCGCCGGGATTGGGACGTAACGCCCGTACCTTACAATCCACGAGCCGCGCGGGCTGGTGAAAATCCAGTTGTTCCTCACCCCGTTTAATCGTGGGCGAAAAAACCACCTGCGCTTCATCCTGTTTTTGCGGGGTAATTTGGTGCTTAGCGAGTTTGGGTAACGTTTTTAACAGTAAATCCCGTCCCACCAGGCTTAACTTGGCAAACATCGAGGCGGTGTCATCCTGATCTGTAATCGGAACGGTCTCCTGCGCCAAAATATCTCCGGCATCCATCGCTTTCACCATGTACATAATCGTAACTCCAGTTACTTGATCCCCATTCATAATCGCGTATTGAACGGGGGCCCCGCCCCGGTACTTCGGTAATAACGACCCGTGGACGTTCACCGCTGCAATTTGGGCCGCGTTCAACAACTTGGTGGGTAAAAACTGACCGTAAGCCGCGGTAATAATAAAGTCGGGGTGTTGTTCGACAATTTGGTCTAGTTCAGGACTGCCCGCGAGTTTTTCTGGCTGCAAAACGGGTAAGCCTAATTCCAACGCCGTTTGTTTGACTGGCGAAGCCGTCAACGTGCGTTTCCGACCGACGGGGCGATCCGGTTGGGTCACAACCGCAATCACATCATAATGATCATGTAATGCCTTTAAAATGGGAACACTAAACTCAGGGGTTCCCATAAATACTACTCGTTCCATGTGGTCCTCCTACATAAAATTAACGGGGTCAGAATCAATGGCAATCCGCAGCCCCTTGCGCACTTCCTTTTGCGAGATTGCTTGAATTCGCGTCAGAGTCGGGGCTAACTGCTCATCGTGCTTATACTTAATGATAATTTGATAGTAATATCGGTTCTTAATTCTTGCAATCGGTTTCGGGGTCGGTCCAAGCACTTCTGTCGTTTTGGCGAGATTCTGCTGCAGTAACTGCAAAATCCGGTAGGATTCCTGGGCGGCGTCCTTCTCCACCAGTGCACTAACCGTAATCTGAGCTGTGAAGTAATACGGGCTGTAGCCCGCTAAATGGCGTAGTTGCATTTCCTTGCGGAAAAACGCCTCATAGTCTTGCTGTTGGGCTAACTGAATCGCATAATGCTGGGGATTAAAGGTTTGAATGATGACTTGTCCCGCCTTCTCGGCTCGACCAGCCCGGCCGGCCACCTGGGTCAAGAGGTCAAAGGTCCGTTCACTCGCACGAAAATCAGGTAGATCTAAGCCCGTATCGGCATTCAACACCCCCACGAGGGTAACGTTGGGAAAATCAAGCCCCTTGGCAATCATCTGGGTTCCCAGCAAAATATCCGCCTGTTGGTCCCCAAATTGGCTCAGAATTCGTTGGTGGGCACCCTTCTTGCGGGTGGTATCCACATCCATGCGCAGGATGCGGGCTTGGGGAATTAAGCGCTGTAACTGCTGTTCTGCTTTCTCCGTCCCCGTCCCAAAGTAACGAATGTGCCGACTATGACACTGAGGGCATTCGTTCGGAATCGCCGTTTCAAAGCCACAGTAATGGCACTTCATCGTGTGTGAATCTAGGTGCATCGTTAACGAAATATCACAGTGCGGGCACTTTAAAACATACCCACAATCACGACACAGCATAAATGACGAAAAGCCCCGGCGGTTCAATAGCAACACCACCTGTTCCTTGCGGGCTAGCGTACTTTGCAGCGCCGTCACCAACTCTTGAGAAAACAAATCGCCATAGTGTTCAGAGGGGGCGGTCATATCAACAATCTGAATCGCTGGGAGCTGTTGCTGGTTAATCCGATGCGGCAATTGCAACAGTTGGTACCGGCCCTTTTCCGCCCGAGCTCTAGATTCTAACGACGGCGTGGCGCTCCCCAAAACGACCGGACAGTGGTGATACTGGGCCCGCCAAATGGCCACGTCCCGGGTGTGATAACGGGGGTTATCGCTTTGCTTGTAACTCGGATCATGCTCCTCATCTAAAATGATGAGTCCCAACTTGGGTAAGGGAGCGAAGACGGCGGACCGCGCCCCCACCACTACCTGCGCGGCACCAGCGTTAATTCTGCGCCACTCATCATACTTTTCTCCGTTTGACAGCCCACTGTGCAAAATTGCAACTTGATCGCCAAAGCGATTTTTAACGCGGGTCACCATCTGCGGAGTCAACGCAATTTCTGGCACTAACATTAGCGCCTGTTCATCCTGATTTAACGCCTGTTGAATTGTTTGTAAATAAACTTCCGTTTTTCCTGATCCAGTAACCCCTTCCAGTAGGAAAACCGTGCTCTGTTGGTCACGAATGGCCTTGTTAATGGGTGTAACGGCACGTTGCTGATCGGGAGTCAATGGTTGCGGCTGATCTGGGTGGCGCGGTTGGTCGTAAGGGTTTCGATACTGCTCCACGGTCACCTTCCGCACCCAGCCCCGGTCCGCAAACGTTTTAATGACGGCTGCAGAAATCCCGGGAACTTTGGTTAGCTCCCGTTGGCGGAGCGGGGTCTTTGGCTGTTGCTCTAGTTGGTGGAGCAGGGCTTGTTGGCCCGTCGCATTTTTTCGAATTTCTGTAGCGCAGCGCGAAAAGTCTGTTATTTGGTTCACCACTGCCACTTCCGTTTTCCGTTTGGCCTGGTTTTTAACGTGATAATGAACCTCCACCTGCCCCTGTTTTCGGAGTTCGGTTAACCGAGCTACTTCACGGTTCGTAAAGTGGGTTTGATCAAGCGGGAGTTCCTGTTGGTCGGCAAATACCTTGGCCAGCCACTGATCCTGCACCGGCGGAACCGGGGCAACAGTGGTTTGATACTTAGCCTTCATGACGTTTGGTAACATCGTCAACAGGCAACTAATGCGAAAGGAGTAAGTCCGTTGGGCTAACCAATCAGAGAGCTCGAGGAGCTCTTGGTTGACCACTGGGGTTAGGTCCATCAGTCGTGTAATTGGTTTGAGTTCGTCTGTCGGATGCTTTGCATCATCATCCTGTAAGCCCACGACAAAACCTTCCACCTGGCGATTTCCCGCTCCAAAGGGAACTACCACCCGCAGGCCAGGTTGCAATTGTGATTGAAGTTCTGGGGGAATGGCATACGAATACGGAAAATTGGTTTGCATGGTGGGAACATCTACAATTACGGCTGCGCTCGGCATTACCACTCCCTCCTTTCTTAAAGGTGTTCAGTCATTAATGATCTTTCGGGTTAATCACCGTTAAAATGTGGTCGGCGATGGCATCCTTAGTTTCCACGGGGGTCTGTTCTTGAAACCCATCGGCCCCAAAGATGGTCACCTGATTATCGTCACTATTAAACCCAATGGCGGGATTACTGACGTCGTTCAAAACGATGTAATCCGCCTGTTTGGCCGCTAACTTGTGCAGGGCATTTTGGCGCCAATCGTGAGTCTCCGCTGCAAATCCTACCACCACTTGGTTGGGGCGTTTGTGCGCCGCAACTAGTTTGAGGAGGTCCGGATTTTGCTGGAACCGGAGGGTAATTTCCTCCCCATCGGCCGTTTTTTTAAGCTTGTGCTCGGCAACTTGAACCGGGCGAAAATCGCTTACAGCGGCGGCCATCAATAGGCCATCCACCGTGGGAAATAACTGCTGGAGTTGATCCTTCAGATCAGCCGCGGTGCGAACTGGAATTACCTTCACGCCGGTGGGGGTTGGTAAGTTCACGTTGGCACTTAGCAACGTAACTTGTGCCCCCCGCTGGCTAGCGGCGTTCGCCAAGGCGTACCCCATTTTACCCGACGAGCGATTCGACAAATAGCGAACCGGGTCCAAATCTTCCTGGGTGCCCCCGGCCGTTACCAACAGGTGTTTGCCAGCCCAGTCCTGCGGTTGACCCTGTAACTGCTGGAGGGCCGTCATAATCACTTCTGGTTCAGCCATCCGCCCCTTGGCCGCGTAGCCCTCTGCCAATAACCCAGTCGCGGGATCTAGCACCTGTTGCCCGTCTTGGCGTAACTGAGTAATGTTTCTGCGGGTGGCCGGATTATCCCACATCCCATCGTTCATCGCCGGCACCACGAGTTTAGGTCCCCGGGCGGCCAGATAGGTCGTTAATGCCACCGAATCCGCAATTCCAGCGGCGGACTTCGCGATAAAATCAGCCGACGCAGGCGCCACGACGTGATAAGTCCCCCACTGCGCTAATTCGACGTGGGCAATTGTCTCTAGGTGGGCTGCTGAAGCATCCGTTAGGACAGAATGACCGGACAGCGCCGCAAACGTTTGGGGAGTAACAAAGCGGGTCGCCGCTTCGGTCATGACCACGCGCACGTCTGCCCCCGCTTTTTGACATAACCGCAGCAAAGAAACCGCCTTATAGGCGGCAATACTGCCGGTAACGTATAACGTGATTTTTTCCCCGTTCATCGCTCATTCTCCTTCATAATTACCCTAATTATACCGTATCGAATCCTTTAAGAATAAAAAAGACCACTACGTTGATCGGGGTCCCCCGCACGCATGGTCTGCTTTAGTTCAAATTAGCCTTCTGTTTCAATCTTTAAAACGCCAGCGGCAATTTCTTCGAGGGCTTTGCCAACGGACTTGGAATTTTTATAGTGATCCAAAAGCGGTGCTGCCCCCTGGTCTAATTCTTCGGCCCGTTTACTGGCAAGCATTACCAATGAATAACGGGAGTCCACAATTTCTAACAATTCGTCAATTGATGGATATAACATTAGATTTCATCTCCTAAACTAGCCAAATAATCTGGCATCACTCGTTTAACTTTTAAGCGTTCACTGCGAACAATATCTTTAATCTGATTAACAGCGTTGTCAATTTTATCATTTACCACCGCATAATCATAGTTTTGCATCATATGAATTTCCTTCGTCGCCGTTTGAATCCGCTTGTTAATGACTTCCAGTGCATCGGTTCCGCGACCAACCAACCGACTACGGAGTTCCTTAATGTCTGGTGGGGTTAGGAAAATAAAGATGCCATCGGGACAGTTTGCCCGAACCTGCAACGCCCCGTTCACTTCAATTTCCAAAAAGACGTCGTGTCCAGCATCTAATTGTTCGTTCACATAGTTTAGCGGCGTTCCATAGTAGTTATCAACGTACTTCGCGTACTCTAACATTTCCCCATTTTTAATGTGATCCTCAAATTCCGTTTTGGAAACAAAATAGTAATCTACCCCATTTTGTTCCCCATCCCGGGGACTTCTCGTTGTCATTGAAATCGAATAGTTGAAATCAACGTTTGGATCCTCAAACAAGGCCTTGCGAACCGTTCCCTTTCCAACCCCGGATGGGCCAGAAAGAACAATTAACATCCCTCTTTTTGCCAATTAAACCGCTCCTTCATCAAAATACTTATTATTGGTATTATGGCGGTTTTTAGGCAAATAATCAATAGGCTAAGTTTGGGCCGCTTGTTTCGCTTTATCCGCCAATTTCAAAAGCTCCTGGGCGTGTTCAAGCGTTAATTTCGTAACGGTCGTCCCAGCAAGCATACGCGCCAGTTCATTAACCCGTTTTTGCCCTGTGATTGGTTCAATGCTGGTTTCCGTCCGACCGTGCTGATCAACGTGCTTGGAGATGTAATCTTGATGGTCTGCCATGGCAGCCACTTGGGGTAGATGGGTAATACAAAGTGCTTGGGATTTCAAACTAATGCCATGAATCTTATCGGCAATGGCCTGCGCCACGCGTCCTGAAACCCCCGTGTCCACCTCATCAAAGATAATGGAAGTGACTCCCTGAACCTTTGAGAAAATGGTTTTTAACGCCAACATAATCCGGGAGAGTTCTCCTCCGGAAGCAATTTTATTGAGTGGCAGCATTGCCTCTCCAGGATTAGTCCGCAGGTAAAATTCGGCCGTTTCAATCCCCCGGGAGTTAAACTGGCCCGCTGGTAAACTATTAAACCGGACTTCAAACTCGGTTTTATCCATGTACAAGTCTGCTAACTGGTGGTGAATTGCTTGGGTTAGTTCTTTGGCTCCCTGGTGGCGAATCTTCCGTAACTTTTCCCCCAGGTCGTTCAAAGTGGCCCGCGTGGTTTTTAACCGCGCCTCTAAATCGTTACCACTCTGATCTTCTGCCTGCATGTCTGCCAGTTCTGCCGAAATTTGATTGTAGTACGCTAAGATTTGGTCAATGGAATCCCCGTATTTTCGCTTCAGTTCAAAAATTGTATTTAACCGCGCCTCGACCTCATCTAAGCGGCCCTGATCAAACTCCAACGAATCCAGTTGATTGGTGATTTCGCCCGTGGCATCCTGCAACATGTAGTAGGCCCCTTTTACGTTCTCAGCAATTTGCTTAAACTCGTCTCCCAGGCGTTCAACCGCTTCAATCGCACCCATCGACTCCCCAATCATATCCAGGGGGCTAATGTTCTCATCCCCCTCAATGTCAGCGAGACTCTGGTTCAAACTGTTACTAATCGTCTGAAAATTGTTTAACCGATCCCGTTCCCGTAGTAATTCTTCCTCTTCTCCGGGAGTTAAATCCGCTTTTTCAATCTCGTTAACTTGGTACTGTAGCATGTCAAAGCGTTGGGCACGGGCTTTTTCGTTTTGACTCTGATTGCGTAACTGTTGCTGGAGTTGCTGATAGGTCCGAAAGTTCGCTTGGTAGTCTGTCAGGGTCGGTTGCAACCGCTTGCCGATAAATTCATCTAACAGGTTCAGGTGTTGGTCACTCTGCATGAGGGCCTGGTGTTCATTTTGCCCGTAAATATCAACGAGGGTTTCCCCGATCTGTTTCAACGTGGTCGTATTGACAAGCATGCCGTTTACCCGACAAATATTGCGCCCATTTCGGTACAACTCGCGCTGCAAGATCACGTTATCATCACTATGATCAATGCCAAATTCATCTAATTTTTGTTCCGCGATTCCATCCCGTGGGACCTGAAACAACCCCTGTAAGACCGTTTTGTTCGCGCCCGTTCGAATGAAATGTTGCGACCCTCGGCCTCCCGCTAACAAGCCAACGGCATCAATAATAATTGATTTTCCAGCTCCGGTTTCTCCGGTCAGCACCGTCATGCCCGTGGCAAAGTTAACTGCCAACTGGTCGATAATAGCGAAATCTTTAATGGAAATTTCCTTTAGCACACGCTCACCTTCTCTTACTATTCTAACTAAGTTTAATTTTGGAGGGTTTTGTACGCCCGGTCTTGTACCGCACTGATTGAAATTTGGGGGTTAATCGTCGGTTGCGCCGTGGATTGTAACTGCACCAGAAATTCAACGTTGCCTTCGCCACCCGTAATCGGCGAAAAATCCAGGTTGAGCACCGAAAACCCGGCCGTCGTAGCATACGAAAAGACCTTTTCAATTACCACCCGGTGCACCGCCGGATCCCGGACAATTCCATGTTTGCCAACGTGTTCCCGGCCGGCTTCAAACTGAGGTTTGATGAGCGCCACCACTTCCCCGTGGGGCTGTAAGATTTGTTTTAGAGGGGCTAAGATCAGTCGCAACGAGATAAAGGAGACGTCAATCGAGGCAAAGGTTGGCAACCCAGCGGTGAAATCCGCTGGTTGACTATACCGAAAGTTGGTATTTTCCATCACAATTACCCGGGGATCGGTCCGTAATTTCCACACCAACTGGTTAGTCCCCACGTCAAGTGCGTAACTTAAGCGGGCGCCTTTTTGTAACATCACGTCGGTAAAGCCCCCGGTGGAAGAGCCGATGTCTAAGACAACTTGATCCGTCACGTCAATTTTAAACTGATCCAACGCCTTGGCTAACTTTAAGCCTCCCCGACTGACATAGGGCATCACGTTCCCCTTAAGGTGCAATTCAGTTTCAACCGGAATCTTCACCCCTGGTTTATCGAGGCGTTGCTCGTTTTTGCCGAGGACTTCCCCGGCCATCACCGCCCGCTTGGCCTGTTCGCGGCTTGCAAATAACCCCTGTTGTACCAAGAGCACGTCAATTCGTTCTTTTTCTTTTGCCATCCCTTGTTCCTTATCCTTTAAAATACGTTAAAAACGCGCGTAACAACTCTGGATGCTCCAACTCAGCGACGGCGGCTGCCCCCGCAGCTACCGTTTCTGCTAGAACCTGAGTTGCGGCCGGTCTTCCTAGTAACTGCACGTAACTATTTTTACCTGCATCTTCATTAGTTCCAACTTGTTCATCCTGTAAATCATCATAAATTTGAAAGGCCACGCCAAAATTCCACGCAAATTGAGCTAGTGAGCGTTGCTGGGGGTCCGTTGCTTGGCCCATGATGGCCCCGGCCATGACACTGTAATAAAAGAGCGCCCCCGTCTTTTGCCGGTCTAATGTGCGCAGGTCATCTAGCGCTAACGACGTGCCCGTGGCTTCAATGTCCAACATTTGTCCGGCCACCATGCCGTGCGAGCCCGCTGCCGTCGCCAGCTGCCCAACCAGTGCCGTCGTTTGCTCCGCTGGTAAACCACACTTACTTAACACGGCAAAGGCATCCGTTAGGAGTCCATCGCCAGCCAAAATGGCCTGGGCTTCCCCAAACCGTTTGTGACTCGCAGCCTTACCGCGACGTAGATCACTATCATCCATAGCTGGTAAATCGTCATGGATCAGTGAGTACGTGTGCACCAATTCCACAGCGGTACTGGCCACAAGTTGGGCATGCAGAATCGGCTGACCTAAACTCCGGAGCGTCGCCAACGTTAACAACGGACGTAACCGTTTCCCTCCGGCTAGTAATGAATAAGCTTCCGACTGCTGCAACGTCGGCTGACTGGCCTCTTGTTGCACAATCGTCGCCAGGGTCTGTTCAATTTGTGGCCGATACTGTTCCGTAAAGTTGGTTAGGGTGTTTTCGTCCGCATTCATTAGAAAGGCAGATCCTGATCTGATTGTTGCTCAGCTTGCTGATCGGTTTGCTCTGCTTGGGCTTCATAACCCTTATCCCGCTTAAACGGAACTTCTTCTCCGTCCGGAGTCATCATCTTGGTCAGCGTATCTTCTGCATTTTGGAGCGTTTTTTGCATCGTTTGACTTAATTTAACGCCCGTTTGAAATTCGCTCAGGGCCTTTTCAAGCGGAACGTTGCCGGCCTGTAATTCTTGCACAATTTGTTCTAAATGTTGCATGTTCTCTTCAAAAGTAGGTTTAGTGTTTGCCATCGTGAACTCCTTTGTTCTTAGTAACTTCAGTTACGTCTGCCGTCGCCGTCCCATCGCTGAAATCAATGGTGACCTGTTCACCGGGGTGGACCTGGTCAATCGTCGTTACCAACTGATCTTGGTGGTCGTGGACCAGACTGTAACCCCGACTCATAATTTTCAGAGGACTTAAATGATCGAGAGCGGCCACCTGGTTGGCTAACCGGTCTCGGTCCTCGGTGACCAGTTGGGTAATCGCCTGGCGTAAATTTTGGGTTTGGTAGGCTAGTTCCCGCTGGTTACTTTGAATCATGGTTTGCGGTGAATGGGACCGGAGATTATTCGTAGCTAAGTTTAACCGGTTCTGTTCCTGCGTCAGGCGTTGCTGCATTGTCGCTTGCAAGCGCTCCGTTAGTTGATCACACTGCTGAACGTACGTCTCATATAAACGCTGGGGCTGTTGGAAGACGTACGTTTGTTGCAACTGGTCTAAACGTTGTTGTTGCAAGCGGAGAATGTGATTCATGTTGCTTTCTAACGCCGCCTGTTCCGTGCGTAACTGTGCAATTACCTCACTCAACACCGGGGAGGCTAACACCCCCGCTTGGGTTGGAGTTGACGCGCGAATGTCTGCCACGAAATCAGCAATTGTATTGTCAGTTTGATGACCGACCGAAGAAATAATTGGGACCTGACTCGCATAGATGGCTTGCGCCACTGATTCCTCGTTAAAGGGCCACAAATCTTCGATCGAACCTCCACCCCGACCAATAATCAGCGTATCAAAGCCCCCGATCTGATTAACCCGCTCAATTTGTTGCACAATTTCTGGGGCTGCTTTATCTCCCTGCACGGCCGCCGGGAATAGGACAATTTGAATTTTCGGATCGCGTTTGCGGACGGCGTCAATAATGTCGCGGATTACCGCCCCACTCTGTGAGGTAATGACCGCAATGCGTTGTGGATACCGGGGAATGACCTGCTTATGTTCTGGATCAAACAAGCCGGCTTGATATAATTTTTGCTTTAATTGTTCGTAGGCAATGTAGAGATTTCCAACTCCATCCGGCTCCATGCCCTCCACGTAGATTTGATATTGTCCACTCCGGGGAAAGGTTGAAATCCGTCCGGTAATCAAGACTTTCATCCCCTCTTCCGGGGTGAATTTAATTTTGGCAAACTGACCCTTCCACATCACGGCACTAATTACGGACTGATCATCTTTCACGCTAAAATATTGATGGCCCGGTCGCTTGCGCCAGTTCGAGATTTCTCCCGTCAGGTAAACTCGTTTTAAATAAGGATCGCGTTCAAATTTTTGGTTAATGTATTGGTTTAATGCCGTTACCGTTAAATATTCATGTTGCATTTACTTGCTCCATTCGCTCATCTCAACCGTTTGTTGCATTAACGTGGCAATCGTCATGGGTCCCACTCCCCCGGGAACCGGGGTGATCTGCTCAATGTTAACAGATGCCTCGGAATAGTCCACATCCCCAACTAGCCGGCCATTTTCATCTAAATTTTGACCGACGTCAATCACGGTTGTGTGGGGTTGAAAATCAGCATCAGTTAACAAATGGGCCTGCCCCACCGCTGAAATCACCACGTCGGCAGCACTTAAAAAGGCCTCGCGTTCCTTGGTCTGACTGTGTAAGACCGTAACCGTCGCCCCCGCATTCAGTAATAGGGCTGCCAACGGTTTTCCCACGATGGCACTTTTACCCAGCACAACGACGTTCGCCCCCTGCAAGGGTACCTGATTAGCTGCTAACAACGTCATAATGCCACGGGGCGTGCAGGCCACGGGATAGGGTCCGGGAAGGTTCAGGTACAATTTGCCGACGTTTTCTGGATGAAAGCCGTCGACATCTTTAGCCGGATCAATCGCGCCAAACACCTGGGTCGCATCAATTTGGGGCGGAAGCGGAGCTTGCACCAAAATGGCTGTGATACGAGGGTCTTGATTCAATCCTGTAACGGTCTGAAGCACTTCTGCCTGCGTGCTATCCGCTGGTAATTGCTTTAACACCGAATAAATTCCCAGTGACTGAGCCTTTTTTTCTTTCATCCGAACGTACCGTTCGCTAGCCTGGTCGTGGCCCACTAAGACCACCGCTAAGCCGGGCACAATTCCCTGCTTCCGTAACGCTGCCACCCGGGTCTGGGTTTGTGCATTCAGCACCCGTGCCACTTGCCGTCCGTCAATTAGTTTCACCATTCGTGGGCCCTCCCTTTCCAAGTTAGTTTAAGTTTAGCATAAACTAACGCAAAAAAAATAGAACCACAATGGGTTCTATTCGGTAATTTGATCTAGCACAGCGTTCACAAAGTTAGTTGCTTGATCGTCACTAAACTGTTTCGTTAGTTCTAAGGCTTCATTAATGGCAACGTTTCGGGGAACTTGTTCGCTAAATTTAATCTCATATACCGCTAATTGTAAAATGATTAAATCAGCTTTATTCAACCGATCCACCGTCCATTTAGCCGCTAAATGGGTCTGAATTAGTTCATTTAGCTCCGTAGCATGCTGCTGCACACCAGTTACTAGGGTGGTAAAGTACGGCGGCAGCTCGTCCACTTGCCCAGCCGTTAGTTCGTCAAACAACGCCTGGGGCTGAGTTTCCTGATTACTTTCCAAAGCAAACAGCGTTTGAAACGCTAACTCCCGCGTTTGGTGTCGATTAATTTTCACGGTCTTCTCCATCACTATTGAACAAAAGGTCGGTATCAACCTTGGGGGTGCGCTCTGGCACAACGCCTTCAACGTGAACATTGACAGCGAGTACGTGTAAGTCGGTCATCACGAGGAGTTGTTGCCGAACCTGTTCTTGAATTTGCAAAGCGACTTGGGGAACAGAAACGCCATAATCAAAGTAGACGTACACATCGATGTTAAGTTGACCCTGATCATCAAGGAGCAACTTCACCCCCTGCGTCCGTTCTTTTCTACCAAACAGGCCTTTCACACTCGTCGAGAAGTTACCCTGCATCCGGTTAACTCCATCCACTTGAATGGCCGCGATTCCAGCAACCACTTCAATTACTTGGGGTGCAATTTTGATCTGACCTAAATCATCTTTTCGTGTTGCTAACGTAATAAACTGTTCCTCAGCTGCCATGGTTGGTACCCCCAATTTAATTAATTATTTACCACGTGAGATGTAAGTGCCATCGGTAGTATTGATTACCAGTTTATCTCCCTGGTTCACAAAGAATGGAACTTGGAGCGTTAAGCCCGTCGTCATCGTAGCTGGCTTGGAACCACCAGAAGCGGTGTCCCCTTTAATGCCTGGTTCCGTTTCAGCAACCTCAAGGGTTACCGTTTTAGGAACTTCAATTCCGATTGTTTCCCCTTGGTACTGCACAATTTGAACTTCCATGTTCGGTTGTAAGTACGGCATTGCCGATTCAGCTGCTTCTCGAGGAATCGTAATTTGATCGTAGGTGTCAACGTCCATGAAAACGAGACCCGTCCCATCATCGTACAGGTACTGCATTTTCTTGGTTTCAATTTCAGCCTTTTCAACCTTCGCCCCAGAACGGAACGTTTTTTCTTGGACAGCTCCCGTCCGTAAGTTCTTTAGCTTCGTCCGAACAAAGGCGCCCCCTTTTCCTGGTTTAACGTGTTGGAAATCAATGATCTTCCAAATTGCGTTATCGACTTCAATTGTTAATCCCGTTTTAAACTTTGCTGTTGAAATAGCCATAAGCACCCTCCATTTAATTCATCATTATCATATCAATACTAGCCAGTGTGGTGCAAGTAAAACAGCCAACTGGTAATAAAAAAGGCCCGCCGTAAGCGGGCCTCGAATCTTTATTTACTTATTAACAGCTTCAGCTGCTGGGTAAACAGAAACTTGACGTTTGCTTCTGCCCAACCGTTCGAACCGAACGATTCCATCAACTAATGCGAATAAAGTATCATCTGAACCACGTTTGACGTTTTTACCTGGGTAAATCCGAGTTCCACGTTGTCTGTAAATGATTGATCCGGTCGTAACCGTTGCGCCATCGGCAGCTTTAGTTCCTAACCGACGACCAGCAGAATCCCGACCATTAGATGAAGAACCACCAGTTTTATGGTGAGAGAAGAATTGTAGATCCATTTTAAGCATGTGTCATCCACCTCCAAATTAAGAGATTATTTAATTGTAACGAAGTCCCGATATTGCATCGCGATCTCAGTCATTCCATTTTTAAAGCTTTGCAGTAATGCTTGTCCACGCTGATCAGTAGCTGCTGCACCCACTTGAACCTGAAGATAACCACCGTTGGTAGCGTCTTGATCCACAACTGGCTGCAACTGGGCCACGGTTTCTAGCCCATTCACGGTCGTAATCGCTAGAGCTGAGACCGCCGCGCAAACAAGATCATGCCCATATTCACCTGAATCAGCGTGACCAGCTAAGGTAAAGCCGGTAATCACACCCTGTTCAGTTGTAAAATGCGCTTTAATCATAATTAAGCGTTAATCTTTTCAATCTTAACTTTCGTGTAAGGTTGACGGTGACCCTTCTTGGATTGGGCCCCCTTCTTTGGTTTGTAACGGAAAATCGTGATCTTTTTGTTTTTGCCTTGCTTTTCAACTGATCCTTCAACTGAAGCACCGTCAACAAGGGGAGTTCCCACCTTCGGGTTATCTCCGCCAACAAAAACAACTTGGTCAAAGGTTACTTGGTCACCTTGTTGAGCGTCTAACTTTTCAACAAAGATGGTTTCCCCTTCGGCAACCTTATATTGTTTCCCGCCAGTAACGATAATTGCGTACATATCAATGCACCTCCTCTATAATTGCTTAGACTCGCCAGAGATAAGCGTCGAAATCGAACTTAAAACTTACACTGTGCGGTTGTAGCTGTGGAAGTCCACAAGTACAACAAACTGAGTATAGCTAACTTTGGCTAATCTGTCAAACTAAAAAATCACCTCACCAAGTGAAGTGATTAGCATGTCGCAGGAGCGACTCGAACGCTCGACCTACGGTTTAGAAGACCGTTGCTCTATCCAACTGGGCTACTGCGACGTCATTACCAGTAACCATTATATTGATTAATGGCAAGTAAGTCAACGCCCATTTTCCGGAGCTGGTGGGGTCTGTAACGCGGCTAACTGTTGTTGCAGGGTTGCCGTAATCTGAGCGATTGAAAAACCGCTATCAACCAATCCCCACTTCAAAAACAAACTCCATGCGTGCTGAAACGCGGTGGCCTGCTTTTCATAGTAGGCCGTCAAGACCAAGCGATTGACCATTAAGTACAGCGTTGCCCGCGTGTTGGGTTCATCTGGAGTTAAGTTAGATAACCGGGTTAATTGCTCCTCCGTTGGCTGGCATAGTTCATTCCAGTTCAAGAGATTGGCGACCAAAAAGAACGTCCGGAGACACTTCGTAAACTCCTCTAACTGGGTGGCGCGCGGTGCCAACTGAGGGTGGTTTACGACCCCCGTTTCTAATCCTGTCGCCTGCGCAAAGTTTGCCAGTTGAACCTCTAGACTAACTAAGGCAGCGGTTTGATGCCGCGGCTGTTGCCACATCGTATGGTTTTTAACATCAAGTTGTTGGTAATAATTTAAACTGAGCGTTTGTAAATCCTTAAACGTCATGTGTTTGCCTCCATTTGGTAACTGCCTGTTCGAGCGGTGCCTGCTGCTCAGGATGTTCCACTAAGTTATACCACTGAACGTCCATCTGATTTCGAAACCACGTTAACTGCCGCTTAGCATAGTGACGCGAATCGGTTTTAATCTTCGTAACGGTCGTGGCTAGATCCTGAGTCCCCGCGAAGTACGGGATAAATTCACGGTACCCAATCCCCTTTAACGCTGGCACATCCGGACCCTGATCCCTGAGCCACTCATTTTCAGCCACCAAACCGTTGGCAACCATCTCATCAACCCGCTGATTGATCCGCTGATATAACAACTGGCGCTCACAATTAAGCCCAATTATTAGGGAATCAAAGGGGGCTGGCGCTTCTGGCTGCTGCGACGGCTTGTGACCCGTCACCCGGTAGATTTCTAAGGCACGAAGGACCCGGCGCTCGTTGTGCGGATCGATGTTTTCAGCCGCAGTCGGATCCACGCGCTGTAACTGGGCCCACATTGCTTGGGCCCCTAGGCGGTGCTGCTCCGCGGCTAGCTCCGCTCGAACCGCAGGGTCGGAGCTCGCTTGGCCGCCGAGTTGTAATCCCTGGAATAACGCTTGCAGGTAATACCCGGTTCCCCCAACAATAATCGGGAGCTTCCCGCGGGTTCGAATCTCCGTAATTGCCCGGGTACAATCGACCACAAAGCGCTGCACCCCATACTGCTCATGGACATCTAAAATATCAATTAAATGGTGCGGAACTACCGCTTGTTCCGCAGCCGTTACCTTGGCTGTCCCCACGTCTAAGTGCCGGTAAACCTGCATGGAGTCCCCTGAAATAATTTCACCGTTAAATCGTTGGGCTAACGTAATTGCCAGCGCACTTTTACCCACGGCCGTGGGACCAACGACGGCTAAAACTTTTGGTTTCATGATCTTCTCACTTTATTAGGTTTTGATACTGGATATCTTACCGCAATTCGAGCATAATAGACAAGGAAAGAACAGTGATTAAAAAGGAGGTCATTCCCAATGAATAAATTTGGTAAAGGATTTGCAGCTGGTGCTGCGACCGTACTCGGTTTGGCAGCGGGGGCATTATTCTCATTCAAAAAGACCGTCGTTGAACCCATCGAAAACCAAGAAGAAAAGGCCGATGAAAATCGGAAAAAAGTGATGCGGAAAGCCGGATCTTCCCACTTGGGCTAGTTTTTACCAGCCTAATTTGCTGATTGCAAGCGCAAAAGCAGAATCAAGGAGAGCTAATTGAGTTCTCCAGTATAAAAACCCGGAGTTAGAGATGATTATCTAACTCCGGGTTTTTTGTTCACTCATTTGGTGCTAGGCAGTGACTTTCCTTAATATCCAAACAGGCCCCCTACTGGTTCAGAACCAGAAGAGGGCCTGTTCACATCCATTCATGCTACAGCGTGAGCATCACACTCGCACCGGGATTTATCCTTTTTTAACCTTACCGTCCCACTTTTGGTACCCTTCATCCAAAAGGGCTAATTTTTGAAACCCCTTTTGATGCAAGAACTTAGCGGCTTGGACGCTTAAAACTTTAGTTTGGTCATACAGGTACACGGGTAAATCTGGACGTAAATCCTGATACGTCAGCTTTAGTGACGCATACGGAATGTTCCGAGCTCCCAAAATATGCCCATTGGTAAAGCTTTGCGCTTCACGCAGGTCAACCACCTGCGCCGTCCGAATTCCCCGTTGAAACTCAGCTTCCGAAAGAAACTGGGTGTACTTTTTCACCTGCCAAATCCGCCAGTAACGGAGACCGGCGATAATTGCGATTACCAGTAGTAACGCAATTAAAACCATGAGCAGTGAGCTGGTGAAACCACTTGCAGCGATCATTAACATTCACTCCAGTTTATCTAAATTGTAAGGCCATTGAAGCAGCTCCAATGACTCCCGCATCGTTTCCTAGTTCGGCTAACTTGAGCTTCGTTGTATCCCGAATGGATGGGAAGGCATTTTCCTGGAAGTACTTAGTCGTTGGTTGTAACAGGGTGTTTCCCGCGTTGGAAACTCCCCCACCAATTACGATACTAGCCGGATTCAACGTGTTCCCGATGGCCGACAGAGCCAGGCCAAGGTAGAAACAAATCCGGTCAACTACTTGGTTAGCCAAGATATCGCCGTTATCAGCCAAGTAAAAAATTAACTTCGAGGTGATTTTTTCATCAGTTTGTTCTAATTCTGCTAACCGTGAAGTTCCGTTGAAGGTCTTAGCCATATCAGCAGCCACGCGGACAATTCCAGTAGCAGACGCATAGGTTTCTAAGCACCCCCGCTTGCCACAGGTACACAGGTAGCCATCTGGTTGCACCGCAATGTGACCGATTTCACCGGCCCCACCGTTCACCCCATGGAGCAGTTTGCCGTTGGCAATCACACCGCCTCCAACTCCAGTTCCAAGGGTCACAAAGACCACGTCTTCTTCGAGACTTCCGGCCCCTTTCCAGTATTCACCGAGGGAGGCAACGTTCGCATCGTTATCTAAATCAAAGGGTAAACCAAGGCCCTCTTGAATTTGTTGCCGAACCGGTTGGGTCGCCGCCCAGTTCAAGTTATAGGCTTCAGAAACCGTTCCGTTTTCACGATCAACCGTTCCGGGAGTTCCCATCCCAATTCCAATGAAATCAGCGGGAGTTTTACCGGAATCTTCGATGTGTTGCCTAATTGATTTAACGATATTTTCAACAATGTGACTGCCGTTATCGCTCACATCAGTTAAGATGCGCCATTTTTCTAAGACTTCACCTTGTTGGTTTAAGAACGCCATTTTCGTGGTAGTTCCACCTAAATCAATTCCAATTAAGTTTTTTGCCATCTTCTAATCCTCCAGTTATTTGCTGTGCTTTGGTAGCTTCAAGGTGATGTTCGTGCTTTAAAACCAACTTCGCAGCGGTAAACTCCGTTTGGGAAATCACGCGTGCCTCATGCAAATGATCTAACTCGAGGGCCATCACTTCAATGTCCCAAATGCGTTTCCCCACGTAGACATAAATTCCAAACCGTTTTAATAGCTGTTGAACATCATATAAATTCTTCATCACTGGTCACCTCGTGGGTTCGTAGCTCGAATCATTACCGCTTAAATCCAATGATCCACAAAGCTATTATAACAATAATTAAAACGTTTGCATAAAAAAATCGTACTTTTTTCGGTAATAAATGTGGGCGTGGTAAACCCAGGGCAAACGCCAAGCAAAAGCCGCCCACAAGCCCGCCTAAGTGCCCCCAAATGTTGACAAAGGGCAAGAAGACATCTGAGACCAAATTCAGTACCACTAACACCAAAAAGGAGCGCGCCGTTTGGCGAATCCATTCGTTATGTGGTCTTGCCAGGGCCAGCATCAAAAAGGCGCCAAACAAACCAAAGAGCGAGGTACTGCACCCAGCGGAAACACTGGTATTGCTACCGAAGGCAAAACTAAATAAGTTGCCAATGATCCCCGCTCCCAAAAACAGCAGCAAAAAGCGAACGTGCCCAAACACGTTCTCTAAAATGCGACCCACGAAGTAGAGGGTCAGCAAATTAAGGGTCAGGTGCTGCCAGCCAATGTGAATAAAAATCGGGGTGATGAGCCGCCACCACTGCCCAGCTTGCACTAACTGATTTACCTCGGCCCCAAATTGAACCAGGACCGTAAGGTTGTTAGTTCCGCCAGCCAGCGTCATCAGGCCAAACACGACCACCATGATCCCAATTAAACTCCACGTCACGACCGGCTGTTTCTCCAGTTTATCCATGTTCATCCTCCACCAGTAATTGTTGGACGGGGACATCAAAGGGATCCGGAGTCCACGGCTGTTCTACTACCTGTTCTCGTTGCGCCAGGGCAATGGTCTGCCCCGGAAATGACGCTAAAAACCGGTCGTAAAAGCCCCCACCATAACCAATGCGGTGGTGATTGTGCCTACAAAAAGCTACCCCTGGCACCAGTACGAGGTCAATTTGGTCCTTGGTAAGGGCGGTCCCGTTTTGCGGTTCCCACACTCCAAACTTCGTCTTGGCTAAGCAGGTCTTCGGAGTCAGTGGATAAAAGCGCAGTTCGCGATGTGGAACCGTGCGGGGAATTACCACCAGTTTTCCCTGTCGCTGGGCCTGGCTAATCATGGGCTGCGTCGGTAATTCATGCGGAAGACTAATGGTTACCGCCACCACCTGCGCCTCCTGCCAGACTGACGTTGCAAACAACCGCTGATAGAGCTCTGTAAACCGACTGGCCGGTTGCGCTTGCTGTGCTAACTTGTGTAAAACCGTGGTCCGAATTGCTGTCTTCATCTTATTAGTCCCATTAATAAAAAAGATTTTGGGCAACAGCCCAAAATCTTATTTTGTTTCACGATGTAAAGTAACTTTTCTCTCACGAGGGCAATACTTTTCTAATTCTAACCGATCGGGATTATTACGACGATTTTTAGAAGTTAAGTAATTGCGTTCGTGGCATTCAGTACATTCTAAAGTAATGTGTACACGCATGTTAAATACCTCCAACCAATGCTTTTTTGATTTATCAAATATAACAAATATTAGTCTACCATTTTTGGACCATAATTTCTACTAATTAACCAAATAAATGTTAAGTATTTCTACTTGACGCTACTTATCGGTGTGCTGGACGTCTTTCCAGTAAGCCCGGTAAATGTTTTTGGCCAGGTCCGTATTATTGCTTTCGGCATTATCAGGTAGGTTCGTCATTGCCAAGGCAACCACGACCTGCGGATGATCAGACGGTGCGTATGAAGCTAAACTCAACGTAGTCGTCGCCTGTCCATTATAGAAGGTTTGCGCCGTCCCCGTTTTAGCAGATACTTCTGGGTTTAATTCGGCCAATGCGCCCCCGGTCTTGTACTTGCTGTGCCCGTGGACCACTTGGTAGAATCCTTGCTTTAAGACCCGCAATTCGTCCGTACTCATCGGTACCGTGTTCAGGGCTTGCGGCATAATCGTTTCCCGGATTGCTCCCAGTTTACCGTTTTTCGCATTCGTACTCCGGACGTTTTGCACTACGTGAGGACGTAACCGGTAACCACCGTTTGCAATGGTCGACATGTACTGGGCAACTTGTAAGGTAGTATAACCATCGTAGTTCCCGAAGGATTCATCTAGAGACTTCCCAATGTTGGCATAGCCCCCTGGTCCCTTAATCCCGGTCGTTTCGTTTGGTAAATCAATTCCAGTCTTCACCCCTAATCCGAACTGGTTAAAGTAGCCGCGTTCGATGTTAAAGATGTTCGGACTCAAGTTTAACGGCGCCCCTGGAACGTAGTGGAAGCCGCCTTCTTTCATGGCCAACTGCATCATGTAAGAGTTTGAGGATACTTCTAGGGCATCAGCCGCCGTTAACGGAAGGTTAGCCGAGCCGTTTTTATTAAACCACGAACTCTTGGTACTGCCCCCATTTTTAATCGGCATATCGGTTAACGTACTACTTTCCGGGGTAATAACCTTGCTCTTGAAGGCTCCATAAATGGTTGCTCCCTTCACCACGGATCCCATGGTGATCGAGTTATTCATGACCCCCAGATCATTTTGACTGACTTTCCCGGTCTTTGGATCCCGGTTTACCCCGGCCATCCCAATGATGGCCCCGTTGTTCGGATTCATGACAACGGCATAGGTTCCCGTTGCATTTCCGCCGGGTTGGGCGTTTTTAACCATCTCCTGCAGTTCCTTTTGGAACTTCGCGTTAATCGAAAGCTGGAGGTTGTCTCCCCGTCGACCTGGATATTTCTTCACGGCCTTAATGATTTGGTTATCACTATTGAGCTTAATCTCTGTTTGGGATTTTGAGCCCCGTAGAACCGGTTCGTACTGTTCTTCCAAGCTGTTATTTCCAGCCGATTCATTTTGTGAGTAACCCTGCGACAGCAGTTGGTTCATCCGGCTCTCTGGTAAACCAGCCTGATTAGACGTTACCGTCCCGGTAATCGGCTGAATTTCTTTTCCATCCGGATATTCCCGGGTCCAGTTCGTCCCCACTTGGACTCCGGGCAGCTGCTTCGCATGCTCACCAACCTTGGCAATTTCCTGATTAGTGACGTGATCATACTTAACGTACGTCGTGGTCAAGCGGTAGGCCCCACTCATTGACGTATAAATGGCAGCGGCGTTCTTAAATTGATCCGTTGCTTGGTATGGTGGTTTCTTTTGCGCGAGTTTTAATTCTGCTTCAACCAATTGATCCGGATTTAAATCTTGATGGTTGGGAACCTTGGTAGCCATTTGCTTCTGGTGCTCACTACTTGCTAAATAGAACTGAGCCATTTGCTTTTTCGTCAGCTTCTTTGTTGGCACCTGAATGATCTTACTTAACCGGTTTGCTACCTGATACATATCGTTTACCGTCACTTTAGGTCCCCGCGTATAGGTAATCGCCCGTTCGGTTTTATTTCCCGCCAGAAGCTTTCCGGTGGAATCATAAATCATTCCCCGTTGGACGTTTCCATAAACCGTTGAACTGTTGTTTTTATTCACGATCGACTTGAAGTAGTTTCCCTGAATTAGTTGGAGGTCCGCTAGTTTCCAGATTAGCACCGCGAACAAAATACCCACTAAAGCAAAGATTAAATTTAAGCGAAAGGGAATTCGCTTATTTCCATTTTCATGTCGACTAGTTCGTGTTTTTTTCTTAAAAAATCGACTAAAGAAATTACCCACGATGTTGCTCCTCTTCATTTAATTATTTAACATCCCATGCCAATCAAGGCAGCTTTTTCCATTATTACATTATCCGCGAGCAACCGCAATCAGGGCCCCTCCTAAAATCAGCGAAGTGGCAATTTAATAAGAAAAAACTCGCGAAAGGCAATCCTTTGCGAGTCTCTTTCTCAATCACTATTTAACCGAAATGATTTGCACGTGCATCACACCGTCGGGAATCTCAATGTCAACTTCTTCGCCAACCTTGTGACCTAATAAGCCCTTGGCAATTGGAGAGTCGTTTGAGACCTTGCCTGATAACGGATCAGCTTCCGCTGCCCCGACGATTTGGTACGTTTCCGGATCCTCGTCCGGGAGTTCCTTAAACTCAACCGTTTTTCCCACGCTCACTTCGTCGCTGGCAGTTTGTTCTTCGTCCACTACCTCAGCAAACTGGAGCATGTGTTCCACGGTATTAATCCGACTTTCTAATAGTGCTTGTTCGTTTTTTGCTGATTTGTATTCTGAATTTTCGGATAAATCACCATAACTTCTGGCAATCTTAATTTGTTCAATCACGTGGGGGCGCTGATTAGTCTTTAAATCTTCTAATTCGGCTTCAAGCTTAACTTTCCCCTCTTTGGTCATTGGATATACTTTATCTTCAGCCATGATTCCACCTCAATTATTTTAGTCAACTTAGAATTTATCACGAACCGCGGCGATTATCAAATAAAAAGTTAGTCGGCAATTACCGGGTCTTCATCATCCGTCCCCAAAATTGCCTTAATTTTGGTGGCCAACAAATCAATGGCAACGTTATTTTTACCACCCCGCGGAATGATAATGTCGGCATAACGTTTCGAGGGCTCTACGAACTGCTGGTACATGGGCCGGACGGTCCCTAAGTACTGTTGAATCACTGAATCAAGCGAACGCCCGCGTTCCTTGGTATCCCGCTGGATTCTTCGAATTAACCGGATGTCATCGGCCGTATCGACAAAGACCTTAATGTCCATCAGATCCCGTAGGCGGGGATCATTCAGGGTTAAAATGCCTTCCAAAATAATCACATCCGTAGGCGCCTGCCGTTCCGTCTTCGGGCTACGCGTAAACTCCGTGTAGTCATACACTGGTTTTTCAATCGTTTCGTAGTTTAACAACCGGCGTAACTGATCAACCAACAAATCATTATCGAAGGCATCGGGATGGTCATAATTAACCTTTTTACGTTCCGCCATGCTTAAATCAGTTTGATCTTTGTAGTATGAATCCTGTTGAATAATTGAAATCGAGTGTCCCAATAACCGTTGTAAGATTGCGCGACTAACCGTCGTTTTGCCACTACTAGATCCGCCCGTTACACCAATAATGACCGGACGCGTTTGTTTTGTTTCCATGCGTGCTCTGTCCCTCTCTTTTTTCTATCGGATTTCTGCATGTAACTCAGATTTCAAGTATTGTTCCACCTTTGCCAGCGCCTGGTTAACTACGTCATCTTGAAGGGTGGCTGCTGGATTTTCAAAGCTCAGGGTATATGCCAGTGACTTTTTCCCTTCTGGCACGTGTTCACCAACGTAAACATCAAAGAGGTTGACATCGTGGAGGTAGGCTCCCCCACGTTGCCAAATGAGCTGGGTTACTTCCGCGTTAGTCACGTTTTCTGCCACTAACATGGCCACATCCCGTTTAATTCCAGGTAACGAACTAACCACTTGGTATTGGGCTTCGCGTTTCGGCGCCTGAATTAACTGATCCAGATCTAAATCAAAGACGTAGGTCGGTTTAATTTTAAACTGTTTTGCGACCTGCGGATGAACCTGCCCGATAAAGCCTAGTACGGCCCCATCCAATTTCACAAGCGCCGTCCGCCCGGGATGCATCTCTGCAATTTGGTCAGTTGCTTCGTACGTAATGGTCCCTTGGAGCGACAAGGTTTGCAGGTACTGGGCCAGGATTCCCTTCAACGCAAAGAAGTCCACTGGTTGCGGGTGCTGGTTCCACGTCGGGGTAGGTAAGGTCCCCGAAATGGCGGCCGCAACGTGCTCAATTTCTAATGGGCGTACTTGTTCGGCGGACTGCTTGGCAAAGACCCGTCCCTGTTCATACAACGGCACATTTTCCACGCCCCGGGCCTGGTTGTAAGCAATGTCATCCAGTAACCCACTAACCAGGTTCATCCGTAAGACCGAGTGATCCTTAGTCATGGGCCACTGCAGGGTCGTGGCAAAGTTCGGCTGCAGTAGAAACATCCCCGCCTTTTCGGGAGTCGTCAGTGAGTACGAAATTGCGTGGTTCAATCCTGCTCCTTGTAAAGTTTGCCGCGAGTGGCGCATTAAGCGTTGCGCCGGGGTTAAACCGCCCGCCGTTGTTTGGGTAACGGGGAGCGTTTGTGGGAGTTGATCGTACCCGTAAATCCGAGCCACTTCTTCAATCAGATCCGCATCAATGTGAATATCCCAGCACCGGGTTGGAACGGTGACCTCCATGGTCTGATCCGTTTCTGTCACCGTAAATCCGAGGCAGGTAAAGATGGACTGAATGGTGTTAGCACTCAAATCGGTCCCTAACACGTGATTAATTCGAGCAGGCGTAATCTTAATTACCTGCGGAGTAACGTTGGCTTGGCTCCCGGTTACCGCTCCCTGGCTGGCAGTGCCCCCAGCAATGGTTTGCAGTAAGCCCGCTGCATAGTGTAAGGCGTTGACTACGTTTCCCTGATCAACGCCCCGTTCAAAGCGCTGGGAAGCGTCTGTTTGCAAGTTTTCAGCTTGCGCCATTTTTCTCGTCCGAACCGGATCAAAGACTGCTGCCTCTAACACAACATCCGTGGTATCCGCGGTTACCCGAGTGGCCGTGCCCCCCATCAGACCGGCCAACGCCACCGGTTGGTTGCCACTGGCAATGACGACGTCTTGGTCCGTTAGTTCCCGAGCTTGTTCATCCAACGTCGTGATTTTTTCGCCCGGTTGGGCCGCACGAACGCTTAAATCTGCACTTGGCAGTTGGTTTAAATCATACGCATGTAATGGTTGTCCCAGCAGTAACATCACGTAGTTCGTAACATCAACTACGTTGTTAATGGGTTTAATGCCTGCGTTCCACAGGCGAATTTGTAACCACAACGGGCTCGGATGAACCTGCACGTTTTTAACCACTTGCACGTGATATTGGGATGCCAGTTGTGCATCAGCGGTGGCAGCAATTGCGGCGGAACTCGGTTCGGTCCCAGTAGCCGCCTCCGGAGTCACCTCAAACTGGGCTGGTTCGTTTAAAACAGCGGCTAAGTCATACACTACCCCCCGCATACTGAGCATGTCACCGCGGTTAGGCGTCACGTCTAGATCCAACATGGCATCATCCATCCCTAAGTAAGGATAAACCGGTGCTCCTAACTCGGCATCATCCGGTAAAAAGTAGATGCCATCCTTCCATTCGTCTGGAACGACGTCCTTGGGAAAGCCAATTTCATCTAACGCACACAACATGCCATCCGATTTCACGCCCCGCATTTTGGCCTTTTTGATTTTTACGTTGCCAGCCACACGGGCCCCGGGCATCGCAACAATCACCTTTTTACCAACGGCCACGTTGGGAGCCCCACACACAATTTGTTGAATTGCATCCGGACCAACCTGGACTTGACAAATGTTCAAGTGTCCAGCATCAGGATGCTTTTCAATGCTGACAATTTCTCCAACAATTAACTTTTTCAAACCATCCTGGCGCCGTTTAACCGAGTCCACCTCCACTGAGGTTCGTTCAATTTTTTCGCCGAGGGCGACGGGATCCAGCTCAAGGTTTAGATACTTACTGATCCAATCATACGAAAGTAACATGGTCAATCCTCCTGTTAATCAAACTGCGTTAAGAACTTCAGATTATTCAAATAGAAATCACGAATGTCGTTAACTCCATACTTCAACATGGCAAAGCGATCCGGACCAACACCAAAGGCAAACCCGCCGTAGGTTTCGGGATCAACTCCAGCCATCTTCAAAACGTTGGGGTGCACCATGCCGGCTCCTAAGACTTCGATCCAACCGGAACCCTTACAAACTGGGCAGCCCTTGCCCCCACAATTCATGCAGGTAATGTCGGCTTCGACCGATGGTTCTGTAAATGGGAAATAACTCGGGCGAAGCCGGACCGCAAACTTGTCTCCAAATAACGCGTGCGTCATGGCTGCCAGGGTCCCCTTGAGATCGGCCATCGTAATGTGTTTGTCAATGACAATTCCTTCAACTTGATGGAACTGGTGTGAATGAGTCGGATCATCAGTATCACGCCGAAAAACCACCCCTGGAGAAATCATTTTCAAAGGTCCCGTGGAAAAATCGTGGGTTTCTAACGCCCGAGCTTGCATGGGCGAGGTATGCGTCCGCATTAAAATTTCCTTCGTGATGTAAAACGTGTCCTGCATATCACGAGCGGGATGATCCTTTGGTAGGTTCATCATTTCAAAGTTATAGTATTCTTCTTCCACCTCTGGACCGCTTAAAACCTGATAGCCCATTCCAATGAAAATATCCTCAATTTCATCGATAATTTTTTGAATGACGTGGGGGTGGCCAAACGGAATATGGTCCCCGGGTAAAGTAACGTCAATTTTTTCAGCCGCTAGTTGCTGGTTCATGGCCGCCGTTTCTAAGTCGGTTAACTTAGTTTGTAGCGCTTGCGTAAGCTGATCTCGCACCTGGTTAGCTAAACTACCCACGACGGGCCGTTCAGCTACCGGTAAGTCGGCGATGCCGCGGAGCGTGGTTGTAATCGACCCCTTTTTCCCGAGTAACTTCACTTTAATTTGATTAAGGGTTTTCTGATCCGGCGCAGCTGCAATTTGTTGCAACCCGTTCTCCTTAATTGTTTCTAATTCTGTTTGCAAACTCATAGAAATCCTCCTTCAATTTTGTCCAGAAAAAAAGCTTCGCCCCCATCGACCGGGACGAAGCTTCGCGTTACCACCCACATTCGTAAGTTTCCTTACGCACTCATGTGATGTGGTAACGACCATCAGCCGGGCATTGTTTGCACATGCCTACAGTTTAAAGCGAATTCAGTTTCAATGACTACTTTCAGCCTGCGTAGCCTCTCTGTTCGAACGTGAAACCTACTACCTCTTTAACTATCGTAGTTACTAAAAATATAAAACATTCCCGCTGGTTGGTCAAGCCTCATCATGCTGATTACACCACTTATCGGCCCAGGCGTGGGTGGCTTCCATCACCGGACGCAAATCTTGCCCCTTGGGGGTTAAATCGTACAAAATCAGAGCCGAGTCAGCACTGGTTTTGCGGGTCACAATCCCACACGCTTGCAGTTCTTTCAACCGTGCCGTCAAGACCCGGTCGCTACAATCAGCAACCTTTAAAGCTAGTTCTCCAAACCGCAGTGGACCACTTACCAATAGTGACTGAATGATCATTCCGTTCCACTTTCGTCCCAAAATTCGAAACGCTTCCTGAAAACTAGCACATAGACAAGCTTCATCCCGCATTCGTTTTTTTCCCATTTTAAAGGGCCTCCTCTGCTTTATTTTTTAAATACTTGTTTTACCTTTGTTTCAATTGGATGCATAAATTCATGAACGGCCGCATAGTCGTCCACCAAAGAGACAATTACACTCTCTTTATACTTCGGCCGGGCCAACGTTAATCCCCACATGTGCTTTAAGATAATATCTTCTTCCTTCGGGGTTAGTTCGGTAAGCTGATGGGCATTACGAAGGGCAACCCGCGGATGAATAAAGGCATGACTCCCGACCGCAAACTTGGTGGTGCGCCAGTCATAGTAAAATAAATCGTGCAACAAGCCCCCCCGGGCGGCTGCCCGGTAATCTAAATGGAACTTTTTCGCAATTCGATAACTTTCGTAGGAAACATATAAACAATGTTTGAGCCGCGTCGAATGGTGGTGTTGGGTATAGTTGGCCAGTTTTTGGACCGCCGGCGTTTGTAACAGGTCCTGCACACAGGCCACGTACTCCGGATCCGCCTGCCAAGCTGGTTTTGTCATTTGATCACCTCGTTTTAATGTGCCGTAATGCGAAACATAATCACCGCCGCTGCAATCGCAACGTTCAATGATTCTGCGTGGCCCTGAATGGGAATATACAAGTTTTTCGTGGTCTGTTGCAATAACGCCTGGTCCATCCCATTCCCCTCGTTCCCCATGATCAGAGCAAAATCAGTTTGGGGCGTAATCGTACGGTAGTTAACCGCCGCCGGATTTAACTCCGTCCCATAGATGGGCACCTGGTGCTCTTGAAACTGCTTTATGACAGTGGGCAGTGCCTGTTCAACGACCTGCAAATGAAACTGACTCCCCTGCATGGCCCGCAAAACCTTACTATGGTACGGACTGGCAGTCCCAGTTCCAAACACCACTCCGCGAAAGCCCACGGCATCAGCGGTCCGCACCATCGTCCCAATGTTACCGGGATCCTGAACGTGGTCTAACAGTAACCACGCTCCTTTGGGGGCAATGGTATTCACCACGTCTGGTAGCTCGCACACGAGAAAGATTCCCTGGGGGGTCTGCGTGTCACCCAGTTCCTGGGCAACGGCCTCAGAAATCAGCGTCACTGGTTGGTCGGTGAGCGCCGCCCCGTGCGCCAAATACTGATCATCGGTTGCGTATACCATCACGATGTCTGTGGCTGGCAACGCCTCTAAGGCCGCCTGCACTAAATGCCAGCTTTCCAATAAATATTGGTGTTGCTGCTTGCGCCCCTTCGCCGTGGTTAATTTTTTTACAGTTTTAATTCGTTGGTTTTGTTTCGAATTAATTCGTTCCATCTTAATCCCCGCTTGTTTCCTAATTAAGCTAATTTTATCACATCCCCACCAAAAGGTAGCATTTAACTTCGAAGCCCTGACTAAGCAGGCATAAAATTGCAGTTCGGTGGGGTTTAGGTTAAGATTAGAGCTATGATTGAAAGTTAAAGGAGTAAATAATATGAAAATCGGCAAAAAACTGGCCTTATTAGGTCTGACTGGGCTCGCTGGGTTGACGCTGTCTGGTTGTGTGCAAACGGACGCCCACGGCAAACCCTATGGATTAGTTTATGACTACCTGGCTGTTCCCGGTCAACACGTAATGGATTGGCTCGCCAAGTTCGTTGGAGGCTACGGCTGGTCCCTCATCGTGATTACCGTCGTCGTTCGATTACTGTTACTGCCGATGATGGTCAACCAGGTGAAAAAATCCACCGTCCAGCAGGAAAAAATGGCCCTCGTCAAACCGCAGTTAACGAAGCTTCAACAGTTGATGAAAAATGCCAAAACCCAACAGGAACAAATGGCCCTTAATCAACAAATGATGCGGCTCTATAAAGACAATGATATCAGTATGACCGGAGGAATTGGTTGCTTACCCCTCCTCATTCAACTACCCGTCTTTGCCGCCCTCTACGCGGCCATCCGGTATTCACCAGAACTTTCTCACACGGTGTTCATGGGCATTCAACTGGGGCAACGGAGTCTCTTGTTAGCCGTCCTCTCTCTAATTGTATATGGAATCCAAGGTTATCTGTCTGTAATTGGCATGCCCAAGGAGCAACGGAAACAAATGGGCTTTATGATGTTAATTAGTCCGATTATGATTTTCTTTGTAACCATGTCTTCTCCGGCTGGACTCGGGATCTACTTCTTCATTGGTGGGCTCTTTGCAATCCTGCAACAACTGATTGTCAACGCCTACCGGCCTAAAATTGTGGCCCAGGTTAATGCTGAAGCCAAACGGAATCCGCCCAAGGTGGTGGTCCCAGAAGAAGTGGTCCAGACCGAAGATCAAATTGCCAAAGAGGAACAGGACCAGTCTACGACTGAGCAACCCCAATCCCACCGCAATCAAAATAAACAACGCCATCATCACGATGACTAACTAGTAAAAAAGCATTGTTCCCATGAACAATGCTTTTTTTGGTGCCATTACCTAAGTAACCTAAGTTGCCTTACCGAGGCTGACTTGCCATTCCACCGCAGTGCAAACGAAAAACACCTCTCAAACGAAAGGTGTTTTTTGGAATCTAATTATTATTACTTTGACCAGCTCCGAAGAGTTCAACCAAAATTTCAAACAGATTCAAGACATCAATGTAGATGTTTAAGGCGCCAATGGTACTGTACTTTTCTAACTGACTTTCTGACGTTACTTGGTTAGCGTATTGCTTAACGCTCTGCGTATCAACGATGATGTAGAACGAAAAGATTACTAACAAGACGACATCTATGAGCAGGTAGAACCCTGGGATGCGAATGAAAATGGCCACAATCGATAACACGACCGCTGCTAACAAAGCCCAGAATAAATAGATTCCCATTGGAATGTAATTCTTCTTGGTGTGGTTGGCATAGTAGGTTAAGCCCCCAAACATGAGTGCCGTGGCTAACATCGCTAACCCAACGGTATTCATGTTGTAGTAAACCAAGAGCGGACTCGTCGAAACTCCAAACAAAACCGTCAAGGCATAATAAATTGCGTTGGCAGTCGACGGGCTGGAGTTTTCATTGCTAACCGAGCGGGATAGCATAAACATGAGCCCAATCATAATTACCAAAAAGATTAACGAAGTTCCTAACCCCATTGACATGATAAAGCCACGCATAAACGTTGCCATGAAGGCCATCACAAGCCCCGTAATGATTAACCCAATCGTCACCTTTTGGTACGTTTTGGCAATTAACCGTTGGGCGAGGTCTTGCGTGTTTCCTAAAATTTCACCATTCATAATGTAACCCCCTTTATTAAGTTATCAAGTACTATTATACCATGATTCTGGCGCTAATCGTTAGCCGCAACTACTGAAAATGCGCTTGCCACAGTGCTTGAAGCTCAGCTAGTTGCGCGGGATTGGTCACCGTGATCGGGGTCTGATCAGCAATGGTTACCACCAGTTTAGTTGGGTCCTGCACTCTAAATGGAATGCCAGTTTGCGCAAGATAGCGATACACCGGAACCAACTCTGGAACAACGTCCGGAAATTGCGCGCTCAACGCCGCTCCTTGGCGAGCCCGTTTGGTTGCAAGCCCCCGTTGAAAGCCAAAATCACTTAGAGAATCCTGGTGGACATAGGGCACTAACCGCCCCGCGGTGGTCTGATCTGGATCCTGGAGTCGATCACGCACCATTGCTAAGCTGGCCTGCCAATCTGCGGGATTGGGTAATTGCTTCACAACGGTTTGTAACCGCTCCACTAACTGCTTCGCGCTAGCCTGCAAATCGGCCGGCAACGGGGCCGTCGGAGCGGCGAGGGCAACCTGATCGTTGGCAGCAGCAGCGGTCGCCAGGCGCTCAGCATCCCAAGGTTCTGGAAACAAGATCCCTGCCAGAATTAGTAAGCGAACCACCCGGAGGGTCGTTGGAGCAACGCCGTCCGTAGCAAAGGGATCGTTATCGAGCGTCCGTAATTCCAAATAATCAATCCCCTGCTGCGGAATCGAAGCCAACCCGTTTTTGGCCTTTAAGCGCACTGGTCCGTAAAACTCACTCGGTGCAAATAATTTTTTCGTGCGAATCGCCTCGAGTTGTTGGTTAACAAAATCCGCCAGCCGCTGATAGCTAACGTGAACATCCGATCGGTTTCCAAATCCCCGATGACTGGCGCGCAGCGAGCGCACCAAGGGACGGGGCGCTGGTTGATTTTCATCCAGCGGACTGGCTCCAAATAAATACGTTAATAACCACCGAAATCCCACTAACTCCTGGGTGATTTGAAACATCAACTGGTTTTTGGCTGTTACTCGGTCCGCAATTTGGTGTTGCGCTTGATACCAGCTCACGATCGCGGGCGTTGGCGAGTAACTAACGTGCACCCCACACATAATGTGCTGCAACGGTCCGTACTTCGCGAGCAATAAATCCCGATATCCCTGATACCAATCACGTTTGAAGGTCTTTTCTAAAAAGGTTACGTCACTTGGTTGCAACTTGGGAGGCATGGACAGGGGCCAAATCACTTCATCTGGATGCAATTGTTCCGTTAGTAACTGCTGCAAACTGTGCAATTGGCTACTGACCGCTTGGACTGCTTGGTGCGGAGCCGTAATTAACTCCTCCATACTTTCCGAAAAATCAGTTTGAAAGTAGGGTTGGTAGTGCCGGTCTCCCAGTTGAGCCGGGTGATCAAACCGCGATAGCCTGCGGGGATGTTGTTCCACCCGGTGCTCCTCAATTTCGACGCCGGTCCAACCAGATAGTAACGTTTCAACTGTTCCAGCTGCGTTCTGCTTTTTTTGCCCCATCGTGGTCCCTCTTTCTCATTTGCTCTAATCCCTCATCAACTGCTAAGTAACGTCCGGGCGGGTTGGCGATGCCCCCGCTTTTTACCACCATCCACTCTGGAAAAGCAAAAATCAGGAACATGGACTTATCGCGTGCCGTAACTGTTCGTTAAATCATCATTTTGAGGCGTTACTTACTTTTAGTTATTCGTATTTTAACAGAGCTAAAACCAATGTCAATTGGGGATAAAAAAAGAACGGCGAAAACCCATGGTGTTTTCGCCGTTCTTTCTAAATATTAGTTGTTCTTTTGAGCAACAACTTCCTTGCCGTTGTAGTAACCACAACTTGGGCAAACATAGTGAGACTTCCGCAGTTCACCACAGTTAGGACATGGACTCATGCCCGGTACCGTCAACTTAATGTGACCACGACGCATATCTCTTCTTGCTTTCGAAGTTTTTCGCTTTGGTACAGCCATTAATAACAACCTCCCCTTAATTAATTTCCACTAGTGAATTTTTAAGCCTTGTCGTCATCATCCGCATAAAACTGCTTCAGACTAGCAAGACGTGGATCAACTTGTTTAGCTTCCGCGTGCTGCTCGTTAAAGTCAGCTTCGGAAATCACTTCCCAGTCCTCACCGGCCGGCATTTTAGCTCCGGCCCGTTCGGCTGGCGAAAGTACTTGCATTGGAATCTGCACAATCACATTATCTGCCACTGCTTTGTCAAAATCAACCTTTCCATCGTCATCAACCTTGATAACGACAACCTCATTCTCATAGCGATTAAAGGCGGCCTTCGTGTTGACATACACTTCGGAAAAATGAAATTTCAGTGGCAATGAAAACGGTGTTAATGAACGCGACGATGGTACCGTCACCGTTCCTTCAACGTCGGCATCAATGATTACATCCCCGTTATCAGCTACAGCAGAAACTTGGACCGTAAATGGCGTTGCATCTAAAATCTCCTGCGGATATCGCTCCAGAAGGTCCGCCTTCAAATCAAGCGTACCCTGCTCTGTGAACGGTTCCTTTTGATAACCTTGTAACTTTTCAAAGGACCACTTCATATAAATACCTCCAATGCAACAATTGTAATTATACTGACAATAAAAATCGATGTCAAGGTCTACTCCTTGATAGCTGGTTTCCGGATTACCGATCGTCCCCGATCTTGAATCCGACCATTAACCAGCTCCGTGACTAAGCCCGCGCGCGCCTCTAAGGCAAGGTCCTGGTCCAGAGCAGTTTTACTGGCCGTCGTAATCAACGGGAGTTCCAGGTGTTTTTTGACCGTATGCAGGTACTGCTGGCCCCGGGTTGTCATTCCTAAGACCCGCAGCACCGGTTGATAATCACGAACAGCCTGGGCCTGAAAGTTAAGTAAAATATACGTACATAAGCGTTGTAACCGCGGATAGGTATACCGTTTGGTTTTTACAGCCGCTAAAAAGTTTGCAAACGAAGGTGCCGATGGCGCCAACCGTTGTAACCGGTACTCTAGGCCCTCTGTCATCTGGTAAATCTGACGTAATTCGGCAGGCGTCTGCTGGGTAATCGCATACTTCAAATACGGCCAAAATTGTTCCCAATCTAAGGGGGTTAATCCGGTCCACGCCTGGTTACTGGCAGCGGGAACACTGGTGCGGTAATCCAAATCCCCGGCCAGTAATGCCCGGCGAATCGCCGTTCCACTCGAAATCGTCCGCCCGAGTTGCTGGTCACGATGACCACTGCCCTGGCGTTTTACCGGAACCAGGTGCACAGGATGCGAAAACTGCCCCGCCGCCTGGGCGTACCAAAATCCCAACGTATCGTTTGGTTCCTGCAATGCCAGTCCATACTCCCGCAGCAGCGCCTGGCGAAAAGCCGTGGGAAAATTCAAGTGGTGATCCTGAAATTCTTGTCCGGTGGCCTGGACGTCGAGTTGCGCCAGCTGGTTAAAATCCCAATCCGGATGTTCACTGCCAAACGATAAATCGTCACAGTGTAAAGCTTGCACCAGCTCCACGGCTCGCTGGGCAAACAAATGGGCCGGCTGAACGGCAGAAACCGCTGGCAACTCAATTACTAAATCAACCCCATTGGCTAACGCCATCTTCGTTCTGGTCCACTTATCAAAGACGGCCGGTTCCCCCCGCTGGGTCCAATTGCCACTCATAATGGCCACGGTCACGTCAGCTTGGGTCAGTCGTTGGGCCTCGTGTAATTGCCACAGGTGCCCATTATGAAACGGAACGTACTCAGCAATCACCGCGACGGCCCGCAGTGCTGTCATTGCTTCACACCCCGAAAGAACCACCGGGTAGTGGTATCGGTAACCGGTGCTTTCCCAAAGTCACTGGTCACGATAATCTCGCCAAACCCCGCACTGTGAAGTGCTTGTTCGTAATCACCGAGTGGGTAAGTCCGCTCATAGTGCGTTTCTGCATAGGCGGCATAGGCATCTAGCTCAGGCTGGTAGTGAAAAAAGGTCAAATCATGCTCAACTGCATGGGGCTCACTACCCGCATAGGTCGTCCACATGAAAGCCTGGTCGTCATCTTGATAATTGTACATGTACCCGGGGTACTTTACATCGGTTTGGTAGGGCGTAATTACATCAAACAAAAATTGCCCACCGACGGGCAGCCGGTCAGCCACCGTTTGAAAAACCTGCGTGACTTCGCTTAGATCCTGTAAGTAACACAAAGAATCGTCAAAACACGTGACCGCGTCAAACTCGCCCAGCTCCTGCAAATCCAACATATTTAGTTGTAATAAGGGGACGGTGGTCTCCGCCTCTGCCAGGTGCTGGTTAGCAAGTGCCAGCATATCGGCAGACAAATCCACCCCGGTTACCTGGTACCCAGCTTGATCTAACAACACCAGTAACCGACCGGTGCCACAGGCGAGATCTAACACCCGGGCTGGGGGTTGAACCCACCGCTTTACGTAATCGGCCCATTGCGGATACAACTCATTATCAAATAGTTGATCGTAAAACGTGGCAAACTGACTATAAATCATGCCTAATCCTCGTCAATCCAAGCCGAAATGTCTTCCACTTGGGCATCGGCCCACAGTTTTTCCAGGTTATAAAATTCCCGGGTTTCCTGTTTAAAGACGTGAATAATCACTTCGCCCGCCTCAATTAAAATCCAATTAGCCTGATCTTTTCCTTCAACGTGATCAACCTTGACGTGCTGTTCTTCTAACTTATCAATGATGTTATTGGCAATCGCCTTAACCTGACGATCAGAATCAGCATCCATGATGACAAAGTACCGACCCATCACACTCAGGCGTTCAATGTTTAAAACAACAATGTCGTGAGCACGGCGTTCGTCAGCCGCTTTTACGACCGTCTCTAAAATTGCTTGGTTATCCATACATCCTCCTATTGTTGTCCAGCCACAATCACGTTATAGGCCGCAATTGCTGCTGGATAGACTGCTTGTTCATGCGTAACTAACCGTTTCATCGTTTGGGCATTTTGATAAACAACGCCATCCCATAACCGGGCGTGGGTTAGCTTGCGAGCATCCGTGACGCCAGCAAAGTCGCGCCCCGGCTCAATGTAATCGGCCATGTACACAATCTGGGCGTAAACATCCATGACCGGGGCCCCAATCGTGTGGTACTTCACGGCCCGTAAAATCCGGTTATCATTAATCCCGAGTTCGCGTTGCACCATCAGATAGCCCACGTAACCGTGCCAAATGGCGCTCCCGTAGTTTAAGAGCTCGGGATCTAGGTGGTCTGTTTGAATTACCGCCTCAAAATCAGCTTTGGGACGTTGTTTGGCATAATCATGCACGAGGCCGGCTAAGCCAGCGACCGTGGGATCCGCCTGCTGTTCCGTTGCCAATTCAATGGCGGTTTGCTCGACCCGCAAACAGTGTTCCAGCCGGTTGGGCTTTAACATGGTGCGCATTTTCGCAATGATTTGGTCACGATTAAAATCAGCATACTGGTGATAATCTAGTTTACTCTGTTTCATAAAGTCCTTGCTCCTTAATGTATTTTAAAACGGGATCTGGCAACAGGTAGCGGACGTCTTCGTGCCGTTGTAACTTGGTTCGAATCAGTGACGAAGAAACCGCAAAGGTGGGCACGTTAATCCAATGCACGGGATACGGCGCCTCGGTCGTGGTGCCCACGCGATTAACCCCCACAAAGGTTACCAGCTTTACCAAATCGGCAATCCGGTACCAGGTTGGCAAGTAGGCCACCATGTCCCCACCAATAATGAAGTAGTACTCGGTATCGGGATGGGTGGCTCGTAAGGTCTGCAACGTCGTATAGCTATAACTCGTGCCCTGGCGCTGAATCTCCGTTAGCTCAATTCCAAAGTGGGGATTATCCACAATGGCGCGCTGTAACATTTCCACCCGGTGCTGCGCCGCAATCGCTTCCTTATGATCAACGTGGGGAGGCTCAAAATCGGGTAAAAAATCAACTCGATCAAGTTGCAGTTGGGCATAGGCCTGCTCCGCAATCAACAAGTGGCCCTGGTGGATCGGATTAAAGGTCCCCCCGAGTAGTCCAATTCGTTGTTTCCGCATGACTACAACCTATAACTGGAATACACCGTGGGAAATATCACGGTGATTCGGTTGACTGGCTTCTTGAAACAGTAAGACCGTTTTCCCAATCGTCTGCACAACCTGAATTTCACTGTTAGCTTCAATAAACTGTTTGACTTCCGCGGGACTAACATCCGCACTTTGTTGGATGCTTACCTTTACAAGTTCCCGTTTTGCGACGGCCCGGCCCACCTCTTGTAACCACGTTGCATTCAGTCCGTTTTTCCCCACGGAAAAAATCGGCCGGAGTTGGTTCGCATTGGCCCGTAAGAACCGTTTTTGTTTCCCAGTTAATTTCATTGTTACTCCTTTATTAAAACATTGATTTTCTGATCAAAACGGCCACCCCTTTAGGAGCCCAGCCGGCAACAACACTTCCCTTGGGAACCGTTACCCAGCCTAAGCCTTCAATCACTAAATCAGAGGTGTCCGTAACCTTAAATTCATGCCGTTGTAGCGGAATCACATTTTCAGGGCCTTCCGGTGGCTTCAACAGCCCACCGGCGTGGTTAGCAAAGAATTCATCAGCGTTTTCCAACTTAGTACGGTGTAACATTAAATTATTATCAACGTAAACCGTAAAGCCCGCCTTCGGTCCCTGGAGGTAATCAAACCGCCCCACGGCGCCCCAAAATAAGGTTTGCCCTGAATTTAACTGATACACCCGGGGTTTAATTCGTTTTTGGGGGGAAACGTATTTAAGATCCTGACTACTTAAGTAGTGCGCCATTTGACTGGAATGAATAATTCCGGGAGTGTCAATTAATAAGTGGCCATTATCCAACGGGATTTTAATCAAATCGAGCGTGGTCCCCGGGAACTTGGAGGTGGTAATTACCTGCCGTTCTCCCGAACTTTGATGAATGATCTGATTAATCAACGTTGATTTTCCCACGTTTGTCACTCCAACCACGTAGACGTCGCGATCATGGGCATACCGGTTAATCACAGTTAGCAGGTCGTCAACCGCTTGGTTAGTCTTCGCCGATACCAATTCCACTCCAACGGGGCGCAAGCCGGCCCGGTTAACCGTCTGCCGTAACCAGTCCTTGACCTTGGTCGGTTTAAACGACGACGGTAATAAGTCCACCTTATTTCCAACCACTAAGACTGGATTCTTGCCAACGAAGCGCTGTAACCCCGGAATCAAGCTCCCGTTAACGTCAAAAATATCGACCACGTACACAACTAACGAATCGGTGCTTCCAATCTGACTTAACAGGTTTAAGAACTCATCGTCAGAAACGCTAACCGGTTGAATCTCGTTGTAATGCCGGAGCCGAAAACAGCGTTGACAGTAAAGTTCCCCCGTCTCTAGTCCCTTTTCCAGTGCCCCGCTGGGAGTATAGCCCGCGGCTGTTTTATCCGTCGTTTGAATTTGGGCACCACAACCGATACAAAATAGCGGTTCCGTCGCTGCAACTTCTTCATCCAATCGTTTTTCGTCCATTAATCAATATCTTCCTTCCACTGTAGCTTATATTTTTTTTGCAGTAACCGGTACACTAGTTTTTCTAACTGGCGGTTCAGTTTAGTGGGTAATAAGTCGGTTTGCACGAGGGGCTTCACCCAGATGCTTTTAATTTTACAGTTATTGGCCGCCAACACATCAGTTAATAACTGATCGCCGACCATCACCACTTCCTGTTTGTGCAAGTGGCCCTGCTTCAAGGCCCGCTTCATCCCGACCGGGAGCGGTTTTAAGGCATGCGCCACAAATGATAACTGCAAATCGCCTACGGCCCGTTTAACTCGTTTGGGATTATTGTTAGAAACGACCACCAGTTTGATTCCGGCCGCTTGTAAGCTCTCCATCCAGTGCTTTAACTTCGTGGTACTGTTTTTATTGTTCCAAGGAATGAGGGTGTTGTCTAAATCAGCCAAAACGGTTGTAATTCCGTGTTGTCGCAATTTTTGGGGCGAAATTTGAAAGACGTTCTCCACCATCCAGGTTGGTTTAAATGCTTTTAACATTGGCACGCTCTTTTCTTGATTGTTTATCCTTTATTTTAAAGCATCTGCCACGGAAATAGTAGCGGTTTAAAAGCAAAAAAACTTCTACCAGGTGTTCCTAGTAGAAGTTTTAACGCTCTGCTTATAAAGCTTTTTTGGCTTCAGCAACTAAAGCTGCAAATGCATCTGCATCATTCACTGCTAAGTCCGCTAACATCTTACGGTTAACGTCAATGTTAGCCGCCTTAAGTCCATGCATTAATTTACTGTAACTAATGTCATTGATCCGGGCTGCCGCGTTAATCCGCGTAATCCACAGTTTTCTAAAGTTTCCTTTGTTGTTACGACGATCACGAAAGGCATATTCCCGTGACTTCATTACTTGATCTTTAGCAGTTTTAAAGAGCCGGTGCTTTCCACCGCGGTATCCCTTAGCTAATTTCAGTACGCGTTTCCGCCGGTTCCGTGTAGCAGTTCCACCTTTTACTCGTGGCATATTAAAATCCCCCTAGATTAAAAATTTAACTTAGTTTATTTTTTTAATAATTCAGTGTATGACTTAACCCAAATGCTGTTTAACATGTGAGTCCCACGTAAGTGACGACGTTGCTTCTTCGTCTTCCCGTGGAAACGGTGGCTAGTAAAGGCATGAGCACTCTTTAAACCACCCTTAGCAGTCGTTTTAAACCGCTTCGCAACGGCCCGGTTTGATTTCATTTTTGGCATAACAATTTCCTCCTCTTTGGTTTACTCTCGTAACCTACTTTTTTGTTTTATTACTTGGTGCAAGCATTAAGAACATACTCCGGCCATCCATCTTTGCTCGTTGCGTAACGGTTGCAATGTCAGCCGTGGCATCAGCCATCCGGTTTAACACGTCGCGACCGATTTCTTTATGCGTAATGGCCCGTCCCTTAAAACGAATGGAAACCCGCACTTTTTCGCCCTTGGTGAGGAATTTCTGTGCGTTTTTCAACTTCGTATTGAAGTCATTCGTATCAATCGTTGGACTTAACCGAATTTCCTTAACGCTAACCGTTTTTTGCTTCTTGCGGGATTCCCGTTCCTTCTTTTGTTGGTTAAACCGGTACTTTCCGTAATCAAGAATTTTCGCAACTGCAGGTTTAGCGTTCGGTGCAACCAGCACTAAATCCAAGTTCGCGTCTTCGGCAATTTGCATTGCTTCAGCCTTTGATTTCAAACCAAGTTTGTTTCCTTGATCATCAATAACCATCATTTCGCGAGCTCTGATTCCATCGTTGACCATTTGATCTCTTTTTGCTATGGTGATTCACCTCCAAGTAAATTTCAAAGCAGAAAAAAGGCGGAAACTCAATCGAGTTCCCGCCTTGGCTACTGGAAAAACCCAGTAACTTGCATCCGAATAGCCCAGCAACGAAACGTCACTCAGGCGAGAAGCGGGAAGCCTCTGCTTTTAACTATCTTAGCATATCAAGGTTCAGTTTATTTGTCAACCTTGGGTTGGGAATCGTTGCGGGAATAAGTTGAAATATCATGCATAATTTCCACTTGGAAGTCATCCATTGGTAACTCGCGACTATCCTCTTCCCCATACTTACGCACTGAAACCGTGTGGTTCTGGACTTCGTCATCACCAACAACGATGGTGTAAGGAATCTTGTGCGTTTGGGCGTCCCGAATCAGGTACCCCATCTTTTCTGAGCGTTCGTCAACGGCTGAGCGAACGTGGAGAGCCCGCAACTGTTCGTTAATCTGGTGGGCATACTGACCATGCTTAGCTTCACTAACCGGAATGATTTGCACTTGCTTAGGCGCTAACCACGTTGGGAAGGCGCCCTTGTAAATTTCAATGAGGTAGGCCGTAAACCGTTCCATCGTTGAAACCAAGCCCCGGTGAATCATTACGGGCCGGTGTTCCTGACCGTCTTCACCAACGTAGTGCAGGTCAAAACGAGCTGGTAACATGAAGTCGAGTTGAATCGTAGACAGCGTTTCTTCGTTTCCAAGGGCCGTCTTCGTTTGCACGTCCAACTTTGGACCGTAAAAGGCTGCTTCCCCTTCGGCTTCAACGTAGTCCAAGCCCAGTTCGTCCATGGCACCCTTCAACATGCTCTGCGCCTTGTTCCACATCTCATCATCATCGAAGTACTTTTCCGTGTTCTTCGGATCCCGATAACTTAACCGGAACGTGTAATTATCAATGTCAAAGTCATGATAAACGTCCATCATGAGGTTCAAAATCCGCTTGAATTCTTCCTGGATTTGTTCCGGCGCAACGAAAGTGTGTCCATCATTGAGGGTCATTTCCCGGACCCGTTGTAATCCACTTAAGGCCCCCGATTTTTCGTACCGGTGCATCATCCCTAATTCAGCAATCCGTAATGGTAGTTCCCGGTAGGACCGAATGTGATGGTTATAAATTTGGATGTGAGAAGGACAGTTCATAGGCCGTAATTCCAGCATCTCATCATCATCCATTTCCATTGGTGGGAACATGTCTTCTCGGTAGTGTTCCCAGTGTCCGGATTGCTTGTACAGGTCCAAGTTTGCTAAGACCGGTGTGTAAACATGTTCGTACCCGTTCGCCAATTCCTTGTCAACGATGTAGCGTTCAATCGTCCGCCGAATCGTTGCTCCGTTTGGCATCCAGTATGGTAACCCAGCGCCAACTTTAGGATCAACGAAGAACAGGTCGAGGTTGTTCCCAATCACCCGGTGATCGCGTTCCCGCGCTTCCTGCCGCTTTTGTAAATCTGCTTCTAGATCGGAAGCTTTGTAAAAGGCCGTTCCGTATAAACGTTGGAGCATGGGATTAGAGGACTTGCCTTCCCAGTATGCCCCAGCCACCGATAAGAGTTTAAAGTGCTTCAGATCTTTCAAACTAGGCGCAGCAACCACTTGAGCAAGAACTAATTGTCCCCCAATTTCGTAAAAGGGAATTTCATCAGCCGCTTCAGCTTCGACTAGTTCCGTTTGGTACCAATCTCCGCTAACTTCGGTTAAGGCGTCTGCTTTACTCAACATTACGCGATTTACCAGCGCGTTATCCTTAATCACCCGTTGCATTTGGGCTGCAAGTCCATCTAATTCGTCCGCACTAATCTGGCGTTCGTCTTTTTCCGTATCAACGTAAAAGCCATCTTCATCAGCGGCTAATCGACCTAAGCGCACTCCAGCAAATTCACGTTTAACAACCGCAGCTAGTAATTGCGCGGCACTCTGCCGGAGCACCGTCAACCCATCGTTTGAATCAGCCGTTACAATTTCTAGCTTTCCGTCCGTCAGCAATGGTTCACGAACATCCACTAACTTTCCGTCCAGTTTTCCAGCCACTGCTTTTTTCGCTAGACTAACTGAGATTGATTTGGCCACCTCAGCCACCGTAATGCCGCTATCAAATGCTTGCGTGCGGCCATCTGGAAATTCGAGCGTAATTTGTGCCATTTCCTCTTCCTCCTATCAAAAAAGCCCCCTGGTAATGAATACCAAGGGGCGTCGTTAGACGCGGTTCCACCCAATTTATCCGTTCTCCGGATATCTCTGTCAACCACTTTAATTTGCGTTAAGAAACAGGTGGTAGGTGCAACTCGCCAACAAGTAGTTTCCAGAATCATGCTACTCTCTCTGTGAATTAAAGTTGCACCCATGTCCTTATTTAGTAGTCTAATCACATCGACTATGGGTGTCAAGCGCGAACCCTTTAATTTCTTAAATTGTTTCCATTTAAAAATACCGGGCGTGCGAGAAACTTAATCCGTTCCATTAACCGCTGGGCTTTTAACGGATCAACGACGTCCTTTCCCGTCACAGCGAGGTGTTCTGTCGCCAACTTATCCATTGAGAAGTTAGAGGTAAAGAACGTAGCCAGCTGATGCTGCATTCGATACTCTAAAATCACGCCCAACACGTCATCCCGAATCCAAGCTGACATGGAATCCGCCCCCAGATCATCAATGATCAGTACGGGGGTCTGCTTCACCTGGTCAACTTTATCCTGAAGGGTGTGATCTCCGATGGCATTCTTCAAGGCGACCGCAAAGGACGGGAAGTGCACTAACGTGGTTTGAATTCCATGATCGGATAACCGGTGGGCCATGGCGGCCATCAAAAAGGTCTTTCCCACCCCAAAGGGTCCGTACAGATATAAGCCTTTGTAGTTCGCTTTTGGATCAGCCTCGTACTGCTCAATAAAATCTAGGATTTTAATGATGACCTCTTCTTGATCCGGGGTCGGTTCATAGTCTTCAAAGTTAACCTGCTTAATGGCGGGCGTCATCCCCACCGTTTTAAAGTTACTTTGCAAGCGGTGTTGTCGTTCCTGTTCCAAAAACTCAGGGGTCGGCCGGTATGCCACTTCAATCAAGTGATCACTAACCACTAATTGAGGGGCATACCCCTTCGCAAAGTTCCCGTTGCCGGCCTGTAACTTTTGTTTTTCGTTAACAAACTCGTATAATTTCGAAGTCGATTTTTCCTTCGCCTGTGGATCAAGTTCAGCCTGATGCTCCTGCAAAAATTGTTGCACGTCTGGGTCGGCATAGACCCGTTGCAACAACTCCTGATAGTGTGCTTCTAAGTGATGCTGTTGTAGGGACGTTTTCAGTCCTGCACCAACGTTTTTCATTGCTCATCCCTCCCTTCCGACTGGTTTTGGTTTAACTTAGCTAACCGTTCCTTGATTAACTTCCGATTGGCAGCGGAAGCTTGTTTTTGCGAGCGCTGATTGCCAGCTTGTTGCGCCCATTCTGGAAGTGTTTCTCGGACGGTCTGGCGGCGTTGTTTCGTTTTGCTAGCTTTTTTAGTGGCCAAGCGCTGGTCTCGTTGCTTGATTTCCAATAACGCTTGGGTCGCCGTTTGCAGCTTTCGTTGAGCCCAGTCATTGGCAATCGTATCTAATAAATTTTTGTTCAACGTGGGGGCTTCTCGATCAACCAACAATAGGTAAGTCAACATGTTGACCACCGACCGTGGCAAGACGTTGCGTTCAACTAACTGGCGTAACGAGCGTTCCTCCGCGCTCGTCGCGTATCCCCCTTTTTCTCGTTTAATCGCCCCTAAAAAGGGAACCGGCGCCGCGGTTTCTGCGACCTGCACTAATTGCTGTTCTTGTTGACTCAACTTGGCGTTCGTGGTATCCGTTTCCGGGTGCGCTACTGGCGCTGACGGTTTTGGAGCAGCTGGCGTATGGCGTCGTGCCATTAATAACTGGAATTTCTGCTTATCAAACCGATTAGTGGTCAAATTTGTCGCCTGCTCAATGACTCGACACATCTCCGGCTCATCCACTCCATACAGTTGCTTGGTTACGGCAAACAGCGCTTGATTTTTTTTAACTTCTGCAAGGTTCACAAAGGAACTCTGCAAAATCTGCAACATCAGTTGCAAATCAACCTCCGGCAACTCCGGCTCCGCAGCCGGCGGTGGCGTTTGTTGGGCGGCTTGTTTGGTTTTACTAACTAGCGGTGGCACTGAACCAGCTGGTTGGGCAAACACCTGCCAAAAGCTATGGGTCTGGTCGTCTAAGCTCGAGACATCCAACGGTCGCGGTAGTAACTGCTGGGCGAGAGTCATAAATTGATGCTCCCCAATCATTTCCAGTAAGAATTGACTGAGGAGTTCCTGTTGAAAAAACTGTGCTGGCAACAGGGGATCCAGCAACTGATAAAGCGTCTGTTCCCCCTGCCGGTAAACCCGCAGTAAGCCACTACCTTCAAGCTTTAACCGAGCTTGATAGAGATGCTCGGCATCAATTTGGAGCGTACTCATTAAATAAAAATGGCCCTGAGCTTGTTCTGACTGGTGCCAAAGGAGATTCTCCAAGGCATAAGCATCATTCCCAATCATCGGTAAATACAACTGGTCAAGGCTCAGTCGCTGTTCCGTAGTTAAATTGTGACCCCGACGGACTTGGAATTTCGTCTGGGGATTAATTAATTGATTATCATTTTCCATCATGTTTACTTTCAGTTTTAGCGGTTGGGTTATTCCCCATTAACTCCTGCATTTTCGCGTAAAACTCATTCATATCTTTGAACTGACGGTAGACGCTCGCAAAGCGAATGTAAGCAATCTCATCAACATCCTTGAGGCCGTTCATGACGTACTCTCCAATGGCCTTACTCGAAACTTCATGACTGCCAGCATCCCGGTTTTCAATGCTTTGCTTGGTTTGGTCCACAATCTGATTCATTTGCGCCAGCGAAACGGGGCGTTTTTCACAAGAGCGAATAATCCCCCGGAGTAACTTATCCGCACTAAACTCTTCCCGATCGCCATTCTTCTTTACCACTAGTAACGGCGACGCTTCCAGGGTTTCAAACGTTGTAAACCGAAAGCCGCAGTGTTCACACTCACGGCGGCGGCGAATCTCGCTGCCGCCAGATAAGGGACGACTATCAACGACCCGTGACGCCGCATGTTGACATTTTGGGCATTTCATAACTTTACCTCATCTTTTCTAACCAGGTTTGTAATTGCTGCGTTAACTGCGTTTCTCCCGCGGTGCTATCGACCACCCAATCTGCTAACGCTGCCTTCGTTGCTTGTGACCACTGGGCTCCCATCAACTGACTAGCCCGACTGATGCTGACTTGGTTACGAGTGATTAAGCGTTGCATCTGCACAAGCGGTTCACACGTCACCATGAGGATCTGATCCACGTAGCTAGTAAACCCGTTTTCAAACAATGTCGGGGCATCCAAAACCAGCAGATCCGATTCGGCCATCGCAGCCGTCACCCGCCGTAACAAGGCCGGATTAATGATGCGAACTAAGCGCTTTAGTTGCGTGGAATCTGCAAAGACCAGTTGTCCTAACCGGTGGCGATCAATTTGCCCGTTCACTTGGACCTCTGGACCAAACGTCGCGGTAATTTGCTGAATGGTCGCCTGATCATGTGCTTCCAATTCGTGCGTTTCCGCGTCTAAATCTAACACCGCGACTCCTTGACTAACCAAATACCGGGCAGCGGTCGATTTGCCGGTGGCAATTCCTCCCGTTAATCCAATTACCTTAGTCACTTAAATCACCATGAACCACTTGGCACTTGGGACAGAAAGTCGTTCCCCGTTGGGCAACCTTAATTTTCTCCATTAACGTTCCACACCGACGACAAGGTTCGCCCTTGCGCCCATAAGCTTGCAGTTGGTTTTGAAACTGACCAGCTTCCCCAAAGGCGTTCGAATACGAATGAACCGTGGTTCCATGACCTTTGATTGCCGCTGCGATTTCCGTGATGATGTTGTCACGGAGCTTTTCAATTTCGGCATCGCTGACGTAGTTCGTGGGTTGTTCGGGATGAATTTTAGACATCCACAGCACTTCATCACAGTAAATGTTACCCAAGCCAGCCACCTGTGATTGGTCGAGTAAAAAGGCCTTAATCTTGCGATGGGACTTGTGTAACCGTTCTTTAAGGTACGTAAAACTGAGATCATCAGCCGTTGGTTCCGGACCAATTTTATTGAGTCCCGACAGCTCCATTACTTCGTCGTTGGCAACCAACGCCATTTTCCCAAACATCCGGGTATCTTTGTACCAGAGTTCCCGGCCATCATCTAAATGAAAGACCACGTTCGTATGCTTAGGTCGAGTGGAACCAGCTGGTTCGACCTCGTACTTTCCTTCCATCCGCAAATGCGATACAAGGGTTAAATCATTGGTTAAGCGAAACAACAGGTACTTTCCCCGCCGGTCAATGCGCTCAATGGTTTTCCCCGCCAGTTGGCGCGCAAACTCATCTGCGGGCATGTTGATCATCTTGGGATAAAGCACTTCCACAGACTCAATCTTCGCGCCGCCCACTAATTTAGTGAGACCCTGGCGGACGGTTTCTACTTCTGGTAATTCTGGCATCATTCCACCTACTTATTTTTTATTTTTTGATATTATACCAATTATTGCCATAGTGGCTTTCAACTTTTAACGGCACATCGAAGTTAACGGCGGCCGCTTGCAACAAAGAATCCGTTTGGACAATCGAATCCATGACCTTGGGCACCACCGTCTCTAAGGTTTCTAGTTCGGAAACGGGAGCTTCAAAAATTAGTTCATCATGGATTTGTAACAGCATGCGGGCTTGCAAGCCCCGCTCGGCCAGGACCTGGTTCATCTTAATCATGGCTGCCTTAATAATATCCGCTGCACTCCCTTGAATGGGTGAATTCATCGCAATCCGTTCGGCAAACTGGCGCCGTTGGAAACTCCGGGATTTAATTTCTGGAATATACCGGCGCCGTTTCGCAATCGTTTCCACGTACCCGTGGTCCTTCGCAAAGGCGACGCTTGCATCCATATACTGTTTTACTCCAGGGTATTCATGAAAGTACTTCTCGATGAAGCGCTTGGCTTCTTGATTAGAAATCCCCGTATTTTGCGATAAGCCGTAAGAACTAATCCCATAGACGATTCCGAAGTTAACTGCTTTGGCCTGGCGTCGTAAATTGGCGTCAACATCCGCATCCGGAGCTAATTCAAAAATCCGCCGGGCAGTAACCGCATGGATATCCTCGTCGTTAGCAAAGGCGGCTTTCATGTTCGGGTCACCCGAAATGGCCGCTAACACCCGCAGTTCAATCTGGGAGTAATCCGAGGAGAACAGGACCCAATCTGGCTTGGATGGAACAAAGGCTTCTCGAATCTTGCGCCCCTCCTCCGTCCGCACCGGAATGTTTTGCAGATTCGGGTCAACCGACGATAACCGGCCGGTCTGAGTCAGGGTTTGTAAGTACCGGGTATGCACCTTGTGATCGGGTTGAATGTCGCTTTCAATTCCATCGATGTAGGTGGAAATTAGCTTGGTCAACTGGCGGTACGCTAAAATTTTAGCAATAATCGGATGGTCCGGGGCTAATTTCTCCAAGACATCAACGGAAGTCGAATAACCGGTTTTGGTCTTTTTAATCACCGGAAGCTGTAACTTTTCAAACAGCACCTCTCCGAGTTGTTTTGGAGAACCCACGTTAAACTCAGTCCCGGCATCCTGATAAATCCCTTGTTCTAATTCAGCTACTCGTTCAATAAACTTACTCTTTAACGCTTCTAACCGGTCGCGGTCCACCCGAATGCCAGTAATCTCCATTTGACCGAGGACCTGTGAAAGGGGCAATTCCATTTCCCGGTAAAGCGCAGCTTGCTGGTGGGAATCTAAGTCGGCTAACATCTGCTGTTTCAGTCGACTAATGGCGAGGGCTTTTCTGGTGAGATGCTGATAAAATTCATCATCAGCGGGCAACTTAATGCTTTTCCCTTTTCCGTAGACATCCTGATCGGGTAGCACCCCGTTATAGTGGTGTTGCCGCGCAACTTCGCCAACATCATCGGCGTTGTTGAGCGTGTTTAGTAAGTATGAAACTAGCAACATGTCAAAATCAACGGCTTGCAATGCAATCCCATCGCGGTGCAAGGCCACTCGTTGGGCTTTATTATCAAAAACATCCTTTTTGATTGCTGGATTTTCTAACAATCCTTGCACGTGCGGATTCTGCAGAAGGGCAACATCTTTGGTAACGTACCAGTGCTCCGGCGTACCGATTACCAAGCCAACCTGGTCGGCCACGTGATAATTAGGAGTCAACATTTCCACGTTTACGACCACTTCCGTAGTTAGTTGATCCAACTCTGCAGCGTTCTCAGTGGTTAACACCGTGTACTGCACCTCTGGTAGTTCCGAAGTGGTGGTTGCATCTGAATCCGCATCCGTGAGAAAGGACCGGAAATTAAGCTTTTGATACAGTTCCTGTAATGCTGGTTCTTGGTCCCCGCGGTACTTCATATCCTTTAAGCCAACCGTGAGCGGAGCATCCCGTTTGATGGTAGCTAATTGCTTGGATAAAAACGCCTGGTCCCGGTCATTTACAAGATGTTCCTTGAGTTTTTTCCCGGAAACCTCATCAATGTGTTGATAGAGATTCTCAATGGTGCCAAACTGATGCACGAGCTTCAAAGCCGTTTTCGGTCCCACTTTTTCTACTCCCGGATAGTTATCGGAAGTGTCGCCTTGTAACCCCTTCACGTCCACAATTTGCTCCGGGGTAATCCCCATGGTTTCTTCCACGTAGGTCGGGGTAAAAGCTTCAATGTCACTGACCCCTTTTTTAGAAACCTTCACCGTGGTTTGTGGCGAACACAGCTGGGTTAAATCACGATCGCCGGTAACAACGGTCACTTCGTAGCCCGCCTTTTCTGCTTGTCGCGCCGTGGTGCCAATGATGTCATCGGCTTCATAGTCCGCCAGTTCATAGGTTTTAATTCCCCGCTTTTGTAAGAGCTCCATCACATACGGAAACTGTTCACGCAACTCTTCGGGCATCTTATCCCGACCACTTTTGTAACCGTGGTACATGTTCGTTCGAAAGGTCGTTTCTCCCGCGTCAAACGCTGCGAGAACCGCATCTGGTTGCACCCGGGCTAACATATCGTTCAGCATCCGATTAAACCCATACAGGGCATTCGTGTGTAAGCCTGCCTCATTGGTAAAATGATCTAAAGACTGGTACAAAGCAAAAAACGCCTTGTAGAATAATGAATTACCGTCAATTAATAATATTTTTTGTGCCGCCATCTCAACTGCCTCCGTTACTTTAGTTTCATTTTACCTGATTAATTATGCGAAAAAAAGCATGACTAACCGTCATGCTTTTCGTTAATTAACTTTTTTGCTCAAATGACTCAGCAAGTCTTCATAGGTCCGTTCGTATTTTTGAATATCGCCCGCCCCCATAAAAATAACCACGTCATCATGGAAGTTTAACAACGGTGACATGTTATCTTCGGTAATAATCTCACTATTTGGAATCTTATCCACTAAATCTTGGCTGGAAACATCCCCCGATTTTTCCCGGGGGGAACCGTAGATTTTAGTTACATATACCTTATCGGCTTTGCCGAGCGTTTCAGCAAAATCATCTAAATAGGCAATCGTGCGACTAAAGGTGTGCGGTTGAAAAACCACCACGATTTTCTTGTTTGGATATTCCTGGCGGGCGGCATCTAAGGTGGCCTTAATCTCTGATGGGTGGTGCGCGTAGTCATCGATGATGGTCATATCGTTCACTTTAACTTGGGCAAAGCGCCGCTTTACTCCCTTGAAGGTTAACAACTCCCGGCGAATTTCCGCTAAGTCAACCTCTTCAAAGTAGGAGACGGCAATCACTGCTAACGCATTCAAAACGTTGTGTTCTCCAAATAAGGGCACCTCAAACCGACCGAGATCCTTGCCCCGGAAAACCACGTTAAAGGTTGAGCCCGTCGTGGTCCGCTTTACATCGACCGCTTGAAAGTCATCATTGGCGCCGGTCCCATAGTAATAAATCGGAACATCAACCTTCAGCTTGCGCAGGTAAGGATCATCCCCCCACGCAAAAATCCCCTTTTGCACATGGGTCGCAAAGGTTTGAAAGGCATCAAACACGTCATCAATTCCCGTATAGTAATCGGGATGATCAAAGTCGATGTTCGTCATGATCGCATAGTCGGGATAGGTTGGCATAAAGTGGCGCCGGTATTCATCAGCTTCGTATACGAAGAACCGGGCGTCTGGAACTGCATTCCCAGTTCCATCTCCCACCAGGTAATCCGTCGGGGCAATTCCACTCAAAACGTGCGCTAAGAGTCCGGTGGTACTGGTTTTCCCGTGGGCCCCACAGACCGCAATACTCGTATATCCTTTGATTAATTCCCCTAAGAATTCCGGATAGCGATAAATTGGCAGGCCTAGTTCGCGTGCTTTCACTACCTCCGGCTGGTCGTCTTTAAACGCATTCCCCACAATCAAGGTCATGCCGGGTTGGATGTTGTCCGGATCAAACGAATGCACCGGGATGCCGGCATCTTCCAATCCCTTCTGTGTAAAGGTATATTTATCAATGTCTGAACCTTCCACCCGATAGCCCATGTCCTTCACGACCAGTGCCATGGCACTCATTCCGGTTCCTTTAATTCCAACAAAGTAATAGGTAGTTGCTTTCGTTAACTTCGGCTCTGTCATAATCTTTAATTTGATTCCCTTCTCTGTGGTCTGCTTATAAATTTAGTTGGGCATACTGTTCTTTCGTCAAATAAACTTCCCGTGGCTTAGAACCATGTTGCCCAGAGATGAAATGATTGCGCTCTAAGTCATCAATGATGCTGGCCGCCCGATTATAGCCAACCGAAAAGACCCGTTGCAGTTTCGAAGTTGAAACATTTTCTTCTCCCGCAATGTAAGCGAGGACTTGGGTCCAAAGTTCATCGTGGCTGGCAACTTGATCGGCACTTTTCAACAAACTGGCTGGCTGAAATTCATAGTGCGCGGCGCCCTGGGTGCGGACGAAATTGGTAACTTTTTCAACTTCCTCATTCGTAACAAACGCACCTTGCAATCGTTCGGGCTTATTTGCACCATTACCAAGATACAACATATCACCCTTCCCTAACAAGCGCTCGGCGCCAGCTTGATCAATAATGGTCCGAGAATCGACTTGACTAGAGACCATGAAAGCCACCCGGGTGGGAATGTTATTTTTAATGGTTCCGGTCACAATGTCAACACTTGGTCGTTGGGTCGCTACCACCAAATGAATTCCCGCTGCCCGCGCTTTTTGGGTAATCCGGACGATGTAATCTTGGACTTCGTTAGCAGCAACCATCATCAGGTCCGCTAATTCGTCAATTACCACTAAGATGTACGGCAACTGATCGGCAGCGTGTCCCGTCGCCTGGGCGCGTTGATTATACTGTTCAATGTTCCGGACCCCGGCCGCCGTGAGGCGCTCATACCGTTGATCCATTGTTTCCGTAACCCATTTTAAGGCTGCCGCTGCTTCCTGCGGTTTAGAAATCACCGGTGCCAATAGATGCGGGATTTCATTGTACGGCGCCAATTCGACCGCTTTGGGGTCAATTAAAATCATCCGGAGATCTTTCGGGGTGGCGTGGTAAAGCAACGATAGCAATAAGCTATTGATAAACACACTTTTCCCCGATCCGGTTGCCCCGGCGATGAGAGCATGGGGCATTCGTTTCAAATCGGCCGTAACCGACTGACCTTCGATGTCCATCCCCATCGCAATCGAGGTGTGAGCGGGATCAGCTTGAAAAGCCTGACTTTGCAAAATTTCTTGCAGCACCACTGGATGCGGCTTGGGGTTCGGAATTTCGATTCCTACCGTCGACCGCCCCGGAATCGGCGCTTCAATCCGAATGTCCTTCGCAGCTAACGCCAATTTCAAATCATCATTAAGGTTCGTCACCTTACTAACCTTGACCCCTAGGGCTAGCTTCACCTGAAACTGGGTTACCGTTGGTCCATTGGTCCAGTCAACCACGTGACCATCCACGTGAAAGGCTTGCAATGTATCATCAAGCTTCTCCGCCTGATCGGCAATCCACGTATCTAAATCCGCTTCATCAAATTGAACCGGCGGGTTTAAAAGATCAAGGTCCGGAAAGTGATATCCAGCCGTTGTTGTAACCGGCGCCGGAGCATCCGGCTCTGCTTGGTCACCATTGTCGACCGGTAAAGCGCCCTTCGTTGGCGCTGGGGTCGACGATGCCTCTGTTTCAGTCTGCTTAGCATTCACATCCTGGTACTCACCCGGTTCAGTTTCTGACGTTTCTGGAGCTTGGGACTGCGCTACAAGGGATGAAACCGGCTTCGTCCCTTCAGTCGTTTCTGGGGTGGCATCCGAGGTCTCAGCTTGCGATTCAGTGGCGTTAGCTGGGGGTTGCGCGAAAAAACTCAGGTGGGCAGCTTGCCCCTGCTCCGCTTGCATAATATCAGTCAGAGAATGACCTAAACCGTGTTGCTGACTAGGTTCAGCGGCCTTCGCTTCCGAGTTATCCACACTGTTTTCATTTTCGTTTTCATTTTGTGGCACAGCATCTTCTGTTGGTTCATCCACTGGAGCTAGCGCAGTGATGGCTTCCTCTGATTTTGAAGCTGCACCTGCTTCATCCACATCAACCGTTGTAATCAGCTCACTGGAAGTTGTGGAGCCGCCCGGTTCTGCTTCAGGTTCATCCGGAGCCATGACAATTAAATCGGCTGCTGGTAGCGTCAAGGCCGCCAGCGCCCGATCATAAGCAGGACTAAATTCCGGAGTCCGCCGTTGATAAAACGGCGTCCGTTCCGCGGTGACCTGCGGTTGAAACGCCCGGGTTTTTTGCACTAAACTCGCGGCTGGCACTTCCGGCTGGGGCCCCTTCGGGGAGAAATTTTGTTGTTGTCTCTGCAAGGGAGCCGTTTTCCCATCCTTAGCCTGCTTAGAATTGGAGTTTGAAGCAGCCGTTGCTTGAAATGAAGTTGTTGGTTGACCAGCAAAATACTTGCGAAAAAAAGCTGGACCATCGTAATGGTTCATTTACATTCACCTTAATCTTTAATTTAAACCACAAAAAAACGAATATTACTATTCGCTAAAAAGAGTCTGCGCTTTTTTAAAATCAAACGGAGTTCCAACTTGATAGTCATCCGGTAGAATCAACGCACCTGGTTTGTCAGGCGCATTAGGAATCCTAAGTTCCCGGCCGGAACAAATCATTCCGTCACTTTCAACGTCTTTGAGAGTACTAGGCCAAATTATCAAGCCATCCGGCATCATGGCACCCACTTCAGCAACTACCACTTTAATGCCCGCCTGCATGTTAGGCGAACCACTGACAATTTGTAACGTCCGCCCATCCTCAACTTCCGTGGTGGTGATCTGTAAATGGGATGACTTAGGATGTTCCCGGGTTTCCTTCACATAACCAACCACAAACTTGGCTGGTTCACTGGTCGGCAGTTTTTGGTCAAAGCCAGCTGACTCTAATTGAGCGTTTAACTGGTCAATCTGACTCGCCGTCAGATGCACTTGCCCTACCTGGTGGTCTAGTTCTGGCAACCGGTCGTGGGCAGCAAAGAAATTGTACCCAATGACCGCTCCCGTTTGATCTTTAATTTCAACGATTTGATCCCGTTGGGTAACCTGTTGTGGTCCCTGGTCTGGTCCCAAGACAACCACCAACACATCCCCAATTTGGCGCGGATTATAACTTGCAATCATCTCTTCATTACTCCTGTTTAGTCCGTTGGTAAACTCTTAATGAAATCTTCCACTTCGGTTTGGGTTTTGCGAGCTTTATTGACTAACCGGCCGGTTTCTTTGCCGTGGTCGTAGGCGATAAAACTCGGGATGCCAAATACATCAAGTTCTTTGCAAAGGTCAATGTTGTCATCGCGATCAACCTTGATGAACGTGTATTCGGGAAATTCACTTTCGATGGCTGGCATTGCCGGCTTGATGAAATTACAGTCGGGACACCAACCCGCGGTGAAAAACAAAATGTACTTTCCATCGCTCACTTGTGCTTGTAATTGTTCTTGATTCATAACTGGTAATTCTTCCATTATAACCACTCCTATTTAATTTATTATAACCCACGTGCATTTAAAATGTTATATAATTGGGGGATAAAAGCAAAAGAAAGGATTTTTAACCATGGCTAAGCATAAATACCTTGTTCCCACCACCCTGCTTTCATTAGCAGGAACCATTGCGTATGTTTTCACTAAAAAGCGCAAGCAAGCCCAACACATGGCCATTCAAGATGGTCTAACCGAAGCCATTGCCGAAGAGTTCGGCAATCAAGACTTCAGTGGTTACTGGATTGACTTTGAAAACCACGCGGGCTTGGAATACGAATGTGGGGTTAGCTTTACTAATCCAGACACGGGATTAAAGGAATCATATTCCTTTCTTTACAATCCTGACGAACAAGAATTGTACCGAATCAAACCACTGTCAGACCAACTAGATTAAGCACCGAATCGGGCCACCAGCTTATAGATGGGGCCTTTTTCTTTGAACTTTTGTTCATACTCCGTCTCCACGTTCTCCTGCACAATCGCTGGATCACTATGATGCAAATCTAAATTAACCGTTTCAAATTGCATCCCAAAGTTATTTAAACTGACCAAGGAATATTCAAACAGACCACGATTATCGGTCTTGAATTCCAATTCTGCGTGGTCCGGAAGCACCTGTTGGTAACTAGCTAAAAAGCGCGGTGAGGTTAACCGGCGTTTGGTATGCCGTTTCTTCGGCCATGGATCGGAAAAATTGAGGTAGAGTTTATCCACTTCACCCTTCGTAAAGAAATCATCAACATCGCCCCCATCAGTTAAGACGAGTTGGACATTCGGTAACTGAGCGGCCACGGCTTTCTGAACCGCCATGGCCAGGACGGCATCCTGCAAGTCGATTCCAATAAAGTTCAATTCCGGATGCTTTTGCGCCATCCCAATGATAAATTGCCCTTTCCCAGAGCCAATTTCAACGTGAATCGGCGCTGATTGGGAAAAGCGGGTCGCCCACTTTCCCCGGTACTGGTCTGGATTTAAAATCGCATATTCGGGATGATCCTCTAAATAAGGCATCGCCCACTTCTTTTTTCGAATTCGCATTTATTTCTCCCGTTTTACTTGTTGTTGTAAGAACCGGTGGCTCAGCCACCAAATGATGAAGCTGCCCCCTACCAAGGTAATTCCTAAGGTAGTTAGGGTCGCCTGCCCAATTAGCTGCGCAATTAGGACTACGACTAATTCAATGATTAATAACCAGTTAAATAACTGCCGGAAGTTGTGCACCCGCGTTGAAACCCGTACGGGGTACAAATAGGTAAAGACGTTGTTATCAAAACAATCGAAAAAGGGCCGTAATTGCGTCCCGGTTAAGTACAGCATGGTTAGTGCCACCACGATGGAAAGGGCTTGATTCGTAACTAACCCGAGGATAACCGCCGCCAACACTAGCAACCGTAAGTACATCGAACTGGTCTCCCCGTCCCTTGCAAAGGTTTTGACATAGAGGTTCGTATAGAGGTGCGCTTGGTCGTGAGGAAGGCGCCGGAATAATCCATCTAGGTAGGCACGCCGTTTCGGTTGGGGACCGACCGTTGGTACCTCCGTGAAGAGGGCAAAGAAGCGGTAAATCCGCCGCATTCGGCGTTGTTCGGTGGCCACGATTTGTTCCCAGTTAAGCGGTGGCACCTGCTTTGCAAGTCGCCAGATTACAACCCCAATCGCAGCCATGGTAAGGACGTAGGCAATGACCACCTGCCCCACTAAGGCCAGCAAAATGACGACTGCCGGAAGCAGCACCAACCACCCCAGGCGGTGCCACCACGGATTGGTAGCATGATTACGTAGTTGCAAAAACTGGTAACTAAGCCAGTACCATTTTAGGCCCACCATGAGGACTAATCCTACCAGTAGTTGGCCGACGCTCCAGCCTAAACTTACGCTGATAAAGGGCATCAAGATTATCCACACGAGCACTTGCATCCCGGCTGCCAAACTAAAACTATACAAAAAAGCATGCTTAAAGTAACTCGTTAACTGCTGCTCCTGGGGAGCTAAAAAGACCCGATCTGGATCAACAATCAGGGTGGCTAACCGCCCCACCTGAAGACCAAGTGTCAACAGCACAAGGAGCACCAGCACTTCCCACCCTGCATGCGGAGGTACGGTTTTTAAAAAGTTGGCATAGGCAAGCCCAACGGCCCCAATAAAGAACATCAACGCAATGACAAAGAAATCATTAAATACATACCGCAAGTACTTCGTCAACTGGTTCCAATGGTTAATGAGTCGGTCTTTAAATAAATTACGCATGTTGATCACCCGTGGTCTGAGGGGTGGATGCTTGCTGGTTTCGAGCTAGGCCCAAATAAATATCCGTTAACGTGTCCCCAAAGGTTTGGTAATGATCCTTAATCTCTGCCATGGTCCCCTCGTAGTTGACGCGACCATCGTTAATTAAAACAAACCGGTCGCAGTGCTTTTCAGCGGTATCAAGAACGTGGGTGGACATTAAGACACTGACACCAGCTGCTTTTTTAGCATCAATTAACGTGAGAAGATCATCAACGGCCAACGGATCCAACCCGAGAAACGGTTCATCGATAACCAGTAACTTGGCATCCGTCATGAAGGCACATACAATCATGACCTTCTGGCGCATCCCTTTAGAAAAGTTGGCGGGAAACCAATCAAGCTTGTTGGCCAGCCGAAACGTTTGTAATAGTTGTTCCGCCCGGTGCCATGCTTCGGTTCGGTCCAGGTTGTAAGCCATCATGGTGGCCTCGATGTGATCCCTTAGGGTCAGTTCGGGATATAATACCGGCATTTCTGGAACATAGGCAATTTGTTGCTTGTATTGCTCAACGTTATCTTGAATTTGTAATCCATTTAGTTGAATGGTTCCTGAAAACGGCGTCATCAATCCGATAATGTGATTAATCGTGGTCGACTTTCCCGCCCCGTTCAAACCAATTAGGGAAACTAATTCACCATCTTGAACGTCAAAGGTTTCATCTTTTAACACCGGGATTCCGGAATAGCCTCCGGTCAGGTGATTAACTGCTAAAGTCATGCGTATCACTCTCTCTCATTTTTCATTTTTATTGCTAATTATACCATAGCACCCCCAAGCATTCGGTCAATCTAGTGTATAATTAGTTCTATAAAGGAGTGAATAAAATGACAGAACTTAATGATCAATGTGTATTTTGTAAAATTATCCAAGGCCAGATTCCGAGTTATCCCGTTTACGAAGATGACGAGGTGCTCGCCTTTCTCGACATTTCGCAAGCAACCCCTGGCCACACGTTAGTAATCCCAAAACAACACATTCAGGATATCTTCGCGTTTGATGCCGACACTGCTGGTCAGGTCTTTGCACGAATTCCCCGCATCGCCCGGGCAATTAAAGCCTCTAACCCTAATATTGCCGGGATGAACATTGTAAATGATAACGGGAAGGTGGCTTATCAATCTGTTTTTCACGCCCACTTCCATCTGATTCCCCGGTATTCTCAAGCTGACGACTTCTCAATTCACTTTGGTGACCACACGAATGACTACGATGCCGCTCAGTACGAAGCCCTCCAAACTGCCATCAAAAACCAATTCTAACCCTAGATTAAATTATGTTTAAGTTTCTGGGGAAATGCCGGCAGAAATTAGGAAGTATGTTATATTGATATCAGGATTGTGTCAGACAAATCTGTAAATTTAAAGAAATGGATGTGGATTTTTTGTTTATGAATAAGAAAAAATGGGCCATCGGTGCCGCCGGTCTCCTGTTAAGTTTATCCTTAGCAGCCTGTGGTCAAGGTAAAACCGTTGCCACGACTGACGGGGGTAAGATTACCCAAGAAGAATTTTACGATAAAATGAAGTCAACCCAACAAGGGAAGGCCCAACTTCAACAGATGATTCTAAACAAGTGTTTGGAACATGAATACGGAAGTAAGGTTAAACAATCCGAAGTTGACAAGCAATTTGATAAATACAAGAGTCAGTACGGCCCTCAATTCGACACCATCCTGCAACAACAAGGAATGACGGAAAGCCAATTGAAGGAATCGATTAAGAACAACCTCTTGTTAAAAGAAGCTGTGCTTGATAAGACCGACTTCTCTAACAAACAATTAGAAAAGCAGTTCAAGAAGTACCAACCAAAGGTAACGGTTAAGGAACTGGTTACTAAGGATGAAGAATCAGCTCAAAGCGCCATTTCTGATTTGAACAACGGAACCAGCTGGAAAGATGTTGCTAAGCAATACGGTGCTGATGACAACGCCAAGAAAAATGGTGGTCAAGAAATCAGCTTTGATAATGCAACTTCTGGCGTTGACAACTCCGTTAAAAAAGCCGCTTACAAGTTAAATAAGGGTGAATACTCCAAGACCCCAATCAAAACCGAAGGCGGATACGTTGTGATCGAAATGGTTAAACACCCGAAGAAGGGAACTTTGAAGGAGCACAAAGCCGAAATCAAAGACCAGTTAGCTAACGAACGCTTGAACGATCGGAACACGGTTCACAAAGTGGTTTCTGAAGTCCTAAAAGACAACCACGTTCAAATCGAAGATTCCAGCATGAAGAACATTCTCTCTGGATACCTCGATACTTCCAAAAAATAATTAATTTCCAAAGAAAAACCCAGACACATGCTGTGTCTGGGTTTTTTGTTGCTATTCTAATTTAAGGAGTTTTGCAGTAGTTAACTCGGAGGCAATCCGATCATCGGCCGTCAGGTAAATAATCTGGGTCGTGGCTGCTAATTCCTGTAACAACGCTAACGCATGCTCAGTCCGAGTTTTATCAAATTCGGTAAACCCATCGTCAATGATAATTGGCAACGGAAACTCATCACTGAAGGACACCGTCAGGGCCAGAATTAAGGCTAAGTAAAGTTGCTGCATCGTGCCACGAGACAGCTCGCCCAGGTTAAAGCGCTGACCGTCGTTGGTAACCACCTCTAGTTTTTTCTGGTACCGAATCTGGCGGTAGTGCTGATCGGTAAGAATCGCAAAATACTGCTGTGCCAGTTTCTGGACCTTCGGAAACCGGCCATGACTAGCTTCGTTCAACACCCGTTCGATCCACTGGTACGATAACTGAAGGACCAGCCACTGACCGGTCAAATCGTTAATTTCCGTTTCCAGGTTAGCTTGCTCCTGCCGTAACTCGGCCAGCGTTCCATCCTGACTTACCTGCTGTAACTGGGTTTGTTTTTTAGTTCGAGATTCAACCAAACCACTAAGCTGCTGTTTAAGCTCCTGGTCCTTGGTCGTCAGGTGCGTTTCCTGGGCCTGTAATTCCGCTTCCGAACCAAAGGCCTGCAAGTGCTCCTTTAATTCCGGGGTCAGTTTCTGTTGTAATTGCTCCCGCTGACTTCTAGCCTGCTCGCGCTTTCGTTCCGCTTCCAGCTCATCATGAAATTGATCCATATTACTAACCTGGCGCTGCTTGAAGGCTGCTTGTAACTGGTGTTGGGCCTCGTGCAGTTCCGTCGTGCGGCTGTCGAGCTGGCGCTCGTCATCCTGAAGTCGTTGACTAACCTGCGCCTGCTGTTGCCGTTCATCCTTGAGGGTTGCTAACCACTTTTGCAGCGTTTGCAAAGCTTCGCCAGGAGTTTGGTTCACAACCTGGTCCACGAAGGGACAAAATGCCCACGCTTGCACGTATGCGGTGACCTGCTGCTGTAACTGATCTACTTGCGTCTGTAAGGCTTGCACCCGGGCGCGTTGCTGCTCTCGTTGCTTGAGTCCCGTTTGGAGCGTCGTCAACCACTGTTGTTGCGGAACGGCCGTAATGTGGTACTGGTCTCCCAATTGCGTTAATTCCTGGTCAATTTGGTGCAGTTGGTCGTGAAGCTGCTCCGTGGCTGGCCGTTGCGATTCCGGCTGTTGTTCCTTAGTCTGTTGGTACTTTTGGTACCCACCGGCCACCAATAAGCCAATTCCTAGCACCGCTAACACAATTTGCACTAGACCCGCACTCAGGAGTCCGAGTCCCAGCAGGAGCACTCCCATTCCCATTAATCCATAGGGAACTTTGTTCGATGTGACTGGAGTCGTGCGCGTGGATTGCGCAGACTCCGTCTGTTGCTGCGTTTGCAAGGTAGCACGCTGTTGCATTAACTCCTGCACCCGGGCTTGATCCGAGGCCGAAAATGGTTGCGCATTGGCTCCCCCCGTTTCGGCCTCATCATCCCGCAGGCGACCCGTTTCAGTCGCAAGCTGGGTCTGGAGACTTTGCACTTGGCGCCACTGCTCCTGATAATTCGGCAGCTGCTCCCCGAGCTCATCAATTTGATGTTGATGTTGCAAATAAAACTGATAATCAGCAGGTACTGATTGGTGCTGGTCTGCTTTTAACTGCTCCTGCGCTGCTTTTACATCTTTATTCAAATAATTAACTTTGGTTTCGATGCTTTGGAGTTGATCCAAATCAGCCGAGGTAAACCCCGCTTTGGCCGTTAAATCCAACTGTTGCAATTGCTGGAATTGCTGATAGTCCGACCAACTTTGCTTGTCCCGGTAAAGTTCCTGGAGCTGCTGTTGCGTTGTTTGTTCCTGCTGTTGCAGTTGCTGAATCTGGGTCTGTAACTCCCCTAATTCCTGCGTTAGCTTTACATATTCGGGGTATTGTTGTTGGGCGTCCGCCACCTTCGTTTGTAAGCGGTCGTACTCCTTCAACTTTTGATTTAATTCAGGGTTTTTCCCGGTTGGCTTATACAAGTCCCCCGCCTGGGTTTTAATTTCTTTTTCTAGGTTTAGCCACTGATTAATGCCGACTACGCCGACGCGACGAATCCGATCTTCCAGCTCTTCACTAGTTAGTTTGGCAATCTCGCTTAGTGACGGGGCCCCAAAGTAAAATAATTTGTAATATACATCACGGTTAATTGGTCCTAACAATTGTTGTAACCGGGTCGGGGGCAATGGATTGCCAACCGCGTCAAACAATGAGAGCTCGCCCCCATTTTTACCTTCGACCCGTTCAATGACCAACTGGTCCGTACCGGTGGAAACCGTTAATTTCCCGCCCATTTTACTGTTATCCTTGGGTGCATAGGGATGGGTTTGACTCCGGTGTTCAAACCCAAATAGGATATCCAAGATGAAGTTAATGAGAGTTGTCTTCCCCGCCTCATTATTTCCATAAATTAACTGTAATTCATCAAATTGTAAATGGAGCTGGTGGAGCTTTCCATAGTGATAAACTTCAACTGCTTCAATCTTCATCGGTAAACTCCTCCTGGTCCGTTTTTCCCTGTAGGAACGTTTCACTTTGTTGCAGTAAATCGGCTACCGCCCCGGGGTGGCTAAATTCCTGATAGATGAAATCCTGTTTGAACAATTTTTTCGCCAATTGATTCACGTTTGCTTGGTTAAAAACGGTGGCTTTGGTCGTCTGCCAAAAGGCTTCATCTAGATCAGCAAAGTGCATTTGTTCGGTTTCAACCACCTTGACTTCATAAACCCAGGCGTTGATCTGCTGATAGTTATGTTGCAATTCCTGTTGGACCTGTCCCAATAAAATACCGGTTTGGGCATTAAGCGCCACCTCCGGATGCACTCCAGCTGCGCCAGTCTTTAAAATTACGTTTACCAACTGTAATTGGGAAAAATCGGCATTGGTTAGAGTGCCCACGAGTTCTGAAACGACCTGGTTCATTCCCATGGAAGCAGAAATTTCTAGTTCGATCGGAGTGTAAACCACGGGCGCCGTCGCCACAAAGTCAGTTGTGATCCCCTGGTTATTCGTGGTTACCAATAAATAGCCCTTTTCCCCGGGTTCATTCTTATGCCGACCTTGGATGTCGCCGGGATAGTTAATTGGCGGGTGAGCGTTTAACTGCTGCCGTTTATGGATATGACCCAGTGCCCAATAATCGTAGCCCTTGTTAACCAGCTCTGGAATGGTAAAGGGTGCGTAATGCGAATCCGTGCCCGTTTTAACTGCTCCGTGCACCATCCCAATGGTAAAATCAGCTTGATGGCCAGCAGGAAAATCAGCCACAACGTCATCCGTGACGGCCTGTTGATCATAACTAAATCCACTGATGGCAACCGTGGTGCCATCCCGTAAGGTTAAATGTTTGGTACTTACCTCGCGCCCGAAAACCTGGACGTTTTCGGGAAATTGGAACTTGGCGCCCCCGTCGGCCTGAAAATCATGGTTCCCAAACGAAAGCAATACCGGAATGTGATGCACATGCAACCGTTCTAGTTGTTCCAGTAAAAAATTAAGGGCATATGCACTCTGAGTTTTACTGTCAAACAGGTCCCCCACGATTAACATAAAGTCGACCTGTTGTTCAATTGCATCCGTCACAATCTGTGTAAAAGACGCATAGGGGGCGTCATGTAACGTTTTCCATAGTTCGGTTGGCGTCGCCCCATCATCTTTAATCCCAGCAAACGGGGTATCGAGGTGCAAGTCCGCTGTATGGATAAATTTCATACCGTTCTCCTTTTTGGCATAAAAAAAGAAGTACCGTCACCAGTACTTCTCTTTCGGATTAACCTTCGTAAAGTTGACGCAGTGGTTCAGTAATTACCATGTTTGCATCATCAATTAACTTGCCCATGGCCTTTTCACGTTCCATTAAAACCTTGATGGCTGGCATCGTGTTCATCTTGTCGGCTAATGCTTGAGCTTCCTTCATATCATCTTGGGTAATTTCTTGCCCAGACATTTGTTTTTGCCGTAAGTCATTTTGGTTCTTTTGGAATTCAGTGAACGCCTTGTAGGATTCCTTTTCGTTTTTCAATGCATCAAAGGCATTCTTGAGGTTCGTAAATTCTTCTGATTTAACGACCGTTTCTTGCATTTTCTTAGCTTGTTCCATAATTTTATTATCTGACATAATAACTCTCCTCTTAGTTTAAGATACCCTCATTCTAACATACTAAGCGTTAAAAGCCTAACAAACTCCGCGCTTTCTGCACGGCCTTCGCCGTCAATGAACTTCCCTTATCCCAAACCTTACCGTTCAACGTTTCCGCTCGTTGGACCCAGCTAGAGTCACTGTCAGGATCAGTTGCGCGCCGTTCTCGCTGTTGCTTAGCAGCTACTAAGGACGCCGAATCCCGCACCTTAAACTGCTGCTGGTCGGTCGTTGGCAGGATTTGTTCCATTTGGTGCTTAAAGAGCGAATTAACCCCAGTTCCACTCAGATTTTCTAGATGGTGATCGGCATTGGTGCTATCGAACCCTTCCCAAGTTGCGACGACAACGTCGGGCGTGTATCCCACGATCCATTTATCCCGAGTGGCATCCGCATCGGTACTGCTATCAGCTTCGGTACTACCCGTCTTCCCGGCCACCTGATATCCAGCTGGTTTTGCCGTGGTTCCAGTTCCGTAGTTAAAGACGTCCAGCATCATACTGGTCATCTGCCGGGCCGTGTCGGGTGACATGATCTGACTGGGCGTTGCCCCCTCGTTATTAACAATCGTTTTACCGGTTGAATCCACAATTTTAGTAATGTAGAACGGCTTCGTTAATTTCCCATGGTTTGCAAAGGCCGTGTACGCCCCCGCCAACTGTTGAGGAGAAACTCCCGTCGATAAGCCTCCTAACGCAAGCGCCAGGTTATCGTCCTTTTTAGTAACCGGAAGGTTAAACTTCTGAACGGATTCGAACCCCTTGTTGACGCCAATTTGATCCAGCGTCCACACGGCTGGCGCATTTAAACTTTGGGCCAGTGCCTTATACATTGGCACCTTGCCGGTGTAAACATCGTTAATGTTTTTAGGTGTATACCGGTTTTTCCCATAGGACAACTTTTTATTTACGAGTTCGGAATCATATTTAAACCCGTTTTCCAGGGCGGGAGTGTACACCGCGAGTGGTTTCATTGTGGAGCCCGGTTGCCGTTTAATGTCCGTTGCCCGGTTAAAGCCCCGGAAGACGTCTTTATTCCGGCCCCCCACCACCGCTTGCACCCCACCTGTTTTTGGATCAACGGCCACGGAGGCCGCTTGTACCTCGGTACCATCCGCCGCATTCTGGGGGAAGAGGTTCGGATTTTTAAAGTCAGTTTGAAAACTCTGTTGTTGCTGTTGGTTCAAATTGGTATAAATTTTATACCCGTTGTTCATAATCGCTTTTTCCGATAGTCCGTACTTATTGATGGCTTCGTTAATGACGGCATCAAAATAATACGGGTACCGGTAATTATTCCCAACGTTAAAGGTGTCCTTGGTGCCTAATGGCATCGCCTGGTAAGCCTTGACCTTACTCTTTGGGATTTTATGGTTATCCGCCATTAGCTGTAATACCACGTTCCGCCGCTGCTTGGCGGCCGCCGGATGATCAATCGGATTATTGCTAGGATTTTGCAGCATTCCGGCTAACACGGCCGCGTCCTGAACGGGTAGTTCATCGGCATCCATCCCAAAGTACTTGCGTGAAGCGTCTTGAACCCCGTAGACCCCATTTCCAAAGTAAGCATTGTTCATGTACATCGTCAGAATCTGGCGCTTGGAATAAATGTTTTCAATCTCAATCGCAATGAACAGTTCTTTAAACTTCCGCGAAATGGTTTGTTGCTGTGACAAAAAGGTATTCTTGGCTAGCTGTTGGGAAATGGTACTTCCCCCACCACTAATCTGATTGCGCCCCATTAACCGGTTCGTAATGGCCAGCATCACGGCCCGGCCGTAACCTTTAACCGAAAAACCGTGTTCCCGATAGAAATTTCGGTCTTCCGTTGACAAAATCGCATCCGCCAGATGGGGAGAGATTTTATCTGCTTTTACATAGGTTCCCTTTTGGGCGTACAGTTTGCCAGCGCGGGCCCCGTCCTGATCATAAATTTCAGTTGAACGGGAAAGGTTCGCCTGTAAATCCCGGACGTGAGACGTCTTCGCTACAATCGTTAAGTAAGTTACCGAGATTAACGTCATTACAAGTACCACGATAATTAACCACCGCGTCAAATGAAAGCGGCGCCAAAACCGCCACCAATAATGCCAAATGGTGCTCAGCATGCGCTTCCACCACGGGGTTTGTTTGTCTGCTGTCATTAATCATTCTCCTCTATAAACTTATCAACAATTGTAACCTATCTAGCGCCAAAAAACAGGAGCAAGCTTCACGACCGACCAACTCCTAATCAAAAAATAAAGCCCCACGGAAACGTGGAACTTTATCATCAACCTGTTATTTGTCATTAAATTGCTGTTACAAGCGCTGTTCCCGAATCGCCTCAATCATTCCGGGTTCCGGAGCTCGGTCAATTACCGTTTCATCATTAACCCCCCGGAACCGCTTAACAATGATATCTGAAAATTCTGAAACCACCTGTTTTGGATAGGTTGGATAGTGATCCCGAGCTTCCTCTACCTGCTGTAAATGATCGTTTTGGAAGCAAACCGTGACCTCGGGATGTTCATCCACCCACTTCGGGAAAAAGATTACCCCGTGGGTTCGATTCTGGTTTGGCATCAGATCAAGGGAAACATCGGTCCCCGTCGGTTCAGTCCACGCCATTTTGAAAACACCGGGAACTAACTCGACGAGCTCGACTGGTTGGTCTTTGACCCACCGACCGCCGACCATGCCACTGTGAATCCGATAGTCAATCGTCGTTGCATTTTTAACGTACAGTTCATAATCCCAACCATTGGCGTAGGTGTAAATTAGCTGCATCCCCACCAAGTCATTCAAATGATTAATCGTTTCTGGCATCTGCAAACTCCTCCAAACTACTAACATCATTGACGCTTTCATTATAACGCTTTTTGCTTGTCCTGCCAGATAAGTTAAGAAAAATCATTAGTTAGTTTCAGGATCAAACAAACATCCTACATTTCGTCCGGTGCTTGCACCCCTAAGAGCCGCAAAGATTCCTTTAGAATCAGCGACACACTTTTAACCAGCGCTAACCGGGCATCCAGTTGGTCATCTGGAGTCAAAATTTTGGTGTGAGCATAGTACTTATTAAAGGCCTTAGCGAGGCGCAGGGAATACTTAGCAATGACCGATGGTTCAAATTCAGCGTTCGCTTTTTTGACAACCGCTGGAAAGGCCTGCAGTAGTTTAATGATTTCCCACGCTTCGGCGCCACTGAGGCGGTGTTGGCCCGCTGCATAATCACGATCCTGAGCCTTAGCAAGCACACTTTCAGCTCGCGCATGCGCATATTGAACGTAGGGACCAGTTTCTCCTTCAAACTTCAGCTGTTCGTTCAGGTTAAAGTCGATGCTGTCAATTCGCGCGTTCTTGAGGTCACCAAAAATAACGGCTCCCACCCCAACTTCTTCAGCAACCTGTTCCTTATTAGCGAGGTTCGGATTTTTTTCACTAATTTGTTGTTGGGCCATCTTCACGGATTCATCTAAAACTTCGTTCAACAACACAATGTTTCCGTGTCGCGTCGAGAGTTTCTTCCCGTTGACCGTAATCAAACCAAACGGAACATGGTGCAAGCCGGCTGCGGACTGTAAGCCCATCTTTTGGAGCACCGCCTTCAACTGCTTGAAGTAGTAAGTTTGTTCTGAACCGACCACGTATAAGTTCATAACCGGATGATACGTCTCGTCCCGATAGATGGCCGTCGCAATATCTCGAGTTACGTACAGAGAGGCGCCATCTGATTTCAGAATTAAAGCCGGGTTCAAGTCTTGATCACTCAAGTCAACCACGGAGGCTCCCTGCGACTTTTCTAACAATCCATCCTGTTTAAGGGTGTCGACTACGGATTGGAGCTTATCGTTATAGAACGATTCCCCGTTGTAAGTATCAAAATCAACGCCGAGTTTACGGTACGTCTGGTTAAAGGCTTCCAGTGAAACCTCCCGGAACCATTGCCACAACTTAACGGCTTCCGGATCGCCATCCTCTAACTTCTTAAACCATTCACGAGCCTCATCATCTAACTCTGGTTCTTGTTCGTCACGTTCGTGGAATTCCACGTAGTACTTCACGAGGTAGTGAATTGGATCGCGCTTAACGTCCTCCTCATTCCCCCACTTTAAGTAGGCCGTGATTAACTTCCCAAACTGTGTTCCCCAATCACCAAGGTGATTATCTTTGATGGGCCGGTAGCCATTTTTAGTTAGAATCTTTGCGATTGAATTACCAATCACCGTCGACCGCAAGTGCCCCATAGACATCGGTTTCGCAATGTTTGGAGAAGACATGTCAATGGTAACCACCCCGTTGTTTCCATCATGATTATCCCCGTAGTGATCCCGTTCGGTTAACACCGTCTCTAATACTTCTTCACTAACCTGTTCCTGATTCAGGAAAAAGTTAACGTAGGGTCCAGCTGCCACCACCTTGGCAAAGGCGGCCGTTTTAATGCTAGCCGCAATGTGCTCCGCAATTTCCTTCGGATTTTGGTGTAAATGCTGGGCCAACATGAACGCTGGAAAGGCTAAATCACCGTTTTGGGCGGTTTTGGGAATTTCAACCTTAGCATAAATTTCAGCTGAACTAACTTGATTATCGATTGCTTCTGCAACTGTATCTGCAACTAATTGTTTATAATCCATTTTTTCACTCCTTAAAATAAAAAAACTCCTACATTAAAACGTAATGTAAGAGACGAGAAGCCCGCGGTACCACTCTAATTGGTTAGAACCCACTTGATTAATTAATGTTAATCCCTAAAAAGCACGCCTTCACATCTCTAACTTGCTTAGCTTACACCATCCTAAGCTCGCTTGTAAGTTTCAAAGTTACTACTCTTTTATCAACGGGACAAAAGCGGGTGACGGGAATCGAACCCGCGACGCAAGCTTGGGAAGCTTGAATTTTACCACTAAACTACACCCGCAATACAAATAAGATTATAACACGTTCTGGAACTAATGTCATTACCGTTTTCTAGGTATGGTAAAATTAAGGGACTGAGGAGGTTAATTGATGTTAATTTTATTGCTTTTAATCAGTTGGGGACTCTTACTGATAGCTACGGTGCGAGGCATCCTAATTCACCAGGACAAACAGGTTGTCAAAGCCCTCATTATTTGTCGCTGCTTGTACCTTGTGATCCTTGTGTTAGAAGTCCTGTTGGGCTTCCAACAATTTGCTCACCATCCTGGGTTAGTCAGTGCGAGCTTTATCATGACAGTGGTCGCCGTTTCCCTAATCGACATTACCTTTCAACGCAAGTTTATGGGAATGCTTTCCATCGCGGTGGCTGGTGCCACGCTGATCAGTATTGTAATTGCCATCTGCTTGCTAATCCCATTCTTGTAATTACCCGTTTGATAAACTTACTTATAAATAAAAAAACTCCGTAAATTAGTTATTCCTAACTTACGGAGTTTTTTAGTTCGAATTATTCTGCTTGCTGCCGGTTGCGAGCGGCTAAAGCTAGGCGAATCGATTCATCAACGAGTTCTCCCTGAGCATCAATCACCGGAAAGCCAGCGTTACCAGCGCGTTGTTCGGCAACCGAAATCTCGGTGCACCCTAAAATCACGACGTCACACCCTAACTCATCTACCATCTGTTGCAAAATATGGTGATACCGGTCCGGATTCACGTGGTTCTGCGCCTTCACGTCATCATAAATCAGCGTCATCGTTTCCGCTGCAATGGCGGGGGTTGGCATTACAAACTCATACCCCGCTGCTTTGATGGGGAGTTCATAAACTTGGTCCTTCAAAGTTCCATCCGTAGCGATTAAGCCCACCCGCCGTGCCGTCGGAAATTTCGCCGCTACCGCCGCAATGGCAAGGTTCGGCATGTGAAGAATCGGAATGTCAGTTAAGGACTGCAGTTGTTCGTAAAAATAGTGGGCCGTGTTACATGGCAACGCAAAGAATTCTGGTCCCAGCTGACTTTGCTGGCGAACGTCCTCTGCCAATGGAATTAACGGATTCGGGGCCGTTTCGGGATCAACAATAAAAGCCGTCCGATCGGGAACCGTGGCGTGATTGACCAAAATATAGTTTAAATACTCCTGGTCAGAATGCGCCGGGGTTCTTTCATTCAATAAGTGAATATAGGCTTCCGTTGCCTCGGTCCCCATTCCTCCTAAAATCGTAAAAAAATCTTTCATTGGTCATCATCCTTTTTCTAAGTGAAAGTATTTGGCAAAACTTTGCGCATACTTATGATCCATCCACTTCCACAGTAACCAGCGGAGGAAGTTCGCATCCTTTCGATACCAAAAGGTCGTCCCGTAATCCCCGCGTCGAATCAAATCCACGGCGGTCGCTTTATCCTGGTTCTTGCGCGCATACTGTTTAAAGGTCCGTTTGGAAACTCCCAACCAGAGTTGCCACTGAGTGGGGTCTTGATTGCCGAGCACCAGGGGTTGATCACTTAAATTATCTAACACGTAGTCATCAACGAGGTACTGGGCTAAATTACAACCGTTTAAAGTAACGTAAAAACTACTCCGACCCTGGCGGAGGTTGATTTCAAACACCTTATACGTATGGTCGCGTTCGTCCCACTTTAAGTCAAAATCCGCATAGCCTACGTACTCAATTTGTTCTAAAAATTGTTGCAATTGCTGGTAAATGGCTTCATTGTACTCCGGCAAAATAGCCACGTAGTTCCCAATTGCACCAGGAGCCGGATCCTCTAACAGCGGATGCCCCAGATTCATCATTTTAACCTGGTGATGGCGGTCAACGTAGGCATTGACAACCCGCATGTTACTATCGTCACCCGGGATAAAGTCCTGAACAATCACATCTGACTGGTAGCCGTTATCAAAAATTTTGCCAATCACCGTCCGGTATTCGGCTTCATTATGAATGATAAACGCCTTCTTACGCCCTTCAAACCGAATGTCTAACCACTCAACACTATTGGCAGGCTTGACTGCCACTGGGTAGCCAAAGGGTTGCGCAATCTGATGCTTATGATAATCCGCTTTGGAAATGATTTTAGTTCCTGGATAAGGTAACCCATATTGATCACATAACTGATAAAAACTTTCTTTATTATTCAACTGTTTTAAAAGCTGGTAATCAACGTAGGGGCAAATGAAAACATCCTCTAGTTCGGCCTTATGTTTCGCAATTAGTTCCGCATACCCATCACTACATCCAATTAAAATAACCGGTTCGTTGTGGCTTGCGTACTCCTGTTTCAACTTCTTCATTTCCGTGATCCACGCCGGATCCTCACTAAAACCAGGAACCAAAGTTAAATCGACGATCTTAGAAAAGCGAGTAGGCGCGAGTTGCTGTTCGGCAATCGCCCGCACTGGCTGTCCATATAACGCATAAAAAGACCGCGCCATTCCGTAAACGTTAAAGTCACTCCCTAATAAAATGGGAGTGAAATTTGGTACTGTAGATTTCATCTCTTTTTCCTTCCCACCTTGATCGCGGTGTTTTCGGGTCACTTAGTCCTGACCATCGTCCGCGTCAAGCAATTGTTGCACGATCGTTGAATCAGTTGGATAAGGAAGATCAACGCCGTTAACTTTTTGGTAAGGATCTTGCCCCTTACCTAGAACCACAATTATATCATTTGGAGTGCCCATCTGGATTGCTTTTTGAATCGCTTTTTTACGATCGAGTTCGTAATAAACTTGCACCCGGTCGTGATTAATGTGCTGATCAATGGCTTTCGCAATCGTTAAGGGGTCTTCAAACCCCGGATCATCGGTGGTTAAAATCGCCACGTCGGCTTCTTCACTCAGGGCCTTGCCAAACCCTTCGCGGCGATCAATCCCCTTATTGCCGGGGCTTCCAACTACTGCAATCGTTTTACCGCTGGGCGCCTGGGTCTTTAAGAACTGCAGCAGGGCCTTGGTACTCGCATAGTTATGGGCATAGTCGACGTAAATGGTCCCATGGTCGGCACTGACGTAGCGTTCCATCCGTCCCGGAATCTGGGTGGATGCCAGTCCTGCTAATAGTTGTTCCCGGGTAAAGCCCGCCAACCCCGCGTTAATGATGGCATCGACGGCGTTTGTTTCGTTATAATCACCCGGAATTCCAATTTGATACTTACCATCTAAGTGGAGCGCCTGGGCGTGCTTGGTCAAACTCCGCAGGTAAATTTCGTTGTCCGTCAAGGTATCTGCTTCACTGTCAAAGGTAAAGTCCAACTGAACCGGTAACTCAGTCTGCGTCCCGTTTCTGGCATATAAATACAGATTCTCAGGGGCAGTCGTCGCCTTCGCCGCAAAGTAAACGTCCTGGAGGTGGTTAGTTGCCGCATTAATCACCACATGGTGCGAGTTGACCACGAGTTGTTCCTTGCAGTGTAAGTAATTTGCAAACGTCGGATGTTCGTTTTCACCGACGTGGTCGGGGGAAATATTTAAAAATGACCCGTAGTTAAAGGCTAAATTATAAACCCGATTTTTTAAGTACGCCTGGGAGGACACTTCCATTACTAAAAAGCGCATTCCTCGATCTACGGCCGTACGCATGTTTTTAAATAAATCTAAGGATTCTGGGGTCGTTAATGCTGATTTAAACGTATCTTCTGGATCTGGTCCTAAAATTGTGTTGACCGTTGAAAACAAAGCTGTTTTACCATTGGTCGCAGCATTAATCGCTTCGCGCAAAAAGTAGGCCGTGGTGGTTTTCCCCTTGGTCCCCGTAATTGCAAAGAGCTCTAATTCATTTTGCGGAAAAGCAAAGAAGGCCGCTGCTAATAGGGCCATCGCTTTTTGCACGTCCGTTACCACAAATTCTGTGAGTTGCGAATCCGCTCCTTGGGGCTGCTCCGTGACAAATCCAGTTGCTCCCGCAGCAATTGCTGTGGTTAGGTAAGCTGGTTTGAAATTTCCCTTACAAAAAAAAAGCGTGTCGACTTGAACATCCCGAGAATCATAACTAACGTACGCAAACGTTGCCTGATTTTCGGATCCCCGCACTTCCTGCAATAATTGGTGTTCTTGTAATAAGTTAATAATTTCCGCCGTGCTCAACATCAATCTACTTACCCCATTTTACTTTCCGTTTAATCCCCCACGAGAATTCGTGGTTCGTTGGTTATCCTTGTTATGAACCCTTTCAATTCTAGCAAAAAAAGCCCGGACTGACAAAAAAGGGAAAGCAGTAACTAACACTGCTTTCCCTTTTTTGTCTCAATTAATTTAATTGGCTGGAATCTAGTTCGTCGAGCTTCTTCGAAATACTATAAAGCCCTTCCATTGCTTCGTTCACGTCATCCTTATCCAAACCTAGGACCTTAAAGACATCGGCAACGTGGTCGCGAATCTTATCACGCATTTCTTCTGCGTATGGGGTCAAGGAAACGTTTACCACTCGTTCGTCTTCCGTGGAACGGTGCTTGGTAATCCAACCTTTTTTACCCAAGCGTTTCAACAAGGGCGTCAACGTTCCACTATCCAAATCAATGCTTTGGCCCAGTTGATGCACTGTGATTGGAGAATATTCCCACAATACAATCATTACCAAGTATTGCGGATACGTCAGCCCAAAGTTTTTCAGAACTTCTTGGTAAAAGTGATTAAACTTTTTATTGGTACTATAAATTGCAAAACATAGTTGACTCTTGATGTCATCCAATTCTTCGTTAGACAAATAAACGTTACTTTCACGCGGTTTTTCGTTTTCTGCTTTCATCTTGATCCCTTTTCTTTCCATTTTATTTTTATCTCAATGACTGAACTATGCTACAGTCATGCTTCCGTTAAACTAGAATAGTGTGGCTCATCACTCCCATTGCGTTTAACAACTTGTGCTCAATTGGTTTTATGTTACTACACATTCGTATAAAAAAGAAGTAGAAAATTCTATTTATTTTATTTTTTCATGTGGTATAATAGTGGTATGCCCTGGTGGCGGAACTGGCAGACGCGCAGCGTTCAGGTCGCTGTTTGATTTTATCAAGTGCGAGTTCGAATCTCGCCCAGGGCACTCATGAAGGAGTAATGCTTAGCATTGCTCCTTTTTTTATGCAAAAAATCATGACAGTTCCACCATACTAGGGGAAATCATCACTTTGATCCGTCATTTTGTCACCCTCTAGTTAAATTATAAAATTCAATTACATCTACTCCGATGCAGATTAATTTCCGATTCCCCTAGATTTGTCCCCTTTCACAATTAAACACACTCACCATTTAAATAACCACACTCACATTATCTCTTATATTATATTATAATAATAAAAAATAGCAACCCAAACTTTTTGTTCTGCCACTAGCTTTTACACCAGTAATTTTTTGAAACAGTTATTACTTGCTTAATGTTAATGCAAATTGTGCAAAATCATTTAGTTAACTAATGACTTATGTAATAATACCACTAGTTGCTAATCAATGTTTTACTTCGTAATAATCCATAAGTGTTTAAGATTAAATTGATTAATTCTAACAGGAGGTTCCTATGAAAAATCCAACGTCTAAAAACACGCCGCTCTTAGTTGAATCATTGGTGGTTGGTGGGTTAGGGCTTTGTTTGCAAGCCGTCGCCCTCACCGGATTAACGTATTGGTCCCTTACCCATACCACTGATAAGCACACCTCTAAAAAGTGACAGAAAAGGAGAATTTGTAATGGAAAGTTTACTGGTTTTCATTGGAGGGATCATTGGCGGTGGCCTACGCATTGGATTAACCGATTCATTACCCACCCTTAGTTTTCCCTACGTAACCCTGATAATTAACTTAGTCGGCGCCTTCGTGCTTCCAGTTTGGAATAATTACTGGGCCATTAAATGGAATTGTCAGCCCAACCTGCGCAAGGGAATTGGCGTGGGCGTCATTGGTTCCTTTACCACCTTTTCTGGAATCATGTTGGATAGCAGTCATCTCATCATGAACCACCAGTTTCAGTCATTACTGATTTATCTGGCAATCACCATCGTTGGGGGTTTCTTGTTAGCCATCCTAGGTGACCAGTGGTCAAATCGATTACGCGAACAGGAGGGAATTTAAATGTTTTTCACGCTCATCTTTGGTAGTGGCCTCGGTGCCCTTAGTCGTTCGACAATCACTAACCATCTAAAAGCTCACCGGTTAGGTCAATTTTCTACTCTAAGCGTTAATCTCATTGGTTGTCTCATTGGTGGAATGTTATTGGGTGTTAACCCCACTTCCCTATTCGCAACCCTGTTTCTGGGCTTTATCGGCGGGTTTACGACCTACTCCACTTTTAACGGTGAATTAGCCGACCTTTACTTTCAACGGCAGTACGGGCGTTGTTTGGGCTATTTATTAGTAAGTTATGGCGGAGGCCTGTTAGCTTGCTACCTGGGCTACTTGCTGATTTAACTACAGATAGCTAAGGACCACATGCTTGGTGGCAAGCTCGTTCTTAATTTTATTTACATTAAGCAAAAATCCTCTAAGTAACTAGATAGCTACTTAGAGGATTTTTTTAGACCATCATTTCAAAAAAATAAATGAAGATCCTTCTAATTGTTATAATGGTATCAGTAAAAATTTGATGATTTCACATAAATTTGAGGAATAAAATGAAAAGTTGGCCCTGGGAAAAAATAAAAATTATTTATAATGCTACCATCATTAGCTTAGCCATTATTTCGTTAGTGTTAACGTTATTAAATTTCGCTGATGTAATTAGTTTAGTAAACGAACCATACCAAGCGATTGACTTTATCATTTGGATTGCATTTATTTTTGACTACGTTAGTGGTTTATTAATTTCCAAAAATAAATGGACCTTTTTCAAAACTCATTTATTTGATTTGTTAGCAATCATTCCAGCCAATCTGTTTTCTACATTCAAGCTCTTCAAAGCCGCTAAATTAACAAAATTTATTAGACTATTTAAATTTATTGGTGTATTTGGCAAATTAAAAACCAGATTAACCAAATTTCTAAAAACCAATGGGTTTATTTATCTGCTAGGGGTTTGTTTAATTATTCTAGTGATTTCGGCTGTTATCTATTCCTTCTCTGAAAAAATTTCATTCGACAACGCCTTATGGTGGTCAATTACAACATCAACAACTGTTGGATATGGAGATATTAGTCCCCACACTAAAATTGGAAAAATTATCGCAATCATCTTAATGTTAGTAGGAGTCGGCTTTGTGGGAATGCTAACAAGTACACTCACCGCTTTCTTTTCAGGAGAGCAACACAGCTCTAGTGCTGATGAAATCAGAAAGTACAAATCACTCTTAGACGATGGCATCATTACCAAAGCGGAATTTGAAGCAAAGAAAAAACAGTTACTAAACCTTTAGTGCTCCCGTTTGGAAGTTAAGAATTATCGTCCATCACGAAATAAATAATCATACAAAAAAGACGTTAGAATGAACTAACGTCTTTTTTCTTGCATGATGCTAAGTATGCCGAGAGCGGGGGTCGAACCCGCACGATCGCAATGATCACTGGATTTTGAGTCCAGCGCGTCTGCCAATTCCGCCATCTCGGCAAAAGATTGATTGAGCCAAAGGCGGTAGTCGGATTTGAACCGACGATGAAGGTTTTGCAGACCTCTGCCTTACCACTTGGCTATACCGCCAGAAAAACATTTACGTTTAAATGCCCTCTTCTTGCAGATGCAAGACAATCAAAAGGGCGGTAGGTGGGAATCGAACCCACGCGTGTCGGTACCACAAACCGATGTGTTAACCACTTCACCACTACCGCCATAACATCATAAACAGGGATAGCAGGAATCGAACCCGCATCAGCGGTTTTGGAGACCGACATACTACCGTTGTACTATATCCCTATGGTGGAGGGGAGTGGATTCGAACCACCGAACCCGAAGGAGCGGATTTACAGTCCGCCGCGTTTAGCCAGACTTCGCTACCCCTCCATAAATGGCGCGGGACAGAATCGAACTGCCGACACACGGAGCTTCAATCCGTTGCTCTACCAACTGAGCTACCGAGCCAAACCATTTATGACATTGATAATGCTATTCAATTAACGTTGCATCACTGCAACTACGGTTCGTACGAGACTCGAACTCGTGATCTCCTGCGTGACAGGCAGGCGTCTTAAACCGGACTGGACCAACGAACCAAAAATGGAAGATACAGGGATCGAACCTGTGACCTCCTGCTTGTAAGGCAGATGCTCTCCCAGCTGAGCTAATCTTCCAAAATGAGTGACCCGCACGGGATTCGAACCCATGTTACTGCCGTGAAAGGGCAGTGTCTTAACCACTTGACCAGCGGGTCATTACCGTTTACGGAGAGTGAGGGATTCGAACCCTCGAAACAGGCTTTTACCCGTTTACATCATTTCCAATGATGCTCCTTCGGCCTCTCGGACAACTCTCCATAATACTCCGACAGGCGGGCTCGAACCGTCGACAACCTGATTAACAGTCAGGTGCTCTACCAACTGAGCTATGTCGGAATAATTAAGTTTGAACTCTCAAGGCAACTTCAACAGTATACCATCAAATGAGTTAGGCTGTCAACCACTTCTTTGTTTGGAAACTCAAAATCAGTGGCGCTTAACAACATAAGTTATGTTACCAAGAAAGCTCCACCCCGTCAACACTTTTTTTATATTAAAATATCCTTAATTCGACGCTTTTCGGATTTTTATTTGCTAAAATTAAAGTAGTTAAATTTTAAGAACGGAGTTTATCATGCATTTTCTTATTGATTTCATTTTACACATCGACAAACATTTGATTTATCTCGTGAATGTCTTCGGGGACTGGACCTATTTAATCCTGTTCCTGATTATCTTCGTTGAAACGGGAGCTGTCATTCTCCCCTTTCTTCCTGGTGATTCCCTCCTCTTTGCCGCAGCGGCCCTTTCCGCTAACCCCCAATATGGCCTCAACATCTGGATCTTTGTAATTCTCTTCCTGATTGCTTCCATTTTAGGGGATTCGCTCAACTTCATGATTGGGCGTAAGGTGGGAATGAACATCACCAAAAACCGCTTTTTCGGTAGATTCATTAAGGAAAAAGACCTCGCCAAAGCCCGGTCCTTCTTCGACAAGTATGGTGCCGTAGCGATCTTTATCGCCCGCTTCATCCCAATTGTCAGAACCTTTGCCCCCTTCGTCGCTGCTAGTAGTGACTACAGCTACCGCAAGTTCATTAAGTACAACTTAGCGGCCTGCTTTGCCTGGGTAATCCTCTGCTGTGGAGGTGGCTACTTCTTCGGTAACATTCCCTTTGTTCAGGAACACTTTTCGGTGGTGGTCCTCTCCATCATCGGAATTTCCTTAATCCCAGCCGTGCTCGGTTTGTTAAAGGAACGTTTTTCCGCCAAAAAATAACGTCAAAAATAAAAAAGCACGTCCCTTACGGACGTGCTTTTTTTAGTTGATAATGTCCGATTAACAACAATCCCAGGAGTGCGAGGACGAGCGTTCCCAGCATTAAGCCACAGGCGGCGGCAAAGTATTGCTCGGGCAAGACATTGATAATTGGATCAACGCGTGGATTGAAAATCCAATCCTGATTACGAAACACCAACCGGTGAAAGTAGATAAACCAGTCTTGAAAATCAATGATAAGGAGAACCACTAGGATCCCAATGATGATTAAGGTTTTCGTAATGAGCGACTCCAAGCGCCAGATTTGTCGAAATAACCGTTGGTAGAGCGTGGCCCAGAGCACCCACCCACTGGTTGCTAAGAACACCATTTCCACGATTAGCACTAACCGTTTCACATCTTGAAAGTGCGTGCGGGCAGTTGGTGACAATCGATAGCCGGCTAATTGGAGTGTGGACTGCCACGGAAACTGGAGGTACTGAATCATCTGGTGAAAATTGTGCTGTAACAGCGGCAACGCCACGTGGTAGTGCTGTGGCAAGTGGAGCGCCACAACACAAATTCGATACAACCAGCCAGAGTTAATCCCCACTAACACTGCCCCACTAATCAACCATAGTAACAACAGCCCGTAGCTAAGGACTAGCCGGACCTCAAACTTCCCAGTCATCTAAACTCTCGATTTCATGGGTCGGGGCAACCGGCTCCTGCTTAACTTCTGTTGGTGTGGAAACTCCCGTGTACACCAGTAACGTATCAATCCCGGCCTTCATCCCGGCCTTAATGTCCGTTTGGTAGTTATCCCCCACCATCACTACCTGATCGGCTGGGAGATGCAATAACTCGATCGCATTCTTAATAATTAGGTCATTGGGTTTCCCAATTAAAACTGGTTCTACGTGAGTGGCATAGCGCAGCAAGTCGATAATCGAACCAGCGCCCGGAAGCATCCCCCGTTCAGTGGGAATTAATGCATCCGCATTCGTCCCAATAAACTGCGCTCCCTGCTGAATTGCAAGGGTGGCCTGCGCGAGTTTTTCGTACGTTACATCGTAATCAAGTGCGGCCACCACGTAAGCCGGATCAGCTTGAAATAAATCAAAACCAGCCTGGCTAATGACGGATTTTAAGCCATTTTCACCGATTACCAACGCGGTTTTCTCGCGGTGCTGCCGGTTGGCATCCTGGGCTAAATAGGCAGCGGTTGCCATCCCAGCCGTATAGACATTCTGCTCTTGAACGTAAATGTCATGGTTATCAGCTAAGTTGGCAACTACATCTGCAGGTTCCTTCGTTGTGTTATTGGTGACAAACAAAAAGGGAATGTGGTTAGCCTGTAAGCGCTGAATGAAACGTTGGGCGGCTGGAAACCGTTTTTTTCCCTGATAAATGGTTCCATCTAAATCAATTAGATAGCCACGGTACTTTTTCATTAGTTAGTCCTCACTTTTTTGCCGAATTGTAAATTGCCGCTTGCGTTTCGTTGGACCGGACTTGGCTGCCTTACCCGGGCGAGTTTGATGCCGGGGTCTCCCGGTCCGCTTGCGTTTAGCATGATTTTTCTTTTTGTCTGCGCGCGTCGCTGAGGCCGTAAAACTAGCTTTAGCGCCGACCGGGCGAGCGACGGGCTCTAAATTCTTCACAATAAAGTAGCTAGCACCCAAATTGGCAGTCTCTAACAAATAGTCCTGAATGGACCGGTACCGTAACTCTTCGGCAACGTTGCGATCATCCCGATAAAAGCCTTTGAGGCGGAGCTGACCGTACCCCCAATCTCCCACAATGTAGTCATAATGGGTAAACACCGGATTGAATTGGTTACTAAATTCCCCGAGGTCAAAGGCGTCCTGAACGTTGGTATCAATTACGTAGACGTGGCCGTTGATGTTTAACGTGTCTGCATCCACCCGTTGAATTTCTGCATACGCCGTGCGCTCGGCCTTGCGTTCGGCAATTAACGCCTCAATCTGACTATGATCCATGTGTTCCTCCTTGAATCGGATAGTGACGAGCTAGGTAGTTCGCCAACACCGTTTTTAATGTAAGTTCAAAGTAAATGTGATTTTTCCCCACAATGTCAATCGTCGGAAAAAACGGGATAAATTGATAGTGATCCAAAAGTCCAATTGTATATTCTTGGTCAGGATTGACGAGGTGATCGTGCCACATTAACTGGTGGTGCTCATTAAAATGGACTCCGGCAGCAACCAACAAGCCGAACTGCGAGCCCCGAAAGCCCATTCCCTTTTGGGGAAATGGAATCAAGAAATTTCGGTTTTTCTGCATCTCTTTCATTAGCCGCCACAAATCATATCCTGAAAGCGTGGTCTTCATTACATGAATGTTGTGGGGTAAAATGCTTTGAATTTGTTCCATGTTCACAGTTCCCGCCGGCAAATCACGTAAAAATAATCCGGTATTTAACACTGCCGCATCAACCCCAATGCTTTCCTGAACCGCCTTTAAGCCCAGCTGAATCAGGGGATTATCATCCGTAAAGGACGTGGGCACCGGAGCCGGCAACTCTGCAATTTCTTGCTTCGCTAACAATTCACGGCCATGACGCCGCCACTTGGCAACCGTTTCGGCAGCCGGGCTCTCTGGTTGCAAAGCAGGAATCGGTAGAACCCGAGCCGTCTGGTGGACGACGTGATGGTCGCTGATTTCCAGCTTAATTTCTCCCACATAGTGGCCCCACTTCTCTGCCGCGGTTAGCAGCGTGTGATTGCGCAGTTCTCCGTGGGGTAGTAAGTGATGGGTGTGACCACCCACCAAAACATCAATTTCTGGGAACTGATCGGCAACGTGGCGATCCTGATTAATCCCCAGGTGGGACAGAAGCACTAACACATCGTATTGGCCCTGCCAGTCGTGTAAACACCGTTGAATGGTTGGTACCACCGGTTCAGCTTGCCATCCCATAAAGCGAAAGGTCGGATATGGAAACGTCAACCCCATAAACCGGACACGCGTCTGATCCTTGAGTTGGTAATCTACATAGGGCTTCGTCCAGTCCGGAGCCTGACTGGTGGTGCGGTCTAAAACGTTATCTAAGACAATCGGGAAATTAGCTTGTTGGTATAACTGACTTAGTTCTTGATGCGACGTGGTTAACGCCTCGTTATTGCCAATCGTAGCGGCATGATAATGAATTTGATTTAATAATTCAATGTTAGCCTGCCCACTCGTAGCATCCGTTAGCGGTTCAAACCGATCAATGGCATCCCCATCGTCAACCCGAAGCACCGTGTATCCGTCCCGTTCCAGTTCCTGGGTGCGGTCGTGCATCAACTGGATAATTTGAGGAAAATTTTCAAAGTGGGAATGTAAATCATTCGTGTGTAAAATGGCAACTTTTGTTTTCACTTGTTTACCTCTAATCGTTAGTTTTAATCCTAATTTTATTTTACCATTGATGTTGTGCTCATTTGCAGCTAAAAACCCGTCCGTTTCCACAGAAACAGACGGGTTCAGCATTGTTAAGCAGTTTTAGTTCGGTAAAAATCAAATAAATAGAGACCGACTAACCAGACTACTGATCCGACGAGCGCAATCAGTGTTTGCATTTGAAATACTAAGATAATGGCCACAAAGATCATGAAGAAAATGGTAAAGAAGTCCGCGTACGGGAAGAACGGCATCTTAAACGTCAGCTCGCTGGTTTCAACCTGCGTTAGTTGGTTTCGATACCGATAGTGGGCCAGGACAATTAACGACCAGATGAACAGGAAGCAGGTCGTGGCAACACTTGAGATAAAATCAAAAATTCCGCTTGGTACAATGATATCCAAAATTACGGATAAGCCAATCATGACCGTGGAAAAGAAAATCGCGTTGGTCGGTAAGCCACGGTGGGATAACTTCCCGAGTTGCTTTCCGAGTTTGTTTTCAGATCCCTGGGTTAACGAGTATAGCATCCGTCCTGTAGTAAAGATGGCACTGTTACACGATGACGCAGCGGCGGTTAATACCACAAAGTTAATAATGGCTGCGGCTGGTTTGATGCCGAGTCCCTGAAAGACCTGTACAAAGGGACTTGACGATGGTGAAACGTATTGCCATGGGAAGATACACATTAAGGCAATCAACGAACCAACGTAGAAGAGAATGATTCGCACCGGGACGTCGTTAATACACTTGGGAATGATTGTTTTCGGATCTTTAGTCTCAGAGGCCGTCATCCCAATCATTTCCACCCCGACGAAACTAAAGACCACCATTTGAAAGGATAGGAAGAATCCCTTTAATCCGTTCGGAAAGAAACTGCCATTGGTCAAGTTCGAGACAGACGCATAGCCGACTGGTGTTTTGTAGTGAATTGCCACCAGTACGACCCCCGTTAAGATTAAGAGCAGGATTGCAACCACTTTAATGATGGCAAACCAGAACTCGGTCTCCCCAAAGGCCGAAACGGTGATGGAATTCATTAAAAATAAAATCACCAGCAGGAACAACCCGGTTACCCAAATCGGCAACTTGGGATACCAGAACTGCATGTATAATCCCGCTGCGGTAACTTCCGCCATCGCAATCGTAATCCAACAGACCAGGTAAGTCCATCCGGCCACAAATCCCGTTTTCGGCCCTAAATATTGTTGAATAAAATCAATAAAGGAGACGCTGTTCGTGTTGGATAATAATAATTCCCCCAACGCCCGCATCAAGAAGAAACAGGCCATCCCGGCAATTAAGTAAGCCAGAATTAACGAGGGGCCAGCGGAATGAATTGACTTTCCAGCCCCAAGGAACAGTCCAGTTCCAATGGTTCCCCCCAGCGCAATTAACTGCACATGTCGACTTTTTAAGCCCCGGTTCATTTCTGGAGCTGCTTGCGAATCTTTACTCACGACTGACACCCCTTCGTCTAGTGAAACTCATAATTAACTCGATTATACACGATTCATGAACATCTGTCTAAATCAAAAAGGAGAAATTCCGGGTGGAATTTCTCCTTTTTAACAGTGCTCTATTTGTCACTAACCTACTTTTGCTCGTTAGCTAGTTCAACTACGTCACGCACAATCATGAGTTCTTCGTTAGTTGGTACTAATAACGTTTTAATCTTAGAATCTGGAGCACTAAGGTCCCGTTCTACACCACGAACATTGTTCTTTTCCGGATCAACCCCAATTCCGAAGTAGTGGAGTTGGTCGGTAACTTCTTGACGAACCGTAATACTGTTTTCGCCGACTCCAGCAGTGAAGACAATCGCGTCTGCACCACCCAATTCAGCAAGGTAAGCACCGATGTAGCGGACAATCCGGTTAATGTAGATTTCGCGTGCCACTTTAGCCCGGTGGTTATCGGCTTGCGCTGCTTCAACGTCCCGCATGTCAGCTGAGACTCCGGAAATCCCTAATAATCCCGATTTCTTGTTTAGAACGTCAATCATCTCATTAATATCAGACATGCCTTCTTTTTGCATTACGTAAGCCAATAATGACGGATCAACGTCACCAGACCGGGTTGCCATCGTCACCCCTGTAACCGGCGTAAAGCCCATTGACGTATCGTATGATTGACCACCCTTAACGGCACAGATGGAAGCTCCAGCCCCAAGGTGCATCACGATTAGCTTCAAATCTTCAACCGGCTTGCCCAGAATTTCAGCAGCACGCCGCGAAACATAGCGGTAACTAATCCCGTGGAACCCGTATTTTCGAGCTCCATACTTTTCATAGTATTCATATGGCAAACTGTAAAGATAGTTCTGCTCTGGAAGCGTAGCGTGGAAAGCAGTATCAAAGACTGCAACACTAATCACGTTCGGAAGGACCTTTTGAAAGGCTTTAATTCCTAAAACGTTGGCAGGTTCATGTAACGGAGCTAATTCACTTAAGCTTTCCATTTTTTTCAAGACATCTGGTGTAATTACCACGGAGTGATCAAAGTATTCACCCCCGGCCACCACTCGATGACCAACTCCGTTAATTTCGTTGTAATCTTTAATAATATCAAGGTCTAAGAGTTGATCTAACAAGATTTGGATGGCCGCCTCGTGATCAGCAACCTTTGTCACTTGATCGTACTTTTGTCCATCCCCGTACTTAATTTCAACGTGGGCATCCGGTAAGCCAATTCTTTCAATGACCCCTTCTGCTAAGACTTGTTCGGCTGGCATCTCAAATAGCTTGAACTTTAACGTAGAACTTCCAGCGTTAACGGCAATAATTTTACTCATCATAATCTCCTTATTTATGCTCAGGTAAGAACTCGTGCTCTTCCCACTCAACCACTTCTGCTAAAAACTTCTGAAATGCATCGGGATCCTTGAAGGATGGGAATTCTCCCAGCATTACTTGACTTGCTTGGTGCGCTCCAGCTCCCTGCTTTTGGACAATCATAATCGCCTTTTGCGCAACTTCATTTTGAAAGAGTTCGCCTGGCAGATTTAAAATTCCCTGCAGGTAAACGTGATCTTGCATCCATTTTAACAGACCCTTAGTTTCCGGACTTTGAAACAAGTCACTCGGCACTAAAAAGATCCCAAAGCCACCCGGTTCTAAGTGATTAACCGCCTGTTCAATCAATAAGTGATGAACATAAGAATGTCCAGAAGCTGCCCTAGTTAAATACTGAGACGCCCGGTCATCAACGGGATAGTATCCAATTGGGAGATCGGAAACAACCAGATTAACCGGTGCGATCGGTAGGTCATCAAGCGCATCCTGGTGCACTAACTCAACATCTAACCCCTGCATCTGAGTACTAATACTAGCAACTGAAATTAGTGAATCGTCATTATCAATTCCCACACCAGCCACCTGCTCATGTGCTTCATCTTGTAACTGATTCATTACGGCCGTTAACAAATTAGCAGACCCCACCGCTGGATCTAGCAGGCGAACCTGTTGAAGGGGTTTCACCAACCGAATCGCTAGATACCCCATTGTATAGGCAATTGTGTCCGGGGTAATTTGGTGAATTGCTTGGATTTGATCAACTTTAATCGCTTTAATCATCACCATTTGAATGGCTTTTCTAATGGAGTTCGCATCAATTTGGTGATAATCAACCTGCTGATATAAATTCGTCAGTTTAGTAACAACCGGCGGGGTGGGCACTCCATCCTCAACCCGCACTCGATTATCATCAATCATATTATCAGCCGTTTCAATGAAAGCATCTAGATACGAAGTATCCAAAGCCTGTTGCAACAATTCCGCTGACTGATCAAAGACTTGAAATAACTTCGTAATTTGTTCTTCCGTCACGTAATCAGCTCCTTTAGTGGCTTATACCTATGAACATAGTACCGAATCCCCCTGTTCTTTTCAAGATTAACCGTGGGTAATCTTGATTTGGTGCTGGTAATAAGCGACCCGACTCTGATTACTCTCAATGTACATATTCGTCATTTGTAGTTGGTACAAAACAATCGTTACTACAAACACTAAAAAGCAAGTGGCAATAAACGTTAAATTACCCTGACGCCAACTGGGCATGGGCTTCATACCATTTTCCTCCTAATAAGACCTTCATTACTAACCACTGTTTTTGCAACGAAAACTCAGTTCGCTGCACGTTCATTAATAACGGCATGTAACCACCCTGACTGGTTCGTAGCTTCACGGTTCCCTGGGCATTGATGAGGTAGTAATCTTGGTGTTCGGCCTGGCTCACCAACTTGATTTCGTTCGGACTACACTGCGCTACCTTAAATTTAAAGTGATGGGACTCAATCACATCAACAAACCGGTAAAACTGTAACTGCTGATTTTGGGTGTTAACTGTGTGGCGCATTCCGTTCGTAGTTAGTAACATTAAACTCAGGCCAAGGGCGATTAAACCGAGTGCCACAACGGTTTCTACCAGCGTAAAGCCCGCCCGGCTAGGCATTAATTTTACTTGCCATCTGTTGTTCATAGTCCCTCCGAACTTGCTGTAACTGCACATCGCACTGATGCGTTCGGGTCTGTAGCAACTGATTGGTTTCAAAGTAAAACAAACTGCCACTACAAATGATGATGAGCCCCACCAGTGCATCAGCGATGGTGAACGCTTTGCGGTTCCATTTTCCGAATTTCATTCACATAACTCCCCCATCCCAGTTGAAATTTCTGCCAAATTTCAGTTTGGCTTGTCGTTGATAACCACCGCAATGTCTGGGGCTTCACGTACCCTTGATCCGTAATTTTAACTTCATACCAACGGACGGGACTCAGACCTGGTGGTAACTTAATCGTTTTGCGGTACTGCCTCCCATGATTGAAACTGGTAAACACCACTTGATCGTGCGGCACAAAAAAGACCGTAGCAGAAACCTGTCGTTGCCGTGCTAGGACCAGCGTTCGGTTCCACGTATTAGCAAAATCATGCCAAAACGCCGTTTCCGTGGTCCGATTTTCGTTAAACCACCGAACTCCAACCGTCAACGTCACCATGGTGAGCGTGGTAAGCATTAAGACAAGCAAACTTTCGAGTAGGGTAAATCCGCGCCGACTAGTTTTGATAGGCATGATTTCCCTCGATATAAATGTTTTCGGCACGGGCTTGTTGCACCTGTTTGTTGGTCAAGTAGCGGTGTTCGACTAACTTAGCAAACGTCACGTTGTTATCATGTTCTTCGTCTCCATATGAATCAATTTGTGTTTGCACCATGGTCGTCATGGCCGAACCATGTACCGAACGGGCGTGATTTTTTTGACTCCCGAGGTTCGGAATAATGATCAAAATCAACAATGAAATAATGAATAAAACAATCGTCATTTCAATCAAGGTAAAGCCTTTTCTGCGGTTTCTCATCAATAAATTCCCTTCATTGCTTGATACATTGGTAACAACATTTGCAGGTAAGTTAAAAAGATTAACAATCCAATTAATAAAAACGCGCCCGGTTGGACTAATTTGATCAGCATTTCCGAACTTCGCATTAACCGTTGAAAATAGAGTTCACTAAGGGCCAGTAAATTTTGCCCAGCCGTGCGCTGTTCACTTCCGTTTTCTAAAAAAGCAATCATTTCAGGCGCCACAAAGTGGTAATGGCGTAAGCTGGCTAGTAAGCCAGTACCGGTTTGAATGGAGCGTTCGGTTAGGGTGCCCACCTCCTGGAGTAAACTGTGGGGCGCAAACTGACGAAACACGGTAATAATTTGTTGTAAATCCAGGCCATTTTTTAGCATTAACGCTAAATTACTGGCTAAGTAATATTGGTAATAATGCCGAAATAACTTGCCCACCAGTGGCAAGCGAATTAAAAATTCCGCGCGTTGAATTCCGCGCTTCGTTTTAATCAGCACACCTAACCCTAGACTGAGGCTAATCACTAATCCCGCACCAATCAGCAGGTACCCGTCCAAATGTGATTGCTGCGGCGTGGTCGGCAGTAAACTTGCCGTTTGGGGCATAATCACGAGTTTAATGATTAGCATCATGGTTACTAACAACCCCAATAAACACAGTGGGTAAACCGCCAGTGCTTTTAATTTTTGCCGTTGTTGCACCGTTAGTTGAATGAAACGACTAATGTCCAACATCCCCGTGATGACATCGCCATGTTCTTCAGCAATCCGTAATTGTTGGTATAAATCAGCCGCCAGAAAAAACTGCATGGCTTGCGAAAGGGGCGTTCCTGCCTCTAAATTCCGTTGAATTCGAGTTACGACTAACGTATTTTCAGGAGCCGTTGTAGCAATAAAGTCTAAACTAGCGGCCAAGGAAAACCCGTTGTGAATCAACTCCGATAACGAGCCAAAGAAAGCTGCCTGCTGGCGAAGTGGCATTGCATCTGGTTTAACCCTGCTTAAACGCTTCATAACATTCATTGGTAATCATCCCCTGTTTTTGGATCCGGTTCAATTCTAGTTCCCAGCTACTCCCGCTTTGGGGCGCTGGTTGGGACTGCCAGGCTAATAAGGCCCGGGTTTCTTGGTTACAAGTCGGCAAGAGACGTTGGTAAACCACGGCGGTGAGGGCCGCTTGATACTGGTCCTCACTCACCTTTAAATCCAACAAGCGCGCTTTAATCCCGGCGAGGTTCTGCGCGTGAATGGTACTTAACACTAAGTGTCCGGATAATGCGGCGCGAATCGCAATTTGGGCGGTTTTTCGATCCCGAATTTCACCGATGATGAAAACATCGGGCCGCTGCCGTAACCCGACTTTTAGAAGCTGCCCATAACTCATTCCCGCTGCGTCGTTTACTTCCAACTGCAAAAAGCGTTCTTCAAAAATTTCAACTGGATCTTCAATCGCCATCACCATTTCGGTTTCCGGCAGAGAACGGGCCAACTCGTAAATGGTTGTCGTCTTCCCCGATCCCGTTGGTCCGGCAAATAGGAATAAGCCCCGGGAGCTGGTCAACCGCTTTAACTGGGGCAGCACCTCCGGGTTAAAGAACTGACAATGGTGCGCTTGACCATCGTAAATAATCCGGAGCACAAGCGCTTCTTGTTGGTTAAAACTACCAACGGTTGCTAAACGGAGTCGAATGAGCTGCTTGTCCACCGGCAGGTCTAAGGAACCCAGCTGCGGGCGCCGGCGTTCTGCAATCGATAACCCACCCCGGTATTTACAGTAGGTTAAGAGCCGGCGCGCGGTCTCATTGTCTAAATTTGAAAGCTGTAATGCTCCTTGTAACGTGTGCATCTTAACCTCATAATTATCGCGTTTGGGCAAAAAATAGACATCGGAAGCCTGTTTGGCCAACGCCAAGGTCATAATTTCGTGAAATAACTGTTTGATTTCCATCCCGTTTCACATCCTTTGCCCCTAAATACGCAAAAAAGCCGCAATCTTCATTCAGATTGCGACTTTTTCTTAAATAATTATTTATTTAACGTCTTCTGGTAAAACGGCTGCTTCATACACGTCTTGAACGTCATCATTGTCAGACAGTTCATCAATTAAACCGGTGTATTGAGAAACCTTATCCTCTGGCACTTCCGTCGTCGTTTGCGGGAACAGCCGAACTTCAGAGTTATCTAATTGATAACCAGCTTCTTGTAAGGCATCCCGAACCGCTGCCATGTTACCTGGTTCGGTAAAGATTTGGTACTCATCATCAGTAGCCTTCATGTCATCAGCTCCCGCATCAAGGGCCGCCAATAACATGGTATCTTCATCGTCATCGGTTTGGTCCCGCAGGATTACAATGTAACCTTTCCGGTCAAACATGTATGAAACGGAACCATTCGTTCCGAGTGACCCACCATGGTGGGAAAAGGCGGACCGAACTGCGGAAGCCGTCCGGTTTTTGTTATCAGTCAGGGTAGAAACCATGACAGCCGTTCCCCCTGGTCCGTAACCTTCGTACGTAACTTCCTCAAACTTAGCGCCTCCGACTCCAGAAGCTTTATCGAGAGCTCGTTGGACGTTATCCTTTGGCATGTTAGCTGCCCGGGCTTTTTCCAGCTCTAACCGTAACTGGGGATTGCCATCAGGGTCAACGCCACCCGCCTTAGCGGCTTGATACAAATTTCTAGAAATCTTTTGGAAAATCTTTCCTCTTTTAGCATCTTGAGCGTTTTTCCGCCCTTGAATGTTATGCCATTTTGAATGTCCTGACATCCTACAGCACTCCTTTCTTGATTCGAAATTAACACCTTTAATTATAGCAACAACTACCGTTACAAGCAAATTAGGAGGCTTTAGTAGAGCCCCGTTGCTTCAGTCCAAATGGTAATAAGACTTGTTTTTGCTCCACGACCTCGTTGTCCATGAGCTTCGTCAATAACCGCATTGCCACGGCCCCCACGTCATACAGCGGCTGGGTAATCGTCGACAACGTGGGCCGGGTCATTTCGGTTAACTTCGTGTTATCGCTCGTGGCCACCTCAAACTGCTCCGGTACCGTGATTCCCCGGTCATTCATTCCGTTCATAATTCCGGCCGCCGCTTCATCATTGCTCACCATGGCCGCCGTAACCTGATTTGCAACTAAATCATCACAGAGGGCATATCCTTCGTCATAATCACCAGCTTCAAATAACAACTCGGGTGCAATCGGTTGCTGATGCGCAGCCAGAGCCGTCTGGTAACCCGGAATTCGAAAGTCTCGATTAATCGACCGATCCAGTTCTCCGGCCACAAAGGCAATCCGCTGGTTTCCACTGGCCAATAAATTACTTACCTGATTATGAACGGCCGCCTGGTAATCAATGTTGACATTGGGAAATTCATTGTCTTGATCAACCGATCCTGCTAGTACGACAGGAATGCGTTCGGCTTCAAATTCCGCCCGCACCGCTGGGCACAATTCATGACCCATGAAAATGATCCCATCCACTTGTTTAGAATATAGGGTATTTAGTGCTTTGACTTCCTTTTGCTCGTCACCATCGGAATTAGTCAGGATGATGTTGTACTGATACATTTCGGCGATGTCATCAATCCCACGCGCGAGGGCCGCAAAATACGAATTGGTGACGTTTGGAATAATTACCCCCACCGTAGTGGTTTTCTTACTAGCTAACCCCCGTGCCACGTCATTCGGGCGGTAGTTAAGCCGCTTCACAACTTCCATGACCTTCTGTTCGGTGGCCGGTTTAACGTTGTGATTATGGTTAACCACTCGTGACACCGTTGCCATCGAAACATGGGCTTCACGGGCCACATCATAAATAGTCACCGTTTGTTTCTTTTTCACAGCACTCCCTCATTTCTAAATTGGATCGCGATACTACTACGATACCAAAGAAACCGGTTTCATTCAAGATTTTAGTCACAAAAAAAGCTCCCTACCGGAGCCTTTTGGGGTGCGCTTATTTACGGTGATCAGCGTGGGGTGGAACCACAGGATCATCACCATCATTTTTCGGACTAAAAGCATCGTCCATATCAACGGTAATGTCGTCCGCTTCGTCGTCTTTTTCTTCATCAGCCAATTGTTGCTTGGTTAATGGTAGTACGTTTAGGTATTCTTGCAGTTGACTCAAATCATCCTTTAAGTCGTTCAACTTATCACTAACTTTGACCGAGGTATCGTTTAACGAATCCCGATAATCATCCACCTTATCACTTACCATGTCCTTAGCATCGGCTAAAGTATCGGCGGCGTAGTAAGCATAGTCAACGGCCCGATCCTTAGCGTCTTCAGCTGATTCTAAGACCCGGTTGCGAAGAGCTTGTTGTTGTTCAGCATCTAAAGTCCGAAAGGCCAAGTAAGCAGCTGCGCCACCTAATAAGCCCCCGAGCAATAATCCTTTTTTCATGTCCATAACTTTTCTCCTATATTAAGCCTTCGTTTTCGCTGGTTGGCTGGTTTTATTTTGTTTTTTCCGCTTTGCTTTGGAAAAACGCTTGGAAATTTGGTTAGTCGCAATGCTAAACACAGACGTTTTGGTAACTAATTCCACCCGCTTTTTCAAGTTTTCAACCGCTTTCCGTGTCCCGTTGTTCACGTCTGAAACTGTCGTGCCAATGTCAGCAGCCGCCTGAAAAACAGGATCAACTTGGTTGATTTTGGCATTGACAGTGCCTAACAATTCATCGGTTTGGTGGCTAAGGGCGTTAATGTCACCCGTCACTTTTTCTAAGTTCTGTGAAACGCCATCCAATACCTTCACAACATGGACCAAGGTAACGCATAAAAAGATTACTAACAGCAAAAATGCTAAAGCAGCGATCAAAGCTGCAATTCCTCCAATTGTCATAATTTACCTCCTAGATGGTTTCTAACAGGTTAAGAATAGCATTAATCATAATTTAAAACAATCTTAAACCGATTTTAACCATCGCCAATCTTTAATTTCGGGCCCGTTTTTTGCTAAAATGGGACAATAACCTAAATAGAAATGAGGATCACTATGAAAATCCCAGTCTTAATGCAACAAAATAACAGTCAGTTGGTGCACTACACTAACAATAATTTTATCAACAACTATCTTAATAGTTTTAATTGGGATCAAATTTTAGCAACACTAACTTCCAAAGTAATCACCATCGTGCTTCTCTCACTGCTCTTCTTGATTATTGCTCGGGTGGGAAGAAGTATTATTTACCACATTTTTCACCATGCCGACGTTAAAAAAGCCCAGCATCCCGATCCCGCCAAGTCATCAGGACGCAAGCGGAGTAAAACCATCTATAGTCTGCTCCAAAATGCGTACAACTATGTGATTATTTTCTTCTGGCTCTATTCGATCTTATCGGTAATGGGAATTCCGGTGGGAACGTTAATTGCCGGCGCGGGGATCTTCAGTTTAGCAATTGGGCTCGGCGCCCAAGGATTTGTGAGTGACATCGTCAGCGGCTTCTTCATTTTGTCAGAACGACAAATTGAGGTCGGTGAACACGTAACTATCAATGCCATTAACGGGTTTGTGAGTGCCGTGGGGCTTCGCACTACCCAGATTCGGAGCGCTGATGGAACGCTCAATTTCATTCCCAACCGCAACATTACCAGTATCGCCAATCTCTCCCGGGGAAACTTAACTACCCTGATTGACATCCGGATTACGCCCGATGCTCCGATTAAAAAAATTGAAACAATCATGGACCAGGTTAACGAAGACAAGGCCGGTAAAGATCACAATGTGATTGGTGATCCTTTGGTCTTTGGGACCGTCTACCTTGCCGATGGTTCCCTGGCTGTCCAGGCTTGCATTACTTGTAAAAGTGGCAGTGAGGATAACGTCCAAGCTGATTATCTCCAAGCCTACCTAACTGCCCTGCAACAAGCGGGCATCGAGCTGCCCCTCTCACCGCAAACCGTACAACCACCGAAGAAACCAACCCCACCAGCTTCTTCACAAGCAACTGCTACGCCTTTCAAAATGAAATAAAAAAAGAAGCACAACCAATTCATGGTTGTGCTTCTTTTTTACCACCAATCCGTCAGGACTTGTTGCAACTTTTCTAAAGCTCGCCCCCGGTGACTGACCTGATTCTTTTCGTCATCCGTTAGTTCTGCGAGGGTCTTATTTAACGCGGGCACGTAAAATAACGGATCATACCCAAAGCCATTCTGCCCCCGTGGCGCGGTTAAGATTTCACCGGATACAATACCCGTGACGTGCAACTTCTCTCCAGTTGGCTTCATCACCACCAGGGAGGTGTGAAAGTATGCATTGCGATCATCTGAGCGCTGTAACCGCTGAAGTAACTTTCGATTATTGGCCGCATCATCATGATCACCGGCATAGCGCGCGGAATAAATCCCCGGTTCGCCGTTAATGGCGGGAACCACTAGACCAGAATCATCGGCCAGCACTGGCACCTGTAACGCTTGGGCCACCGTTTGTGCTTTAATGGTCGCGTTTTCCTCAAAACTGGTTCCGGTTTCGTCAATGTCAGGCAACTCCGTAAAATCAGCGATAGACTTGACCTGAAAGCCCAACGGCGCCAACATTTCTGTAAATTCCCGAATCTTATTTTGATTGCCAGAGGCAATTACAATTTCTTTGTTATTGGTCATCTTGAGTTAGTTGGTTTGGCGTTACCAACTGAGCTTCCACCTTTCGTTTTAGCCATTCTGATCCCACCCGTTGGAAGTGAGCGGGATCACTAGAAGTATAGTAATCATGGTACGGGGTTTGGTTCCCAGCCAGCTGCTCATGCTCAGTTAACCACTGAGTGGCTTGCTCAATGGTCGCAGCTCCAGGATCAACGAGGGTTACCTTCGGTCCAAGTTCCGCCTGGATCAAATCCTGAATGATCGGAAAGTGCGTACATCCCAACACAAGTGTATCAATCCCGCTCCCTTGGAGGGGTTGCAACCCAGCTGCAATCAAATCCCGAACCGCTTGCCCGCTGTACTGGCCCTTTTCTACTAACGGAATAAAGGTTGGACAAGCTACTTCAACTACCTCTGCCACTGGGTCCAACTGGTTAATAGCATCACGGTAAGCATGACTGGTCACGGTTGCTCGCGTCGCAATTACTCCAATCTTGTGATTGGAACTCGCTTGCACGGCCGTTTGGCTTCCCGGTTCCACCACTCCGAGCACTGGAAATGGTAACTGGGTTTGTAACGTTGGTAGAGCTAAGGCTGAGGCGGTATTACAGGCGATAATCATCATTTTAGCGTGGCGGGCAGCAAAAAAACGACCGATGGCTAGTGAATAATCAATCACCTGCTGCGGTTGTTTCTCACCGTACGGAAGATGCGCTTCGTCACCAAAAAACAACGTACTCTCACTTGGTAACCGCGCCATCGCTGGTTTTAAAATGGTTAACCCCCCGACGCCGGAATCCATAAAAGCAAGTGGCGCTGAGTTCATTTTAATTTCCCCTTTCGTTAAACCTATTATACTATATCTAAATAATTCTTTTTCACTTGGTCCATGTGATAGAATGAAAGCCGAAGTATTTTTGGATTGGAGCACCTAACTTTATGAGTAAACAGAACCAGAGTGATTTTAATAAGTACCAAGCGCTCGTCCCCGATTTAAATGGCTGGAACAGCTTTATTTTGCGCGACGAACTCCTCCCCGATCTCTTACAGGATGATCTTGGAGATATTTTATACTGGGCCGGTAAAAATCTAGCCCTTAAGTTGCCGGTGACCCCGGATGATTTACCCGCCTTTTTTGCCGCTAACCAGTGGGGCACCTTAACCCAGCAGACCGCTACAGAGCAAAAAACGGTCTGGAATCTCAGTGGTCCCGTGGTAACCACGCGCTTAAAAATGAATAAGGACTGCGATTTTATGTTGGAAACCGGGTTCCTCGCCCAAACTCAGGAACAAAGTCGCGGGTGGGTCTCTGAGGCCGAGGCCAAAAAGAAACTAAATGGTTCCATCGCCATTACCGTGGTGTCTGATCCGAACCAACCCGCCCCTGACCGGGCTTCCCAACCACCAGTTACCTTCCCGCAACCCGAACAATCGTAACTAAAAAGAGGTTTCTCACCAGAAACCTCTTTTTAGTTACGCCGAAATAACCAGTACTTCGTGGGATTCCCCTGGGATAGCTGACTATGAGTCGCAACTAAATGATAGTTCTGGTGCACCGCCCTGATTCCGGCGCGTCCGCCCCTAGTTTGTAGATTTGGGGCCTGCTCCCAGTGAGCCGTTGGTGGAGTCGCTAGCACTACCCACTCGACTTGTTTGCGGCGTAGCGCCCGCACCCCCGTTTCTAACATGGCGGGTAACTTCTGCTCAGGAATGTTGTTTTTCTCAAAAAAATAAACGGTCGGATACGCTCCGGAGGTCAGATAAAAACCGTTTTCTAAAAAATCAAACGTGAGGAGCGTCGGCCGCCCGTGACTCTCGTTACGCATGATTCGGCCGAATTGAATTTGGGCTGGAACCTGTCGCTGGGACGTGCGATGCAACGTTACCGAAGGGTTATTCGGGACCAGGCGCGACATCCACGGATTCTGATTCACCAGCAATAATCCGACAAAGATTCCCCCTAAAGCTACTACCATGGTTCGTTTAACCGGAAGCTTACGTAATTGCAGGTTGGCAAGGCCCTTCCAGTTTCTAACTGCTACCAGGGCCCAAATGGCACAGACGAGGATGCTCGGAAAGTACGCCAAGTCGTAATATGGTCCAAACTGGCCTCCGTATAAAGCTAGGACCGCTCCACTCAGCATCATTGTGCCTAACAACCACTTTGTGGGCGCTGCAAAGGTTGAACGCCGCACCAACCAGATTAGGCCAACGACGACCAGTAGCAGTAATCCAGGTTGCTCAACCACCAAAAAGTGGCCGAGCGCTGCTCCGGAATGCATGATTTTTACCAGCGGCGTGCCCTGGTTCTTACTGTAGAGGGTCAAATTATCCACAAAGTAAACCCGGACAAACGCGGACAAGCCATGCCGGGCAGTAAAATACCATAGCCAGGGAATGACACTGAGCAAAAAGCCTGCTCCAGCTCCCTGCACCATCCGCCAGATTCCCAGCCAGTTCCGTTGCCACATCAACCACACCGTTAGAAAGCCAAAGAACGCCACCCAGGTTCCCAGCAGGCTGTACTTAGATAAGAACACCACTCCAACTAAGATTCCCTGCCCGAACCACGTAGACCGTGATAAATCAGGGAGCTGCTGGGCCGTAACAACCACTAAAAACGCACTCAAAACTGCCGGATAGACCCAAAATTCAACGGTCCCGCCGTAACTATAGTAAGGTTCCATCAGCACTAACAGGGGGGCCGCACTGGCAATTATTAGTGCTCCGCGGGATGCAAACCACCGGCGGGCTAAGGATTGGGTTACCAGTAAAATTAGCCAGAGGCCGAGCACCTCCAAGAGCGCCGCACCCCAAAAGGTCGTAAACGAGATCCGACTCGCAATTCCATACAACAGGTAAACGTAGGGACCCTTTTGTTCAAATACGTCCCGGTAGGTTACTAGTCCGTGCATCAAGGCTTTCCCCACCGTTAGGTAATTATTGTTATCGCCCGTGTAGTTAAAATCGTATAGCGGAGAACTGTACGAAAAAATTCCAATCAAAAGGGCACTCCAGCCTAACAGGAAGAGTGCTCGCCACCTTGCTAAGTGGTGTGGTTTCGTTATCATAATTATTTCGCCTCATTCATTCTTGGGCTTTTGACCTCGGGGATTTTTTGCTAAGCTAAATAAACGGTTACTTTTAGTCAAAGGAGTTTTATTTATGAAATCATTTCGCACCCAAACCCTCATTCTGATTGCCATCGCCTTCACCTTGGGGATGAGCGAATTTATCATCATTGGGGTCTTAGGTGACATTGCCCATACTTTTCACGTTAGTTTTGCGCAGGTCGGATTTTTAACAACCGTTTTTGCGCTCATCTATGCCATCTCAACTCCCATTTTATCGCTTTTAATTGGAAAACGCCCCCTCAAACAGGTTATGAACATCGTGCTCGGAATTTTCATTTGCGGAAACGTTCTTTCTTTCCTCGCACCGAACTTTATGGTGCTGACCATTAGTCGGATCATCACCGCCCTCGTATCTGGGATTACGATCTCGATTACGATTACCTTTGCGACCCACATTGCCCCGCTAACAAAGCGGGCTTGGATCGTAGCCTGGGTCTTTTCCGGTTTCAGCATCGCATCGGTCTTTGGCGTTCCCGCGGGAACCTGGTTAAGTGGTTTGTTCGGCTGGCGACTGATTTTCCTTCTCATTGCCGGACTGGCACTGCTAGTCTTGGGCTGCTTTGAGCTAGCCTTGCCAGGTACGCTCCGCCAACAACCGGTACAACATTTTAGCGAACAGTTTCACATTCTCACGGATCGCCGAATTTTACTGGGTGTGTTAATCCCCGTCTTTAATTTGGGAGGCGTGTACGTCGTTTATACCTACGTAACCCCCATCTTAACTAACCACTTTGGCTACAGTCTGAGCTTTGTGACCATCTTCTTAGTTCTGTATGGAATTGCTTCGTTATTAAGTAACCAGTATAGTGGAAATTTAGCAGCTAACCATGGCTTACAACGAAGCCTCAAATTTTACAGTCTCCAGTTAGTGGCCCTGCTACTAACGTCGCTCTGCTTTAACGTTGCCTGGGTGGTGATGGGCGCCATCTTAATCATGGGCTTTACCATCTACCTGGCCGGCTCTACGTTACAACTTTTTTACATGTCCATTGCGGAGGCTGATTACCCCCAATCATTGGTGCTAGCTTCGTCCTTCAATCCCATCTTTAGCAACCTAGGCATCGCCGTCGGATCAGCCTGTGGAAGCTTCATTGTCGGTAGTTTGGGCATGGCTGCGCTCGGGTTCGGTGGGGCCGCTTTAACCGCCGGTGGCTTATTCACGACCTGGTATTTAACGCACCACCTCTTAAAAAAACCTTAATTATGGTTGACAGCTTTTTTAAAACAGCCTATACTTTTAAAAAATCTTAAACAAAGGAGCCTTTCCAATGATGTCCACGGCCACAAGCTTAATTGCATTATTCATTTTAGTCGTAATTCGCAGCCGACGTGTGGATAATGCAGCGCAAGCCTAGTCATTGAAGACTTGTTTAGGTCCACACAGATTCACAAAAGAAACTGTCGTGGGACTTGGAGAACTCCTTTTAACCACCCAGTTTCTTCTCGATTCTGGGTGGTTTTTTGTTATAAAGGAGGGAGAAACCGGTTTAAGCGTTCATTACCTAATCAGTCTGGCTTTGAATCAATCCAGGGGGGCCACACCAAACTAGTTGAATTCCTGATTCAAGATTCAACAAGCTTCAAAGGAGGAGCACATGAAAAACATTTTCAAAAAAATGAACGAAAAGGTTGATTTTCGGTTCTACGCCAACAAGGATCAAAAACTGGAAAAAACCTTAACCGTGAAAGACTTTTTAGCACTGGGGTTAGGAACGATTCTGTCCACATCAATCTTCACCTTACCAGGACTAGTGGCCGCCAACTATACCGGTCCCGCGGTTGTAATTTCTTTCTTACTGGCAGCCGTCGTTGCCGGATTAGTGGCCATGAACTACGCCGAAATGGCCTCGGTTCTGCCCTTTGCCGGTTCGGCCTACTCCTGGATTTCCGTGTTATTCGGTAAATTCTGGGGTTGGGTCGTGGGCTGGGCACTACTCGCCGAATACTTAATTGCCGTGGCCTTCGTGGCAGCTGGTTTATCGGCCAACGTCCAGGGGTTAATTTCCCCCTTGGGTTGGAAATTACCTAACGCCTTAGCCTTTCCACTCGGGACCAACGGTGGGGTTTTTGACCTGATCGCCGTCCTCGTGGTGGCCATTGTTACCTTCATTTTACTACGGGGAGACTCGGAAACGACTAAGGTGGCCAACATCCTGGTGGTCCTAAAACTACTCGCAATTGTAATTTTCGTTGTAGTCGGAGCCACTGCCATTAAAGCCCAAAACTACGTTCCTTTCTTCCCCAAGCCCCATCCAAACGCCGATGGCACCATGTTTGGTGGCTGGCAAGGAATCTACGCTGGAATCTCAACCATCTTCTTATCCTACATCGGATTTGATTCGATTGCATCTAACTCGGCAGAAGCTAAAAATCCCCAGAAAACGATGCCCCGGGGAATCATTGGTTCCCTCATCATTGGAACCCTCTTTTTCGTAGCGGTCTCCCTCGTCTTAGTGGGAATGTTTAAGTACACGATGTACGCTAATAACGCTGAACCAGTTGGTTGGGCGCTCCGGCAACAAGGCCACGTGATCATCGCCTCGGTCGTGCAAGCAATTGCCGTTGTCGGAATGCTCGTTGCTTTGATTGGAATGATGATGGCTGGTTCCCGGTTAATTTACTCCTTTGGGCGTGATAAAATGCTCCCCCAAAAGCTGGGTCGCTTAAATCACAAGAACATTCCGGCCAATGCCCTCTGGATTATTACTGCTGTAGGTGTAATCATGGGAGCCGTTTTCCCCTTCACCTTCCTCGCCCAATTAATTTCTGCTGGAACCTTGATTGCCTTTATGGCCGTTTCGTTAGCAATGTACCCCCTGCGAAAACGAGAAGGTAAGTCCTTACCAACTGCCGCTTATCGGCAACCCTTCTTCCCCATCTTGCCGATCCTTGGCTTCTTGGGATCGCTCGTGGTCTTCTTGGGCTTGGATATTCAAGCTAAAATTTATTCCATCATTTGGTTTTTAATCGGCGTCATCGTTTACTTTGCGTATGGTTATAAGAATGCTGATTCCAAACTTCCTGCGGACAGTGATGATGAAATCGAAGAAAACCTTTAAATTCTCAAATTAAGCAAAAAAGAGTCGTTATTCGGCTCTTTTTTTTGATTTCATAATATAATAAAGTAGAAAAGTTACCGTGAAAGAAGTGATGAAATGAGTAAAAAAGAAATCGTTGCAACTGGTTTAGTGCTGGTTATGTTAGTTTGTCTCCTGCTCCAGGGCTTATTAGCGCTCTTTCACACTGAAACTAAACTAGCTCGGTTTAATCACCTGCTAGAATCGGTGTACTGCTTGTGTCTGGTCGGAATTGGAATGCTGGTCGTGCTGATTGCCGTGATGCACACCAATGCTCCCTAGCTGCTCCCGTTACTAAAAAAGGAAGTCCACAATGTGGACTTCCTTTTTTAGTTAGGCCGTGTAGTTAGCCAGCGTCTTTTGTAATTGGGCCTTCGGGTGGTAACCAACCACTTGGTCAACCACTTGTCCGTCTTGCATGATTAACAAGGTTGGGATACTCATGATTCCAAAGTGACCGGCCGTTTGTTGGTTATCATCAACGTTCATCTTGCAGAACTTGATGCCCGTTTCTTCGTTTGCCAGTTCTTCAATCACTGGACTTTGCATTTTACATGGACCACACCATGGTGCCCAAAAATCAATTACTACCGTTCCAGTAGCCGTTTCTTCCGCAAAAGTTGCATCTGTAATTTCATGTACCATTTTCAATTCCTCCTTAATTCACTTACTATCTGTAAGTATAACAAGTTTGTGCAAAATTACAATCATTTAAACTTATTTGAATTTTACCACCGTTGACCCGTCTCCACCAGCATTAGCTGGTGAAAAACCAAAGGACGCGACCTGCCGGTTCCGTTTCAGGTAATTCGTGACTCCGGTTCGCAAGGCCCCGGTTCCCTTCCCGTGGATAATTGTAACCGAAGGATACCCGGCTAGGAGCGCCGCGTCAATGTAGCGATCCAAACGCTGCATCGCATCTTCATACCGCACGCCCCGTAGGTCTAAAGTGGTAGACAAGCCCGTTGAACTGGTCCGCCGTACGCTGGCTTTGGGTTTGGACTTCGGTTTTTCTGGTTGCACCTTTTCTAAGTCGGATTCGGCCACCTTCATCTTTAAAATTCCGAGTTCCACTTCCCAGTCATGGTTTCCAACTTTTTTCAGCAGCACGCCTCGTTGCCCATAAGTTTTCACTAAGACGTCGTCACCCGCATGGAACTGTTTGCGAGCTTTTTGGCGTTTCAGCACCCGGTTATGCTTTAGTTCTGGATGCTGTTCTAACGCATTCAGTTTCCCCTGGTCGGCAATGATTTCGTGCTCTTTAATGGCTGCCCCCTGCTTTTGCTTGTGGTGCAAATCAGCAATCACGGCGTTGGCTTCCCGTTTGGTCCGCGCAACTAGCTGGTTAGCATCCCGCTTGGCGGCGTTTAACATCTGATCTCGCTGTTCCGTAAACTGGGTAAACTTAGTTTGTAACTCCGCATGTAAATCGGTGGCTTCCGTTAACTCACGGTCAAGCGTGCGGGCACGTTCATCCGCTAGTTTGGTCTGCTGGGTTAGTTGCTTAATCATCCGATTAATTTCCTGGCTGTCCTGACTAGTAAGCGAACGAGCTTCGGCAACAATGTCCGCTGGCAACCCGAGGCGCGCGGCAATGCTCAACGCGTTACTCTGCCCGGGAATTCCCATTAACAGCCGGTAAGTTGGTTGCAAGGTGGTTTCATCAAATTCCATCGAAGCGTTGGTCGTTTCTGGCCGGTTATACCCGTATACCTTTAGTTCCGGGTAGTGGGTCGTGGCCAACACCTCGCTTTGCTTGGCACCAATCGCATCCAGGATGGCAATCGCCAGGGCCGCTCCTTCATGCGGATCGGTCCCCGCCCCCAGTTCATCGATTAACACCAAACTCTGCTTAGTGGTTTGGTTTAAAATTTGAATGATGTTATCCATGTGTGACGAAAAGGTACTCAGGTTTTGCTCGATCGACTGTTCATCACCAATGTCCGCAAACACTTCGTCAAACAAGCCTGCCTGGCTCCCTTCGTTGGCAGTTACAAATAACCCCGATTGCGCCATTAATTGTAACAAGCCCAGGGTTTTCATTGTGATCGTTTTTCCCCCGGTATTGGGACCCGTAATGATGATTTGGCGGTACGTAAACCCGAGGGTCAAATCGTTACCAACCACCTGGTCCTGATTAATTAACGGGTGCCGCGCCTGCTTTAACTCCACCTGGTTGGTAGCGGAAAGACGGGGCTTAGTGGCCTGCATCTGGGCGGCATAGCGGGCCTTCGCGTTAATAAAATCAAAGTGACCTAACTTCTGGGCATTCCCTTGTAACGCCGATCGTTCGGGGCGCAACAGATCCGATAGTTCCCGCAGAATGCGTTTACTTTCTTCTCGTTCGTTACTCTGCTCGCTTCGTAAGTCATTGTTTAAACCAACCACACTGGCAGGTTCAACGTACAACGTCTGCCCCGTCGCACTCTGGTCGTGGACAATCCCGCCCACTTTTTGCTTAGCCTCGGCCTTCACTGGAAGTACGTACCGATTATCCCGAATCGTAATGACCGTTTCGCTCAAATCCTTGGCTTTTTTGCCGTGCAGATAGCTTTCCATCCGCCCCTTAATGGTTCCCTGGAGTTGTAAAATGCGCCGCCGAATGGACCGCAGCGTTGCGGATGCATCGTCCTTTAAAAACCCGTTTTCATCAATCGACTGCCGCAGCCGCGTTGCAATGTCTGGCAAACTAGCAAAGGTCTCTGCCTCTTGATCCAATAAATTCAGGGGAACATGGTCCGCTTCTAACTCAGCAAAGAACCGTTGTACCCGGGCACTGGCTCGTAACACGGCACTGATCCCGGCCAGTTCCTTTCCGTTCAAACTCGCTCCGACCCCGAGCCGTTTTACCGCCGGTGTAATGGATTTGAGCTTTGGCAGTGGTAGCGGGCGATTCAACCGGTATAACTGGGCCCCATCGTCAGTTTCATCCAACCACCGTTGCACCGTGGCCTGGTCGGAACTGGGAAGGAGTTGCTGTAACTCTGCCTGTCCCGCTTCCGTCACCAGCAGGGGGGCAAGCTGATCCTTAATTCGTTGGTATTCTAATGTCTGTAAAATTTTTTCGTTCATGATCTCATCCTACCCAACTTACTCGGTTGGCTCTGAATCATCACTAGCATGGTGCGACCGTAATTGATCCAGTTCCAACTGTTTATCCAGTTGCTCTGAAATGGCATTAAACGCCAGTAAAATCGCTGCATCTTCATCACTCAGCTTTTGGGATTGGTTTTTTAACTTGGTCAAATCATCGTTTAACAGCTTGGCCACGGCTCGCATGTGCTCATCGGAGGCCGTCCCAATCAGGGTGTATTCCTTCTTACCAATGCGAGTTTTAAATCTTCGTTTGCTATTCACGTCAATCCCTCCAATATGGTCTATTTTATCATGGATAACAAAAAAAGGGGCGTCCCACTAACGGGCCGACCCTCCTTTCACACTCACTTACATTTTACCGTTGGGATCTAAAAACGTGTTCAGCGTTTCTTGGACCATTTCCCACTCGGCGTCGCTTTCAATTGGCTCTAAATCTGCATCGTCTGGCGCGGTCGGATCCGCCCCCTTAGGTAAGGCATACGCTTCAATGTTAATACTGTCGTTGCCTGCTTCAGCAGCCGGGTACATCAAAATGTACGAGCGACCGTAATCATCTGATGAAAAGGTAAACAACTCGTTGTATAAAATTTCGTTGCCATCTTCATCAATTAAGGTAATTTGTTCTGTTTGTTCTTCATCTGCCATCTGTCTTCTCCTTTGGCTTAGCCATGGTTCCGATCTAAATATCCCTGCAAAATTAATTCTGCGGCCACTTTATCAATGACCTTTTTCCGTTTGGCCCGGGAAACGTCTGCTTTTTCAATCAGCATCCGTTCTGCTTCGACCGTGGTGAGCCGTTCATCTTCAAACTCAACGGGAACGTGAAACTGGGCCCGCACCATTTTGCCATACCGTTTGGACGCCTTCACTCGGGGCCCGGCCGTATTATTCATGTTCTTCGGTAACCCAATTACCACTAACTGGACATCGTTGGCCGTAATGAGTTCGCCGATCCGCGCTAAGCCAAATTCCTTTTCGTCCTCGTTAATTGGTACAATTTCAACGCCCTGCGCGGTCCAGCCCAGCGCATCGCTGATTGCCACGCCGACCGTTTTCGAGCCGACGTCTAATCCCATAATTTTCATTCCAACATCCTATCATCTAATAACGGCAGTGACCGCTTACTTAGCGGCCGTTTGCGTGGCTAACCATTCTGAAGCAGCCGTAAGTGCTGCCGGAATTCCAGCGGGGTTTTTCCCGCCGGCCTGCGCAAGGTTCGGGCGGCCGCCCCCGCCCCCTTGAATGTGACCTGCAATGGCCTTAATTAAATCGCCAGCCTTAATGCCCTGTTGGACGTGCGCTTCATCAACTGCCACCAACAGGTTCGCTTTACCATCAGTCTCAGTTCCTAACACCAACACGTTTGACCGGGCTTCATTCCGCCACGTATCTGCTAGTTCCCGAAGCTGGTTCATGTTGGCATTTTCCAACTGACCAGTCAGTAACGTAACGCCGTTAATCGTCTCCGGGTTCGTAAAGAGGTCCTGAGCTTCCTGGTTAGCCAGTTTAGCTTCTAGCGATTCCTGCGTGCTCTCTAGGGTCTTAATCTGGGCTTGCAGTTCTTTGACCCGACCGGGTGCTTGTTCATTAGTCGGCACCTTCACTGTTTGCGCAATTTCTGTGAGCATTTTTTCTTCATCGTTCAGGTAGTCAAAGGCCGCTTTGCCAGTAACGGCTTTAATGCGCCGGATTCCAGCGCCCACTCCACTTTCTGAAAGGATCTTAAATAACCCAATTTGACTCGTGTTGTGAACGTGATCCCCGCCACAAAATTCGACAGAAAAGTCCCCGGCCTTTACAACCCGCACTTGATCCCCATACTTATCGTCAAAGAGCGCAATGGCTCCCATTTCTTTTCCAGTTTTTTGGTCCGTCACCACCGTTTCCACTGGTAAGCCAGCAAAAATTTGGTCATTGACCATGCGTTCTACCTTCGCCAAATCGGTTTGGGTAACCGAACCAAAGTGGTTAAAGTCAAAGGTTAGATAATCCGGTTTTACGAGCGAGCCGGCTTGTTCGGTGTGCCCACCAAGCACCGTTCGTAGTGATTGATCTAACAAGTGGGTCGCAGTGTGATTGCGTTCAACTCCCGCGTGAAAGTCGCGGTCAACCTCTAAGCGATAAGGTTGCCCTTGAGTTAAGGGACCCGTTACCTGAATAGTATGCAAGTTTTGCCCGTTGGGTGCATGTTGGACATCTGTCACTTTGGCAACCTCAGTCCCGTCCTCAGCATAAATGTTCCCAATGTCTGCGACCTGACCACCCATTTCAGCATAGAACGGGGTTTTATCAAAAAGCACTTCCGCCGTTCCACTGGTAACCTGATCAACCAACTGCTCGTCCACAATGATATCCGTGACCGTCGCAGCTGGAACCGTTAACTGGTCATAACCCACGTACTCACTGGGCGTTTTCAAATCTAACAGGAGGTCCCGTTGTACCTTCATTGAACCTTTGTCACCCCGGGCTTCCCGGGCCCGCTGGCGTTGCTGTTCCATTTCCTGATCAAAGCCGGTTTCGTCAACTTTAATCCCCCGGTCACCGGCATATTCCTCCGTCAGTTCTAAGGGAAAGCCGTAGGTATCGTACAGTTGAAACGCATCGGCCCCAGAAATTTCATCGGCCCCAGCGGCTTTAGTCTTTGCAATCAAGTCATCGAGGAGTTTAATCCCGTCGTTAAGGGTCGCATTAAACCGGTCTTCTTCGCTCTTCACAATTTTTTGAATGTACGCTTGTTGTTCCAACACCTGCGGATAATGCGACTGCATGATCTCACCCACCACGGGAACTAATTGGTACAAGAAAGCTCCGGTAATTCCGAGCTGATGACCATTCACAGTGGCCCGCCGCAGGAGCCGACGAATTACGTACCCGCGGCCCTCGTTTGACGGCAGCGCGCCGTCGCTAATCGCAAAGGTAATGGCCCGGATGTGATCGGCAATTACCTTAAACGCGATGTCATCGTCAGCGTTTTGGCCGTACTGGCGGTGGTCGCTCATTTGTTCAGTGCGCTTAATTAACGGTAGGAACAGGTCCGTTTCAAAGTTAGTGGGAGCATCCTGAAAGACCGATACCACCCGTTCTAAACCCATCCCCGTATCGATGTTTTTCCGTGGTAACGGTTCGTAGGTTCCGGCAGCCGTGTGGTTAAACTGGGAAAACACAATGTTCCAAACTTCTAGGTACCGCTCGTTTTCTCCCCCGGGATAGTTTTCCGGGTCGTCTGGGGCTAAGTCATCGTATTTAGCACCGCGGTCGTAAAAGATTTCAGAATCTGGTCCAGACGGTCCCTGACCAATGTCCCAGAAGTTGTCGTCAGCTGGAATTAAATGGTCGGGAGCAATCCCAACTTGCTCCCACAATTCCTTGGTTTCGGTATCTTCCGGGTAATAAGTCACGTACAGGCGGTCTGGATCCCAGCCAAACCATTTATCACTGGTAAGTAATTCAAATGCCCACGGGATGACTTCTTGTTTAAAGTAGTCACCAACCGAAAAGTTCCCGAGCATCTCAAACAGAGTTTGGTGCCGAGCGGTCCTCCCTACGTTTTCAATGTCATTGGTCCGAATGCTCTTTTGTGAACTCGTCATCCGCGGATTGGCGGGTGCCACCGTTCCGTCAAAATATTTCTTCATGGTGGCAACTCCCGAATTAATCCACAGTAAGGTGGGATCATCCTTCGGGATCAGCGATGCACTTGGCACGATCTCGTGCCCCTTTTCATGAAAGAAATCAAGAAACATCTGCCGAATCTGTCCACTGCTAAGTTGTTTCATGTTGGCCTCCTTTAATAAAAAACACCGTTGCGACCAGAGACGCCGAAACGCGGTACCACTCTGTTTGCAACGATGTTGTCGTTAACCTCTTTAACCCTGATAACGCGGGGAACGTTGTGTTATGCACACTCGGTGTGGGAGCCCAAAGGTTGCCGGTGCTTTAGACGGTCTCAGCTACGCGTCCTCTCTGTTAAACCAACCGGTAACCCGGATATCCACAAGCAAATTATAGTCAGAAACACCCATCATTGTCAATTATTGATAGCGTTGTGAACTGCGCTTTTTCTGCTTCTTTTTAGCGCGAATTTGCTGCCGCAGTTCGACCTTCCGGTTCTGATCATCCTTCAGCTTAATGGCGCGCTTAATTTTCTTTTTATAGCCCGGCTTAACATTTCGCTTTTTTTTCTTAATCATTCCGAGGGTGGATCCGTCTAACCGATCGTGGTGCCCACGGTACTGTTGCCGGCGGCGCCGGTCATACGTATCAACCACTTCACCGTGTTTGATTTCCTTGGGCTGAAACTGGACTCCCTTGGCCTCTAACTCAGCAATTTTGGCTTCCTCATCGGGAGTATACAGGGTGATGGCCGTTCCGGGCATCCCGTTACGCCCAGTCCGACCAACCCGGTGCACAAAGTACTCTGGGTCGGTCGGCACATCATCATTAATCACCAAAGAAACACCAGGGATATCAATCCCCCGGGCGGCGAGGTCAGTCGCAACTACGAACTGAAAATCGAGGTTTTGAATCTGTTTCATGACCCGCTTTCGGACCCGGGGTTGCATGCCCCCATGAAGGGTGGCCACCTTTAAGCCCTGCGCTTGCAGGTTGGCAGCCAGATCATCCGCGCGGGTCCGCGTGTTTGCGAATACCAACGCAAGATAAGGATTCCCCATCGTCAGTAACTGGGCAATTAGCTGGTTTTTATCTTTCCCCTTCGTGGAGATTAACCAGTTGGAAACATCACCATTGATCACGTGCTCGGTGGGAATGTCAGTAATCACCGGATTCTTCAGGTACTTGCGCAAGAATGGCTGTAACTTAGGTGGAATCGTGGCCGAAAAGACCATGATCTGGAGCTCCTTCGCCATCCGCGCGGCGATTTGGTCAACGTCCGCTAAAAAACCTAAGTCGAGCGTCATATCAGCTTCATCAATTACTAACCGCCGGGCCGCATTGATTGCTAATTTTCCACTCTTAATGATGTCTAAAATTCGTCCCGGCGTCCCGACAATCACCTGTGGTTGTTCGCGGTCGAGCTTTTCTAGTTGGCGCTCCTTGTCGGTCCCCCCCACGTAGTTTTCCACGTGAATCGCTGCCGGACTAAAGCGAACGAGTTGTTTGATGTTTTCGTAAATCTGATAGGCCAGTTCCCGGCTGGGGGTGGTAATTACCACCTGCGGTTGCTGGTCAGCCGGATCCAGTTGGTCAAATAACGGTAACAGGAAGGCGTGGGTTTTCCCACTCCCCGTTGCCGATTTACCCACGAGACTTTTGCCGTGTTGAATCGTGGGAATAACCTGCGCCTGAATGGGCGTGGGGCGTTGAAAGCCCAGGTCCGTTAGCGCGTCCATAATAAAGGGTTGAAAATGATAATCTTTAAAAGCAGCACACATTAAGCGTTCCTTTCTGGTTTATAAGCGGTCGTCAGTTGGTCTAGTTCGGTAATTACCGCTTTAATTTCCGTGGCATCAGCAGCCGTCGCTCCACTAGCCAAGGGATGACCGCCCCCATGATGTTGCTTGGCCAGTTCGTTAATGGCGGGTCCCTTGGACCGGAGTCGAATGCGGTAACTTTCGTCCTTTTGTTGCACAAAAATGGCCCAGGCGACCACTTGGTCAATGTTGCCGGGGAGGGGGACCACTGCCGATGTGCTGTCATCGCCCAAATTCATTTGCGCAATCACGTCATTGGTCAGGCACACGTAGGCCGCCCCAGAATCCGTAATGTGGAGTTGCTGGTAAACGTACGCGGAAAGGTGCGCTAAGGGAACGTCAATTTCATCCTCTTTTTGCGCCACTGCCGTCGTCGAAAAATCATGCTGAGCCAGCTGACTTGCCACCCAAAAGGTGTGACTCGTTGTCGCCGGGTACTTAAACCGCCCGGTATCCCCAACGATCCCCGTGTACAACAATTCCGCTGCATGATCGGGCATTTTTAACGCGGGATTTTCTGCGTACCAGTCGTAAATCATTTCAGAAACACTGGAAGCTTCATCGTTAACCCACATTAAGTCCCCAAACTGGTCATCGTTTGGATGGTGATCAATTTTAATCAAGCCCTTCCCCGTGGCAAAACGCTGGTCGTCAACCCGGGGTTGGTTCGCAGTATCCACCACAATCACCAAGGCTTGCTGATAGATATCGTCACTAATCTCAGTGGTCGTCCCGAGCTCCTTAAAGCCTGCATACTGCTTTCCAACGCAGTAAACCTGTTTGTCAGGAAAACTAGCGCGGATAATGGCCGCTAGTCCCATTTGAGAGCCAATCGCATCCGGATCCGGACGCTGGTGCCGATGAATAATAATTGGATTGGCCGCTGCAATGCGGTCGTAAATTTCAGTTTGAATGCTCATGGTGCAAGACTCCTGTCGTCAAAGGTTTTAACAGTTAAGTATAACCTTTCTCCGGTCATTAGCAAACCCCTATCTAATCTCGAGCGGTAAATCAATCATCTGAAAGTTCAACTCGGCCAGGTTGGTTACCGTAATTCCCACCAAGCGGATGTCCAGCTTAGTCGGCGGCAAATCATCAAAGATGGTGAGAGCCCGCTCGTAGAGTTCCTGGGCATCGAGCGGCAAAAAATCAGATTCAGTCACCCGCTTCGTCAGCGTGCTAAAATCCTGATACCGTAGTTTTAACACCACCGTCTTTCCGTGTTTTTGGTGCCGTTGTAAGGCTGCCACCACTAATTCTGCCAGGCGGCGCAGTTGAGTTTGGACCTCCCCGCGACTATGTAATAACGGATTGTACGTCCGTTCCTTACCAATTGATTTTCGTTCTCGTTGGTACTCGACCGGGCGCTCATCAACTCCGCGGACCCGCCGATATAAAAAGTACCCAAACTTTCCAAACTGGTTCATCAGTTCTAATTCTGAAAATTGATACAAATCAGCACCCGTTTTAATCCCCAGTGCTTCCATTTTCGGCAGGGTCTTCTTTCCCACTCCCCGGTATTTTTCAATCGGAAGGGCCCACAAAAAGGCCTGAGCCTCATCGGGATTAATAACCGTCATCCCAGCCGGCTTGCGGTAGTCTGATGCTTCTTTTGCTAAAAATTTACTGTAGGACAGCCCCGTGGAACTGGTTAAGTGGGTTTTCTCCCAAATCTCACTTTGTAACCAGTGCGCCAAAAGGACCGCATCGTCTAGGTGCAGTTTGTTCGTAGTGATATCCAGGTAGGCCTCATCTAAGGCCACCGTTTCAATGCGGTCGGTATATTCATGAAATAACTCGTGAATTTGGTCAGACACGGTCCGAAACAGCTCAAAGTCCGGCGCCTTAAAGACCGCGTGCGGACATAATTCGAGCGCTTGACTCGCTGGCATTGCCGAGTGCACGCCGTACTGGCGGGCGCGGTAGTTCGCGGTGGTTACGACTCCATGACCGCCCGTTTTACGCGGATCCTTCGCAATCACGAGTGGTACCTGGGCCAACTCAGGATGCTCGCGTTCTTCGATTGATGCAAAAAAAGCATCCATATCAACATGCAAAATGCGGCGCTTCACAATTCGCTGTAACTCTGCTTGGACGTCCATGCCAACCTCCTTCCCTAATTGCGAACATACGTTCTAATCACTCCAGAAAAAAAGTCTGTCTCCAGACTGATTTCCTATTTCTGATCTTGTTCGTCGTTGGTTTGACTTGCTTCTGGTTGGGCGCTCGCAGCGTCAGCCTTTGGTTGCGCTGGTGCTGATTGGGCTGCTGTGGGTTGTTCCACATTGGCAATCGCGTTCAAGTCAAAATCAAGATAAACCCCATCACAATCAATGGTTACCAAGCCCCGGTCACGATTAATCTGATCAATCACCCCGTGTAAGCGGCCAATCGTAACTACGTGATCACCCTTTTTCAAGGTTTTTAAGGTTTCTTGGTGCTTTTGTTGTTGCTGCTTTTGTGGTCTAATCATGAAGAAGTACATTAAAGCAAACAAAACGATAATTACAATAATTCCAGCATATTGTCCCATTATTCTCACCTCGGTTTCAGTTTTAAGTTAATTTTAGCAAAAAAAAGTGGGTACGCCTAGGGCTTCGCCTTAATCGGCCGAAAATGGTTTCCCCAGGTGCTCATACGCCGCCTGCGTGACCATCCGCCCCCGCGCGGTCCGCTTTAAATAACCACTCTGAAGCAGGTAGGGCTCACACATTTCTGCGATTGTTTCGGTTTCTTCCCCCACGTTCGCCGCGAGCGTGTTCAAGCCTACGGGCCCCCCGTTATAAAAATCAATCATCGTGGCTAATAACTTGCGATCCGTTCGATCAAGCCCCTTACTATCCACCCCAAGCGCAGTTAGGGCCTGGTCTACACTGGCAACGTCAATCTGGTCCTTACCAAGGACCTGGGCGAAGTCGCGGACCCGTTTTAGTAACCGGTTCGCAATTCGGGGAGTCCCCCGGGAACGGAGGGCAATTTCATGCGCCCCCTCTGGTTGAATTTCCGTTTGAAAGATCTGCGCTGACCGGCGCACGATTTGCTCTAATTCGGCCGGCTGGTAGTAATTCATGTGTTCCACAATTCCAAACCGGTTCCGAAACGGCGCATCCAGTAACCCTGCTCGCGTCGTAGCCCCAATCAGCGTGAACGGTGGCAGGGCAAAGTGGACCGGATGAGCCGTTGGTCCTTGTCCCACTACAATGTCGATGTAAAAATCTTCCATGGCGGAATATAACATTTCCTCGACCGACTTTGGCAGCCGATGAATCTCATCAATGAACAAAATATCACCGGGCTCAAGCTCATTTAACAGCGCCGCCAAATCGCCACTTTTTTCAATCGCTGGGCCACTGGTGGTTTTTAAATGCACGTCCATTTCGTTGGCAATCACCGTTGCTAACGTGGTCTTCCCCAACCCGGGGGGACCAAATAATAACACGTGATCGAGCGATTCCTCGCGTTGCTTAGCCGCTTCAATGTACACCCGTAATGAACGCTTGATTTCAGTTTGCCCAATGTACTGAGCAAAGGTCTGGGGCCGTAAGGTTTGTTCAAAGGATCGTTCTTCGTCATCCGATGTTTGCGTAATGATTCGCTTCTCCACGATCATCCCCCCTTTTTACTTATTTCGTTAAGAGTTTTAAGCCTCGGCTCAAATATTGATCGGTCGTCAATTCAGTTTTCGTGGCCAGTTGTTCCTTGATCTGTGCCACGTCCTTTTCCTTAAATCCCAGTGCGGTCAACGCCTTCAGGGCGTCCGCTAGTTGGGCGTTCTCCGGAGGCTGCGGACTGGCTACGGTTGTTGCGGTCGACGTGGTCGTTTCCAGCTTATCTTGCAAATCCAAAATAATCTGACGGGCAGTTTTCTTCCCGATTCCCGGAAACTTGGTCAAAAACTGGACATCTTCGGACCGAATCGCGGTGATCAAGCCCTGGTTATCGTTGCCCGCCATAATGGCGAGCGCACTTTTGGCCCCAATGCCCGAAACGTTTAGCAGCTGTTCAAACAGCTGCTTGTCAGCGGCTGTGGCAAATCCATACAGCGTTTGACTGGTGTCCGTGACCGCTTGGTGCACATAAATTTTTTGGGGCGTGGCAGCTGCCTGCTCAAAGTGATACGGATTAGCGACATACACTAAGTACCCAACGCCCCCCACCTCAACCACAATGGCTTGGGGGGTAATGCTCGTTACAATTCCATTTAAGTATTCAAACACCGGTTAGCCTCATTTCCGTTAAAATTCCCACCGTTCTGCTTCGTGGGCATCCTGAATCCGTTTAAACATTGCTTCCAAATCCGTGGGCGAAAAGTTGACGAGAACCGGCCGACCGTGGGGACAATTATAGGGATTTTCACACTGCCGCAGGTGATCTAACAGCGCCTGCGCCTGCTGCCGGTCCAAGTGATGGTTCGCCTTAATGGCTTGCTTACAACTCATCATAATCGCTGCTTGTTCACGATAATCGGCTACCGACAGCTTTTGATGTTGCAAGCCCCACTCAATTAGCTCCCGAATCGTCTGTTCCTCTTCACCTGCTCCGATCCAAGTCGGATGTTGCCGGACCAAGAAACTGTTGCTCCCAAACGGCTCTAAAGTCAGACCAATGGCCGCAAAGTCAGGTAAATGTTGCTTAATGACCAGGGCTTCACTCGCGGAGTAATCCAGCACGAGGGGCACCAACAGGTTTTGTTGGTCGGAACTCACGTTTCCCGATTCCGTCCGGAACTGTTCGTAGTTAATGCGTTCCTGCGCGGCGTGTTGATCGATGATGTACATGCCCAACTCGCTCTCCGCAATCAGATAGGTGCCATGGACCTGTCCCACATACCGCAAGACGGGAAATGACTCCGAAGCCTCGGGTTTGGTAGTCTTTGGCGTGGCGGTGGGGTTAGGAAGCGCAACTTCTGCAACGGTGCGATTTGAGGATGCTAATCGCTCTTGTTGATAGTGCTTTGCAAATTCCTGCACCGCTGGTTTTTCCAGGTCCGTCTTGGTTTTCACAATGACCGGTTTAACCGTGGTCTCCGGACGGGGGGCTTCTTCTGCGGTTGGTTCCGCCGGTGCGGCCGTAGCCGTGACGGGCGGCTCTTCATCCGTCAAATTCAGCGCCACCTCCACCGAATTATGCCGCGCCACCCCACTTTTGAAGTGGTGATTATCCAAGGCTGCCGGAATCAGGTTCCGGTCTGCGAGGGTCTGGGCAATGGCGTGCGTAATAAACTGGCTTAGTTCGGTTTGATTTAACAACCGCACGGCCTGCTTGGTGGGGTGCACGTTTACATCTAGCTGGGTTGGATCCATCGTAATCCGTAATATGCTAACTGGATACCGGCCCACCATTAGCTTCGAACCATACCCGGCGATAATCGCCCGGTTTAACTCAGGATCCTGGACAAACCGTCCGTTGACAATCACCGAGAGGTACTTGCGACTCGCTCGGGTTAACTCCGGCAAACTAGTGTAGCCCTCCAGTTTAAAGTCTTCGTTGTGCGCCGTGACCGGAATCATCTTTTTCATGCTTTGATTATTATAAATACCCGCAATCACTTGCTGCAGGTTCGCCCGGCCCGACGTGCGGAGTAACTCCTTGCCGTCATGCACGAGCGAAAAGGCAATTTCTGGATGACTCAGGGCCAGGTGATTAACCGTCTCGGTAATTTTACTCAATTCGGTACTGCTAGTTTTTAAATAATCACGGCGTTTGGGGGTGTTAAAGAAGAGGTCAGTCACTTCGATGGTCGTCCCCCGGCGGGTGGCAGCCGGAAGCTCTGCTTCCACTTTGCCCCCCTTCATTTGTAGTTCTGTGCCCGGGTGCACTCCATCCGAGGTTTTCATGTCTACCGCAGCCACGGCCGCAATACTCGGTAAGGCTTCGCCCCGAAACCCGAGAGAATTAACCCGAAATAAATCCGCCTGATTCCGAATCTTACTGGTGGCAAACCGTTGAAAGGCCAACCGCACTTGTTCTGGAGCAATCCCATCCCCATTATCCGTCACCTGCATGCTTGCTAGCCCACCATGGTGGACCGTGATATCAATCCGCGTGCTGTGGGCATCAATGGCATTTTCCACGAGCTCTTTCACGACGGAGGCGGGTCGTTCAATCACTTCCCCCGCTGCAATTTGATCCGCTAAAATGGTCGGTAATTCATGGATGGCTGGCATGCTCCGGTCACTCCTTTCGTAGTTGTTGTTGCCAATGATAAACCAAATTCATTAAATCAAGAGGCGTCTGCCCCATCAAATCAGTACTCATGATTTCCTTTAATAACTGTTTTTCTGTCGGCGTCAACGCTGGTTCCTCGGTCGGTTGCGGCGCCGGTTCCGGTGCAAATAGTTCCATTTGCTGATCCGTGGTGGTCGCTTGGTCAGCTGTTTCAGAAGCTTTCGCTGGAGCTGGTTGCGTTTGCAGCTGGTGGGCAACCTGCTGCCCGTTTTCAGCTTCCAAATGATCCAGGACCGTTTGCGCCCGCTCTAATAAGCTATCTGGTAGTCCAGCCAGCTTGGCCACGTTAATTCCGTATGATTTGTCGGCTGGGCCTGGCATGATTTTATGCAAGAAAACCAACTGGCCATCCTGTTCCACGGCCCCAACGTGAATGTTTTTTAAGTGGGGTAACTGCTGGTCTAAATCAGTTAGTTCATGGTAGTGGGTGGAAAATAACGTCTTGGCATGAATCCGATTATGAATGTATTCAATAATGGCCTGTGCCAACGCCACCCCGTCATACGTTGACGTGCCCCGCCCTAGTTCGTCTAATAAGATCAAACTGTTAGCAGTGGCCGTTTGAAGGGCCTGGTTGGCCTCTTTCATTTCGACCATAAAGGTACTTTTCCCTGAAATGAGGTCGTCGGCTGCTCCAATCCGGGTGAAAATCTGGTCGAAAATGGGTAGTTCTGCGGCCTCAGCTGGAACAAAACACCCCATTTGCGCCAAAATCACAATTAAAGCCAGTTGCCGCATGTACGTACTTTTCCCGGACATATTAGGACCAGTAATCAACAAGACCTCGGTCTCTGGATCCATGGTGATACTGTTCGGAACGTATTCCTGGGCGCCAAGCACAGTTTCCACCACCGGATGCCGCCCGTTGGTAATCTGCAAGCGGTGGTCCTGGTTAAACTGGGGTTGAACAAATTGTTGGCGTTCACTCACCTGGGCAAAACTTTGTAAGACATCTAAACTAGCAATTCCACTTGCCAACGTTTGGACCCGCGGAATCTCTTGTTTAATTTGGTCTCGCAGTTGCGTAAATAACTCATACTCCAGGTTTTGGGACTTATCCTGCGCCTCCAAAATCAAACTTTCCTTCGCCTTTAGTTCGGGCGTGGTAAAGCGTTCGGCGTTCGTTAGGGTTTGCACCCGTTCGTACCGATCGGCGGGCAGTTTTGGCAGGTTAACTTTCGAAACTTCGATAAAGTAACCAAAGACCCGGTTGTACTTCACCTTTAAGTTACTAATACCGGTTAGATCACGCTCTTGGGCTTCCAGATCTGCGAGCCAGTGCTTCCCATTTTTCATGGCATCCCGATATTGATCGAGCTGTTGGTTATAACCGGACTTAATCACCCCGCCGTCCGTAACGGAAATCGGCGGTTCTGCCACAATCGCTGCTTCAATTTGAGCGCGCACGTCTGCTAAGTCATCCAATCGGTTGTACAACTCGGCAAAGTCGGGCGTATCTAATTCATCTAGCACGTGCTTAATCTTAGGAATTTGAGCGAGGGACGTTGCCAACTGCATTAAATCGCGCCCGTTCACGCCCCCAAAGGAAATTCGGCCGGCAAACCGTTCAAGGTCATAGACCTGAACCAACGCTTCTCTAAGTTCGTTTCGTTCATAATAATGCTCTAGAAAGGTAGCTACTAGTCGTTGCCGGGCCTCAATCGCTGCTTGCTGGAGCAGAGGGCGTTCCAGCCACTGTTTCAATTTGCGGCCTCCCATGGCCGTTTTAGTTTCATCGAGAATGCCTAAGAGGGTCCCCGCCTTTTTACCCGTGCGGATGTTCTTAGTTAGTTCCAAATTATACTGAGAATTATGATCCAACTTTAAAAAGGAACTGGGCTGGTACTCGTGGGCGGGTTGCAGGTGGGCTAAACTCCGCTTTTGGGTCTCAGTAACGTATGTTAGCAATAATTCACCGGCGTGTTTTAGCACGGTGGTCTGCAGGCTAGCGAGGAGTTGTTCGTTCGCCACCGGAGCGGGAGTGGCTTCAGACACTAAAAGCCCCAATTGCTTGATCTGCTGGGCTAACTCCGGCAGCTCAGTGCTATTTAGGACCACTTCTTTTGAGTTTAAATTAATAATTTCATTTAAAACGGCCTCCCTGCTATCGAGCTGGCAGGCCATCATTTCTCCGGTTGAGAGTTCGAGGTAGGCCAAGCCAAAGCAGTTGGCTTCCGCATCAAAAACCACTCCCGTTAAGTAGTTATTCACCTTGGCAGTGTCCGCGTGGTTATCGGTTTGGGTTCCGGGCGTCACGAGTTGAACGACCTCCCGCTTCACCATCCCCTTCGCTAGCTTTGGATCCTCTACCTGCTCACAAATTGCCACTTTATAGCCCTGATCCACCAACGTATCAATGTAATTTTGCGCCGAATGGTGGGGCACTCCACACATGGGAATCGGATCGTCGGCATTATGATTGCGCGCGGTCAACGTGAGTTCCAGCAGCTGGGCGCCCTTAACCGCATCATCATTAAAGAGCTCATAAAAATCCCCGATACGATAAAACAAAAAGGCATCCGGATACTGATCCTTAATTTTTTGATACTGCTCCATCATCGCAGTTGTTTTGGGTTTGTTTGCCATTCTTTCACTCTTTCCCTTAAACGTTTTGGTACGGGTGCTCCGCATCAATCAAAATGGTCCGAATCTTTTTGGCCCGTCCCGTTTGCGCGTCAACGTTAAGCACACATCCAGAGAGGATTCCCGCTCCCGTGGTTTGGACGGCAAACCGGTGTGGTCGAGCCGTCAGGAATTTTTGAATGACCGGCTGGTATTCCATTCCGATTACCCCAGCGGCGGGTCCGGTCATCCCGGCATCGGTTAAAAAGGCGGTCTGGTGGTCTAAGATCTGTGAATCGTTCGTTTGCACATGGGTATGCGTCCCCACGATGGCTGAGACTCGTCCGGTCAAAAATAGCGCCATCGCCTTTTTTTCGCTGGTCGTTTCCGCGTGAAAATCAACGAAAATCACCCGAACTCCGGCGGCGTGCAGGTCCTCTACTAAGTGGTCGACGGCCGCAAAGGGGTCATCGGTGCCCTCCATGAACACGCGGCCCTGGAGATTAATGACGGCCACGGGGGTGCCATTAACGTTCAACCGACAAACCCCATGCCCGGGCACGTGCTCCCCTGGGTAGTTCAGGGGGCGGAGCAAATTCGTTGTTTGATCAATGAAAGTAAAGATTTCTTGGTTATTCCAGGCGTGGTTGCCCAACGTAACTACGTCCGCCCCAGCCTTCATGAGCCCTTTAAAGCGGGCTTGCGTAATGCCGCGCCCCTGGTTGGTCGCGTTCTCACCATTCACAATCGTCACCTGGGGCTTAAATTCCTTTTTTAACTGGGGCAGATACTGGGTTACCATTTGCATTCCCATGTCGCCCACTACGTCACCTAAAAATAAAAACTGCATGCTCCGCCGCCCATCTAAAATTATTCTGTCTCTCTCTATTTTACCATGGAAATTTGGAAATAAAAAAAGACTGGTACTAACCAGCCTTTATTTTGCATATTCGACGGAACGAACCTCTCGGATCACTTTGACCTTCACGTGACCAGGATGATTCATCTCGTTTTCAATTTGATCCTTAATCTCTCGAGCCAGGACAATTGCTTGGGAATCAGAAATCTTTTCTGGTTTTGCAATCACCCGAATTTCGCGTCCAGCTTGGACGGCGTAGCTCTTTTCGACTTCAGGGAAGCGATTGGTAATCGTCTCAAGCTTTTCTAAGCGGTGGACAAAACTTTCCAGTGACTCACTCTTCGCTCCGGGACGGGCCATCGAAATTCGATCAGCCACATCAACTAGTTCAGAAATTAGGCTGTGTGGTTCATTTTCCTGATTTCCTAAGCGAATCGCATCAATCACCACTGGATCTTCACCATACTTCTTGGCAATATCAACGCCCGCATCAACGTACGATTCGTCACTGCCACTGGCCGAGGCTCTTCCAATCTCATGCAATAATCCTGCGCGCTTTGCTAATGTTACATCTTCACCTAACTCAGCTGCAAAAACTCCAGCTAACTTCGCCACTTGAATTGAGCGGGACAAGACGTTTTGACCATATGAAATTTTATACTTCAACTGGCCCACGAGTTTGACTAACTCAGGATTCATCGCATGAATCCCCAGGTCAAAGATGACGTTTTCCCCTTCTTCTTGAATCTGTTGGTCGAGTTCTTTTTTACTTTTTTCAACCATTTCTTCAATCCGAGCGGGATGAATCCGACCATCCTTGATCAATTTTTCAAGGGCTAACTTGGCAACTTCTCTTCTGATTGGATTAAATCCACTCAAAACCACCGCGTTCGGGGTGTCATCGATGATGAGATCAATCCCCGTGACGGTTTCAAAAGTCCGAATGTTGCGACCCTCACGACCGATGATTCTTCCCTTCATATCATCATTCGGGAGGGTAACAACGGAGACGGTCGTTTCTGAAACGATATCTGCTGAACTCTGTTGCAATGCTTCAACAATCAGGTTCTTCGCGTCACGTGCCGCCGTTTCCTTGGCAGATTCATAGTTTTGCTTAATCATCTGCGCCCGGACGTCCGCTAAGGAGCGTTTCGTTTCATCAATCACCAAATCACGTGCTTCTGCTTCCGTTAAAGCAGCCACTCGTGTTACTTCGGCCTGCCGTTTTGCGATAAGTGCTTCTGCATCTTGTTGCTTTTTCTCAAGTGCTTTTTTCTCGTTACTAATCTTTTTTTCTAACTGATTAAGATTATCATCCCGCTTTTCAAACGCCTGATCCTTGCGATCCAACGCTTCTTCCCGCTTCAAAAGATAATCCTCTTGACGTTGAATGTCCGCCCGCCGTTTTTTAAGGTTCTTTTCAACCTTCGCCCGGTAGGCATTCCCATCCTGTTTAGCCTTCGCAGTTGCCGCTTGCAACTGTTCTTCAGCCTGTCTTTGTGCATCCGTTAAAATATCATTAGCATTCTGGTGAGCGGCATCTAACTTTGCTTCAACCGTTCGTTTGTGAGTAAATTGCCCAATTAAAAAACCAACAATCATAGCGATAGCGGCGCATCCAACAATAGCAATTACCATTATTTTCCCCCCGTATCACTTGAATTTTTCTGTCACAGTCAGTACTTACGTGCTAACCACTTATCCAGTTTAATGTTAAAAAAAATGACTGTCAACTAAGACTGTGAAAAAGCAAGCAATCTCAGCTGCAATTAACGCGCTAACTGATCATAAATCATTTTTAACCCCGTTTTTACAGCATAGTCCCGGACCAGGTTGCGGTCGCGCGCAAACAGAACCTGCTTCGTCTGAACCGTCCCGTTCGGCAAGGCTAACGCGACCCAAAAGTCACCGGCGGGATGTCCATCGGCAGCCCCCGGTCCGGCGACACCAGTAAATGCGACCGCCAAATCAGTGTGCAACTGCCGCTGGGCTCCCTGTGCCATTGCCGTGGCGGTCTCCTTGGACACGACGCCATTCGTGGCAATCGTTGCGGCCGGCACCTGAACCAGTTGTTCTTTAGTGGTAGCAGAGTAAGTTACAAAGCCGCCGGCAAAGACCGCTGAAACGCCTGGCACGTTGGCAAGCGTACTCTGAAATAACCCTCCGGTGAGCGATTCAGCCGCGGTAATCGTGAGCTGGTGCTTTCGTAACAACCCCACCACGACCTGTTCAAGTGAGTTATCATCACCGTAGCCATAGAAATAGGTTCCGACGCGGGCGAGGACGGCGTCAATCGTAGTTTGTAACTTGTGAGCGACTTCATCGGCATCCTCCCCACTCGCCGTAATTCGTAGGGTTACCTCATTGCGTTTGGCGTAGGTGGCCAGCGTCGGATTGGTTTGGGTGGTAATCAACGACCGTAACTGATCCTCTAACGCTGGTTCGCCAATTCCAAAGAAGCGGAGAACTCGAGATGAGATTACCGGTTTTCCCGTCACGAGCTGGGCTAGACGCGGTTCCGCTTCCTTTTCAAACATGGGCTGTAACTCTGCTGGTGGGCCTGGTAGTACCAAGTAGATGCAGTTGGCAGTGGTCAACAACATCCCCACGGCAAAACCTACCTGATTGGGCAATACGTCAGCACCAGCAATGAACTGGCTCATTAGGTCCGCGTGGGTGGGTTTTGGCTTCCCGGTCGCGGTGTAAAACTCATCCAACTTCGCTTGGGCCGGCTCGTCTGTTACCAGCTGCCGGTCTACTAACTCAGCGAGAAGCGTTTTGGTAATATCGTCTTCCGTGGGGCCCAGTCCACCGGTCAATACGACCAAGTCACTGCGCTGTTCCGCTTGACGGATCGCTTCCGTTAACCGTTTGCGGTTATCTCCAACCGTTGCTTCGTAGTAAACATCAATCCCTAAATCGGCTAAGTGTTGCGCGATAAACGGGGTACTGGTATCTACAATCTCCCCTAAGAGGAGTTCAGTTCCGACACTAATAATTTCTGCTTTCATGGTTAAACTTCTTTCTAATTCAGTTGACTCCCGGGTTCCTTAGAAGGAATCGGCAAACACCTGCCGGTTTTTCACGAAGTATTCAATTCCAGAGTAAACGGCCGCAATGAGGGCAATGTACAAACAGAATTGGCCGACGGGCAGGTTCAGGTTATTAAACCCGGCGTTGTTTAACAGTAAGATAATTACACTAATCATTTCGAAGAACGTCTTAACTTTCCCCGACCAGTCCGCTGCAACCACGGTCCCGTTGTTCTGCACGATGATAAGCCGTAAGCCTGTTACCGCTAGTTCCCGACAAACAATGATTGCTGCAATCCAAGCCGCCACGTTATTGTCCCCTACTCCCACGAGCATAATGAACGCTGACATCACAATCATTTTGTCGGCTAAGGGATCCGCAAACTTGCCAAAGTTCGTTACGAGGTGTTCTCGTCGCGCAATTTGGCCGTCTAAGAAATCAGTCAGGGCGGCAATGATAAATACCAGCGCTGCTAACAGCTGATTTAGGGGAATCATGGTTCCCAATATAACCACGGTCCCCATGCTAACGGGGAGTGCCAATAACAGGATGAAAATTGGAATCAAAACAATCCGAAACATGGTTAGTTTATTTGGTAAATTCATGGTGCTCCTCCTCAAAGCGAAAATAACGCCCTGCTTTTACACAGGCCGACATTTTAGTTAGTTATTCTTCAAATTTAAAGTTCATATCACGTTTCGTTGCGTCTTGCCCAGCGGCTGGTTGTGGTAACACGACCTGCTGACCATTTAACTTCACGTTGGAAACAGGAGCATTCTCTAAATGAATGTTAACGTCTTTCGTATCCTTTGGGAGGTCAACTTGATGACCAGCGTTTTGGTTCAAAGTTCCCGTCCATACTTGGTTGCCGTTCACCTTCACCGTCGCATTGGCTGCTTGCGAAGCCCCGAGCTCCAGCTTGGAAGTTGCATTACCGGTTTTGACGGTAAAATCACTCGTACTGTTTGGGACCACTTTGATTTCCGTTTGGCCCTCTTTTAGGTTTGATTTCTTCTGATTTTTGCTCTTGTGCTTAGATTTCGCATCATCGTTTGTAACCGTCACTTTGGAGTTGGCCGGCGCCGCAGTACTACTTTCCTGCTTCGTCTTGGCTACCGCAAATATGACCACGGCTACCACAATAATCACCACAACGACCAGAGCAATGATGGGCGTTAACTTGCGTTTGTCAACTTGGGTGGGGGTCTCTTTTAACCCGGAATTACTAGTACGGTTTTCCGTTGGCTGTTCTGCATCCGCCGGGGTCGTCGTTGTTTGTAATGGGTCCTTTTCGGGATTAGCCTGAGCCGAGGTTAAGTTGGCATCCTGTAAAAATTGTTCCCCGTTTAACCCAACGGCATTGGCGTACTGCTTTACAAAGGCGCGTACGTAAAACTGACCCGGTAATTCCTGAAAATCACCGTTTTCAATGGCAGTCAGGTACCGCTTTTGAATCTTAGTTCGTTTCTGTAATTCATCAATTGAAATCCCAGCTTGTTCCCGGGCGGATTTTAATTGCGCGCCAACGGACGTGGCGTTGGGTTGCTTGTTTTCTTCACTCATGATTTCCACTCCAATTCCTTAATTTACTGTCAGTATATCACACCGAGAATGGGGAAAACATGCTAACTACTTAATCAAATTAACGGTTCGTCGACTTGGTTTAAAGAATTGGGTGGCGGTGTGTACTACTGTAGCTAAATCGAGATTAGCAATGATTGCTATTTCATCGTAAAGATTGGTATAGCCGTTCACCGGATCCCCTAGTTGGTTGGCCGTGGCTGGGACCGAATTCATCTGCGCAATCCGCTCCCCTAATTCCTCATTCTTAACCAACTCAAACTGCGTTGCTAACTGATCGGGGTGCTGCAAGGCAGTCTCAATCACAGCGGTAACGCGCTCACAAAATTGGTCGGGATTGTCCGTATCCTCAGCTAGGATCAAAAAGTGATAAGCAGCTTCGAGGTCAAAATCAAAGCCAAAGGAATCATTCAGGATCCCCTCTGCATAGAGTTGTTGGTAAAAATCAGAATCCTCGGAAAATAAGAGTTGCAGGAAAATTCCAAACGCCAATTCCTGTTGCGCAAAGGCCCGGCCAGTCACTACGGGGGCCGGTCCCCGGTAGCCCACGGCGACTTTCGGAGTTTGCACACCCAGAGTCGTGGTGGTTTGTGGCACTACGGAACTATTTTGAATTGCCAGCTTGGTTTGGTGCTGTAACCGGTGTAACTCGTCTGGTTGCGACTGCCCCTTGGGTAAGTCGTGGAACAGGGGCAGAAGCTCCGGTAGCGTGACCGGTCCACAAATAGTTAGCGTTAGGTTGGCCGGTTGGTAGTATTGCCGGTAGGTCGCATACAAATCCGCTTCCGTAATCTGGGCAATGGATTGAATGTCTCCGGCAATGTCCGCACTAAGGGGAGAATGCGAATACAGGTTAGCAATCGTATCAAAGTAGAGCCGCGAATTCGGATCATCTTGATACATCAAGATTTCTTGTCCAATAATCCCCTGCTCCTTAGCAATTTTCTCGGGACTAAAGTAGGGACGATACACCAAATCCAACAGCACCCGTAAATTGGCCAGCACGTTACTCGTCGCCGTGAACAAATAACTGGTTTGACTAAAACTCGTAAAGGCGTTGTCGTTCGCTCCCAGTGCAGCATATCGGTCACTTTCGTCATAAGTCTGCTTTTCAAAGAGCTTGTGTTCCATAAAATGGGCAATTCCTGCTGGTAGCTGACGGTTAGAAAGCCGGACGTCAATCGATCCAAACCCCACCGTCAACATCGCATAGGTTGAATTAAACTGCGGTTTGGGGTTAACGATCACCTGCATCCCGTTGGCTAACCTAGTTGACTCCACCGTCTCCTGGTACTTAGGATAACTTTGTTTCTGCATCAGAATCCCCTTTCAAAAAGAAGCTCGCCCGCAGCCGGAGCTTTTGAGCAACTGCACTAATCTCTGCTTTCGAAACCTGGTTGAGCTTGGTCTCCCAGTCCGCATTCGTTTGGGTCCCAAACATGGCGGTTAAAACCTGTTGGTTAAGCAAGCGCCGGGGACTATCGTCCTTACTCCTAAAGTTTGACACGAGCACCTGCTTAACGCGGGCTAAATCTTCGTCTGAGTAGGTTTGGTCGATCAAGCGCGCAATCTCTTGCTGAATTAATTCCTGCACGCGGGCCTGGTGGTGCCCGTCAATCCCACTTTGGATGGTCACTTCACCCAGGAGCGCGTTATAGTTGCTATTAATATAGTACACGAGGCTTTCGCGTTCCCGAATGTCATGAAACATTAACGACACGGCCGTCCCGCCCAGCAACCCATTCATAACAACTGCAGCGGGGTACGCGGAATCCGTCCGTAAAATGGGAAGCGCATACGCTTGTTGGTATAACGATTGTTGTTGCGCTACTCGTTCCGAACCAACTTGTAATTCGGCTGGTTCGTAGGGCGTAAAGCGCAGTTGCCTTGGCGTTGGGCCAGTTAAAGAAGCTAAGTCCGGTTGCAAAGCAGTTACGACCGCCTGGGCTGAACTTCCGAGTGCTGATACAAACACCGTATTGGTGGTAAGCATCTCCTGATAATAATCAGCCACCGCGGCATTAGAGAGCGCTTCTAACCGCGACACGCTCCCAAAAATACTCTGCCCCAGCGCTGGATCATCCGTAAAGTACAGCCGTTGGAGCTGGCGCCCAACGTAGTACTTCTTGTCGTCATCAAGATTCCGGACGTAATTAACTACGTTCTGCTGGTGCAAGCGAAAGATCCGCTCTGGAAACTGTCCCTGCACGATCCACGGGTGCCAAATCATTTCCCGCAAAAACGCTGCAATTTGCTGACTTAGATCCACGCTGGTCGGCAAGTACTGTTCGTCAGCAAAACTAATCAAAAAGCGCACAACCGCCTGTTGCCCCATTCGAAAAACGGAGGCGCCAAACTGGGCGCCATACAGTTCGGCCAACTGGCGCGCAACCGCCAGCTTACTAGGATAGCGTGCACTATAGTTTTCCATTAATTCCGCGAGTAACAGGCGCTGTTCCAAATTCTGCTGCGCGAAGGGCTCCACAAAGTCAATGGCAACGGTCGTCGTTTTAAACTTTGCGCCTGGTTGCTGCGTTACATGTAACCGTTCGGTCTGTGTGGTTTCCATATTTCCTCCAATTAAAAAACCCTTAGAAAACTCTAAGGGTTTTTTCCTACTTGAACAGATGTTTTAAGCGATTCCAAAAACTTGGGCGAGCCGTTTTAATCGGCATCAACGGCACCGTTTCTCCGGTGACCCGCCGGGCGATGTTTTGGTAACTTTTAGCCGCCAAGTGATCCGAACTTAAGACGATTGGTTCTCCGTGATTAGATGTTTTGATCACTTCATCATCATCGATCACGATTCCAAGTAGCTTTACCCCTAAATGGTGGGTAATTTCGTCAACGTCCATCACGTCTCCATTATCCATCATGTTAGGCCGAATCCGGTTAATAATGAGCCGTGGGGGCTCTTTTAAGGGGTGCTTCTCTAAGAGACCAACTACCCGATCAGCATCCCGCACCGCTGAAATCTCAGGCGTGGTGACAATAATGGCGCTATCCGCACCAGCCACCGCATTTAAAAAGCCCTGTTCAATTCCGGCCGGGCAATCAATTAAAACATAATCGAACTGGGGCTTTAATTCCGCCACCATGTTCTTAACCTGATCCTCGTTTAATGCGTTTTTATTGGTGTTTTGTGCGGCTGGTAATAAATACAGGTTCCCGTCAAAGCGCTTGTCTTTCACCAGGGCCTTGAATAAGGGAACCCGCTCGTCGGCTACGTCGACAATGTCGTACATAATCCGGTTATCCAACCCGAGAACCACATCGAGGTTCCGCAAGCCAATGTCTAAATCCATTAGACAGACCTTTTTCCCCATGAGGGCAAGAGCGGTCCCTAAGTTGGCGGAAGTTGTGGTTTTTCCGACCCCACCTTTTCCAGATGTGATCACAATTGCTTCACCCATCGTTAGATTCCTCCAATTCTACTAAAGAATTTTGGACTAATTGCTTTAATGTTATCCAAATTACTGTAATCAATACTATGCAAATTATTAACGTGCACAACCGTTCGCACATCAGCTGTCAACGGTTCTTTTTGGTCTGCGATGATTTCAATTTGTTCGCCGATCCGGACCTGCTGGGCTGCGTGAAAATCTCCAATGGCAAGTTTACTCTCATCAACCGGAAAACCCACCTGGACGATGCCTTCCACTTTACCCATGCTAAAGAGGTTTCCATTGGTAATGAGCCGACCGCCCCGGTGAATCGTCCCTAAAAACAGGACGTCTCCCTTAACCCGGAGGTCCTGACCGTTGCGAATCGTCTGATCAATAATCGTCACCCGATTTTCGTCGCGCAGATGGTACGCTTCGTCGTTTGACATTACGTTAGCCTGAAAGGCGGTAATCACTAAGTTGCCATACTTGCCCGTGATATCACGCAGCTCCTGCTTTTGATCCGCAGATAGCGCCCGATTCCCTGACAAAATCGTAAAGCCGATTTGAGTGGCAGCCGATTCGCGATTCTTGGTTGCCAACTGGTTCATCAATTCATGAAATTCGTGGATTGCCTGGTGAAAATCAGCTTCATCATCAATAATAACCTGAAAGCCCGTTTGGCTTCCCTTTAACGTTACACTTTTCATACGTCGAGAACTCCTATGATCGATATTGGTCAAACAACAAACTCACTGGATAATACAACAATAAAAAGATGATGAGATTCAGCAGAATCGTTGGACCAAACGCAAAGGCCATGAAATGCACTCCCGAGAAGTAAACCAGGTGCGCAATCCGTCCGGCCCCATACCCTAATATTAACACAATAATCACATCAATTAGATAGATTAAGGTTCCACTAACAACGTTCTCTTCAATGTACGTCGTCATTAACTTAGTGACGTACACAATCAGCGGAAAAATAAAGGTATAAATTCCGAGGACGCCAATGTAGTACAAATCGTACACGATCCCGATTCCAAAGGCCCACCAGTACAAATGGAGCTGGTGCAAATCCCGCACAAACATGATGGCATACACAAACCATAGCATGGTCAAATACGGAACCATTGGAAAGGTCCCGGCTAAGAGCGTCGAAAAAAAGTGCATGATCGAACCCTCAAAGACAAAGGCAATCACTAAGCCGATTGGAAACAGGAAATGATGTTTTCGTCGCTTCATCATGGGCTCCTCCTATTTCTTCCCGAGGACGGAAACCACGTCAATGCTCCGGGTATCCGCTGCCGGTTTAATGTTAATCCGTTCCGAGATTCCGTTTGCGGCCCCCGAAACTCCGGTCACCTTTCCAACGTACAGACCCTTCGGCGTTGTGCCACCCAGTCCATTCGTCATGACCTTGGCGCCCTTTTTAATCTTGTCTTTGGAAGTTAAGCTCCCCATTTCAAGTTCGTTACGACCATTATCATAGCCAGAAATCAACCCATCAATTGGGCCTTTTTCCCCAGCAACTTCCACCGCAAACCGGTTCGCTCCGTCACCACTATCCGTGATTAACTCAATCTTACTATTGGTGTCATTAACTTCACTAATTCGACCAATCAGTCCTTGGTTAACCACCACTGGCATGTTCTTTTGAATGCCGGAGACCCGACCCTTGTTAATAATTAACTGTTGTTGCCAGTTAGACGGCGTCCGGGCAATTACACTGGCATTCACCTTCGCGTAATCCGTGAGGGTTTTATCCAATTTCAGTTGCCGTTTTAGCTGCCGATTTTCGGTGCTAAGCGCCTTATTTTGGGTTTGCGTGGCTTCAATTTGGTCCACTTTCCCCTTCAAAATCCGATTTTCGTGGTAGGTGTTAATTAAATCATTGGTATTTGCAAAAAAGCCGTTGACCACGCCGACCGGAAATCCCAGAGTTTGATTTCCAATGCCAGCTACATCATTGCCAATTCTTTGTAAGAACGGTGGCATGGCCCGATGGTTACGAATTGCAACCGTTCCGCTAATTAAACCGACACTTAGGACTAAACAAATCACTACAATCACTAAACTTCGGCTTGAAAAAAGCTTATGCATATCAATCTCCCATTCACTGCTATAAAACAAATAAGCGGGAGGGCCCGCTTATTTGTTTTATTTTTTCTTCATGACTTCCATGCTCTTTAATGATTCACCGGTTCCGATGGCCACACAATCCAATGGATCCTGGGCCACGCTAACGGGAACCTTGGTAGCGTCGGCAATGACCTCATCCAGGTTCTTGATCAAAGCGCCCCCACCAGTTAACACAATTCCGTGGTCCACTACGTCTGCAGAAATTTCTGGCGACGTAGCTTCTAGCGTTTCTTTAATTGCATTAATAATCTCTAAAATGCCTTCGTGAATGGCCGTAGCCACGTCTTCTGCCGTAACTTCGGTTGACTTTGGTAATCCCGTCAACAAGTCCCGACCGCGCACCGTTTCGCCTTCCATTTGCCGGGCTTTTTCAATCGAAGCCGACCCAATTTTGATTTTAACTTGTTCCGCAGTTGGCGTGCCAATTAATAAGTTGTAGTTTTTCCGAACGTACGACACAATGGCTTCGTCCAGTTTGTCACCCGCCATCCGAATGGAACGTGATGAGACAATTCCACCCAGGGAGAGGGTTGCAACATCCGTGGTTCCCCCACCAATGTCAACCACCATGCTTCCCGTCGGATCCATCACGGGTAGTCCTGCTCCTACAGCAGCCACAAATGGTTCTTCCATTACAAACGCGTCCCGAGCACCAGCCACGCGGGTGGCATCAATCACGGCCCGTTTTTCCACGGTCGTAATGCCACTCGGAACACAAACCATTACGTACGGCTTCACGTTCCGATTTCCCAGGGCCTTGCCGATGTAGTACTTCAACATCGTAACGGTCGTGTCATAGTCAGCAATCACCCCGTCGCGCATGGGGCGAATCACTTCAATGCTAGCTGGAGCGCGCCCAATCATTTCTTCGGCTTCGTTTCCAACTGCCACAATTTCACCCGTCTTTGCATTTTTTGCCACAACAGAAGGTTCGCGGAGGACGATTCCCTTTCCATCGACGTATACAAGTGTATTGGCAGTCCCTAAATCGATGCCAATGTTTTTAGTTCCTAATCCAAACAAAACGTTCATCCCTTTATGATAAGATTTAATTTCTTTTTAATAATCACAGTATATCATACTGCGTGCCGTTACGGTTCCCGTTTGAAATTATTAGCAATTCTTTAAGGTTTATCTCCTTGCACGAACCAGTTGCGCACGGTGGCAATAAACAAGAGGGACCCGGTCACGATAGTCATCCCGTCGGCCGGAGTGGCTTGCATGGCGGTTTGCACGGCCGTTTTCCACTCCGGAATTAGCTCCGCTTCAAGGGCATCCGCTGGTTGCAGGGGCGCGCTGCTCCGCGTCCCGCTCCCCTGAAACGTCGTTAGGTACAGGTGCACCCGTGGTTCCTGCGCTAACCGGGTGCGCATTTGGTAAAACTGTTTGTCGGAAAACGCCGCAAACACCACGTTCAAGGTTCGTTCGGGAAACGCGGCCAGAGTTTCACACAACCGGTTAATGGCTGGAACATTGTGGGCGCCATCCAGTAACACCTTTGGATTAACATGGACCACTTCCATCCGACCCGGCCAGCGAGTCTGTACGATTGCTTGGCGCACTATCCGGGAACTTTGCGCCGGAACAAGTTGCAAGGTCGTCTGACTTAACGTTCGAAACGCAGCAATCGCAAGCGCAGCGTCTTCCATTTCAAAATCACCCAGCATACTCGTTGGCACATTCGGAATGAGGCCCTGCGAATCCAGGAAGGAAAAACTGGTGCGCGTTTGGGGCTGGTATCTAAACTGCCGGTCAAGTTGAAGCACAGGACTATGGTGCTGCTGGGCAACTGTCTGCACGATGCGATTGGCATCCGTAGGAAAGCGGCCGGCCACCGTGGGAACCTGATTCCGAATCATCCCGGCCTTGTCACGCGCAATTGCCGCGACCGTGTCACCTAAAATCTGCATGTGATCAAGTCCAATTGTCGTGATCACGGTTAACAAGGCTCGATCGGCCACGTTAGTCGAATCTGATTGGCCTCCGATTCCGGCCTCCACAATTGCTAGGTCAACCCCCTGCTCGTTAAAGTATTGATACATCAAGGCAGTAATCACTTCAAATTCCGAGGGCCCCAGGGTCGGATCCTGGGCTTCCATTGCGGCCACTAGTGGTTTGACGTGGGCAACCAGCCGGATTAACTCGGCATCTGAAATGGGGATCCGATTAATCATCATCCGTTCGTTAAAGCGGACGATAAACGGTGAGGTAAACGTACCCACCCGGAGACCGCTGGCCTGTAATAATTGTTGTAAGTAAGCCACGACGGACCCCTTACCGTTGGTCCCTACCACGTGAATCGTCGCAAGCTGCCGTTCTGGATGGCCTAGGCGGCGCAGGAGCTCGTTAATCCGGCGCTGGGAGGCTTCCTTTTGAACCCGCGGACGGCTGTGGATGTAGTGCAGGGCCGCCTGGTAATCTGTCATCATTTTTACTCCTCACTAAAACAAGCCCAGAATTATCTGGACTTGTTTTGCGTTATTCTGCTAAAGCAGCTTGCACTTCGGATAGGCGTTGTTGCGTCGCTGCCAATTTTTGCTCGTTGTCAGCTTGCTTAGCCCGTTCTTCTGCCACCACTTCTGCCGGAGCGTTCGCCACGAACTTCTCGTTAGCTAACTTCTTCGTCGCACGGTCTACTTCCGCTTGGAACTTCTCGACTTCCTTAGTCAAACGTTGCACTTCATCATGCAAGTCAATTAATTCTGCCAGCGGAATGCTAATCTCGGCATCCGTAACAACGGCCGTCATTGCGAGGTTCGGAGCAACCACATCTGGTCCAATTTCAAGTTGGCGCGGGTGCCCAAAGCGTTCTAGATATTCGCGGTTGGTTTCTAAGACCCGTTTCAGATCGTCATTGTTCGTCTTAATCAAAATGTCCACGGGCCGACCCAACGGTGCGTTAGCTTCCGCCCGAATGTTACGGATGGCTTTAATAATCTCAATCAGGTGATCCATGTCACTTTCAGCCGTTGCATTCTCAAAGTCCGCGTGCACTTCTGGATAGGCAGCCGTGACTAATGATTTCCCGACGTGCGGCATCGAAAGCCATATTTTTTCCGTCACAAACGGCATCACGGGATGTAAAAGCCGTAAGAACTGATCCAACACGTACGCGAGCACGTTGCGGGTGTTCGCTTTGGCCTGCTCGTCAGCTCCCGTTAGCGTTTCCTTACTCATCTCGATGTACCAATCACAAAAATCGTTCCAAATGAAATCGTACAGAGCGCGGTTCGCCTCTCCAAAGTTATACTTATCGTAGTTTTCCCGTACGTGTGCCACCGTATGGTTCAGCCGTGCCAAGATCCACCGATCCGCCAGATTCCATTCGGAGGCCGGTGGGAGGGTCGGCTTGGTCATCTCACCTAGGTTCATAATCACGTACCGACTGGCGTTCCAAATTTTATTCACAAATTTCCACGAACCGTCCATCTTATCGTAACTGAACCGTTCGTCCTGCCCGGGAGTCGTTCCCGTTGATAGGGACCACCGGAGGGCATCCGCCCCGTACTGGTCAATCACATCCATGGGATCAATTCCGTTTCCGAGGGACTTACTCATTTTCCGCCCCTGTTCATCCCTAATGAGACCGTGCAACAGCACGTCCTTAAACGGCCGCCGGTCCGTAAAGTGAAGACTTAAGAAAATCATCCGGGAAATCCAGAAGAACACCAAGTCATACCCCGTGACCATCGTTGAAGTTGGGAAGTACCGTTTAAAGTCTGGAGCATCTGTATCCGGCCATCCCATCGTCGTAAAGGGCCATAGTCCAGACGAGAACCAGGTATCCAATACATCCGGATCCTGGACCCAGTTTTCCGCATCCTTCGGGGCCGTCTCACCAACGTACATTTCCCCGGTTTCTTTGTGATACCAAGCTGGAATCCGGTGTCCCCACCACAACTGCCGCGAAATTACCCAGTCGTGCACGTCTTCCATCCACCGACTAAAGGTCTTTTCAAAGCGTTCAGGCACGAAGTTAACGGCGTCATCAGTCTGTTGGTTCTTTAACGCAGCTTCTGCCAGAGGCTTCATTTTAACAAACCACTGAGTGGAGAGACGGGATTCCACCTGCACTCCAGTCCGTTCGGAGTGGCCCACCGAGTGCACGATTGGTTCGACCCGCAACATCGCTCCTGCGGCTTCCAAGTCCTTGGCAATCGCTTCGCGTGCAGCAAACCGATCCATTCCCTCGTATTTGCCGGCGTTTTCGTTGAGGGAGGCATCCTCATTCATCGTGTTAATTTCGGCTAAATCGTGGCGCTTTCCAACTTTAAAGTCATTGGAATCGTGAGCCGGCGTAATTTTAACCATTCCCGTCCCAAACTCTGGATCAACGTAGTGATCAGCAATAATGGGAATTTCGCGGTTAACTAATGGTACGACCACCGTTTTCCCCACAAGTTCTTTGTACCGTTCATCACTTGGATTAACGGCAACCGCTACGTCCCCAAACATGGTTTCTGGTCGCGTGGTGGCAATTTCAATGTAGTCTTTACCATTAAAGGTTGTGTCCCCAGTAAATTGGTACTTAACGTGGTAAAACGCACCCTGATCATCTTTGTGTTCAACCTCAATGTCTGACAAAGCCGTCCGCGCTTGCGGATCCCAGTTAATGATGTATTTAGCCCGGTAAATCAGTCCTTGATTGTAGAGGTCTACGAACACCTTGCGCACGGCCTTTGAAACCCCGTCATCGAGGGTAAAGGTTTCGCGGTCATAATCAAGCGAGAGGCCGAGCTTCGCCCACTGTTCGTGAATCGTAGCCGCAAACTTATCCTTCCACTCCCAAACCTGTTGGATGAACCGTTCGCGACCAAGGTCGTAGCGAGAAATCCCTTTCTCGCGTAACATGGCCTCCACTTTAGCTTGGGTGGCAATCCCCGCATGATCCATGCCCGGTAGCCACAGGGTATCGTAGCCTTCCATCCGTTTTTGCCGGATTAGCATATCCTGCAAGGTCGTATTCCACGCGTGCCCTAAATGGAGCTTACCCGTTACGTTCGGTGGGGGCAATACGATTGAATAGGGTTGGGCCTGTTGATTACCACTGGGCTTAAAAACGCCCTCGTCAACCCATTTTTGGTACATCCCCTGCTCTACGGCATGGGGGTCAAACTTCGTTGACATTTCCGTTGTTGCTTCTGTTTCCTGCTTGTCCATGCAATCACCTCATTTATTGCTCTTTCCGAGTTACAAAAAAAGCACCCGTCCCTACAATAGGACGAATGCTCGCGGTACCACCTAAATTGGATTATAGTCTAATCCCAACTCAAACCAATAACGGTGGCGTCCGTTGATACCAACCAAAGTTGCTATCCCTGCTCCCAAGCTACACAGTCTCCAGTCATTAAGAACTTCTCACTAGCGTTCTCTCCCTGCAAATGACGACGCAGACTGCCTCTTGCTCACTGCATTTAGTATTCGTTCCATAATATACTTAACTTTCCCAAATTCGTCAACTACTTTTAAACGCTTCCTAGAGCAACTTTTGTAACGCGTCTAAAGCAGCGGCATAATCCGGCTCGGATGCAACCTGTGCTAACACTTCTTCGTAGGTAATCTGCCCTTCGGCATTTACCACAAACACCGCCCGGGCCAAGTGTTTAAAGCTCGGAATGTACAACCCGGTTGCTTTGCCAAACGAACCCGGTTCATCTGACAGAATCTCAAGGTTTTCCACGCCCTCCGCCGCACACCAATCGGTTTGTTCTGCGAGAGGATTGTTGGAGATTGTTACAAACCGGGCCTTGGGAAATTGATCCGCCTGCTGGTTAAATTTTTTGGTTTCTAAACTACAAACATCGGTATTCAAATCCGGAACCGCACACAGCACCATGGGCTTGCCCAGTAAATCGTGCGTAGTAACTGGTTGGCCCTGATCGTTAATCACCGTAAAATCGGGCAATAAATCCCCCACAGCGGGTGGGTTTCCTAATAACGATACCGTTTGATCCATTAACTTCACTTGCATGGTTATTCCTCCTGGTTGTGTTTACCACCAACTTTTATAGTAGTTCGGCAAACACGTCTTCTTGAGCGTTGAGATAGTCATCGCCAACGTTAATCTTGGTAACCTCAATCCCGGCCAGCGCCTCGTTCATCAACCCATCGACGTCAATTAATTGCTCAAAGTTCCGGGTTTTTTCTAGATCGGGTTTGGTCTTTGGGGTCGGCGGTGTAAAAATCGTACAGCAATCTTCAAAGGGCATGATGGACAGATCATAGGTATCAATGTCTCTAGCAATTTTAATGATTTCCGTTTTATCCAGCGATAATAACGGGCGTAACACTGGTAACGAAGTGACGTCGTTAATGGCACGCATGCTTTCCAACGTCTGTGAAGCTACCTGTCCCAACGATTCTCCCGTAAAGACCCCGTTGCAGTGCCGGTCCAGCGTAATGGCGGCTGCCAACCGCAACATCATCCGCCGTTGAATCGTCATTAGATACCCCTCCGGCACCTGTTCCTTCACGGCTTCTTGAACTTTGGTAAAGGGAACTTGGATAAAATCAATCGTGCCTCCAAAGGCGGCTAGCTTGGCTGCCAGATCCTTGGCCTTGGCAAGCGCTTGTTGGCTCGTGTATGGCGGACTGAAAAAGTGGATCATATCCACCTTAACGCCCCGTTTCATCGCCATGTAGGCTGCTACTGGAGAATCAATCCCGCCAGACAACATCATCGTGGCCCGACCGCCGGTTCCTACCGGTAATCCAAGGGCGCCCGGAATGGTGACGCTCGAAAGGTAAATCCCGCTCAGCCGCACGTCAATCTGGAGTTTAAAGTCGGGATGCTTCATTTCAACCTGCATCTCAGGAAACTGCTTTAAAATGTAGCTCCCCACTCCGTCGTCGATTCCGTAAGTGTTAAGTGGATAATTTTTATTTTGGCGCCGGGTGGCAATCTTAAAGGTTTGTCCCGGTTGATAATGTTCCTGAATCATCGCTTCCGCCGTCGTTTGAATTGTTTCCAAACTGGCATCCTTCGGCAATTTAACAACCGGCGAAAAGGTTTCAATTCCAAACACCTTCTGCAGTGCCGTCAGCACTGGTGTCGCTGCTTGCCCGTGTAAAAGTACGTGTAACCGATCCCGTTGGGCTTTAACGACCACCGCTGGAAACGGTTTTAAAACGTTGCGAATGTTTTGGCCTAACTGCCGAATAAACTCCTTCCGGTTTTTTCCCTTCGTGGAGAGTTCTCCGTAACGAACCATAATTTCACTGTATTCCATTACCTTGTGTCACTTCCTTTAATCGTAAGGTGGTTTAACTGAGGGCTTTAAATTGCTCGTAGAGCCGGGCAAAGACCGTTTTAAACTGTTCCACCTCAGCCATCGTATTTTGATCACTGAGTGAAATCCGAACGGCGCCTTTCGCAATTTCTGGATCAACTCCCATTGCTCTTAGTGTACTAGAAGTTTCCCCTTTTTTCGACGAACATGCACTGGTCGTCGAGAGATAGATCTCAGCTTCCTCAAAAGCGTGCACGATTGTTTCCCCCTTTACCCCTTCAATTGCAAAACACAGGATGTGCGGGGCAAAGTGCGGTCCGGTTCCTGAAAAGAGGTGAACCTTTTCAAACTGCTGGAGGTAATCACGTAACGCACGGCGGAGGGCCTGTTCGTGGGCAACCGTTTGTTCCTCGTGGTCCTTGACTAGCCGGACCGCTTTCGCCATGGCTGCAATTGCTGGCAGGTTTTCTGTCCCACTCCGTTGTCCCCGTTCTTGTCCCCCACCATCGAAAAGCGGCATGAGGTGTTTACCGGTCCGTGCGTAAATAAACCCGACACCACGGGGAGCATGAAATTTATGTCCGGAAAAGGTGATAAAATCAACCCGGTCGTTAAAAATCAGTTGGTGCAGCCCCTTTCCAATTCCCTGGACGGCATCAACGTGAAAGTGAATTTTGGGATGATCGGCTAACACCGCTGCCAGTTCGTCCAACGGTTGCACAGCCCCCATCTCGTTATTAACTGCCATCACTGACACGAGGGTCGTCTCCGGGCGAATGGCGGCAGCGAGGTCTGCAGGGTTAACCCGGCCTTCCCCGTCCACCGGCAAGTACGTGATTTCAAACCCGAGTTCAGCTAACCGCCGCATTGACTGCTTCACGGCGTCATGTTCGACCTCGGTTGTAATTAAGTGCCGACCAAACTGGCGTTTAGCAAAGGCCGTTCCCTTTAAAACCCAGTTATCGCCCTCTGTTCCCCCACTCGTGAAGTAAATTTCTGTGGGTTGGACCTCTAATTGGGTGGCAATCTGACGGCGTGATTGCCGGAGCAACTGCTCGGCTTTTTCACCAAAGTTGTGCAAACTCGACGGGTTCCCCCAGTAATTTTCACTGACCTGTTGATAGGTAGCTAGAACGGATGAATCCACCTTCGTGGTCGCACTGTTATCAAAGTAAATCATGCTCTCTGCGTTCCTCCTCAAAAACGAAACCAGGTCGCACATGCTTGCGACCTGGCTCTCATTGGTTTAATTTGCTTGGGCTTTGTTCTTGTAATAGTTCTCTTCGATGCGGTTGAAGGCCCCGGGTTCTGCCTGGTCAAGAGCATTCGCAATGGTCGCTAAACTCGCTTCGTACTGATAATCATCATCAAACTGATGTTGGGCTGTTTGAATGGCACTAGCAACCGCGGGATTAGTTGCGGCATACCGATTCGCATACTGAATCACTTGTTCAGCTAACGCAGCTTGATCAATCAAATCATTCGTTTTCGTCTGCAACGTATCCCGGTCATGTTGAATCTGCGTTAACTGCTTTTGTACGTCATCCATACTGATTTTAACTTTATTCATCGTGGCTTTCAAATGTTGAACTTCGTTAGCAACAACGTCAAAGTACTCAGCGTAATCAGCTGGGATGCCCGGGAGGTTCAAATTATCAATCCGCCGGCGAATTGCATGTAACTCGGTCGTCAAATCGTCTAAAACTTGATGCGCCCGTTGCTCTTCGGCACTAAAGTCCGCAATCGAAGCGTTCAAAGCTCGTTGCTTCTCCTCAATTTTGGTTAAATCCTGTTGAAACTGCTTGAGGTCGTTAGCAATTTGGGAATAGACGGCACGCTGGTCGGTAATCTGCTGTTGATCGTCCTGATATTTTTGGTTAATCAGATCAATCTGATCTCCCAGTCCCGTCGCAGTTGCTTGTTCCTCGTGTTCCAAGGAGTAGTTATGACTGAGTTTCTCTAGTTCAGCGCCCAACGCTTGATTCTGCCGGTGGGCATGTTGGATAAACTGAGCAATCACCGGGGCATGCTTATCCACGTACAACCGGGCCTTCATCTCGGCTTCCAGTTGATCATACAAAGCATTAATTTGCTCACTAATCACTTGGTCCTGATCTCTGACAACGTCCAAATCAAGGTGCTTAATATTTTCTAAGTTCGCCTGAACCGCCTCGTGCAACTCTTGCAAGGTCGCTGGAAACTCGTCATTTGCAAAGCAAAAGCCCTCCGCCTTTGCCTTGGCGTAGGACGACTTGATTTCCATCAGTTGGTTCACAAACTGAACGTGATTCAACTGGTATAATTCTGGAATCGCGCGCATCTGCTGTTCCAGTTTCGTCGTTGCGTCCTTTAAATCTACCAGTAATTTTTCGGCCTTTTGATGGTCCCCTTGCTGCGTCAAAGTGGTAAACTCAGCAAACTGGGCTTCAATGGCTGATAATTGCTGTTCAAGCGCATCAAGGGCCGGACCGTACGCACTGTTATCATTTAATAACGTCGTTCGTAGTTTTTGGTAGTTCGTTTGTAACTCGACCACGGCCTGCTGGTGTTTCTGTTCCATTTTTTGCAGATTGACCAGCGTGGCTTGCACCTGGTCAAGGGTCTTCGCGGCGGATTCGAGTTCGGCGTGCGCATTGTCAATGTCATCCCGCGTTTTTAAGAAGTTGAGCCCCTTGCCGGCTTGCTCTGCTGCCGTTAGGTCCTGGGCAATTTGGGGAAATTGAGACTGGCGGACCTGTTCGTAATCCCGTTCGGCGGTTTCTAACCGCGTTAGCGAGTCCCCCGTCAGCACGAGCTTCTTCACCTTGGTTAACTGCTCAGGTAAATCCAGTTTCTGGAGCCGGTTTAACTCCGCCTCCATGGCCTTGCCCTGCTTTAACAAAGTCTTTTGGTACAGCACGATTGCAATGTAAATAATTACCACAATCACGATAATCCCAACAATAACGTTTAACATGATTTCCGACCTTTGCCTAATTAGATTTGTGCACTGATTTTCGCTCTCAGGTTGCTGATTGAATTATACCATAGAAAGGCCCCGTAAAGCAGCTCGCCTCCGAGAAAAACCGCTCCTTTCATTGACAACGGAACCAAATTCCCCTAGAATGGTCAATGTGTAAAATAATGCAGCGGTACATGGTAAGCTCGTCAACATGTCTTTGCTATCATTAGAATAGTTTAATTAGTAACCCACCGGCTGCTAAGGTGAAAGTTCTGAGAGATATGCACGAATACTAAATGTACATTTGGTTATTTTACTCCAAATTATTTTATTGGAGGATTTATTTATGTCTAGATATACTGGACCAAGCTGGAGAATTTCTCGGCGTCTTGGTATTTCTTTATCAGGAACTGGTAAGGAATTACAACGTCGTCCTTACGCTCCTGGTATGCACGGTCAAGGTCGGCGTCAAAAGCTTTCTGAATATGGGATTCAACTCCGTGAAAAGCAAAAGATGCGTTACATGTACGGCTTAACGGAACGTCAATTTTACTCCCTTTTCTTAAAGGCTGGTAAGATTCGGGAAGGTAAGCACGGTGATAACTTCGAAATTAAGTTGGAACAACGGCTTGATAACGTTGTGTACCGGTTAGGTTTAGCTACTACTCGTCGTCAAGCACGGCAATTAGTTAACCACGGTCACATTACGGTTGACGGCAAACGCGTTGACATTCCTTCTTACGAAGTTGAACCTGGTCAAGTAATTGGGGTTCGCGAAAAGTCCAAGAACTTAGCCATCATCAAGGAAGCTGTTGAAGCGGTAGTTAGTCGCCCAACTTACGTTTCTTTCGATGCTGATAAGTTGGAAGGTTCCTTAACGCGCCTACCACAACCAGATGAATTGAATGCTAACATTGACACTTCTCTAGTGGTTGAATTTTACAACCGTTAAAAAAGTGCCGCTCAAAGCGATCTCTTGCGAGGTCGCTTTTTTTGTTATCCGGCGTTTGATGTTACAATGAAACCCAAACAACCATGTTAAAGGAGAACAATCATGCCAAATGAAAATAATGTTCAAGACCGATTGGATCAGGCCATCAATGGTGGCACCCCCCAAATTAATCCGGATGAACAGCGCCGCTACCTTGGAACCTTTCGTGAACGCGTCGCCCTGGTGATTCCCGTAGCAGCCGTTACTAATCCCGATGCACCGACCCAGGTCGAAGCGCTCCTAAAGGACCACTCTGATTACGGGTTACTAATTAACGGTAATTTACCCCAAGCGGACCAGAGTCCCTACCTCAAAATTGCAGCGAGTCTGCACGCCAAGTATACTTTAAAAAACAGTGCCGAATATGGGACGGAACCGGAACAAGCTGGGATTGTGGTGGCAGCTGCGACGGCAATTAACGTTGCCGACGTCCAATTTAAAGCAACCACAGAAACCACCGCTAAATCTGACAAGGCTCCTTCATTTTGGCATCGTCTTTTTCATCACTAATCGTTTCTAATGAGGCTTGAATATGCAAAAACCACTTGCCTATCGCATGCGACCAACTAAAATTGAAGAAATCGTAGGTCAAGCTGACTTAGTGGGGCCGGGCAAAATCATCAACCGCATGGTTAAGGCCCACCTCCTCTCCTCGATGATTCTCTATGGACCGCCCGGAACGGGAAAGACGAGCATCGCTAGTGCCATTGCCGGGTCATCTCAGTATGCGTTTCGCTCGCTAAATGCCGCAACGGACACCAAAAAAGACCTGCAAATTGTCGCAGAGGAAGCCAAAATGAGTGGGACGGTCGTCCTCCTGTTAGACGAAATTCACCGCTTGGATAAAACCAAGCAGGATTTTCTCCTCCCCCTGTTAGAGAGTGGCCAAATTATTTTAATCGGAGCGACCACCGAGAACCCGTACATTAACATTAGTCCCGCCATTCGGTCCCGGACCCAGATCTTTCCGGTCCATCCCCTGGCTAGTGCTGACATCAACAAAGCGATTGACCGGGCGTTACAAGATCCCGAGCGTGGGCTTGGGAATGAACCCGTCGTCCTGGCCGACGATGCACGTAACTTCCTCAGTCACCGCACCAATGGTGATTTGCGGAGCGCGCTCAATGCACTTGAACTCGCCGTCCGCTCAACGCCCAAAACCGACGGGCAGATTCAGGTTACCCTTAGTGACGTCGAGGCCTGTTTACAACAACAGGCGCTCACCCAGGATAAAGGCGGTGACGCCCACTATAACGTCCTGTCGGCCCTACAAAAGTCGGTCCGCGGCTCTGATCCCAATGCTGCTCTGCACTACGCGGCCCGCTTAATTGAAGCGGGCGATTTAACCTCGCTCATCCGACGTCTCTTAGTCATTGCATACGAAGACGTCGGCTTAGCCAATCCCCCGGCTGCGGCGCGGGCCGTCACTGCCCTCCAAGCTGCCGAACGCGTGGGCCTTCCGGAGGCCCAAATTCCAGTTGCCAACGTCCTGATTGAACTGTCGCTTTCTCCCAAGTCCAATTCCGCCATGGCTGCCATGCAGGGTGCTCTAGCGGACGTCCGGTCCGGTAATTACGGTGCCATTCCGCCGTATCTGCGCGATGCTCACTTTAAAGGCGCGGCAGAATTGGGACACACTGGTTACCAGTACCCACACAACTTTAAAAACGGGTGGGTCAACCAGCAGTATTTGCCCGACCAGTTAAAGGACGCGCAGTACTACCAACCTAAGGAAACGGGGAAAATGGAGCGGGCGTATGCCGAACAGTACCAGAAGTTATGGCAGGCTCAACACTATCCAACTTCCAAAACCCAGGATCAGGAGGATCATCATGATTAATGGCTTAGCCCTTGTCTTTGCAGCTCTCCTTGCCGTGAATGGCAGTTATTTTTTACGCCACCAAAAGCGGCCCTTTCTGCTGTTTCATCCCGAACGCTACCCAGCTTTACAACGCATCCTCCGCATTAGCGGCAGTGTCCTACTGCTAATTGCCCTATTGACGGTGATTGCCGTCTGCCTGGACAATCAAATTCTGTTGGTAATTGCCTTGATTGCAGGTTGTGGCGGGTGCTTAATTCCCGAATTCTGCCTAATCCCCTTTATGAACCGTTAGGCGCTGTTATTTCCGCCAAAGAGCGTTAAAATAAAGGTGGTTCAGTAAGGTGCTACTCTAAATGAGGTGATTATTTATGTTACAAGAATACAATGAAATCTTAGTTCCCGTTGATGGTTCTTACGGTGCTGAACTCGCGTTTGAAAAAGCCGTGGCCATTGCGAAACGCAATCATGCCCACCTCCACTTGGTGCATGCCATTGATACCCGGGCTTACCAGGATATCTCTAGCTTTGATACTAGCATTGTGGATGAAATTACCACGAAGAGCAAAACCCGCTTAGAAAAGGCCCTCCAAACGGCCCACGACGCCGGGTTAACTGACGTTGATTATTCGATTGAATACGGAGCTCCCAAAACCATCATTGCCAAGGAGTTACCCCAAACCTTAAAAGTTGATTTAATCATCATGGGCGCTACCGGCTTAAATGCCGTGGCCCGTCTTCTGATTGGATCCGTCACTGAATATGTGACCCGCAACGCTCCTTGTGATGTTTTGGTAGTTAAAACTAACCTCCAAAATCAGCTCATTTCGGAACATGACCTTGGCAAACAAAGTCACTAAAAAAAGTCCTGAACTACTCCAGTTCAGGACTTTTTTGTTGGTAAATGTGCATAAGCCGTTCAAACTTACTGTTATTCTTTAGATGCACCAATTGATCTGCCCGAGTTAACAACCGATTGGCCGCCTGCACCTGGCCCGTGGCTTGTAAACTAAGTCCCTCCAGGTAGTACAAGTCGGCTAAACAATAGTACGAATAATGGGCTTGCAACCGGTGGCGTAAGCGCTGGCATCCGACCTGCGTTTCGGCATCCAGATGTAACAGTAATCCTAAGGTGGCAACCGCTAGGCCAAATTTCACCACCGTGGTGAGGGGGACCGTTACAACTTGAGTGAGGGCTTGTAATTCACCAAACGCCTTTTGTAACGAGCGCTTCGCCCGCTTCGTCAGGTGCATTCGTTGGTAGGTCAGCGCTTCGCCTAGGTAAACCCAGCCCCAGGTTAACGAATGGTGCCGCGGGGTGTTCCGACTTAACGCCAAATCAAAGGCCACAATCGCATCATCCAGTTCAGAGTCTACGACCACTTTCAATAGGCCTTGATAACAATAGTAGCGACTTAGTTGGGCCTTCGTATCCAGATTTTCACGCCGAATGGCGTTGAGTTGCGCACTGGCCTGGTTAAAATCAAACTGCAACAGCGCCGTTTCGATCTGCTGAAGCTGTTGTTCGCCAGCAGCTACCTGGGGCTGCATTGCATGTTCTAATTCCTGTTGGTCGACGTGCAGGCGCTCTAATAGCTTGGGCACCAATTCCCACTTAGAAAAGTGCGTCCCGTTCTCCAGGGTACTAATGGTGGTTTGGGTGCAAATCCCCTTCGCTAATTCTGCTTGGGATAAGTGTAGTTGCTGACGCCGCGTTCTAATCAACTGGCTGAGCTCGGCTAATAATTTATCGGTGGGGAAAACCAACATTCCTCTATTCCTCCAAAGTTTAGTTTATCTCAAAAAATAAATATTATTATCCTTGATTTTAGCCCCCTTGTCAACCAAAAAAGGCACCGTGGTGATGAACCACGATGCCTTTTTAAGCGCTAGTCAGCGTCATAAACTTTATCTTGATCAGTTAACGTTAGCGGTTTAAAATCATGTAAAATTTTACCCTGGCGCACAAATTCAGCCTTTGCCAGTTCAATCAAGCGGTCAATCAACTCGGAATAACTAATTCCGGAAGCTTCCCATAGCTGGGGATATAACGAAATGTTCGTGAAACCAGGCAAGGTGTTGACTTCTCCTAGGTAGGGAGTTAAATCTTTTGATACCAAGAAGTCGATTCGCGCCATCCCCTTTAGCTCCAACGCCCGAAAGGCACCGAGGGCCATTTCCGTAATTTCGTCGCGCACTGGTGCTGGTAATTCAACGGGAATCGTAAATTCAACCGCGCTGGCATCCACGAACTTATTGTCGTAGGTGTAAAAGGCGTCTTCTGCTGGCACTTTAATCGCACCAATTTTAGATGCCTGTGGGTCTTCGTTTCCGAGGATAGAAATTTCCACCTCTTCTGGACCATTAATGGCTTCTTCCACCAGCACTTTATCGTCGTACCGGAGCGCATCCTGTAAGCCAGCCGCATATTCGGCGTCATTCGTAACCTTGTGGATCCCGATTGAGGAACCCTGCCGGGCTGGTTTAATGAATAACAACTGGGAATCAATCTGCTCACTGACCTTGGCGTAACTCCACTCGGCCGCAGTGTCAGGTGTAACTAACACATACTTGGTATTGCGAATGCCGGTAGCCGTCAAAATCTTCTTGGTTAAATCCTTATCGTACGCCAGTGCTGAGGCTTGCACCCCACTTCCAACGTAGGGTTTTTGCAATAACCGTAACAATCCTTGGATGGTCCCATCTTCCCCTAAATTCCCGTGAATAATGGGGAAAAAGACATCGATGTGCTTCGTACTATCCAGATTAAGAATTGGTGCCAACGGATTAGCCGTGTCTAACTGGGGCAGTACTTCCGCAGCAACGGCATCTTCATCTTCACCTGCAAACACCCGGTGCGAAGCGGCATCGTCTAAAATCATGCCACTTTTAGTTACCAAAAAGAGGCTCACGTCGTATCGGTCCCGATCCATCGCATCATAGATGTTATGCGCAGACCGTTTGGATACGTCATGTTCAGAAGAATCTCCACCAAATAATAGCGCAATGTGTTGCTTGTTCTCTGTCATTTCTGTTCTCCCATTCGTCTGTTTTTGAACCTTAAGTATACCACTTTTAAAGCGCAAAGCAAAAACAAAAAAAGCCTGCCGGAGCAGACTTTTTACGAAAATTGTTTAACGTTACTAAACATCGAATTTTGATTGTGATACTGCATCGACATGATCAACCCAATCCCAATCATATTCCCGATGAGGGCTGATCCCCCTTGACTGATAAACGGCAACGGAATCCCCGTCATCGGAATCAGATCGATGCTCATCCCCACGTTTTCAAAGACGTGGAAGAGGATCATCATAATTACTCCCGTTGAAATGTAGGCATAAAAGACGTTGCGAGTTTGGAACGTCACTTTAATCATTTCATAAATCAAGAGAAAGTATAACAGAATCAGTAATGTCCCGCCGATAAACCCAAAGTTTTCTCCAACGACGGAGAAAATCATATCGGATTCTCGCACGGGCACATACACATGAGACACGTTAAAGCCGGTTCCAGTTAGGCCACCGGATCCAATTGCCTTCATACTTTGCCACAGTTGGAATCCTTGGTTACTGGAATCAGACGCTGGATGCAACCAGCTATCAATTCGTTCAAATTGGTACTGTTGAAAGCCGAGGTGCCCTAAGATAGCTCGTCCACCACTGGTTACCACCAGCAAGACCGCGGTCGTCACGAGGGTCACAAACCCGATGATCCCGGGCGCTAAAATTTTCCAGGTAATCCCCGAAACAATTAATAGTCCCCCTAAAATGGCCAGGAACACCACGGTCGTCCCGAAGTCGTTTTGCAGTTTTAACAACACAATGACGGGTAACGTCCATAGAAACATCCGACCAATCAGTTTCCAGTCACTTCGAACCGTATGAATCGGATATTCGCTATTGTGATCCGCGATAACCCGGGCTTCCATCAAAATGTACGCCGGCTTCATAATTTCAGAGGGTTGGAAGGTAAACGGCCCGAGGGCAAACCAACTTTTGGCTCCGGTTTGCGCAAAGTACGCCCGACTGTATAGAAACAGGACGACGAACAGGAGGAAAATTCCAAACCAATAAGCGTAGGGCGCAATCTTCCAAAGTTGTTGGGAATCAAACTGCATAATGACGACTACCGCCACCGCTCCAATTACATACCACACTAGCTGGGAAACCACGGTTCGAACCACCGATACGCCTCCGGTATCATGCGAAACGGCCACGTAAATCGAGCCAAGCCCGACCAAGGCTAACATCAGTACGCAAAAAATGATGCTCCAATCAATTCGATCACCATCTTGCACTTGTTTTCTTTGAAACACGATTAACTCTCCTTAATCTCAGTTATCGGTTATCTCTGATGTAAATTATATTCACGAATCACCTGTTGTAAGGCGTCCGCTTCGTTTTTTTCGTGAAACACTTGCTCACCTACGTAACAATCAAACTTATCCGCATTCGGCACGATTTTTCCAACGGTGTGCCCCTTAATCTGGACTAAGTTTTCGTGATTAGGCGTAGCAACCACTTCTAATTCAATTTGTTTTTCCTTGCGACTCATTCTAGCCTCCATTCCGGGTTTTCTGGGTGCGCCGCAGTTGAAAGCGCGTCGGCACTGGATCAAAGCCCCCGCGCACCAGGGGATTACACCGTAAAATCCGGGCTCCTCCCATCAGTAACCCCCGCCAGCTTCCAAAGCGTTCAATGGCGGTTTGGGTATAGTGCGAGCACGTTGGTTGGTAACGACACGTGGGGGGCGTATGCGCTGAAATGCCGACTTGATAAGCTTTAATTAACTTCACTAACAGGGTTTGCATGGTCGCTAGTTATTTCGACCAAACAAGCTAAAGCTCTTTTTCGGCTTCTTTTCCGTGTCAATGTGTTCCAGTAGGGAACTAGCTCCCTTAGCAACGTTTTCGAGTGGATCTTCAGACACCATTACTGGTACCGTCAGGGCATCCGAAATTACCACGTCAATGTTATTTAACATGGAGCCCCCTCCGGTAAGCATAACCCCCCGATCAATGATGTCGGCCGCTAATTCCGGTGGAATCGTTTCTAAGACGCTCTTCGCAGCGTTAATAATCATCTGGACGGACGTATGGATGGCATCAGCAATCTCCGTACTGTTGATGTTAACGGAAATCGGCATTCCACTAACGGCATCTCGGCCCCGAACTTCAATTTCTTTGATGTCGTTTGGATCTGCCTTGGCAGTTCCAATCGTTTTCTTAATTTTTTCGGCCGTGTGTTCCCCAATGACGATGTTATGGGTCCGTTTCATGTAATCCACGATGTCTTGGTTCATCACGTCGCCGGCTAACTTCAGTGACTTACTAGCCACGATGTCTCCGAGCGAAACGACGGCGATGTCAGAGGTTCCCCCACCAATATCAATCACCATACTCCCAGTGGGTTCGAAGATGTCCATCCCCGCTCCAATGGCAGCCACTTTAGGTTCTTCTTCTAAAAAGACCTCGCCTCCAACCGATTTTTGGGCGGCTTCGATAATCGCCTTCCGCTCAATGTTCGTAATGTTGGTTGGGGCACAAATCATTACCTTCGGTTTGGAAACCATGCCCTTAACGCTTAATTTTTTAATGAAGTAGTTCAACATCGCTTCCGTCACGTCAAAGTCAGAGATTACCCCATCCTTTAACGGCCGAATGGCTTTAATGTTGCCAGGTGTCCGGCCGACCATTTCGTAGGCTTCTTTTCCGACTGCCAGCACCTTGTTCGTTTTCGTATCAATTGCAACGACGGAAGGTTCGTTTAACACGACTCCCTTTCCCGTTACCGATACCAGCACGTTGGCTGTTCCTAAGTCAATTCCAATATCTTGGGCCATCTTTTGTTCTTCCTTTCCCACTTTCGCTAATTGTGTAAATTATACCATAATTATCGTTTCAGACCGCTAGTTCCCAGTGGAAACCCGTTCAATGTTTGCCCCGAGGTGGCGGAGTTTCTTTTCAATTTCATAGTACCCTCGATCTAGGTACTGCAGGTTAGTGATGTGTGTAACCCCCGTGGCAATTAGGCCGGCCATAATCAACGCTGCTGCTGCCCGTAAATCCGTGGCGGCCACTTCAGCCCCTTCAAAATGAGTGGGACCGTGCATTACTACGGTATTCCCCTTGATTTCAAATTTGGCGTTCATCCGCCGTAATTCATCCAAGTGCATAAATCGGTTTTCAAACACATTTTCGGTTAACGTGCTGACCCCGTCAGCCGCCAGTTGTAAGACGGTCATCTGCGGTTGCATGTCGGTTGGAAAACCTGGATACGGCGCGGTTTCTACGTCAACTGGTTGTAAGGTGTCAGGGCCAATGATGCGCACCCCTTGTTCCTCCTGGGTGACGGTTACGCCCATCTCCCGCAGTTTGGCGATAAACGGAAGGTTGTGTTCAACAATCGCATGTTCAACCAGAACGTTCCCCTTCGTCACCGCTGCGGCCGCCATAAAGGTCCCCGCCTCAATCCGGTCCTGCACCACTTCATGGTGAACGCCATGGAGCTTAGTTACTCCCTCAATGGTGATCGTATCGGTACCGGCCCCCGTGATGTGGGCCCCCATGTCGTTTAACATGTCCGCCAAATCGACGATTTCTGGTTCTCGGGCCACATTTTTAATCACCGTAGTGCCATGAGCGAGCGTCGCCGCCATCATGACGTTCTGGGTCGCTCCCACGCTTGGAAAATCAAAGTAAATTTCGGCTCCCTGTAAGCCATTGGGTGCACTTGCTTCTACGTAACCTTCGTGTTGCTCAATCGTGGCTCCCATGGCCTCAAAACCCTTTAAGTGGATGTCAATCGGGCGTGATCCAATTGCACAACCACCGGGCAGGGCCACCCGAGCCTGACCCAGCCGCGCTAACAGTGGTCCCAAGACCACAATCGAAGCCCGCATTTTCGATACGTATTCAAAGGGTGCTTCACTACTAATTGATCCGGTCGCATCCACCGTAATTTGATTGTGATTTTCGTCAAAATCAACCTGTAAATTCAAACTCCGCAACACTTCGTTCATCACGTGCACATCCGAAAGAATTGGACTGTTTGTAATCACACTCTGTGCTTCACTACCTAAAATCGTGGCGGCTAAAATGGGGAGCACGGCATTCTTTGCTCCCTCGATGTGAACACTTCCGGATAAGCGGTTGCCACCGCGTACAATAATTTTATCCATCTTTTCTTCTCCCAGTCGGTTTAAAATAAAAATTGTAAGTTTTTTAAGTTATCAATAAAGGAGAGAAAGAAATTACTGCTCAAAGAGCCCAGTCCCAACGCTAGGAGCACCAGTAACACTTTTCCCTGTTGCTCTTTGATGGGAACAAACCGTTCAAAATGAATTCCTTGGATGGCCCAAAAAGCCAAAATGACAAAAAATAACTGACTAATAATGCTAATCAAAGCCTGTAACCCAAATCCATTCATGCTAATCTTCCTCCAATTATTGCTACCCTTAATCTTATCATAAAACGCTGGCCGTGTCCGCGCGAACCACGCCGTTTACTTACTTTTCCCCTCCAAATACAAAAAGGGAAACCACCAATTGGTGATTTCCCTTTTACTAACTTTTTAACGTCGGTTCGCAACGTTAATCCGATTTAAGGCCCGCCGTAATTCGACTTCAGCCCGTTTCATGGTATCGGCGTCATGGTTACTGTTGGCTTCCTCAATTTCTTTTTGAGCCCGTTCCTTGGCACTAGTAGCCCGGTTCACGTCAATTTGATCTTTGCGTTCCGCACTATCAGCCACAATCGTCAACTCATTATTCGAAAATTCAACAAAGCCCCCGTTGACCGCGATAATTTCCGTTTGCCCGTCTTGGTTTTTAAACTCGGCCGGAGCAATCTGCAACGCGGCAATCACCGGAATGTGATTTGCCATGATTCCGAGATCCCCAGTCTGCGTTTGGACCACTGCCAACGAACACTGTTCATTAGTATAAACCGAACCATCGGGAGTTACGATACTAACGGTTAAAACGTTCTTTGCTTCAGCCAATTAGATCCCTCCTTATTTGGCGGTATCCTTTTGGGCCGCTTCATACTTTGCAACTACGTCGTCGATTGGACCACAGTTTCTAAAGTAATCTTCAGGAATGTAATCATACTTTCCCTCTAAGATTCCCTTAAATCCAGCAACAGTGTCTTGAACGGAAACGTATTTTCCGGGCACGTTGGTAAACGTTTCGGCGACTGAGAATGGTTGCGACAGGAAGAACTGAATCCGCCGGGCACGACCAACAATCGTCTTTTCTTCGTCTGACAATTCATCCATCCCCAAAATTGAGATGATGTCTTGCAGTTCCCGATAACGTTGCAACTCGTGTTGCACTTCGCTCGCCACTTGGAAGTGTTCCTCACCCACGATGGCTGGATCCAAAGCAGACGAGGTTGATGCTAACGGATCCACGGCGGGATAAATCCCTTGTTGCGTTAAAGAACGTTCCAAGTTCGTCGTGGCATCCAAGTGCGCGAACGTCGTTGCGGGCGCCGGGTCAGTATAATCATCGGCAGGAACATAAACCGCTTGAATCGAGGTAATGGCCCCCTTCTTCGTCGAGGTAATCCGTTCCTGGAGCTGACCCATTTCAGTTGCTAACGTTGGTTGGTACCCTACGGCCGATGGAATCCGGCCCAGCAGGGCGGAAACTTCCGTCCCCGCTTGGGTAAACCGGAAAATGTTATCGATAAACAACAACACGTCCTTACCGGCTTCATCACGGAAGTATTCGGCAATCGTTAGCCCCGTTAAGGCAACCCGCATCCGGGCACCAGGTGGCTCGTTCATTTGTCCATACACCATGGCAGTTTGCTTCAGAACTCCCGAACTCTTCATTTCGAAGTACATATCGTTCCCTTCACGAGTTCGTTCTCCAACCCCCGTAAAGACAGAAATTCCGTTGTGTCCCTGCGCAATGTTATGGATTAATTCTTGAATTAAAACGGTTTTACCAACTCCGGCACCACCGAACAGACCAACTTTTCCTCCCCGAATGTAGGGAGCCAGTAAGTCAATTACCTTAATTCCCGTTTCCAACACTTCGGTGGACGGGTTGATTTCATCAAATTTAGGTGCCGCCCGGTGAATACTCCACCGTTCAGCATCTGGACCAAATTTCGGGCCACCATCAATGGTTTGGCCTAAAACGTTAAATACTCGGCCTAGTGTGTCATTACCCACGGGCACTTCAATTGGCTTGCCCGTGTTTTCAACTTCCATGCCACGACGTAACCCATCGGTTCCGTCCATGGCAATCGTTCTGACAACTCCGTCACCCAATTCCAGCGCTACTTCTGTTACTAAAACATCGTCATCGCCTTTTTGGACTCTTAAAGCATCATTAATTTCAGGTAAATCGCCATCTAGGGGAAATTCAACATCGACAACCGGTCCAATTACTTGTAAAACTTTACCAGCACTCATTATGCGTTAATTCCTCCCATCATTAGTGATTCAATGCTTCTTGACCACCCGTAATCTCAGTGATTTCGGTCGTAATCGCAGCCTGGCGGGCCCGATTATATTTTAATTCCAACGAAGAAATTAAATCATCAGCATTGTCAGTTGCTGCTTTCATCGCCATTGAACTAGACGAATGCTCTGCCGTCTTGGCATCCAAGATTGCTCCGTACACCAAACTTTCTGCATACTGAGGCAAAATGGCATGGAGCACTTCCTGTTCAGATGGTTCCACTTCGTATTCTGCCGTCAGGGTTTCCGTTTGGATACTCGATCCTGCTCCGGTCGCCCCATCCATACTCTGGCGAATTGATTCCCGATCCATCGGTAACAATTTTTCCGTCCGAAAGTCGGAACGAACCCGGTTCACAAAGTGGTTGTAGCAGACGTACAGTTCACTAAACAAGTGATCGTTGTACATCTGGGTAATGGTCTTCACAATTCCCTTCACTTCTTGGTACGTCGGAATATCGGAAACCCCGCGGTACTCATACGCCACGTTCGCTTGGTTCTTTTTATAAAAATCAGCGCCCGTGCCTCCAACTGCAAGGATCACGTAGTCATCAACGTTCGGAGTATGCTCTGCGATAAACCGGTTAGTCCCCCGCAAAACATTACTGTTATAGCTTCCGACCATTCCACGGTCAGACGTGATTACGAGGTAAGCCGTCGGCCCTTTTTTGGCATGGGCTTGATCATTTGAAGGCTGCTGGCTATCTAATAAGTGTGATTGAGCCAAGTGCATTACGACCGCCTTCACCTTCGCAACGTATTCATTATAAGTTGCCGTTTGGCCCTGAATTTGATTCAGTTTAACGGTTTGAACCATTTGCATGGCTTCCGTAATTTGGCGGGTATTTTTGGTGGAGGCAATGCGGTGCTTGACTTCATTCATTGATTCAGCCATTGGTTATCCTCCCTTCAAATTTAAGCTTGCTGTTGGTTCGACGTTTGTTCCGCTGTCGGAGTAAATAGCTTAGCAAATTCACTAATGGCAGTGGTGAGTTGTTGCTCATCAGGTAACTTTCCAGTTTCCTTGATGTGTTGCAACAAGTCTTGGTGCTGATCATCAAAGTAATTAAAGAGCTCATTTTGGAACCGTAAAACGTCATCAACGGCAATTTTATCCAAATAACCGTGCGTCAACGCGTACAAAATGATAACTTGTTTTTCAACGGGAAGCGGATCGTGAAGTTTTTGCTTCAAAACTTCCACCGTCCGAGCTCCCCGATCCAACTTGGCCTTCGTGGCATCATCCAAATCAGAACCAAATTGCGCAAAGGATTCCAATTCATGGTAAGAAGCCAAATCAATCCGGAGGGTTCCGGCCACCTTCTTCATGGCCGAGATTTGGGCATCTCCACCAACCCGTGAAACCGACGTTCCGGCATCAATGGCTGGTCGATCACCCGAGTAGAACATGTCGGCGTTCAAGAAGATTTGTCCATCGGTAATGGAAATTACGTTGGTCGGAATGTAGGCCGAAACGTCCCCGGCTTGGGTTTCAACGATTGGCAAGGCCGTCATCGAACCGCCACCTAATTTATCACTGAGTTTAGCAGCCCGTTCCAACAACCGGGAGTGGGTGTAGAAAATATCCCCAGGATAAGCTTCCCGGCCAGGCGGACGTCTCAGAATCAAGGAGAGTTCACGGTAAGCGTTCGCTTGCTTCGTTAAATCATCGTAGACGATTAACACGTGCTGTCCCTTGTTCATGAAGAATTCACCCATCGTTGCACCGGAATACGGGGCAATGTAGAGCAACGGAGCTGGTTCAGAAGGACCGGCCGTAACTACGATTGTGTAGTCCATGGCGCCAAACTTCCGCAGCGTTTCAACCTGTTGCATCACCGTGGAATCCTTTTGCCCAATTGCAACGTAGATACAGATCATATTTTGATCCTTTTGGTTCAAAATTGTATCAATGGCAATGGAGGTTTTCCCGGTTTTCCGGTCCCCAATGATTAATTCCCGTTGCCCCCGTCCGATTGGAACTAATGCATCAATGGCTTTAATCCCCGTTTGGAGTGGTTCATCAACTGATTTTCGATCCATGATGCCGGGTGCCTTGTGTTCGATCGGCATTTCGGTATCCGTCTCAATCTTGCCGTTTCCATCAATTGGTTGACCAAGTGAGTTAACCACTCGACCTACCATTGCGTCACCAACGGGAACTTCCATGATGCGGCCGGTTCTTTTGACGGAATCACCTTCACGAATCCCGGTATAGTCCCCGAGAATCACGATTCCGACGTTGTTGCTTTCCAAGTTTTGAATCATTCCGTAGATTCCGTTTTGGAATTCAACCAGTTCACCGGATAAGGCATTATCAAGCCCATAGGTCCGAGCCACTCCGTCACCAATGTAGGTAACGATTCCGGTTTCTGCCACCGTGAGCTCATCTTGATAGCCTTCTAATTGTTTTTTAATTAGAGCGCTGATTTCTTCAGCCTTAATGCTCATAAAAGTTTCACCTCTTTCGTTTGCGAGCTCATCACTGCAGTAATAACCGTTTCAAGTTGTCTAGTTTGGTTTTAATGCTCCCGTCGAACACAACGTTCTCCGCTTGCAAAATTACTCCACCAATAAGTGCTGGATTCGTGTGTTCCTGCAATTCCACTTGGTTTGCCTTTACCTTGTTAGCAAAGGTTTGCGCTAAATGGTCGCGTTGTTCTGGTGCCAGTGGGACCGCCGTGGTCACGCTGGCAATCACAATTCCGTGTTTTTGGTTATAGATTTGCTTAAATTTATCAATTACAGCTTGTAAGTCACTAATGCGCCCATAATCAAACATCATCTGCACCAAGTTTTTGACCGGTTGCGTTGTTACACTCTCAAGCAACGGTTTTAACAACGCTTCCTTTTGGTCCGGTTGCAACGCCGTCGACGCGAGGGCCGTGGTTAGCGTTGAATCAGCCGTCAAAATGCTCTGAATGGTGGCAAGGTCAGTTTGCCCGGCGGCAACTTGATCCTGCTCTTCTAGGGTCGCATACAATGCCTTCGCGTACCGATTAGCAACTTCCTGCTTAGTTAGACTCATACTTATCCAACCCTTCGATGTAGGAATCAATTAACGTCTTTTGATCGTTGGCGTCTAAGTTCTTTTGAATCAGCTTGGAAGCAATTTCAATAGATAAATCAGCTACATCATTCTTTGAGTTGGCCAGGGCATCGCGTTGTTGTTGTTCAATGTCCTTGGCTGCATTCTCTTTAATGGTTTTGGCATCCAAGTTGGCACTACTAATAATCGACTCGCGGCGTTTATCCCCGGTTTGTTGCGCCTTACTAATAATTTCGCTTGCTTCTGCTTGCGAATTAGCTAGCTCCGTCTGCCGTTTTTTCGCCAGTTCCAAGGCTTCGTTCCGCGACTTTTCGGCCGTATCAATGTCATTGGCAATCTTATCCGACCGGTCCTGCATCATCTTCGTGACGGGCTTCCAGGCAACCACCTTGATGAGCCACATGAGAATAATGAATAAAACCGCGTAGAATAAGGCATCCCCAATGTTAAATGCTTCTCCAACCACTAACATCTATTGACACCTCCTTTGTTTGTTAATCAACTGGTTTGATTACTTGTTGATAACCAACATTGCAATCACGAAGGCTAAGATGGGCATAACTTCGATCAAAGCGACCCCGATAAACATGTTCGTCCGTAAGGTATTGCTTAATTCTGGCTGACGTGCCATTCCTTCTAGCATCTTCGAAATCAAAATTCCGTCACCGATCCCGGCCCCAACTGCGGCACCTGCGATCGCGATTCCAGCTCCAATTGCACCCATAAATACTTCCTCCTTTTCTTATTCCTCAAGCGTAATTTTATGAGAAATATATACACATGATAAAGTTACAAAAACGTAGGCCTGAATACAGCCAATAAATACTGAGAAGGCCATCCATGCCATTTCAATTGGTGCCGAAATAGCAAGGGTTGCAATCCCATGCGAAAATGCCATTTTCGCAATCAAACCTGCCAGCAGTTCACCAGCAAAAATATTACCGTACACCCGAATTCCAAGGGTTAAGAAATTAGTAAACTCTTCCATCAAGTTGATCGGTAACAAGTAAGGAATGGGTTGTAGGTAGGTTTCAAAGTGCTTTTTATAACCTAACTTTTGTACCCCCGAGTACTGTGCAATCAACATTGACATCAGCGCAAACGACATTGCAACGATTGGATCGGCCGTGGGACTCTTCACGTAAACAATTCCACCCACTTCGATGTGGAGGAACAACCCCAAGAGGTTTGCTACCAAAATGAAATAGAAGAGCGTAAACGCCCACAGTCCATAATCCTTGGTTGATCCACTTGGCATCGTTGACTTCACAATTCCGTTCGTAAAGTCAATCATGTACTCCAATAAATTTTGCTTGCCCGTGGGCTTCATTTGAATTCGCCGAGAGCAAATATAAACAAAGCCAAACACAATTGCTGCAACGATAATTCCAGAAATCATGTTCCCCACGTTGAAGGTCAAACCGCAAAATTGAAAAGTACGAGTTGGATCCACTAATTATCACCTCTTTTGCCTTTCAAATAGCGAACGGTCGGCGCCAGATTCACACCTCGCTTTACCATTCATTTTAAGAGTAACCACGCGGTGGCTAATCCTAAAATTCATTAGAATGATACCACCAAATGAAATTAAATACAAAGTAATTCCTTTAATTACAGCCGGTGAACTTGCCGGTTTTTCTGTTACTAAAAAAGCAGAAATCCGTGGATTTCTGCTTTTTACTTTATTTAGTTCCAAATAACCGGTCCCCGGCATCCCCAAGTCCGGGAACAATGTACCCATTTTCGAGGCGATCGTCCAGGGCCGCTGCGTAAATTTCAACGTCCGGGTGGGCAGCTTCTAGGGCTTGTACCCCTTCTGGGGCAGCCACCAGGCACACAAACTTGATATTCTGGGCGCCCCGCTTCTTCAAGGCATCAATGGCCATGATGGCGGAGCCTCCCGTTGCCAGCATTGGATCAACCACTAAAACTTCCCGGTCTTTAATGTCTGAAGGCAACTTCACAAAGTATTCATGGGGTTCAAAGGTGGTTTCGTCCCGATACATCCCCACGTGACCAACCCGGGCACTCGGTAACAGTTCCAAAATTCCATCCACCATTCCGATTCCGGCCCGCAAGATGGGCACTACTGCCACCTTTTTGCCGGCGAGCTTCTTAGTCGTGGCCTTTCCCATTGGTGTTTCAATCTCCACGTCCTGTAAGGGCATGTCGCGAGTCACTTCAAAGGCCATCAGGTTGGCGATTTCGTTGACAACTTCCCGAAATTCATTGGTTCCGGTTTTCTTATCCCGAATGATACTTAGTTTATGTTGAATCAAAGGATGATTCATTACGTGAAATTTACTCAAGGTCAACACTCCTTTTCTTTCTCCGTCTCACCCTATCATACCATGAACTGGCTTACCGCGTAATTGGGTGAGCTGCACATAATGCCTGCACGGCCTCACGTACTTCAGTTAGCGCCTGTTCGTCATGAGGATGCGTGACCGTCTTTGTAATCAGTTGGGCGACCCTGCGCGCATCTGCTTCCGTAAACCCGCGTGACGTGATGGCGGGCGTTCCCAAGCGAATCCCACTCGTCACAAACGGGCTGTGTTGTTCGTTCGGCAACGCCTCTTTGTTGGTCGTAATGTGCACTGAATCTAACAGGGCTTGGGCGTCCTTACCAGTCAGTTCAGTCTGCGTAAGATCAATGTTTAACAAGTGGTTATCGGTGCCCCCAGATACCACTCGGATGTTCTCGGAGTGCTGAAATTCATCGGCCATCGCCTGAGCATTTTTAATTACCTGACTTGCATACGTCGTAAATTCTGGTTGCAAATCTTCATAAAATGCAGCGGCTTTCCCCGCAATCACGTGTTCCAAGGGGCCGCCTTGGGTGCGCGGAAAGACCGCCGAATTCAGCTGCTTTTGGTACTTAGCTTGCGCCAAAATCAAACCGCCCCGCGGTCCCCGGAGGGTTTTATGGGTCGTCGTCGTAACCACGTCGGCAATTCCAACTGGATTGGGGTGTAAGCCAGCGGCCACTAAACCAGCAATGTGGGCCATGTCAACCATCAAGTAGGCTCCCACTTCGTCCGCAATCTTACGAAATGCGAGCCAATCAATCTCGCGACTATACGCTGAAGCACCAGCCACAATCAGTTTAGGGTGCACCCGTTCTGCTAGTGCTTGAATCGCCGCAAAATCAAGGCGTTCCGTGGTAGCGTCTAATCCGTACGCATAAGCCTGATAAATTTGTCCGGAAAAACTAACCTGAGCGCCGTGGGTCAAGTGTCCACCAGCGTTTAAGTCCATTCCTAAAATGACATCACCAGGCTGTAAAAAGGCCGCATACGCCGCCTCGTTGGCCTGTGAGCCAGAGTGGGGTTGCACGTTGGCATATTCCGCGCCAAATAATTGTTTTGCCCGCTCAATCGCCAGGTTCTCCACGATATCAACGTACTGACACCCACCATAATAGCGGTGGCCCGGGTATCCTTCGGCATATTTATTGGTTAACACTGAGCCTTGGGCAGCCCGCACGGCCTTTGAAACAATGTTTTCGGACGCAATTAATTCAATCGTATCTGCTTGGCGTTCCGCTTCGTGGTGAATCGCGTCCCATAACTTGGGATCTGCTTGTTGGTAGTTTTCCGTCATGATCTCGTCCCCCTTGGGTGCTTGCTAACGTAGGTCTGCTGTTGAAAAGTGGTGCTGTCCCGCTGCCTTATTTAACCGGTTCATATAGGCTTCCCCCAGTCCGTTAGGGGAAAAACCTTCCACGAGGATGGTCGTGATGTCTGGATGCAGGTCAAAGGCCCGTAACCCGGCAAATAAAGCGTGACTGGCCGAATGAATGTCCGTCCCCAAACTGTAAGTTGCAACGTTCTGCGGCCAAGCGTAACGGTTTAGAACGGCGTCTGTGGCTAAAATCCCCACTGGTGCTGGTTGCTGCTGGCTCCAGGTCACAACTGTCTCCCAGTCAACCTCTGGATCCACAATCTGCACCTCTGCCGTTGGCGAATAGTGGGTATATTTCATTCCCGGGGCCTTGGGAACTTCATCTGGTTTAACCTGCTTCTGCGAGTCCGCAATCGGCCCGAGCACGCGTTCCAAATCGGCCCGGGTTACTGCCCCTGGCCGTAAGATGGCGGGCTGTGCGGTCGACATGTCAATCACCGTCGACTCCACCCCCAAGTCCGTTGGCCCAGCGTCTAAAATGCCACCAATCTTCCCCTTTAAGTCATGATAAACGTGCTGCGCGGTGGTCGGACTGGGTTTCCCCGACGTGTTGGCCGAGGGTCCAACTAACGGAACCCCTGCAGTCTTAATCAAGTCCAAGGTCGCAGCTTGGCGCGGATTCCGAAAGGCAGCGGTGGTTAAGCCGCCGGTTACCTGGGGGGCCAAACTTCCTGGTTGTAACGGCAAAATAATGGTTAACGGACCAGGCCAAAAGGTATCCATCAACCGTTGCACGGCCGGCTGAATGGTGGTGACAAACTGCCGTACCGTGGCCTGATCTGCGACGTGGACGATCAGGGGATTGTCACTCGGACGCCCCTTCGCCTTGTACACCTTTTCTACGGCGGCCACGTTGGTGGCGTCGGCACCTAAGCCATAAACGGTTTCCGTGGGAAAAGCGACCAACTCGCCCTGCCGGATTAAGTCCGCCGCCGCGCCCACCTCCGTTGGTTTAAATATCTTAGTTTCCATCTTTATCTATCTCTCCTTTTTGCATCCGCACCATCCGCTCGTGACCGGCTAAGTCCTTGCGAACCTGCAGCTGCGCCGTCGGAAACTGCTGGTGCCAAATTGCGAACACCGCTGGTCCCTGCTGATAACCAATCTCTAAGTACACGCTTGCGTGCGTGGTTAGATAAGGTCCCACCGTCGCAGCCAGTCGTTCGTACAATTCTAAACCCTGATGGTCAGCGAATAAGGCCGTTTTCGGCTCATAATTGACAACGGTGGCATCCATTACATCTACTTCCGAACTGGCAATGTAAGGTGGGTTGGAAATCACAATATCAAAGGGCGTCTGGGGAACCGCTTCTAGTAAGTCACTAGCAACAAACTCAATCGCTGTCCTCTGCGCCTGCGCATTCTGCCGGGCAACCTGCAGGGCAGCGGGAGAAATATCACTTGCCACCACCGTCCAGGCGGGGCGGGCCTGTTTTATCGCAATTGCAATTGCGCCACTACCCGTACCCACGTCTAACACCCGTAAGGGTCGCATCCCATGGTCTTTAAGTACCCAGTCAACCAGTTCTTCGGTTTCTGGGCGCGGGATCAACACATCGGGTGTGACCGTGAGCGTTAAGCCGTAGAACGGCGCCCGTCCCATAATGTATTGGACCGGTTCACCGGCCGCCCGGCGTTCCACGTTCGCTTGAAACTTGTGAACTTGATCAGCCGCTAACGGTTCCCGGTAGTGCACTAAAAGTTCAGTTTGGTTCCAGCCCAACTGTTCCATTAACAGGTACCGGGCGTCTTCCGGGTCAATTTCTAACTGCTTAAAACGCAAAGAAGCCCACTGAAGGGCTTCAAAGGGGGTCGCTTGGGCATTAAGCTTCGGCATCGTTTAAATGCTCCAACTTTTCCGCTTGATCAGAGATAATCAAGGCGTCGATGATTTCATCCAAATCACCAGCCAAAACCTTATCCAGCTTGTTGAGCGTCAACCCAATCCGATGGTCTGTCACCCGGTTTTGGGGGAAATTGTACGTTCTGATCCGTTCAGACCGGTCTCCGGTTCCGACCGCTGATTTTCGTTGGGCGTTATACTCGTCTTCTTCTTGTTGCTTGTAGTAGTCATAAACCCGTGCCCGGAGCACCGTCATGGCCTTCGCCCGGTTTTGTTGCTGCGATCGTTCGTCCTGCATTGCAACCACAATTCCGGTTGGCAAGTGGGTCATCCGCACGGCCGATGAGGTCTTGTTAATGTGCTGACCCCCGGCCCCAGATGACCGGTACACGTCCGTCCGAATGTCGGCCGGATCGATTGTAATGTCAACGTCTTCTTCTTCGGGCATTACTCCCACCGTCGCCGTAGAGGTGTGCACCCGCCCGGCTGACTCGGTTTCTGGCACCCGTTGTACCCGGTGGGCCCCGTTTTCATACTTAAGTTTTGAATACACCTTGTTTCCGGTAATCATCAGGACAATTTCTTTAAAGCCTCCGACTTCGGTGTCGGCTTCATCAATGACTTCGACCTTCCAGCCCTGCATCTCGGCGTACTTCACATACATATTGTACAAATCCGCCGCAAACAAACTGGCTTCGTCGCCTCCAGCCGCTCCGTGGATTTCCATGATGATGTTCTTATCGTCATTCGGATCCTTGGGAATCAAAAGCACTTTAAGCTGTTGTTCTAGCTGGTCCTTTTCCTTTTCCAGGTCTCCAATCTCACTTTTAACCATCTCGGTCATATCCGGATCCAGTTTCTCTTGCAGCATTTCTTGATCGTCATCAAGGGCCGTACTGACATCCTGGTAGTGATGGTAGGTTTCTACGGTTTCGCGTAAACTACCCTCTTCTTTAGAGAGTTTCATAAACCGCTTGGTATCTGCAATCACTTCTGGGTCACTGATCAATTCGTTCAGTTCGTCGTAACGATCAGAAACGGATTGTAATTTATCAAAGATTTCGTCCATTTGATTTTCAGCCATTGTCATCCTCTTTTCTCTGGTTTGCTAAAGGTGGATCGTTGTAGTGGGTCCGGCAGACCGGATAATACGATTCATTGCCGCCCATGACGACTTGTTCGCCCTCATACACAGGCTGACCGTTGTGGAGGCGGAGATTCATCGTAGCCTTCTTCTCACAAAACCAACAAATCGTTTTCATTTCTTCGAGTTTATCCGCGTACAGAAGTAAGTACTTGGAACCCGAAAACAGGTGGTTTTGAAAGTCGTTTTTGAGGCCAAAGGCCATGACGGGAATCCGAAGTTCATCAACGATCTGCGCTAGTTCTAAAATATGATGCTTTTCTAAAAATTGGGCTTCGTCCACCAAAATGCAACTTACGGGTTGGTGGTTAGTCGTCATCGCCTTTTTCACAATGGTAAAGGCGTTGGCCGTTGGTTCAATGGAAATGGCCTTCCGGTTCAAGCCGATCCGGGATTCAATCATCCCAGGCGCCTCGCGGGTATCAAGGGCACTCGTCAGCAAAATCACGCGCTTCCCCTGCTCTTCATAGTTATGTGCTACCTTAATAATTTCGATTGATTTTCCACTATTCATCGCCCCATAGCGAAAGAAAAGCTGCGCCACATGATCACCTTTTTCCTAAAAATTCCTCTGCTTTTCATTATAGCTAATTTCGCAATTCCCTGCATTAAAATTCCCAAATCAACGCGCGCGTCCCTTATTTTCGTGAAATTGGTCAACTTATGCTAAAATTTAAGGGATTGCGCAGAAGAATTTAAAAGGATGTGAACCTGAATGACATTGAGAAGTGAGATTGCAACCCTCGCTGGCCGGTCCTCGTACTGGTTTTTGCATAACTTCATGGGAGGCGGAAGTTCGCTCCCTGGTAAAATCACTACCACCCTTGATCCGGATGTCTTAAAGGAACTAGGTAAAAATTACGAAGTCATCATTGTCAGTGGAACCAACGGAAAGACGTTGACCACGGCTTTAATTGTCCAAGTCTTAAAGGAAAAGTATGACCACATTGTAACCAACAAAACTGGTTCTAACATGGTTCAGGGAATTACTTCAACCTTTCTAGAAGCAAAACGCCCCGCCAAAGGGAAAAAGGGCATCGCCGTCTTAGAAGTAGATGAAGCCAACGTTAAACCAATTGTTAGCCAAATTACCCCCAAGATGTTTGTCCTCACCAACATTTTCCGGGATCAATTGGACCGGTACGGAGAAATTTACACGACCTACCAGAAAATTCTGGACGGAATTAAATTGGCTCCCGATGCGGTGGTCCTCGCTAACGGAGACGAACCGATTTTCCACTCCAAGGAACTCCCTAACCCGCAGGTTTACTACGGTTTTGCTAACCAACCTGCCACGGGTGACCTAAAGGCGGCCCCAAATACCGATGGGATTCTCTGTCCCGTTTGTCAACACCTCCTTCACTACCACTACTTGGTCTACGCGAACCTTGGCGATTATTTCTGCCCTAACTGTGGCTTCCGCCGTCCGGACCTCCGGTTTAAAGTAACGGACGTTTCAGAGCGCACGCCCAAAGCATCGAAATTTGCGATTGACGGTCATCAATACGAAATTGGGGTGGGTGGAACTTACAACATCTACAACGCCCTCGCCGCCTACGCGGTGGGTCGGGAAGTTGGAATTCAGCCCGACCAGATTCGCCATGCGTTTGAAAATAACCAACGCCTCTTTGGCCGCCAAGAAGAAATTAACGTTGACGGGAAAGACGTCAGCATTATCCTGGTCAAAAACCCCGTGGGCACCAACCAGGTAATCGATTTACTGGGAACGGAGCCGGATCCCTTCTCCTTTGTCGGGTTGTTAAACGCCGATTACGCTGATGGAATTGATACCAGTTGGATTTGGGACGGTGAATTTGAACGCTTACCAAAAATGGACATTCAACAGTTTGAAACCGGTGGGAAACGCTATAAAGACATTACCTTCCGGTTGAAAGTAGCCGGCGTCAAACCAGAACAACATACCGTACAACCTGATTTAGGCAAGGTGATCGAAGACATTAAACAGATGCCAACTGACAAGGTTTACATCTTAGCGACCTACACCGCCATGATGGAAATGCGGTCCCGGTTAATGAAACAAGGTTACATCAAGGGAGGAAACTAATTATGACCATGAACTTACGCGTGGCACACCTGTATGGTGACCTCATGAATACCTATGGTGACATTGGCAACATCCTCACGTTACGGTTTTATGCCGACCAAATTGGCGTAACGGTGACCGACCAAATCATTAGTCTTGAAGACGACTTTAAGGCCGATGACTTTGACTTCGCCGTCTTTGGGGGCGGGCAAGACTTTGAACAAATGGTCGTGGCCAAGGATTTACCCAATAAACGCGATGAATTAATCAAATTTATCGAACAGAATAAACCGCTAATTGCCGTTTGTGGTGGCTACCAAATGCTTGGTAAGTACTATGTGGACGCCAGTGGTCGTAAGCTACCGGGGATTCACGCCATGAACCACTACACCGAACAGCAACACGAAAACCGCTTTATCGGTGACATCGAGATTCAAAATGAAGCCACCGGCCAAAAGTACCACGGTTTTGAAAATCACCAGGGAATTACCTTCCTCGGTGAGGATGAACATGCCCTCGGTAAGGTTCTCAAAGGATACGGTAACAACGGTGAAGATCAAACCGAAGGGGCCGTGCACAAAAATACGATTGGAACCTACTTCCACGGCCCAATCATGGCCCGAAACGGCAACTTTTCCATCCACATGATGTTTGAAGCCCTACAAAATAAGTATCCTGATTATGACTTCACGGAATTGAAAACCAAGGTTAAACCAGAATCATACTAAAAAAAGCTCGACCAAGTTGGTCGAGCTTTTTTGTTTGAAATCATTAATCTAAGGAAACAATTCCTTAAGGTAACTCTCAATTAAGTGCGTTCGGCGGTCCATAAACTGCTCGTTCACCTGCGGATGCACGCGGTTCGTTAACAAGATGAAGGCACTTCGGCGTTCTGGCACGAGCAAGAGCAGCGTGCCCGTGTAGCCTCCCTGCCAGATGTAGCGATGGTTCTGATAAGTTTCTAAGCGCCAGCCAAACGACCGGCTCCCATCCTGCATCGGAGTTTGATCTGCATACATAGACGCAAACAACTCGGGCGTGTACACTTTCCCCGGTGGGGTTAACTGTAGCATCCACTGGGCAAACCGCTCCGTATCGCGTAACGAACTAAACAGACCCGCGGAACCACAATCAGACCCTAAGACCTGGGCCTTGGGATCATGCACCACGCCCCGGCGGTTAGTCTTCGTGTCAGGATCATACGTGGTTGGCACCGTCCGGCGGGGATCCGGATGAAACGTGGAGTCAATCAAGCCAAGCGGTTCTAAGACCATGTGTTTAATCAACGACTGAATCGGTAAGCCAGCGACTACCCCGGCAATCCACCCTAAAAAGATGTAATTCACGTCTTGGTAGCGCATCTGCTTCCCTAGTTGTGGCCCCACGTCTAGACCCAGTAAGGCTGTCCGCAGTTGGTTTAAATTTAACTGATCCCGGTTAGGAATGTAGCCGGTGATGTCAGCAGTGTGGGTTAGCAAGTGGCGCACCGTAACCCGGGGGTGCTTCCACTCGGGTAAATAGGTGGTAATGGAATCGTCTAACCCAATCTGTTGCTTTGCAACGAGTTGCATAATCACCGGAACGGTTCCCATCACCTTCGTTAACGAGGCCATGTCGTATAACTGGTTGGGTTGTAAGGGAACCTTAGTTGGGGCCACTTGTTGGTAGCCAGCAATGCCGTCTTCCACGTTTAAACCCGTGATAAAGGCATACGAAGCTCCCGGAACGACCTGGTCGGTAATCAGTTGGTTAATCAGGGCCTGCGTGTGTTCAAACCGCATCGTCACGTCCTTCTTTCTTCCGTATTGACTACGAGTTGTTACTGTTCAGCATTTTTAATCTGGCTAGCAACGTCATCGTGCTCATTAAAATCTAGGTTTAAAAAGGCCTGGCTGTTAACGGGAAAGTGTTCTTGAAAGTCCGTGAATGGTTCCAAGCTCAGTTCGGCATCCGCAACCTCAAAGTCTAGGACGTGCCCCCCAAAATCATGATCATCGGCGAGAAAATGATAGTGAAATCCACCGACTGCCACCCCATTGTAGAGTTGGGGAGCGTAGTAGCCAAGCATCGTCCCGCTAACATCCTGTTTTTCAAAGACAGCCTGTTCCTTAGCTGCTTGTTCCAGGGTTTGGTACGGTTTAGTTTGTTTGTGAACGGAACGAGTCTTCACCCGACTAAACTGCCCCTTCAACTGGAAGGAATAAAACAGGTTTTGCCATGGATGTGCGGCCGCGATTTGTTGTAACGTGGCGTCCCGACTCTGTTCTTGAATCCGGGTTTCTGGTTGGTAATCCGCAAAGTTTACCGTTGCAAAGGGAACCTGGTCGTTTGGTTGTAAGACGTTGACGTCCCCACTAGCGGTAACTTGGTATAACGTCCCCTGTAAAATGATTAGTTCCCCATCTAAACCGTCCCCGGTTCCGATCCCGGTATCACCGTGTTTTAACAGTTCTGCCACGGACATTGTTCCAGTAAATAAACCGGCAGTTAGGTCAGCTAGGGTTGAATGCTGGTATAATAGATTCTGGTTCATATTTTATCCTACTTTCTCAACTAACTAAGGAGTTGTTTTATTTTGACTGATGCAAAAATGAATGGTGCCCAAGCCATCGTCAAATCCATGATTAATCAAGGAATCGAGTATTGCTTTGGGATTCCAGGGGCCAAGGTTGACCTCCTGTTTGAAGCCCTCGAATACTGCGAAGATGAACGGGCACCTAAACTAATTGTAACACGCCACGAACAGGATGCTGTGTTCATGGCTGCTGCAATTGGTCGCCTCACGGGTAAACCCGGGGTGGCCATGGTCACCTCCGGACCAGGAGTTAGTAACCTGGCCACGGGCTTATTGACGGCGACAACTGAAGGTGATCCAGTCATCGCCCTCGGGGGACAAGTTCCTCAAGATGACGTTAACCGGGCTACCCACCAGGCAGCTCGCAATGCCGAGATTCTGAAAGACGTTACCAAGAGTAGCGTTGAAGTTCAGGATGCTAACAATGCTTCGGAAGTCTTTACCAACGCCTATCAAACAGCGATTGCGCCTAAGCAAGGGGCCACGTTTATCTCACTGCCCCAAAACGTGTTAGCAGCTGAAGTTGACCGGCCAGCGTTACAACACATTGGCATCGTCGACCACGGCCGGGCTGGTAAAACGACCCTCGCTAAAATTACCGACCACATTCAACACGCGGAACGCCCCGTAATTTTAGCCGGGATGCGCGCTTCTGCTCCAGAAAATACCCAAGCAATTCGGGCTTTAATTAAAAAGTACGCCCTTCCCGTCGTTGAAACGTTCCAAGGTGCAGGGGTAGTGTCTAAAGGACTCGTTGACCGCTACTTTGGTCGGATCGGGTTGTTCAAAAACCAACTCGGTGACTCCATCCTCCGTGATAGTGACCTGATCCTGACGGTCGGTTACGATCCCGTGGAATACGAACCTCGAAACTGGCATGACGATGACACGCCAATCATTAACATCGATGACGTGCAAACGGAACTGTCAAACGAGTTTCAACCAACCATCGACACGCAAACCAGCATTGCCGAAACCTTAGAATCAATTACTGATGCCCTTCCAGACCAACCGGACTTCCCTGCAGCAACCAAGGCCGAACTAGACCGGTTACGCACGGAATACGAAAAAATTGACGAGGAAAACTACCATCAGTACGTAAATAACGAGGACCACCAAACGCGGTTGAATCCGTTGAACCTGTTGGAAGTCGTGCAAGAAAACGTTCAAAACGATACTACAATCACGGTTGACATCGGGAGTCACTACATCTGGATGGCCCGCTACTTTAAGTCCTATCAACCTCGGACCCTCTTGTTCAGTGATGGGATGCAAACCCTCGGAGTTTCCCTCCCTTGGGCGATTGCCGCTTCGCTAGTGCGACCTAAGCAAAAAATCGTGTCCGTTTCTGGTGACGGAGGCTTCCTCTTTTCTGGTCAAGAACTAGAAACTGCGGTTCGGTTGAACTCTAACATCGTCCAATTGATATGGAATGATTCCCACTACGACATGGTACGCTTCCAAGAAATTGCGAAGTACGGGAAGGACTCCGGAGTTGATTTCAACAACATCAACTACGCTGAAATCGCCAATGGATACGGTGCCACCGGAATCCGGGTTAACAGCCTCGCCGAATTTGAAACGGCCTTCAAAAAGGCCATGAAGATGGACGGCCCGGTTGTGATTGATATCCCAGTTGACTACTCGAATAACATTAAATTAAAGACGTCGAAGTTGCTGTAAACTTTGGCAATGAGAATACAAAAACACCGCTCCTTTCGAAAGGTAGCGGTGTTTTTTAGTGTTGAATGTAAAAATCAAAAGGTTCTATTATTTTATTCGGGAAATACAGTTTCTTTGTTAATTCCTTCTTCATTTAATTCTTCTAGAATTTTATCCTTATCTTTTGCTTCTATTTTTAACTTTTTCACCAAATTATATTCATTTGATATTAATTCAGATTGGAAGCCACTAATTTCATAAGGATCTACTTTTTGATAAATGAACATTCCTTTCTGAAAATTGCGTCTTGGATTATCAGTTTGGGGATCAATAACTGATTCATTTAAAACGTATGGCTGCGCAGTAGGAATATAAAGACTTTCTAATAGATAACTAATTTCATATTCACTTAAATCAAGTTCACGTTTAAGAGTATCTTTAAAATCATTCTTTATTAATTTAACTTCAGACCATTGCTTTCGAAGATTCTAATTAGCCTTGTTAAATTCTTCTTGTGAAGCATTATCTAACTCTCTATCTCCAGAAAATTTATTTGCAACCATTCTTTCATTATTTGATTTATATAATATTAATTTTTTATAAGAATCAGATTCTCTTATATCAGGATATTTAACGTCCATCAATAAATTTAGCTTATCATAGACAATAACTCCTCTATAATTAGGAATATCAGTGTTGATATCATTGATATCAAATGATGGTCTTGTGAGATTAATATCAGTGTTATATAAACCTTTTCTAGGAAAAATATAAACATATCCGTCATCATTTTTATCTTTAGAATCGCAAGCAAAAAAGAGAGAAATTTTAAAACACTCGCTTACGTCTAATAGTCTCGTGTGAATACCATTTTCTTGCCAATTAACTAAATTATCTATAACATCTGAAAATGGTTTTTCATGTTCTTTTTTATCTATATCATCGTTTAAATAGTCTCTATTTTTAGTGGCTAAACATGATGTATTTCCGTAATCCTTATGTTCTCCTCTATACAAATAAATATCTTTTTTACTATCAAGAGTGGGATCGCCACCATTACCACTATATATGATTTGTTCACCACTATTTAATAGATCTGCTTTAAGCTTTTTGTATTTATCAATAATAATTCCCATTATGTTTCTCCATAATTAATAAATTATATTTTCATGCAATTATAAAATAATTATATTAAAATAGCAAAAAAGCCCGCCGTAGCGAGCTTTTGAAAGTGTATGGAAATCAGTAAAAACAAAAAATTGGGTATACTGGTTTCAAATTACCATCAGCCAAACCCTTGTTATTAAAAGGCTCGGCGGATTGATTCATTTTCGGGTTACCAAATAGGTTACCATTTTTTAACGGGTTATGAGCGCAATTTAGAAATAGTTGGGGGCATGATACAAAAGGCACTGCTGGATTAATTCAGCGGTGTTTTTTTGTGCCTAATATCATCCGTAGCATGTAGATAGCTATATGACGGCCGAAAATCCGGCCCACTAAACTAAACGCCTAAATTATCCGGATATAAACGGATGCAAGTACGTTCTAACTCAACTTAGGGTTTATACCCGGCTGCCCCGTTTTTAACAGTCAGACCTTGCCAACGTTAAAGAAATCTAATAACTCTCAATACCAAGCCATAACCGGTGCCACACTGCAAAAACTGGATAAAGCTATTTAATTATCGACTTTACACGGCGAAGCGCCTAACAGCTCATTTATTGACGCTAACCATCCGCGAACTTTTAGCGCTTCCTAACCCACTGCCGAACTGTCGGCCATAAAACCGCCCACGGTTGTAAATATCCGAGTAGTACCCGATAGCTTTTCGCTGCCGTTGTTTAGCTACAATGAATAACTTTCTGGCTCCGTTCTAACCAGTCATCCAATTTTAAGCTACTCAATATACCGGCATCCCCTTTTAGGGTTTAAATATCCTACTGCCTTTTTATTTCCACCAATTAAAAGCCAAAGGCGTGTTCTAAATCCCTAACCAGCTAAGAACTTATACACCAATAAAAGCCCCTTATTCGTCCGGTGCATCTCCTCAAAGTTGGGGGGAATCTTTAAATTACCCCCAGTGCTTAGGCTATTAACCCGCTAACTGAATATTTTGGCATTTTTGAAGCTATATTCTGTTCTTACTCACGCTTTAAGCTGATAGGACGCAATACCAGCCCCAATAACTATTGGCAACCCACTGCTACAACCTAATCAACTACTTTTGAACATAATTTCAGGTTAAACAGTCTAAAAACGGATGCAATAACGCTGGTAAATGATAACTAGCTTTGGCGAGCAACTTTACCAAAACGGCCTTTTTATTCATTTTGCTACCCCCTAAATAGGCTTGAACTTTGCCATTTGCTTAGTTTTGCTCATCTTCGCAGCGCTAACCGGGTTCGAACTTTAGCATTTACCTAGTTTTAACTAAATACGGCCATCGTTTTACGGTTCCGGCGGCTAGTTATGACTAGGTAGGATTCATCCGTCTAAATACCTAAAATACTTTGTTGCTTCCAGTACGGATGCTATTTTATGTACCACCATTTACAACGATCAGCGGAATTATTTAACTATTAACGGCGCGGCATTGTGTAACATCTGTTTCACTACTAATAACAACCATAAGGCGCCCTAAAACGTTTATCACAGTAACTAAAATGCTAATGCGGGCATTAATTAATCATATTTAAGCACTGCAACAGCAAACTCATTAACAGCAATAACCCAGATTAGTAATTAAAAGCAATTAAAGCAGTACCCCAAGCGGCCACCATCCAGCCCGCTAAATCTTACTGCTGAATTTTCAGCTGTGAATAGCCATCTTAAATTGAATAATGAGAAATTAGGCGGATGAATTTTTAAAAGCCTACACTTGCCAAAGTTTAATTACATCTATTTAGCTAGTCGTTAGTTTTCCGGATCCGCATTCTTAGCAATCAACTAACCCCAATTAAACAAAACCAGCTGCAACCCTGTTCGCTGTCAAAAGACGTTCAAAATTAGGCGCCCTTTTCTCTTAATTTCTTCAAATCCGGCCAATTTTAGCCCCTTTAATCCCCTTTTAAGTTATTTGCGGTCAATTCTCCGCTAACCAGTTTTTTCATCGTTCTAGGGTTCATAAAGGGGGTAAGTTTTTGGCGTTTATTTTTTGCAAAATCCTATAATACCGGCGTTTATGGCGAGGTAGCCCCCCCTATAAAAAATTTCAAAAAATGGTGCTGGCACACAAAGCAGACCGTGTGCGTGCTCCCCAAAGCTGGAAGATAGGGGCGGGGGGTGTTTTAATTCAGCGCCATATAATTCACAGCAGACGGATGCTAACCGGTTCCAAATTATTCAGCCTATTTTAAAAGGGAATCGTATTTTACGACCCCCTTATTATTTAAGTGTTTAAATGTTTGTTCTTTGTCCTGTTCTTTAGGCGTCTTTGTTTGTTCGCTCACTGCTGCCATATAGAACCTAGCAAGGTCATTTATAAACATGTAAATCAGCTTCAACAAAGGCATCCACAAAGTTTAAAAATGCTTGGTTTTTTAGTTGGTAGAAGCGAGTAGTTGAATATCCCAGCTGCTGTGCTACTTGCCAATTTTGCCGCCCTTGCACGTACACACCAAAGAGAATTGTATAGCTAGGTTCACCGCATACCTGCATAGCTTTAACCACTGCCGTTATTAGTCGTTGTGCTTCTAGCGTCCTCACTATGCGATCCTCGTTAGCGTTCCCAACTGGTTTGCTGGTCGGCATACTAGATAGCTCCGGAGATTTTAAACTTGCCAAGTCTAGCCCCGATAGCCTAACCAACCTCGGCACTTGCTTCTTAAAAAACCGTCGTACCTTATTGCGGGTTGCCCGCTCGTCAATCTCATCATCTAAAAAAGATAGATCCATTTAACACACTCCCAACCACTTCATTAATTACCAAACTAATTACTAAGCTACCAGCTGCCTACTAGAACGATTGTACTTAATTTCTAGTTACTGCTACTAATGCTTATGTTATTCATATCAGAACATACGTTCGCTATATAATTATACTGGTCTAGTCCAAGTAATTGGGTTTATAAAATACCGTAGCGGATGACGACAGTATTAATAACCCGGTTCAATTACTAACCTAGATTAGCCACTAGATAATAGCATCCGCTTTAGGGTCTTTATCCAGTGTGCTAAACCTATGTACCGATCCGCTGTTCTGTATGGTTAGCATTGCTACTAATGAGATACCTAACCTAGTGCTTTAATGATTCGGTTTCATTACTGCCACTTGTACCTAATCTATTGCTTTAACGGGTTATGGTTTATTACTAAAGATATGTATCTAAGCTGTGTTTAGTTAGGTTAGGTTACCAACATCATTGCCTATAATCCTAGCTTTCCAGTTCCCCTAAACATGGCGCAGGCTTTTAGTTACTCTTATTTATTGTTGGTTAAACCCTTATATATTCATTTATTTAATACCTTATTTATTATGTCTGCTATTTTTGCATTATAGATATAGCAGATTCTGCATTATGGTATTGCAATTTCTGCATTAGTCCCCCTATTTAGTAATGCGAGTTCTGCATTCGCTAATTACCAAATTTTACTATCTATGTGTTTAAAATCGAACATAGGTAATCCCTAAAATGCTTGTAAATGCTGGTATATTAAGACTGGCAACCTATGCTCTGATTGGGGCATACCCTATGCTACATTTAGGGTATGCTGGTGGCCACACCATACGAACAAAATGGCCACACGATCCAAATAACAATCCATTTAGTAATAATGATGCTGTGCTGTGATGGCGATATCATTTTGTTACTAAACTGGAAACTTTTTTAGTCTTTTTAATCTACATTTTATTTTTAATGCGATTGAAAATAAATTTTAAAACACGCTAGTATCGTTGCCATATCAATATTTAAAGCTATGTTTTATTTATGCCTTATTTTTAATATGGGTGTGGGTCAACGATTAACCCATTTTGGGGCAACGCAATTATTAGCAATGCAAAAATTTCTCTACGTAATGGTTAAATATTCTAATACTCAAAGATAAAAAAATAATGTAACATGGTATTAAGGTAGGTACCACGTTGCATTATTTAGATAGTTTTAATTTCCAAAGGGCGAAGGCTCTTTTTTATTTTGCCTTATTCCATCAAACAATTTTTTTATAGTCGGTTGTAGAAATATTTTTCGCTTAGTAGTCGTTATATCATCATCCGTGAACCGGCTTTCTTTATAGATATATCCAAGTTCTTCAAGTTTATGAAGTGAACTGCCCACCGTCCTTTTAGAACAACCTACGTATTTACTTAAACGAGTATCAGAAGCAAAACAATATCCCTCTTTATTGGATAAGCTAGCAATTCTAGATAAAACATCTTTATCATTGGCGTTTAAATTTTTATCTAATTGCACGGCGTCGGGTGTAATAATAAAGGTATTTTTGCCGTCATTTAATTGGTAATGTTGGTCTAAATAGCTCTTACTTTTACCAAATGTAGCAAATTTCTTAGATATATTAGCAATAGAAAACACCCCCTAACAGTTACCAGCCTAGTTGCTCTTCTAAGCGCCTAGCGTGATATTCTTCGTCTTGCTCGTCTACGTCGTCTTTAGTTCTTATACATGGATCCGCAACCCAGTTTTCAACTACCCTTTTTGCATATAAGACCGTTTCAATAGGATTATTAATATCATGGTTTAAGGCCTTACTAATAGCATAATTAATAGCCCAGTTGGGTTGCTCATCATAAACCGAACCAAAAGCGTGTATTAAATCCTTGGTTAGCTTATTACCAGTGCTTAATTCAAAGTAAACCGGTACCGGTAAATCTAGCGCTTCATCAGTACAAACATTCACGCTATATAAATCTTTCATATCTTTAAAAACTGACTTAGCAAGTTCTAAAGTATAAACGTTGCCATTATGGCCGCCCTGCCGCTTCTTTGATAGGTAACCGGCACTAATTAACTCGTTTTGGTATTTAAAGAACGTTTTGGGGGTCATTTGTAGCATGTCGCAAAGTTCCTGCACCGTAGCAGTGCATTTATACCCATCCCCCGCTAGAGAACTAAGCACATCATAGATAGCGATTGATTGGTAACTAATTCGCTTGTCTTTGCTAAGCCGGGCAAAGGTATATCCGTAATTAACGGATGCTATTTCACTCATCAGCGTTTACCTCCGTTTTCTGTTTCATGGATCCGTTTAAGTTGTTCCCTAAATCTACCGAAGAATCTTCAATGATCAGTGACTTCTCTAAAATTAATTTTAGTAAGTTGTGGACGTCGTAAAGGCGGGTTATTGGGTCTTTCTCAGTCTATATAATGTTTTCCACCTCTCTAATCCCTACATGAGCAAGCGAAGCTAGTGCATCCGCTTCATATTCGATACTGGTACTCTGATTCATTAACTCTTTCTTAGTCATCCGTTTACCTCTCTTTTTAATTACCTGCGTATACCTGCTATAATTAAAAAGGCTACAACAAGCCATAAAACGCAGTCATAAACGTTTTAAGATAGTCCGTAACTCGCCAAAGTTATACGGGCTATTTTTGTTGCCTTGCCTAGCCTTTTCATCGTTTCTAACTCCCTTGTAGTTGGTTCAAGTGATACAAGCTAAATCTAATTTCTTGATAGCTTTTTCCGTGTTCTAACATGGTGGTAATCTTTTGCTTAGCTTCATTAACTCGCTTAACCTGCTTATCACTTAAAAAGTCCGTAATTGTCTTACCGCTTGGAATGCTTAGCTCATTTCTTAATTGCTTTGCACGTTTTCCAGTAGCAATTAAATAAGCTAAATCGTGATACTTTTGATAATCTTGGTTGCCACTGTTGTTTACTGCCCGGCGCAGCTGCTTATTAATTTCAGCGGTTTCTTCGTCGCTCCGCTTTCTTTGAATTGAATACAGTTGCTTTACTAGGTCAGTGCTAAATTCAGCAACAACGCCCGTTGACCGCATGAACACTACTAATAAAGTTGCTTGCTCCGGATTCAGTAGATAAACCTTTCTACCCTTGTCATCGTGGCGGAAATTTAGGCGCTCTTTGCTAACGGATTCTAGTTCTTTAGTGTGACGCCTAACTAACTGTAATAACGCTGGATGAGAAAGACCCACACTATTCTCTATTTCATCCGTACTAATGTAGCTATTGCGATGCTCGTTTAATTTCTTAAATAGTTCACTAGTTGCCATTACGTTGTACCTCCTTTAGTTGGTTACGGATGCGATCCAGTGAATAATCTTTATTGATGAAAAAGTGGCTACCAATCCTTAAAAATGAAAGTCCTTTCGGCATATCATCCGCAAAAGTAACTTTTATAACTTTCTCACTCATTCTTTACAGCTCCTTTAGTTTGTCTTTGTTATCGAAATAATAAGCAAGTACGGTTAAATTAACCGACACAGAAACACTCAATAGAACCACTAGCCAATTTATTAATACAGCCATTACTTCACCCCCTTTCATGAACTACAAAACCTAATTAATTATGTGTGGCCACTTTTTCGATGAGTGGCTTTTTTATTTAGTTAAACCGTGCCCCCATCTTTAACTGTTAGTAACTACTTTGTATGTTCATCCCAAAACTTTTGCGCATTAGTTTTACTGATCCGCTTAACGTTGCCAATAACAGTTACCGGCAAACCCTCGGCGATGAAATCATACAAAGTGTTATAACTCCCGATATTGAACCATTGAAGCGCCTGCTTATAATTCATACTTTCCGGAAGCTCATCCCTTGGTACTGCCTTAATCTTCATTTTTAGAACTCCCATTCAAGTTCTTAGGATCGTAATCGATTAAATCATGTAAAGGAACCCCAAGAAAATCACACAATTTTTTCCACACTTCAAAATCGAAAACCCTAGCCCTTTTATTTTTAATTCTGGAAATAGTTCCACGACTAACCCCGGTATTCTCTGATAGCTGTTTGATATTAATCATTTTTTTAGCCATCACTTCATACAAATTATTTTGCATTTTCTTACCCCCTATTTTTCAATGTTTAAATACAAATTTAATTGTTTATTTAAGCATTTAATTTACTTTTTAACCATAGCACAGTACAAATAAATGTTCAACAAAATAATAATATAAGAGTTTTGTTGTTTAAATGAACAAGTTAATATATTATTACAAGCAAGAGGTGTTAAAAATTGATAGCAAATAAATTAAATGTACTTTTGGCCGAAAGACAACTAACAATAAAAGATGTTGTAGATGGCACAGAAATTAGCAGAGGAACTATATCTAACTTAATCAACAAAAACACGACCAGTAATGTAAATTTAGACACTTTGAATAAAATATGTATGTTTTTAAAAATATCTCCGAGTGATTTTTTTGATTTTGTTCCTTATGACTTAGAATTTAACGTTGAAGTTAGTGAGATAGATATAATTTTAAGAACTCTAAAAAGGCAAAATAACATAGTAAATGATATGACTGATGACATTCATATAAACGATACAGAAGAATCATCTCTATATAGAAATTTAGAAGCTCGTAACGTGAAAAATTTTTTAGTATTCACGGTTGGTGAATTTAATCATCATAAACATTGTTTAGATAGTGAGATTAATAAAATTTATGAAGATATTCCATTAATTTTTAGAAAATTTATAGAGGATAAAACGCTACAAACATTAGAGTTCATTGCATTAGATTCTAAAAACTTGCATATAAATTTAGATTCTGATTCTGATACCGCTTTTTATTTTGAATTTTCGTGGGGTTATACAAAGAAAAATTACAAAGAATTAAAAAACGATGTAAAAATGAATTATAAAGAGCTTTCACAAAAAATAAACTATATATCGTATTCATAAAAACCAAGCAATAATTTAGCCAAGTTATATGCAATCTACATAGTTAAATCGTGCCCCCAGCTGATTTTTTTATGGAGATGCAAACAATGACTAACATTCGAAAATACACTACTAAGGGCGGCAAAACGGGTTACTTTTTTAATTTATATATTGGCGTGGATCCAAAGACTAAAAAAAGCGTCCGCAAAAAAGTTAAATGCACAACAAAAAAAGAAGCCCAGCTAAAACTAGCAAGGCTTCAATATCAGGTTAAAAGCGGCAAATTCGACTTTAATAAGCCGCAAATTATCACGTTTACTGAATTATACCACCGATGGCTTGAAAACGAGTATAGCCAACGGAATTTAAAGGCAAGTACGGTTACTACTACCGAGCGCAATTTTAAGCTGCATATTCTCCCCTGCTTTGGCGATTGTGATATTAGTAAAATCACGGCCGAGGACGTTTACAAAGCGGTAAGAACGTGGGAGAACGAGAAAATTAAGAAAACTAACCAGCTAAAGAATTATGTATCTAACGTACTGCAATACGGAGTGGTTACCGGTTTAATTGAGCGGAATGTTGTGCTAGGCATTAGAGTACGTAAACACGACCAACAAATAACTAGAGATACCATAGGCAATTACTACGAAGAAGACGAGCTAAACCAGTTTTTGACCCTAACCAAGCAACACTACAAAGGACAACCACAGCCGTTTATCTTTTTTAGCTTGCTGGCATTTACGGGTATGCGAAAAGGCGAAGCATTTGCCCTCACGTGGGACGATATCAATTTTAGGCACAATACCATTGATATCAATAAAACACTCTCTAAGGCCGGTAACGAGTTAGTTATCCAAAGCCCTAAGACTAAGGGGAGCAAACGTAAGCTAACCGTACCACCTAAAATCATCCGCTTATTAAAGCATTGGAAAGTTAAGCAACGCGAATACTTGTTCGCCCTAGGAACGAGTAATAACCCCGGCCATTTAGTTTTTACCAATACCAAGGGACAACTATTACAGCCGACCAAGTCAACCTATTGGCTATCGACCATTCAAAATAAATACAATTTAAAGCACGTTACCGCTCACGGGTTCCGGCACACCTTTGCTACGCTGTCTTTTGCTCATGGCATGGATGTAAAAACCGTTTCTAAGTACCTCGGCCACTCAAACATTGATACGACCATGGATATTTACACAGCGGTAACCAAAGAACAAGAAAATAACGCAAGTCAGATTATGGATAAACTCATCAACCTATAAAAGCGGGTTACCAAATAGGTTACCATTTACCCGAAAAACAGCGAAAACCAGTGAAACCCAAGGTAGTAAAAAAGCCCGCCGTAGCGAGCTTTTGCAAGTGTATGAAAATCTATGAAAACACGTAATTGGGTATACTGGATTCGAACCAGTACATTATGGATTCAGAGTCCACTGCCTTACCAGTTTGGCTAATACCCAATAAGTACACTAAATATACTACAATGTTGACTCGTCCTTGTCAAACATTATTTAGATTGACTTTTATTCCGTCCCAGAGTAAAATGAAATCGTTATATGATAATTATTGCCCGTTGGTCAAACTGGTTTAAGACGTCGCCCTCTCAAGGCGGAGTTACGAGTTCGAGTCTCGTACGGGTAATTCGCAAAAAAGTCGCTGTTAAAGCGACTTTTTCTTTCTCAATTTTTATTAAATTCAATGATCGAGGTTTTTCATGATTTTACTCTTTTTTCCATTGCTTTTATGTTTAATCGTTATTTCGTTTTTCCGTGGCAACTGTTGTGGGTGTCTGAGCTTCATCCTGTTATTATTACTAATTGGCCTCTTTCTGACGTCCTTTTGGGTTATCGCGGCCCTGGCTGCCGCGGGACTCTTCATTTATGGAGTCACCAGCTACTTCAACAACAACTAAAAACCGTTAATGATCGCAAGTTGCTAATCATTAACGGCTTTTTTTATTTCTGCGTAAGTTTTTGGTTAATTTCCGCAATCGTTTGCCGCGCGCGTCTCATTTCAATCGTCCAAATCACCACGTAAATGATGATGAAAATGATGGTAAAGTTCGCAAAATAGGAAAACTCCAACGGGAACCATTCTGAAACAACCGCTAAGGTCGAAAAAAGCACGTAAGTCACGATAAAATTTAAAACCGTTTGCTTGGTAATGCTCCAGCGTTCAATCCCAAAAATTAAGCTACTCAGTGAAAAGACCATACCCATTGCCATCCACATCACTCCGGCCACTGCCGTCGCGGTTAGTTCTGAACCGAAATGACTAATAAAATCTGGGTTAGATGGGAACAACCGATTCAACCCGTTTAGTTTTGAAAACAACATCGCGAACCAAAAACCAATAAACAGTCCGCCAACTGCTCCTCTCACTGTGAGATTCCAAATTCGTCTCATCTTTAATCCAACTCCTTTTTCATTTTCTGTACAAACCGTCGGGATGCATAGCTGACCTGTCCTGTTTTCAGACGTACTTCGTATTGCCCGGTTCGACTCAAGGATAGTCGTGCTATCAGCGCCACGTTTACAATTTCCGCACTCGAAATTTGAATAAACTGGTGCCCGGGTAAAATTGCCCGTAACTGATAAATCCGTTGTTGGAGCCGATATTTGCCTGTTTGCGTTTCGGCATAAACCGCCTTAGCCTCCGTGTAAATACGCCGGATATCGGCTATGGGGATCGCAAAGGCTTGTTGGTGCTGATACCCGGTCAGCACGCGCGGTTTGCCCCACTGTTCCAGCTCGGTCGCTAATTTGACTAATTCTGCGTCCCTTCGCTTCGCATGTAGCGTGGCAAAGGGATGCGCAAATTGGGATTGTAAATCAAACTCAACTTTCATATCCTGCCCTCCTTGATGATTAGCTTACCAAGTTCAAGGTTGAAAACAATGGCTAGACGGTTAAGTGGTTAGTTTGCAGGGATAATTGGCCATAAAAAAAGAACGGTTTCCCGCTCTTCCCAGCATTAATTCTCTAAATTTGTGCTTCCACACTAATCATTTCTAGTAAACCTTGGGCACACTCACTACCCTTGTTGCCGGCTTTCCCACCTGCACGATCAAGGGCCTGAGCCATGTCATCCGTCGTTAACACGCCAAACAGCACGGGCACCGGACTGGTTAATGATACTTGTGCAATTCCGGCCGCCGTTTGAGCGCACACGTAATCATAGTGAGAGGTTGCTCCGCGGACTACCGCACCTAAAGCAATTACGCCATCGACTTTTCCAGTCTCACTCACTAACTTGGCAACCCGTGGAATTTCAAAGGCCCCGGGCACCCAGTAAACCTGGATGTCGGTTTCTGCCACTCCGCATTGTTGTAACGTGGCAATCGTTCCGTCTAACAATTTTTGCGTGACCAGTTGGTTGAACTTCGCCACGACGATTCCCACGTGACGGTGCTGCCCGTTTAAACTTCCTGTTTTTACTTCCATGGTTAGTCAATCTCCTTTAATAAGTGCTGCATCTTATGTTTTTTCGTTGCTAAGTAGTCCCGGTTCGTCGCGTGCGGTTGAATTTCTAACGGAATCCGCTTACGCACCGTAATCCCCGCGTTGGCTAGTTGCGAAAGCTTATCGGGATTGTTGGTCATTAAATCAATCTCCGTAACCCCTTGATCGCGTAAAATGGCAGCCGCTAGCTCGTAATCCCGCTCATCTGGGGCAAATCCCAGTTGCTGATTAGCTTCGACCGTGTCCAGCCCCGTTTCTTGAAGTCGGTAGGCGGCCAGTTTGTTGGCTAAGCCAATCCCCCGCCCTTCCTGGCGAAGGTACAGCACCGCCCCGTGTCCGGCAGCTGCAATCATTTGGAGCGCTGCGGCCAGTTGCTCGCCACAGTCACAGCGCAATGATCCGAACACATCTCCCGTTAAACACTCCGAATGAACGCGCAGTAACAGTGATTCCTCGGCCGAAAATTCCCCCTGACTGATCAGTAGCGCCGGTTCTTTATCCTCTGACGTTTGGTAAGCCGTCAGTTGAAACGTCCCGTACTGGGTCGGCAATTGCACGGGGGCCAAGCGCCGAAGATTGCGTTGAAATTGCGCTTTTCGGTACGACTGTAATTCCGCAATCGTGATAAAGGGGTAGCCAGCCTGATGAGCGAATGCGCGTAACTCCGGCTGCCGCATCATGGTGCCGTCGTCCTTTAAAATCTCGATGATGGCTGCGACGGGGGCGGCCCCGGCTAACCGGGCTAAATCAACCGCCGCTTCTGTATGCCCGTTCCGGGCTAACACGCCGCCTTGGCGAGCTTGTAACGGGAAAATGTGGCCAGGATGATAAAAATCAGCCGGCGTGGCGTGTGGATTAGCCAACTGTCGGATGGTCGTAGCGCGGTCGGCCGCTGAAATTCCGGTCGTCGTGGTTTTGGCATCCGTTCCCTGTAAAAAGGCGGTTCCAAAGGCATCCTGTTCCCGTGCCATTGGCTCTAATCCTAAACGTTGCACCTGAGCTGGTGCCATTGGAACGCACAATAAGCCGCGGGCTTGCGTCACCATCGTGTTGACCGTTTCGGGCGTCATCTTTTCGGCTAACCCGATTAAATCGCCTTCTCCCTCACGATCCTGATCATCGGCTACGACTACTAGGCCGCCCCGCCGTAACTGTTGCAAAGCCGCTTCAATTCGGTTGGTTGCTGTCATTATTCATCCTCCCATTCACATATTTGCCTAATACATCCGTTTCCACGTTAACGAGCTCGCCCCTGCTGAGTTGCCCTAAATTAGTCTGGTGCAAAGTATGCGGAATCAGACTAACTTCAAACTCCGTTGCAGTCGTAGCTGTCACCGTTAAGCTCACTCCGTTGACCGCGACCGAGCCCTTTTCGACCACTTCTGGTTGGTAGCGGTCTGGCAATGCAAGCCGCATCCGCACCGCATTTTCTTCTTCCATGATTTGGGTCACCGGAACCGTCATGTCCACGTGACCCAGCACAAAGTGACCGTCTAAGCGTTGGGTAGCTAACAGCGCTGGTTCTAAGTTAACCATGGCTCCCGATTGTAGCTGCTGTAAATTAGTCCGCTGGGTCGTTTCCGGCATCACATCCACTTTAAATTCGTGGTCGTTGTAATCAATGACCGTTAGACAAATCCCGTTGACCGCAATGCTATCCCCAATCCTACTGTGCAATTGGTCTGGTAGCGAACTTGCAATCGTCATGCGCCCGGACGGAGCGGTCGGCTCCCAGGTACGAATCCGGCCGGTTCCCTGAATAATTCCTGTAAACATCATTTCCTCCTTAGTTCGACGCGCCAGTCTTGGCCGAGGGGCTCTACCTGTGACAGGTTCCAGTGCATCGGTGGTCCTTGGTACTCACTAAAAACCGGTAATCCCGATCCAAAGATCGTCGGAGCTGTATAAACTACCAAGCGATCGACCAGGCCCGCCGCTAAAAACCGGGACTGGACGACACTGCCGCCTTCCACCAGTAGTGCTTGAAGCCCCTCCTGCGCTAAGCGCTGAACAACTGTGGCTGGTCTCCACTCCTGATCAACTAACACCCGCACGGAAACCGGCCACTTTTTTTTAGTTGCGTGCCGACTCAACAGCCAGGTGGGGGCTTGACCATCAAACAGGTGCAAGTCCGGGGGCAGTCGATCTGCATCCTCCACCAGCGCCACTCGCACCGGCGGATGATCCATTTGTTGCTCCCGCACCGTCAGCTGGGGATTATCTACCATTAGCGTCCGTTCGCCGATTAAAATGGCGTGCTGTTGCGCTCGAAGGCGTTGACTAGCTTGATAAGCAGCTGGTCCGGTAATGAGCGTGCGTTGGGACCCAGCTTGATTCATTTTGCCGTCCAGCGTCTGGGCCATTTTCACCGTTACCAGGGGACGTTTCTGCTGATAAAAAAAGTTGTAGGCCTGATTCAACTCCCCGGTGTCGTTCATAACGGTGACGTCTATCCCGGCCGCCTCTAACATCCGCTTACCGCGACCGGCAACCACTGGATTTGGGTCCAACTGGCCAATGACGACCCGCCTAATGCCAACCGCAATCAATTTGGCAGCGCACGGGGGCGTTTTTCCGTAGTGACTACATGGTTCTAACGTCACGACCATCGTGGCTCCCTGGGCCACTGTGGGGTCTGGCAACTGTTGTAGGGCCTCAATCTCAGCATGTGGACCCCCAAAGCGGTGGTGATAACCGGTGGCAATCACCTGCCCGTCCCGCACAATCACAGCACCAACCACTGGATTAGTGTACGTATGGCCCCGTCCTTGCCGGGCGGCCGCTTGGGCTGTTCGTAACAGCGCTTGTTCATCCAAATCGTTTCCCCCTCTCATTTTCATGCCAAACAAAAAGCCCCACAGTTAAAAACTGCGGGGCTCCCGTTTTTTAGTTAGTGAAAAGGACCCGGGGCACGGTAATCGTCAGAAAAACGACCCACTACCCCTAGGTTCTTTTTGGTTTCTTCTCCCATCCAGACTATACTGTCGGTTCTAGACTCTCACTAGATCAACCGCAAAATGCGGGTCACGGACTTCGACTTCTGTCGTTACCGTCGGTCGGGAATTACACCCTGCCCCGAAGAAACTCATTTAGTTGTGCTTTTAATATACCGGATTTTCTTGCCCTTGTCCATCCGGGTTCACTTTAATCCAATCATTGGCATCGACCTGCCGGCCAGTAAAAAGCGTGATGCGGGCGGGAAGCACGCGCTCTAAGTGAAAGCCTGCGCGTTGCGCCACGTGATTACTCCGCTGGTTTAAAACAGCGACTATGATTGAAATCAGCTCAAGTTGGTACGTTGCAAATCCCAACTGACAGAGCGCCAAAACGGCCTGGTGCATGAGCCCGTGGCGAACGGCGTGATTGGCAAGCCAGTACCCAATTTCTGCAGTCTGGCGCCCATCTTCTCGCTGGTAGAAGCGGTTAAACCCCGCCATCCCAACGGGGTTCCCCTGCCACACCATGACGAGTTGCAAGGACTGATGCTGGTCAGCCTGCTTTACAAGTTCCTTTAAAAAGGCAATCTCACTGGCCCGGGTGGTTTTAGGCACCCACGGCAACCACTGCTGTAACGTTTCCCGATCCCGGTCAATCAGCGCTGCTAGCTGGGGGCCATCCGTTTCTGGAACGGGGGTCCGTAAGTTCAACTCGTCCGTCACAATCATCTCCATAATGCTTCCCCCTTTCGGTTCGAATCAGGATGGCACTATTCCGTCAGTTGGTCAATTTGGTGCCGTTCTGAGTACTGCAGAATGTAAATGGCCACGATAATGAGGACGGCTCCAATCATTTCCACGACGTTTAAAGTGGCGTGGAACCAGAAAATACTGATGATAAAGGTAATTACCGGTTGAATCGCATCCACTAAACTAATCGCTGCTGAGGAAGTGTAACGCGTTGCGTAAATGATGGCCGGAAAGGTAATCAACGTTCCAAAGAAAATAATTCCCAGGATTCCCAGGACCCCACCGAGACTGAGGTGTGGCACCCCAACCCAAATTGGTTGGTGCAGGTTAAAGGCTAAGCCGGCAATCAACGTTCCCCAGCCCAGCACGACGAACGGCGGGTTGTCTTTCCCAATTTCCTTAGGCAAAACCACGTACCCGGCGGCGGTAATCCCAGAAATAATTCCCATGATCAGTGAAATCATTGGAATTGAGAGTTCACTGAGATTTCCCTTGGTTACGGCTAAAAAGACCCCCAAGAGCGCCATTCCAAACACAACTAGATCAATTTTATTCGGCCGTTGGTGTTGAAACAACAAGGCGCCCAGGAGAATAAACAGAGGCGCTAGATACTGCAAAATGGTGGCCATACTAGCCCCATTGCTGCCCCCCTGTTGGATGGCAACGTAGAAACTGCCCATGTTCCCAGCTAATCCAAACAATCCATAGGCGACCAGCCAGGCAATTGAACGCCAACTTTTAAAGACGCCAAAGATTTTACCCTTGTAAATAATGGCACTTAAAGCCAGTAAAATAACACTTGCAATCGTAGTCCGTGCTGATAAAAACCAGCCGGCCGGAATCGTTTCATTTTGGGACACAAACTGTTGTAAGGTTCCTGAAAATCCCCAAGAAACCGAGGCAAACGTCGCAAATAATAAGCCCTTCGTGGCTCGATTCATTTTTTTCATTGTTCTTCCTCCTCGTTAGTTACCTCTAAGGATACGAAGCTGGCCTGTAAAAGTAAATGACCGGTGTCAGTTTTTGTGACATCGAATGCAAACAGACCCCAGTGTCAGTTCACTGAGGTCTGTCCTTTAACTGTGCTGGTGGTGTGCGTACCAGCTTACTAATAAACTAATGATTAATCCGAGGCCTAAGAACGGTACAAAGTCGAGACCAACGGCATACAATGGAATCGCCTGTAACGCCCACCGATCAAAGGCGGCTAAGGGCACAAGGCTTAATAATGCTTTCGGTAGGGTATGGATAAAATCGAATACAGCCGGAATTAAGACGATTCCAGTCGTGATCCGATAGATTAACGGCTTAATCCCGAGTACGGGTTTCAATAACCCGAGAAGAATCAGGGTAATTGCCAAGGGATAGAGGAAACTCAACAGCGGTGCGGAATATTCAATGATTTTTTCCAGTCCGATGTTGGCAATCAAAAAGGAAATCACCGTGGCCGTCAATAAAATCTTGTGGTAACCAATCCGGGGCAGTTGCCGACTTAAATCCTGGGCGAGCGAGGTTAACAAGCCAATTGCGGTGGTCAAGCAGGCTAGAAACGTTAGTGCCGCTAAAACGCCCGCGCCCATGATCCCCGTGTAATGGCGCATGATTTCGGTAAATGCAGTTCCGCCGTCGGCACTCACCTTCGTAAAGGATAAACTAGCGGCCCCTAAGGCAATCAAGAAGGTATAAATCAAGGCTTCAAAGCCCATGGTCAGGCCCCCAACCTTGGCAACCGACCAGGAACGGTCCCGACTAGACTGCCCAAATGCCTTCAGTGCGGTAATGATGGTCACCCCAAACCCTAGTCCGGCCAGGGCATCCATCGTGTTGTATCCTTGCAAGAACCCGTTAATTAGGGAGCCAGTCCCCTGTCCAGCCCGGGGCAATAACGGTAGGTTGCGAATGTCTCCGTATAACAGAAAGGCCACCACGAAGAGAAAGACCATTAGCAGGATGAAGATCGGATTCAATACTTTTCCCACGTTTTTGGTAACGCTCCCCTCGTGAAACGCTAGGCCAAAGGTTAAGGCAAAGAAGCCTGCTGAGAAGATCACCAAGGCGAGAGTCCCCCAGGCCTTGGGAATAAAGGGTTGAATCCCCATCGAATAGGTTACGGTCGCCGTCCGGGGGGCAGCAATTAATAGTCCTAAAGAAGCGTGCGTCAGGACTAAGAACCCGATGGCAAAAAATTTACCCGCTGGTCGTGCTAAGTCATACATACTGTTACTTTGCGTGGTACTTAACGCTAAGATGGCACAGAGCGGTAATAAAATTGCTGATAGTAAAAAGCCAATCGCAGCCGGGAGCCAGTTGGCTCCGGCCGTTTGCCCGAGGTGAATCGGGAAGATCAGGTTCCCGGCCCCAAAAAAGAGGCCAAAGAGTAAGGAAGCTAAAATTAAATATTGTTTAAACGCCAGTTTGCGGGGCGTATTCGTTGATAACGTCGTCATGGGGTATCCTCCTAAGTAAGTAAGCTAACTCACGAACAAAGGATGCGTGACCACGGTACCACCTTATTTTCCTGGCGCTTCACAACGCCGGGCTCTGCGAGTCGGTTAGTCTTTGCTAACAAAAAACGTCCTGTACTGCTCTAGAAACAGTCCAGGACGTTTTCACGTGTTACCACCCATCTTCCCAATCTAACGATTGGCTCAACGGTATGTTAGCAAACCTAACATACTCCGTGCGGTAATGGGCACTCCCAACAACTACTCGAACTTTCGCAGTTGCAACTTGGAGGTTACTTTCATTTTTTGGAACCTGCTTCCCTTCACACCACCCGGGAATTCGCTGTCAGGGTCCGAAAAACTACTCTCCTCCGCTTTGTTTTTCGAATTAATTAATTGACATTAATTTACAGGAGATTGGTGGCTTTGTCAAACCTTTTTTGCGAACCGTTGACTCCAAACGAACAAGCTACTCCCCACCAGTCCGACCAGTAAGAACGGGATAAAATCAAGGCCCCAGTTAAACAGTGGAATTACCGCCTGACACCAGTGATCGAGCGCTACGAGGGGCTCCAATTGATGGAGGACGGGTGGCAACGTGTGGAGAAAATCCAGGCTAGCTGGGATCAAAACCAAGCCGACTGTTATCCGGTAGATCAGGTGATTCTGCCGAATCCAGCGGTTCAACAACGCAAGGACAATCACGGTAATGGCAACCGGGTAGAGCAAGCTTAAGATGGGGGCGGAAAACGCGATGATCTGGTCTAAGCCAAAGTTGGCAATCCCAAAGGCAATTACATTCGCTCCGAGCAAAAACTTGTGGTAGCCAATCCGCGGGAAACGATTGCCAAGGTCCTGCGCAAAGGAGGTTAAAACCCCGACCGCGGTCGTTAAACAAGCTAACAGGGTCAGCGTCGCTAGTAACGCCGCCCCCAGCGAACCTGTATAGTGCGCCATGATTTGGGTAAAGGCCGTCCCCCCATCCGCACTAGCCTTGGTAAATCGGAGACTCACCACTCCTAAGGCAATCAGACCCACGTAAATGACTGCTTCCAACCCAAGAGCCACTAATCCAATTTGAGCAACAACTAGCCCTTGATTCCGATCGGACTTGGTATAGGAGCGAACCGCAGCGATGATGGTCACACCAAACCCTAATCCAGCGAGGGCATCCATCGTGTTGTAACCCTCTAAGAAACCACTAATTAGCGAACTGGTCCCCTGTCCGGGTTGCCCGAGCAGCGGCAGGTGCGATGCATCACCGTTGACGAGAAAGGCAACTAAGAATAAGCCAAATAAGAGTACGACAAACAGCGGATTGAGGATTTTCCCCACGCTGTTCGTGATGCTCGTTTGCCGGTACGCGAGGAGCACAATCGTCGCGAAAAACAGCGCCGAAAAAATAAGGAGGGCCGGATGACTCCACCGGGTTGGTAAAAAAGGCTGAACCCCCATTGTAAAGGTCACGGTGGCTAACCGTGGTGACCCAATTAGCAGCCCCATTGACCCGTGAGCAGCCAGCAAGAAGAGCAATGAAAAGGTGCTTCCCACTGGTAAGACTAATTCAAACATATTTTTACTTTTGGTCAGACCCAGGGCAAAAATGGACCCGAGTGGCAATAAAATCGCCGACAGTAAAAAACCGATCGCAGCCGGAATCCAATTCCGGCCGGCTACTTGGCCTAGATGAACCGGGAAAATTAAATTCCCAGCTCCAAAAAAGAGGGCAAATAAAAGTGAGGCTAAAACGATTAACTGTTTAAACCGGAAGCGGTTGGGCGTTTCTAATTCAGACATAGTTGTTGCTCCTAACTTAAAGTGATTAACCATGGTAAGCAAATAAAAAAACGTCCCTGTTCATTAACTGAACAAGGACGTTAAAAACGTGGTACCACCTTTTTTTAGCTCGTGGTCCGGATCCACTCGCCATCTCATGAGTGCGGTTGCACCTCCTACGCGCCTAGAAAAACAAAAAGCGCCCTCCACCATGCCAACGGCACGGTCTAGGACGCTTTTGCGTGTTACCACCCAGAATTCCCGTTTCCAAGTGAAACGGCTCTAAGTACGATTGCAGGAGCAACGATACTCGTTTGCGATAATGGGCAATCCCAACAACCCCTCTTCAACATTCGGAGTTGCAACTTGTAGCTGATCTGTCTAAGTGGATAAACATTCTATCGCACCACCCTAGAACTCTCTTTGATTATTCCCCTTAGAACTGGGCTACGCTTCGTCTTTCTGATTTGCTTACTGGTTATCAGTTATTATACGGTAATTTATGGCTTTGTCAAGCCTAAAAAAAGTGACGCACGCGCACTTTCTCATGACGATGCGTTTGGTAGCCGGTACTAATTGGTTTTAGCGAATGCTTCCGGTAGTTTTCATAGTTCATCGGCGTCGGGACGTTCATCTGGGGATCAACGTGTGAACGCCCGGTGGCGTAATCAAACGCTAACCCCGGTTGCACGTTATACAGATACCGGTTGAAGTGGAAACTCCCATCCGAACTAACCGCTTGCACCCAGACTCCCTTCGCCATTAGATCGTCCCCCTGAAAAACCGGCGTGACTTGATAAATCACGTGTTTTCCCTGGGCCAAAGCTTTGCGGACCGCTTGTTCATTAATCGTCATTACTTTTTGGTTGGCAAAGGCGGTTTGCGTAAATAAATTTTTCGGATTATCAATCGAGCCCTTGGCGCCCGGCTGATACTTTCCGTTTGCATCTAAATTAAACGTGCAGGTGTACGCAATCAAATGCCCCCGGTTCACCGGAAAGACTCGTTGTCCGTTCACCCGCTTCGGTTGGTTTGACCACCCCGTGGGTTTAAACAGCTGCCGTTCGCGTCCCTTGGACTTCCCCAGGTTATCCTTAGTGAGGTAAGCCGTGGCTGGTTGGGCCCGGTTCAACCGGTCTAGATTCGAAAAATCAATCTGACTAACCGAATAATCCTGCGGACTAATCGTGTCTGGCTGATCGTGATTCAACACGTCGTATGCCTGGGACCCCGATTGGTAGTCCCGTTGTTGTAATTGTTGGTAGCGATCGGTGGTTTGGGGGGCTTGGCCGACTTCCGTTTGCGCGAAGCTGACGGAGGGGGTTATCCCCATGCTCAACGTCACACCCATTACCACGCCGATCAGTAAGTGCTGCAGTTTATTCACCTGTCTACTCCTTTACCTCCGAACGTTTGTTGCCTTATCCATCTTACGAGAAATGCCCCTGCCTGTCAAAATCACCAACAAAAAACCAGAACCGGATGAACCCGGTTCTGGTTGGCTCTTCTTTAATCGACCACCTGGCCAGCACAGATTGTGTTCACGTGTTCGGCCACCACGTGCGTGCCTAAAAAGGGCGTATTGGTTCCCTTGGATCTCAGGTCGTGCACCGTAAGCTGGCGATCAGCCTCTAAGTCCCACAGAGAAAGGTTGGCAACGCTTCCCACGTGCAGCTTGGGGGCAGTTGGTAAAGAAAAAATGCGACTGGGATTAAAACTCATCCAGTCCAACAAGTCTGCCAAACTAACCGTCCCCGGGGCCACGAGCTTGGTATATAACAAGGGAAACGCGGTTTCTAACCCGGTAATGCCAAAGGCCCCGTCGGTAAAACTCGTGCCCTTATCGGCCTTGGTATGAGGTGCATGGTCCGTAGCAATCATGTCGATGGTGCCATCTTGAAGACCGGCTAGTAACGCCTGAGCATCAGTGGAGGCGCGCAAAGGCGGATTCATTTTAAACAGGGGATCATCAGCTTGAATCATTTCATCGTTAAGTAAGAGGTGGTGGGGACTAACCTCCGCCGTCACGTGAATCCCATCGGCCTTTGCCCGCCGGATCAACTCTACACTCCGTGCGGTCGACACGTGACAAACGTGATAGTGAACGCCAGTAACTCTTGCTAGTTCTAAGTCCCGAGCTAATTGACTCGTCTCAGCAACGGAAACTGCGCCTGGTAACCCTAAGGCCTGAGCGCGAGGTCCCGCGTTTATCACACCGCCCGCCATGAGCGCATGATCCTCAACGTGGGCGGCTAATGGCAAGCCCGTTTTGGCAATCCCTACCATGGCATCGTACATGGTTTTGGCACTTTGAATCCCAACCCCGTCGTTACTAAAACCAATGGCCCCGGCCGCTTGCATTCCAGCAAAGTCCACCAGCTGCTCCGTGGTTTCGTCAACTGTCACCGGCGCATATTGCAACACGGAGACTTTCCCCTGCTCCTGGTTGGCTTGCACCATCTTAGCAAGTTGTGCTGGAGTGTTCGGGACCGGCGTCACGTTGGGCATTGCACACACAGTGGTATAACCACCCTGCACGGCCGCCGCACTGCCAGTTGCAACTGTTTCTTTCGCGGTCTGACCCGGATCCCGAAAGTGAACGTGCACGTCCACTAACCCCGGTAAAATCACCTTTCCCGTCAAATCAATGACGGTCTGGCCCGGCTGCTCTAAATGTTCGCCAATCGCCGCGATCTTTCCGTCCACAATTAAGAGATCGCCGGGAACCAGTTGTCGTTCCTGATAAACTTGCCCGTTTTTTAACAGTATTTGTGTCATCATTATGCTCCTTTAATCTCAGCGGGATTAATTAATCCCTTGGCGACCAACACGTCCGTCAGAATTGCCATCCGCATGAAAACCCCGTTCTCCATCTGTTTAAAAATTCGTGACTGGGGTTGTTCGACTAAACTGGAATCAATCTCAATTCCACGGTTGACGGGCGCTGGATGCATGATGATGGCTTCCGGTTTTAGCCGTTGGTAACGCGCTTTGGTCAGTCCGAACTCTCGATGATAACGAGCGGCATCAAAGTCATCTAGTTCAGTCCCTAACCGCTCCTTTTGCACCCGGAGCAACATGACAACGTCGGCACTGTTAACGGCGTCATCAATGGTCGTATACTGTCCGTATCGTTCAAAATCGGCATTATACCACTGCTCTGGTCCCGCAAACGAAACCTGGGCCCCTAACCGCTGTAATAACGCCATGTTCGAGCGGGCCACCCGCGAGTGACTAAGATCGCCCACGATCGTGATTTTTAAGTCCCGAAAGGTGCAAAATTCTTGGTAAATGGTCATCATATCTAGCAACGACTGGGATGGATGTTGGCCGCTCCCATCACCACCATTAACAATGCTGATGTCTAATTGTTCGGCCAACAGTGGTTGGTAATATTGATTTTCTGGGTGCCGAATTACGGCCACATCCACGCCAATGGCCTGTAACGTTTTGACCGTATCACTGAGTGTTTCGCCCTTCGTCACGGAACTGCCATCAGCGACAAACTGCAGCACCTGCATGCCTAACCGCCGTTCGGCCATCTCAAAACTGGTGTGAGTGCGCGTACTATTTTCAAAAAAGAGATTCATGGCATACGTTGGTCGTTGCAACGTCACCGTTTTGCCGGCTTGAAACAGTTGTGCGAGCCGAATTTTATGTAAAACGTCTGCTTCACTTAAATCACTTACAGAAACTAAATCATGTTGTGCTGAGTTAGTCATCGTGTCCTCCCTGTTGGCGCTACAATAAAGGGGCCTGCTCTCATTAACCTAGCATGCCCCTTTGCAAACACCGCCAGTTAACTTCCCAACCTCGCTGGATTGGGTTAAAGCACCCGCTTTATTCCGTTATTTAATTGGTGATTACTGTAACGAATCTAACGCCAAAAGTCAATCACTGATCGTGCTTGACAACCGGGAACTTCTTCAGTAGGATTAAACCAATTCATCTTAACTTGGTTCAGAGAGACCAAAAGATTTCAAGTCGAATTTAACCTGATAACGCAGTTCGTGCGGTCGTTTTTCTCTGAACCTGACCCTTGAACTGCGTTTTTAGTTTGCGCAACTGTGCTTAGTTGCGAAAGGAGTACGAAGAATGGCTACCATCGATTTAAGTGCCACCATTGGCAACGAAACTTTCCACCACCCGTTTGTAAATGCGGCGGGCGTCTGTGACGAAACTGCTCAGGAGATGCAATCCGTTCTGGATTCTGCCGCCGGCGGGTTAACCACTAAGAGCGCGACGCTCGCTCCTAGAGCGGGGAATCCCCAACCCCGGTACTTCGATACCGACTTAGGGAGTATCAACTCGATGGGGTTACCCAACCAGGGACTGGCTTACTACCTAGATTTTATTGCCAACTCAACGACCGCCAAACCGATTGACTTATCGGTAACTGGAACCAAGCCGGCTGACCAAGTCGCCGCCTTACAACAAATTCAGGCCAGTGACTTCACCGGCTTGTGTGAACTAAATCTTTCCTGCCCAAACGTCGTGGGCAAACCGCAAATTGGGTACGATTTAGACGCAACGCGCGCCATTTTGGACCAGGTCTTTGCCTTTTATGAAAAACCACTCGGAGTTAAGTTACCGCCCTACTTTGACTTGCAACAGTACGACGCGATGGCTGCCATTTTAAACCAGTACCCGTTAACCTACATCAACGCCATTAATAGCGTGGGCAATGGATTGGTAATTGATCCCAATACTGAAACAGTGGTGATTAAGCCCAAGGGTGGCTTTGGCGGAATCGGTGGTCAATACATCAAACCAGTGGCCCTTGCCAACGTCCGGGCCTTTCGCCAACGACTCCGACCAGAGATTAAAATCATTGGAACTGGTGGCGTGACAACTGGGACTGATGCCTTTGAACTCATTTTGTGTGGGGCAGACATCGTCGAACTCGGAACGGTTGTTATGCAAGAAGGCGTTTCCGCCTTTACCCGCATTACCCACGAACTAGAAACCCTGATGCAAGAAAAGGGGTACCAAACCCTCGCCGACTTTCGCGGTCACTTAAAAACCCAGTCTGACTAACCAAAACCCGACTATGCTGAGCATAGTCGGGTTTTTAGTTGCCATTACAAACTAAAAAAGACACTACATTAGTAGTGTCTTTTTGAAAAGCTTATTCAAATGAACCCCATGCTACTTTGTTAGTTTCGCGAACTGGGCAGTACAACTTGTTTCCAGAGAAACCAGTGTATTCAACCCAAACGTGTCCGTCTTTAACAACGTAACCATCGTAACTGATTTGGGCGTTGGCAGGCAAGTAACCTTTGACCTTTGCCTTTAAGTCAGCAGAAGTCCGAACGGCAATCTTAGTGTCACCATTCGTAAAGTAACCTTTTTCAACGTTGAATTGACCTTCTTTAGCAGAAGATTGGGAAACTAACTTAGCATCCGTAAATTCTGGCTTAGCGCTAGCAACGGCTGGTTGAGCAGCGGCTTGGTCATTGCTTGCAGCTGGTTGTTGGTTAGCTTGGCTGTTGTCAGCAGCTGGTTGAGCAACAGCTTGATCGTTGTTAGCAGCCGGTTGTTGGTCAGCTTGACTGTTGTCAGTTGCTGGTTGAGCAGCGGCTTGATCATTGTTGGCGGCCGGTTGTTGGTTAGCTTGGCTGTTGTCAGTTGCTGGTTGAGCAGCGGCTTGATCGTTGTTGGCAGCTGGTTGTTGGTCAGCTTGACTGTTGTCAGTGGCTGGTTGAGCAGCTGCTTGGTCGTTGTTGGCAGCTGGTTGTTGGTTAGCTTGACTGTTGTCAGTGGCTTGACCGTTGTCAGCAGCTTGGTTGTTAGTAGTTTGGTTCGTGTTAGCAGCTGGTTGTTGGACCGTAGCTTGCGTTTGCGCATTAGCAGCAGCGCTAGCACCGCCACCAACCCGACCGTACAATACTTGACCAGGGAAGTATGAAATTGAATCACCACTAATTACTCCACGGTTTTGAGCATCTAGCATCATGCCGTTTCCTTGGTAAATCCCTACGTGGTAGATTCCACCGTTACTGATGAAGACCAAGTCACCAGGACGAGCTTCAGAAGCACTGATTGGTTGGCTAGCAGCGTATTGCGCAGCGGCCGTCCGTGGTAAACTGATCCCGTTTTGAGCAAAAACATATTGCGTAAATCCAGAACAGTCAAACCCACCAGGATTTGAACCACCCCAAACATACGAAGTTCCAACGTGTTGCTGACCACTTGAAATGACGTCAGCTGAGGCAGTGTTGCTAGTGAAGAAGAACGCACCAGCCATCATTGAAGTGGCAATTCCAGCGAACAACCATTTCTTACCTGCTTTATACATCTTAAAGTGAACTTTTTTGTTTTCCATATTAATGATAATCTCCTCTACGAAATTGTCGTTTAGTTTAATTTGATTAAGTAACTTACATGAAGTATCATAGCATGTCTAACCGGACCCGGTGGGCTTTCAACCTGTTCTTAATCTAACTGTAATCATTTTGAAATATATTGCGAAATTATTAAGTTCTTCATCGACCGTAAAAAAAGAGAACGCGCTTGCGTTCTCTTTTTGCTAATCATCTGCTTGGTTTAATTTGGCGGCTAACTCTTCGTAACCGGGCTTCCCGAGCAGAGCAAACATGTTCTGTTTGTAAGCTTCCACACCGGGTTGATTAAACGGATTAATGCCGTTCAAGTATCCAGAAATGCCAACGGCCACTTCAAAGAAGTAGATCAGGTATCCTAGGCTGTATTCAGACTCATCCGGAATTTCGACCGTCAAGACCGGCACTCCACCATCGTTATGGGCCAAAACAACCCCTTCGTAGGCCTTATCGTTAACTTCGTTTAGTGACTGTCCCTTGAGGTAGTTTAATCCATCCAAGTTATCAGCTTCCATCGGAATTTCCACGTTGTACGGTGGCGTTTTGACCTTGACTACCGTTTCAAACAGGTTCCGGAGGCCTTCTTGAATGTACTGCCCCAGTGAGTGTAAATCAGTCGTGAAGTTCGCGGAGGACGGATAAATTCCCTTTTGATCCTTACCTTCCGATTCACCCATCAACTGCTTCCACCATTCGGCAAACATCCGCAGGTTCGGTTCGTAGTTTTCCACTAATTCAGTTACGTAACCCTTGCGGTACAAAATGTTCCGTAACGCTGCATACCGGTACGCCGCATTTTGTTGTAAATCGGCATTTTGATAGGTTTTCGCTGCATCCGCAGCTCCCCGCATTAACTCAGTGATGTCTGCTCCCGTTGCGGCGATTGGTAGTAAACCAACTGGAGTTAAAACCGAGAACCGACCACCCACATCATCAGGAATAATAAAGCTTTCGTACCCATTGGATTCAACTTCCTGACGAAGGGCCCCGTTTTTAGCGTCCGTCGTGGCGTAAATCCGGTGGTTTGCTTCTTCCTTACCATACTTTTGAATTAACTTTTCCTTGAAAATCCGAAAGGCAATCGATGGTTCCGTCGTGGTTCCCGACTTAGAAATGACGTTAACCGAGAAGTCACGGTCGCCCACAAAGTCCTGCAGCTCCTGGAGATAGGTCGCACTGAGCGAGTTGCCTGCAAAGACGACCTGCACACCCCGTCGCTCGGCGTCAGACTTTGAATTATAAAAACTACCGTTTAAGAAGTCCATGGCCATCTTAGCTCCTAAATAGGAGCCTCCGATTCCAATGACCACGAGCACTTCTGAATCCTGGTTAATTTTTTTGGCAGCCGCTTGGATCCGGGCAAATTCATCTCGATCATAGTCAGCGGGTAACGTGAGCCAGCCCCGAAAGTCCGCTCCAGCTCCCGTACCGTTCCGCAGCTCTTGATCGGCGGCGGTCACTAAGGCTTGCATTTCTGGCAGTTCGTTGTCATGCACAAACTTAGTTACCTTCGTATCATCAAAATTAATGTAAGCCATCTGTGTTACTCCCCCACTTCACTCGTTGCTTGTTCTTCGTTAATTGCTTTTTGGGCTAAGACGAAATCACCAAACGTTGCTGAACCGTTGTGGTCAATTTCTGGTGCGGTGATGTACTTCTCTAACGAACCAACGCTTAAGTAGTTGTTAAAGAGAAGCGTAAATTGGGCCCGCACCTTTGCGATAAATTCCGGCGTGCAGACTCCGCCCCCCCAGTACCACTTTGTCCGGACGGAACGTAACCGTCAGATCAACGACTGCTTGGGCTACGTAGTAGGCAATGATATCCCAGGTTGGATCAACAATCGGTGTATCTTGACCCTTAACCCCGTTTCGGGCTTCAAACGTCGGTCCCGAAGCAACCCCTTCAAGGCAGTCACCGTGCCAAGGACAGGTGCCCTTGAAATCAAGGTCATCGCGGTGCCGACGCACTTTGATGTGCCCAAATTCAGGCGTTCCTTTCACACCCAAAAAGTCACCGTTGATTACGGAACCCATGCCAATGCCGGTTCCAATCGTAATGTAACTCACCGATCTAATGTTTTCGTCGTGCCGTTTAGCACTAACGTATTCTCCGTACGCAGAACCATTCACGTCGGTCGTCCAAAACATCGGAACCTGGAAGCTTTCTTTCATCTTCCCTAAAAAGTCAATGTTACTCCATCCCTTTTTAGGGGTCTTGATAATCCAACCGTACGTGTCCGAATTTTTATCAACGTCGATGGGCCCAAAAGACGCAATCCCAAAGGCATCGATGTGATCGAACTTCTTAAAGTACTTAACGGTCCGAGCCAACGTTTCGTCAGGAGTCGTGGTCGGAAATTGGGTTTGGTCAATTACGTTGAAGTTTTCATCCCCAACGGCACACACAAATTTAGTTCCACCAGCTTCAATACTTCCATATAACATAGTCTTATCCTCCTTGGACGGCAATTCAATGATTATCCTAATTATAAGGCTCCCAAAATGGGATTGCAATCACTTTTGTAACCGGTTACAAAAAATTACTTGCCGTCCGCTGCTTACTTTTGTAATTTAAACCACAGCCCTTTAATGGGACTTTCCTTTTGAAACTCATGGTTAACCGGAAAATCACGTGGGGGCTGAAAACTTTGCTTCTCCATGAAGTTCCGCCCCAAAGTTTGACAAGCTCGTTGGGCTGCTTGCCGGAAGCTTCTGGTCGTAATTGCCGGGGTTTGGGTGGTCATAAACACATCCGCCTGCTTCGTAGTTAACGCCAATACCTGGGTTAACAAGGAACCCAAATCCTTGCGAATGTTAAAGGTCGTCTTTTTGCTGCGCAGAAAGGCGGGAACGTTAATCGTGATGAGATCAAAGTGGAGCTGATGCTTGGTTGCATAATCCAAAAAGCCAAATAAATCCATCGTCCGTACCTTTGGCATCGTGGTGGTGAGTTCGTTAGCAGCTAAGGCCGTTACCAATGCCGTTTTGGCACTTTTTTTCTGATCAACAGCTTCCGTTTGCACCGCACCACCTGCGAGCGAAGCAGTCACAAAACCGGTCTGATCGAACAACAGATGGAGGGTTAATTTCGCCCGGGAGTTCTTTTTGATCTGGGTGCGCACCGGTCGGTAAGCCAGATCTAGACTGGGCTTACTTGCTCCCGTTAGTTGGATGGGGTATTCCGTCCCCGTTTCTGAGATAACCTGTTCGGCAACTGGTGCTGGCGCAAAATCGGTAATCGGAGTGATTGTCGCCGTCGGTTGGCCCCGGCGCAGTTCATAGAGGTTTTGATATTCTGCTAGGGTATTGGTTAACGCGGTTAGCAGCAACTCCCGTTGTCGATATAGGCCCTCGTTTTCCCAGGTGAGCACCACTTGCCCCGCAAAATTATCAATGGTAAGGCCCCCGAGGCCGTCACCAATTCCATTAAACAACCGATAGGCAGTCACTCCCTGCTCTACTAACGGAGCACGGCGTTGAAAGGCCTGGCGCATGAGCCCCGCAAAAAAGTCTGCATCTAAGGTTTGGTTGGCCTTGCGACTCAAAATCCAACCAATGCCGTGCCCTTCTTCAGCTAAATAAGCACTTGCAACGAAATGTCCACTCTTTACTAACGCTACCCATTCGCCATTATTCGTGGCATCACTCGTGTGTTCTAGATCCTTTAAACTTAACTGCGGGTAGCCACCTTCGATTTTGCTGGCGGCTGCTCCGGTAATCTCAACTTCTCGCATGTATTTCCCTCGTTTTTCTAAATGTAGTTATTGTCATTGTAACTTGAATCATTGCCAATTAGTAGTTATTGAATGCTATAATAGGAACTTGTTTTGAAAGGAGTAGACTTATGTACAAATTTTTAGTTTTTTTTGATCTCGATAGTACCCTCTTTGACAAAAACTCGCAGGTTACCGATGAGGTCGCCGACGCCATGGATAAAATTCGGGCGAAAGGCGGCTTACCCGCAATTGCCACCGGCCGGACCCTGTATGAAATTCCAGAAACCCTACAGAAAACGAAGATTGACACTGCCATTACCTCCAACGGTGACCACGGTATCTACCAAGGCAAAGAACTCTTTGAACGTCGGATTGATCCGCACACCATTGACGAATTCGATGAATTTGCCAAGCAACACGGCAATTCCATCACGGTCCTCGATCAATTTGGTAAAGGGGCTTCACGCCACGATGAACTACTGAAAAAGGCTTGCGCCTTCGTGCACGCTCCCCTCCCGAAGTTAGTAGATCGGTCTTACTGGCACGAACGGTCAATTGACATGATGTTTGTTACGAACACCGATCTCGATGACGTTTACGAAGCAGCCTTTGGTGACCGCCTAAGTTTCTACCGGAACTCCCCCTTCAGTATCGATGTGGTTGACCATGGGGCTTCCAAAGCAAGCGGCATCAAACAGTTGATCGAAGAAACTGGTTTAACTGGGATTCCCACCTATGCCTTTGGAGATGGAAACAACGACATCCCGATGTTAGAGTTCGTTGATCATCCGGTAGTAATGGAAAACGGCCGGGACCGGGTTAAGGATCACGCGGAATTTGTGACGACTGCCAATACCAACCACGGGATTGTCAACGGGCTTCGTCATTTTAATTTAATCTAGTGGCTAAATATGGTACAATTCACTTTGTATCTATCGGGGTCGTTATGGATTCGACGGGTATGGTTCGAACTTGAACTGCATTCCGTACTGCGATGCGTTAAATCGTTCAGTTTAAATTATAACTGCAAAAAATAATAACAATTCTTACGCCTTAGCTGCCTAAACACCAGCTGACGTAGATCCAACTAGCTTCGTCCATGGGTTAGACCTGGGTCCTAAATTAAGTGGACTTACGCTTGTCTGTCTCCACCTGGGGCAGGAAGAAGAGTTTAATCAGGTTAGCTTTTCATATTAGCCTTGGTTAATGGC